>VIRH01000086.1 GCA_008107755.1 Rhodobacterales bacterium
GGCCGTTGTTCAGGGCGTCGATCTTCGAGGCGTCCTTGTCGATACAGGTCACCACGTGGCCGAAATCGGCAAAACATGTTCCGGAAACAAGACCGACGTAACCGGTCCCAATCATTGCAACGCGCATTCTTGAAAATCCTTGATCTGAAAAGAGACGGCCAGCAGGCCGCACTGCAATCATATTTGCGGCGCGGCAAGAGTCACGCGGCAATGCGCATGAATGCGGCCGAAAGTGACACGAGATATCCGAGCCTCGTCAAAATGTGGTTTAGCGCAGGAATTTCGGTTCGTGTGGTTCGGTCCTGTGCGGATGCGGCATCTGACCCTCGATGCGAGCGTTTGGGGAGAGGCCTATGCCTGTCTCAAGGGATTGTTTGTCCGTTTGCTCGTGCCAAAGGAAAAATTGAACTTTCCCAAGCGGCAGTACCATGGTGACAATCGACTGTGTGTTTTGTATGCTTTTGAGCAATCGTTGATTGCATTCACTGATGTATTTAAATTTTTTAGAAAAATCAGTCGATTAGAGGTTTGTTAGGCGAAAGTATGGCTGTCCGGACGGGAGTTTATACGTTGACGTACTCATTAAGGTGTGGATGCCATGTCATATAAATCAGCTCTCTTGGAATGTGATTTTGAATAAAAAATAGATACGACGCTTGGTCGATGCAATTCGTTGTCAATTATCACCGAATTGTTGAGGTAGAAATGGGCGCACTACCAAATTTTATTGTCGCAGGATCTGCAAAATGCGGCACCACCACATTGTGCGGCGCACTGTCCATGCATCCGGACGTCTATGTTTGCGAGCCGAAGGAACCTAATTTCCTCGCGTTCGACAGCGTCTATCAGAAGGGATGGGGCTGGTACAAATCGCTGTTCAGGGAGGGGCGGGACGCTGCTTTTCGGGGTGAAGGCAGCGTTGCCTATGGATCGCCGGTTTATCAGCAGACCGTGATCTCGAGGCTCACTGAAAACCTTGCCGACATGAAGATCATCTATATCGTCCGGCACCCGATTGCCCGGATGGAATCCGCTTTCAAGAGCATGGCCACCTACGGCAAGCATCGTGAATGGTCCGAGGAGCGCTGGCAGGATGTGCCGCTGAGCGTCGAGCAGGCGATCGAACAGGACGTGGAGGATGTCGTCGGAGAGTCGCTTTACTACGAGCGGGTCAGCGCATTCATTCGTTCGTTCTCGCGCAGTCGTGTTCATGTAGTTTTCTTCGAGGACTACAAACGTGACCCGGTAACGGAGCTCAATAATTGTTTCGATTTTCTCGGGGCGGAGGAGTGGGAAGACCCGGATATCGGCAATCTGCACCTCAACCCGTCAACGAATGTCCGCGTACGCGATACCGCATTCCTGAAGTTCATGCGGACACATCTGAACACGGTTGTGAAGGCGGGGGGGCGCATTCCCGTTGTCTCGCCCATGCTCAAGTCGGTGCTGCGCCCGAAATTCGACGGCAAGCCGTTGATGAGCGACGCGGTTCGACAGAAGGCCCGGGACCGGGTTTATGAAGATAGCCAGAAATTGCTCGCGCTTTGCGGAAAACCGGCGGACTACTGGCGCTTCGAATAGAGCGCCGTCCGGACGCTGTCCTACTGGTAGACGCGAAAATAGTCGACGCGCATCGAGGTCTCCTTGTCTTCCTCTTTTAGGGGATCGGGGAAGGACACGTCGGAGCGCAGGGCAAGAGTGATGAGCGGCCAGAAGACGTCGTTCAACTCGTCCAGTTCGCTTGAACGCCCGATCTTCCATATCTGGGGAGCGCCGGTCTTTGGGTCTCTGATCCGCCGGCGCTCGAAGAACGGGCTGCAGCTTTCCCGGTCGATCAGGACGCCGTAGCGAAAGTATCCCTTGGTGATGTCGGTTCCAGTAGGTACGCCGGTGCTTTCGTGATGCAGGCCCGGCTCGCCCCACTCATGCAGATAGGTGCCGTAAAGGTCAGGTTCGAAGCCCTTGTGCTCGACAACGTCGATCTCGACGCTGGTTTTCGGATAGAGGATGCTGCGGCCGTTCATCAGCCAGAAGGCGGGGAAGCTCAAGGGGTGGGCCGGAAACCACATCCTGGCTTCGAAATAGCCGTCGCGCCAACCTTTCAGGATCGTGCCGTCCTTGCGGGCGGTCTGAAGATTTCCCGAAATCCATTGGAATTCCGGCAGATCGTTGCCGTAATATTTCGGCACGTTCATCTTGCGGCCAATATATTTGGCGGAGATCTGCAGAGCCTTGCCGTTTTCCGTGTCGCCGTCGTCGACGATTGCGTAGGGCTGATAGCCTTCCTCGCCCTGGATGCGCGCAAAGGCAGACCGTCCGTAGAACCCGGTGTCATACGTCGTCGCCTTGGGGCCGGCGTACCAGATCGCCGGATCGATCATGGCAAAGGGGTCTTCGAACACGAGGTCGAGACCCTCGGTTGGATCGATGTATTCGTCTGTGGAAGAGAAGGCGGCGTTTGGCGCGATGGCCGCCGTGCCGAGGGCGCCGGCGGTGCGCAGGAGGAGGTTACGTCGGTTCAGCGGCTTGATCACGGTCTGTTGCTGCTCCGGTTGAGGCGAACTGGGGTGAGCGTTTCGGATCGGCACGAGCGCTCACGTGCATTTGCGGCGCGAGAGCATGAGACCCGCGCCAACGAAGCGCCGGATCAGGTATGTGTGCCGGCTTCCAGCGCCAGCTTGCCGAACGAGCGGCGCAGGCCGTCATAAATCTCGCAGGTTTCCCGTGCGACGCGATCGACGGTCAGATACTCGATGCGCAGCTGGCTCTTTTCCTTCCACTTCGCCAATTCGTCCGGATCCGCAAGAAGGGTAGAGAGAGCGCCAGCCAGCGCTTCCGCGTTTTCCGCCGGGACAACGATACCAGCCTCGCCATGTTCCAGAAGCTGGGGAATGCCGCCAACATCGCTTCCGATGACGGCACAGCCTGCTTCCCGTGCCTCGCAGATAACGAGAGGGGCGGGATCGGCCAGCGACGGCAGAACGAAGATATCGGCTGCCGCCATCCACTTGAACGGGTCCTTCTGTCCGCCGAGGAATTCGATATTGCCGCTCGATGACTGGGCTTCCGCCTGTTCGCGGTACTGGTCCTTGTAGGGGCCGTCGCCGACAATATAGAGATTGGCCTCGGGAAACGTCCCGTGAATGGTCTCGAAGGCTTCCAGGAGATAGGGCAGTCCCTTGCGCGGATGCAGCCCGGCCACGACGAGAATTGCCGGATGCCGGACGGACGGCGGCTCCGAGTTCCGCGGGCCTTCGCGCACGGACCCGATGGTTCCGTTCAGGACCACCTCCAGCTTCGAGGCGGAGACGCCGCGCTTTTCCATGGAATCGCGTACGGCCTTGCTGACGGCGATGACCCGATCGCCCAGTCCCATGAGAATGGCGCTTTTTTCGAATTCGTTGTGAACGGTCGTGACCAGCGGAATGCGCAGAAGCTTGGAAACGGGCCAGGAGAGCACCGCGCTTGTCATCATGTGTGCGTGGATGACGTCCGGTTTCCAGCTGCGAGCCAGAGAGAATAGCGTCCAGAGCGACTTCAGCAGCGTCAGCGGCCGTCTCTCATGCGAAATCTCGAAGGTGTCGACCCCGTGCTTCGTCAAGAGCGGGTCAAAGTCACCGCCGCCGCTGGCGACAGCTGTCTCATGGCCAAGTTTTTTCTGTCCGCAGGACAGATCGACCGCGGCATGAACGTGCCCGTTCAGGCGTTGGGTATGATTCAGAATATGTAGAATGCGCATGCAAATCGTACTCACGCAATTTTGGTGTCGGAAGAAAACCGGCAACCTGTAAAAGTTAAATCTAGAAAATGGCCTCTCAGAATATCGCTCTGAAAGACTGTCTGCAAAACACCGCCCTAAAGCTGATCGGACGGATACTAAAATTATCCTTGATAAATTAGACCATATCGTGTTTCACAAAGCTAGAGCGCGCCCGTCACAAAATTCGGGTTTCAGGCCGACTGGCCAATACGGATTTTCGGACGGCGAGGACGGAGAACCGTCCCGTCCATCTTGATAACGGCCAGAGCCTCAACTCTTCGCGTGGCACGGCCCCGAACAGATCCGTTCTCTCAGGAAACCTTCTGTGTCAAGGTGTCAGCGTTGCTTTCCTCATCCGGCAGGGGCGGGTTCAAGGTGACGGCCTGCACAGCGGTTTCGGCCTCGATCGTCGAGACGCGAGCGGTGGGCTGGTAATTGAAAGCGCCCTGACGTCCGAGCGACAGGATGCCGAAGTCCCGAAGGGCGGCAATCGCGTCATCGGCCTGTTGCTGAGATCCGCGGCTGTAGATCGGATAGGCGTTTTTCAGGACCTGGCTTCCTTCCAGCTTCAGATCGCCGGAAAAGAGACCGGACTCCGCGACATGGGTCCGGAAGTCCTGTTCGGCCTGCTCGACGCCACCGCCCAGAAAGTCGGAGATCACCTCGACCGCGAAATATTCGCGGTCATTCACCTTGCCGTAGAAATCGGAATAGACGGTCAGTCGTTTCCACGCGCCAAGGTCCGAGAAGTTGTAGATGACAGCCTCGTTGAAACCGCGGTCACCGGAAAAACTGAAGTAGAGGGTGATCAGCGTGATGCTCTCAAGCGCCTGGCCTTCCGGAAGGCCGCACAGGGCAGCCGCCTGTTTGACCGGAATGGTCGAGACCAGGTTCGCCGCGCGGAAACATCCGCAATCCGTCGAGACTTCGAACCCCCCATCGATCTTGCGGACAGCCTCGAGGCTCGTTCCAAGAAGAAATTCGGTCCCGGCCTTTTCCAGTTTCTCGCGTGCGACAGCGTAAAGAGGGGCAAAACCTTCCTTCGGGCGGGCGAGCTGCCTGTTCTTCGGGCCAGCCGTCTTCGGGCGTGGCTTCAGTTTTCGCAGGACGCTGGAGAGGGAAGCGTTCTCGCTGATCCAGAGCATCCGCTTTCTGGCAAGTTCGATGTCGATGCGGTCAGGCTTGATGCCGTAAAAGCGGTGCATGTAGGTCTTCAGGCCGGATCTGGCGAGAAGGCAGGCACCGATCCAGTAACGCGCAAAGTCTTCAGCACTCTCCATCTTGCGATGAAAGAGGCGGGCGTAAAGCGCGGAGGCCAGTATCTTCGCCGTCACGAGCGGCCCGTCGGCCAGGATGTCATCGCGGACCGAGACGGGGTAGGCCGTGATGCGCCCTTGCGGGTTCAGCCTGGCCCATTTGGGACGGATGTGCACATAGTGCGGCAGCAGCTCGGGAAAGTGATCGAGCAAGGGAGAGTCGTCCTGAAAAATCAGGCTCCCGATATCGAACGTGTAGCCGTTCGATGACCAGTCAATGTGATTGCCTCCGAGATGATTGTATTCGTCAACAACCAGTATTCGCTTGCAGCCCATGCGAGCCAGCGTTGAAGCAGAGATAAGACCGGATATACCGGCGCCAAGCACGATAGCATCGAAGTTCCTTTCGGATACTTCGACTTTTTTTTGTAATATTTCCATTTCGCACTGCCCCCAGGACGTGTGCCCCATATAAAAGGTAATAAACACAGAATAAGGTGATATTATACAAAGGTGAGGAGGTTCATTTCCGCCTTGTCATCATTTCAGCAATTAATCGCCAACATTGCAACACTATTGCAAAAATGGACTCAAATTTCGCTGTAACGTTTGGGAAAGTTGGTTTATCGTCGGGGTATAGTAAGAAATATCCATAATTGAATTTACTTTTCATGATTTCGTATTTGGGTGCGTGTAACCGCCGATTTCGACACAGAAGAAATTGGGGGTCTGAGTTTTGCGGAGTGAAGATTGCATACATTCCCTTTTGAAAAGATCGATGCAGACAAGACTATCCGCGTGGTTTCGACAGACGTTTTCGATACGTTGCTTTTGAGAAAGAACAAGTCGCAGACGTCGCGCATTGCGGAAGCTGAGGCGGCTTTTTCGAAGTTTCTCGCAACGCACAATCATGATTTCAAACCGCGGGAACTGGTCAAGGCACGGCGTCTTGCGCAGCAGATGGCTTATCGCGCGCTCGGCATCGGTGGCGAGGTTGGCGAGGTGCGGCTTTACGATATCGTGAAGCGTCAGCTGCAGATTCTCGGCCTGCCGGAAGAATTCATCCAGGCGCGCCTGGACATCGAGATCGAGATCGAGAAGACATCCCTGGTCCCCAACCGGGATCTTTCCGCTTTCCTCAGGGCTTGTCGGGACAAGGGTCTTGCGACGATTGCGATCAGTGACACGGCGCTGTCGGCCGATCAGGTCGCCGATCTGATCGCGCATTTCCACGGAACCGACGTGATCGACCGGGTCTATTCGAGCGCGGATGTTCTTGCCAGCAAACGCCACGGCGAGCTTTTCAGGCATGTGATGGAACAGGAGGGCGTTTCCGCAGGCCAGATGCTTCATGTGGGTGACGACAAGGTGGCCGACGACCAGGTGCCTGGTGCGCTTGGACTTCAGACCTGCCACGTTCCGCGCCATCGCATGGTGCGCTATCGCTCGCTAGCCAACGGCGCGGCCGTCAGGTCGGCGCAGATGCTGGGCGAAATCACCGCGCGCGCCGGAACAGTCGAACGCTGCACCGATCCGACATCGTTCGGACGCGATGTCTTCGGTCCCATTGTTGCGGAGTTCTGCCTGAAGATCTGGCTCTACGCGCAACAGGCTCACACCTCCGAGGCGCCGGCCGCGCTTCTTTTCTGCGCCCGGGGTGGCGCCGGCATCAGGGAAGCCTATGAACGGGTTGTTGCCCGGTTGGGCCTGCCCGCCGATGTGCCAAGGCAAACCCTGATGGTGTCGCGTCTGATTGCGGCGCGGATGGCAGTTGAGCGACGAAGCGCTGCGGCTCTCGACGAGATCGGCAGGGAATTCGAAGGCAGGTCGTTCGCCGATGTCTTCAGGGCGCTTGCCGGGCCGGAGATAGAGGTGCATCCCAACTGGGAAAAGCCCTTCGTGGCGGCTGACTTCTACACGCTGCTCGAAAGTGATGCCGGTCGGCAGGCCGACGCGGAAATACGGTCGCAGAATGTGCTCTTCAGGCGCCATCTCGCGGAAATTTCCGGTGATGCGAAGCGTCTCATCCTTTGCGATACAGGGCTTTATGGCAGTACCCAGAGATTGCTTGCGGCAGGGCTTCCCGACATGAGCCTCGAAACGGTTCACTTTGCCAGAAGCAACTACAAGGGCTTTGGTGAAGAGCATTTCGCAAGGCTGGCCGGCCTGGTCGTCGAACAGGACAAATATGATCCGTTCCGGATCGAAACGGTCGTCCTGCGCTACTGGCACATCATCGAGAGCCTGTTCGAGCCGAAGGTTCTGTCCGTGAAGTGGTTTGAGACCAAGCCGGACGGAAACGTGGGAACCAATTCGGCCGACATGACCTATCCGCTTGGACCGGAGCTTCTGAATCCGCTTCTTTCCGGTGTGCTGTCCTATATCGACGAGGTCCGTGACGGGCGGCAGATCCTCACGGAGTCCGGACTTGCCTGGCGCCGGCTGAAGCAGTCCATCATCTTTCCCGCGCAGGCGGATCTCGCCGTGCTCGATGTCCGCGAGCGGTCCGTCGATTTCGGCAAGGTGGACTACGTCAAGGCCATCCGGGAACAGGACAGGACGGGCTTGCGGCAGCGGCTTGTTTCGGTTCGCTCCAGCCTCTGGAAGGAGGGCGCGCTCTGCCGGGATTTTTCGTCATTCAGGCTGCCTCTGCTGCTCGCGCTCGAAATGACCTATTCGCTGCGTGGCATGTCCGCCAGAATAAGCCGTCATTGATGGCGAGCGGCTCTCCACCGATGCAGGTTCTCGATGATCGCACTTAAGGCCCTGAAGGGCGCAAGCTGGCTGGTTTTTTCGCGTTTTGCCGGGCGCCTGGTCGACTTCATCATGCTGCCGATCCTGGCGCGCGTGCTGACGCCGGCGGATTTCGGGCTTGCGGCCCTGGCCATGTCCATCGTTCTGATCATCGACACCATCCTCGAGGTGCCGGTCACGCAGGCGCTTTTGAGGCTGGAGAAGGTCGATCCGGAGCATCTGGATACGGGCTTCACACTGGGGGCGATGCGAAGCGGAGTGGTCGCGATCCTCATCATGCTCGTGGTCTGGCCGTTTTCCTACTTCAATGACGACCCGCGCCTCGTGCCGCTGATCCTCTTCATCGTCGTCGGTTCCATCATGAAAGGCTTCGTCAGCCCGGCCATGGTTCACTTCGCCCGAAAGCTCGGGTTCCTGCAGACGTTCCTGATGGAATTCGGAGGAAAGCTGTGCGCTTTCACGGCGGCGATGATCCTGCTTTACGCCGGCGCGACCTATTGGGCCATCGCGGCCAACTATGTGGTCGCGGCGGCTGCAGCGACGGTGATTTCCTACATTCTGGCGCCGTATCGTCCGAGGTTCTCGCTCAAGCGTCTCAACGACTTTGCCGCCTTTGTCGGTTGGTATAGCGCCGCGCAGCTTGTTTCCGCGCTCAACTGGCAATTCGATCGGTTGCTGATCGGGATGGGAGCGGACAAGGCCTCTCTTGGCCGCTACGCGATCGCCAGCGATCTTGCGACCATGCCGACGCAGAGCCTCATCGGACCGGCCCTTCAGTCGGTGATGGCCGCCTTTTCGATGATCGGAAACGACAGGGAGCGGCTCAAGCAGGCGTTTTTGAAAGCATCCCGCTTCGCAATGCTGATCTCGGTGCCGGCCTGCACCGGCATTTCACTCACCTCCGACCTTGCGACCGAGCTGCTTCTGGGGCCGCAATGGCATGATGCAGCCATTTTCGTGAGCATTCTTGCGATGGCCGTGTTGCCGATACCCTATTTCCAGACGCTCTACTCGGTCTGTCTTGCGACCGACAGGCCATTCATGATCGTCAGGGTGAACCTGATCGACCTGTGTCTGCGTCTCGTTCTGCTGACCGCAGGCTTCTACGCGTTTTCCGTGATCGGTGTCGCTTTCGGCAGGGCGCTTCTCGCGCTGGTCATGGCGGTCGTCTATCTCTATTTCGCCCGCGTTGTCGTCGGCATCGCTATCGGGGCACAGCTCAGGAACCTCTGGAAGGTCGGTGTTGCGGCGATCGTGATGGCAGTCTGCGTGAGCCTGCTGCGCAATGAGCTGGCCGCTTTTTCCCTTCCGGCACTGGAAGAGCTCGTTTTCGTCGCGCCGCTTGGGGCGGCGGTCTATATGGCGACGCTCTTTCTCCTGGGAATGCGGATGATCGTCGGCCGGTCGCGGCTGGAATTCTTCGACCGCTACTGGGGGCAGACCGTCGAGTGAGGCGTCGTGTCGCCGTGCGATGACTGACGCGTAGGCAAACGAGACGGAGCCATCCGTTGTCAGCTGACCCGCAATGGCAACTCTCAGTCGGTCATCGTGTTTTCAGGATCATGTTTCCGCGCGCTGGAGCCGCGGCCAAGAGCTGCGGGCAGAGGCTTGCCGGGCCTTTGACAAGACTTCGCCCCGGAGACGTTATCGTCTGCCGGGGCGCCTGTCAGTTTGCTGTGGTGTGCCTGAAACCGGTCCCGGTCAGCTGTCGACCAGAACGGTTCCGACGAGATTGGCGCCAATGCGGCGGAGCTGGCGCTCCGCATCCTTGACGTTGTCCGTCGTTGTCTTGCCGGCGGTGATGACGATCAGCACGGCATCTGCATGGACGGCGAGCGAAAGACCATCGGCGGATTCTCCGAGCGGTGGCAGGGCCATGAGGATCTTGCCGCGTCCGATGAGCCTTGCAATCAGGTCCTTGGCCCGCTGGCTGCTGAAGTCCGCGCGCAGATTGACTTCCGTCTTCTGCGAATGGACCGGAAGAACCAGCAGGCTGGGAGCTTCCGTCAGCACGCTGTCATCAAGCGTTTCGGGATCGACAATGGCGTCGGCAAAGGTGATTGCGCGGTTGTCACTGCCCTCGGAGCTTGCCCCCTTGCGGCGGTTCTCGTTCAGGAGCGTGAGGCGGTGGCCACTCTGATGGCTCAGAACTGCCAGCCCTTCGCCGATATGGGCGACATTGGCGCTGTCGTTCCACGAAACCAGCGCCACGACCGAGTTACGCTTGTCGGCAAACGGAGCGCAGATCATGTCGATCGTCGTGCGCAGGTCACGTAGAGCCGAGGTGAACTTGCCGTCGGGCTTGCGGTAAAGAAGGGTCCTGACGGCGTCGGTGCCTCCGTTCGACCGCCGGCGAAGTGCCCGCGGCAGCGGAATTTCGGCAAGACACGACACACTGAACTTGTGCCGCAGGTCCTTCACGTTCCAGATCTTCTTGTTCAGGATGAAGCCGAGCGTCGCGAACACGATCCCCAGGATGAGGCCGAAGGTCGCTCCGAAGGCCGCGATGAGCGTCTTGCGCGGCTCGGACGCGCCGAGGGGAACCTGGGCTTCGCCGATGACACGCGCATTGGCGTCCGGGATCGGGACGTCCGGCACCCTGCCGGCCTGCATGGCCGCCCTGGAGGTGTCCATCTGTTGGGACAGAACGTCGAGCCGCCCCTGAAGTGTGCCCGTTCCGGAGCGCAGGGTCTCGAATTCGGCCTCGACAGTCTGCAGCAGGTAGGCGGAAATCGTCGCGTTGGCGACCCGTGCTGCAAGCTCGGCATCAGAGGATGCATAGGTGACGGAGATCACGAAGGACTGGCCGACGCGGGAGACACTGACGCGGTTGGCAAAGCGATTGAAAGCGGAGAGCCGATCCCGTTTCGCGGCACGATCTGTCATCGCCTCTGACGAAGCGGCAGCATCGTCCGCCGGCTTGCCGAGCAGTGTGCCGATCGTGCCCGTCACCAGCGCCTTGGCGCCGCCGATGAGCCGGGACATCGTGCCGGGTTCGGAGGGGGCCAGATCCGGGTTGTCCTGAAGCTGGAGACTGTCGAAGACTTCGGACAACAGGCGTTCGGACCGTATGACGACCAGTTCGCTGTCGACACGGTTGAGGTTCAGATCGCGCTGAAACGAGCTTTGGCCATCAATCGAAACGAGACGTCGGGGCTCAAGAAGAACGCTAGCGGTTGCCTTGTAAACAGGCGGCAGCGTGCTGGCGTAATAGGCGGCCAGCACAAAGCCCGCAAGCATGCAGCCTACCAGCAGGAACTTGTACCGATAGACGATCGAAAGAACCAGTTCGACGAGGGCCTGGGGGCTACGGTCCGGCTCATCGTTCTGCGGTTCCAGGGACTGGATACGCCTGATGATCTGGCTTGAAGGAGGAATATCTTTATAGCTCAACTTTGTTTCTCCACACCGCTGACAGCGACCGGCGTCTTGGACGGAGTGAGGGTGGCCGCCCGCTCCGGATCCAGCCGTCCCTTCATGAGGTCCATTACCGCGAGCACGTTGCCCTTTACCCGTCCCCTTCTGTCGATGAAGGGTTCAGGGCGCAGGGAAAGTGCCAGATTGCTTGCTACGTTTCTGAATATCTGCCCGGCGACCTGCCGGAATGTCATCGTACCCTTGCTCATGAGGTAGATCGGATTGACGATCTGCGAGTAGCCGAGCTTAAGGCCGCTGACGCGTCCGGACTTGGTTCCCATATGCACGCCGCGTGCCAGATCGTATTTCACCATCTGACCCCCGCTCTTTGCGACGGCGGCGCCGAAATCGCGATCCTCGAGCCAGCCATAGAGGACGAGGCGTTCGTCGAATGTCTGGTCCGCGACTGCCGCCATCCGGAAGGCCATGTTGCAGCCATAGGGGCTGAACGGCTCTGTCCAGAGCGGCGGCGCGCCGGGGTCTTCCTCCAGAATCCTGACGGCATCCGCATAGCTGATGCCGGGGCCCTTGATGCCGTCCGCAACGACACGGCCGGTGAAGCAGGCTACCTGTTTTTCGTCCTGGAAGGCCTCGCAGGCGACCCGCAGCCAGTCGTCGTCTGCGATGAAGTCGTCATCGAAGAAGACCACGACGTCGATGTCATCGGGGAGAGCTGCCAGCCCGGTATTTCTCTGGGCGGGAAGGCCGCCCGGACCCGTGATCACACGCACACCGTCGAGCCCGGCCAGGTCACCGGCGTCGGACGTTTCGACACAGGATACGATGACCGTGTCGGGTTTCAGCGTTTGTGTGCGCAGCAGATGACGCAGGGTCTGGGCGGAGACGACGGGGCGTCCGCGCGTTGCGAAGATGACGCCGACCTTGAGCCTCTGGCTTTCGGCAACGGCCCGGCGCGTCGCTGCGGTGACCGTGGAGGTTTCCATTAGGTCCCGATAACCGTCAGCGGTTTCCGACCAGGTGAATTTCATGACCTGTTGCCGTCCCTTTTCGACTAGCTCGAGACGCATGTCTGGCGACGTGCTCAGCGCTTCTATATGGGCGACCCAGGGCTTTGGATCGAACGGCGATGCCATAAGGGCGGCATGACCGCAGACTTCCGGCATGCTTGCCAGATTGGAGGAAACCACCGGACAGCCTCTTGCCATCGCTTCAACGATCGGCAATCCGAAGCCCTCCGTCAGGGACGGAAAGGCGAGGCAGAGTGCGCTGTCGAGTAGGCAGGCGAGGTCGGCATCGGAGACCCGGCCCAGAAGATGGACGTTCGGATGTGCGTCCAGCTTGTTCTCCTCGAAGATGCCGGCGCCGCCCCCGGCGATCACGACATCGAGGCCCAGCCTGTCGAGCTCGGGTGCCGCGCGAACCAGCAGATCCAGGTTCTTGTGCCGTGACCGCGATCCGAGCGCCAGAATGAACCGACGCCCGTTTCCTTCGCAGATCCGCTGGACGAGATCCGGAGCGATTTCGGCTTTTGCCGGATCCCAGAGAAGTGCGTGTTCATGGCCGTTGGGAAGAACGGCAATATCGCCAAGCGGGATTTGCAGATGACGCGAGATCTGACGCGCAGAGGCCTGCGAAACCGTTGCGACACGCATGGCCCGACGCGCGACGAAGGGCTGGACGGTGCGGTAATAGGCTTTGAACTTCGCGCTGTAGCTTTCCGGCGTCGTGAAGATGTTGGCGTCGTGAATGCAGATCACCTGGTTCCGTTTGGTGAGCGGCGCGGTGTTGCACAGGTTCAGGAGTGTGTCCGGCCAGGCGCGGGGAAGCGAGAGTTGTTCCCAGGCGTGGCCCGAAAGCTTCGCCTTGCGCAGGATTGACGCGTTGAGTGTCTCGATTTCCGGTGCGGACGCCGGTGCGACCACCGTCGGGATGGATCTTTCACCCGACACGCCGGTCATTGCATTGACGACATTGAAGGCATAGCGCTGCACGCCCGTCATGTTCTGCGTCAGAAAGCGACCGTTGATCGCAAATGTATGAAAAGCGCTCATCGTGCACCTACCAGATAGAGGTTGCGCGATTTTTCCTGCTGCGAGCCGGGGCTGGCAGCGGACAATGCCGCAAGCATGAAGAAGAAGAGCCCCTGGTCGATGGAGGGGCTGACGACGAGGTCGCCGACCATCAGTCCAAGGCAGCCGTTTCGTGCCGCGATGCGCACGGTGTGTTCGTGAAAGGACGTGGCTCTCCTGCCCACGAACGACGTGAAGCAGAAGGCAAAGTAGAAGAACGTGCCGGGTATGCCGACACCGGCAAGCAGCGCATAGAGCAGGCTGGATGTCCGCACCGTACCAAGGCCAACGCCGAGGCCGTAGCTCTGAAGGAAATTCTCCCAGGCAATCTCGTTCCAGCCGCCGCGCTGCACGCCGGAACTTGAAGACGCCTTGTCCAGGACGACCAGACTGACGTAGTCGTAAATCTGGTTCCAGGTGGTGCTGTCGATGGCTACCAGAAGAACAATGGCCAGCACGCAAAGCGGTGCCATCAGCATGAAGAAGAGGCTGTGGCCGTGCAGCCCGTACATGAGGGCAAGCTGCAGACCGGTGACATAGAGCAGAAGCATGATCACCGGCGCACCGGCAAGGCCGGTCGAAGAGGTCGACATGACGACCAGGATCATGGCTGAAAAGGTCAGGAAGCCGGTGAGGGCGGGGCGGTAGCCGGCGAGCCACAGTGTTCCGCTGAAGCCCAGAACGCCAAGGGTCGACCGGGCGAAAGACGAGGCTTCCGTGAACGACCCGACGATCCGCTTCATGCCGGCGATGTGGTCGTCGACATGGAGCACGTAGCGGATATTGCGCATGAAGGACATAAGCGAGGCGGTGCCGGTCAGATAGGTCATCAGGTCGACGAGGGCGAACAGGAAATTCGCGACGCAATAGGCGATCAGGGCCTTCAGCACGAAGTCGAAGCCATCAGGCCTCGCCGCGACCGCCGCCACGAGACCGAAGCACAGCACATCGGAAATCAGATAGACGCTCTGGGTCATGTTGCTGGAGACCGGGCCAAGCGGCACTGTCGAGCCGGTTTCGGCGTAGGATGACCTGCCAAGCGGAATGATGTCGGTCCATTCCGCGAAGATGCGCGGCGCGAAATAGGCGCTGACAATGCCGTAGACCAGAAGCATGAGCAGCCAGAAACCGGGGCGTCCGACGTGAAATTCCCGGAAGAACGCATGGGCGGTCGACCTGTCGGCGAGAACGCCGAGTGTCAGAAAGCCGAGCATGACATGAGCCGGAGGGATGTTGGCGGCGCCGATGAAAAGCGCTGCGGCAGCTCCGAGAACCGCGCTGATACCGAGCATGCGCACGAGCGCTGCATTCCCCAGTAAAAAACTGGAGAAACCAGCGATGACGGACACTATGCCAATAAATGCTATACTCATGAGCCTGGCTCAACCGTTGATGCATCGGCAAGGGCAAGGTGTCCGGCCGATCGGTTCGTGGGGGGCCGGGAAGATCATTCCGCGAGGACGAGGAGCGAATAACCTCCCAGTACCCTGACCGTCCAATCCGCCGAGAGCGAGAAGCAAAGCTTGCGCGGCAGCTTCATCAGATGGCTGCTCAGTGCCTGCTTCGGGAGCTCGAGCCTGCTCGCGGTATATTTGTAATCAACGATTGAATACCCGCAGTCCTTCAAGGCATCGAGGGCGATATCCTTCGAGAAATAGTGGATGTGGCCGACTTTCTTGCGCAGGTTCGAAATCGGCCAGCTGCGGTAGAGAGACTGAACCGACAGATCCAGCGGAATATGGAAGATCTTGTAGCGGCCGAGGCCCTTCAGTCCCTTAACAAAGCCAAGGTAATCCTCGATGTGTTCGATCACATCGGCGATCAGGACCACGTCGAAGGCGGCGTCTTTCTCTTCCAGAATGTCGCCAAACTCGAAACTGACACGGGACGTTTCCTTCGACTTGGCTCGTTGAAATGCATGCGGTGCGATTTCGTATCCGGTGAAATGGACGTCCGGGTACTTGTGGCTGAGATTGAGGAGGATCTCTCCCGTCCCGCAACCAACCTCGCAGAAGGTCGACATCTCGAGATTGTTGCGATTGATAATCTCTTCAACCTGGCTGGCTTTCCAAGGAGAGTCCTCTTCGTGCCAGTTCGGATTCAGTTCCGCATAATGTTCATTCAAATATATATCTTGCACGATCAAGCCCCTGTTCAAGGTTGAGCTTGTTGAGATGGGAATATCTTAAATTTCAAATTTATTGAGCAGCCGATCCAACTGAACGATCAACAGAACTGCGGGTCGAAACGACCCGCTGATCTGTCATCGGTCAACAATCGAAATCAGTAGCTTCCACGCCGCGCGAGCACAGCCGGAATGGTCTTCAGGATGATCACGATGTCACCGACGAGATTCTGTTCGGCGACATAGCGGCAATCCAGTTCGACGCGTTCCTGATAACCGACTTCGTTGCGGCCGCTGATCTGCCAGAGGCCGGTCAGTCCAGGGCGAACCTGAATGTAGTCGGCATAGTTGGCCCCATACATCTGGGCTTCGGCCGAGGTAATCGGGCGCGGGCCGACGAGGCTCATTTCACCACGCAGAATGTTCAGCAACTGCGGAATTTCGTCGATGCTGGTGCTTCGCAGGATTGCGCCGAACGCCGTGATCCGAGGATCATTCTTCAGCTTGCGGGTGGTCTCCCACTCCTCACGCGCTTCCGGATTTGCGGCAAGGTACTGCTCAAGAGCCTTGTCAGCATCGCGGACCATCGTGCGGAACTTGATGCAGTCGAACAGGTTGCCGTTCTTGCCAATCCGCTTGTGGAAGATGAAGATCGGACGGCCCTGAAGCACGAGCAACACGCCGGCGACCATAAGGATCATCGGCGCCAGCATAATGATGCCGACACAAGCAAAAAGGGCATCCAGAAAATATTTCAAGTATAGGGTGAATGAAACACTTTTCTTGCCGCTCGCGACGTCTCCGTCAATCGACCTTTTTCTAAGGTTGCGGCTAGTCAATCCATGGGGGTGTTTCAGTCTAGCACTTAGACCCAGCTCACTCATAACGGTTCGCCTCTTGTTAAATTGATGCCATTTCATTTTGTTTTTAAAAATTCTTTCGCAGAATGCACATGAGTAAATATTATATTAATGTTTTTGACAATACTCAAATTTTATGCATTTCCGTAAGGTAAACGCATGTCTTTGTTGCGGGGGTTAGTTGATTGAGTTAAAGCATTGAAAATGAACTAATTTTAAGTCAATTTGGCTATGTTTTTTCCGCATCCCGCATCAAAGGTCGTTGACACCGTCTTCGCAGGTGCACAATTTTTACCCGTTTCGTTTCATAAGGAATTTTGAATGCGCGTAGCTCTGGTGCACTACTGGCTGGTAGGAATGCGCGGCGGCGAAAAGGTTCTCGAGGCCTTTTGCGACCTTTTTCCGGACGCCGACATCTTCACCCACGTCCATGATCCGGACCTTGGATCGGATATCATCCGTGCCCATACGGTCAAGACATCCTTCATCAACGGGCTGCCTTTCGCCCGCAAAGCATATCCCCGTTACCTTCCGTTGATGCCGCTCGCCCTGGAGCAGCTTGACCTTCGCGGATACGATCTCATCATCAGCAGCGAGTCCGGCCCGGCGAAGGGCATCATTCCGGACTCCAATGCCCTGCATCTTTGCTACTGCCATTCGCCGATGCGCTACCTCTGGAACATGTACCAGTCGTATTACGAGCGCTCGGGTGTCCTGACGCGGCTGCTCATGCCGCCGCTGTCGCACTATCTCAGGGCATGGGACGTGACGACGGCGCAGCGGGTCGACAAGTTCGCGGCCAATTCCGCCACTGTCGCGAACAGGATCCAGCGCTACTATCATCGTCCTTCAGACGTCATCCATCCGCCCGTCGATACGCAGAGCTTTCAACCTGTTGATGCCGCAGATGTGAGCGACTACTATCTGATGGTCGGCGAGCTGGTGCGCTACAAAAGGCCGGATCTCGCGGTCGAGGCTTTCAACAGGATGAAGGCGAAGCTTGTCGTCATCGGCCAGGGCGAGATGCTCTCCGAGCTGAAGAAGATGGCGGGGCCCACTGTCGAGATCCTGGGGAGCCAGCCTTTTGAGGCCCTGCAGCACCATTATGCACGCTGCAAGGCATTGATTTTTCCCGGGGAGGAGGACTTTGGGATCGTGCCGCTGGAGGCGATGGCCAGCGGACGGCCCGTGATTGCGTACGGTAAAGGCGGCGCGACCGAGACGGTCGTGCCCGGCAAGACCGGTGTCTTTTTCGACCGCCAGACCGTCGACAGTCTGACGGACGCGGTGCACCGTCTGAAGGAGATGCCTTTTGATCCCGACGATGCTGTCGCAAGGGCCGCAGAGTTCAGCCGGGAGATCTTCAAGGCCAGGCTCAAGGCGTTTGTTGATGACGCCCTGGCGGAAGCGGGAATGCTGTAGAGGCGGCCGGTCGCCTGATTTTTCACCGGATGGAATTACTGGAAAATGTTGTTTCTGGAGCAGTTCATATGAAGAGTTTTTTTGCATTCGACGGTATTGTTCGCACGCTTCGTGCTCGCGCGATGCTGGTCCTCGGTTCTGTCATCCTGGGGCTGCTGCTGCCGGTGTCCGCGATGGCTGACGACTATCTCGTCGGGCCGCAGGACAAGCTCAAGATCGAGGTGGTCGAATGGCGGGCGACGACTGCCTCGATTTTCGAGTGGAGCCCGCTGACCGGCGAGTTCACGGTCTCGACCAGTGGCAATCTGTCGATGCCGATCCTCGGCAACCTTTCCGTCAGCGGCAAGACGGTCGAACAGATTGCCGATGAGGTCAGCGAGAAACTCCAGAAATCGGTCGGCCTTCAGCAGCGCCCGAGTGCCTCGGTGGAAGTTGCCGAGTACAGGCCGTTCTTTGTCAGCGGACTCGTCGCAAGTCCCGGAAAATACGACTATTTTCCGGGTCTGACGGTTATGCAGGCGCTCAGCATGGCGGGCGGATACGCGCGTACGACGGATCGCGACATGATGGGCCTTCAGCAGGACGTCCTGTCGCGGCGCGGAAGCCTGCATGAGCTGGAGTCGGAGCGGCTTTCCCTCATTGCCCGCAACGCACGTCTAGATGCCGTCCTTCAGGGAGCGAGCGAGTTTTCGTTTCCGCAGGAACTTCAGAAGATTGCGGATCAGCCGGACATCCAGAAGATCCTGAACGATGAGAAAAAGATATTCCAGCAAACCAGGAGCGCTATCGAGGCGGAGAAGCAAGCGCTGGAGAACAGCAAGGATTTTGCCGCCGAGCAGATGCACGTTCTGAAATCCAAGGCGACGGCACTGCAGAAGCAGGCCGACCTTGCGGATGCGGAACTCGGCAAGATCAGCACGCTCGTTGCCAAGGGGCTCTCAGCGTCGAACCGACAGTTCGGAGCCGAGCAATTCGTCTCCGAGCTTCAGAACCGCCAGCTCGATGTCTCCATGGCTCTCATTTCGGCCCAACAAACGGTTTCACAGGCCGAGTTCCGGATCGGTGACGTGGAAGCGGATTATCGTCTCGATGCCCAGAAGCAACAGGTGGATGTCAGAGACCGTCTCACCGCCATAGACGAGAAGCTGAGAACTGTTCGCGCGCAGATTGGCACGATCGAGCTTTTTGCGCCGCAGGCCGCGGCAATTGCGGCGCTGGATGACGACGAGCCGCTGGTGACGGTGATCATCCGCAACCAGAATGGCGAGCTGAAACGCGTCACCGTTGATGAGTTGGCGGAAGTGCTGCCGGGTGATGTCGTTCTGGTCGAGCAGGCTGCAAAGTGAGTTGAAATAACAACTTACGCAAAGACAACAGCTAATATATTTTTGGCTAATGGCTGAATTTTAATCACTGGTAAACCTTTTGGGTGACAATTGCGCGAGGTTCCAATACAAGTACAGTTAACAAGAATGTTACTAGGCTTGGTTCGCATGCGGGAAACAGCTTTGTGGAGATCTGGGCAATAATAATCGCTTTTGCTATCGGGTTGATCGCTGCTTTGCGTGTGCCTGCACTGGTGTTTGCGTTGATTGTCTTTAGCGTTGCGTGCATTTACGCGGTCACGCAGATATCCCTTAACGGGTTTAGTCTCGCCATACTTCTCTGGGTTGTTATTTATACTTTTGCTATTGAGGGTGGTTACGTTGCCGGGCACGTAATCAGGTATTTTTTTCGGCCAGGTGCCTCTACGGAAAAGAATGACGTGGCGCAGAGCGGCAAAGAGGTTTCGTACCCCGCTCAACATCGCGGTTCTCCCAAATCATAATCTGAGATGCGCGTCCGGAGACGTTGGCTTGTAGCCAATGTCGGGAGCCTTGATGCGGTGCCGACATGCGACATCGCAAAATCTGTTTTCTCAATATGCTTGACTTGCGCCCGGAATTCGGGTGCCGTAGGTGTTTAAGAACACTTTGTCCGAGAAAAAGAGTTTTTCCGCGACTGATTTTCAGGTGGTTGGAAAAAAGATAATTTAGACTAAAATTCAACATAAATTTATCGCTGAGTACTTAAATATGATGTTACGTAAGCAGTCACTAAAACTTGCTGCGAGTGGTGCCAAGATCTTCGCCAAGAAGAAGGCGTTGCAGCAGATTATTTTCAACGGAATTCGGCTTGAGCGGGATGAACTCGGCGAAATCCTCAGTGACAGGGATCTGAAGTTCCTCGGCTATTGTCTCGCCCGAAAGGAGTGGTCTCGCTCGCAAATTCTGCAGGATTTGTGGGTCTGCTTCGAACTGGGGGAGAAGCCCGGCGGCTACTTCGTCGAATTCGGAGCGACGAATGGCCTGGTGAACAGCAACACATGGCTGCTGGAAACCCGATTCGGCTGGAAAGGCATACTTGCGGAGCCAAATCCGGTCTGGCACGAAGAACTCAAGGCTAACAGGAGTGCCAATATCGAAGATCTCTGCGTGTTCTCGCGCAGCGGTGAAACGGTCGAATTTCTGACAACGGACGATTCCGATCCGGAGCTGAGTTCGATCGCGCAGTTTTCCGAAGGCGACCATTTTGCCGGCACCCGGCAATCCGGCGGACGTCTCGCCATCGGTACGATCTCCCTTACCGACCTTCTGACCAAATACGATGCGCCGGAAGTGATCGACTACATATCGATCGACACGGAAGGCAGCGAACTCGATATTCTCAAGCCCTTCGATTTCGACCGTTTCAAGTTCCGACTGCTTTCTGTCGAGCTCAATCCCAAGACAGAGCCCGAGATACAACAGCTTCTCGAAAGCCAGGGCTACGAGCGCGTCTTTCCGGCCTTCTCACAGTGGGATGGCTGGTTCCGGCGCGTCGGCGGAAGCGAGAGTGCGTCTGCAATGTGAGAGCGTCCCGTTGTCATCGCTCGCTCGTCCGTGCAGGATGATGGATGACCAGAGCATCTGGAGCGGTTGCCGTCGATGAGCCGGTGTTCTGAACAGAGAGCCGCCGAGTGACGAAAGACCTTCACGGGTCGACGTTACGGATTTATTGCGCGGTGCAGCAAAATTTGTTAGCAATTATTGGACTGGAATTGTTTGAAGTTATTTATTCGCCTTTTCGGCGAATTCGGTTTTTGTGGTTTCATCAAAGATGAGCAGCCTGGCTGGCGGCTATTGAATTTCGCCGGCACTGCATTCGTGAAGCCGTTGATTGAGGCCCGTGTGGTTCTGGAACTGAACGACGGATGAAGGAGTGCGAGGTGCTGGGCTGGAAGTGTAATCCTGCTTCCACTCTGCATCTCAACGAGCATGTCGTTGCGGTTTTATTCGGTTGGTAAGCAGCATCAATGACGATGCTGATTTGTGTTTTTGACTATTTTTTGCGTTCCGCGCTTTGGAGGCGCTCATGTCGGATCAGCCCAAACTCGCAGTCGTCATCAACTGCTATAATTACGAGAGTTTCGTCGGCCACGCGATCCGCAGCGTCACGGAGCAGGGACGGACCGACTGTGAGCTCGTGGTAGTGGACGACGGCTCCACGGACAGCTCCTGGGAGGTTATCCAGGAAACGGGCGTCAGGGCATTCAGGACCGAAAACCGCGGGCAGCCGAGTGCGTGTCTTTATGGTCTGGAACAGACCAGCGCTCCCTTCGTCATGTTCCTGGATGCGGACGACGAACTGAAGCCCGGGTCCATCGAGAAGATCATAGAACGTCTCGGTCCGAAGGTCGCGAAAATCCAGTTTGCGCTGACGAGGATCGATGCCGAGGGAAACGAAATCGGCGAGGAGAAGCTTGCAACGAGCGCCTATCGCGGGCGGGAGGATCTTGCCCGCCAGGTGCTGAGAACCGGTGTCTACAGGTCGCCTCCCACCTCCGGGAATGTGTTCCGTAGGGACGTTTGCGAACTTTTGAGGGATTGTTCCTACGACACGGCTGTGGACGGGGTGATCGTCTTTGCTGCCCCCTTCATGGGTGACGTGATCAACGTTCCGGAGGCGCTCGGCCGCTACAGGGTTCACAATCGCAACAAGTCGGGTCTCGGGCGCAAGCCGGATGTGGACGTCATCGCCAAGCATATCCGGCGCTTCGAGCAGCGGATGGAGCACCTGCGCAAGATCATTCCCACGGCTGCCTGGAACGGCACGCTCGTGGAAGCCGAGCGTACCTACTACCATCAGGAACGATCCTTCTTTCTGTCGATCGCGTCCGGTCACCGGCCGCGGGGCGGCGATGTCATGCGGCTTTTGATGAAGCTGATGGAGCAGGACTTCTCGATCAAGAACAAGGCCGGAATGGCCGTCTTCTTCACACTCGCCTCGATCCTTCCCATGGAGCGCGCTCAAAACCTGCTGGCGTACCGGCTGAATGTCGGAAACCGCTCGCCAATCGGGTTCCTGCAACTGATTTTCAAAGGTGCCTGAGACAGGGCGGTCGCAAACCGCCCTGTCCGTGCTCACGTTCGCATTTCTTCAGACAACAATTTGGTATGGGGCATG
Source organism: Rhodobacterales bacterium (assembly GCA_008107755.1). Classification (GTDB taxonomy): domain Bacteria; phylum Pseudomonadota; class Alphaproteobacteria; order Rhizobiales; family Stappiaceae; genus Roseibium. Next base: position 22,110 of record VIRH01000086.1, read on the forward strand.
ACAGCAGCGACATTAACTTCCGAGGCCACCGGTGCCGACGCGCCGGTCGAGAGGCTCAAGGTCCTCTACGTCCAGCCGGCGACGAAATTTTATGCCGGCATCGAACGGGTGGTCGATGAAATCGGCGCAGAGCTTGCCATCAGGTACGGCGCAACGCTCGATGTCGATGTGCTTTACCTGTCCCGCTTCAAGAATTTCGAGATCAAGGACACGCCCTATACGCACATCCTGATGGAGACGGAGGGGCGGTGGGATCTCGTGCGCAGTCTCAGGAAGACGATCGCGGCAAAGCCATATGATCTCGTCGTGACTCCGCAGATCGAGCCAACGGTGATCGCCTGGTTTGCCTGTCTTGGTCTCGGGCGCACCTTTGCCATGCACCTGCATGGCAATCCGAGGCTTGAGCAGAGCCATTTGAAGGCCAGGGTTCTGTTTGCCGTCATGAGGTGGGTCGTCCTGGGACGCCTCGGCGCCGTCTTCGGGACCTCGCCGAAACAGCTGGAATCCTTCAAGCAGATGTTCCCCTCGAAAGTCCCGCATTTCTGGACGCCGAATCCCGTTCGTCGGTTCGATGAGCAGACGGAGCCGCCTCAACGCGATGAAAGTGTCGTCACCTTCGTCAAGGTCGGGCGCTTTGCCTATCAGAAGGGGCAGGATATTCTCATCGACGCCTTTGCGAAGCTCTACAAGCAGCGCAAGAACGTGCGGCTGAAGATTGTCGGACATGGGGCCGGGGAGGCTGATCTGCAGGCTCAGATCGCACGGCTCGGGATCGAGGATGTCGCCGCCATCGAGCATCATCCCAACAACCCGCAGGTTCCGCTCTCCGAGAGCGATGTCTATGTGTCTGCCTCACGATGGGAAGGGTGGTCGCTGGCTATCTGCGAGGCCCTGCGCTTCGGCTTGCCTGTTGTCTCGACCGATTGTGAATTCGGTCCGAGCGACATTCTGGTCGATGAGCGTCTCGGCAGGCTCGTGCCGCTGCCGGGAGGCGATGCGCTCGTCAAAACCATGCTCTATTACTGCGATAATATCGAAGCGGAACGCGCGCATGCCCAATACCGGAAGGATTATATCGACCGGTTCAGCTCCGATCAGGTCGTGAGGGTTCATGCAGATGCGATTGCGTCTGCGGCCGGGCGGCCAAAGGCGCTGGTGGCATCGGCCTGATACCGGTTTTCAACCGTCGTTCGTCAAGACAGGTCTGATGGAAGGCTCATGCGCCGCGAAGGCGGCGCTTCAGGGAGCTGTGGGCATGCGGATCCACGTAGTGGAACAAGGCCGTCGCCCGGACGGAATCAGAAGACACTTCTTCGTTCGTGTGGATGCTGCGATATCCCCAGAAGAGGTAGAGATGCCCCGGTGTCAGGTGGACGCGCTTCATTCGGTCGGCGGCCGGTACGCGCTTGCGGAGCATTTTCTGCGTCCAGGCGTTGTCCAGCAGCACCTTGTCGACGAGATTTCGCGCATAGTTTGAGCGGATCTGACGCGTGTTCGGAATGAGCAGGAAATCACCACGCATGCCGTCGGACGGAATCTCGATCGGGATCAGTGCCGTAATGACATAGGAATCGTAGTGGAAATTCCAGGAGTGGACGGCCGCAGTCCTGCCGGTCAGGCACCGAAGGATCTGATGCACCTCGAAATCCGACGCGGGGGCGCCATAGCCGGCCGCATAGAGGCGGCGAATGAAATCCGAAAATTCGTCGGAATCCGGCAAATCGTTGAGTCCCGACACCCGTGCCTGTTCGCGCGAGAGCGAAACGGTTTCGTGTCCGGCCTCGCAAATCGTCGATGTGACGAAAGCCTGCATGTGTTTCAGTTCGTCGTCAGACAGAAGCTGGGGGCCGGAGTAGATGCCGTCGGTGTTCACGACGTCAACGATGGCCTCTATGTCGCTATCCGATAAAGACGACAACCAGGATTTTGCAGTTAAAAACGCAGCCATCAAAGTAGTCCCTTGAAAGAGTTTGTTTGTTACGAAGGCATTTTGATCAATGTGAGGAATGTATTCTCCATCCTGAATCTCTACAACATAAAACGTCGTTGCGGAAGAGAATGGACCTGCAACCATCGGACGTGTCTTTTTCGCATGGTTCGGCCCGTCAGGAGAGCGCATGGGCAACCCGTTTCCGGGTGAACCTATCGGCAGTGCCGGCCTCGGGCTGGCGGTCGCGGCGACGACGTCAGTGGCGGTGTTCGCACTTTCCCGGTTGTGGAAATACTACTCGCAGTCTGGCCTGCCCGGAGAAGGCGTCATAACTGGCCTTCAATCGGAAAAATGGAAATAAATCCGGAGGTAAGCCGCTTGGTAAAGGTCGAGCCCGGGTCGGACGTATAGGTGACCTCGCGCCCGTCCTCCTCGGTGATCCAGAGGATCTCGCCATCTTCGCCAAGTGCCAGTCGGTAGCTGTTTCCGGGCTGGACCCCTTCGTTCATGAAGCGGCGCAGGCGCCGGGCCAGGACGGGGCTCTCGACATAGAGGCCGATTTCGGTGTTCAGGTTTGCGGACCGCGGATCGAGATTGAAGCTGCCGACAAAAATCGACACCCCATCGAAAACTGCGGCCTTGGTGTGCAGGCCCGCCTTGGACTGCGTCGAAAAGAGGGTCTGCTGCACCTTCGCGGAGTCCGCCCGCACTTCGTAAAGACCGATGCCTGCCTCCAGCAGTTCCTTGCGATAGGCTGCATAGCCTGCATGAACGGCGACGACGTCGTTCGAACCCAGCGAGTTGGTCAGGATGCGCACCTTCACGCCGCGCTCAGCCAGTTGCTTCAGCCGGTCTGCGCCGCCCTGGGTGGGAACGAAATAGGCGTTCTCCATCAGGAGTTCACTGTTGATGCGGTCAAGCTTGCCGGTGAGGGCCTTCAGGATCTTTCCCTTTTCGTCACGGTCGGCGAAATCGACCGGGTCGTCCCACACCACGGAGGCGGGCGCCCAGACGAAGTCCTTTTTCAGATCGGAGAGGTCCCGGCGAATGGCTGTGACTTTCGGATTGACGGGATAGGGGTATCCCTCGGCATCTATCATCCGGTCCAGCTCGGCGCGGGCTTCGGCAAGGTCTTCGCTGCCGAACGTCTCATTGACGCTTGCGGCGACCGGAACGGACCAGTCGCGGTTCCAGAAATAGTCGAACACCCGCGAGGCATCGCGCACCACCGGACCGACCGCGGCTATGTCGAGGTCCCGGTAATTCGACACCTGGGAGACGTCGAAATAGTGATCGCCGATATTGCGCCCACCGAGCAGCGCCAGCGCGTTGTCTGCGATCATGAGCTTGTTGTGCATCCGGTGGTTCAGCCGGCGGAAGTCACTGATCAGATTGAAGAATCTCGCCTTGCGCTTGGCGAAAGGATTGAATAGCCTGATCTCGATATTGGGATGCGCGTCCAGCTTTGCGAGGATCTGGTCGCGGCCGTCGACGTTGAGATCGTCGATGAGCAGGCGTACACGCACGCCCCGATCGGCGCTGCGAAGGAGAGCCCGACCGAGGATGCGTCCGCTCTGGTCCGCATCCCAGATATAATACTGAAGATCCAGACTGCGCTCGGCGAGTTCCGTCATCGCGAGCCGGATGGCAAACGCATTTCGGCCGGCGGCGACGAGGGAAACGCCAGAGTCTTCCCGGTGCGCTCGCTCGTCCGGCAGATAGAAGCGGCCCAGATAGGTTTTGGTGTAACCGGTGAAGGCGGTGCTCTCGGTTCGCTGGAAGTCTGCGTCGATTGCAGAGCAGGCTGTCAGAAGCAGCGCTGAAAACAGCAGGAGCAACAAGGTCCGTATGGATCTGCGCATGTGATCACCCACGTTCGGTTGCTACCGATCGGTCAGTTCAGCCCCGTTGAGAGGTCTGCCGCGCATGTTAGTGCATGATCAGGGAGGATGCTATCCTTGCGTGCATTCGTCCGGTAGGTGATCCCTTGAGTGGTGGGCTCAGTCTCTCGGGGTGCTATAGACCACCAGGGTGGGCACGAACGACGTCCCCCTTCAAAACTGCCCTGGTTGCCGGGGCGATCCAGACGGCCGGAAAGACCTTCGGTGCTGCCGGCTGCCGGTGTCTGTCAGTTTGCGATCAGTCTATCCAGGCCGCGACGCTTTTGACCTTGCAGTAGCTTTTCAGGCCTTCCAGGCCTTTTTCCCGGCCGAAACCGGAAAGCTTGTTGCCGCCAAAGGGGACTTCTATGCCGCCGGCGAAATATTCATTGATGAAGATCTGGCCAGCGTCGATATCCCGTGCCATGGCGAGTGCGTTGGAGACGTCCTGCGTATAGATGCCGGCGACGAGGCCGTATTTGCTGTCGTTTGCAAGTGCCAGCGCGTGGGCAGGGTCTTCGGCGATCTGCACCGTGAGCACGGGCCCGAAGATTTCTTCCTGCACCAGTTCGTCGTCGCTCGGGCGATCCGCGATGATGGTCGGCTCATAGAACCAGCCCTTGCCGGTTTCAGGATCGCTGGTCACCTTGCCGCCGGTCAGGACTTCCGCGCCGCGGGAGCGGGCGCGGTCGATGAAGCCGGCGACCTTCTCAAGCTGGGCGGCCGAGTTGACAGGACCGAATTGCGGATCCCGCAGACCGTGGCCAATCGTCATCGCCTTCGTGCGGGTGACCAGTTCCTCGACGAAGCGATCGTGAATGCCGCGCTCGATCACCAGGCGGGAACCGGCGGAACAGACCTGGCCGGCGTTCTCGAAGATCGCACCGAGGACACCGTCGATGGAGCGGTCCCAGTCGCAATCGTTTAGCACGACCACCGGTGACTTTCCGCCGAGTTCCAGAACGACGCGGGTGACGTTGTCCGCTGCCGCGCGCATGACGGACTGACCAGTGGGCACCGAGCCGGTGAAAGTGACCTGATCGACATCCGGATGGGCGACGAGCGGTGCTCCGACGTCGGCGCCGGTTCCGGTAACGACATTGCACACGCCGTTCGGCAGGCCGGCCTTGCTTAAAAGTTCCGCCAGCATCAACGCGGTGAGGGGGGTCTGCTCGGCCGGCTTGGCCACCACCGTGCAGCCGGCTGCAAGTGCAGGTGCGAGGCTGCGCGCCGTCGTCGAGATCGGAAAGTTCCAGGGAATGACATGCGCCGTCACGCCCACCGGCTCATAGGTGCTGTAGCCGAGATAGCCGCGTGGCAAGGGAAAGGTGTCACCCTGCAGCTTGTCGCACGCTCCGGCGTAATATTCGAAGGCCCGCGCCGCGCCCCGGATGTCGCCGAGCGACTCATTGAGCGGCTTGCCGCAGTCGAGCGTCTCGACAATGGCTAGACATTCGGCGTGTTCGCGAATGAGCCGTGCTGCCTGCAGGAGCACCTGCGCGCGTTCGGAGGCGGCTGTCTTGCGCCAGATGCCCAGGAACGCGCTGCGGGCGCTCTCGACCGCCGTATCGACATCGGTTGCCGAGCCGTTCGTGAACTGGGCGAAAGCCTCGCCCCGTCCGGGGTCGAAGCTTTCCATCATCGTGGCGTTTTCCCCCGGTACGAAACGGCCGCAGATGTAGTGGCCGGAGGGCAGCCCCTTGAGCGGCTTGCCGGCGAGAATGTCATTGATATTCATGATCAGGAATTCCGTGTGCTGACCTGGTAGGCGGATCGGGCGAGCCATTCGGGATTGATCTCGATGCCCCAGCCCGGCGCATCGGTAATGGTCACCTTGCCGTCGGTAATCTTGTAAGGGTCGTTGAGGAACAGTTTGTCCTGCCAGGGATAATAGTCCAGCCCTTCTATCGAGAATTCGAGATATTTGCCTGCGTTGGGGATCGCCCGCAGGAGATGCATGGTGAAGATGGTCACCATCGAGAGGTTGGCGGCGTGGGGCGTGATCGGCAGGCCGGCCGCTGCAGCCTTGCGGGCCACCCGAAGCGTGCGGGCGATGCCGCCCAAATAGCAGACATCCGGCTGGAGAACATCGACGATGCGTCCGTCGATCATGCGCTTCCAGTTCGCCATCATGCAGTCCTGCTCACCGCCGGTGATGTCGATCTCGAGGGCATCGGTGACCTGTTTCGTCTGCTCGAACTCCCAGTATGGGCAGGGCTCCTCGTAATGCGAGATGCCGTTGTCCTGGAGCATCCGGCCCACCTCGATCGCCTTGTCGGGCGAATAGCAGGAGTTTGCGTCCACAAGAAGCGCGACGTCGTCGCCGAGGGTCTTGCGGATCAACGGGACGATCTGCTCGGTCCGGCCGGGCCATTCGTCCCGGTTGCGGCCCACTTCGGCGCCGATGCGGAACTTGAAGGCATCAAAGCCGTGCTCGTCTCGCAGGCGTTGGAACCTGTCCGCCTCGTCGCGCGGGGTGATGTCGCGTTTCATGGAGGACGCGTAGGCGCGGAAGGTGCCGGCTGTGCCGCCGATCAGTTCGCAGACCGGACGGCCTTCGACCTTGCCGTGCATGTCCCAGAGCGCAGTGTCGATGCCGCCCATGGCACGGCGCAGGTAAGCGCCGGGAAACTTGTGCTCGCGGTCTCGCACGACGTCGAGCATCTCTTCGATTTCCGTGCAGTCCCAGCCCAGGACATAGGGAGCAACCTGTCGGTGCAGCACCGCTGCCGTGATATCGGCGCAATAAGGCGCGACCTGGCCCCAGCCGACCGATCCGTCATCGGCCGTCACCCGCACGAAGCATATGAATTCATTGGTAAAAGTTTCGATTTTTTCGATCTTCATCGGTCGGCCCGGACATTTTTTGCTTGCAAGTTAAGCATGCAGCCTGTGCTAATAATGGTCTGCTGGACATGTCCATTGCGGCAAAAAACTCAGACCAATTTCCGAGAGGGTGGCCATGAAGCAAGCGGCGGGGGTCCTGTTTTCCGCGATCCGTCTGGATCGGAATTCAGGCAAAAGCGTCAGTGTGCAGCTTTATCAGGAGCTGCGCGAGATCATCCTGTCCGGAGGCCTTGCGGCCGGTCAGCGCTTGCCGGCGACGCGCACACTTGCGCAGGAAATCGGCGTCTCCAGAACCACCGTGATCGATGCCGTCGACCGGCTTGTGGCAGAGGGCATGCTGGTGTCGAAGGTCGGTTCCGGCACCTTCGTCAGCGACATCCTGGAACGCCAGCGCCCGCGCCCGGTCAGTCTGCCCGCCGGAGACAAGGATCCGGCTCAGCCGCGCTTGTCCTACACGATCGGGCATGCGGAGAAATCCTATGCGACCCGGTCCTGGTTGCCGCATGAGGCACGCGCCTTCGTCACCGCGCTGCCGGCGTTCGATGCTTTCCCGATGGCGCATTGGTCTCGCATTTCCGCCCGTCATATGCGGTCCGAGCGCAGTATCGTCATGGGCTACGGCGAACCGAAGGGATACCTGCCGTTGCGCAGGGCCATCGCCAGCCATCTCAGCGCCTTCAAGGGCGTGAGCTGCGACCCGGGGCAGATCTTTGTCACCACGGGGGCGCAGCATGCCTTTTCTCTCGTCGGCAGGCTCCTGATCAATCCGGGGGACCGGGTCTGGATGGAAAATCCGGGCGCCTCGGGCGCGCGCAACGCGCTGCTTTCGGAAGGGGCCGAACTCGTGCCGGTCGGTGTCGACCGGGAGGGGCTGGTCGTGCGTGAAGGGCTTGCTCGGGCACCGCATTTCCGGCTCGCCTTCGTCACCCCGTCGCATCAGCAGCCCCTCGGGCATGTCATGTCCCTGAGCCGCCGGTTCGAATTGCTGAAGGCGGCTGACGAGGCGCAGGCTTTCGTTGTTGAGGACGATTATGACGGCGAGTTCTACTTCGGCAACGCGCCCCAACCGGCGCTGCTCAGCATCGACAGCGGCAACCGAGTCTTTTATGTCGGCACTTTTTCCAAGACCCTGTTTCCCTCTCTGCGCCTGGGCTTTGTCGTTGTTCCCGCACCCATGGTCGACTCCTTCGACCGCGCTTTTGCATCGTGGGTCAGCGGTCCGCCGACGCTCACCCAGGCCATTGTCGCGGACTTCATGGATGAAGGCCATTTCTCGACGCATATCCGGGTCATGCGTCGCATGTACAAGGCACGTTACGAGGCCTTGATGGAGGCCGCCGGCGACCTGCAGGGTGCCGTGGATATTCAGGAAACCTCCGGCGGGTTCCATACGGCGGCATTCCTGGCCGAGGGTATTGACGAAACGAAGGTGGTCCAGCAGGCGGCGGAACACGGCATCCGCCTCGCATCGCTCAGTCGCTACTGCCTGGAGCCGATCCACGAGACCGGGCTCGTGCTCGGCTTCGGCTGTGCTTCGCCCGATGACATTCGCGCAGGCATCAGGGTCATCCGGGGTCTTCCGGAGATCCGCAGCAAATTGGCTTGATGCTTTTGCCAGATTGGATATCCGGTGCAGACCAATCGTCCGCTAGCGTCATCTGGCGGTGCCCGGTGCGCCCGCCTTTTTCGTCAGTAGCTTCATCGTGCCCCCTGGCACGATCACCTGGCGGACGCACCGGGTTGCCGGTCGATTGAAACGCTTGCACGCGCGAAAAGGACGAACCATGTCTGTGCTTGACCGTGTCGAACTCTACTTCGTGAAGGCACCGCTGCCGGCTCCTTTCGCCCCCTCATGGATGCCGGGCCTGGTTCGCGAGGCGATCACGTTCTATCTCGTTCGCTTCATCACTGACGAGGGCGTCGAGGGATGGAGCGCGTTCACATCCGGCGGGCGCGAGCGCGCGGGGCTAGGCGATACGCTGGCGAAGCTGTTTCTGGGCGAGGATCCCGAGGATATCGACAGGCTCAGCGAGCGCATTCACATCATGGCCGTCGGCGGAAACTTCAACTGGTGGCTGGAGCCGGCGTTCTGGGACATCAAAGCCAAACAGGCAGGCCTGCCGCTCTACAAGCTTCTGGGCGGAACGGACGATTGCCTGAGGCTTTACGCCTCCAGCGGAGAGCTGCGCGATACCGGCGCGCGGCGGGAGGAAGCCGAAGCGCGCTATGCCGAGGGCTTCAGGACGATGAAGATTCGGGTCCACGATTTCGACGAGACCGTCGATATCGAACATGTCTCCGATATCGCGCTCTATATGCACGGAAGAATGACGATCTCGGTGGACTGCAATCAGGCCTTTCGTCTGACGCAGTTCGGCAAGGCACCGCAATGGTCGCTGGAACGTGCCAGGCGCTTCGTCGATGCCGCTGCCGATGTCGGTCTTGCCTGGGTCGAGGAGCCGCTGTTCGGCGAATGGCACGAGGAGATCGCACGGCTGACCGCCTATTCACGGGTTCCGATCGCAGGCGGCGAACTGCACGTGATGGGGGCATCCGAGCTTATTCGCATGGCAAAGATGGGCTGCTACAACATCTACCAGCCGGACGCGATGTTTGCCGGGGGGGTGAAGCAGGGACTGGAGGTGGCTCGTGCCTGCCGCGAGCTTGGTCTCAAGTTCACGCCGCACACCTGGACCAACGGCTTTGGCTTCATTGTCAACGCCCATGTCCATGCGGCCTCTGGCTTTGCCGGCGAAACGCTGTTCGAATACCCGCTGGACGAGCCCGGCTGGGTGCCGGAAGGGCGTGATGCGATCATCCGGGAGCCTTTCCGGCATGACCGCGGCTGGTTCGACATGCCGCAAACCCCGGGGCTGGGCTTCGAGATCGACCACGACAAGCTCTCGAAATACGGCTGCTGTTTCTACAAGGCGAGTCGGCGCGAGGTTCACTGGATGCCGGAGGCGCTCGCGAAAATCTTCTGACGCCTGCTTGCTGCAAAATTGGTCTGGTTCATTTGTCAAATTGGATATGAACTGTGGTCCAATACTGCTCTAGCTTTCATCTTAAGGTAACCGGCGAGTCCGTCACAGGGACGGTCGTCGCCCTGAGGAGCGCAATGGCAACCGTCGATCTGACAGGAATTCGGACGTCACCGTGCTGGCACGATCAGGTGCCGGCGGCACCTGAATTGTCGAAGGAGCTGCCGGAAAAGGTCGATGTTCTCATCGTTGGCGCCGGGTACACGGGGCTGAACGCGGCCATCGTGGCGGCGCGGGGCGGGCGGTCTACGCTTGTCGTCGATGCGGAGGAGCCCGGTTTCGGCTGCAGCAGCCGCAATGGTGGTCAGGTCAGCACCAGCGTCAAGCCATCGCTGGAGAAGCTGTCGGCCAGGTTTGGTGCCGAAAAGGCTCGTGCGATCCGCAGCGAAGGCGCGGCGGCGCTGGAGTGGCTGGCCGGGTTCATCGAAGGCGAGCGGCTCGACTGCGATTTCCGGCGCAGCGGCCGGTTCCATGCGGCCCATACGCCGGCCCATTACGAACAGCTGGTGCGGGATGCGGACCGGATGCGCCGGGAGGAAGGCATCGAGAGCTTCGCCGTGCCGCGCGCCGAACAACGCTCGGAGCTGGGCTCCGATGCCTATTTCGGCGGCGTGGTCTTTTCCCGGCATTCCTCGGTGCACCCGGCGAAGATGGTCCGGGAATTCCTGCGCCTTGCGATGTCGGCCGGTGCCGTCGTCGCCGGCGACTGCCGCGTGACTCGCATCGACAGGACGAGCGCAGGTTTCCGGGTGCATACGCCGAAGGGAGTGGTTTCGACGAAGGATGTTGTCATTGCGACGAACGGTTACACCGCCGGTGTCGTGCCGTGGCTGCGCAAACGGGTCATTCCGATCGGGAGCTACATCATCGCGACGGAAGAGCTGCCCGAGGCCGTGGTCGATGAACTCTTCCCGACGGACCGGATCGCGAGCGATACCTGCAAGGTTCTCTACTATTACCGGGCAACGCCGGACCGCAAGCGGATCGCCTTCGGCGGCCGGGTGCTGGCGGCGGAATGCGACCCGGTCGATGCCGCGCCGCATCTTTACGAGCATATGTGCCGTATCTTCCCGCTCCTGCAGGGCTACCGGGTTTCGCATGCCTGGAGCGGAACCGTTGCCTACAGCTTTGATGAACTTGCCCATACCGGTGTCCACGACGGCATGTACTATGCGCTCGGTTACTGCGGCTCGGGCGTCTCCATGGCCAGCTATCTCGGCATGCGCATGGGGCAGAAGCTTCTCGGTCAGGCCGAAGGCAAGACCGCGTTCGACGATCTGCCGCATCCGACGCAGCTGTTCTACACAGGCAAGCCCTGGTTTCTGCCGGCAGCCGTTTCCTACTACCGATGGTCCGACACCTTCCAGTGGAAGCGTGCGACCGGTCGCGGATAGGTCAAACTCATCGCCCGGAGCTGGTCGACCGGGCGACAACAAAAAACACCGACCGGTGTCGCATTCCAGAGCGGCGATTGTTCGATTAGGAGGACTGTTTATGAAGCACAAGATGACTCTCACGCTGGTGTCGGCCCTGTTTGCCACTACAGCCATGGCCCATGCAGACGATCTGACGATTGCGTCCTGGGGCGGCTCCTACCAGGAGGCCCAGAGCAAGGCGCTGTTCGAACCCGCCGCCAAGGAAATGGGGATCGATGTGAAAGAGGAAACCTACGGCGGCATGTCCGACGTCAAGCTGCAGGTCTCCACAGGCCAGGTCACGCTCGACATCGTCGCCAGCGGCTCCGGCTCGGCCGCTCGCGCGGGTGCGGAAGGGATGCTTGAGGAACTCGATTACGACGTCATCGACGTTTCGAATTTCGGACCGACGCTCTATTCCAAATACTGTGTCGGCGGTGACGTCTTCTCGACCACCTACGCCTGGAACACGGATACCTACGGCGAGAACGGGCCGCAGAGCTGGGCAGACTTCTGGGATGTAGAGAAGTTTCCGGGCAAGCGCGCCTATCGCAACAAGGTGGCGGGTGCGCTTGAGCCAGCGCTGATGGCCGACGGCGTTGCTCCGGAGGATGTCTACGAGGTACTGGATTCCGAGGAGGGCATCGAGCGGGCCCTCGACAAGATCCGTGAGCTGCGTCCGCATATCGATGTCTTCTGGACCTCTGGCGCCCAGCAGGCCCAGCTGATGAAGGACGGCGAAGTCGACATGACCACGGGGTGGAACGGACGTTTCGACAACGCCAAGAAGGACGGCGCCAAGGTTGCCTATTCCTACAATCAGGCGCTGCTTGATTACGACTGCTTCGCCATCCCCAAGGGGGCTCCGAACAAGGATCTGGCCATGAAGTTCCTGGCCGAGATTTCCAAACCGGACTACCAGGACGATCTGCCGAAATACATCACCTACGGCCCGACCAACAATCTCGCCTTCGAGACCGGCGAGATCGATGCCGAAACTGCAGCCGGACTTCCGTCGTCGCCCGAGAATGCGGCCATGCAGCTTCCGATTTCGCTGGAATGGTACGCAAAGTGGGAAACCATCGCCTCCGAGATGTATCAGGAGATGCTGACCGAATAGCCTGACCCCAACCCTGATGGCGGGCGCGCTGCGCCCGCCTTTGTCTTGTTCAACAGTAGGAGGGGCCCTTGCGGTCACACGACAGCGATGCTTTGCCCATTTCGATCAGGGGCGTAACCAAGACCTATGGAGCGGTTCACGCGCTGGACGACGTCTCGCTGGAGGTCAGGAGCGGCGAATTCATCACGCTTCTCGGCCCGTCCGGATCCGGGAAGACCACCCTCCTGATGGTTATTGCCGGTTTCACCCGTCCGGATTGCGGAAGCCTAAAGTTCGGCGAGCGCGAAGTGATCCGCATGCCGCCGCATTTGCGCGATCTTGGAATGACCTTCCAGAGCTATGCGCTGTTTCCGCACATGACGGTGGCCGGCAATGTGGCCTATCCGCTGAAGCTTCGGAAATTGCCGAAAGACAAGATTGCCGAGCGCGTTGAAAAGGCGCTGGAGACCGTCCAGCTCGGCGGCTATGGCGACCGCAGCATCACCCAGTTGTCGGGCGGTCAGAAGCAGCGCGTGGCCCTGGCCCGCTCCATCGTCTTCGAGCCGCGCATCCTGCTCATGGATGAGCCGCTGTCAGCGCTCGACAAGAAGCTGCGCGACCAGATGCAGATCGAACTGCGCCATCTGCACGAAAAGCTGGGCATGACCACCGTCTATGTGACCCATGACCAGCGCGAGGCACTGACCATGTCCGACCGGATCGCGGTCGTGAACAAGGGGCGCATCATGCAGCTTGCGACGCCGCGCGAACTTTACGAGCGGCCGGCGAACCGCTTCGTTGCCGACTTCATCGGCGACAGCACCTTTCTGCCGGTCAAGCGCTCCGGTCATCTGATTGAATACCGCGGTGTCCCACTGAAATTCGTTGATGCGCCACCAGAGACCGAGACCCTCAACCTGATGGTCCGGCCGGAGCGGATCGTGCTGTCGCCTGACGGCCCGCGCGAGGGGGCGAACAACTTCACGGCCACCGCCGTGGAAGTCGTCTACCAGGGCGACAGCTATCTTCTGCACGCAAGGCTTGACGACGGCACCCTGATCGCGCTTCGCGGCGGTGTGCGCGGTGCCAGCCTGTCGGCGCTGCCGAATGTCGGTGACACGGTCACGCTGACACTGGCGCCGGAAGATACGGTCCTGATCGACGGAAGCGAGGGCTGAGATGCAGGCGACCCCCGCAAATGCGGCCGGACTGCGCGTTGACGAAAAGCTGGAGCGCATGAAGCTCTTCGGCCTGAGCTCGCCCGCGTTGCTCCTGGTCCTGATCATTCTGGTCATTCCGGTCGGATGGCTGTTTTTTGTCTCGTTTCTCGGCGGGGATGGTCAGTTCTCGCTGGAGAACTATCAGCGCATGGTCGCGCGCAAGTCCTACATGCGCATCTTTCGCACGACGTTCGAGGTCAGTGTGATCACGACGGGCCTTTGCATCCTGATTGGCTATCCGCTGGCGTATTTCCTGTCACAGGTTCCGCCCAGGATTGCGAACCTGTGCATGATCACCGTGCTTCTGCCGTTCTGGACATCTCTGCTGGTCAGAACCTATGCGTGGCTGGTGCTGTTGCAGAAACAGGGCCTGATCAATGACTGGGCGATCGGCCTTGGCCTCTGGGACGAGCCGATCAAGATGGTTCACAACATGACGGGCACGCTGATTGGCATGGTCCACATCATGCTGCCGTTCCTGATCCTGCCGGTCTACGGCTCCATGAAAGCGATCGACCGCGACTATGTGAAGGCGGCCGCCAATCTGGGTGCCAGCCCGAGACGGGCGTTTTGGGACGTTTTCTTTCCGCTTACCATGCCCGGCCTTTTTGCCGGCACCCTGATGGTGTTCATCCTATGCCTCGGGTTCTTCGTGACGCCGGCCGTGCTCGGCGGCGGCAAGGTGATCATGGTGTCGATGAAGATCGTCTCGAATATCGAGCTCTTCGTCAGCTGGGGAGCGGCTAGCGCCCTTGGTGTCGTGCTTCTGGGCCTGACCTTCGCGATCCTCTGGGTGGCGTCCCGGTTCCTGAAGCTCGACCAGATTGCAGGGGGAGGGCACTGATGTTCGCCTGGCTCAAGAAACCTGCGTGCGAAACCCAGATCACCCACGGCCAGCGGCTCTGGCTCTACGTGCTCGCGGTCATCATCATGGTTCTTCTGGTGACGCCGACGCTGATCGTCATCCCGATGTCGTTCTCGGACAGTCAGTATCTGGAGTTCCCGCCACGGGTCTGGTCGTTGCGCTGGTACGAGCACTACGTGACCTCGCCTGAGTGGATGCTCGCAACCTGGACGTCGCTGAAGGCCGCGTTTCTGACCATGCTGGTGGCGACGCCCGTCGGCGTTCTGGCAGCCTACGGTCTGCATGCGTCGCAAGTCCGTTTCGTGCGGGCGACCTTCCTGTTCCTGATTACGCCGATGATGGTGCCGCTGGTGCTCGTCGCCATCGGGGTCTTCTATGTCTACGCCCAGATCGGCATTCTCTACACGTTGTTCGGGCTGGTGCTGGCGCACTCGATCCTGGCGCTGCCGCTGGTGGTGATCGTGATCGGGTCTGCCCTGAAGAGCTACGACATGAGCCAGGAAAATGCCGCACGCAGCCTGGGGGCGCCGCGCTGGAAAGCCTTTGTGACGATCACCTTGCCGCAGATCCGCTTTGCGGTGGTGACCGCGGCACTGCTCGCCTTCCTGACGTCCTTCGACGAGGTGGTCGTCGCCATGTTCGTCTCGGGCGGCGACAACCCGACGCTGACGCGCAACATGTTCAACGCCCTTCGCGATCAGATCGACCCGACGATCGCGGCAATCTCGACCATCATGATCTGTGTGACCACCTTCATGATGGTGCTGGCGCAGATTTTCGGTCAGCAGCGGGCTCAGAAAGACTGAAAGCCTTGAGGCGCTGGGCCGCTAACGCCCGGCGCCCTTTTCTCCCATGAAATCCGTTATTCCCGGAGCCCTGAATGATCAATCTCCTGACCTTCGCCGATCTCGCCGGCCAGCCGCTCGGCGACTTCGCGGACAAGCCGACCACGTTGACCGAGGGCCAGAAGGAAGCGTCCAGCCTGCTCTGGACCTCTGCCGACGGCCACACGAAAATCGGTGTCTGGGAATGCACGCCCGGCAAGTTCACCGCGGACCGTACCAAGGCAGGCGAATACTGCCACATCCTGTCGGGTCGGGCGTCCGTGACCAACGCGGACGGCGGCGGAACCCGGGAAATCGGCCCCGGCGACCTGCTCGTCCTGCCTCAGGGCTGGACAGGAGAGTGGGTCATCCACGAGCACATGCGCAAACTGTTCGTCATCGACGCCGCGCCGGAGGCGTGAGGGCACGGGTCAGTTTGCACCCGATACCCTTTGAATTGCGTCGACGAACAGTTCGTTTGGGCAACTCCCGGTCGTCATCCCTGCCAAGCGACAGCGCAGAGCCGGGATTGGTGAGCCGGGAGCGGCCTTCTTCTTCAAGCCTTTCTGAGCGTTCGGGGCTCACCGGCCCCGGATCTCCGCTCCGCTCCGCTACGTCCGGGAAGACGAAGGTGAGGTTTGTTCGGGATCATGATTGCGGAAGCTTTCTTGCCCGTTCAAAAATCCGGCACTTTCTAGAACCGGTCCACCGAATAGGCCCAAAGGTCCATGTTCGGCCGCCGGCCCGCCGCCAGATCCGCAACGATCCGGCCGAGCTTCGGACCAATTGTGAGACCGATATGCTGGCCGCCATAGGCATGCAGAATGTTCACTGCGCCGGATGCCTCACCTACCACCGGCAGGCTGTCCGGCGTGGTTGGCCTGCGTCCCATCCAGCTTTCCGTTTCGCCGATCTCCAGATCGGGATAGACCCGCTTGATCGCCGCAGTGATGAGATCGACCGGGGCCTTCGCCGGGGGCGCGTCGATGCCCGCGAACTCGACAACGCCTGCGCCTCTCAGCGCATCCTGCATTGGCGTCAGGACGATTTTGGCATCGGTGACCATATAGGGCTGCGGGGCCGTGAACGCGGGGTTTTTCAGCACAACGTGGTAGCCGCGCTCGGCCACCAGCCTCATCCTGATGCCAAGCTTTTTCGCGAGCGGGCCGGACCAGACGCCAGCGGTCAGGACGATCTTGTCGGCGGTCAGAATTTCGCCGCCCTCCAGGGTGACGGACGGCCTGGAGCCGGGCGTCATGTCTGATACACGGCCCTGTCTGAACGAGCCGCCCTCGCTGAGGTGGAACCCGAAAAGATCAGCCATGTAATCTGCGGGCGACGACAGCCACTTGTAGTCTTCGAAGACCGTTCCGAACCCGTACTGCGGACCAAGGTTCGGGTCGCGCTCCATCAGCTCTTCCCGAGTGAGCGTCGCCGGTACCAGGCCGTAGCGTTTGCGGGTTTCGATGGTCAGCGTGTCGCTTTCGTATTCGTCCCGGTTTTGGAAAAGGGTGACGAGGCTGCCGCTGCAAATATGCCGCTCGGCCGGCGTGCCCCTGGCGAGCGCCAGATGCTGCTCGTTGGTGTCGAAGGTGATCTGCGACAGCGCCTGCGAGATCGGAGCAACCCGATCCGGCGAGAGGTTCCGGTAGAAGGGAATGAGCCAGGGCAACAGACGCGGCAGATAGGACCAGCGCAGATAGAGCGGCGATTCCGGGTTCAGCAGCATTGCCGGCGCCTTCCTGACGAGCGATGCAGAGGCCACCGGCATGATGGAT
The DNA here is from genome assembly GCA_008107755.1 of Rhodobacterales bacterium. Classification (GTDB taxonomy): domain Bacteria; phylum Pseudomonadota; class Alphaproteobacteria; order Rhizobiales; family Stappiaceae; genus Roseibium. The sequence goes on from VIRH01000086.1 coordinate 39,009, forward strand.
GCGCGGGCAAGCAGCCCGGCATTGCCGTAGGATGTCTGTTCCGAAGAGCCGGGATGAACCGGATCGATCAGGGTGGTGGTCCATCCGTCCCGGCGCAGCCATTCTGCCGCGGCCAACCCGGTGATCCCTGCTCCGACGATGATGATACTGCCTTGCACGGTGCTGTCTTTCGTCCTTGAATCGGTTTTCGGCAGGTATGCCCCAAACGGGCGGTGACGGGCAGGTCCATTCTGCTTTTTTTCCGTAATCCACCGCCGAACCTTGCATCGCTGGTTCCGTCTGGCGCGAGGCGTTCAGTCCGGATCTCCATCTTCCGGTGACGAGGGGAATGGTATGAAAAGGAGCTGAAAATGGATATCGAGACCAGACCAATTGCTGTCTAGGATGCGCTGAATCCCGCAGGCGGGATAAACTGGAAAGAGCCCGGGTGCCTCATGTCGGAATATGACTTCATTATCGTCGGCGCCGGTTCGGCCGGCTGCGCGCTCGCGAACCGTCTGAGTGAAAACGGACGATACAGCGTCATGTTGCTGGAGGCGGGGGGAAGCGACCGGAATTTCTGGATCCAGGTGCCGATCGGCTACGGCAAGACGTTCTTCCGCAAGTCGGTCAACTGGATGTACATGAGCGAACCGGTTCCCGCGCTCGACGGGCGACAGTCCTACTGGCCGCGCGGCAAGGTTCTTGGCGGCTCCAGCTCGATCAACGCGATGGTCTTCGTCCGCGGGCAGCCGCAGGATTTCGACACCTGGCAGGACATGGGCAACCCAGGATGGGGCTGGGACGGGGTGCTGCCCTACTTCCGCAAGCTCGAGACCAATGATCGCGGCGCCAGCGACGTTCGCGGTGGTGACGGGCCTGTACATATCAAGACCACCGACGGTGAGAGGCATCCGCTTTGCGAGGCGTTCTTTCAGGCGGGAAGCGAGCTGCAGTATCCGTACAACGCGGATTTCAACGGGGAACGCCAGGACGGCGTTGGCGGATACCAGATCAACGTCAAGGACGGCCTGCGCATGTCGGCGGCCCGTGCCTATCTCGCCCCAGCGCGAAAGCGTGCAAATCTCAGGATCGAGACGCTTGCCCACGCGACTTCGATCCTGTTCGAGGGACGTCGCGCGGCCGGCATCGTCTATCGGCAGAAGGGTGCCGTTCGGCAGGCGAGGGCGCGCCGGGAAGTGATCCTGGCCGCGGGGGCGATCAACACGCCGCAGCTTCTGCAGCTTTCCGGTATAGGACCGGCGGCGCTCCTGAAGGAAAAGGGCATCGATATCCTGCACGCGGCAGAGGGCGTCGGCCGGCACCTTCAGGATCACCTGTGCATCGACTATCTCTACCGCTCGAAGGCGCCGAGCCTCAACGAGCAGCTCTATCCCTGGTACGGCAAGCTCTGGCAGGGGATGAAATATCTTGCCACCCGCAAGGGACCCCTGTCGCTCAGTCTCAACCAGGCCGGCGGTTTCGTGCGTTCCAGGCCCGGTCTTGAGGACCCGGACATCCAGTTGTTCTTCTCGCCCGTCAGCTACACCAAGGCGCCGGCCGGCAAGCGCCCGCTGATGAACCCGGACCCGTTCCCGGGCTTTCTGCTGTCGGCACAACCGACGAAGCCGACAAGCCGCGGCCATCTTGCGATCCGCTCGGCCGATCCCTTCGAGGCACCGGTCATCCACCCGAACTATCTGGAAACGGAAAAGGATGTTCAGGACCTTCTGGCCGGGGCAAGAATCCTGAGGCGCTTTGCGGAGACGCCGGCGCTTTCGGCGATCATCGATGCGGAGCTGGATCCCGGACCTCGGATCCACTCGGACGAGGACATGATCGCCGACATCAGGGCGCGGGCCGCGACCGTGTTTCATCCTGTCGGCACCTGCCGCATGGGCCCGGACCCGGAAAAGGATGTTGTCGACGCGCGTCTCAGCGTTCGCGGCTGCGAGGGCCTCAGGGTCGCCGATGCCTCGATCTTTCCGACCCTGACCTCCGGCAACACAAATGCGCCGGCCATCATGGTGGGAGAAAAGGCTGCTGATCTGATCCTCGCCGATCACGCCGGAAGATAGCCGTATCGGCCCGCAGAAGCGTGGACACGGCAGCCCTCCGATTGACAAAGCAGATGGACGAGAGCAGGTTACCCGGATCACCCGGGGGGTCCCGACAAGGGGCTGAGATACTGATGGCGCGGTGCCGCGCAGCGCAGTGACCCGACGAACCTGATCCAGTTCATACTGGCGTAGGGATGGTGCACTGGCTGCGCGGTCTTGTCCGCAATCTGCGTTTGCGCATGCGTGTTCGGCGCAGCCATTCTCCCATTCGATACGGTGGAACTGGGTCTCCAATGCCTTGAGCTAAGGAGGCTCCAACCTGTGAATACGACCCCCACTCCGAAAGTCACCAGCGGCGCGCTGCCGGGCTCGCGCCGGATCTGGCAGCAAGGCATCGTGCACCCGCAGTTGCGCGTGCCGATGCGTGAAGTCCAGCTGCACCCGACGGCGGGCGAACCGCCCGTCCGCGTCTATGATACGTCCGGCCCCTACACCGATCCCGAGACGGACATTCGCATCGACCATGGCCTGCCCAGGCTCCGGGAGGACTGGATCTCGGCGCGCGGCGATACCGAGGCTTACGACGGGCGGACGATCCGGGCCGAGGACAACGGCCTTGCGCGCGGCGCGCGGCTGACACCTGCCTTTCCGGTTGCCCATGCCCCGCGCCGCGGATCCGGCGGCCGAGCCGTGACCCAGATGGCCTATGCGCGGGCCGGCATCGTGACGCCGGAAATGGAGTTCGTCGCCATCCGCGAGAACCTCGGCCGCCGCAAAGCGCAGGAGGCGCAGGCGCGTGACGGCGAGGCCTTCGGTGCCATCATTCCCGATCTCATCACACCTGAGTTCGTACGCGACGAAGTTGCCCGGGGACGCGCGATCATCCCGGCAAACATCAATCACCCGGAAGTCGAGCCGATGGCGATCGGGCGGAATTTCCTCGTCAAGATCAACGCCAATATCGGGAATTCGGCCGTGACATCGTCCATGGCGGAAGAGGTGGACAAGATGGTCTGGGCGATCCGCTGGGGCGCGGATACCGTGATGGACCTGTCCACCGGCCGGAACATTCACAACATTCGCGAGTGGATCATCCGCAATGCGCCGGTGCCCATCGGGACGGTTCCGCTCTATCAGGCGCTGGAGAAGGTCGGCGGCGTGGCCGAGGATCTGTCGTGGGAGGTGTTCCGCGACACCTTGATAGAACAGGCCGAGCAAGGCGTCGATTATTTCACGATCCATGCCGGCGTCCGGTTGCACATGATCCCGATGACGGTCGACCGGGTGACGGGGATCGTCAGCCGCGGCGGCTCCATCATGGCCAAGTGGTGCCTGCATCATCATCGCGAGAGCTTTCTCTATGAGCATTTCGAGGAAATCTGCGACATCGCCCGGGCCTATGACGTTTCCTTCAGCCTTGGCGACGGCTTGCGTCCCGGATCGATCGCCGATGCCAATGATGCCGCTCAGTTTGCCGAGCTGGAAACGCTCGGTGACCTGGCTGCGACTGCCTGGGAAAAGGACTGTCAGGTGATGATCGAAGGGCCCGGACACGTGCCCATGCACAAGATCCGGGAGAATATGGACAAGCAGCTTCGCACATGCGGCGAAGCGCCATTCTATACGCTCGGTCCCCTCACGACGGATATCGCCCCCGGCTACGATCACATCACCAGCGGTATCGGCGCTGCGATGATCGGCTGGTACGGAACGGCGATGCTCTGCTACGTGACGCCGAAGGAGCACCTGGGGCTGCCGGACCGGGACGACGTGAAGACCGGTGTGATCACCTACAAGATCGCGGCCCACGCAGCCGATCTGGCCAAGGGCCATCCGGCAGCGCGAATCCGGGACGATGCCCTTTCCCGGGCCCGGTTCGAATTCCGCTGGGAAGACCAGTTCAACCTCAGCCTTGATCCCGATACTGCCCGCTCGATGCATGACGAGACCCTGCCGAACCAGGCGCACAAGGTCGCGCATTTCTGTTCGATGTGCGGGCCGAAGTTTTGCTCGATGCGCATTTCCCATGACATCCGCGCAGAGGCGCAAAAGGAAGGACTTGAGAAAATGGCCGCCCGCTTCCGCGAAGGTGGTGAACTTTATCTGCCGCTGGAGGATGTGGAATGACCCGATCCGCTGGACATCTTCTGGCCGCTCTGCGTGCGGAGCCGCCGCTCGTGCAGTGCATCACCAACAATGTCGCCATGAACATCGCGGCCAATGTGCTGTTGGCGGCCGGGGCGTCGCCGGCGATGGTTGCGGATATCGCCGAGGCAGAGGAATTCGCCGGGATCGCCGGTGCACTGACCGTCAATATCGGCACCTTGTCCGCCGCAATGGTGGAGGGCGCGCAGGCCGCGATCGCGGGAGCAAAAGGGGCGGGCCGGCCCTGGGTTCTGGACCCGGTCGCCTGTCAGGCGACGACCTATCGCCGCCGGATCTCTTCGGAGCTTTTGTCGCTGCGGCCGACGATCCTGCGCGGCAATGCGTCCGAGATCCTGTTTCTGGCGGGAGAGACCAGCCGGGGGCAGGGAGTAGACGGCCGAGATAGCGTCAGTTCGGCGGAGAAGGCCGCCGACCGGCTGGCAATGGAGCGTGGCTGTGTGGTCGCCGTGACTGGTGAAACCGACTTCGTCACGGATGGCGTTCGGGTCGTGCGGATCCGTGGCGGCTCGTCCTGGATGCCGATGAACACGGCCCTTGGCTGTTCGCTGACCTGCCTGTCCGGGGCCTATGCCGCGATGACCGATGATGCCTTTGCCGCGGCAGTCGGGGCACTGGCCCATTTCGCGGTTGCCGGAACCAGCGCCCATGACGGCGCCAGCGGGCCCGGCAGCTTTTCATCCGGCTTTCTTGATGCGCTTCATGCCGTCACCCCCGATCGGCTCGATACCGAGGCCCGGATCGAAACAATTCGCGAGGCAACAAGATGAAGTCTTTCGACCTTTCCCTCTATCTCGTTCTGGATCCCGGCCTGTGCGCCGGCATTGGCATGGTGGAAACCACCCGGCGCGCCGTCGCGGGCGGCGTGACCATGATTCAGCTGCGCGACAAGACGGCCGGCACCGCAGGTCTGATCGAGACGGGACGGAGGCTGAAGGATGTTCTTGCGGGAACAGGTGTTAAGCTGATCGTCAATGACGATGTCGACGCGGTCCTCGCCATTGGCGCGGACGGCCTTCATGTCGGACAGAGCGACATGTCAGCTGCGGAGGCGAGACGCCGACTGGGGGGCGAGGCCATTCTGGGGCTTTCCGCAGAGACGCCGGACCTGATTGCTGCCGTTGATCCGGCAGTTGTCGATTACATCGGAACGGGACCCGTCTTTGCGACGGCCACCAAACCGGACCACCACCCGCCGGTCGGGTTCGATGGCGTTGCCGCGCTGATCGCTGCCAGCCCGGTACCTGCCGTCGCCATCGGCGGGCTGAAGAAGGAACATGTTGCGCAGGTACTCGGAGCAGGGGCCGACGGCCTTGCGGTTGTCTCCGCCATCTGCGGGCAGCCCGACCCACGGGCCGCCGCAGCCGAGATCGCGGCGGAAATCGCACTGACCCGCGAGGGGACTAAAGGCTGATCGAACCGAAAAAGGCACGCCCCCCTGGCCTCTATGCGACGGGTCAGGGGGGCAAGTCTCGCTGCACGATGGCGCGTAGACACGACGCTTCAGATGTCAGACGCCGCCGGTCTTTCGCATTGCGGCTTCTTCCTGGGCGCGCTGCTTGGCAGCTATCTTTTCCTTCGCCGCGGAGAGGTCACCCTTCGGTGTCTTCGGATTTTTCGGGTTGGTCGGGATCAGTTCCACCAGCACCGGATTGGGAAGATGGTCCAGCGTCGCGCCGGTCACGGAGTCGACGCCGATACCAATAACACCGCCGATGATCACGTTGCCTGCGAGACCGGCGACACCGCCGGGCGCGACTTGCGTGCTGACGTGCACCTTCTGCGTCTTGTAGCCCTCCTTGGAAACGGTGACCTCGAATTCCTGTTTGCGGGACACCTGCAGAGAGCACGGTGATGTGTTGCAGGTCAGACCGATATTCGTTGCGATCTGTGCCCCTTCCGGAGACGCATGAATGACGACCGTCTCGGTGGTGCCGCGTGTGACGCTGGCACAACCGCTCAGTCCAGCGCCGGCCAACAGGACGGCACTTGCAAGTAATACGTATTTCAAGTCGATAGCACCCCAGCTATTGCAATTTATGGGGAGTATCCATATCCGCGTTGCAATTCGTCTTGCAAACGCTTTTCGGATTAATGGTTTAAACGCGTTAGGAAAGCCGCGAGCCTGCGCGTGAAATGCCGGATTGCCGGCTGAATCCCTTTAGGAAAGCAGTCGCGGTCGACTTTCGACAGTGCGCAAGACTGTTCGAAACGGTATCACCTTCACGTTGACTATACGGCTTGCAATAGGCGTTCAGCTGTCGGGCTCTTGCACGTCTGTCTCCTGTTCAGGAGGAGGCGAAAGCCACCTTCACGCCGCGCTGGCGAAAATAGGCCTGCAGCAGCTTTCGGCCGGACCGGTTGTTCTGGACGAGCCGGTTCGGATCCAGGACGGCTTCCTTCAGACCCTCGCGTTGCAACGCTGCCTTCAGGGCCGCGATATGCGTGTCGATGTCCTCGTTGTCCGCCTGCAGGGACTCATAAACGCGGTTCGTTGCGTCGGCTATGGTCAATTCGCTCACTGGTGCCTTCCTGATATTGTGTGGCTGGCGCATAGCATACTTTCACGCCGGGTCCAAAGAGAGTTGACCGGATTGCCGTTGCGATCAGCCCGGCACCCAGGTGCCGTGAAGGCCTTGCGGCACGCGTTGGGGGCAGGCGCAGGCGCACGACGGGTTCGTCGGAAAAGCCTTCGGCATCCAGCAGCACGAACTCGCTGGTCTGTGTGTCCGGATCATAGAGATAGGTCGCGAGCCAGCCGGCCGTCTCGCACTCGCCTCTTGGAATGAACACAGCCTCGCCCGCGATCCTGTTGCCGAAGTCGTGGGCGCTGATATCGCCGGTCTCCGTATCGATCCGCAGCAGGCAGTTGAACGTCGCCGAGGCGCCATTGCCGCCTGTCAGCGGAACGACCGCGATGCGCGTTCCGATATCGGGCCGCCATTGCAGAAAGGACCCGCCGGTCATCATGGCTTCCATGTCGAAGACAAGCGGCCCGATCAGCAGGACCAGATTGTGCTCGGTCAGGACGAAGTCGTGGATCATGCTCGGGGCGGCGAGGGCAATGTCGAAGCTGCGCCGCAGGCGGCCGTCGCGGCCAACGTGATGCATGGTGACCGTCGGCGACATGAAATCGTAGCTCAGGGCAAAGAGATCACCGGGGACCGGATGCACCCGGTTGTGCGCGCCAAGCAGGATCGGCTCGTCCGTGCCGGCCATCCATGGCCCCCTGGTTTCCAGGTCCGGGCCGCTTTCCCATGCCGGTTCGCCCTCGCCAAGCGCCAGCAGGTGGTCGCCGTGCTGCATCACCCCGATGAAGGCCGATGCCTTGAAGGGATTGTCTGGATCGTCTCCCGGCCCGAGATAGGCCGGGTCGACGGGCCGCGGTGTCATGACACCGCCGAAGACCGCATGGCACGCCGTGTCCTCGATCTCAAACCCGCGCGTGCGCACATACCAGTTGCGATAACTCGCGCGTCCGCCCTCGAAACGGACCGCATGCAGCATGCCATCACCTTCGAGCGGGTAGTTGTAGGAGACCGGCTCATAGCGCGGGTTGGGTCCGTTGCAGATATAGGTTCCGAAGAGGTCTTCCGGGATTGCTCCCGCCACCACTTCCAGTTCGTCCGCATCAATTTCGCTGCCGATCGGTGCGAAATTTCCGGTGAGATGCGGATCATCCGAGCGCCAGGCGATTGTTTCGGTGATGCGTTCGCGGCTCATTCAAAGCTCCTCCCTGGCACTGCGGAAAAGGCTCGGTCCGACGGAAACCCGACCCGGAGAATCGCCTGGTCCGCACTTCTGGGAAGGATTTCCGGTTCCGTAGCGTCGGTCAACAGGGCCGGGCGGTTCAGCCATCTCATGGACAGCGCATGGTCACAGTCCGCGCTGACGCCGCGAGCTTCTATCTGGAGATCTAGAACTTGATCTCGCTTCCGACCGACTTGGCCTTTTCCGCTTCCGCCGCAGCCAGTTCCTTCTGTTTCTCGGCAATGGCTGCCTGATCGGCCATTTGGATCTGGACCAGCTGGGCTGAATCGAACAGCACTTGCGAAATCCGGGAAGATCGGATTTCCGCATGCGAGACGACACCGCAATCCCGGGACTGTTCCTCCGGCTTGACGCGGATCAGGTCCGACTGGCCGTCCCAGGGGGCGCCGGTTCGATCATACCAGAGCCCCATGCCGAGCTGCATCATCGGGTGTTTGTTCCGGTCCGCGTTGTCGGGAATGACACTCCGCTTGACGCTCTCGATCTGCCTTGCGGCTTCGCGCGCATCTTCGCTCGTGCGGGTCAGGTAATCCAGGGCGGAAGGGATCCCGTACTGCTTCATGTTGGCATAGGGCCTCGCCACCCGGTTTAGGCAGCCTTCCTCCCCTTCCAGAACACCCGGCATCCAGATTAGCGAAATGGAGTGATTTTCCGGCTCGTCGTCGAGCCGCCTGTCCTGGCTTGTCGGTTCTCCCAGCTTTTCGATCAACCGCTCCGCGATTACGCGCACATCGACCTGTGTCTTGCCAAGATCGATCTCACGGCCGACAAAAAGGAGGCCAAGTTCTTCGGCTTCCGGGCGTGCATAAACTGTCGTTGTTTCCTTGCCGCCGTCACCGGCTGGCACCACATAGGCGATGCCCTCAATCGGCTGCGGAACGTAAGCCTGCGACACAAAGGCCAGGTTTTCGAGCACGACCTCCCTGTCGTCCGGGTTTCTTGGGGGCTCGTCCATATTTGAAACGGCTGTGCGTGCCCGGTCGAGCAACTTTGCCGGATCTTTCCGCCGATAGATTTTCGCCGCGTCGCCGTAATGGTCCGCCAGTACCTCCTCTGCCGATCCCATGCTCTGCGCAAGGCGGACGCCGAGAATATCGAATTGTTCCCTGGCTGCGTTGGCTGCCTGGGCCACTCTTTCGGCTTCCGCTTTTTCCGCCGCTTCACGGTCGCCCGCGATCATCAGGTCGATCAGCTTCCGATCGAGATTCGGTGTCGAGAACAGGGCAATCGACGCCACCTTGACATCCAGTTTCAGGGCGGGCTTTTCGTTGCGGTCGAGTTCGCCGCCGGCACCGGTGATGGTGTAATTCGCCAGCGCATAGACGCTGCGGGTTTCCAAAGCCTGCCGGCGACGATAGCTGTCGTCCCCCGGCGCGGAGGCAAGCGCATCGGCGCGCACGATCTCCAGGAGCTGCCGGGCGTCCACGTCCGAGAGCGGCAACACGGTTTTGCGTTCAAAGGTCTCGCCTGTCAGCGAGTTGTACAGTGCACCTGACTGAATGCGAGGCTGGTGGTGACCCGTCGGCCAGTGATCAAACTGATTGATCTCGATTGGAAACCCGCCGCTCCCGGCGTTGTAATTGCCCAGTCTGACTTCAAAAACCGTCATCATTCTGATCGGGAAGGTGATCCTGTTGCGCTCGAGATGTTGATTGAGCGTTGCAAGCAGTCGTTTCTTGTTATCTCTCTTGGTGAATTCATCCGCTCCGCGGATCCCGCGGCCATCCACAAATTGATCGTAAATCGTGCCGCCGAGGACCTGTTGCAGAATTGGGAGATTCGTCCGATGTTCGGCGGCTTCCGGGATCGTCTGAAGGGCTAGCTGTCCGAGAAAGCGATCCGAGAAATTGGTCCGCTGCCTTTCGGTTATCCCAAAGCGCGGAATTTCGGTGCCGTGGGGAACCGGATATACGACCCTCTGCTTGTACAGACGCCTGTGACCGAGTTCCTGAAACAGATCTGGTGCCGAAATGATCGGGTTCTCGCCGGCGTTTTCCGTGGCGGCCGAAATTTCGGCCCGAAGCGCTGCGGCCTGAGCCTCGACTGCCGCTTCCCGCTCACCTGGCACCATCAGGTCGAACAGTTTCCTGTTGAACTGGGGCGTCGAATAGAGCGCTATGGAGTCCACGTCCAGCTTGACCTTCAGGTCATCGCCCGACGACATGTTCTCGAGGGCCTCGATCGTGTAATTGGCGACCGCATAAAGCGTTCTTGTCCTCGCCAGGCGGTCGCGGACATGCGATCGGCTGTCAGCCGGAAGCTGGGCAAGCGCATCTTCCCGGATAAGCTCCAGAAGCGTGCGCGCATCGGTAGACGACACCGGTAGAATTGTCCTCAATTTAAATGCCGTCTTTGCCATCGAATTGTAAAAGCCCTCGTGCTCGACCTGGATCCGGTAGGAGCCCCAGTGGGAAAATGCGTTGATTTGCAGCGGGAAACCACCGCTCTGAGCATCATACTCGCCAAGTTCAACGCCGAAGACGGCAGTCATTTTCATCGGAGCGCGAACACTGTTGCGTTCGATGTATTCATTCAGGATAGCCAGAAGACGCCGCTTGTTGTCGGCTCGTTCAAATTCACTCTCACCGACAAAACTGTTCCCACGGAGAAACTGGCTGGTGACCTGATCGCCGAGGACTTTCCTGACCAGGTTCAGGTCGGGTCTGCCCTCGTGGAGACCTTGCGAATGTTGCAGCTCCAGATGCAGGAGGAAGGCGTCGAAAAAAACATCCCGATCTCTGTGCGACATACCGAATTGGGTGAAATCGAGAGGAACGCTTCTGTCCGGTATGATCGGTGCGACGACGCGACCATCAACAACGCGATTTGCGCTCAGTTTGGCCGAGAGGTCGGTGGTTGAAAGGATAGGATTGGACCCGGACGGCTCATTGGCAACCGGCTCTGCATTGACCGGTTGGGGGCTGGAAGAGGGGGCCGCTTCGATCACCGTCAGATTGCCGCCATTGGGATGGAGGGCAGGGCGGGCCTGATAGTAGGGCGCCTGCATCTGGCTGAATGCAAAGTTGCTGCTGCTCTTGAAGACACCTGCATAAAGCTGCGTGCCATCCTGTGCCTGTCCGATCACTCCAATGTTCTGAACCGTCGGACAAGCCTCTCTCAACACCGTGCTGAGGCGCTGGATGGCTGTGTTGAGAGTTTCAGTCCGGGATGTGAAGAGCGATGGATCCTGACCCACAAGAAGAAGGTCGATGGTCTCCGCGCACCAGCTGTTCTGTCCGTCTGTCGCCGCCAGCACGGTCAAGCCTGCCTGCGGGATGGTGGTAAGTTGAACGTATTCGGCTGCGGTGGCCGGAAAGCCTTGCAGTCCGAGAGCGACTGCAAACCCAGCCAGGATTTTTCTGAAATGCATGATGGCCCCACCATTACGGGTCAGGCATCGGCAGCTTTGCCGTTTCCGACCCGTCTGTCATTCGGTTCTACGAATTGACCTCTCAGTAGGCGCTCAGGAAAGCGCCGGAGAGTTTTTGTTCGAGCGTCGGTCCAGAAGGATCAGCCTCAGGTGCCTGTAGCGCAGGGACAGCGGTAAGTGTGGTGCCTGCGGCCTTGCCTGTAAACGACGTTGACCCGCCTGGGGACGTCTGGGCAAAAACGGCCTGCCCATCCGGATTGGTCGTCGGCTGGTAGGCATTTACAGCAGGGACGGAGGTGTTTCCGAATTCGCTGGTCTGACCAAACACGGGCGATTGTCCGATGCCGGAAGACATCGTATTCGCGCTCTGTCCAAACCCCTGCGTCTGACCGAACCCCTGGGTCTGGCCAAGGTCGCTACCCTGGAAGCCGGAGCCGTTGTTCTGCCAGGGGGCCGAGTCATTGGTCGACACGATGGTCGGTTGGGGTGTTGCATCCCGCTGCACCATGGCACCGTTCAACAGTGCCTGCAGCTGGTTCTGGGTCAGCTGTCCGGTAAGCGGATACCCGTCGCGCTGCTGATAGGACTTGATTGCCCCGTAGGTCTTGCTGCCGGGGCGCCCGTCGACAGGCCCGGGTGCAAACCCCTGCACGGTGAGAGCTGCCTGCACCATCCGCCAGTGATCGCGATTGTTTGACGGGGTGCCGTTGATGGTCGTCAAGACGGCTCTTGCCGACAGCTCGCTTCGTTGCCGGGATGTCAGGCTGCCGGTTATCGGAGCGCCGATGGCCTGCTGATACTGGACGATGGCCGCCTGGGTTTGCTTGCCAACCCTGCCGTCGGGCACGCCGGCATCGAAGCCGACGGTGTTGAGATCGATCTGAAGCTGGCGGACGCTGTTCGACGTGTTTCGATAACCGGACGGACGATTTCCGTAGCGTCGGGCCCCACGGTTCCTGTTTGCCAGGGCATTTCCGATGATTGCACCTGCTGCAAGACCGACAATACCCGCAGCCACCGCTTTGCCATCTGCGCGTGCATTGTCCGCACCCTGTCCAATAACCACCGCGCCTGAAAGTAATAATGTAATCAATAATTTCATGGTTTCTCTCAATTTGCCAGAAAGGGAGTATACAATTCGAATATACTTCAAATTAATCAAAAATTAAATCTAGTGCAACGAAAACGCTTGTGCGCACGTTGGTCAAATAAGAGGCAGTCAGACCTTTCCTTCCCCTGAGGTTGCGTCTAGCAAAGGCGATTTCTGACTTTTTTCGCGTCTATCAGACGATGTGCCGGAATTATCGGAAAGGCGATTGTTGCAGATTGGGCGCGGCAATGACCGCCCACAGCCATCAAGCCTGCTTATGACGGTCAAAAGACCTTTGGTCATTCCGACTTGGGTCCTTCAGGGCGTGCTGGTCAATCGGTGCTCAAACCAAGTGTCTTGTCCAACCTCGACACAAGCGTGCGCGGACATGCAGGGGGGAAAAGCGTCCAACGTGACACCGCGAAATCAAGCATCGATAGATGCAAATTTCGGAAAAAACATGCCAAGTGATCTTGCGCGTTTTGCCAAACGATCTAGCGCGCTACAACAAATCCTGTAACGCGCAAGAACACTTGGCAAAAACGGCATTTCCGGGATTAGGTGGTATCAAGCGATTTTTGGCGGTTTTCTGCTGTTTCTGGGAGTGCTCAATGAAATCGGGCGCGCAATTTCACTTGGCTGAAAACGTGGCGATTTGAGGTGGCGTGATTTGTGCCATCTGAAATTACGCAATGATTACAAGTGCCGTGCGAGCTCAAGGTGGCAACTGAAACTCGGATTTCGAATCCAGTTTCCACCTCGAGAAAAGGCCAGCGTTCTGCCGTTTCGAGCAAATTTGTACATTTCGGCCCGGCCTCCATGGTAGCAACTGTTTCTCCGGCCACGTTGGGCTCTGCGCAAGTTCAAGGTGGGAACTGAAACACGTTTTTTGAAACGAGTTCCCACCTTGGCAAGAAACGCTGAATCCTGCGGCATTTCAGATGTCCGAACTGCCTGCACCACTCGCTAAGGTGGGAACTTCGAGCATCGCAGAATCTACTCTCGTAGGTGGTTTCCATCTGACAAGAGAACGATGGCTCTGAGCGAGTCCTCTAATTCACGTCTCGCTTTCTGTCTGATCGCTATCCCGGCCTCTCAAGCCATGCTTCCAAGAGACGTGCTTGGTCTGCCGCCATCAGAATCGTAGCCATCACTGCAGTCATGTTCAGTGGGATCATCATGGCGCTGAGGTCTCTTCATGCCGGAGTCGAGCAAGAGTTAACTAATGTCATATTGGTCAACTTGGTATCTTACGAAGCATACATGATTTCAGTGATAATTTTGGTGGTGGCAGGTTGTGTTTTGTTTGCAGACAAGAACTTTCAAGTGACGTCGCGCTATGGTGAATGGCGAATGGTAGAATACGCGATCAGAAAAGTTAGATCTGAATTTTTGATACTATTTTTCGCGAAGTTTGGCTCGAAAAGCGATGCGGAAACCACAGAATTGTTATTCAACGAAGCGCGAATTTTGTGCTTCGAACAATTTGCAAGAGTTGAAGAATTGATCAAAAGTGAAACAGATTCCTGGAACCAAAGCATGGTCGTGGCAATGGCTGGACTGACGCAAAGAATTGACGGAGATACCAATGAACTAAAGCGAATTGCCATCGAAACCGAACAAAAGGAACAAGCTGTGCGTAGATCAGCAAATGAGCAAATTGCAACTCTGCAAGTTTCGATAAATGACAGAGATGATCCGAAAGAGTCACTTAAGTTGTCAATCATAGATGCCGAAGGGAACAAAGAGGTCGTTGATAAATTGATGCCTAAAGGACAAAAAACGTTTCTGCTGCATCCCAGCGCATATGTTGTGGCCCTTTTGGACGGAGAAGATAAAGAGATTGGCTCAAAAACTGTCCGGTTGAAGGCTGCCGAAGATCTCCCGATCTCAATATAGTTTTTCTTCGTATAATTTCTGTTAGTCATTTGTAATGACTGACACCGAAACTCGCGTCTGCGTCTATTCTGTCCACGTATTCGTCCGAATTGGAGAATAAATGCTTTGTCCGGCAGAATAGAAGACAGGTGCAATCTGAAGCGCAGCCTGCACCTGCTGTTCATGTGGAATCAATTCAATCAAACTCGCTTCTAGGCTGACTGAAACAGCAAGCAATCGTTGCGACGGGGTAGTGCGCACTGGACTATATTGGAGCGCACGTGATTGGGTAAGCATATTGACGCATTGACTGGTCAAGTGTCTGAGATTGTTTAAACAAATAGAAAAGTTAGGTCTGTAGGTTGTTGCTGCGCAGAAGATCTAGTTTGCGTTTAGACCATTAGCCCGCGCTCCGAGTTTTTCCTTCCAAATGCTCTCCCTGATCACAATGTCAGCGGCAGCCATGTCGGGAGATGCAATTTCCAAAATCGACACAGCATAGTCCCTATGACCTCGGGCGCGCAGAAGCACGTTGTCGCCGTGACCATTTGTCAAATAGGCGCTCCAACGTCCCATGAAACCTTCCTCTCCAGCTGCTGAGCCGACATATTGCTCACCGTCGTCAGTCACCAAGAGATAAACGCCTTTTACGCTTCTTAAGGCACCGATCCATGATTGTGGGAACGTTGGTATCTCGCTGATCCGAGCCTTGAATTTGGTGAACCCTGGAAAGGGCGGCTCTTGAGGTTGCAGACGGAGCTCCAGAATTTCTTTTGGATTCGTGTGTGCCCATTGTGACCATGCCCGGGTGCCGGTACCCCAATTGATCAAAACGCGTTCGGCATGTTCACGTCCGAGTGCTAACCACTCTAGGTCGAACGCCTCAATATCTCGTCTGTCGCGCTCTGTTTCGATGATGTTGTCGTCCACGATCGAGGGCATTCGCACCTCGTCCCAATCCCAGCGGTCAATGATACGCGTTATTCCAACGAAGAGAGCGGTTGCGTCTCCATTGTCCTGCATCGGGCCAGGCAGGAAATGACAGGCAATCTCCGTTCCGCGATAAGGGGAATTAGAACGTTTCTGGAAGCTTGCGAAGCAGCCAAAAGCGATCTCGCGGCCACGGCGCCACGCGGCCACACCGCGCGGGTCATGGCGAAGCAAACGAATATGAGCAGGTTCAAAGTCCAGCCGGCGAAGAAAATCGTTAAATTCAAACATGGCGCCACTACTGTTCGACATTTCTAATGAACGGAGGAGAAGGGCGTTCTCGTCTTGCGAATTTGCCTTGTGGCTTCACAATTCATGAATTGCCACTCCATCACCGCAAACCTCCCTGGCAATCTCCACCACATGCCGATGGTGCGTCAGATAAATCGCTTGCCCGGTCTGGCCGATCTTTTCCATCACCTTGCATGCGGACCGCGTTCTGTCCTCGTCAAAGGTCTCGAAGACATCATCACAGAAGAACGGTAGGCATACGCCTTGGCTTGCGAGCTGCTCGTATGCGGCTGCGCGAAGTGCGAGGAAAAGCTGGAAGCGTGTGCCCTTTGACAGGTCACTTGCCTGTTTGGCCATGCCGGACGCATCGATCGCCTGCAGGATTTCCGAGGAGCCTTCCGGCCGTGTTTGTAATCGAGCGTAGGCCCCGTTGGTTAGATCCGCGAACGCCTTCTCGGTAGCCACCATCATGCCGCTGCGATGACTGTCCCGATAGCGGCGAATGGCTTCTTCCGCCAGTCGCAACCCGAATGCTGTTTCGAGATACGACAACGCGGCTTCTTCCAGCTCTATTTCCAGCGTGGCTTTTTGCTCGATCAACGCGGCGACGTTATCTTCTCCCGTTACGGCGGCTAGGTCCCTTTGCGCTGCCGTGCGCTCTTCAATCGAGGTTTCAAAACGTGTTTCAACGACGGCCAGATCTTCTTCGATGCCCATCAACGAAGCTGCCAAGTCCGTCGCTGTTGTTCCTTCGAGTTTTGCCCTAGCGGCTGCAATGTCGGGAACCGCCAGCTCGGTGCGGATCGCGCCGGAGAGTTCCGTCAGCCGTGCTCGTTTCTCGATTACGGCCTGGGCCTCTCCGATCGCTTTGCGCAGGTCTTGCAGTGAGCCTGTCGGAACGCGATCCGGAAATAGCGCAGCCAAATTGGCCGCCTTCCGCTCAATGTCTTTAAGGAACGTCTGGGTCTCACCCAAAGCGTCTTCTGCTGCCTGGAGAGCGTTGGACAGCATCTCAAACTGTTGCTCTGCTTCGTTGGCCGCTTGGGCCAATTCCAGAAGGGTTTTGTAGGCTTCCATCGGAGGTACAGAAGCGTCGATGCCCAGAGCCTTTGCCAGTCGCTCAACTTCAAGCCCAAAATCCTCCTGGTCCTTTTCCATCGCTTCAACCTGGCGTTCTGCACCAGCTCGGCGCCCGTCCATTTCCCGGAGTTCACGCAGTGGCTCAAGCGATTGGATCACGACATCCGGGGAAAGGGTGTTTTCGAAGAATTCAGAGATCAGAGACGTCCAGGTTTCCTGATGTCCTTCATGGCTTTTTTGCAGGCTGCTCATAGCTTGGCGTTGGCGTACGAGCTCAGCTTTCAGGCTCTTGCACGTCTCGATCGCCGCGTTGCGCCTGTCTTCTTGCACCCGCTCTTCATCCCGCCGCGCACGCGCTCCTGCTATCAGGGTGTCAAAGTCCTCGGTCGCCAGGTTCAATGCATCCCGTAGGTCCGCAACTGCGCGCTGGACGTCGGAGAGCGTAGCCTCGTGTTCCTTCTCAAGGCGTTTGCAGTTTGTGTCAGCCTTTATGACTGCCTCGAGCTTTCCAACCCACACCGAAAATATCGCCGGGCTGATCGGGCTGTTCAAGCCGCATCGGCCGGCATAGCCGTCAACGGTTTCCCTGACGGCGGCCAACTCTTCATCCAGCTTGGCAAGCCGTCCCTTTGCAGAGGAAAGTTCGGTTTCAACTTCGCTTTGCCTTTGCTCTTCGGCTCGCAGCTGCCCGAGCACAGTCGCATGGCCAAGCCTTGTGTCCGATACCTGGTCTACCTTCTGCATGGCGGTTTCGAAGGTATTGGCGGACGAGGGATCAAGAGTGGATTTGTGGGCAGCCCACAGCTGATCGCGTTCTGTCTTAGCTGCCCGTGCTGCCGTGTCGTCCACGAGGCCCGATCCCGACATTAGAGCGGAGCTGCGCTGTGCCGCTGCGATGAGTTCCAGCTCCAGATCATCACAGCGGTCGGAGAGTTTGGAGCGTTGATCCTGGAGGGTGCGAAACTTCTCCGCGAGCTCTTCGGCTTCAACAAAAGAGATCGCCGCCGGCGGAGCCGAGTCAAAGACCTGGCCGGAGACTGTCAGCGCGGTCAGAGCATCCTCACGGGCAATGTTTGCAGAGCGAACTGCCTGGCGGGCAGAGGCATAACGCGGGGCAAGGCTGTCGATAGAATAGCGAGACAAGATCGGGCCTACGAGGATGGTGGCCGGATCGGTGTCTTGGAACCCAGCCAGTTCCTGTTCAGCGATCTCCAGACGCCCCTGCAGCGCTTCGATTTCCTTCTCGAGGTTGGCAAGGTCTCGGGTGGAGGTTCTCAGATTGTCCCTGGCCTCTTCCAATTGCCCCATCTGGCCCGGCGAAAGCACCAAGGCCTTTGGGTCTATGCTTTCGGGGGCATTCAGATCGTTTGCGGCTCGGCGCATGTCGCGATGAATGTCAGCTAGGGCTCTCCGCCGCTTGTCGAGATCCAGATCAGCCGTCGTATAACGACTGCGTAGAACATCGAGCCGCTTCAGATCGTCTGAGACCGACAAGTGTTCCGGATGACGCTCCACCTGAGCCTGCCGGTCGCGTAAATCCGCTGTCTCTTGAGCAATTCGGTCTTTGTCAGCAAGATGCATGCTCTGCTCCGTCAAGAGCGCCACCAGCTCTTCCGGATTGACGTCCAGGTACGCCGGGTAGTCTGAGTACTCGGTCAACTCGGCTTCCAGTGCGTCGATCTCGGCGAGCTTTGGTAACGCCGCTTTAAAGGCCTCCAAATCCGCCTTTGAAGTCAGCAATGCGCTTCGTTCCTTTCGCGCACTAGCCTCTTCGGTCTGGGCCGCTTCCAATGCCTGTTTCAGTTTCTTGTAGGCGCTGACAGGAACGTCTGTTTCCCTGATCTGGCGCTCGACGTCGGCCAAGTCTCGCTTCAATTGTGCGATCCGGGTGGTGGTGGCACGTTTGCGATAAATGCCATCTGCTTTGTCGCGGTATTGTTCGAGAACGCTGGTTAGGTTGCTGACGCCTGCCGCTGCCGAAAACAAGAGCCGGCCAATATCCCCTTTGCTGCTGACGATCTCCTCGCCGCCCTTTTCGATAGTTCCATCATCAAGGCAAAGCAGCTGCCGGTAGTCTGTTTCTGATAGGCCGCCCAGGTGTGCGGCGAGAGCCGTTTCAGGCAAGGGCGTGCCATTGGCGTCGCGCAGCGACGGATCGCGCGTGGACAGTCGGGAGAGCTGGAGCTGCGTCCCATCGACATTCAGGACGCCCGAGACCCTTAGGTTCTTGCGATCATGAAGAAAGCCGTATTGTTCCTTGAGTGGAAACCCGTAGAGCAAGCGAAGAAAGGCTTCCATGGTGGTGGTCTTGCCAGCTTCGTTCGGACCGTAGATCACATGGAAATCGGATGCACCCGCCTTCGGCCCGAAATCATAGGACTTGCCGGTGAAGTGGCCGAAGAGATCGAGATTGAGTTTCTGCAGGCGCATCATTCGCTAGCGCCCTTCATGGCAGCAAGGATGCTTTCTGCTCCTCCTTCAGACAGGGACCGTGCGAGGCTTTCGGAAGCCTCCTCACTAGGCAACAATCCTGATCTGCGAGTAGTCGGGATCTCGCCGGTCACAGTTCCCAGTAATTCCCGCATCTCCGCGGCAAAGGCGGGCTCATCGCGGATTTCCGCCATCAACCGTTCCAGCTCACCAATAGCTGACTTGCTGTCGGCTCCCTCTGCTTTCTCTGTCAGATCGAATTTGACCTTTTCGACCCAAAGCCGTTCGGTGCCTCGGGCGAGTTCCGCGATGATTTCCGCCCAGCTATCCTGGTCCCGTAACACTTGCCATTTCCGGCCAGTCTGACCCGTGAGGGTGATCCGGATCAGTCCGGCCTCAGCAGACAGGTCTTCCGCTACCTTCTGCAATTGCCTGCGGATGTGACTGCGGATTTCATCATCTGTTTCCAGGCCACCGATATCGACTGTGAGCTCCAGGAACTCCGCCGCGGATGTCGGGACTTCGGTGATGGAGATTTTCTGGTCTTTGATCGTCAACAGAGTGGCTGACTTGGGACCGGCCTCTCCAATGTCGCGCCCTTGCGGAATGCCGGGCATGACAATCCAGGGGGACGTTGCGTGGACCTGTCGCTTGTGCACATGGCCGAGCGCCCAGTAATCAAACCCCATGGCCGAAAGTTCAGCGACGGAGCAGGGGGCGTAGGTATCGTGTCCTTGGCTTCCGGCAAGCGATGTATGGAGCAACGCGATATTGACCGCATCAGGTTCCGGCGAGCCGAACTTCGGCAACAGGCTATCCGGTGCTTGCCGACCGCTGAAACTCACACCATGGATCCAGATATTCGTCTCGCCCAACTGCCGTCGGCCGCCACGACCGTCGAAGACATGCACATTGTCCGGCAGACTGACTTCACCAGTCAGCGGGTTTTCAGCATCGTGATTGCCCTTGATGTAGAAGACGGGAATATCGGCTTGCATCAGCCGATCCAACTGGCCGGTCAAGAATGCGGCCGTCTTGGCGCTTCGCTCAGCGCCGTCGAAGAGATCACCTGCAATCAGGAGCGCTGAAACACCTTCGGCCAATGCATAGTCGACGACCCGCGTGAATGCCGCTCTGGTCGCCGTTTGAACAGTGTTCTGTAGGGCCTCATCCCGCAATGCGAGCGACTTGAGTGGCGAATCGAGATGGACGTCGGCAGTATGCAAGATCCTGATCAACTGCTGTTTCTCCTGACAAAGACCTGAAACTCAATCGCTGATAGCCATTTCGTTAAATCATTCCGGACAGCAACGACACAAATCCTTTCCCGGTCCACAACCGGAATTTCTGCAGCACTCGCACAGCCGGGAACGGTCGCCGTTCGCAAAAGAAGAGGCACAACTTGAGCGCTTATCAATCCATTAGACTCTCGCTCATCGATATCCCGGAAGGGCGCATCCGGGAAGTTGATTACGATTGGGCTGAGTGCTTGCGAGACATGTTTATGGAGATTGGGCAGAAGACCCCAATCGACGTCGTTGAGAACGGCAAGCGCTATTCGCTGGTCGCAGGCGCTCATCGTTTCACCGCGGCAAAGCTTGCCAAGTGGCGGGAGATCAATGCGAGGATCCTAGAGCCATCATCGGAGAACTCCGCGGGTGAGTTGCGTCTCCATGAAATTCTGGAGAACCTTGGGCGGAAGAACTTCAATACGTTGGAAAGATGCGAAGCTCTGAGCGAACTGAAGCGCGTATACGAGGAGCTTCACCCACAGGCGCGACGCGGCGGGGATCGAAGGAGCCAACGGTTTAAGAACAATGGCGAAAATCAAACGGCAAGCTTTGCCTTTAGCAAAAATGCCGCGGAAACCACCGGCCTATCTGATCGCTCCATCAGGCTAGCGGTGCAGATCTTCGAGGCCCTTGCGCCGGCAACCCGCGAGCGCCTGAAGGGAACAAAGTTCGCTGAGACACAGGCGGACCTCAAAGCGCTCGGATGTCTCGATCCCGAAATGCAGAGCAGAGTATTGGATCTAGTCACCGATGAATATCCGGAAGCGTCAACAATCAAGGATGCTGTGACGATGCTAGAGGGACGCAGGCCCGAGACAGAGACCGACCGAATTTTCAGAAGGTCACTTACTTACTTTTGCAAACTCTCCAAATCTGGCCGGCAGCATATTTTCCGGCTGCATAAACGGGAGATTTTCGAATTAGCAAAGAAAGACGGCTGGTTTGATGAAAAGGAAGGCTAATGCTTGTTTGATTTGGAGCGAGGCTAAGAATTACGTTCCGTCCTGGACGAGAGTATGACAAGCATGGTGGCCGACAGTGGAACGGCGGCTCTCGGACTGGCGGTGGGAGTGACTGACATCACGCTCCTATCAACGCAGCCGTTATTGGTCACCCCTTTTCTCCACTGAGGTTGTGCAACTCTGCTGGTTGCACCACAGAAAATCCGTTAGGTTTTTGACGGCCGGATCATTAGTCCGATATCACGCTTTTTTTTGCCTTTCCAGCTACTACCGGCGACAATGAATCCGGCTCGCTTCAGCGTCTTCCGCATTTTGTCATTCTCAACTCGAACGGTCGCGAAGACACCCGCGCCGTTCGCGTGATCGATCGCTGCTTTGACAATTGGGAGCGACAGTCGTCGGCCCTGGAGTGAAGCGTCCAAAAAGATGTAGCCAAGCTCAAAAGGATAATCTGTTTGTGAGAGGGTTATCCCGGACCGGGCTGCGGTTCTCTTGCGATAGCTTTCTCTTGGACGCTTCAGCGCGGTTACTCCGGATATCAAGCCATTTTCCCGATATACTACTAGGATCCGAGCTTTTGCGATGTTGTCAGTCAGCACTGCGCTATGAACCGCGCCGGGTTTGCCGGAGGCTCCAACTCCTGAGTAGGATGGAGCACGATGAGCAAAACGACGAACAAGTTTTCCCCTGAAGTACGCGAGCGGGCGGTTCGCCTTGTGCTGGACAATGAAG
>VIRH01000047.1 GCA_008107755.1 Rhodobacterales bacterium
GCCCACTGGTCAACGCGATACGCACCGCATCTTGGCGGAATTCATCCGTACGTTTCAGTCCCATAGTTTGTCCCCTTTGTTGCAGTAAATGCTATCAAAGGGGCGGCATCAAACCGAGACAGGTCCAAACCGCCGTTCCCCGTTGAAGAGAGTCAGACAAGAAACTACGATCGTTGGGATCCGCGCAACTTCACCAGGGAGTTTGTGTCATATGACCAATGAGCCGAACCCGACGACGCCCGAAGTCACTCCCTCCCCTGCGCGCTCCGCGCTGCGGACCAATTCCGCCGCAGAGAGCGACAACGAGACGATGCGGTGGCTGGATAAATTCACCGAGGAAATGACGCAACCTGGAGAGAACGAGGTGGCATTCTTTGCCCGACGTCGCGAACTCAAACTCGGCGTCGGCCTCGACGACGACGGCACTCCGGTTCAAACGGATAACGCCGGATGATTTTGCGCGAAAACTCGGCCGGGGGATGAGAACACGTCGGAGACCTTCGGCTGGAAGGCACCACATTTCATTTCCCTCAGAAGCGTTTCCAAACGGCCAAACGCCAAACGGACGTCTGACGAACGGCTTTTTTGCCCTATCTGAAAAATAAATTTTCCAGTTTTTGACCCACAATTTTGGTCGCCAGAAACACCATAATCGCGCCCGTGATCTTCGAACAGGCCGTCACCCGCATGAGACGCCCCAAACGCCTCAAAATCTAAATTCGCAGGATTGAATCCCTCTGTCGGAAGGACTCAGTTTTCCATTCCGCGAACGACATCGACGGAAATGGCAACACTCTGCTCTGAGGGCATTTCAGTTTTTGGATCAATCCCTTGATCGAACGCAATGTTCGAGGCACTGCCGCGCGAAATTTCATTCATCTTTTGTTAAAGAATATGCATTCACGTACAGTTATTGTCCCGAGTCGCATAGGATGGCCAATTCAGGCCAATAAACGGCTCAAACGCCCCTGAAAAGAGAAACCCGCCCATCGGAGACGATCGGGCGGGTTTTCGTTGTTTGCGACGTTGCGCGGCGCCGCTGCGACTTGGGTCTAGTCCAGCGTTACCGCTTCGATCCGTCCTTCCAGCATATGCGGCAGATAGAGCTTTCCATCACGCGCGGAGATATCGGCAAGGCCTGCCGGTTGGCTCATGATGCCGGTCAGCTTCCCGTCAGCTCCGATCTCGAAAACCTCGCCGGTGATCCAATCATTGAGGAGAAGCCTTCCATCAAGCCGGGTGATGCCGTCGATGTTGCCGACGTCTCGAGCCGCGACGCTGATTGATTTTGTTGCCGGATCGATGGCAAGCAGGCTGCCGGGCGCTTCAGTCGTAAAGTCGTTCTGGAGACCTTTGCCCCACGCGCCGACAAGCAGGCGATCCTCGTCCCAGTAAAGACCGTTGGGGTTATCGAGATCCGGGCTTTCCAGCCATTTTTCGAAAGTCCCGTTGGAATAGCGCCAAATCGTGTTCGCCATCATGTCGGAGACGAAGATCTCACTGCCATTGGTGGTAACGTCATTCAGGAAAACCGAGCCCTCGGCAGGAACGGACTGCAGCAATTCGCCAGTGCCGGCATCGACAATGCGCAGGCTGGTAAGATCCGCCGCGAACACCTTGCCGTCCATCAGCGCCAGCCCCTTGGGTGCGTCCATGCCGGATGCCCATTTGGCGTCGATGATCTTTCCATCGGTGGACAGAAGCGCCAGTTGACCGTTGCCATCGACCGCATTCGGAGCGCCATTCATGACGCTGACAATGAGACGATCAGCCGCCGGGTCATAAGCCACCGACTCCGGCATGTCGAAACCCTCTGTTGACCAGAGCGAACCAGCTGCGGCAGGCAGCGTGCCGAGGCCGAACAAGAGCGATGCGGCGAGGAATTTCAGAGGCTGCATGGGATGTCCTTTCAAGTCGTTGAAGCAGATCCTCCATGCAGCCAGCGAACTTTTCTTGCAATCAGTTACGCGCTAGTATCAAAAATCGATACCAAGACGATCAGTTCGGGATCAGGATCATGCGTGGAGATACATTCAGGATTTTGCAGGGCGTTCTGAAGGCGCGCGGCATGACCTATGCGGATCTGGCACGGCGGATGGATATCTCGGAGCCGACGGTCAAACGCATCTTTGCCGGGCACGATTGCAAGATGAGCCGGCTTCTGGAGATCTGCGACATTCTGGAGGTACCGCTGGCGGATGTGGTGCACCGTGCGGCGCGCACCTCCGCAGAAGCGAGCGTGCTGCCGGTGGCAACGGAAGCAAGGCTCGCGGCTGATCGATCGCTTTTCTATCTGTTCATCCTGTTGCGCGAGCCGATCGCTCAAAAGGAAATCGAGCGCCGTTTCGATCTTTCGGAGGACGACATGTTTCGCATGGGCCGGGCGCTGGAAGCGCTGGGACTGGCTGAAGTGCATCCAGGCAACCAAATCAAGATCCTGCGCAAGGAGCCGCTCAGGTTTCGCCCGGATGGGCCGCTGATCCAGCTTCTGAAGGAAATCAACACGCGTTTCCTCGGGCAGGTTATTGCCAATCCGGAGAGCAACCAGTCGATGTTCTTTACACTCTCCCGCCGCATGCTGCCGGACACGGGGGCATTCATCCTGCGTGAGATCGAAACTCTTAAGGAGACGATTGCCGAGCTGGCCCGTCAGGACCAGCTTGTCTCGCGTGAGGAGGACCTGACCACCTTCAAGTTGACCGGAGCCTTCGCGCCGGTTTCCTTTCCGGACATTCTGACAATCGAGCCCGGCCGGTGACAGGCGTCAGGTCCAGGGTATCGGCGTTTTTCAAGTCGCTTCCCGATATTCTCCGGCGTGCTGCCACCTGACATGGCGCGGTCTGGTGCCTGCCGCCGACAAAGCCAATGGAGTGTGGGGTTACCAGGGCGTTTTCTCCAGGGAACTTGCATTTCTGCGGCAATTGCTCGGTCACCGCGGCCTTGTCCAGATCCTCGCCTGAATTCCGCAATACCTCACGCAGGCACGTAAACAGGCGGCTCTGGATACCTGTGCGATCGGATGCTCGACCATGAAAACGGCCGACCGGCACATGGCCGATGGTCGGCACGTGGTGGATTGGGACGAGATTGGCGAGGATGGCGAAAGATTACGACCAAAGCTCTCTTCAAGCTCTATATAAGGAAACAAACACAGGACGCCTGAAGAAATGGAGGTCCTGGGATTCGAATCTGCCCCTTGGGACTTGGCCCCTGTCCATTGGTCTGGCTAAGCTGCTTGCAAGCGTGTGAGGAAATGCCATGAACGAAAGCCAGACAAAACTGACCGCTGCGGAAGCAAAAGGCCTTCGCACCGCCAAGGAGCTTGAAGCTCATCTTTCATGGCTTGAGACCTTCACACCTGCGGCGCTCGGCGTTCTGGCAATCGCTTCTGGAATCTACACGTACCTGGGTGTGTCATCCTTGCTGGAGGATACGGGTGCGATGAGTTTCTTCGCGGCCGTGGCGTATTCGGTTGCCGTGTCAGTCGGCATATTCGTCTTCTGGAGTTACATGCTTCGGCTGATGCCTGCGATGCGCAGTGCTGCGGGTTTCATAGGGCTTTCGGTGTCGATGCTTGTGGGATCAGCTGCAATCATTGCCATGTCAAGCTGGCTCAACGCTGCCGCGCTTGCGGGATCTGCAGCTGTCGAGCAACACCTGGACACGACGGTGCGTGACTACCAGGCGGCCTTGGAGCAAGCACATGAGATCGCCCTGTCAGGTCAGGCTCTGGGGCGCGAGGTTCAACGTGCCAAGGAAGCATTCGAAGCGCTGGCGCAGCAGGAACGCTCCGGCGAGCTCTCGGGAGCAGCCGGTGAAGGCGCAGTCTTTCGCGTTCTGACGCAAAAAACAGAAGAGCTCCAGAACCTTGAGACGCAGATATTGGAACAACAGCCATTGATCGACACCGCGTTTGACCAGGGCAACGAAATCCTTGGACGCATGCGCGCTCTGACTGTTGCCCCCGGACCGGTGGAACAACGGTCAGTCGCGTTTTCGGAGGAAAGCGTGCGTCTTGCCGGCGTCATTGCAAACCTGAACCAGTACTCCGTTGCACCGCTCGTCGCTCGCGCTGCGGAGGATTTGCCGGCATCTGTCGTTCTTCCCGAACTCGATGGCCGAAACAGCAGCGTGCGGGACGCTCAGTCAAGCACTATCGAATCCGTGTTGAACGCGCTCGACCAACGCAGCCAAACGCTGAAGCGGGCAGCCGATGAGGTGTTGGCATTGGAGCCTCCACAGGAGACAGCCTATAACCCGATCTCAAGCGCCGACGCAGTCATCAGGTATGCAGGCAATTTCGTCCCTTCCTGGGCTGGCGCAATTGCGATTGATCTCCTGCCCGCCGTCCTGGTCTTCGTCCTGGCGATCACACAGGCATCGATCCGCAGCGGTCGAGACGGACTGAGCATCGAGGAAACCCTCACGCTCGCAGACCTCAAGGCGGCAATCAACGCGATGAAAGATGTCGAGGCATCCATGGGCGCGGCAGATAAGGAAGTGTTGCGCCGTGTCGCGAATGCGGAAACGTCCGAGCCTGCAAACCTGAATGCCGCGGAGTAGCGCCTCGTGTTGTCTGAGCGCTTTGATACGTCGAAGGTAACCATCCAGCGCAGCCTGAAGTGGATCCTGATCGCCCAGGCGATTCTGGCGGCCGTGCTCGTGCTGGTAGACTTGCGGGATCAATGGAAACCGCGGTTTGGCGGGAACGATGCCCTGCCCGCCGGACCAACGTCTCCCGGCGATCAGGTAAGACATTACGATCCAACCCGAACCAGACCCGACTTTACGCAAGCTCCCACCCAACCGACGATTGATATTCCAGGTGAGATGCCTCCCCGGCTCCAATTTGACGTGGTCGATGGCGGCGAGTTGGGGCAAGCCATTTTCATGAATGGCCAGATCGTCTCCGGTGACGCCCAACGTTTTGAGAACTTCCTCGCCAGCCTGGAGGAAGCCCCCAAGCTGGTAACGCTCCACAGCCCCGGCGGAAATGTGACTGAAGCATTGGCAATAGGTCGGAGCCTGCGCGCAGCCGAACTGGAGACCGCCATGCTGTCGGGTCTGGTGTGCCTGTCATCATGTCCTTACATTTTCGCGGCCGGCGTCGAGCGTTCCGCATCCAAAGGGGCAGCCGTCGGCATGCATCAGCACTTTTATGAAGCCCCCGGCTACATGCCTGTCTTCATGGCGGTGGAAGGGATCCAGTACGGTCAGGGAGAAACGATGGAATACCTCATCGAGATGGGCGTCGATCCGGGACTGATGGTCCATTCTCTCAATACGCCGCCCAAGGAAATCTACATTCTGGCTGAAGATGAACTTCTTGATACCAGACTTGCGACGGCCATTCTGGACTGAGCGCCGTTCTTCGGCTCTCGGTGGAATAGCTTCACGTTTCAGCATTTCAGCCCCAAACCCCTCCGACGGATCTGGCGTTTTGCACAAGCTGGCGTATCATCCAGAGGAAATCTGGTCCGTGCTTTGCCGAAGAGCCCAACGGACGCGGAAGAGGTTGGAGAAGGACAGTGGATTTGAAACGCGTATTCACGGTCTCGGCCGGAGTGTCCCTTGCCGGTGCTTTCTGCACCCTGACGCTGACAGGTGCCGCCGTTGCCCAGGCAACCGGGGACCTTGAACCTCCGAAGGAGCTGCTGGCCGCGCAGGTTCGGGACCAGGGAATGACTTGCGATTCTCCCCAGTCGGCGGAAAAGGACACATTACAGTCCGCACCTGACGAAGACGCCTGGCTCCTTCACTGTGAAACCGCGACCTATCGCGTGAAGCTGGTTCCTGACATGGCTGCCGAAATCAAGAAGGTCGAATAGCCACGCGTGACTCTTCGGTCGACGTGTGCCTCTAGCGATCAGAACCCTATGGCGACGCGCACCTGAGCTTTCCAGACATCGAGGCCATTCTGGCCGAAGCTCAGATATCCGCCCCTCGCATCGAGAGAAACATTCTCGGCGACCAGCGCTGTCGCGCCTCCGCGCAGGGAGAAACTCCAGGGCGACGGAGTGACGAAATCGAGATCACCGCTGAGGATCCGGCCGTCATTCGGTCTCAGATACTCGTAAACCGCACCCGCCTCCACATAGGGCTGGATCAGCCTGCCGCCGCCGATGTCGAACTGCCGACTGATTTCCGTGGTGACTTCCATCGTGCCGAGAGAGGCCGCATTTCCAGCAATCGGCACCGACAGATACTGATTCAGGATCGTCCCGGCCAGATCATACGCCCCTGAAAAGACCCGGTTGAACGTGAGGGTCGCCTTCGGCCGAAGCCGGAAATCATTGACCACATACTGGCCGTGCACACCGAAGGTCGCACCGAATTCATGGGTCAGATAGTCGCCGCTCAAGACGGAAATGCCAGACTGGCTGCTGGAAAATCCATAGCTCAGGGTTCCGTCCACCGGCCCAATGTTCCGACAGCCTCATGGCAACATATGGCCCGATCTCGACCCCTTGCGTATCGACTTCGAGTGTGGAGTTGAAACCATCCGTCTCCGCTGCTTCGAAGGTCACCGAAACACCTGCGACAAGCGCATCCGTCAGCTTTCTGTCCGCTCCGAAGGCAGCCGTGCCGGACAGCGTGCGAAAGTCGCGGCCATAGCGCTCGTCATCGACGAAGAGCCCGGTCACGGTCGTCCATGCATTCCACTGCGTCGGTTCGATCAAGTCTCGGCCTGGCGTGATCGGGACATCCGCGGCCTCCCGAAGGCGCCCTTCGGCAAGAATCTGATCACGTGTGCAGAATGTCGCCGCCCCCTCCTGAAGCTCTTCAGCAGATCTCGGATCGACACAGTAGCCGATCACCGGCCCGTCGGCGCGTCACACAGGAACGAAGCCTGCCGGAATGACAGGACGCGCTCCCGCGGGCCCCTGTGGAGGTCGGGTGCCGAGAGGCGGGATGACGGAACCTGGAGGGCCTGGCCGCGTCGGCATGACCCCGCCGGGGGGAACGGTCCCGATGGGGGGGGGTAACCGCACCGGGCGCTGCGACAAGGTTGCCGCCGGGCGGCAAGCGGCCTATCGGAGGCGTGATGGCACCAGGTCCGAAAAGTGACGGGCCAGAAGGCGGTAGCCTGCCGATCGGAGGGGTAATTGCGCCGGGCCCGGAAAGCGACGGACCGGATGGCGGAAGCGTACCGATGGGAGGCGTTATCGTGCCCGGCCCACCTGGAAACCCTGGCGATGCTCCGCCGGGTGGCAGCACCGCAATTGGCGGGACGGCGCCACCAAAATTCGGGAACCAGTTGCCGATCGGAGGTGTGATCAGACCAGGCGGCTTGATATTGTCGGGAAGGCTGAAATCGCGCTTCTGGTTCTGGGTGTCGATCAGGCAGTCAGACCCGCCCTCCACCTCGAACAGCCTGTGGGTGCCCCCGTTGCCGCTGGAGACGAACGGCGAGACCGAAACATGCAGCCCACGGCGGGAAAGTGACCATGTGTCCACATTGGTGTTGCCCTGGGCGGCTTCGAGGCGAAAATCACCGGCAACTGTTCCGGACACCCAGACAGAGCGTGTATCGGATCGGTTCGTGCCGAGGAAGAACAGGCCACCATCATCATTGCAACTGGCAGCGGTTGCGGGCGAAATATGAAGACCTGCGAAAGCAAAGGCGGCCCCGGAAAGAACGGGCATAAGCGCTGGAAATAATCTTTCAGCCAATAGCCGCAAGACAGAACGCCCTGTTCAACCGGAAATACCCCTACGTCATTACACCAAGGAAAACAGCCAGCACAAGGTTTAGTTATCGCAGCAACACAACAATTGCGGGTGCGCTCGGCAGGTCAGAACAGTCGTGAGATGAGGGCTGTCTGAGTGCGCCGCCGTTCCGGTCAGACGCTATGTCGAACCGAGGCGCAAATCGTCCTGAAACCTGAAGGTCCTGACATGCTCCAGGAAGGCGCTCGCGGCAGGTGAAAGAGACCTGCCAGACCGCCGCACAAGACCTATTCGCCGCCTGGCGCCAAAATCGGCGATCGGTCTGGTGATGAGCGTTTCCATACGCAGCACCGGCAGGGTCAGGCGCGGGAGTGCCGTGATACCTAGCCCTTCAGCAACGAGAGCGCCGGCGGTGGCCAGATGCGAAACCTCGAAACGCGGGGACAGGCTTGTGCCGATACGCAGGCACGCTCCGTCCAGAAGCTCCCGCACGCTGGTGCCTTCCGCCATGGCAATGAAGGGCATCCGGGTGATCTCGTCCCAGCTGTAGGTACGGTCCTGCCCCAACGGACCGTCCGGTGCCCCGACAGCCACGAAATCATCGTCGAACAGCGGTTGAAACGCCAGGCGGCTACGCGTCGAGACCGTTCCCGCCGTAAAGCCGATATCGGCGTTTCCACTTTCAACGGCTTCCAGAACGCTGCCCGAAAGTGCATCGAGAATCCTGAGGTCGATGGCCGGATGCCGGGCCGCGAAGGTCTTCAGGAGGCCGGGCAAAAGACCGGCGGTCACGGATGGCAGTCCCGCAATTGTCAGGTATCCGTTGGTTGCGGAGAGATGCGCCTCGAATTCCGCGATACCGTCTCGCTCGGTATTCAGGATCCGCTCCGCCACCCGCGCGAAGGATCGCCCGGAATCGGTGGGCGTCACGTTTCTCGTGTCGCGATCGAACAGGCGTGCGTCGAGCCGCTTTTCCAGAAGCGAGATCTGCCTTGAGAGGGCCGACGGCGAGAGGCCAAGCTCCTCGGCGGCTGCGCGAAAGGATGGCGCCTCAACGAGCACCAGCACCGCGAGGTAGTCTGCCAGGCTGACATTATTGCGTTTCATGCAGCAATTATGCAAAAAACAGCAATTCCCGCAACGGACAATCCTGTGCAAGCATTGCTTAGTTCCGTTTAAAGGAACTTTGGGAGGAACATCATGAAACATACACTTATCGCCCTTTTGGGCGCATCCCTGCTTGCCGGCCCGGCCATGGCGCAGGACAAGGATCTGCTGATCGGCTCCACCTCGGCGTCGTCCAGCCATTACGGCTACTTCGTTGCCGTCGGACAGCTCATCAACGAAAATGCGGACGGACTGAAGGCCTCGGTGGTCGAAACCGGCGCCACCATGGACAACATTCGCCGCATGGCGCGCGGCCAGGTGGATCTCGGCCTCGTCACGACCAATACAGTCCAGCACGCCGTTTCCGGCAAGAATGCATTCGACGGCAAACCACAGGATCTGAAGCTGCTTTGGGTCTACACCAACGCGCCGCAGAACGTGGTGGTTCGCGCCGACGCGGATGTCGAGGGCCTCGACGGCCTCGCAGGTGTTCGCTTCAATCCTGGCATCAAGGGCTCAAGCACGGAAGCCACGACCGAAGCAGTCTTCGACACGCTCGGCCTGACGGCCGATTACGTGCGCGGGTCGACCACGGACATCGTCGGCGCGATCAAGGACAACCGCGTCGCTGGCTACGTAAAGTCAGGTTCCGGCACCAAGCTCGACGGCTCCACGATGGATATCGCGACCTCGGTCGATATCTCTGTTGTCGGCCTTACGCCTGAACAGGCGGACAAACTGCGGTCCGACATGCCGGACATATCGGTCGTGGAGATACCGGCCGGTGCTGCCGACGGCATCCCGGCCTATACCACCTGGAGCTTCGGCGTCGGTGTTGCCGCGCCTGCTTCCATGGATGACGAGACTGCCTACAAGATCGTTTCGGCAATCATGGCGGACGAAAGCGCCCAGGCCAACGCAATGGCAAGCCTGAAAGGCGCGGATATCGCCGAGATGACCCTCGACTATGGCACGGTTCCACTGCATCCGGGTGCCGCACGCTGGTTCGAGGAAAACGGCTACGACATCCCTGCGAAACTTGAGCCGAAAAGCTGATCCGAGATGACACTCGAGCGCGTCCAGAAGGCGCTGGCGGTTCTCGTCGGAGCCTTCGTCTTCTACACGGCTGCAACGGGCCCCTTTGAAGGTCTGATCCAGAGGGCGATCTTCCTCGCGCTCGTGTGTTCGCTGGGCTTTGCCCTTTATCCGCTGGGCGCCGGCACCCGCTGGCGCCCGGTCGGTCTCGCGGTCGATCTCGTGCTGTGCGCCCTCACCCTGGCGGCCTGCGCCTACGTGGTCTGGAACTACGACGAGATCATGACCAGCCTTCCCTGGGCGACGCAGCTGGACAAGCTGCTGACCCTGGCGCTGGTCGTCTCCGTGCTCGAACTCGGACGCCGCACGGTGGGGCTGATCTTTCCCGTACTCGTCATCGCCGGCCTCAGCTACGCACTCTTCGGCAATCTCCTGCCGGGTGCCCTTGGCCATCGAGGCTTCGACAGCGCATTCGTCACGGAAACCCTGTTTCTCGGCGACCTGGGCATATGGGGCATGCTTACCGGCGTTGCTGCGACCGTCATTGCCGCATTCGTCCTCTTCGGCGCCCTGCTGCTCCATACCGGCGGAGGTCAGGCCTTCATGGATCTGGCGATGCGCCTTGGCGGACGCCAACCTGGCGGGGCTGCAAAGATCGCGACCATCGCCAGTGGCCTCTTCGGCATGATTTCCGGCTCGGCCGTGGCAAATGTTGCAACGACCGGCAACTTCACCATCCCCATGATGATCCGGCTCGGATATCCCCGTGCCTTTGCAGCCGCAGTCGAAGCGGTTGCCTCAACGGGAGGCCAGATCGCGCCCCCCATCATGGGCGCGGCAGCCTTTGTGATGGCCGAAATCCTGGGTGTCTCCTATGTCACGATCATCGTCGGCGCGATCCTGCCGGCGGTCATGTTCTATGTGTCTGTGTTCGTGACGGTGCATTTCGTGGCGCTCAGGCGTGGCCTCGCTATCGTTCCCGACGAAGAGCTGCCCAAGTGGAACGTCATCGTCGCACCGCGCAGGATCATTCCCATTCTGACCGCGCTCGCCGGTCTAGGAGTGGGCATCTTTCTGGGTCGATCCATCTCGACATCAGCCTTCTATGGTGTCCTCGGGCTCCTGATCGCCTTTGTGGCTACCCAGGCAGGGCACCTGAGTGTTCGGGAAATGGCCGGGCGTGTCATCACCGGGCTGGAAGACGCCGGCAAGGGCATGGTCATCATCGGGGTGCTGCTGGCCGGTGCACAGATCCTTGTCTCCATGATCAACCTGACCGGCATCGGCGTCACCCTGTCGTCTCTGATCGTCACGCTCGCCGGCGACAATGTTGTCCTGGTCGCCATCATCGTCGGTCTGGTCTGCCTCATCATGGGCATGGGCCTGCCGACCACGGCAGCCTATGTGCTGGTGGCGGCGGTGCTTGCCCCCGCCATGACCGCCGTCGGCGTCGAGCCCCTCTCGGCGCATCTCTTCGTATTCTATTTCGCAACGATTTCGGTCATCACGCCGCCCGTCTGCGTAGCCGTTTTCGTTGGCTCGGGGATCGCGAAGACCAACTGGCTTCCTGCGGCCGGAGAAGCGGTCCGCCTCGGGGCCGTGACCTATCTGGTACCGTTCCTCCTGTTGCTCTACCCGGGCATGACAATGAACGGCGGGGTCCTGGCGATCCTTGACGCGATCGCCGCGGGGTTCGCTCTTGTTCTTGCCGTCCCGGCTCTTCTTTCCGGCGCAAAACTGACCGGCAACCGTCTCGTGGACATTACGCTGCTCCTCATCGTCATCGCATTGGCGATTTGGCCCCATCCCCTCACCCCTTTCGCTGCGCTGGCAATCTTTCTCGGTGCTCGCATGTTCAGGCGATCCGATAAAAAGGTAATGGCATGAAGGTTGTTCGTATTGGCGCAGGTGCGGGCTTTCAGGGAGACCGGATCGAACCGGCCGCCGATCTCGCCCGTCGTGGCGAGCTGGACTTCCTGGTGTTCGAATGCCTTGCCGAGCGCACGATCGCGCTGGCACAGCAGGCAAAACTGGCAAACCCCACCGCCGGCTTCGACCCATTGCTGGAACGGCGCATGCGGGCTGTCCTGTCCGATTGCATCGCCAATGGCACACGCATCATCACCAACGCGGGCGCCGCAAACCCTCAGGGAGCCGCCGCTTGTGTGCGCTCGGTGGCCCGCGAGCTGGGTCTTTCTGTCAAGGTGGCCGCTGTTACCGGAGACGACGTCCTTGACCGCATAGGCGAACACATTCTCGATGAAACGGGACAGACGGCAGCCTCCCTCGGACGCAACCTCGTCTCTGCCAATGCCTATATCGGCTGCGACGGGATCGTTGAAGCGCTGGCGGCCGACGCAGATGTTGTCATCTGCGGCCGGGCGTCCGATCCGGCGCTTTTTCTCGCTCCGCTCGTTCACAGCTTCGGCTGGGCGATGGACGACTGGACGCGCCTCGGGCGCGGGACACTGATCGGCCATATGCTGGAATGCGCTGCCCAGGTCACCGGCGGCTATTTTGCCGATCCGGGAAGCAAGAACGTGAATGACCTTCTCAACATCGGCTTTCCCCTTGCCGAGGTCTCGGAGGATGGAAATGCCGTCATCACCAAGCTGCCGGGCACGGGAGGGCTTGTCAGCCGCGCCACCTGCACCGAACAGCTACTTTACGAAATCCATGACCCGGCTCGCTATCTGCAGCCGGACGTGGTCGCGGATTTTTCCAGGGTGACCCTTGAAGAGATCGGCCCTGACCGCGTCCAGGTGAAAGGTGCGTCAGGCACTCCCCCTACCGGGAAACTCAAGGTTTCCGTCGGCTATCGTGACGGTTGGCTCGGAGAAGGTCAGATGTCTTATGCCGGCGTAAACTGCATCGAGCGCGGCCGGCTGGCGCTTGATCTCGTTGGAGCGCGCCTGCAGGTGGTCGGCCCGGCCATTCGCGAAAGCCGGGGGGACTTGATCGGCCTGGATTCCATTGCTCCGACAGTACCCGGCACACGCCAGCGGCCAACCGAGATCCGCATGCGCTATGCGGCGCGCTGCACCGACAGGGCGACAGCTCAGCGGGTCGGCGAGGAAGTCGAGAGCCTTTACCTGTGTGGCCCGGCAGGCGGCGGAGGTGCGACGAAGTCCGTTCGCGAGATCATCGGAATCGCCTCGACCCTCGTGCCGCGCGACCTCGTGCGCCTGGACTGCGCACTTTTGGAGGAACGCGATGAAGTTGCATGACCTTGCCCACGCCCGGACAGGCGACAAGGGCGATACCTCGAACATTTCGGTGATCGCCTATCGGGCCGACGACTGGCCCGTGATCGAACGCGAGATTACCGCAGCGCGGGTGGCTGCCCATTTCGGACATGCAGACGCGGAATGCGTCACGCGGTACGAACTGCCCCAGCTTCACGCGCTCAACTTTGTCATTCGAGGAGCCCTCGCGGGCGGCGTGACCCGTTCACTCGCGCTCGACGCCCATGGCAAGTGTCTTGCCTCTGTCCTGCTCGATCTCGAGATCCAGGGTGAAGAGCCATAAAGTCGTTTGGTATCCTCCCACCCGAACGACAAGACCCGCCCGGTTCCCATCGCCGGGCGGGTCATTCTTTTTCAGACGAGACTGTTTGCCGCTCAGCAGCCCGGTGTCAGCGACGTGCCTTCTGACTCTGCGTTCACGCATTCATCCGGCGGGCCGTCCGGACCTTCATTGCCCAGGATAAGGCCGGATTCCGGCGCAGAACTTCCGTCCTCGAGCCCGCCCCCCGGCTGACCTGACGACTGGCAGGCGCCGAGAGCCAGCAACAATACAAAGGGCACAGGCATCAGGGTTTTAAATGTCATTATCTTCACTTTCGAATGAATATGTCGATGAACAGGCCGCAGTTGCTCGGTTTCGATCAACAGATGCAGCTCGACAGACCCCGGCAACCGAAATCTATTGTCACGAAGTTCTCCGCTTCCGCAAGGCTGCCGGAAGACACTCCGTAGAAATATTACGCTGCACTGCAAGACACCGGAACCGACAGGCAATCCCGCAGCTTCTGCAAGCGCTTGTCAGGACCGATCGGCATTTGCGGCCGGCAGCAGCCCGTCGGGCCGAACCAGAAGAGCGGCGATAACGGTGGCCAGCACAATGGCATCGCGGTAGGGCGCGAAGGCTTCCGGAAGGAAAGCCTGCGCAAGAACCTCCAGAATGCCGATCGCAAATCCCCCGAGCACCGCGCCGCCCAGGCTGCCAAGCCCGCCGAGGACGGTCGCGATGAAGGCTTTCAGCACCGGAAAAAAGCCCATCATCGGATCGACCGAACCGCGCTGCGCGGTCCAGATCACGGCGGCGATGCCGGCAAGGAGACCAGAAATCGCGAAGGCCACCGCAACGACCCGGTTCGCGCGCACACCAAGCAGAAGCAGCATTTCCAGATCCTCGGCCGCCGCACGCATTGCGATGCCGATCTCGGTGCGCTTGAGGAAAAGCGTCAGGCCGAGAAGCGCCACAAGGGCAACAATGATCGAGACGGTCGGCAGAACGCCAATGGTCGCGCCGCCAATCTGATAGGTTCCGGACCACGACGCCGGAAGAGAAATCGGCACCGGCCTTGCGGAAATGCCGTTCTGAAACAGCACCTTCAGGATTTCGGAAACGGCGAAACTCGTGATCAGCAGAGACACGACATCCGCGCCGCGCATTGCGCGAAACGCAAGGCGTTCCATTGCCAGAGCCATGACGACAGCTGCGCCGACACCGATCAGCAGGGCCGCAGCAGGCGGCATTCCGAACAGGAGCGACAGAAAGATGCCGTAGCCACCGAAGGTCATGATCTCGCCATGAGCGAAATTGATGAGGCGTACGATCGAGAAGACGATGGCAAGCCCGAGCGCGAGCATCGCGTAGACACCGCCCAGGCTGATTGCGTTGATCGCTTGCTGAAGAATGAGTTCCATGGGTATCAGGCCGCCAGATATGCTTCGCGCAGAACCGCATCATTCGCGATCTGCGCCGGGTCGCCGGAAGCCGCCACTTCTCCGTTTGCCAGGACGACTGCATGGTCGGCGACATCCAGCGCAAGCGTCGCGTTCTGCTCGACGAGAAGAACGGAAATGCCCTCGCCGCGAACCTCTTCGATGATCGCGAAAATCGTATCGACCATCTGCGGCGCAAGTCCGAGCGACGGCTCGTCCAGAAGCAGCAGTCGCGGGCCGCTCATCAGCGCCCGCGCAACCGCGAGCATCTGCTGTTCGCCGCCCGACAGTAGCCCGGCGAGCTGGCGCCGGCGCTCGGCAAGAATGGGAAAGCGCTCCATCATCGCGGCCTTGCGTTCGACCGCGACCTTGTGATCGGGGACAACGGAACCGGCCACGACGAGATTTTCCTCCACCGTCAGCGAACCGAAGATGCGACGTCCTTCCGGAGAGATCGCAACCCCTGCCCGAACGATTGCGTCGGCTGTAGCACCAGTCATGTCCTTACCGAAAATGGAAACGGACCCGGCAGCTATCCGCCGGGATCCACTGACGGCCATGACCGTCGTTGTCTTTCCTGCGCCATTTGCGCCGAGAAGCGCGGTAACGCTTCCCGGTGCAACGGTCAGATCAACGCCCCTGACCGCCCGGACCGGGCCGTAGCGGACTTCAAGTTGACGAATTTCAAGGGCGTATTCGCTCATCGTGACCTCAGGGCTTCGGCAGGGTATCGAGGTCGGCGAGTTCACGCTTGATGAACTCCTTGCTGCCGTCCGCATTGATCTTCGCAATGACGACTTCGCGAAGCGGCATGCGATCGGTGCCCTTGAAGGTGAAGTTGGACATGATGCCCTCACCATCCTCGATTTCGGCCAACGCGGCAGAAACGGCTGCCGGATCGGTGGAGCCGGCAGCGTCCACCGCCTGCTCGATCATATGCGCGATGTCGCAGCCATTGACGTAATAGTTGTTGTCCGGCGTCGTCCCGGTCGCGGCCTCGAACTCTTCCATGAACGTGGCGTATTTGGAGCCTTCGTTCGGATAGCCGCCGGAGGTGTGGATGACACCGTCAACCGCCTCGCCGAGCCCTCTGACCGTCGGCGTGTCGAGAACATCGCCGCCCATGACCGGCGTCTGGACGCCTGCACCGCGAAGCGCCTTGATGAAGGCAGGGAAATCAGGCTCCCATGCCCAGGTCACGATCACATCCGGCTGTGGATCAGATGCCTTGATGGTCGTCACGATTGCGGAAAAATCCGGCTGATTGAGCGAATAGAGCGACTCGCCGACGACTTCCCCGCCAAGCGCCGTAAAGGCTTCGCCGAAATATTCCGGACCGCCAAGCGTATAGGCTGCGTCCGGAGACTTGACCAGATAGACCTTCCGCAGGCCCTCGCCATAGGCATAGTCAGCCAGAACAGCTGCCTGCTGGTTGTCGGCGGGATAGCTGCCGAAAACATGCTCGCCCACCTGGGTCAGAACCGGAGCAGTACCGGCAAAGGTCATGGTAGGGATGCCGTCCGCAGCAGTGATCTGTGCAGCGGCAATGGTCGGATCGGCATCAGCGGAAGCCACGATGAACTGCGCGCCTTCGTCGATCATTTCCTGAACGACCTTGACGCCTTCGGCGATGTCGGAGCGCGTATCCTTGACAATCGTCTTGACCGGAATGCTGCCGTTCAGGCCGCCATTCTCGTTGATCTTGTCGATGCAGTACTTGAAGCCCGCATAGGACGGCTGATCGTATGGTGCGAGATAGCCCGACTGTGCGGACATGACACCGACAACATAGTCATCTGCCGAGGCGGACGTGCCCAGGGCGATGACGCTGGCTGCTGCCAGCAAGGAAATCCTCATCTTCATGTTTCAACTACTCCTCTGGATGGTTCGTCTTCTTGGTTCTGGGCCGCCTGTGCCGTCGCGGCCGTACGCCCGCGCCCGATGTACGCCTCGATGACGGCAGGGTCGGCGCGGATTTCTTCCGGTGTGCCCTCGCAGATGACCTGGCCTCGGTTCATCACGACGATGCGCGAGGACAGCCTGTTGACGAAACGAAGGTCGTGATCGATCAACAGCATGCCAACGCCACGCTCGCCTCCGAGCCGGCTGAGGCGATCAGCAAGATCCTCGGTCTCTGCCGGGTTCATGCCGGCAGCAGGCTCGTCCAGCAGGATGATCGAAGGCGCCTGCGCAAGACAGCGAGCAATTTCCAGCCTCTTGCGCGCACCGTAGGGCAAAGATTCAGCAGCAGTTCCGGCCATGTCATCAAGGTCGAAAGCCGCCAGTTCACGGATGGCAATCTGCGCTGCACCTTGCGCGCCCTGGCCGGAGGCGAATGCAGCGACAAGCACATTTTCGTAAGCCGTCAACTGGCCGAACAGGCGCAGGTTCTGGAACGTGCGCGCAACGCCCTGCCGAGCGATGCCTTCACGCGAGATCTTCAGGAGGTCCGCGTTCTCGAACCGTGCCGCGCCTTTGTCGGCTTCATAGGCTCGGGTCAAAAGATTGACGACGGTAGACTTGCCGGCACCATTGGGCCCGATCAATCCGGTCACCGCTCCGGTAGGCGCCTTGAAGCTGACATCGGAAACCGCCGCCACACCCGCGAAACTCTTGAAAAGATGCTCTGCGGAAAGAACCCCGTCGCCGACGATTGATGGTGCTGCGGCCCGTTTCGTTCCCGATCGGATCGTATTGAACATCCGCGAGGAGGAACCAGGTCCGAGTTCCTCGCGACCGACGAGCCCCTGCGGGCGAAGCCAGATGATTAGAAGGATGGCGACGCCGAGGGCCACCGTCGTCAATCCGAAGACCGCCGGGAACGTCACACCGAACAGATCGAAGCCACCTTCGGCCTGACGGATCGTGTCCTGAAGAACGGTGATCACGACCACGCCCGTCACCGCTCCGCTCACGGAATACATGCCGCCGACGATCATCATGGCAACATGGGCGAAAACCAGCGGCAGGTAGAACGAGGCCGGTGAGAAAGCGCCGAGCATGTGGCCGTAGAGTGCTCCGACCAGCGTCAGCATTGTGCCGGAAAGACACCATGCGATGAACCGCGAGCGCCGCGGATTGATGCCCAGAGCAATTGCAGCGGACGGGTCGTCCCTGACGGCTCGGATCGACAGGCCCCAGCGGCTTTCACGGTAAAGCCTCGCAACGATGATAAGGAAGACCGCCGCACCAAGCGCAACGCCCAGATCCGTGATGCGCGGTACGCCGAAGAAGGTCTGACTGCCCCGGGTGATCTCGCGCGCGCCGATCGCGACGCCGTGCGTGATGATCAGGAGACCGAGCGTCGCGATGGTGGCGGATGCGCCGACCAGTCGCGCGATCGCGCTGCCCGTTGCGGCTGCAAAGACGAGGCCGGCCAGGGCGACGATGGGCATCGCTACCCAGACGCCAAGTTCATGGCCGGCGAGGAAATCCGGCAGCATCGGCAATGCCGTGCGCTGAAGCCCCGCCGGCATCGTCAGGATGCCGGAGAGATACGCCCCGATCAGCATGAAGGCGCCATGACCGAATGACACGATACCGGAATTGCCGCAGAAGACGCCAAGAGCGACCACAGCGGCGACATTGACGCACATCTGAACAGCGATCCGCTCTCCGGATCGGCCGAACAAGAGGGAAAGCAGCAGAACCGCAAGGACGACAAGGCCCAGACAAACCAGCGTCTGGACCGCATTGGCAGCCTTGCGCCGCGCAGGATGAAACTGAAGCTCTGCCAGTTCAGGCTTCCGTGTCACCTGATCACCCATCAATGGCGCCTTTCAGTTCAGCGATCAGCTCGGCGCTCGTGACCTGACGGCAATAGCCCTTGATTGTCCTGAGCGAGTGGTCGTGACGCTCCTGGGTGTAGGTCAGGCATGCGTCACTCACCTGGGTCACGAGATAGCCGAGGTCGCAGGCATCCCGGATCGCGCTCTCGACGCATTGGTCCGTGATCAGGCCGGAAATGACCAGCTGACGAACACCGAGATTGCGAAGGATGTAATCGATATGGGTGGAAACGAAGACTGACGAGGAGCTTTTCGGAAGCACGATCTCGTCGCCCACAGGCGCGATCTCATCGAGGACCTTGCCGTCCCACG
The DNA here is from genome assembly GCA_008107755.1 of Rhodobacterales bacterium. Lineage (GTDB taxonomy): Bacteria > Pseudomonadota > Alphaproteobacteria > Rhizobiales > Stappiaceae > Roseibium. Next base: position 18,863 of record VIRH01000047.1, read on the forward strand.
ACCCCTTTGGAACGTTGAATCCGGTGATCTTGTAGTCGAGAGACCGGTCACGCCCGTCCAGTGTCAGGCTTTCGATGGTCGTGTACATCACCTCCACCCCGGCTTCCCGGCAAGCGGTCTGGATGGCCTGCATGTTGGGCACGACACGCGTTTCGAGCTGATCGAAATACCAGCCGTATTTCTCCGAAAGATCAGGCGCGGAAAGGTCCTTGAACTCCGCCCCGTCCTTGTGCGCCGAGAAATTCTGCACGTCGATAAAAAGAAGCGCGCTCTGCGAAGGGACCAACGGAACTTCACGGGTGAGTGTCATGGCAATGCTCTCATTGTTTCCCGGATCGCGCCGGCAAGAAGGTCGGCCCAAAGGGCCGCACCTTCCGGGCTGTCGATCTCGTTGTTGCGAATTTCGATCAGGCTGTGCGGCAGCTCGCGCGCCTCCGCGTGGACAGGGATCAGCCAGTCCGTGCCATCCTCGATCCCGTAGGGCTCATTGATGGCAAGCGTCATGCCGGGGCGGGCCCGATCGACCGCAGTCATCAGGGCCTCTGCCGTCTCGACGGTCTTTCGGCTGAGGAACCCGGCATGCCAGGGCCGCTCCTGCCCTGACATCGTCGGCGTGAAGGAGTGGATCGAGAAAACCGCCTTGCGGGCGTGACTTGCGAAAGCCTCCTCGATCGCCCGGTTCATGGGCAGAAATATTTCCTGCGCACGAGCGGTCTTCTCAGCTTCGCTCACGTCGATATTCGCCGGGATGGTCATGCCGTCGCTGACTTGCTGAATTGACTGATCCGTCCCGACCGGTCTGTTGCAGTCGATGACGAGGCGGCTGTAGCGCTGGATCACCAGCGGAGCGCCAAGATCGCGCGCCATCGCCCGAGCAACATCCTCCGCGCCGATATCCCAGCCGCGATGACTCGCAAGTGCCTCGGCCGGTATCGCGTCCTCTCCAAGGGAACCGGGAACCGCCCTGCCCGCATGTTCGCAGACAAGCAGAAACGGCACGTCGCTATCGCGGTTCAGAACCTCGACGGGCGCCGGATCGGAGGGAGACAGGAGGGGCAGGATTAGGTCAGCATTCATGACACGAAAGGCTAGAAACAAAATTTTCAAAGTCAACAATTTTGTATTGACTGAAAAAAAATTATCATGATTTTCGATTGCATGCTGATACGCGAACAAATCGAGCGAACGTCGCAAACGTTTACCCAATCAGAGCGGAAGCTCGCGACGACGATTTTGTCCGATTATCCTTATTCCGGATTGTCTTCCATCCAGGAACTGGCCGAGCGTGCCGAGGTCTCCGCACCGTCGATCACCCGCTTTGTCACCAAGATCGGCCTTGCGGGATATCAGGAATTACAGCGCCGGCTGATCGCGGAGCTGAAGGAAGGCGCCCGCTCGCCGGTCGAAATCCACGAGACCGGCCAGAAGATCGAAGGCGGTTATCTGAGCGAATTTCTGGCCCGTGCGGCCCGACAGATGGAATCGGCGACCGACGCCATCACCGAAGGCCAGTTCGAGCGGATCTGCGCCCTGCTGTCGGATCCGAAACGCAACATCTTCGTCATCGGCGGGCGCATCAGCATCATGATCGGCTTGCACCTATCGTTTCACCTCCGCCAGGCGCGCCCGGGGGTCTATGACCTGCCGCGTGATCCAGAAACCTGGCCCGAATATCTTTTGCGCATGAAGCCCGGCGATGTCTTCTTCGTGGCTGACTTCAGGCGCTATGAACCTTCCCTCACACGTCTTGTCCGGCAAGCCACCGAACTGCGCAAGACGCAGGTAATCCTCATGACCGACAAATGGCTGTCACCGGCCCGACGATATGCGTCCGAAGTCCTTGCGGTTCCGATCGAAACAGGCACCATCTGGGACACGTACAGTGCCGCCATGGCGGTGTCGGAGGCCTTCGCTGCCTGGATCGCGGAAAACAACTGGACCGAAACCCGCGCGCGCATCGAAGCCTGGGACGCCGTTCGGCAACGCGATATGGAGACCGAAACATGATGCCCCTGATCTTTGCTGCCACATCCGATATTGCAGGCAAGGTGCGCGGCAAGGCCTTTCCGGCTGACGACATCGAAAAGCGGCTGACGCGCGGTGTCGGCTGGACGCCGACGAACGTCCAGATCAACTGCTTCGACGGAATTGCGGAAAGCCCCTTCGGCGCGCTCGGCGACCTGCTTCTGATCCCTGACGCCCGCACCGAAGTGAAGGCAGATTTCGGCGAAACCATCGAGCACTTCATGCTGGGGGACATCGTCACGCTTGAGGGCGAGCCCTGGGACTTCTGCACACGGTCGCTGCTCAAGAGCGCCCTTGAGCGCCTGGAGCGCGTAGCCGGGGTCCGGCTGCTAGCCGCCTTTGAGCACGAATTCCAGATCAAGGGCGAGACTGAGTTGGTCGGCGAAGGCTATGGCCGGAACGGGTTCGAGGCCCGCCGCGCCCTTTGCGAAACCCTCATGGGCCAGATTTCGGCCGCCGGACTGAAGCCGGATTCCATCATGAAGGAATATGGCCAGAACCAGTACGAAGTCGTGATCGGACCAGAAGAAGGCGTCAAGGCCGCGGATGCCGCTGTCATCGTCCGCGAGCTCACACGCTCGACCGCCCGCCACCTCGGCGAAGCTGCCACCTACACGCCGATCCGCGATCCGGCCAGCGTCGGCAATGGCGTCCACATTCACATGAGTTTTCTCGACAAGGACGGACAGCCTGTCACCTACGATGCAGAGGGTCCGTGCGGCATGTCCTCGCTGACCAGTGCCTTTGCCGCCGGCGTGCTGAAGTACCTCGACAGCATTCTGGCGCTGACCGCACCCTCCGTCATTTCGTACCTGAGACTGACGCCTCATCGCTGGTCGGCCGCCTATAACAATCTCGGGTTCCGCGACCGCGAGGCAAGCCTGCGCGTGTGTCCGGTAACGGCCAAGGACCCGGATTCGGTCGCACGCCAGTTCAACATCGAGTATCGCGCCGCCGATGCGGCCGCGAGCCCGCATCTTGCACTGGCCGCAGTCGTACACGCCGGCGTTCAGGGGATCGAGGAAGGATTGACCGCTCCGGCCCCGACAGAAGAAGACCTGTCTCTTCTGTCGCCGAAAGCGCTTGAGGAGCGGGGCTTCGTCCGGCTTCCCGAAACGCTCCGGTCGGCGCTGGAGCACCTGGATGGCAATGCCACCGTTTCAGGCTGGTTCCCGGACAAGTTCGTGCCGCTCTACAAGGCGCACAAGACGTCCGAAATCGGCCATGTCGCCGATCTCGACGTTCAGGCGCAGTGCACGGCCTACGAACAAACCTACTGACGACCGTCCGCCGGACTTTTCAGCGAAAGACCGGACACGACGCCCGGATCGAAAAAAGCCGAAGTGGATCTCGCCACTTCGGCTTTTCAGTATCCATATCTCTGCGCGACAGACTTAGTGGCCGCCGCCGGCACCCGCCGCAGCAGGCTTGGGACGGTCGACGAACAGAAGCGCGACGACCAAGGCCAGGAACAGGCCTGTCAGGACCAGAAACAGGTCCGAAAACGACATGAGGAACGCCTCCCGCGTGACAACGCCCGACAGCGACTTGATCGCAGCCACGTGTGCATTTTCCCCAAGGGACGACATTGCCTGGCTCATGCTGTTCAGCGTTTCGTTGACCACCGGACGTGACCAGTTAAGCGATTCCGCCAGTCGCTCATAGTGAAAGTCCTGGCGGTTGGTCAGCATGGTATTGATCACGGCAAGACCAACCGCACCGCCGAGGTTACGGGTCAGGTTGAACAGGCCGGACGCATTCTTGATCATCTGTGGCGGCAACATACCGAGCGCGATGTTGTTGATCGGCACCATGCACAACATCAGCGAACAGCCACGCAGGATCTGCGGCACGAACAGTTCCCAGAAATCCCAGTCGTGGGTAATGCCGGTCACCATCCAGGTGCCGATCGCAAAGCCGGTGAAGCCGATCCCCATGAGGAGGCGCGGATCCAGCATGGCGCTGAGACGCCCGGCAATTGGCGCAGTCAGGAACATGGCAAGTCCGCTGACAAACATCGTTTCGCCGATCTGCAGCGACGTGTAGTCCCGCACACCGCTCAGATAGACCGGATAAAGATAGGTCAGGCCGTAAAGACCGACGCCCATGATGAAGCTGAAGAGGCTTCCCATTGCGAAGTTCTTGTCGGTGAATGCCCTGAGATCGACGATCGGCTCTCGCGCCGTAAACGCCCGCCAGAAGAACACGACGGCGCCAATCACGGTCAATGCGGAGAAAAGGAGGATCTCCTCGCTCTGGAACCAGTCCTCTCCCGAACCTTCCTCGAGCACGAATTCCAGCGAGCCCAGGAAGATCGCCATCGCAGCAAAGCCCCACCAGTCGAAGTGATCGAGCAGCGAGAAGTCGGGTTCGTCGAAATCGATCAGCGTAACGGCAGCCAGCGTCACGACGATACCCGGAATGACGTTGATCAGGAACAGCCAGTGCCAGGAGCCGAACTCGGTGAGATATCCCCCAAGCGTCGGACCGATGGTCGGGGCCAGCGTCGCAACCAGACCGATGACCGGCGAGATGACGTTGAATTTTTCGCGTGGAAAGATCAGGTAGGCGGTGGCGAACACGGTCGGGATCATGCCCCCACCCAGAAAGCCCTGCATCGCCCGGTAGATGATCATCTGCTCGATCGTCGTAGCGGTGGCACACATCAGGCTCATGATCGTGAAGCCGGCCGCCGACAGGGCGAACATCCAGCGTGTGGACAGCATGCGGGACAGATACCCGGAGAGCGGGATCATGATGACCTCCGCAATCAGGTAACTGGTCTGCACCCAGGGAATATCATCCTGCGATGCGCCCAGCCCTGCCTGGATCTCCGACAGCGAGGCAGAGACGATCTGGATATCCAGGATCGCCATGAACATGCCGAATACCATGAAGATGAATATGAAGAGCTTGCGTCCATCGATAGACGCGCTCTGTGCCTGCGCACTCATCAGAATTGCCTTCGTGACGGCCCCGGCGTGGCCGGAGCCTCGATTGTCTTGTGTGTCTAGTGGAGTGCTGCTGACCGGGTGACGTCAGTGGAGGTATCGCCGGTCCGCGTGTCGACGTCGACGACAACGGACATGCCCGCGCGCAGGTGACCGGTTTCGACCTCCTCAGCAGGCACCCGGATCTTCACCGGTACGCGCTGAACGACCTTGGTGAAGTTGCCGGTGGCGTTTTCCGAAGGCAGCAGCGAAAAAACCGAGCCGGTCGCCGGCGAAATACTCTCCACCGTTCCCTTGATCGGCTCGTCCGGATAGGCATCGACGGAAATCGAGACCTCGGCGCCCGGCTTGATACCCTCAAGCTGCGTTTCCTTGAAATTCGCGTCGATGTGGGTGTCCGCCAGAGGAACGATGGCCGCAATTCGGCTTCCGGCCTGAAGCAGCGAGCCGACCTGGGCCGCGCGATTGCCGACAATGCCGTCCACCGGTGCCTTCACGACCGTGAAGCCGAGATCGCGCTCGGCCTTCGCCAGCGCAGTCTTCGCGGCTTCGACGGCCTGAGCAGCTTCCTTCTTCTCGCCCTTCAGCACGTCGATATTGGCTTTCGCCAGATCGACGGAAACCTGGGCGCTCTTCAGGTTTGCCTCTGTTTTCTTGAGATTGGCCTGTGCCGTATCCAGCGTCGCCTGGCTTGCAAACTTGTTGTCGGCCAGACGCTTCTGGCGGTCGAAGTTTGCTTTCGCCTCGTCATGGGCCGCTTCCTTCGCCCCAACCAACGCCTCCGATTGCTGGACGGAGGTCCGTGCGGAAGCGATCTGGGTGGCGATCCGTGCCACCGTCGCCTCTGCGCTCTCGATGGAATCGCGCGCCGACCTGACAGCCAGCTTGTAATCGCCGTCATCGATCCGAAGAAGCACGTCACCCGCCTTCACGAACTGGTTGTCGGTCACGGCGACGTCAGAGACATATCCGCCGACCTTCGACTGAATAACAGTGATATCGGCATTCACGTAGGCATCGTCAGTGCTTTCGATGAAGCGACCATGCATCCACCAGTGATAGCCTTCGTAGCCGCCAAAACCGAGCCCTGCCAGCAGGATAACGGCAAATATCCGCTTTGCCTTGCCTGATTTCTTCTTCGGCGGAACGTCGTCGGCAGAGCCGGACTCGCGTATCGCGGGCGTGTTGCCATCCCCGGACTCTTCGCCTGTGCCCGTGCGGTCGGCAACCGGTGTCGATCCGTCACGTGTTTCCATATCCGGCTTGTTGCCGCTGTCTGCTCCGGCGTCTCCGGCTTTGTTCTCCGGCCGGTCTTCGCTCTTGACGCTGCCGCCGAGCGCGCTGCCGTCGGAGCGGCCTTCCCTGAGTGCCACGTTTAAGTCCTTCATCAAAAAACGGATGTTCAAGCTATTGACTGAACGGTTCGGTCAATGGCTTATATATGCCGCCCAGCGGTCTTTGCGCAAGGGCTGACCCTGCGTTTTGTCTTTCCAATATGAGACTTTGGTAAAGAACATCCGCCGGCATGAGCAGATTTGTTGACACAGGGGCAACGACTACCTACTCAAAGCTCCAGGAGATCATGACGAGCCGATGACTGCAAAAACCGGAGATATGACGATCGATCGTGAAGCTACCGGATTGCCGGAGGACAACGCGAAACGCCGTCAGATTCTGAAAGGCGCACGCACCGTCTTTCGTGCCAAGGGCTTTGACGGCGCCAGCATGGAAGTCATCGCGAAGGAAGCCGGTGTTTCCAAGGGCACGCTCTACGTCTATTTCTCCAGCAAGGAGACCCTGTTCGAAGCCCTTATTCTCGAGGAACGCCTCGGACAGGCGGAAGTCATGCAGGAAGTTCTGGTCAGCCGGGCGGATATCGCCTCTGACCTCAAGCGCATCGGGCACCAGTATCTGAAAAAGATGGCGAAACCCGATAAGCTGTCGACATTGCGCATGGTCATCGGCGCGGCCGAGAAATTTCCTCAGTTTGGCAGCCTTCTTTATGAGGCCGGCCCTTGCCGTGGACGCCGAGAACTGGGCCTTTTCCTTCAGGAACGTATCAATCGGGGCGACATCCAGCCCTGCGACACGGAATTTGCGGCGGGTCAATTCCTTGATCTGTGCGTCTCCGGCATCTTGAGGCGTCTGCTGCTCAATGCAGGTCCGCAGCCGGACGATGCCGAAATCGATGCAAATGTCGATGCCGCCGTGAAGGTCTTCCTCGCTGCCTATGGCACCTGACCCGGCGGTCAGCCCCATGTGGTCCATGGCGGTGCGGCTCGTCCGCCACGTTGGAAACCGCTCGCCGAGCGCTTCGATGTGCAACAGAGCCAATCAACCGGCAATCCCAGCTCGACCTTGATCCTCCACAGACATCGGCCTGCAACGGGCAGCTTCTGGCCTGGACTTTTCGCAGCACTGGATCTCTTCGGCCTGATCTACCGGCAAGTCTCGCAGGCGGCTGAAATTTGCAGGCAAGACCCCATATACTTGGCTGAAAGCCCCAAACCCGATTTGCACCCGACCGGACCGAGACATGACCGCTGCCCCGCCCCTCTTCGCCTTCGACAACTCCTACGCAAGGGATCTGCCCGGCTTCTATGTCGCCTGGGAAGGCGCAAAGGCGCCGGAACCGAAGCTGATCCTCTTTAACGACGCGCTCTCGGATGAGCTTGGCCTGGACACGTCCCGCCTCAAGACGTCAGAAGGCGCAGCTATCTTTGCAGGGACAGAAGCGCCCGACGGCTCGTCTCCCCTCGCCCAGGCCTATGCCGGCCACCAGTTCGGCGGGTTTTCGCCCCAGCTTGGTGATGGGCGGGCGCTGCTCATCGGTGAGGTCATCGACACCAATGGACGGCGCCGGGATATCCAGCTCAAGGGCTCCGGACCAACGCCTTTTTCGCGTGGCGGGGACGGCAAGGCGGTCCTCGGCCCGGTGCTTCGTGAATTCGTGATCGGCGAAGCGATGAACGCGCTTGGCGTCCCGACAACGCGGGCGCTCGCAGCGGTGACGACCGGCGAAACGATCTACCGTGACGGCCCCAAGCCCGGCGCCGTACTTACTCGTGTTGCCGCAAGTCATCTTCGGGTCGGCACGTTTCAGTTTTTCGCCGCACGCGGAGAGACGGAAAGGGTCCGTCAGCTCGCCGACTACGCCATCGCCCGGCACGACCCAGACCTCTTGGACGCATCAGACAGATACGTTCTGTTCTACCGTCGAGTGGTCGAGCGCCAGGCTGCCCTCATTGCCCGCTGGATCTCCGTCGGCTTCATCCACGGGGTCATGAACACTGACAATACCGCGCTCTCCGGAGAGACCATCGACTACGGCCCCTGCGCCTTCATTGATGCCTATGATCCCGGCACGGTTTTCAGTTCGATCGACGCTGGCGGCCGCTACGCATTCGGCCGACAGCCGAACATGGCGCAATGGAACCTTGCCCGTCTCGCCGAAACCCTGCTCGCCCTCATCGATCCGGACGATCTCGACAAGGCCGTCGACCGGATCAGCGGCGAGCTCAACCGGTTCCCGGAGCTTTATAGTGCCGCCTGGCAAGGCGAGATGCGCCGGAAACTCGGACTGGAAAAGGAAAGAGAGGACGATCAGGCGTTCTTTGAAAGCCTGCTCACCGTCATGCAAGCCGGCGCAGCCGACTACACACTGACGTTCCGCCGTCTGGGTGATGCGGCAACGGGCGATGCCGCCCCTCTGCGCGCTCTTTTCAAGACACCCGAAGCGGTCGACACCTGGCTGTCCGCCTGGCAAGAACGCATTCGTGACGAAGGCCGGCCACCGCAAGAGGTGAAAGCTGCCATGGACCGGGTAAACCCGATCTACATTCCACGCAATCACAAGGTGGAGGAAGCACTGTCGGCTGCCGAAAGCGGAAATTTCGATCCGGTCCGAACCCTGCTTGGCATCCTTGGCGAGCCCTTTGCCGAACAGCCCGGACTCGAGGAGTATGCCGGCCCTGCCCCCGCAGAATTTGCCGGCTACCAGACGTTCTGCGGCACTTAGGCCTGCACACCCATTCCGCCTTCAACAGGACGCAAGAGCACAGGAAACTATCGTTCAGGCGAGCCGCTCGACCAGGAATTCCATCTCCTGTTCAAGACTGCCGCCTGAAAGACCAATGAACCGTTCCTCGAGACTGATCGTGACCAGGCCATGAACGGCCGCGAAACAGGTTCGCGTCCGGGCCGCCAGATGATGGTCGCTCAGCTCGGGATCGAGTTCACGCAAGGGCTCGGCGATAAAGCCCAGCAGAGAGATATTCTCCTGGATATGCCAGTCGGGGACCTGCTTTCCTTCTGGCGGATGATAGGCGAACAGCGCCGTCCAGAGATTTCGGTTGTCGCGTGCGAACGCCAGATAGGCCTGAGCCAGCGCTTTCAACCGTGACAGCGGATCATCGATCCCCTTCACCGCCTCCGTCATGACCTCTCGAATACGGCCAAGCGCCACCGAGCTGACGGCAAAGATCAGGGCGTCCTGATCGGCGAAATGCTTGTAGACCGATCCGACCGAATATCCCGCCTCCTTCGCGATCGTGCGGATATTGACCGCCTCCAGTCCCCCGCTCTCCACGGCAGAGACTGCGGCATTGAGGACGCGTCGGTGGGTCTCTTCGCTTTTTGCTTTCTGTATGCCTGTCATCGCTCTTCGATCCAAAAGTGAACCTTGTTCATTTTTCTGTTGACGTAGCTCATCCGATATGGCTTTGTCAAATAGTGAACGATGTTCACTTTTATGGAGGCAACATGATTGAGCCGTTTCTTGCCCGCGTCAGGGCCCTTTTCGAACCTGGATCCATTGACCAGCCCGGCAGACAAGACATTTCGACCCTTGGCTGGAACCTGCATTCCGCAGCGAATTCCGTCCGCGCCGCCCAGATTGCGCTCGCCCGCGCGAAAGCTGAACAGCAACTCGACCGCAAGCGCCTGAGACAGATTTCCGCGTCGATCGAGGATCTGGAGAACCGCGCCCGCAACGCGCTGCTGAAGGGCGCGGATGCCCTCGCCCGCGAGGCTGCCGAGGCTATTGCAATGATGCAGGACGAACGGCAGGAACTGGAAGAGGCGACCCGCTCCTTCGACGACGATCTGTCGGCTCTGACCGATCAGCTTCACCGCGCCCAAAGCCGCCTTCGGGCCCTGAGACGCGGTGAACGCACCGCAACCGTTCGTGAAGAAATCCTCCGGACACAGTCCGTCAGCGGAGCGGCGGATCAGTCTGCGATTTCAAGGGCCGAGGAACAGCTGACCCAGATCCAGCTGCGGCAGGAACGGGACCAAATTGCCGACAGGGAATTTGCGGCCCTTGCTCCGGCGGCGTCGGCAGACGCCATCATTGAAAAGCTCGCCGAGGCTGGGAGGGGCGATCCCGTTCGCAGCCAGGCGGACGATGTTCTTGAGCGCCTGAGAGCCGAAATTCCCCTGCTGATCGAACAACGTAGCTAAGACAAGGACATTCCCATGCAGACCGCTGCCTTCAAGAGCTCCAACAACTGGACCGCCTTCACCATTTTAAGCTTCGCCATTGCCGCCATCATGATGGCGCTCGGCATCTACAATCTGGAAGCCAGCTTCGCGGCCAAGGGTTTTTACGCCATGTCGTCGGTCATGCTGGTGCACACTGCCATTACCTTGACGAAAACCCTGCGGGATCGCGAAGAAGCCGCAAAGTTCTACAATCGTCTTGAAGATGCCAAAACTGAAAAACTGCTGATGGACATCAACAAGTCGGAAGCCGCGTGACACAAGTGCCGGACGGGGTAAGGGCCAGCAGCCCGCCTGCCCGGCGCTTCGATCGAAAACACTGATTTTCGCAACTCGGAAACGGGCCGCCATAGCAGCCCCCGGCCCGCTTCAGGAGAAGATGAATGACCAAGTCCCTTATGGCATCCCGCCGGTTTGCGCCTCTCTTCTGGACGCAGTTCCTGTCCGCCTTCAACGACAATCTGCTGAAGAACACCCTTGTCTTTCTCGTCCTGTTTCAGGTTGGCATGGACGGAGCGACCACCAACAATTCAGCCGCGATCATCGCAATGGCAGGCGCGGTTTTCATTCTGCCATTCCTGTGCCTGTCCGCCCTTGGCGGGGAACTGGCAGATAAATACGACAAGTCAAAGATCGCTCGCGTCAGCAAGCTGGTCGAGATCGCCGGCGCCGTGCTTGCCGTGGCCGGCATGCTGAGCGGATCCGTGCCGGTTCTCTTCGCCGCCCTCTTCGTCTTCGGCGCCATGTCGGCGATCTTCAGCCCCGTCAAATACGGCTTGCTGCCTGATCATCTGCCGCCGGCCCTGCTTCCCCGGGCCAATGGCTGGGTCGAAGCGGGAACCTTTCTCGCCATTCTTGGGGGAACCGTGACAGCCGGGCTTCTTTTTGCCACCGAGGCGCCCGCTCTCGTCTTTTCACCGGTCATGTTCCTTCTGGCGCTTGCCTGTTACGGTGCAAGCCGCTGGATCCCGTCTGCCCCTGCCGCTGCACCTGACCTTGCCGTCGACTGGAACATCTTTTCGTCGACCGGCCGCATCCTGATCGACCTTCGCCGCGACGGACGCCTGTTTCGCGTCGCGTTGATGAACGCCTGGTTCTGGCTGACCGGAACCGTCGTGCTCTCGGTTCTGCCGATCCTCGTGAAGGACGCACTCGGCGGCGATGAAACTGCCGCGACCTACTTCCTGACTGTCTTTGCCATTGCCATCGGCATTGGTTCCGCCCTCGCCGCATGGCTCTCCGCCGGCAGGGTCACGCTTCTTCCGGCGGTTGCGGGAACGGCTCTGATCGCCGTCTTTTCCGCGGACGTGGCGATTTGCCTTTACGGTCTCTCACCGGCGGTTCCGTCATCCGATTTCCTCGGTTTTCTGGGGCAGGAAGGCGTCGCGAGACTGACCGTCGACATGGCAGGGCTGGCAATCGCCGGCGCCATGCTTGTGGTGCCGACATTCACGGCTCTGCAGACATGGGCCGCGCCGCGCCACAGGGCACGACGGATCGCCGGAAGCAACGCTCTGGGTGCGGCCGTCATGTGTGCCGGCAGCCTTGCGCTTGCCGGCGCGCAGAAACTGGGCATGTCCGTGCCGGCGATCTTGCTGTCCCTGGCCGTCCTGAACGCGGTCGCCGCCGCTGTCATGCTGAAGATGCTGCCAACGAGCCCGATCCGCGATGCTATATCGATCCTCTACAGATCGTTTTTCCGCATGGAGGTCGAAGGGCTGGAAAACCTGAAGCAGGCTGGCCCCGCCCCTATCCTTGCACTCAACCACGTCAGCCTGCTGGACGCAGGCCTGGCCCTGACGCTGACGGAAAAGGTGCCGACCTTTGCGATCGATTCCGACATGGCGCAGCGCTGGTGGGTGAAACCCTTCCTGACCCTGGCCAACGCATTGCCGATCAACCCGGCAAAACCGATGGCCACGAGATCCCTGATCAGGGCTGTCAGCGCGGGCGAACCGATGGTGATCTTTCCGGAAGGACGCCTGACCGTGACGGGAAGCCTCATGAAGATATATGATGGAGCGGCCATGGTTGCCGACAAGACCGGAGCCAAGATCGTTCCGATCCGCATCGAAGGGCTGGAAAGGTCGCCCTTTTCCTATCTGACACCCGGTCAGATCCGTAAGCGTCTTTTTCCCAAGGTACGAGTGACGATCATGAAACCCGAGACACTGCATCTTCCCGAAGATCTCAAAGGCAGGAAACGCCGCATCGCCGCCGGCGCCAGTCTTTACCGGATCATGTCGGACCTGATGTTCCGTACCAGCGTCAAGGATGACAACTCCATCGTGGACGAGGTCATGGCGACCGCACGCGAGCGTGGCTACTCCGAAACGGCGCTGGAAGATCCGGTCTCCGGAAAGCTGACCTATGGACGTCTGCTCACCGGCATCTCGGTGCTGGGCCGAAAGATCGGAAAGATCACGCGCGGAGAGGAAACTCTCGGCATCATGCTGCCCAACGCCAACGGATCCGCCGTGACCGTGTTGGCGACCATGTCCGCCGGCAAGGTTCCGGCCATGATCAACTTTACGGCTGGCCTGCAGAATATCCTGTCCGCCTGCAAGGCAGCCGACGCCCGCACCATTCTGACGTCCCGCGCCTTTGTTGCGCAGGCCAAACTCGAGCGCATTGTTGAGGGACTTGACCCGCATGTTCGAATTGTCTGGCTGGAAGATCTTCGGACCCGGATCAGCGCGGCGGAAAAGGCGGTCGGCATGCTGTTTCGCTCGCGCCCGATCGTCCGTCGGTCGGGTCACGATACGGCACTGATCCTCTTCACATCCGGTTCGGAAGGCACCCCGAAGGGCGTTGTGCTGACCCACAGAAACATCCTGTCCAACGCCAATCAGGCGGCAGCGCGGATCGACTTTTCTCCTGCGGACAAGGTCTTCAATGTGTTGCCGATGTTCCATTCCTTCGGCCTGACGGCCGGAACGATCCTGCCGCTGATTTCGGGTGTGCCGACGTATCTCTACCCCTCGCCGCTTCACTACCGGATCATCCCGGAGCTCATCTATAGTTCCAATGCGACGATCCTGTTCGGCACGGACACGTTCCTGAATGGCTACGCACGCGTTGCCCACGCATATGACTTCCGCTCGCTGCGCTACTGCTTTGCAGGGGCAGAGCCGGTCAAGGCATCGACCCGTCAAACATACATGGAACGCTTCGGTGTCCGCGTTCTTGAGGGCTACGGCGTTACAGAAACCGCCCCTGTCATCGCTCTCAATACGCCCATGTTCAACAAGCCGGGAACCGTCGGTCAGCTCATGCCCGGCATGACCGCCCGGCTGGAGCCGGTGCCGGGGATCGACACAGGCGGCCGCCTGTACGTTTCCGGTCCCAATGTCATGGTTGGCTATCTGAGGGCCGAGAATCCGGGCGTCATCGAACCGCTCGTCGACGGTTGGCATGATACCGGCGACATCGTCGAGATTGACGAGGAAGGTTTCCTCACCATCAAGGGACGTGCCAAACGCTTCGCCAAGGTTGGCGGCGAAATGGTCTCCCTGTCCGCTGTGGAGGCGCTGGCCGGCCGGATCTGGCCTGATCATCTGTCAGCTGTTGCGGCGGTCAAGGATCCCCGCAAGGGCGAAAAGCTGATCCTTGTGACGGAATGTCCGACCGCCAACCGGTCTGATTTCATTGAAGGCGCCAAGGCGCAGGGCGCGCAGGATCTCATGATCCCGGCGGAAGTCCGCATCGTCGAGAAGGTTCCGGTCCTGGGCACCGGAAAGGTCGATTTTGCCGGCGTTTCAACACTGATCGAAGGTCAGCAGGCCGGCCAAAGCGCGGCATAGCACTTCGGTTCATAAACGCCTTCAAGAAGTTCTCACAACAAACTGAAAAAATTTCACTTTCGCATGTTCAGCCCTAGCTCGCTGAACATGCTGCTTTGCGCCCGTGATTGACGGAACCAGCGACGTTCATTACCAACCGTTATTGCGTCCGACTGTCTTTGAGATGAGGAAACCCAGGCCATGTCCACCCCCGCCCGCACCGCTGCCTATGACGACCAGAATGTCTTTGCGAAAATCCTGCGCGGCGAGCTGCCGAGCCACAAGGTCTATGAGGACGACAAGACAATGGCGATCATGGACATCATGCCGCGTGGCGACGGTCACGTGCTTGTCATCCCCAAGGCTCCCTCCCGCAATATCTTCGACATTGCCCCGGAGGACCTCAACGCTGTGATGGCGACAGTCCAGAAAATGGCCCATGCCGTCGTCGCCGCCTTCAGCGCGGACGGTTCGACCGTCCAGCAGTTTTCCGAACCCGCCGGCGGCCAGGTGGTTTTTCACACCCATGTCCATGTCATTCCGCGTTTCGAGGGGATCTCCCTGAGACCTCATACCGGCGACATGGCCGACAACAACGTCCTCGCCGGGCACGCGGAAAAAATCAGGGCTGCCATGGACTGATAAAGACGTCGCGAGCGATCAGGCTGTGCTTGCCTCTGCCGCGGCCTCATCCTGTTCGTTCGCCAGTCTCTCGTCGTCTTCCAGGATCCGTATCGGCGCCGGGCGCTGGAAATAGCGATCGACAAGCGATTTGAACTCATCCAGCTCGGGAACGAGACCAAAAAGCATCCCCCACCTGAGGCCGAGCGCCCAGGCGACATCGACTGCCGTCATCTCGTCTCCGAGCACATAGGGCCCACGGGAGAGCTGCGCGCGCATGGTTTCCATCACCAGATCGAAGCTGCCATAGGGCGACATGCTCCCTGGCGCCTCCTGGTTTTTCATCGCGCGGTCGACAAGCGCCGGCTCGAAACACGACGCCAGAAAGACGAACCAGCGCAGATAGGGGCCGCGGCGCGGATCATCCAGTGCAGGTGCCAGGCCCTTTTCTGGAAAGAGATCGGCTAGATAGAGATAGATTGCCACCTGCTCCGTGATGATCCCCTCACCGTGACGAAGCGTCGGAACCTTTCCGGCCGGGTTGATCTTGAGGAACTCGGACGTCCGGTTTTCTTCGGATTTCAAGTTGAGAACATGGAGCGTGTGCGGCGCCTCCAGCTCCTCCAGCATGACGAGCGCGCCAGTCGCCCTGGTTCGCGGGGCATAGAAGAGTTCGAGTTCATTGATCATGGCGCGTTTCTCCGAAAGCTGTTTGCATTCTGGAGAAGCTAGCGCCTCTGTCACAGGTGATCCATGTCCTGCGATCCCATTTGGTTGTCTCTGCTGACGCCCTGTGTCAGGAGAATGTGCCGGCCCCGCCGTCGATCAGGATCCATCCGGTGATAAGAAAGATCTCCGCCGCCAGGACACCGATGATGACCCGCTGCTTCACTGTGAGGAAGACTGCGAAGCCGAAGAGTGCAGCGGCAAGGCGAAGCCACATCGGCGTTTCAGCAAGAACCCCTTGCGGAAACAGGATGAGCTTGGAAATCAGTCCGGCAACGAGCGCAGTCGCAACGCATCGCACCCAGACCAGAAGTTCACCGTCCTCGCGCAGACGCCCTCCGGCGAAGACGCCGAGCCATCGCCAGATGTCGGTCGCCACCCATCCTGCAAGCAGGATCATGACGTAGGGCCACCACCAGCTTTCCCTGGCCAACTCTTCCATTACGCGAGCCCCCTGCGTGCGACCCGAGTGACCGCATAGGCAATGGAACCACCCACCAGACCGGCCCATAGAAGATCAAGCCCGGGCGTCAGAACGAAGAAGATCGGGCCACAGACAAGCCCAGCGATCAGCGAGACCCGGTCCGCGCTCAACCGTGCAGCGCCCCACAGGGAGCACAGGAAATAGACCGGCGTCAGAAGCACCAGCGTGCCCGCAACGAAGTCTGGGAGCCGTTCGACCAGGAAATAGGCGATGCCGGTCATACAGAAGACAAAGGAGGTCAACGCGATGCCAAACCCGAGAAAGAACGGCAATCGCGCGGGTCTTGGCAGCTCCGGCAGATGCTTCATCGCGTGCACCCAGGCCGTGACAGCAACGAAATGCGAGACGAGCAGAAGTTGCCAGGTCCTGGTTTTGCCGGGCTCCTTGATGACCGGCATGAGAGACATTGTCATCGGCATCAGACGAACTGAGGCGAGCGCCACGGCAATTGCCGCCGGCAGAAGCCCCATGCCGGATGAAATCGCCCCGGTAAGCAACACGGTTGACGGCAGCGCCCAGATGAAGGCGACCATCATCAGCGTTTCGGTAAGCGAAAGGCCGCTCTCCCTGGCAAGCCCCGCATAGCCGACGAAGGCTGCAGTCAGGATCAGCGCGGGAATGGAGATTGCCGCGACGGCGCCGCGGCGCACCCAGGTCGCGGTGGTAACAACGGCATCAGCGGATCGGTCAGACTGGATCGGCCCTTCAGGGTCGGACATGGAACGCAACTCGACTTAAGTTAGTAAGGTAGCCTTACCTTTCAGCACCATGCGTGTCCAGCCCGCCGCCGCCGTGGCGACGGGCTCTTGTCGCTGGTTCGCCTGGTAAAAGGACCCTCAGACGGAGCGTGTCAGTCCGCCGTCGATGCGAATGTTCTGACCCGTAATATAGGCGGCCGTATCACTGGCGAGATAGGACACCAGCCCGGATACCTCCTCGGCACGACCGTAACGGCCCATCGGGATACGGGCGCGCCTGTCGTCCTTTTCGGGCAGACTGTCGATAAAGCCCGGAAGGATGTTGTTCATGCGCACATTCTGAGCAGCGAACTTGTCGGCAAAGAGCTTGGTGAAGCTGGCAAGACCGGCGCGAAACACGCCCGAGGTCGGGAACATCGGGTCCGGCTCGAAGGTCGCGAAGGTCGAGATGTTCAGGATCGTTCCCCCGCCTTGTGCTGCCATGATTGGCGCGACTAGCCGGCTCGGCCGGATGACGTTGAGAAGATAGACATCCATCCCCAGATGCCAGTCATCGTCGCTGATGTCCATAATACTCCCCTTCGGACCATGGCCCGCCGAGTTTACAAGAACATCAATTCTGCCAAATGTTTCGACGGATTTATCAACAAATGCCTTCAGGTCCTCCGGAACAAGGTTGGAGCCGGTGAAGCCCATTCCGCCGAGCTCCTCTGCCAGCACTTCTCCCTTGCCCGAAGACGAGAGGATCGCAACCTTGAAACCGTCCGCCGCGAGCCTGCGCGCAGCCTCCGCCCCCATACCGGAGCCGCCCGCCGTGATGAGTGCAACCTTGCTGTCCGTCATTGTCTGTCTCCTGGTTCGTTCTCAGCAAGCTAAGTAGCTGGTGCAGCGCCTGCAAATGATTTTCCTGAATCGTTTTCATCAAGCGAAACGATCATTAAGGCCTCTTCCCGAAACAAAAATTTTCAACCCTGCGAAGTGTGACCCATGGTAAGGTTCACCATTGATTGAATTAGCTATTGAGGACAGACCATGCCGATTGGACTTGTACTGGGCGGAGGAGCGCCCAACCTTCCCCTCATGAGTGGCGCGTTGCTCGCACTTGACGAAGCCGGGCTCGACTTCAAGGTCATCTCGACGACAGGGGCCGGAATGGTGGCCGGACTTCTCTATGCCTCGCCGCAAAAACCCAGCAAGGATGACGATCTGGTTGAGACCCGTCGCACCGCCCTGAAGGCGACCCAGTTCATGGGTATCGACGACATCATCTACCGGTTCATGCCGATCAACTACAAGGTTTTCCAGAAACCGGGCCCTTTTGCCGTGTCCTTTGCGCCCACCTTCAACGACTGGTTCCTGAAACCCAATGGCGAGGAGACTCCGGCGCAGCGATTCACGCGCGACTGGTGGGGCCTTGTCGCCGCGACACTGACCCCCTCAAACCTCAGCATGTCCAGCAAGGGCCTGTGTCAGGCACCGTCATGGATCGAGGCCATGGTCGATTTCGACGGACTGGTCGAAAATCTCGGAGATACAAGGTTCCGTCTCACCGCCTATTGCGTCGATGACAGAAAGGACGTGACCTTCCATCGGGACGACATCACCATTGATCACTGCAAGGCGGCTCTTGCGATGCCGTTCATCTACGAACCCTTCAAGCTGACCATCCCCGGGGAAACGAAACCCAAGACCTTCCTGGAGGGATCGGCCTTCAACCCGCTGGAATTCAATCCCGGCGACGTGATGGTCGAGAACGATATCGACACCATCATCTTTCTGGATGTGCTCGGGTATCGCGAACTGATTGACGAACCGAAAGAACTGATCGACGCCTGGGTGCAGTCGATCATTGCGCCCCTGACGCGACTGGCCGAAAACAGCCTGGCGGAATTCAAGAGGCGCCGCGAGGTTCACGCCAACGAGCTGTATGTCAGGGAGATGCAGAAAGCTGCCGAAAGCGCTTCTGGCAGTGCAGACAAGTTTCGGGCCGCCAGCGGAAAGATCGAGAAACGGCAAGAGCTTTACAAGCTTGTCGACATGCTCGGCTGCGCCGAGGCCGGGCTGGAGGTGTTCGCTGACCGCGCAGACGCGCATCTCGCTGAGCATGACGACGAAGAACTTCGAGAAGTCGTCGACATGGCCAAAACGCAGCATGAGGATTTTGCCGTAAAGCGGGAGCAATATCTCAAGCGGAAGGAAACCGAACTGCTGGGCCGATCCGCTCCAAAGAGCGAAACCCATCGCAGCCGCACCGAATTGCTGCGCATGCCGTTCGAGAAGCACATCCCGCAGGAGTACTGGCCGAACGTCCTCGACTGGAGCCATTCGAACATGACGCGACTGTTCAAGATCGGCTACGAGACCGGACAGGCCTTCGTGCAGACCCATCGCAGCCGCATCGAAAGCAGCCTCGGACGCAAGCTCAGCGAAACCGAATTCAACGCCGCCGAAGCTGCGGAATAGCCGAGAAACCAGGCAGGGATCCAAGCGCACAGGCGTGCATGGAATGACCCACGCTCCCAACGGCGCATGCCAGGAGGGCGTCTCTACGACGGCGCTCCATCAAAAAAAGCCCCGGTCGAAAGACCGGGGCTTTTCGTTTTGTCAGAAGATCAATCCGCGAGCGGAACCTTGGGAACCAGGCTCTTCTTGGCCGAGCCGCCCTTGCCACCGCCACCGCCGGAGGACTTGCCATCCTTGGAGGTGGAAGCCTTGGCTGCAGGCTTGCGCCGGCGCTTCGGCTTGGCTTTCGCCTCGCTTGCAGACTTGCCCTTTGGCGGGATCGCCCGCTCCTCGATGCTTTCCAGAAGCAGGCCGTGACCGTCCTCGGAGACCGAGACCTTGACCATGCCGCCCTTCTTGAGCTTGCCGAACAGCACTTCATCGGCGAGCGGCCGCTTGATGTGCTCCTGGATGATCCGACCAAGAGGTCGGGCACCCATCTGGTCGTCGTAGCCCTTGTCGGCGAGCCACTTCACGGCATCGTCGGTCAGTTCGAAGGTCACGTTGCGATCTGCAAGCTGGACCTCCAGCTGCATGACGAACTTCTCGACCACCTTGTAGACCACTTCCTTCGGCAGGTTGCCGAACGGAATGATGGCATCGAGGCGGTTGCGGAATTCCGGCGTGAACAGCTTGTTGATGGCTTCCGCGTCGTCTCCTTCCCGCTTCACCCGGTTGAAGCCGACCGGCATCTTCGCCATGTCCGCGGCGCCCGCGTTCGTGGTCATGATCAGGATCACGTTCCGGAAATCGACCTGCTTGCCGTTGTGATCGGTCAGCTTGCCGTGGTCCATCACCTGCAGAAGGATATTGAAGAGGTCCGGGTGGGCCTTTTCAATTTCGTCAAGCAGCAGGACGCAATGCGGATGCTGGTCGACACCGTCCGTCAGCAGACCGCCCTGGTCGAAACCGACATAGCCCGGAGGCGCGCCAATCAGACGAGAAACCGTGTGACGTTCCATGTATTCCGACATGTCAAAGCGGATCAGCTCGACACCGAGAGACGACGCCAACTGACGCGCCACTTCGGTCTTGCCGACGCCGGTCGGGCCCGAGAACAAGTAGGAGCCGATCGGCTTGTCCGGTTCGCGGAGGCCGGCACGGGCAAGCTTGATCGCAGATGCCAGCGTTCCGATGGCCTCGTCCTGACCGTAGACGACCCGTTTGAGATCCGTGCCGAGATTTTCCAGTACCTCCGCATCGTCCTTCGAGACCGACTTCGGCGGGATACGGGCCATCGTCGCGATGGTGTTCTCGATTTCCTTGACGCCGATGGTCTTGCGGCGGCGGGTTTCCGGAACCAGCATCTGCGATGCGCCGGTTTCATCCAGCACGTCGATTGCCTTGTCCGGCAGCTTCCGGTCGGAAATGTATTTCGCCGACAGCTCCACCGCCACCTTGATGGCATCGTTGGTGTAGCGAACCTTGTGGAAGTCCTCGAAATAGGGCTTCAGACCCTTCAGGATATCAATCGCATCCGGGATGGACGGCTCGTTGACATCGATCTTCTGGAACCGGCGCACCAGCGCACGGTCCTTTTCGAAGAACTGGCGATATTCCTTGTAGGTCGTCGAACCGATACAGCGGATCGCACCGGACGCAAGCGCGGGCTTCAGCAGGTTGGACGCATCCATCGCCCCGCCCGAGGTTGCGCCGGCGCCGATCACCGTGTGGATCTCGTCGATGAACATCACCGCGCCGGGATAGTCCTCGATTTCCTTGACCACCTGCTTCAGGCGTTCCTCGAAATCACCCCGGTACCGCGTTCCGGCGAGAAGCGAGCCCATATCCAGCGAAAAGATGGTGGCATCCTTCAGGACGTCGGGCACATCGCCCTTGACGATCCGGTGCGCGAGACCTTCCGCGATGGCGGTCTTGCCGACACCCGGGTCACCCACGAAGAGCGGATTGTTCTTCGACCGACGGCACAGGATCTGAATCGTGCGCTGAATTTCGCTGTCGCGCCCGATCAGGGGATCGATCTTGCCGTTGGTGGCCTTGTCGTTGAGATTGACGCAATAGGCCTCCAGCGCGTCGGTTTTCTGAGCGGATTTCTTCTCCGCTTCGGCCCCCGGCAGGACGTCCTCTTCCTCGGCACCGTCCACGGGCCGGGTCTCGGACATGCCGGGACGCTTGGCGATCCCGTGCGAAATGTAATTCACCGCATCGTAGCGGGTCATGTCCTGATCCTGCAGGAAGTAGGCGGCATGACTTTCCCGTTCCGCGAAGATGGCGACAAGCACATTCGCGCCCGTCACCTCTTCCCGTCCGGAAGATTGAACATGGATGACGGCCCGCTGGATAACGCGCTGGAAACCGGCGGTCGGTTTCGAGTCCTCGTCACTGTCCGTCACGAGGTTATCGAGTTCCGTCTCTAAATACTCCAGGATGTTGCGCCGGATCGTTTCCAGATCGACGTTACAAGCCCGCATGACAGCGGCAGCATCCTGATCGTCGAGCAGAGCCAGGAGCAGATGCTCCAGAGTGGCATATTCCTGCTGACGCTCGTTGGCGAATGCCAAGGCCTGGTGGAGCGCTTTTTCTAGACTGCGTGAGAAAGAAGGCACGTGCGTTTGTCCTCACTTTTTTTCCATGACGCATTGCAGCGGATGCTGATGCTTGCGGGCAAAATCCATGACCTGGGTCACCTTTGTCTCGGCTACTTCGTAGGAATAAATCCCGCACTCCCCAACGCCGTGGTGATGAACATGCAGCATAATACGGGTCGCCTCTTCCCGGTTTTTCTGGAAGAAGTTCTCCACAACATGAATGACGAACTCCATGGGAGTATAATCATCATTCAGTAGCAGCACACGATAGAGATTTGGTCGTTTGGTTACCGTTTTGGTTCTGGTAACGACAACCGTACCGGCGTCTCCACCGTCATTGTCAAAATCAGAGCCTGCCGACATTGCCCTACCTATTGCCATTTTCATTTCGGCCATGTCCGGACCCCGCTCCCCATCCATCCTGACTGCTCAAGCTGGTCTGAGGCTCGTCCCGGCAACGCTTTGCGCGCGACCGAACCGTGTTCTTGTCTGGTAATCCTGCCGCGCAAGCTGTCTTCGTGCAATGGTCGATTTGATTAAGATTTGGATGAACCGTGCAATTTTGTGCGGGTTCGTCGTCGACCATGAATGTAGGTCTCGCAAATTGAATTAAAAGATGGCGGTAAAAGTCGATTATTCAAAAGCCATGGCGCGACGGTAAAAAACGCGAGGTTTCGCGTTGTTCCGCATAAAAACAAAAAACCCGGCTACGGTCAGCCGGGTTTCCAACTCCTGATGCGCCGGGGCATCAAAGGTCTGTCTTACTTCGTCACCTTGCTCATCATGCCTTCATACGGCTTGTAGGCATCCTTGGACAGATCGGTGACCATTTCGCCGATTTTCGTCATCTCGCCGACAAAAGACTCATAAGCGGACTTCATGTAGTCGGACTGGGTTTCGAACGCCTTGTCCAGGGACTTGGAAGCAACCAGCTTCTCGACAGCGGCCGAGCCTTCGTCGAACGACTTTTTCTGATAGTCGGCGACCTCTGCGGCAATCGCCTGAAAACCCTTGCTCATCGAACCGAAGGATTCCATGGCCATGTCCATGTTGTCCTTACCGAACTTCTGAAATTCATCGAAGTTGTTCATCATACTCCTGCCCTCTTCCGGCGCTCCTGACCTCCACCGGAAACGAGCCGGCGGCTTCAGGCACGCACATAAAGTTACCTAACGGGATTTTCGTAATGCAGCGCACAATAAGTGTCAAGACGATTCCGCATTGCAAAAACAACCAAAGCGAGAGAATTGAAGCCGAAGCGCGCAGAAATGAGCGAAATTACGTCATGCATTGAGGAGGTTAGCGAAGGCGGTTGCAGCACCCTAGGTACTATTCCTTACCGTAAAGGCAAGTGCAGAGCGAAGAATTCGCCAAACACGCCCCGTCACAACTCAAGAATAAACCCCGAACTAAGCAATCAATTAGTTACTTTATCTATCATAATGAAACAATAGAGCAAATTTAAGATACATATTCACAATATTATATAGATTAACCAACAATTAACTCTACTGATAAACAAATTTTTAAAGTGCTTTTTGTGCAAACTATTTACACATTCGTAACCGTGTTTCCATCAAATGGCCCCGACAGCAAGAGCGGCGGACTGATTCACAGGGGGTGTAAGGTTTCTGTCCGTTCGGCTCTGAACACGAACTCAAGTGACCCGATCGGGAAAATAACAGTGTTTGGTATGAGTTTTCACCGCGATTCAAGAGCCCTGACAAAAGCGGCAAAGGCCATTGCGTTTGGAGCCCTCCTCCTGACCATGCCTGCAACGGCTCACGCCAACAGCAAATATGCGGGCATCGTCGTCGACGCCAAAACCGGCAAGACACTCTACTCGTCTTCGGCAGACGCCTACCGCTATCCGGCGTCTCTGACCAAGATCATGACCCTTTATATCGTGTTCGAGGAGCTCGAGGCAGGACGGCTGTCATTGAACTCCAATCTGAAGGTTTCGAAATACGCGGCCGGACGACCGCCCACCAAGCTGGGACTTCGTCCTGGTGGGTCGATCAAGGTCAAGGACGCGATCCTGGGCCTCGTCACCAAGTCGGCCAACGACGCGTCCACCGTCATTGCGGAGAACATCGGCGGTTCCGAAGCTCTCTTTGCAGAACGCATGACGCGCACCGCACACGGACTTGGCATGTCGAAGACGACGTTCCGCAATCCGCATGGTCTTCCGAACTCCGCTCAGCGCACGACTGCTCGCGACATGGCGACGCTCGGCCGCGCCATCCAGGAGCATTTCCCGAAGTACTACAAATACTTCAGCACGCGCTCCTTCAAGTACAAGGGCCGGACCTACGGCAACCACAACAAGCTTCTCGGACGGGTGAAAGGTGTCGACGGCATCAAGACCGGCTACACCCGCGCTTCCGGCTTCAACCTCGTTTCCTCGGTGAACACGGGTGGCCGCCAGATCGTTGCGGTCGTCATGGGTGGACGTTCGGGTGCATCGCGTAATGCCCAGATGCGCAAACTGATCAAGGCCTATCTTCCCAAGGCGAGCCGTGGGCGGAAGACCGTGCCAGCAATCGCACGCCCGAACACAGGTCCCGTTCTCGTCGCCTCAAGGCTTGAAGATGTGCCCTTGCCGTCTGCCAAGCCGATCAGCGCAGTCCAGGTCGCCGCAGCAGAAGGCTCGCCGATGGTGCTGTCCTTTGCCGAAACCGGACGGACGGTTGCCGTTCCGCCGCCTGCTCCCGCACCGGTTCCCGGCTTCGGCGACTCAGTCCCCGTGCCGCCGAAGATGGTCAAGCAGCGCTTCGACGATGCCTTTGCAGTCGCCAACGCCCTGCCCCCGATCCCGCGGCAGAGCCCGGACGAGCCCATGACCACCAACTCGATCAGCAAG
Organism: Rhodobacterales bacterium; assembly: GCA_008107755.1. Lineage (GTDB taxonomy): Bacteria > Pseudomonadota > Alphaproteobacteria > Rhizobiales > Stappiaceae > Roseibium. Next base: position 43,563 of record VIRH01000047.1, read on the forward strand.
GCTGCGCTTCTTCAGGCGGCCCAAAAGACCCCGCAGGCTACCCGCGGCGAGATCAAGACCGCCTCGCTTGAACCTGTGAAAGTCAATTCAGATACGATCAAGGTGAATACGGTGCGGGTCGAAACGGTGCCGGCAGGTACAATCGCCGAACTCGCACAGGGTGACGCGGAAGATGCCCGCGACGACACCGTGACCGTTGCAACCAGCGACACCCAGGACGTTGCTCCGGGCTGGCAGATCCAGATCGCCGCAACCGAAACGGAAGGCCAGGCTGTCCAGATGCTGAAAAACGTCCGCACCAAGACAGGTAGCGCCCTGCGCGGCCGTTCGCCCTACACCGAACCGGTCGAGGTCGGTGGCCAGACGCTCTATCGAGCCCGCTTTGTGGGCTTTGAAACCAAATCGGCTGCATGGAACGCATGCAGCTCCCTGAAAAAGGCAAAATACGCCTGCTTCGCCATCTACCAGTAACCGCGTAACGGATGTCCTTAATGTCTTCTGAGAAGCGTGTCTTTAGCCTCGTTGATTTTCGCCGCGAGGAAACCGGAGCCTCCCTGGTCGGGATGAACCCGCATCATAAGCCTGCGATGCGCGGCTCTAATTTCCGCGTCCCCGGCGTCGGGCGTAAGCCCCAGGATCTCGTAGGCCTCCTCATCTGTCATGGGGCCAGAGCTCGGCGCGCTTCCCTGCCGATCTGCTCCATCCGCCTGGAAGTTTTCTCGCCATCCGGCAAGCCGGCGGTCGAGATAAGCTTCGACTAGCTTCCGGGTCTGCTCGTCGTGGGCGGTTTCCTTCCAGAAGGTTTCCAGCTCCGCGTCGCCCAAATCATCGAGCCTGCGGCCGCTGAAGCCGCCGGCCAGCACCGTACCGGTCAATTCGCCGGAATCGTGATCCAGCTCCATTTCAATCATTGTCGTTCTCACCCGGGAGCTTTGTCCCGCCGCCTTGCTCGGATTGTATCTGCTGGTAAGTCCGGCAAGGCCGGAGAGCCCGACCAGCGACACCCCGAAGCCGAAGAGCGGAAGTGCAAACGCAATCCGTCCGGTCAGGGCAAGAAAGGCGGAAATGGCAATCAGCAGAATGCCGCCGTACAGACGCAGGCCTTTTGCCAGCGCAGCCGGATTGGCCTGCACGAAACTTCGTCCGAGGGTCAAAAGCGCCACCAACAGGATGACGCCGATCAGTAGAAAGAACATTCGTGCCGTCTGGTTTTCGGATTGTCGTTACTGGGAAGCGTCGCTGCAGCTTCCCTCCCCGCAGCCGCCATACTACGACTTGAGCTGCGACAAAAGCAGGCGGGCGCCATTGTCGCCCGACTTCTCGAGGGCGGTCAGCGCCTTGCTTCCGCCGCTGGCATAGACGGCGACAGCCTTCAGCAACTCAGCCAGCTGGCGCGCTGAACCGACGTCGAACGGGCAATAGGCCCCCTTCGTCAGCCGTGCCATTTCGCGAAAGGCGCGTTCGGCAACCGGGTCGCGGCCTTCCTGGAACAGGAACATCGGCACTCCCATCAACCCCAGTTGCCCGGCCTTGTCGCACAAGTTGTCGACATCCTCTTCCATGCAGTCACCCACATAGACAAGAGCTGCAACTTTCTCGCTTTCGGCCGCTGAAATCGTTGCGGACAGAACCTTCCGGATCTGCGTGCGCCCACCCTGACAGGAAATGCCCGCCATCGCCTTCGCGAGGTCGGCACCGCTGGCGAACCAGCGCGAGGATTTGCATTCACCGAAACCGCGAAAGAACACAAGCTTGATCTGCAGCCCGCCGATGTGGGACGCCTCCGTGAACATTTCCGCCTGAATATGACAGGCCTGATCCCAGGTCGGCTGGCGGCTCATGGTTGCGTCGAGCGCAAAGATCAGCCGGCCTTCGCTTCCCGGCGTCCGCTGTATGGTCTTTGCCTTGTCCAGGAATTCCGCGATTTCCGTCTCCGCGGAACGCACCGCGCCGGCCTGTGCATGTGTGGCAACCGCCTCTTTTCCGCTGTCGCGCGTTTTTGCCATATCCTCCGGTCCCGCTCCCTTGTTTCACAGACTGAAATTGGGACCGATGGAGGTCTTTGGCAAGGTCCTCCCCCTCGAGCCGGGCCTTGCGGAGGCCTCACTCCGCTGCCACGGCTCGGGAAAGACCACCCGATCCGCTCGATACCCTGATGTAGAATTCCATCAGCACGGTGTTGGGAACCCAGCACAGCCAGGCAATGACCGGATAGGCTACGACAAAGTCCATTTCCAGAGCCATTGAGGTGCCAAGGTAAAGCCTGAGCGTAACAGCCGCGAAAGTAAGCGCGGCAGAGCGCAGCATCCACTGTCTGTGGGCCTCGAACCGGCGCTTCAAGGCATGAACCACGGCGACGGCCGTTGTGCCAAGCCACAGCACCGCAAGCAGGGCGAAGCCGGATGTCGCAACCGGACCTGCGGCCGAGTGGAAGGCAAGCTCGAAGCCGGCAAGTCCGGAGACCAGAACGGCAGCCGCATAGACACGGCCCATCCATCTGTGCAGCCTCGGCCGACGAACACGCAAACTGCCAATGAACTGAAACGGCATCAGCATGAGAGCGATCGGTGCAATCCCGATGTGGGCGTAGAGGGCGACCGCATTTCCTTGGAGATTGTGAGCAATGAAATCCATCGCCGTCGCCACCCCGAGGGGCAGGAACCGGTAAGAAACAACGGCAACACTGATCGCGGAGACAGTCGCGATCCAGAATGCCGTACGTCCTGCGACCTGAAGTGCCGGATACATCTTGCTCGTTCCCCTCGGCAATAACTTGACACTGTCAAGATAGCTCCGAACTTGACAGTGTCAAGCAGCTCCTCCATGACGAATGCATGACCAGCACAACTTCCCCCAGACGAAAGAGAGACGGGTCTCTTAGAAACGACCTGATAGATGCTGGCGTGGCGCTGTTGCGCGAACGCGGTGCCGACGGCCTATCCCTGCGTGAATGCGCTTCCAAAGCCGGAGCATCCCACGCAGCACCCGGTTACCATTTCAAGAACCTGATGGGATTGTCGACCGCCATTGCCGCACGCGGCTACAGACTGTTCTGCGAGGCAATGACACAGCGTCTTTCGGAAGCTGGAGAAGATTCGTTCAGCCGTCTGGAAGCCATCTGCCACGGCTATCTGGACTATGCGTCCGCTTATCCGGAACTGTTTCTCTTCATTTTCTCGGGACAGAAATTCAATGAGGGAGATGAGGAATTCGACACCGCGGCCCGAAAGGCTTACGGCATCCTGCGTGAAACCTGCGCTCCGCTGGTACCGGCCGGATCGGATCCGGCAGACCTGGAGATCCTCGTCTGGTCATTGGTCCATGGCTATGCGCATCTGACCATGACCCGCAAGAAGGAAAACCCTGAACTCGGCCTCACGTGGCCAGAGCTTGGATCGTTGATGAAGCATCTGGAACGGGCTCTTCAGTCCCGGGGGTCGGTGTGATTTCCAGAGCACATCCTAGACAGGCACGTTTCTAAAGAAGGCCGAGCTCGGTCAGTTCCTGCCGCATCGCATCCGGCATGGCAGCCGCCTCGCCGCCGGCGCGCACGTCCGCGGGTGCGTCTTCGGCCTTCAGATACCGCCACCCCTGAAAAGGCCGCTTCGGCTGGTATCGTGTCAGAATAACACGCGGCTCCAGCACCAGATCACAACGCTTCACACCAGCGTCGTCCGTGAAGGGACGTATGTCGATCAGATGCTGACGCGCCTGGATCTTGCCCTTGATGACCCAATAGAGGGACCCGCCGTCGAGCAGTTCTTCCCTGCGGGTCGGAACCATCCGCGTCGTGTGCGACGTAACCGCTTCGGCGCCGGCGCTCCTGGCGTTTTCGATGCGGAAATCAATCCACGCCTGCAGGGACTCGACGCTGTCGGCGCCCACACACAATTTGACGAGATGCAAGGTCATTTCCCTGAACTATCAGGCCAGCGGGCGGCGTCAAGCTGAGGTCGTGGAAACCCGGTGGATTTTGCACAGCAGCAACCATCTTGTCCTTGCGCGACCATCGCGAACGCTGTTCTCTTTTTTCATGGATGTATTTGTAACCGGCGGCACCGGAACCATCGGATCTGCCGTTGTAAGAAAGCTGGTTCTGGACGGAGCTAGGGTCATCGGTCTGGCAAGATCCGATGCGTCTTCAAAAGCGTTGCGCGCAGCCGGGGCAAGTGCCTATCCCGGCGACCTGGCGAGCCCGGAAAGCTGGGTGGGACGTGCCGCTTCCTGCGATGCGATCGTCCACACCGGCGCAACATTCGGTCCCGAGATGGGCAGGATCGACCGGCAGTCGATGCTTGCCCTCAAGAAGGCGGCGAGACATCGCAAGCAGCCGCTCAAGGTCATCTATACCGGGGGCATCTGGCTTTTTCCGCCCTCCGGGCCTCATGAGATGCTGACGGAAAAGACGCACTTCGCGCCTCTGCCGGCGTTTCGCTTCATGGCAGAAACCATTCGCACGCTTTCAAATGGCACAGATCTCAATCTGACGGTCATTCACCCGGCGCTGGTCTGCGGCCCGGAAACCGGCCCGATCGCTGCCATGACGGCAGCCCTTCGGGCGGGCGAGCCCTTCCGCACGAGAGCGTCGCCGGATACCGTCTGGCCCCTGGTTGAGACCCAGGATCTCGCCGATCTCTACCTGCTCGCACTCAGGCAGGCTAGGTTCCGCCAGACCTTCATCGGCAGCGGCATTTCAGGTATCTCGGCGGGGCACCTTGCCTCCCACATATCCGCCCGCCACGGCCTGGCGCTCGAGATCGTGACCGAACCGACGCCCGCCGGGGCTGCCCCCGCCAACGACTGGGAGGCGGGCTACGCGCGCTCTCAGAGGGTCGATACCGGCCACGCCCGTCGCGCGACCGGTTGGCAGCCCGAGCATTCGACCGTCGAAGACCTGGTGGTAGCCTTGTCAAAATAGTCGATGGAGATTGAATTTCCTGGTTTTTTCTGACCGGAACTCAATCGAACGAAGACTTTTTAAATGAATTTCTGCTCTTATTCCGTAAGGCTGACAGCGGGTTTGGGCATGACAAGACTAGTAGCGGCAATCTTGACGATATTCGCTTTTTCGGCGTCGTTGCACGCCGAGGAGGCCTTTCCCGTCGGAACCTTTCCTGCCGGCATCTTCCATGTCGCCAACACGGCAGGTTTCACCCAGCACAACGGCATCCGCGAAGACCTCGCGATCGATGACGGCATGGGAACGGCCTTCATTCAGGTGCTCGACGACGGCACGCTGACGGTCGAGATCAATGGCGCACGTATCCGGCTCTTCCGGGTAAAGGATGGCCTGACTGCCCTTGAGTGGGATGCGTCCGATACGACACTTCTTCACGAGATCGATATTGAAGCCCTCATCCGTGAAGAGGGACTGACGGATATTCCGGTGTGGGGCGCCGATGTTGACTGGCCCGGCTCGGACAAGGTCCGCCTGGTGCTTTTGCCCCTCGGACCGACCTCGGTGACCGGCTTTCTGATCAGTCACCTGCAAGACACGGTCGTCGTCAGGCAGATGGAATTCCGCAAGGTCTTTGGCCCGGAAGGAAGGCCCCAGGTGACCGTTGAGGAATATGCGGCGGTTGAGTGAGTAACCTGAAATGAAGAAAGGCGCAGCCATCGGCCGCGCCTTTGTTCTGAAAACGTCCCGTATGCTTATTGAGCGACGGCGACGGCCTGCTGGGCACTTTCCACGTCGTTGAACAGAAGAACCATCGTCAATGCGATCCCTACTGCTGCGACCGTCCAGAGAGTGACGCTCCAACAGGATTTCTGCACGTGTTCGTCCATCGAATCCCTATATTTTCTTTGCTCGGCGCGGGCCCCCTGCGAGCCCTGAATATGGCGCCATTGAGGCGACGAGGTAAACGATCCCTTACCATTTCGCAAGTGCAAAAATATTGGGTCAGATACCGTGAAAGTGCAGACCTACAAACGTTTCATATTTTCAGAGACTTAGTGCCCTCGAGATGAGGAATAGGGCCGCGAGGGAATCTCTGCTAAGACAATTTGTGACAAGATGTTCCGTTGTCGGCCCCGTCCGGCTCGAGTCACCGAAAAAGGACTGCAATGCACGCCCTCTCCCAGACCGACATCGCCGCAGCCATATGGTTCCTCGTTGCCTGGTTCGGATTCAATATCGCCATCGAATTGAGCCCCCTCCGCAAAAAGACACTTTCGAGCACCATGGAGACCTACCGACGTGCCTGGATGATCACGATGTGCCTGCGCCAGGTGCGCATCATGGACACTGCGATCATGTCCGGTCTCCAGCAGGGCACGGCATTTTTCGCATCGACATCCCTGCTCGCGATCGGAGGCGGCTTCGCGCTTCTCGATGCGACGGAAACCATCTTGCAGGTCGCCTTCGACCTGTCGGTTCCCGTGGCGCAGAGCAAGGCCTTGTGGGAGATCAAGGTACTGGGGCTGATGCTTATCTTCGCCTACGCCTTCTTCAAGTTCGGATGGGCGTACAGGCTGTTCAACTATGCAAGCATCATCATGGGGGCGGTACCCGACCAGGGCAAGGCGGCTGAAGAGGACATCCGCGAGATGGCCGAAAAGGCCGGGGAGTTCAACGTTCTAGCCGGCCGCCATTTCAATCGCGGCCAGCGTGCCTTCTTCTTTTCGATCGGCTTTCTGGGCTGGTTCGCCGGTCCCTATGTCTTCGCTGCGGCGACACTGGCGGTTCTCCTGGTCCTCACCAGGCGTCAGTTCTCCTCAAGAGCGCGCTCCGCCGCATTGTCCGGGCAGTACCCCATGCTGATGTCCCGCGAAAGATCCGGCGAGTACACCGAAACCGGATCGTCGAACCCCTTCACCTCGTAGCGGCCATAGAGGCCTGAGCGACATCCCATGATGTCCGCCAGCGCATCGGACACGAGGACCTGACGCTCGAGGTTCTTCGCAAGTTCCGCGATCCTGGACGCCAGGTTTACAACCGGTCCGACAACGGTGAAGTCCAGCCGTGTTTCGCTGCCCACGTTTCCGTAGAACACATCTCCGGCATGAAGTGCGATGCCGACGCTCATGTCCGGCGTGACCAGGCAATTCTTGGAGCCATTGATGCCCTCAATCCGCTGCAAGGTCTCCCGCGCCGCCATGAGCGCACGCCAGGCGGCGTCCTTGGCCTCTTCGGCGGTCTCATAGGGAAAGATTGCCATGACCTCGTCGCCGATGAACTTGAGGACCTCACCGCCGTGGGCCTCGACCGCGGCTGTCATCGCGCCGAAATACTTGTTCAGGAAAATGACGATCTTGTCGGCCGGAAGCGTGTTCGAAAGACGCGAAAATCCGCGGATGTCGGCGAAGCTGACAACGGCCTTGATCCACTCCCCGTCGCCGCGCCGCGTTGTTCCGTCCAGAACCTTCAGTCCGGCACGCGGGCCGACATAAGTGTCCAGAACAGTCTCGGCCGTCCGCCGAAGGGTCTTCAGTTCGCAGACGAGCGCCAGAGGACGGATGATCGAATTGAATACATTAAGATGGGATGAGGTAAATCCGCCGGCGGCCTTGGTCGCAAAGCTCGCAACTTTAATGGACCCATCGGAGAACGGCATCGGCAAGGCAATGTAATCCGTGAAGCCCCTCTCCTTCAGTTCGCGCGTGAAGGAAAGCTGGTCGGCGCTTTCGGGATCCGCCTCGATCCGCACCCGCACGGCAGCATTGGTTTCATGAACCCGCTCGATGGGACTGCCCTGGTAGGCCTCGTCGGTGCCAGTGTCAGCCCCGTAGCGGATCAGCTCGCGCTGTCCCTCGCTCGTCCACACGGACTGCTCCGCGCGCACATTCGGGTGCACGACCCAGATACCTGTCGTCGTTCGGTCGACGGGTACATTTCCCTCGCGCAGCCGTTCAGACAGTTCACTAACGATATCAAGCGTGCCCTGCAGATGAGGTGCGTCGCTGTAAAGCCATTGCACGACATCTGCCGCGACGATCGGCGCTTCGAGGACCATCACCCGCGTCCTTGTCTTCCCCTGAGATCCGTCAGATATGGGAATTCGGACCTCCATATAAAAGAGGTACGCTTTCACTTCAGAACGCTTTTCAGGCCCCTCAGCCTTCCGGTCCTGGAAACAGCGCGGTGGTGCGGCCGCTCAACCAGTAGACGAAAAGCCCCAACCACTCGCGAAAGGCAACATCGAACCGTCGAAGGCCCTTCGACACGCCATAAAAGGGCAGAGCGGCATCCGACGCGCCGCTGGTTCTGTAATCCACCGGATAGGCCGTCAGACCGGTCCAGCCCGCCTTCTCGAACACTCCCATGGAACGCGGCATGTGATAGGCAGACGTGACCAGAAGCCATTTCTGATCCGGCTTCGGATCGAGCATCCGGCGCGTCAGAGTCGCATTCTCCCAAGTGTTTCTTGATGCATCTTCCAGAAGGATCCTTTCTGGAGGAATACCGAAATCGCTGAACAGGCGTCCGGCTCCTTCTGCCTCTGTTGCCTGATTGGGAACGATCATCCCCTGCCCGCCCGTATGGACGATGACCGCCTCCGGCATCTGCTGCGCCAGGCGCGCAACGATCGTGAGCCGCTCGGCCGAAAGAGTCAGGGCGGTATCGCCTCGCCCCCCGGTGACGATCGTATCGACCGCCCCGCCCAGCACAATAATGCCGTCAAAGCCGCTCAGCGTTTGCGGTCGCGGATAGCGTTCTTCCAGCGGCAGAATGAGCCAGTTCGCAGCCGGGGAAAAACCGCAGATCAGCAGACCCAGGACTCCCGTCAAGGCTAGACCGCGTCCGAATGTGCCGCGCTTCGTGGCGAAACTCATCAGCAGACCGATCAGCACCAGGGCAACCAGAACATTTGACGGTTCGATGAAAAAATAGAGGATCTTCGACAGGTAGTATTGCATGAAATCCGGTCCGTGACTGAGACCGGGAGATGACTGTGCGAAACGGACTATTTTGAGACGTCTGTCGATGGATCAACCTGCGATCGCACGGTGTCCCCCGCCGGATGAAGATCACCTTGTGGTCGTATCATTGGACCCTCCTGGCGGCAGGGCACAAACCGGCCGCGAAACCAGGATCTGATACCTCGACCACACTGCGCCGACACCCAAAAAAGTCGAGTCGCATCGAAATTCTACTGAAAAATAAATACAGATATACGAATATTTAAACCTCAAGAAAAAGTGATGACACATGACCAAGGGTTATGAAGAAATCACTTCTCCAGAAAAAAATGCGAGATTCTGCTTTTACTTGACCCCGCTGCATACGACTAACGTCTGATACCGCTGGATGATCCGGCAAGGCATGACATTTTCACAGTTAAGCCAAACGCTTAGGTCTAACGTAGCAAATTGTGCCTACCTAAACGTTTCGCCACCCTCCTGTAGCCAGCGTGTAAATATAGTGTCATATTTTACAGAGATGCTTCGCGTCGTCCGAAAACTGGGGCGCTTGGCAGTGGGTGGCAACGGGGGGTTCCGCACATCTGCGGAACATTGTTGTTTTTCAAAAAGTTGATATCCGTGATCAGCATCACACGGGATTTGAACCGGCTACGTCAAGCTGACGTCATCGTTTCAAAAAGGCTGTAGCGAGGTTATTTACATGACACTCTACATGACACTCGGTGGTCGCAGAACAATCATCAGGGCAATGCCGGAATTGCGGGCCAGACTTGAGCAGGACCCCTGTTTTGACCTGTCTGGTTTTCATCAGGAATTCGACATCTCGGGCGATTTTTGCGAGTTCCTGGCATTCCTTCTTGGCGGCGCTCCCTGCTACGAGGGCAAACCCGTCTGTGCGCTGCTGTCACCATTGTGCACCTGCGCCGACATGTATCAACGTTTCGTCGACCATGTCGTGGCCGTTTTCTTCACGTCAAAGGAAGAAACCGCCGACGAGGAGGACCTTCGCGAACTGATGGATCGCCTGCGCCCCCATGTGCTCTCGCCGAGGCCCGTGAAGCCGGTACTCGTTTATTCCGTCGAGCCGGAGATCATGGCCCTTTAGAGTGGACTTCGCAGTACCCGACAGCCACGTCCCGCCAGGAGACACCAGCGACGATCCATACCAGTCACGAAACCCATTCCCTGAAAGAACAAGGCCCGCTGGCGCAAGCCGCGGGCCTTGTCTTTTTCATGACCGGTGAAGCATTACACATCCCCGGCCCCTTGCGTTTGGGAGGCGCGTGATCAGCCCAGTTCGTTGACGCTGGTCACAACCTTGCCGACGAGGCCGTACTCGATGCCTTCCTTCGGGCCCATCCAGTAGTCGCGATCGGTGTCCTTCTCGATCCGCTCGATCGGCTGGCCGGTCGCCTCGGAGAAAATATTGTTCAGACGATCCCGCATCTTGATGATTTCCTTGGCCTGGATCTCGATATCCGTGGCCATGCCGCCGGCACCACCGGACGGTTGGTGCAGCAGGAAGCGGGTGTTGGGCGTGCAGAACCTGTTTTCCTTCGGCACGGAGACGTAAATCAGGGCGCCGGCGCTGGCGACCCAGCCCATACCCAGGATACGCACCTCGGGAGCAATGAACTTGATAGTGTCGTGGATCATGTCGCCGGATTCAACGTGACCACCCGGGGAGGACACGATGACGGTGATGGGATCGTTGGAGACCTGCGCCAGGGCGAGCAGACGCGAGCAAACGTCGCGCGCCATTTCCTGGGAGACCTGACCCGTGATCAGGACGGTACGCGCATCGAAGAGATGCTTGTCGACCTGAATCGATTGCTGGGTCTTCGTCTTCTCCTCTTCTTCTTCGTCGAGGCGTGCAGGTACCGTGGTCGAATAATTTTCCATGCGCAGGATTAAGCTCCCTTGGCTGTTGAACCGGTGGGTCCGGCAATTTGACGAACGAACGGACGATTCCGTCGTCCAGCTTTGCCCCATCTTTAAGCGAAGTCACAGACGCTCGCAAATCATGAGGGTTTAATAGCGTGAAAGAGTTATCAGACATGCAACAGATCGGCCCTGTGCACTCAATCTCCGGGCCGGGCGTGGCCTGTCAGCTTCTTCTCCTTCTCGCCAGTGAGCAGATGCCACACGAGCATCGCAATGAACGGCAGCGACGGCCACATGAACCAGACCGAGGATATCCCGGTCAACAGGTTCAGAAGCAGGAAGAACATGATCATGAAAGCGCAGCTTTGCACCCGTCTGGGCTGGCGCCTCAACCAACCACGCGCTTGCTCCAGGCCGTTGGCAACCGCTCCGGCGTCGTCGTCCCCAGACGGCTCTTGCAAGGGTCCTTCGGCAGATGCGTTTCCAGCGATCGCGTCCCCCGCCCTTTGCTCCTCGAAAGTTTCCTGAGGATCATTTCGCCCGCCGAGTCGAACGGCGAAGGTCTGCACCGGCTCGCTGACATTCTTGACCGTGCGCAGGCCCATACGCTCGAAACCTATGGCAAGTTTGGATTTGACCTGCTCGTGCACCGACTGGGACAGCATGATGCCGCCACTGGTTGCCAACTCCTGCAGCCGAGCGGCCACATTGACACCGTCCCCATAGATATCGTCGCCCTCGACCATGATGTCGCCGAGGTTGATACCGATCCGGAACTCCATGCGATCAGCGTCGGAAAGCTCGCTGTTGCGGTGCGACAGTTCATTCTGGATCTCCACGGCGCACTGAACGGCTTCCATGACAGACGCGAACTCGATGATTACCGCGTCGCCCCAGGTATTGACGATCCGGCCGTTATGGCGCTCCGTCAGGGACGACATGATCGTCCGGTACGCCTTCAACCTGTCGAGCGTCCCGTCCTCGTCTCGCTCCATAAGGGCGGAATAGTGCGCCACGTCTGCGCACATGATTGCTGCAAGACGCCGCTTTACCCGTTGCATGCCGATACCCCTGAGTTCCGAGCCTTAGGAATGGGTAGGCAGAACCGAAATTGCAAGGGCAAATCCGACCGACCCTCCCGTATATCCCGCACCATTTGCCGCTCTGCGCCGAACATCTGCATGTGGAACGGGCAGGTCAGCCCTTCTCCGTTTTCTTGAGAAAAAAGATCCCGACAGCCGATGCGACAACGCCCTGCATCGGCCCCAGAAAGACGCCGGTGCGTCCAATCACATCGAAAATCAGCAGTCCCGCCGTCTCCTCGATCACGGGCCCCAGCAGAATGATCACGGCTATGAGCAGAAGGTAGAAGCAGGAGAGGCCCCCTGCGAAATAGTAGAACGGCACCTGGACGAAACGCGTGACGGGCGCTGCTTTCATGTCGCTGACGATGACCCCGGCCATCATTGTCAGCACCGGCATGAGGTTGGGCAGCAGCCAGTTCCAGACTTCCGTGGACCGCTGGCCGTATTTGTCGAGGATGGTCTGAAGAAACACAATGAAGAACAGGAACCCGCACACGCCGAACCACAAAAGCGCAAGGCGCCACTTGGCCTTGTCGAATTCAATCATCCGGAGCCTCTTCGAAAAAGCTTGTGAAACGAGCGCCGTTCAGATGATCGCTGGCTGATAGCGGGCTTTCGTTGTCCTTGCGAAAACGAGGCGCAGTCTCGGTTTCGTGGCGCTCGAACTCATAGATGAGCACATTGATGTCGTGCTCTTCGCCGAAACGCTCGGCGCGCAGGACGCGAGGGAGCCCGGTTGCTCCCTCCCCGATCCAGTCCGGATCCGTCTCCAGCACGTCTCCGCCAGGAATGAGGGGCGTGCCAAGGACCGTGAACACCAGAACGCGGTAATACCCTTTGCGGGCAAAGAACAGTCGGTGGATATAGGTGGCCAGATCGAAGGAAGACGACCCGGCAATCGCCGCATTCCAGCGCGCGCCTGAAGGTTCGACAGGCAGCCCGTTTGCCTGGATCTGTTCGAGCTGGGTCACCAGAGCAAAGCCGCCCGGCACGCCAAAATAGGCAAAGCGGTCGTACCCACCGAGAAAGAGTGCCTTTTCGATCAGATCGCTGACATCTCCATAGGTGGCGGTTTCAGAATCGAGAAACGGCCTGTAAAGCGCCCGCGGAATGCGCTGAAGCGTCGTCGGCTTCGGCGGTGGCCAGGGCTTGAAGGCCGGCAGGAAGACATCACGCCAGTTCGCGGCCGGACGCGGCACAACATCGGCGGTGACGTCTACCGACGGCGCAGCCGTGGGGTGCGTTTGGGGCACGTCTGTAGCCATCGAATTTTCCGGCGCCGCGGCAGGCGCACGCATGGGCGGCGCGGGAATGTCGGCAACCTCATCATCAACACTGTAGTCATGGGAGTTCTGGAATTTATTGGAGAAAATATCCAGCCAGGAACTGGAGTTCTGATGCGACGGCGGCTTGGAATAATCGGGATGGGCGCGCGGGATATCGCGCACAGGAGGTGTCTCCTTTGGCGATGCGGCATTCACCAAATCCGGCTTGCGAAACGGCTCGCTGACTTCGTGCAACGCAAAGCTTCTGTCGAAACCGGTGACGCGAGAGACGTTGCCTTGGGCGACTTGCAGAAACCTGTCGAGAAAATTTCCTCCGAAGGAAGATTCCACACCAAGCACATCCGCCGCCGGCGAAACGCTCAAGACTGCCTTGCCTCCGGTCGAAGGCCCAAGGCTCGCGGCAACGGCCGTCAGCACGACACCGCCGCCGGAGGCAACGGCTTCGCTACTGAGGAATATCTCCAGCTCCACGTGCCTCTCGCCTTGAGCCGGCACGCTGAAGCCGACAAGGTCCGACCCGCGAAACACCAGCAACGCCGGTTCGAATTCTGGCGACGTGAGCCGAATGCTATGGGATCCCGCCTCGTTCAGCCGCAGGACCGCAAAATTGGACAGGCGCTCGTCGTCTGATGACGGTGCAGGAATGACGGCGAGCTCATAAGTCGATTGCGTGGCCGAGGACACGCCGTCCTGGTCGCTTGCCACCGCGAGCGAAGATACGACCATCAGAGAAACAACAAAGCAAGGCGCCAAAATATTGATAAAACAAGCCAGTTGTCGAAACATGCCCCGGCCCTCTCTCAGGTAAATCGCGAGGGACCTTAGCACAAGATATCAAATAATTCACTTAAAGGTTATTTTACAACCCGACAACACCAATAAATTTAATTCACATTCCCATACGACAGATTCAAGACATATCAAGCAATAGAGCGAGAGACTCTTTCGCTTTACGCTCAGGCACGAAGACATGATCGTGATAATAGGCAGCCACCACGTTTGCTGGAATGCAGCCTTTCGCAAGAACAGCCGAAACGGCGGCCGTCAGACCGACTGCCTCCAGAGACGAATGCACCCTCAGGGTAATCCGGCAGTAATGCTCCGCCTCCGCCAGTCCCAGCCTGGCCGCATGCTCGGCGGCCAGAATGGCCGTCAGACCTTCCTCTTCCAGAAACAGACCGACCGGATCACAAGCCAGCAGCTCGTCCATGGATTTCTCGCTGAAACTGCAGAAAACATACGGGCGCGGGTCAAGCACCGGTCGCATACCTGAAATCAGTTTCTTCAGATCCGTTTCTCCGGACATATTTACTCCTAGGTGATCAGTGTCGCTACCGTCCGAGACATCTCGCATCACATCAAGTCAGCATCTTGCAGATCAACGGACCCTCCCGGTCTAGTTGTGGTTTCTGATCAGGTTGTTCCGTTGAGGGCCTGACTTGGTGTTTTTCCATTGATGCCCATGTGTGGCCGTTTGTTGTTGTACCAGTCAAGCCATCTTGGCAGATCGGCCTCTCGTGTCAGGGAC
>VIRH01000081.1 GCA_008107755.1 Rhodobacterales bacterium
TCGAAACTTTGCGCGCCCGTCCCGTTGAAGGTCAGGTCTGTCGTGCCGGACCCCTGATTTTCGGACAGCAGATCGCCGGAGACCGAGGCCCCGGTGCCGATGGTCAGCGCATTCTTGCTTCCGTCGCTGGCCAGGAAATAAACCGCGTGCGAGCCCTCGCCGGTCGCAGATACGGTTCCGCCATCGATGACGACCGTGCCGCTGCTGCCCTCCGGCTCGCTGCCGCAATCGCAGGACGGTGTCTTCTTGGTAATGACTGCGATCGCATTGCTGTCGTCGCCTGCGGCGTGAACGTTGCCGCCCGAGACGGTCACGCGGGCAATGGCGCCAGGGCCTTCGACTCCCGCCCGGACGGCGTCTGCCGCCGCTCCGCTGGTGGAAATAGTGCCGCCGGAAATATCGACGGTCGCGGTCCCTTCATAACCATACATATTGGCGAACACACCGTGCGATGCAGCGCCTTCGGTCGAGATCGATCCGCCACCGATCATGACCGATGCCTGCCCGCTTGACGCCTCGGCATAGCTGTGCGCCCCTATAGCGTTGTCGCCAGACGTCGAGACCGATCCGCCTCCGACCGTGATCCTTGCGGCGCTGTTGGCGATGCGTGCATCGGCGTGAAGACCTGTGGAGTCCGCCCCTTCGACTACGACCGATCCGCCGTAAAGGGTAACCGATGCCTCGGTATCAACACCGGTTGTCTTTGCAAACACGCCGACGGACCTTGCGCCATTGGCCGAGACCTCCGCCGTTCCATTGACGATGATGCTCGCTGTGCTTTGCTCGGCATCCGCATGGGCGTAAGTGCCTTTGACGGAATTTCCAGTAACGGAAAGCGTTCCCCCGGTGATGTTGACCGCCGCTTCGCTGCCCGTTTCGTATACCGCAGCGGATGCGCCGGTGCTTTGGTTGCCATTTGCGCTCACTGATCCATCGCTCATGGTGACCGTTGCCGAGCTGTTTTGACCGTCGGCTGTTGCGCCGAGTCCGGACGAGTTCTTTCCGGTCATCATGATCGTCCCGCCGCTCTGGTCGACCTTCGCCACACCCCCGGTCCCACCGGCGAATGCGTTGCCCCCGGCCGAGGAGCCGTTTCCGGAGATTGATCCGCCTGAAATTTGAAGGCTGGCGGTGCCGTCTTCCCCGACCGACCTGGCGACGATACCGATGCCATCTGATACTTCAATTGCAGCCGTTCCCCCCATCGTGATGCTTGCGGTTCCTTGATCGCCTTCGGTAGAGGCCCAGGCGCCGGTGGACAAAACATCACCCGTAGCCGCGATCGATCCGGCATTGATATCGATCGTTGCCGTTCCCGTGGCGCGCAGTTCGATGCCATTGACGAAGCGACCCTGCGCTCTGATCGACCCGCCGTTGAGGGTTGACCGCAGGATGTCGCCCTCGCCCGAGATGGCGGACGTAGTAGCCCCTCCAGTGGTCGTGATGGTAGCACCCGCGTTGACCGTGGCGGTGCTGCCGTCGGTAAGCTCAATCGCCGTCCCGGTGTCTGTTTCCAGCTCCGTCGGTGTGCTGCCGTCGCCGACGATGATTGTGACGTCACTCGCACCTGCTGCCGGGACGATTGGAGTGGTGAGGCCGGTGCCGGTGCATTCCACGGTGTCTCCGGTCTGGGGGGCGGATGCCGTACCCGTACCGGTCACGGTGCAGGCCGCGCGGGCTTGCGGAACATCGGCCATCCACAAGGCAATGCCGACCAAAGCGGACGACGTCATACACGCAATGGAATAAGCGCGTCTGCGGGTCCCTGTCGATGACACGGTCTCAAGCTGGAACGGCCGTTTCTGCAGCTCCGCCTGGTCATCTCCGTTCCGGTTTCGTCCATTTGAGCGAGGGTGCGGGGAACGCGCTGGACCGCCCTTCCCCTGGTGTTCGCTCCCAAACGATTGGAGAATGGTATCAGAGAATTTGCTCCGAGTGTTCATGATTTAGCCCCAAAGTAGCTGTAAAAATCTTCGGCATTACTATGAGGACTGGCCGAATACTCTAGATTTACCGAGTTTAATCTCGGGAGTTGACCGCTGCCGGACAGCGTGTTGTTTTCAGAACCGGAAGCTGATCCCCCCCTTCACGACGTTCCGCGCGAAATCGTGTGCGATGTTGCCCTCGTAGCTGAGGTTGAGAGCGAGGCGGTTGCCTCGGGCGAAGGAAAGGCCGGCCCCGATGGTGGCCAGGTTCTCTGCGATCGGAACGCCAGCGACCGAGAAGCTCTTGCCCCCCGCAAAGTGCTGCGAGGACAGCGGATGAGTGTCACCGAAGGCGTGCTGCCAGCCGAGCTCGGCCGACAGGGTGAGGGAGCCAATGCGCGTCGGCACGCCGAAGGAGCCGCGCACGCCGAGCGACGAATAGGTCATCGCGCTTTGCCCGCCTTCTCCCGACAGGGCTGCAGCTCCCCCCTTTTCATGAAAGGCGCCGCTTGAAAGCATCACATGGGCCACATCGGCGTAACCTTCGAGCAGATGTGGCCCGCGGACTATGCCGTAACTGACGCCACCGAGCGCCTGCAGGGCGCCGCTACCATAGGAGGCCGTCAGCTGGTCGCTGAAGCCACCGAAGTCGGCTCGACGGCTCGTCTCGATGGTGCTGTAGCTGTAGGCCAGACCGGACTTGAAGAGGACGTTTCCAACGCCGCTTTCGCCGTAGAGCCCGGCATGAAAGCTTTGGCTGGAACCCGACGATCCAAGATCGTTTGCGGAAAAGGAGGATTGGCCGTGTCCCAGCAACGCGCCGATCATGCCGCTGCCAAGCGTCGCTTCGGCTCCGGCCAGAAACGTCCCGCTTGTCTGGCTAAAGTCGGCGGCATTGCAGTCGCTTTTGGTATCGCTGCCAGCGCCGATGGCATCGGCCCAAATGGTCATGCGGCCAGGGCGAAGCGGGCTCGGGGAGGTTGTCCGCACCCTGTCGAAGGCGCCGTCCAGACGTTCGCTGATGGTTCGGCGAAGCCCGGTTGCGTCATTCAGCAGGCCGCTCTTGATCGAGGCATGTACCTCGCCGGAGATCTGATCGTAGGCGTTGCGAGCTTCTTCCTCGGTAAGTGCAAGGATACTGTTGACGAGTTCGTCGCTGCTCAGGTTCTCGATGCCGCTGGCGGCGGCCGCCTGGTTACGGGTGAAAGCCAAATCCGCGTAGCCTACTGAGTTACGCTCCAGGGTCAGTAGGATCTGGGTGTCTTCGTAGTCCAGACGGGGTTTCAGGAAGGCAAAGTCATCTGTCACAGCATCGAAGGAGCCGGTGATGCCGTCCTCGGCGGTCAGGATGACGTAGCTGGTGACCGGATCGTAGGTCGATCCGTTGTCGATCCGGTTCTCGGCCAACACATGGACGGTTCCGCCTTCGATGGCGGCGGCGCCGGCCGCCACCAGATCGCCTTCGCCCGCTCTGTTCACCTCGACTTCAAAAGTCGAGCCTTGGGCGAATGTGATGTCGCCATCGACAGTGAGTGTGCCGATCGAATTGCCGGGCGACAGCACACCCCTCCGCAGGACGTCGATCTCGCCGACAGAACCCGACCCGCCGAGATGGCTGCCCGCCGCGATGGAGACGTTGCTGCCGCTGGCGTCGCCGTTGATGATCAGGGAGCCGGCCGCGATATCGATGGTCGCGACATCGGTCACGTCGCCGTCGAGGGTCCAGCTGCCGCCGTCCCGGACGGTCAGGCTGTCGAAGCCGGAGACGTTGTCGCCATATTGCCGCGTGTCGCCGCCGGTCAGCGATAGCGTTGCAATACCCTCTCCCTCGGCGTGAGTGTTTCCGGTCAGCGACACGGCCGTGTTGATTGTCAGTTGATCGGTCTTGCCGGCCACGGTGAAAATGCCGATGGCACGCCCGCCTTCGCCGCTGCCCGACAGCGAGCCGCTGTTGAGCGTGACGGTGTTGCCGCCCCCGCGCATGCGAATGGCGTCCGCGTTGTCTCCCGTAACCGCGATCGACCCGCCAGTCAGGGTCACCGTTGAGTCGCCGCCGACGGCGATGATGCCCAGGCCGATCGGGCCCGACGCCGAGATTGAGCCGCCGTTGACGTTGATCGTTGCGCCACCGGTGGCGGAAGCGATACCGTGCGACAGTTCCCCGCGCGTGACGAGCGACCCCCCGTTCATGGTGATCGTGTAGTCGCGACCGAACAAGTAGACGGCGCTGGAATTGATCCCTTCGCTGGTAATCGAGCTGTCGATCAGACTGATCGTGCCGCCTTCCTCGGAACCCTGGCGCAGGATGCCGTTGGCATCGTCGCCTTTTGTCGAAATTGAACTGTCGATGAGGTCGATGACGTTGTTTCGCCCGGTGACATAGAGTCCTGTACTCGTGTCGCTTTCGGTCGACAGCTCGCTGCCGTCGAGCGAGATGGTGTTGTCGTCGCCATCGACTCGAATGCCGTAGGAGTCTTCTTTCAGCGTCGAGAGGGTTGCCTCATCCAGAACGATCTCATTGCCGTTCCCCCGCGCTGTAATACCGACGGACCCGGCGCCGGAGGTTGCAATTGTTCCGCCGCTCACTCCGACTGAAGACCCGTCCCCCACCAACCGGATGCCGTCGGCGTCGTTCCCCGCCGACGAGACCGCGGCATTGCCATGGATACGCGCGCTGCTGTTCGCACCCAAAGCGATCGCCGCGGCGATATCAGGGGGTGAGCCAGAGTGCGTCGTCTGCAGCCATGTATCGATGGCGCCATCGTGGCTGTCGCCGAGTGTGATGGACGTCTCCGTCGCGCCCGATACGATCCTGATCGGGTCGCTCAACACCACGTTATTGCAGGCAAGGTCCTGGCCGTTCTCGAGGGCGGCAATGCTCCCGATGGCGGCCCCGTCGAGGGTGCAGTCGGCGTGCGCGGCCAGCGGCCAGGCGATCAGCGCCGTCATCGCGAAAGCGCCCGCCTGCGGTGTCAGTTCAGCAAATGAAGCGTGTTGTCCCCTGAGCGCGGCGAGCATCGCGGCCTCCTTAATACCAATTCGCGCATACCGGGCGGATACGCAGGGTTGGTCCGGCGGTTGCGGCAATCGTTGTATGCGTAAAGAGATTGAAGCCGAGATGGAGTATTTATGGTTAACAATACATGGTATTACTGAGCATTTTGCTTTCCATGCTGTGCATTTTTCTGTAAAAATACAGTAAAATTAGCCATGAGGCGGTGTCCTTTGGTAATTTCTCAGATCTGCGGAAGAGAAGATATTTGGAAAGCTTTTGAGGGCGGCGCATGCTGCGGCCCAATAAGGGTTTCGACTTTTCCGCTCGGCTTATACCAAAGAGAATTGATCGGAGTTCATTTGGGCCTGTCGCAAAGTTTGTCGAGTTAACCCTGCCTTGAGATTTGACTGTTGAAAGAGCGCTCCTGAGTTTGGAGTTCTGCGTGATGATTCCCACTGCCATCGTTGAAAAACTGAAACGCCAGTCGAAGGAAGACTTCAAAGGCAGACAGTTCGAGGCCTGGCTGATCATCCAGGCAGTCTCTTGGTACTTGCGTTACCCGCTGAGCTATCGGGACTTGGAAGAAATGTTCCTGGAACGTGGCTTTGCGGTGGACCACAGCACCATCAACAGGTGGGTTTTGGCGTATGCGCCGCTGATCGAAAAGCGGCTACGCCGGTTCCGAAAACCACATTGCGGCTCGGTCCGCATCGATGAAACCTATGTGCGCATCAAGGGCCAATGGCGCTATCTGTATCGGGCCATCGACAAGCATGGAAATCCGGTCGATTTCCTGCTTGCGGCAAAGCGCAATCTAAATGCGGCCAAACGGTTCTTTCGAAAAATGTTGCAGGATGCTCCGCTGCTGTCGCCGGGCAAAATCGGTACCGATGGTGCCGGCACTTTTCCTCCGGCCATCGGGGACGCGGTTGACGGCGGCCTGCTTGCTCCGGATCCGGTGCACTATGTGACCAAACATTTGCAACAGGGTATCGAGAGCGATCATTTCAGGGTGAAGAAGAACATGCCGACGGTCGGCGGGTTCCGCTCGTTCAACTCAGCCAGAAAATCCATCGCCGGTTTTGACGCCATGCTGTGGCTCAGGAAGGGCTTCGGCTTGACCGGTAAGTGGACCGTCCGCGAACAAAACGATCTGCTGGCGGTGCTCTTCGGAATTGAAAAAGTTAACGAAGTCTGAAAATTGTTCCCAAAATGGGAGAGGTCCGTCTGCCGACGAAACTTGCGACAAGCCCGTCGCATAGGATGGCCAATTCAGGCCAATAGATGGCTCAAACGGAGCTGAAAGAACAAAACCCGCCCATCCGAGACGATCGGGCGGGTTTTCTGTTTCGGGTCCCCCGGAGGGAACAAGATCAACGCCGTCAAGTCAGCCTACATCAGGCCGGTTTTCTCATAGGTCGGATTGAGACAGCTGAGCAGGTAGTCGTCGCCGCGGATCGGCGGGTATTTCGGCGGATTGTCGGCACTGGCGCAACCCGGCAGGCACTCGACGATGGCATCCGGATCCGGATCGAGGAAGAACGGCACGGAGAAACGCTCGCGGCCGGACGGATTGACCACCCGGTGCGGTGTCGAGACGTAAAGATCATTGGTCCAGCGCATCAGGCAATCGCCGATGTTGCAGACGAAGGTATCCGGAATATCGGGCGCTGCCAGCCACTCGCCGGAGCGGGTGCGCACTTCCAGACCGCCGACTTCGTCGGTGGCGAGCAGGGTCACGCAGCCGTAATCCGTATGTTCGCCCGCCCCGAGCTGGCCCTCCTCCAGATCAGCCGGGCGCGGCGGATAATGCAGCAGGCGCAGGGTCGCCAACGGGCGGCGCAGCTTGTCCTCGAAGAAGTCCGTTTCAAGGCCGAGCTCGGTGGCAAAGGCAGTATGAAGCGTCCGCCCCAGCGCCCACATGGCATCGTAATATTCAAGCATCACATCCCTGAAACCGGGCAGATCCGGCCAGAGATTGACCGCGCGCAACGGCGTCTTGGCAAGGATTTCGGGATCGTCGGACGCCAGGTCCAGACCGATATTGTAGCCTTCCTTGAGATCCGGCGCATTGGTCGGGTCGAGCGACTCTCCCTTCATCGGCACATAGCCGCGATTGCCCGTGTCCTTGGAATAGGCCGACTTCATCTTGAGGTCTTCCGGACTGTCGAAGAACCTCTTGGCCATGTCGAAGACGCGTTCACGCAGCTCGGCCGGAACACCATGCCCCTTGAGATAGAAAAAGCCTATCCCGCGACAGGCTTCGCCGATCTGGTCGGCAACGGCTTGCCTCCCCGCCTCACCGCCTTCACGAAGCGGCGTCAGGTCGATGACGGGAATAGTGTCGGTCATTACTAGTTCCTTCCGGGGATTTATTGACTTTGAGGCTCAGGGCTGAGGCATTGCGGCAAAGGCTTCATCGATCTCACGCGCCCAGTCGGCGGACCACTCGCGCTTCACCGTGTCATCAAGCCAGGCGGCATCCAGGCTGGTCAGGATCGCAGCCTTCAAATCGGCGAGCGAAAATCCGAGGTCGCCGTGGGCAATCTCGAATTCCCAGCCGAGGTCGGTGGCAAACATCGGCGGATCATCGGAATTGATCGTGACCTTCAGTCCTGCCTCCTTCATGCGCCGGATCGGATGGTCAGGTGCGGTCAGATCCCGCCAGGGCGTGGTGTATTTCGTCGTTGACGGACAGCAGGTGAAGACGAGGCCCTCGTCCCGGCACCGCACCATCAGGTCCGGGTCGTCGACGATGTTGTAGCCGTGGTCGATGCGCTCCACCTTCAATGCATCGAGGGAGCCGCGGATATAGGCGGCCGGGCCGGATTCCCCGGCATGGGCCGTCAGATGCAGCCCTTCTCGGCGGGCGCGGGCAAAGACCCCGACAAAGGGTTCGGGCGGAAACGGCGCCTCGTTGTAGTCAAGGCCGAGCCCGATGACATCCTC
Organism: Rhodobacterales bacterium; assembly: GCA_008107755.1. Classification (GTDB taxonomy): domain Bacteria; phylum Pseudomonadota; class Alphaproteobacteria; order Rhizobiales; family Stappiaceae; genus Roseibium. The sequence goes on from VIRH01000081.1 coordinate 7,870, forward strand.
GCCACGGTTGGCCAGCACCTCGTCGAGATAGTCTTCACCGGCTTCCGGGCCGAGCTCCCGGTTCATGCCCGGAATAATGCGCGAAGTGATCAGGAAGTCGGTCTCGGCCTCGGCCATTCCAGCGCGGATGCCTTCGAACTGCCGGGCGAATGGCACGCCCTTGTGGGCATGCGGGCTGACGAAGAACTCCATGTAGCGGCAGCCGCTTTCGGCCGCCGATTGCAGCATCTCATAGGTGATGCGGCGAAAATCATCGACGGTGACGATGCTGTCCGAGATCGCGCCGTAAACGGCCAGGAAATCCATCAGGTTGTCGTAGGAATAAAGGTCCTCGACCCGGTCGCACACGGGCAGGCTGACGCCATTCTTCGCCGCCAGCTCCATGGCGGTGCCGGGCCGGATGGCGCCTTCCAGATGGATATGCAATTCGGCCTTGGGCAGGCGGCGAAGAAGCTGGCGCATGTCCGATGTCATCTGCTGGTTCATTGTGCCGTTTCAGTGCTCCGCCGCCGAGACCTGCGTCCCGCCGACCCAGACATTGGTGATGTTCGGACGGCTGGCGGTGTAGACGATCTTCTGCAGGATCTGATCGCCCTCATCGAGCTCCGGCCATAGGCGCAGGGAGCCGAGCGGCGCTTCCGGGTCGATGAGCACCGCATCGAACTGGTAGCCGGGCCGGAACAGGCCAACAGGCAAGCCGATGGCCTCGCCGCCGCCAGCGGTTGCCAGATAGAAGGCCGTTCGGAAATCAATGCGCGTCCCCGGATGGTTCGACCGTTCCTCGCGCGCAAGATCCGGATCGGTACCGGCTTCCAGCAAACGCGCCATGGTCACGGCATTGCGGGCGGTTTCGAGCAGGCTTCCCGACGGGCCACCGGAAATATCAGTCCCAAGGCCGACGCGCACGCCCTTGTCGAGCGCGACTTTCAACGGGAACACGGCGTCGGAAAAATAGACGTTCGACAGCGGGCAATGGGCAACGGCCGCCTCGCGCACCTTGATCTTCTCCATGTCGGAGGCAGAGATGAAATTGGAATGGCCGAGCACGCTGCCGGTCTTCAGGAGACCAAAGCGATCAAGGCTTTCGGTATCCGTCATCCCGTGCCGGTCGAGCACGTAACCATGTTCCCAATCGCTTTCCGAGCAATGGGTCTGGACGTGACAGTCATGGTCCCTGGCGATTGCCCCGAGTTCGGTCAGCAGATCGTCGGTGCACGAGGGAATGAAGCGCGGCGTCACAACGGGCTTGACCCGGCCCTCGCCATTGTCCGGATGCTCGCGAATATAGTCGATCAGGCCGAGCGTTCCCTCCACCGCCGCCGACACCGAAGCATCGCGATAATAGTCCGGGCACTCGGCCTCATTGTCCATGGCGACCTTGCCGACAAGCGCCCTCTGGCCCTTCTCGATGCAGATGTCCGCGAGCAGCCGGTTCGCATCCTCGTGGATGGTGCCGTAATAGACCGCAGTCGTCGTGCCGCTGGCCAGAAGATCGCTGACCAGCACGTCATAGGCGCGCCTGGCGAAGGCGGTGTCCTGATAGCGGGCTTCGAGCGGGAACGTGTATTTCTGCAGCCAGACTTCCAGAGGCACATCGAGCGCATTGCCGAGCTGAGGATATTGCGGCGCATGGATGTGCAGGTCGACAAAACCCGGCAGCAGATAAGTGCCCTTCGGCAACTCGCTCAGGCTGCCGTCGGTCCTCGCAGCGGCAAGCCTATCCGAATAGGCCGGATCGTCCTTGGCAAGGACCTCGATGATCACACCATCGCCATCGACGACGATCAGGACATCGTCGAGACATTCGACTTCCCCGCAGACCGGGGCATGAAAGCCGCTCGCCAGCACGGATCGGTTTCTGAATGTCTTCATCTTGCGCTTTTCCTCTAAAGACTTCGGTCGCGCAGCCTATAGGCAGCTTCGCGGAACCGGCTCCTGACTTCGGCCTCGTCGATGCCAAGGAGCAATTCCCGCTCTTCCATCAGGACCCGGCCATCGACAATCACCGTTTTCACATCATCCGCCCGCGCCGAATAGACCAGCGCGGCTGAGACGTCATAAACGGGAGCGCAGTGGATGGTGTCGAGGTCGACAATGATCACATCGGCCTTCTTCCCCGGTTCAAGCACGCCGGTCTCGCTGCGGTTCATGGCCTTCGCCGCGCCGCTCGTGGCAAGTTCCAGAAGCTCTGCCGTTTTCAGAAATTCCACGTCGCCGGTCTTGTCCTTGTGGATCATGCCGGCAAATTTCATTTCCTGAAACTGATCGAGACTGTTGTGGCTGGCCGGTCCATCGGTCGCAAGGCCGACCGTGATGCCTGCCTCGCAGACACAGCGCAGGCGCAATGTGCCGGAGTTGAGCTTGGCATTGCAGCACGGGCAGTGGGCGATCTTCACATCGGTCTCTGCGAGAATCCGGATGTCGTCGTCATTCAGCTGCGTGCAATGGGCCGCGGTCACGTCGCCCTTCAGGAAGCCCAGACGATGCAGCCATTGCACGGGCGTGGTGCCATAGGTCTCGGCAACATATTTGAGTTCCTGAGGCCCTTCGGCCAGGTGCGTATGGATCACCAACCCGAGTGCATCCGCGACCTCCCGAACATTGCGGAACATGTCCTCGCCGCAGGAATAAGGCGCGTGGGGCGACAGCCCCAGGTGAATCCGGTCATTGCCGCTTTGGTGATGGGCAGCCACCTTGTCGGAGAACGTGTCGAGAGCGGTCCAGGACCAGTCCCCGATGCTCGCATAGACACCGCGATCGGCGAAGCCGTAGCCGAGCGTCGCCCGCAGCGGGACATCGGACAGGGCCCGGATCTGCGGGCTGACCGCATAGGCATCGAAATGCTCGTTGAAGCAGGTGATGCCGGATTTCAGCATCTCGATCAGTCCGGCAAGGCTGGCCCAATACAGGGTTTCCGGGTCGAAATTGCACTTCAGTTTCCACATGGTCTGCAGCCATTCGAACAGCTGAACGTCTTCCAGCAGTCCGCGCAACAGCATGTTGGACGCGATGTGGGTATGGCAATTGACAAAGCCGGGCATGACGATCCGCCCCCTGGCATCGATCACCTTTTTCGCCCCGGCCACGTCCACGGCAGCTGCAGGTCCGACCGCAAGGATCGTATCGCCTGAAAGGGTAATCGTGCCCTGCTCGATCATTGCCCCGCCACCCATGGGCAGGATGGTCGCATTCACGATCGCGATATCGGGCGCACTGGCCACCTGTTGCTGCATCTGGTCCGTGATCATCAGGCCGCCGTCAGCGTCGTGCCATAGGTCAGGCCCTTTTCCTTCAGCCAGCGCCGATAGGCGATGGAAGAGGCATCGGCCCGTGTCGGGATTTCGGCGCGCGGCTCGAGCGGCAGCAGGATCGGCCGCTGGTTTTCCAGAATGATCCGGTCCTGCAGGAAGATGTCGAGCTGGAAGGCAATCAGGTCCTGAAGCGGTGTCACATCATCGATGAGCAGCATCAACGGATGCGCCCGGCACAGCCCCTCCTCCATCGGCTGAACAAAGAGACAGATGACGTCCCAGCGGTCGGCAGCGTTCGGACAGGTCTTGTAGAGCACTGTCACGAAGGGCGTCGCGACCCGGTACATGTAGTCCGTCTCGATGGCACCTTCTGCGGAGAGCGCGGCCTTGGGCTGGAGGAACTTGCAGTTCGTCGCCCAGACCTCGTCGACATCGCGCCGGATCTCGCAATCGTAATGCAACACCTCCGTATGCGGTTCGGAGCCGAGGATATCCGTGTGAACGAAGGGAAAATGTGCCATGTCGAGGAAGTTCTCGACAATTCTCAATCCCGATGCCTTCACCACAACGGATCCGCAAGCGACATAGCGCCGGTCGGCCTCGTCGGCTTCCGGGATCGGCACAACGTCGCGTTCCGGTTCGCCGAGCGTTGCCCAGACATAGCCGTAGCGGATCTTGGAGGTAACAACCTCGCCGCCATCCCTCAGCCGGACCGAGACGTCACCGGTCTTCGTCTTGGCCAGGACCAGTTCCGAACCGAGCAGCCGCGTCACGGTCTCGCCCGTTTCAAGATCTGCCGCGCAACCGAGGCAATACCAGTTGTCGAGCGCCGCCTTTTCCACTGTCGTCATCACGTCCTCCGATCCGGCCGCAGCCGCAGGGCCGGTCGCCATCAGGCGTCCAGCTGCTTCATGGTCTGCCGGTGTTCCTCAAGTGCGCCTTCGACGTCAAACGACCTGAATGCACCATCCGCAATCACCTGCTGGCCGTTGATGAACGAATGCTCGACCTTGAACGGGCCGCACAGGAGCAGCGCCGCCAGGGGATCGCGCTCCGCCCCCGACATGCCGAGCTGGTTCAGGTTCATGGCGATGATATCGGCGCCCATGCCCGGGGCCAGGGAACCGATATCGTCACGGCCAAGCAGTTTTGCCCCGCCGCGCGTTGCCATTTTCAAGGTCTCGCGCGCAGACAAGGCCGTCGGCGTGCCGCCGAAGCCTCCGCGCCCACCGGGCTTTTCAGACAAGTACTGCGCCGGTGCCACGCGCTGGAGCAACTGTCCGAGGCGCGCTTCCATGAACATGTTCGAGGTATCGTTGGAAGCAGAGCCGTCGACACCGAGACCGACATTGACGCCTGCATTCAGCATTTCGCGCACCCGCATGATGCCGAGACCGCAGCGCATGTGGGCGGACGGGCAATAGGTGGCGCCGGTGCCGGTTTCAGCGAACAGCCGGATCTCGTCATCATTCAGGAAGATCGCATGGGCGAACCAGACATCGTCACCCAACCAGCCGACGGATTCGGCAAAGCCGACCGAACGCATGCCGTAGATCTCGTTGCAGTAGACCTCTTCGTCCAGCACTTCGGCGATATGGGAATGCAGCCGCACGCCCTGATGGCTGCGCGCCAGCTTCGCAGCATCCCGCATGAGTTCCGGCGTCACCGAGAAAGGCGAGCACGGAGCAAGGATGATCCGGCTCATCGAATGCCGGTTCATGTCGTGATAGGCGCCGATCAGCCGTTCTGCATCCTGGAGAATGAATTCCTCGTCCTCGACGCAGTTGTCAGGCGGCAAGCCGCCCTTGCTTTCCCCGCGGGACATGGCCCCGCGGGAAGCATGGAACCGAAGCCCCATCTCCTGCGCGACCTCGATTGTCGTATCGAGACGGACATTGGTCGGCATGACATAGAGATGATCGGAGCTGGTCGTGCAGCCCGACATCATCAGCTCGGCCATGGAGATCCTGGCGGAGACCCGGATGGCATCGTCATCCAGCTTGCCCCAGATCGGATAGAGCGTCTTCAGCCAGACGAACAGCGCATCGTCCTGAACCATCACACGGGTGAGGTTCTGGTACATGTGATGGTGCGTGTTGACCATGCCCGGCATGACGACGTGGCTCGACAGGTCGATGACCTCGTCGGCTTCCACGCCCGACAATTCCGCCGTTGTTCCGACGGCTTCGATGACATTATCGCGCACGAGAAGAGCGCCGTCACTTATCTCTCGCCCCTCGTCATCGAAGGTCGCCAGATGGGCGATGTTTTTCAGTAATTTCGTGGTCATTCGGCTATCTCATGTCCCGATAATAGGGAACCGCAAGGGACGCAGGCGCCGCCATCGCGCGTCGCATCTTCTGCCAAGCAAGAACCGGCACGATGATGAAGGCAACGGTCCCGAGATACGGTAGCATCGAGAGAAAGGCCGGCGCGATCGGCCATCCGCGCGCCTGACCGATGAAGCCGAGCGCCGTGATCATGCCGAACAACAGCCCGGAGAGCGTTGCCATGATCGGGCGATAGCCAGCGAAGATCACCAGCGCGACGGCAATCCAGCCGCGCCCGGCCACAACGCCGTCGGACCAGGACGGCACGAAGGCGAGCGTCAGGTACGCCCCTGCCCCGGCTGCCAGGGCCGCGCCGATCGTGACATAGGAAAAGCGCATCAGGTTGACCGGGATGCCGGCCGCATCGGCCGCTGCCGGGTTTTCGCCGACCGCCCGCATGTTCAGCCCGTGACGGGTGGAGAACATCAGGTAGCTGAAGAAGATCGGCAGGATCAGATAGATCAGGTAGAACAGGATGTTCTGGGAGAAGAACGCCGGTCCGATGATCGGAATCTCGCTCAGGATCGGCATCTTGAACGGCTGGAAGGTCACCGGCGCGGGCATGCCGGAATAGCTTCGGCCAATGGTCGAGGCGATGCCCGAGCCCATCAGCGTCAGCGCAAGACCGCAGAGGACCTGATTGGCGCGCACATAGACCGTGGCGAAGGCAAAGACCATCCCGAACACGGCCCCGACGACAAGCGCCGCGATGAACCCAAGGATCGGCGACGGCACGGCCGTAACGGTGGCAATGCCGGTGACGGCGCCCATGGCCATGAGCCCTTCGACGCCGAGATTGACGACGCCCACGCGCTCGACCAGCACTTCGCCGAGAGCTGCCAGGGCCAGCACGGCGCCGGCCAGGAAAGCGGTCGTCAGAAGACCTGTCAGCAGTTCCATCTAGGCCGCTCCCTCAGGCTTTTCGCGGGTGATGCGATAGTAGGACAGCTCATCACCGATGGCGGTCAGGAACAGGATGAAGCCGGTGATCGCTAGGACGACTGAAGTCGTCAGGCCTTGCGTCTGCAGGACGATCCCGGAATTCAGGATCAGCGCCATGAATGCACCGGAGAAGATCACCCCGATAGGTGACCCGCGCGCCAGAACCGCGACCATGATGCCGAGATAGCCGAAATTGTTGGAGATCCCGCCCTGGAGCCGGTGCACCGTGCCGGCAATCTCCAGCATGCCCGCAAGACCGGCAATCGCGCCGGACAGAAGCATCACCATGATCAGGTGCTTGCGCACCGGGATCCCGGCATATTTCGCAGCCGACGGATTGGAGCCGACAAGCCGGACTTCGTAGCCCCAGCGGGAAAAGGCCAGCGCCGCGCCGACAAGGATCGCAAGACCGATTGCGATGGGAAAGCCCCAGTGGACGATGCCCCAGAATTCCGGAACGCTCGTGGAGAGCGGCGGCGTCGCGGAGTTGGCCATGCCGCTGCGATCCCGCCAGGGCCCGGTCGCAACATAATAGACCAGAAGCGTCGCGACGAAATTCAGAAGCAGCGTCGTGATCAGTTCGTTGACGTTGGCATAAGCACGCGCAAGCGTCGGGATCAGGATCCAGGCCGCGCCGCCGACAAGACCGGCAACGAACATCAGGATCAGGATCAAGGGCCCCTCGCCCGGCACGAACAGGCCGACAGCGGAGGCAGCAAAGGCTCCTGCGTAGAACTGGCCCTCGGCCCCAATGTTCCAGGCACCGACCTGCTGACCGACAGCGACCGCAAGGCCCGTGAGGATCAGCGGGATCACCAGAACACCAAGATCCTCCATGCCGAAAGATGAGCCGAAAGACGCGGTGATCACCCGTGCGCCGAGATCGAACGGATTCATGCCGGCAAGGGCAATACCAACCCCGGCCACGACAAGGGCAATGACGATGGCGGCAAGACGTGCGGCAAGGGCAATGCCGGGATGAGACGACGGCAGGCGCTGAATGCGGAAGGAGCTGAACATTATGCCACCTCCCCGGCCTTCGTGCGACCGCCCATCAGCAAGCCGATTTCCTCGATATCGAGATTGTCGTTCTCGACAACGCCCATGACCTTGCCTTCGTAGAGAACCGCAATGCGGTCGGAGAGATTGAGCAATTCCTCAAGTTCCTCGGAAATCAGGACAACACCGGCACCGGCATCCCTGAGTTCGACGATGTAGCGAAGCATGGTGTTGATCGCACCGACATCGAGCCCGCGGCTTGGATAGGCCGCGACCAGAACCTTGTCGGCAATGCGCATCTCCCGCCGCGCGACGAGGCGTTGCTGGTTGCCGCCGGACAGGTTCCGGACCGGCATGCCATAGTCCGGGATCATGACCTCTGCCGCTTCGGCGATTTCCCTGGCCAATCTCGTGGCACTGCGCGGATTGTAGATGCCATGGGGCGATACTGGCGCCTGATCATATTCGCGCATCACGGCATTGGTGGTAATGCTGAGCGCCGGCGCCAGACCGCTGTGCAGCCGGTCTTCGGGAATATGGCCGATACCGAAATCAGCGAAGATCTTGGCATTGGCGCTCTTCATGTGAGTGCCATCGACGATGACCTTGCCGGAGCTTGCAGCCTTGACACCTGTCAACACCTGACTGAGCTCGCGCTGACCGTTCCCGGCAACCCCGGCAATCCCGAGAATTTCGCCGGCATGAAGTTTCAGATTGACTTGGTCGAGCGCATTGCCGCCGGTCCCGGAAGCGACGCAAACATCGTCCAGCACGAGGACCGGGTCCTTTGAGATCGGCGCCGCATGGGGGCCGCGCCCGCGCATGTCGGCCAGCACGATCTCGCGGCCGACCATCAGATTTGCCAGCATATGCGCATTGCAGTTGCGCGTGTCCCTGGTGGCAATCTTGCGGCCACCGCGCAGGATCGACACGCGATCCGAGATTTCCATGACCTCATCCAGCTTGTGGCTGATGAAGATGACCGCATTGCCTTCGGCGACGAAATCCCGCAGGGCCCGGAACAGTTCGCGCGCCTCGGCCGGCGTCAGAACCGCCGTCGGCTCATCCAGGATCAGGAGCCGAGCGCGGCGAGCAAGAACGCGCAGGATTTCGACACGCTGCTGCTCGCCGGTGGACAGGTCACTGACCGTCGCTCCGGGGCGCGTCGCCAGATTGTAGCGCTTGGCAAGGTCCTCGGTCCGGCTTTCCAGAACCGACTTCGAGGCCCGTTTCGGTGTCTCGTCCCAGCCCAGATGAATGTTCTCGGCGACCGTAAACGCCTGCACCAGCTTGAAATGCTGGTGAACCATGCCGATCCCGGCGGCGATGGCCTGCACCGGCGAGGCAAATTCCTGCCTGTAGCCATCAATGATGATCTCGCCCGCATCGGCCTGATAGATCCCGGTCAGGATGTTCATCAGGGTGGATTTTCCTGCGCCGTTCTCCCCCAGAAGCGCGTGGATCTCGCCGGGCATGACCTCCAGGTCGACATCCTCATTGGCGATCACGCCGGGAAAATACTTCGCAATGCCCTTCAGCTGGACGATAGGTGCAGTGCCCGGAGGCGGGGTGAAACTCTTCTCGGCTTCTGTCATCGGCACATTTCAGGATTTCGGGATCACGCGGCAGGAGCTTCCGGGCGACATGCGGCCGCCCGGAAATAGTGTCGTTCGGAAAGATCAGCCTTCGAGGCCGGAAACGCCCTCGACGGACCAATCCCAATTGTAGAGTTCCATCTCCGTCATCTTCTGATCGGCCTCGACACGGACATTTCCATCCTTGTCCTTCAGCTCACCGACGAAGGGCGACCAGCCGCCGATGATCTTTTCGCGAACTTCATCGGCAGCCTTGCCGACTTCTTCGGGGACGTTCTGCCCCCAAACATCGCGGTCCACACCGCCGCCCATCGGCAGCAGCGTCTGGTTGGGCGCCCAGGTACCGGCCAGACGCTTGCCGACCTGATCGACATAGAAGTCCTTGAAGTCGACGATGATGGAAGAGACGTAGGCATTCGGGCCGTAGCGGCGGATATCCGTGTTCCACATGGCAGCCCAGACACCGCGGCTTTCGGCGACCTGCAGATAGCCGGCCTCATCCATGATGCCGAAGAGGAAGTCGCAGCCGTTGTCGATCAGCGCAGTCCCGGCCTGGGTGGCGGCCTGCGGATCGAACCAGGAGTTGATGACGATGGTCTGGACGGTTGCGTCAGGGTTGACGGTCCGCGCGCCCATCAGGAAGGCGTTGGTGGAGGCATAGACGGACGCGACGGGGAAGGACGCGACATAGCCGAGCTTGCCGGTCTTGGACAGGTGCCCTGCCGCAACACCCAGAACGTAGGTCGGATACCAGTGGGCCAGATAATACCAGCCGAGGTTCGGCAGGTCCGGATTATGGCCGTTGCACTCCATGAACGCGACTTCCGGAGCGCGCTTGACCACCTGATGCAGGAAATCGCCGGTTGAGGACGTGTCGAAGATCATGTTCGCGCCTTCCGACACGAACTGCCGATACGTGCGCGTAGCATCAGCCGAATAGGGCACATTCTCGACTTCGAGAATGTTCTTCAGGTTCGGATAGGCTTCCTTGACAGCCAGAAGACCCTGATGGTGGCTCCAGGTCCAGCCTTCATCCGTGATCGGCCCGACGTGACCGAAACCGATGACGGCGTCTTCTTCGGCGATAGCCGGAAGCGGATCAGCAGCAAAGGCCGAGGTCAGCATTCCAGACGGCAGCAGCAGCGACGAACCGGCAGCGGCACTCATATTGAGAAAGCCACGCCGGGAAAGATTGCGAATGCTGGTCATGCTCAAATTCCCTTTATCTTCCATGCGCCCGAACGGGCCACCAAATGCATAGTTGCCGGCCGCAGCCGATTGTTAGCCTGGGCCTGGGCATAGCACGAACCATGCCAGATCAGGCATCTGCCGCGCCCAGCGCACCACCTCTTTCGAACGGCGATGCCGCCAACCTCAAAACGACCGCCCCGCAACGCGACAATTCTGCGCAGATAGGACTGCCCCTCACCGGTCAAAGCCGTAAAAAAGCAGGTCAGACACTGGCAAAACGCGCCATCAACCCAAGGCTATTGAAGGAGCGTTCCAAATATAAGGTGTTGTGCATAGTGCAAAATTGATGACGATACTGATGCTTTATACGCAACACTTGACACTCTGAAAACATGAGTTCTATCAGTGGTTCAGCAAAGATTTGCTCACCAATAAAGCCTGCCGTTTATTTGAACACATGCATAAACAAAAGGCACGACGAAACAGGTATCAGAGAGGTTTCGGAACGTGAAACGCGAGAGCGTCATCTTCACCTTCAGCGGCCAGTTCGTCGTCGACAGCTTTCTGGCCTTTGCCCGCCACAGAGCGGCGCGACTGGACATGCCGCTTGCGATCCTGTCCAGCGACGAAACGGCCATTTCTCTGGCGGTCGAAGGTCAGGTCGACCTTGTCGACGCCTTCGAGATGGCCTGCAGCCTCGGACCACATGACTGCATCGTGCTGGAGGCCGAAAGCTCCACTGCCACACCTGAACTGTTCGAACACAGGAACGAGAGGATGAACCAATGAATTTCGAAGGCTGGTACCCGCTTTTGCTTGTCGCAGACGTGGGGCCGAAGAAGGCCGTCGGCACACGTGTGCAAGGAAAGGAATTCGTTCTCTGGCGCGATAGCCACGGCTCCACACATGTGTGGGAAGACCGCTGTCCGCACCGAGGCATGAAGATGAGCCTCGGCTTCGTGCGCGGCGATCACATTGCCTGCCTGTATCACGGCTGGGAATACGACCGGGGCGGACAGTGCCAATACATCCCCGCTCACCCGGACCTCGATGTTCCGCAAACCATCAAGATCCCCCGTTATCCGGTCATTGAGGCAGGCTCCATCGTCTGGGCCTGTTTCCAGGAGCCGGACAGCGAACTGCCGCCCTTCCTCGAACTGCCCTCCCCGTCATGCGGCTTCAAGAGCATCTTCGCCGATTGCCCGGCCTCCCGCGTGGCCGAACTTATCGAGAAAACCCCCTTCAACGGTGTTGCGCCCAAGGTAACAGCCAAGTCGGACCGAGTACTGGAAATCGTGCTGGAAGGCGGCACGCTCACCGCAGCTGTCCAGGACGTCTGCGAGGGGCACATGGCCATGCACATGTCCTTTGATCGCTTCAAGGCATCGGCCGACCAGATCCCCTACTCGATCTGGGCCGACCAGCTTCGCCGCGATCTGGAAACAGCCGCCCGTGACATCAAGACTTCAGAGTTCGCAGCATGACGACCCCGACCCTCTACAATTATGATCTGGACGAGAACTGCTACAAGGTGCGCCTGCTGCTGTCCCATCTGGGTATCGAGGCAGAGACCATTGCGGTCGACGTCATGCCGGGCAAGGAGCATCTCTCCCCGCCGATCCTGGCCATGAGCCCGAAGGGGGCGCTTCCGATCCTGAAGCACGGCAATCTGGTCCTGACCGAAGTGGAAGCCATCCTTGTCTGGCTGGCACGAACGTATGACCCGGACAAGAAGCTCCTGCCGGAAGACCCGGACACGCTCGGCCGTGTCATGATGTGGCTGAGTTTCTCGGCACGCACCCTCGACGTTGCCGTTGCAGCAAGGGCTACCGCGCTGATGGATATGCCCGGAGACATTGAGGCCCTGAGACGCAAAAGCTACGACGCCTTCCGCATCATGGACGATCACCTCACCATCCAGCAGTTTCGGGGAGAGGCCTTCCTTGCCGGTGGCACCCTTACCGTCGCCGACATCGCCCTGTTCCCGTCCTTCGCTCTCAGCCGCGACTTCAACATCGATCATGATGAATTTCCGGCCCTGCGGCGTTGGGCAAACACCCTGCGACTTATTGACGGCTTCATCACGATGCCCGGCATCCCTGATTATCACTAAGGCTTTCGCCTTACAGGTTCCTGACCTCCGTTCCGTCTGAGGGAGCAGCATTCATGGCACGTGTTACCCGGTTCTCTGTCTCCCCGCTGTCGGCCATGACCCGCCGCCTGGCGGATGTCGCCTCCGGCCGGAGGGAGCCAGATCTGGTCATCACCGGCACCCGCGCGCTGTCGACCTATTCGGAGAGGATCCTGGACAACCGGGAAATCTGGATCGCGGGCGGGCGCATCGCTGCGATGCATCCGGCCGGAACCTACAAGGGTGGAGCCGCGAAGACCTACGACGCCCGGGGCGCGATCCTAGCGCCCGGGCTGGTCGACCCGCATATCCACGTCGAATCGTCCATGGTCACCGCCTGCGCCTATGCGGAGGCGGCGCTTCTCAATGGCACGACGACAATCTTCTGCGACAGCCACGAGATCGGCAACGTCATGGATGTCGCCGGTGTCGAGGCCATGCTGGAAGATGCCCGCCAGGCACCGCTGTCCATCTTCCTGACAGTCCCGAGCACAGTGCCTGCCACCTCCCCCGAGCTTGAGACCGCCGGCGGCGACCTGACGCCGGAAAAGATCGCGAAGCTCTTCGACAGCTGGCCGGAAGCCGTCGCGCTCGGCGAAAAGATGGATTTCGTACCGGTCGCCATGGGCGATCCGCGCAGCCACGCCATCATCGCCGCTTCCCTGGAACGCGGCCGCCCCGTCTCGGGCCATGTCTATGGCCGTGAATTCGTCGCCGCCTATGCTGCCTCCGGCATCACCGATACCCATGAGGCGATCGACCGGGAGATTGCCAATGATCTCCTGGAAGCCGGGATCTGGCTGTTCCTGCGCGGCGGCCCGCCGACCACGCCCTGGCACAGCCTGCCCGAGGCGATCAAGGTGATCACCGAACTCGGCGCCTCGCACAAGCGCATCGCGGTTTGCACTGACGACCGCGACGCGGACGATCTTCTGGTCTTCGGCCTGGACTGGGTAACCCGCGAGGCAATAAAGGCCGGCATGACACCCGAGCAGGCCTGGTCCATGGGATCTCTGCACGGCGCCACCCGCTTTGGGCTGGGCGAGGAAATCGGCGGCCTCGGCGGCGGACGCCGTGCAGATCTCGTCCTGCTCGATGACGACATGAAGCCGGTCAACACCTGGTATGGCGGCGAGCTTGTGGTGGAAGACCGCAAGGTAACACCGATCCTGGACGAGGCGTTGTCAGCGCCCTACCGCTATCCCGAAGCCGCCTATTCGACGGTCAAGCTGCCGAAGACGGTCAAGCTGACACCGGATCTGCCAACGAAGAAGGTGCTGGCCCACGCCATTCGCACGGAACTGCCGGGCATCACCCTGCCCCATGAGAGGATCATATTGGAGCCGGCCAACGACTGGCAGGACCATTTCGACCGTCACGACCTTTGCTTCGTCTCCGTGGTCGAGCGCCACGGCAAGTCCGCCGGCAATGTAGCGCAAGGCCTTCTGAGCAATTTCAATCTAAAGAAAGGCGCTGTCGCCTCCTCCGTCGGCCATGACAGCCACAACATCATCATCGCCGGAACCAACGAAGCCGACATGCAGGTCGCGCTCGATGCCATCGCAGAAAAACAGGGCGGCGTCTGCGTCGTCATGGACAGCAAGGTCACCGCGATGGTGCCGCTGCCGGTGGCAGGTCTTCTGTCCGACAAGCGGGTGCACGAGGTCGCAGAGGAGGTGAAAGCCCTCAAGATTGAATGGCAGAAGGCCGGTTGCACGATCCCCTACATGGGGTTCAACCTGATCCCGCTCTCGGTCATCCCGGAAATCCGCATCACCGACAAGGGTCTGGTGCTTGTGCCGGAAATGGAAATCGTACCCCTGTTCGAGGACGCCTGATGGATCCGTACCGTCTTGGACTTGTCGCAACCCGCACGCACTATTTCCAGCTCGTGGCCCGGCTGGGATCGATCCGTCAGGCTTCGAAGGCGCTGAACGTCGCCCCCTCATCGATCAGCCGGGTGATCAAGCAACTGGAGGACGAGCTCGGCACGCCGCTTTTCGAGCGGGTGCGCCAGCGCCTCAAGCTGACCAGCGCCGGCGAGCTGCTGCTCTATCATGTGCGCGAAAGCTACGTGGACATGAACCGGGCCGTCACCGAGATCAATGATCTGAGCGGCCTGAGGCGCGGCACCATCACCGTTGCGACCATCGAAAGCGTCGCCCGCGGCATCCTGCCTGAAGCACTTGCGAAATTCTGGGACAAACACCCGGAAATCACAGTCGACATCAAGGTGACCAGCTCGCAGGACGTGGCCAATGCGGTCGGTGACGGCAGCTGCGATCTCGGTATCGCCTTTGACGTTCGCGTGCCCCGCAATGCCCGCCGGCTCGCCGCTGTGTCGGTGCCGCTCGGTCTTGTCGTGCCGCCGGGCAGCCGGTTTGCCGAGCGCAAGGAACTCAAGGCTTTCGACATTTCCGGCGAGCGAATCATCCTGTCGGACACCAGCCTGTCCCTATCCATGTCGGTGGAGGAACTGTTCTCCGGCAGCATGATCGAATTCTCCCGCCGCTCGCGCACCAATTCCATCGGCCTGATGATCGACCTTGCTCGCCGCGGCATGGGGGCAATCATGCAGACGCGGGTCGGAGTGGAACAGGAGGTCCGCAATGGCGAACTCATTTTCATCCCCTTGCGCGATCCGAAGCTGCAACCGCGAAGGTTGATGCTGATGTCCCGCGCCAAGCTGGAGATCTCCGATGCCGCTTCAGCCTTTGCCGCAAGCCTGAACCGCGCCTTCGAGCAGATGAAGACATGAGGCAGCGCGGCCAACATGGTGCCTCAAACACAACAATACGATCCGAAAATATCAGCTATCCGAAACAACTAAGCGTCTCCAGAATAGACCAAGCAGCTGCCTTTGCTCCACTGCAAAAGCAGTCAACCATCTGAATTTTATGAAAATTGCCGACAGAGACCGGAACTCCGGACAGGCTGCGGCAACGGAGACACAAACGCATGAAGCAAAGCGCTGTTGATGCGGTGATCAGGGGACTGAAGCGGGCCGGTGTGAGCATCGTCTGCTACCTGCCTGACTCGCTGTTCAAGGAACTCTATCCCGCCCTTGATGCGGACCCCGATATCCGTACCATCCGGGTGACCAACGAGGGTGAAGGTGCCGCCATCTGCGGCGGCGTTTTCCTGTCCGGCAAGCGCGCGGCGCTGATCATGGAAAACTCCGGCCTGAGGGCCTCCGTCGAGCCGCTGGCCCGCATGGGCCTTGGCGCCGGCATCCCGGTCGTCATGCTGATGAGCTATCGCGGCGACATGGGCGAGAACAACTGGTGGGCCGTTCCGCACGGCATCACCATGGAGCCGGTGCTAAATGCCCTGCGCGTGCCCTACGTGGTCGAACGCGAGGAAGACAAGATCGAACAGGCAATCTTCGACGCCTATGAACTTGCCTATTCCAGCTACTACCACACCGCCGTGGCGCTTTCCGGGAGCATCGTGCGATGAAACGTTTTGACTGCATGACCGCCCTCGCAAAGCATCTGAAGGACGAGCTTGTCATCCTGTCTCTCGGCGCCAGCGTCGACGAATGGTACAACGCGGCACCGCACATGCGCGAGGCCAGCCTGTTCCAGCAACAGCTCGGCTGCGTCACCCCACAGGCCTTTGGGCTTGCGGCAGGACTTCCCGATCGCCGGATCGTCTCGCTCGACACCGACGGCGGCATGATGTTCAACCTCGGCATTCTGGCGACACTCGGCAACGAGCAGCCGAAGAACCTCTTTGTCGTGGTCTGGGACAACGAGTGCTACCAGTCCATCGGCGGCCCTCCGACCCACACGGCCTCCGGCCGCGTCGACATTGCGGCCATCGCCCGAGGTGCCGGCGTCGAAAAGGCGTTCACCGCCCGCACGGTCGAGGAATTCGAAGCCCATTGCACCGCCGGTCTTGCTGCCGACGAACCCTATGTCGTCGTCGCCAAGGTTGCCGGCACCGTCCAGCCCGACATCAAGCGCAAGCATTCTGACGGCCGCGAAGACAAGTACATCTTCGTCCGTCACGTCGAGGAGACCGAGGGCATCGTCATCATGGGCCCGAGCGAACACAACTAGGACCACCGGAAAGAGATCGAAATGCCAGCCGCCGTCAGCCTGCCGAAGAAACCGCTTCAAAAAGCCTATGACTATATCGTCGTGGGCTCGGGCTCCGGCGGCTGTCCGGTGGTGCGCCGCCTGATCGACGGCACCGAGGCCACCGTCCTCCTGATTGAGGCTGGAGATCCAGGCCTCGGCATTCCGGAAATCGACGATCCACGCGAATGGGTTCCGCTCGGCCAGAGCCGCTATGACTGGGGCTACAAGTATGCCCCGGCGCCCCATGCGGATGGCCGGGCCATCGGCATTCCGCGCGGGCGTGTTCTCGGCGGCTCAAGCGCGACCAACGCCCTCATGTGGTACCGCGGCCATCCGCTCGACTACGACGCCTGGGATGATGCCGGGGCGACCGGCTGGCGCTTCGAGGATGTCCTGCCCTATTTCAAGCGCTGCGAGGACTGGGAAGGCGGAGAGACAGAATTACGCGGCAGCGGCGGTCCGATGAAGATCACCACCAGCCGTGACCTGCACCCGGTCGCGCGCGCCATGATCGAGGGCGCTGCCGAGCTCGGCATTCCGCTGATCGACGATCCCAACGGCGAGACCAACGAAGGCGGTGCCCCATCCAACTTCAACATTGCCGATGGCAAGCGCTGGAGTTCGGCGACAGGCTATATCTATCCGATCCTCGACCATCCGCGGCTGACGATTCAGACCAACTCGCTGACCACCGAACTGATCATCGAAAACGGCCGCTGCGTCGGCGTCCGCCACGAAGTCGACAACGAGATCACCGAAACGCGCGCCACCAGCGAGGTCGTGCTCGCCGCCGGCGCCTTCGACACTCCCCGCCTCCTGATGCTGTCCGGCATCGGCGATGCCAGGGAACTTGCGAAGCTCGGCATTCCCGTGGTCCTCGATCTGCCCGGCGTCGGCCAGAACCTGCAGGATCACCCACTGATCCAGGCCTGCGTCTTTCGGGCTTCGCAGCCGCTCGGCCCGAAGACCGACAATGGCGGCGGCACCATGCTGAACTGGAAGTCGCGTCCGGATCTGGTGCAGGCCGATGTTCACGCCTTCCCGGTCCAGGGAAACAGCGCCGAACCGCCCTTGCGGGAAAAATACGACATGTCCGGCGAGGTCTTTGCCATCGGCTTCGGCCTGATGCATTCCAGAAGTGTCGGCTACATGAAGATGCTGTCTGCTGATCCGCGCGGGCCGCTCGAGCTGCAGCCGAACTATTTCGCCGAGCGCTCCGACATGGACGCGATGATCTCGGCCTATCACACCATCGCCGGTCTCGCCGACACCAAGGCCTTTGCAGGCGTCAGCTCGGGTCTGGCGGCACCTGACAGGTCCCTGACCGGCGCCGAGGTCGAGGCTTTCATCCGCGACGGTTGCTCCACCTTCTTCCATTCCTGCGGCACCGCCAAGATGGGCACGGACGCCATGGCGGTCACCGATCCGCGCCTCAAGGTGCATGGCATCGAGGGCCTACGCATCTCCGACGCCTCGGTCATTCCGGTAATCCCGACCTGCAACACCCACGCGCCCGTCACCATGATCGGTGAACGCGCGGCTGACTTTATCAAGGAGGACGCATGAGCGCCCCAGACCTGATCCTCGCGGGAGGCCACCTCCTGACCATGGATGCCGAGAACACCGTCCTCGTCAACGGTGCGGTCGCCATCTCAAACGGCGAAATCATTGCCGTCGGCACCAGGGCGGATCTCACCGCGCGCCATCCGGATGCCCCGGTCAAGGATTTGCCCCACACCGTCCTCATGCCCGGACTGGTCAACGCGCACGCCCATTCCGGCTTCCTGCGCGGCACGGCGGAACATCTGCCCGTCTGGGACTGGCTGACCCTGCACATCAATCCCATGCACCGCATGCTGCAGCCGCATGAAGCCAAGGCGGCCTCGAAGCTGGCCTATGCGGAATCCGTGCTGGGCGGCACCACCACGATCGTCGACATGTGGCGCTACATGGACGGCAGCGCCGAGGTCACAGAGACGATCGGCAACCGCCTCGTCGCCGTGCCTTATGTCGGCGAGCACCCGGACTACGATTATTTCGACACGCTCGACATGAACGAGAAGCTGATCGAGGACTGGCACCGCAAGGCCGATGGCCGGGTCAATGTCTGGGTGGGGCTGGAGCATCTGTTCTACTCCGACGAAGCCGGCCAGAAGCGCGCCATCGACATGGCGAAGAAATATAATACCGGTTTCCACACCCATTGCAGTGAAGCCGAAATCGAGGTCGCCGAATTCAAGACCCGCTATGGCAAGAAGCCGATGCAGGTGCTGAACGATCTGGGCTTCTTCGAGACCCCGCGCTGCCTGCTGGCCCATGCGGTCTGGCTCGATTCAGATGAAGTCGAGCTGATCTCGAAATATCCGGTCTCCGTCGCCCATAACCCCGTGTCCAACATGAAGCTCGCCAGCGGCATCGCCCGTATCGGCGAAATGTTGGAAGCCGACGTTGCGGTCGGCATCGGCACGGACGGGGAAAAGGAAAACAACAACTTCGACATGTTCGAGGAGATGAAGGTGGCTTCGCTTCTCGGCAAGCTGAAGGATCGGGACGCCGCGGCCATGGACAGCTGGGACGTGCTGCGCATGGCAACCATCGGCGGCGCGCGCGCCATCGGCCTCGATCACGAGATCGGCTCGATCGAGGTGGGCAAGCGTGCCGACATCATCGCAGTGCGTGCCGACACGCCGCGCATGACGCCCCTGTTCGGCTCCGGTCCCTGGTTCAACCTGCAGCACAATCTGGTTCACGCGGTGCGCGGATCGGATGTCGCGATGACCATGGTCGACGGCAAGGTTTTGGTCGAGGACGGCGAACTCCAGACCGGAGACCTGTCCGAGATCATCAAGGAAATCCACCAGGTCGCCCCGCCGTTGTTCGAGCGCCGCGCAGCCTGGCTCGCCGAAAACGAATCTGTCCAGTGGGGAACGGAAGGCAAGGTATGACCAAGACAACCGACAAGGTCGCTCTGGACCAGTGGTATGCGGTGGAGACCGTTGCCGAGATCAGGACACAGCCGATCACGACCCGGCTGCTGGGCCAGGACATCGAGATCACCAGGGACGCTGACGGGCTCCACGTCAGGGAGATCCTGGACGACGGCGCCCGCAGCCCGGACCTGCCGATCCAGGAGAAATACGGCTGCCTCTGGACGACGCTTGGCACACCGACGGCGGACATTTTCGATATCGCCGAGTCCCATGAAAAAGACCGGCGCTATGTCCCCTGCGGCTGGGTCAAAATGCGAGCCTCCGGCCTGCGTGTGGTCGAGAATTTCCTCGACATGGCGCATTTCCCGTTCGTCCATACCGATATCCTCGGCTCGGAACCGCATACGGAAGTGCCGCAGTACAAGTCCGAGATCCGCCGCGACGTCGATGAGGTCTGGGCAACCAACTGCACCTTCTTCCAGCCGCAGATGACCGCAACGCGTCCGGAAGGCGAGTTCAGCCAGCTCACCTACCGGGTGCCCTCTCCCTTCGTCGTCATGCTCTACCGCGTTTGCCCGGCCCAGCCCGACCGGCTCGACGCCATCGCGCTCTTCATCCAGCCCATGGAAGAGGATCTGTGCCGGGCGACCCCAGTCATGTATCTCCTCGATGATCAGGCCTCGCTGACCCAGCTCCGCCGCTTCGAACAGGTGATCTTCCTGCAGGACCGGATCATCGTGGAGAACCAGCGTCCGCTCCTGATGCCGCTGGAACCGCGGGCCGAAATTCCGACGCGCGCGGATTCTTCCTCCGTCGCCTACCGCCGCTGGCTCAAGGAAAAAGGCCTGCGCTACGGCACCACGATGGCCGCAAGCTAGGGTCAGGCCGGGCATGTCGATGAAGATCATGAGGCCGGACACTCCGGCCGAGGCCCTGAAGCTCCTGAGCGAAGCCGGTCCATCCGCGCGCTTCAGCGCAGGCTCGACAGCGCTTCAGGCGGAATGGTCGCTCGGCAAGCCGAAGCCGTCGGCGCTTATCGACATATCCCGTTTCAAGGACCTGCGCGGCATCGAAGCACACGGCGACCTTGTTCGCATCGGTGCGTGCGAAACCCTGAGTGCCGTCATAGGCTCGAAGCTCGTCACCGACATCTGCCCGCTTCTGATCGAGGCGGCACAGCGCGTCGGCGCAAAGACGATCCGCCACCGGGCAACCCTCGGCGGCAATGTCGGCTGGCGGACCGGATGCCTTCTGCCGGCCCTTCTCGCACTTGATACCAGGCTCGAGCTTGATACAGAGAGCGGACGGACAACCCGCGCCCTGGAAGACTGGCTTGCAGAGCCCAGCGCACCGAACCTGATCAGCTCCGTCCTGATCCCGCAGCAAGATCCGGACACCACTTACGGCTTTCGCAAGATCGGTCTGCGTGCCGCCTTTACCCCGAGCGCCATTGCCGTAGCTGCAGCTCTCGGGGCCGCAGATGGCACGATCACGTCGGCGCGTCTTGCCGTCGGCGGTGGCCCTGTTCCGGCAACCCGTCTTGGTGCCATCGAACGCGAGCTCGTCGGTCAGGACCATGCCAAGGTGGAGTGGACCTCGCTGCGCGATGAGATTGCAGACCTCATTCCCGCGCCGAGCGATGCCCTGCGCAGCTCCGCCTACCGAAAGCGCACCGGCGCCAACGCGCTGATCGCCCTTCTGGCAAGCAATGAGGCAGGTCGACCGCAGCGCACTGGCCGCACAATTCGGCCAAAGCCTGAAGAAACCACCTTGGACGAGACCGTCCTCACCCGATCCGCAGGCGGCAACCGCTGGCATGTCCGCCCGGACCTGCCGGCAAAGATTGCAGCCGAACTGACCTATCTGACAGATGCGCGGCGCGAGGACATGCTGGTCGGGGCAACGCTGCGCCTCGACGAGCCCCATGCCCGCATCTTCTCGGTAGACGTGCGCGAAGCCGAGGCTCTGCCCGGCGTCAAGGCCGTCGTCACACACAAGGACATACAGGGCGACAACGCCTTCGGCATCGTCTTTCAGGACCAGCCAGCGCTGTGCGCTGACAAGGTGCGCTACCTCGGCGACCCGATCGCCGCCGTCGCCGCAACCGACCGTGAAACCGCCTTGAAGGCGCTGAACCTGATCAAGGTCGGCTACGAGGCGCTGCCTGTCGTTGGCGATCCAGCACAAGCGCTCGACGGAGACACGGAAGCGGTTCACGAGACCGGCAATCTCGCCAGCACAATCGAAATTGAGCGCGGCGACATCGACAGCGGCTTTGCCAAGGCAGCCCACGTTATCGAGGCGACCTACGTCACGCCCCGGCAAATGCACGGCTTCATGGAGACCGAGGGCGGCTATGCCGAACCCACGGAAGATGGCGGTCTGGCCATCTTCGCCGGTGGCCAGCACGGCAGCCGCGACAGGGCCCAGCTGGCCCGCATCCTGGCCATTCCCGAAGACAAGATCCGCGTCGTCACCAGCCCGACCGGTGGCGGCTTTGGCGGCAAGGACGAGTTGACTGTCCAGCCGGTGCTGGCAATGCTCGCCCTCAAGGCCAATGCCCCGGTCCGCATGCAATGGACGCGGTCCGAATCCGTCATTGCCGGGACCAAGCGCAATCCCTTCACCATTCGGATGCGCACCGCCTGCGACGCGACCGGAAAGCTGCTGGCACAAGAGGTGGACGTGCTCGCCGATGGCGGCGCCTATGCCTCGCTTGGGCCCGGGGTGCTTGAGACAGCCAACGAACACGCCTGCGGGCCCTATATTTCGCCAAGCGTGAAGACGCGCGGACGCCTCGCCTATACCAACAATGGCACCGGCGGAGCCTTCCGCGGCTTCGGCGCAAACCAGATGACCTTCGCGATCGAGTGCCAGATGGACCGGCTTGCTGCAGCGTGCGGCCTGGATCCGATCGAGATGCGGCGCCGGAACCTGCGCCAGCCGGGAATGCCCGGCTTCTTGGGCCAACGGGTTGCCCCCTCCGAGCGTCTGTTCGAAATGCTTCAGGCTGCTGCGGCCAGCCCGCTCTGGCAGGCAGATGGCGCCGATCTGCGGCCCGGCGAATTTGCCGGTGTCGGCATGGCGATAATCTACCAGGGAAACGGTCTCGGCACGATTCCGGACGACGAGGCCAAAAGCCGGATCGTGCTCGCCCCGGACGGCAAGATCGAAGTCCAATTCGGCCTCGATGAAATGGGTCAGGGCCTCCTGCCCTCCATCCAGGCAGCCGTTGCCGACCGGCTCGGCTGCGCCCGCGAAGATATCCGTCCTGTGGTCGGCGATACGCTGCGCACCCCGGATTCCGGCTCGACCACGGCTTCGCGCGGCGGCTATGTCGTTTGGAAAGGCACCGAACTGATGGTGCCCGCCTTTGCAGACAGTATGCTTGCCAAGGCGGCGGACATTCTGGGCCGTGAGCCCGAAGGACTGCAGGTCGTGGCCGGCGGCATCGCCGATGCGGCCTCCAACAGCCAGGCACCGCTTTTGACCTTCGCGCAACTCGCGGAGCAATGCCCGCCAGACGCGCCGCTGACGGCAGAGGCCGACTTCGCCTTCCCGAAATCCGACTACACCAGGGGCAACGCCCGCTTCATCTTCGGCTTCGGCGTCAATCTGGCCCGGGTCGCGATCGATCGCGTTTCCGGACAGGTCCGGGTCCTCGACCTCGAACTTCACACAGCCGCAGGCCCCGTGATCGACCTGGCGGCCTATCTCGGCCAGATGGAAGGCGGGCTTGTCCAGGGGCTCGGCTTCACCCTGACCGAGGATGTCCTGATCAAGGACGGACGGTTCCTGACCACGAATTACGACAACTACTTCATGCCGACGATACGGGACACGCCGGATCGCATCACCAATTTCGCGCTGGAGGATCTCGACCCCGGAGACCCCTTCGGCCCGCGCGGCGCCGGCGAGATCAGCATCAATGCGGTCACGCCGGCGATCGCCAACGCCGTGGCCGATGCCCTTGGCCAATGGCCGACGGCGACACCGTTCCGCCCCGAGGAGATCCTGACCATGTGCGAGGCCGCCGAATGAGCGAGCTCCTGTCGACGGACACCTTATCCATCGCCTTTACCCTGAACGGCGAAGCCATCGAGACGACCGCCCCGGCAGAGATTTCGCTCACCCGTATCCTGCGTGATGTCCTCTTCAGGACCGAAACGAAGATCGGCTGCGAGATCGGACGCTGCGGCGCCTGCATGGTGCTGATGAACGGCCAGGCAATCAATTCCTGCCTCGTCATGGCCTGGCAGGTCGACGGGGCCGAGATCATTACCGGCGCCGGCCTTGAAAAGCTGCCGATCACAGGCATCGTCCGGCAGGCGTTGGCAGAAGAATCGTCATTCCAATGCGGCTACTGCGCCCCCGGCTTCGTCATCTCGCTGGTCGCTCTGTTGAGCGAGGAGCCCGACGCCACCAATGACGACCTCATGACCGCCCTTGAGGGCAACATCTGCCGCTGCACCGGCTACCATTCCATCCTGCGCGGTGCAAAACTCGCAGCAGCCCGGGTTCGAGACTTTGGCGCGAGGACATCTGCCGCCCAAAAAACCTACGCCCCAGAAACCAAGGCGCCAGAAACCGCCGTTTCAGAACAAGCATAGAAGATCCCATGACCCTGAGCATCCAGCCGCATCAGCCGATAACCGAAGGCGCCCGGACATTCCTGACCGGCGGGCCGAAGAAACTCCTGATTGCCAACGAGTGGAAAGATCCGGTCGGTGGGCAGCACTTCGCCACGAACGATCCGGCCTCCGGCGCCCGGTTGGCAGAACTGGCGGAAGCAACGTCAGAAGATGCCGATCTTGCCATCGCGGCCGCGCGAAACGCCCTGAGCGAGCCGGCCTGGCGCGACATGAAGCCGTCGGCCCGCGGTCGTCTTCTTTGGAAGATCGCCGACCTGATCGAGGCACATGCCGACGAATTGGCGGAACTTGAAACCCTCGACCAGGGCAAGTCCTGGGCAACCTCGCGCTTTGCCGAAATCCCGGCCTCCGCCGAACAGTTCCGCTATTTTGCCGGCTTTGCCAACAAGATCCTCGGCCAGACGATCCCCACATCCATCGGCTATCACCCACCGGGCAAGAAGGTCTTTGCCTATACCAGCCGCGAGCCGGTCGGCGTCGTTGCTGCCATCACGCCGTGGAATTCGCCTCTTCTGATGGCAGCGATGAAACTCGCGCCGGCGCTCTGTGCAGGCTGCACGGTGGTTCTGAAGCCGGCGGAAGAAACCTCCCTCACCGCCTTGCGGCTTGGCGAACTGATGGTCGAAGCGGGGCTTCCGGCCGGGGTCGTGAACATCATCACCGGCTTTGGCTCTCTCGGGGCGCATCTGACCGCCCACAAGGGAGTCGACAAGGTCGCCTTTACCGGCTCGACCGAGGTCGGCCGCATGATCGTCGGCGCCGCCCAGGGCAACCTGAAGAAACTGACGCTGGAACTCGGCGGCAAGTCACCGGCCATCGTGATGCCGGATGCAGATTTCGATCTGGTCCTGCCAGGCGTCGCGCGCGGTATCTTCGCCAATTCCGGCCAGGTCTGCGTGGCCGGGTCGCGCGCTTATGTCCACTCCAGCATCTATGACCGCTTCGTCGAGGGGCTGGCAAAGGAAGCAGGCAAACTGCGCCTCGGTCATGGTCTGGACAAGGAGACCGACCTTGGCCCGCTGGTCTCCACGGGACAGGCGGAACGTGTTGCAGCCTTCATCACCGAAGGCAGGGCAGAAGGCGCAGGCATCGCGGCCGGCGGTGAGCGTCTCGGCGACGACAGCGCCTTCTACGCCCCGACCGTCGTAACCGGCGTGAAGGCCGACATGCGGATGATGCGCGAGGAGATCTTCGGCCCGGTCATCGCCGTCACGCCTTTCGACGACCCCGAAGAAGCCCTCGCCTATGCCAACGACACCGATTACGGCCTCGCAGCCAGTGTCTGGACGCAGGATCTTTCCTCGGCCCACCGGCTTGCGGCCGGGATCAAGGCGGGCACCGTCTGGATCAACTGCCATTCCTATTTTTCGCCGGAGCTGCCCAAGGGCGGCCACAAGGAATCCGGCTGGGGCTATGAAAATGGCGCGCAGGGGCTGGAGAACTATCTGGAAACGAAAACAGTCTGCGCGGTCATCTGACCGCGCATGTCAGTGCGGCGATAGGCCGGACGCGATGGCAAGATGGTGCGCCTGATGGTGGCCACCGAGCGTCATGATGCCGACAAAACCGAGACCGGTCAGCATCCGGACCTTCTCCGGATCGCCTGACCGCGCTGTCAGAACCGCGCTGTCAGGCGTGTGTTCGGCTTCATAGTCGACCCCGCCGGTCCCGTTCATCGTTGCGGCATGCGCCATGACCATGCTGGTCTGCCGCCCCTGCAGCACCTGAAAACAAACAAAAAGCCATGACGAAAGCGTAGTGGATCATCTGATAACCTTTCATGGTTTCAGACAATCTTGCGCTGACCGTGAATTGACCAAAATGATTGTTCTTGAACCTCACTTACGCTCCGCTGTAGACGCTAAAAAAACGTCAGAACCCCTTGGCGAAACCTCGGCGGGTATCGACAGGTTTTTGGCGCTGCAGCGGGTGAGCCCCTGGAAGCTGCCATTCGCTGCAGCGCGCTGGATGTCGCGTGAGGGCTCGAAGCGGACTTGCGGCGGTGCAGCATCCCGAACCTGACCTTGGCTGATGCCTGGTCGACACAAACGGCCCATTGCTGGCATTTGTGATGTGAGCAACGAATGTCACCTTTCCAGAGTCTTGAATCAGATACCTGTCGCAAAAGTCAGGCTCAGAATGCCGATTTTGCGAGTGAATTTTACGACAAGAATTCCGAAGGCTTTTCAATCGGTCCGGTTCAACCGCAATACTCAGGACTTCTGCGACAACAGCCACGCAAAGCCGGCCGATATTGCGCCGAAGCCGCATGTGCCGATCCAACCCCACACGGCATAGGCAGCGCCGCCGATGCCGGCACCGAACGCGCCACCGGCGAGCATCGTTGCCATGAACACGGTATTCAAACGGCTACGGGCGGTCGGATCGAGCGAATAGACGCGCGCTTGGTTGGCGACCTGCGAGGACTGCACCGCGAGGTCCATCACGACAATGCCGACGACCAGGCCGATGAGGGAACCTTGCCAAAGCCCAAAAATGAGGAAGGCGAGCACCACGAGGCCCGCGCCGATCGACACGACCACGGCCGGCCCGCGCCGGTCCGCGAACCCTCCAGCGATAGGCGCGGCGAGCGCGCCGGCGACACCGACAAGCGCCAGCAGGCCAACCGCCGTTCCACCAAACTGATAGGGTGGCTCGGACAGCAGCAGCGCGAGATTCGACCAGAAACCGATGAAGGCTGCGAAGATCAGGAATTGCACCGCGACCGCTCGCCGGAGAACGCCATGCGTCCGCACCAGCGTCCACAGCGAGCCGAGCAGGCGCGGATAGCTCAGATCAGTTGTCGGCGGCACGCGGGGTAACCAGAGAGCCAACGCCCCGCCGATCGCGATCATCAGCGCCGCCGCAAACCAGAATACGAAAGGCCAGCCCCAAAGGTCCGAGATCGTGCCGCTGACCGTGCGGGCAAGCAGGATGCCGATCAGGATGCCGCCCGTCACCTTTCCGAGAATGCGTCCGCGCTCCGCTGGCGGGGCTAGATGCACGGCGAGCGGCACTATCTGCTGCGCGACCGTGGCGAACAGGCCGACCGCGAGGCTTGTTGCCGCGAGCCACACGAAGCCCGGCGAGACGGCCGCGCCGATCAACGCAATCACCAGAGCGCCGATGGTCGCGAGGATAAGCGACTTGCGTTCCAGCCGGTCCCCGAGCGGGGCAAGGAACAGCACGCCGAGCGCATTGCCGGCTTGGGTAAGCACCGGCACGATGGCGGCAGCCCCAGCCGCCAACCCGAAATCCGCTGTCAGATGGGCGAGGAACGCCTGATTGTAATAACTGTTGGCGACGGCCGCACCAGCGCCAACAGCCAAAAGACGTACCAGAGCGGCGGACGGGAGTACGGATCGGGCATTGTCTGTTTGCATGTGAGCACAGATACATTTCGGCACGGCCTACACAAACCATATCTCTTGCCGAACGATTTAGTTTACCTAAACTCTATGCCATGAAATCACCCGTTTCCTTTGGTGCATTGCGCACCTTTGTAGAGGTCGGCCGGCAAGGCAGCATCAAGCGCGCCGCCGAGGCGCTGAACGTGACGCCGGGAGCAGTGAGCCAGCAGGTCAAGGCGCTGGAAGCCCGTTTTGGTGTGCAGCTCCTTGAGCGTGGAAATCGTGAGGTGAAGCTGTCGGCTCATGGACTGCGCCTGTTCGGCAAGGTCGCATCTGGCTTCGAACAGATCGACGCGGCGGTTCAACTGTTCGAGGATCGCCGGCCGGGGCCGCGTTCGCTGGTCGTCAGCACGACGCCATCCTTTGCCGCGTGCTGGCTTACGCCGCGCCTCGGCCGTTTCGCCGCTCAGCACCCCGAAATCGAGATTCGGATTGAAACCTCGGTGCAGCTCGCGGACATGACAGGCGGCTTGGTGGATGTGGCGATCCGGCACGGCTCCGGGAACTATCCTGGCCTCGACGCCGCCAAGTTGTTCACGCCCCAGTTCGTGGCGGTCGCAAGCCCATCGCTCCTGCTCACTGGTCCCTTGACCGATCCGGCCGACTGTCTCCGGTATCCGCTTCTACAGGACCGCGACCGGGCGGATTGGCCGACATGGCTTGAGGCGCATGGCGTCAAGCCGGTCCGCAACGCAACGAAGGGGCTGAGCTACGCCGACGATGCCTTGCTGATCCAGGGTGTCATTGCCGGCCAGGGCCTCGCCATCGTGCGGGATATTTACGCGACCCGCGCCCTGGACGCCGGGAGCATCATGCTCGCGATCGACGCGCCTGTTCCGACGCCGGCGGGGTATTTCGTCGTCGTGCATCCGGACAGGATGACTATGCCGAAGATCGCGGCATTCCGACGATGGATCATGCGCGAGGCAGGTGTCGCATAAATCCCGTTTAAAGTTTCGATTTTGCGTCAGACTTCTGCGACGGGGCAAAGCAGGTTGTTTTGCGACGATTGAAGAGGCTCTTTCCGTAGAGCCGCCATTTGTTCAAACTGCACCAAATGCCCGCTCCCCGCCCAATCAAGGCATTTGATCAGCATGCGGCTGGCGGCAGACCTGAACATCGTGCCGGAGCCCTGCGAACCTCCGTCGTGACAGGCCATGTCCCAGGTCAACGCTCCCGCTTCACCACCGACGCGCCCGCACCTTCTCCGGCTGAATATCAAGACCCTCAATTTCAAGGCGTGTCGCGAGTTCGTGGATGGCATCTTCCAGGGCTCTGGATGCAAGCTCGATCTGCGCCCCGGCAAGAATGGCGTCTGCCACATCGAGGCAGAGCATCGCGAACGCCGGTTCGAACTGACTTTGAAGCTGTTCGTAAATCTGGATCACGGATCGATCGGCAAGCCAAAGTCCCAAGTCCATTTCCCCGTTCACGATCATGAACCCGCAACGATCCCCGGCGAAGTGCACGTCTGCAACATCGCACACGACCAACCGCTGATTATTATCCTCCTGGAAAACGAGAGTGAGTTTGCCGGCTTGCTCGCGAAGCCAATCATTCAGAACGAAGAACGTTTCCAGAAGATGCTCACTGCTTGCCTGGGCGCTCGCGTGATCCATTTCCAGGGCACTGATCGGCTCGCGGAGCAAGTCGCTCAACGAGCGATATCCAAAGAACTCGGCCGCTGCGTAGTGGCGAAGTTCGAGGTACCGATTTTTGCGGAAGTGAGCGGCGTAGCGTTTCGATCTGCCTGCCCGCGCATTCAGAAAGTTATCAAACCCATGACCGGGCTTCAGCCTGGCGAACGGCGTTCGCATTTCCGCAATCAAAGCGGGACCGAACGCATGACGTTGCAGTCCGGTGTATTTTGAACCGAGACGATTGGAAACGCATAACATTTCGACTTCGTTCACGCCGACAACGTACCTGGCTGCATCGGTAGGTCGCAGACTGTGCCCTGGGTCAATGTTGATGTGCCATCCACGCGAAGGGTCGTTGTCGCCGTTATATCCCCCCATCGAGGTCATACACGGCTTCGACAATCTTCTCGCGAACCTCTTCCGCTTCGTTGAGGGACAGAGGCGGCGTCAAAAGCTCGACGCCGGCGATCGCGCCGGTATCTTCGAAGTCTCTCGGATCGAGATCATATTCCGGCAGCACGTAGAAACCGGGTTTCCTCTTCGCGGTCCTGGGCGCCGTCCCGGTTGTTCGCTGGTGACGCGGAAGGCAAGCGTCGGCCGGGTGAATATCGCCTTCGCCGCAGTCTGCGCGGGCCTGTCGCAACTTTCTCTGACGGACAGATTTCTCACGTTTTGGGATCTACTTTCAGGCTTCGTTAACTTTTTCAATTCCGAAGAGCACCGCCAGCAGATCGTTTTGTTCGCGGACGCTCCATTGACCGGTCAAGCCGAAGCCCTTCCTGAGCCACAGCATGGCGTCAAAACCGGCGATGGATTTTCTGGCTGAGTTGAACGAGCGGAACCCGCCGACCGTCGGCATGTTCTTCTTCACCCTGAAATGATCGCTCTCGATACCCTGTTGCAAATGTTTGGTCACATAGTGCACCGGATCCGGAGCAAGCAGGCCGCCGTCAACCGCGTCCCCGATGGCCGGAGGAAAAGTGCCGGCACCATCGGTGCCGATTTTACCCGGTGACAGCAGCGGGGCATCCTGCAACATTTTTCGAAAGAACCGTTTGGCCGCATTTAGATTGCGCTTTGCCGCAAGCAGGAAATCGACCGGATTTGCATGCTTGTCGATGGCCCGATGCAGATAGCGCCATTGGCCTTTGATGTGCACATAGGTCTCGTCGATGCGGACCGAGCCGCAATGTGGCTTGCGGAAACGCCGCAACCGTTTCTCCATCAAAGGAGCGTAGGTCAGAACCCACCGGTTGATGGTGCTGTGATCGACTTCGAAGCCGCGTTCCAGGAACATCTCCTCCAGATCCCGATAGCTCAGCGGATAACGCAAATACCAGGAAACTGCCTGGATGATTAGCCATGCTTCGAACTGTCGGCCTTTGAAGTCATCCTTCGATTGGCGTTTCAGTTTTTCAACGATGGCACTGAGGATCATGACGCGGAACTCCAACTACAGGAGCGCTCTTTCAACAGCCAAATCTCAAGGCGTGGTAAACTTCACACACTTTGCGACACGCCCCTCAAACATCTCAACGACCTAACAAGTCTAGGCGGGAGCAACAAGTTGGCAATGCCGGACCGGCAGCATGACGTTGACAACATGTTCGAAAATGCCCGCCACTGTCTACTCCTCCCTGAGCCGGAACCGGTGTCGCCGGGCCCTGCTTCAGCGCCAGCAGTCCGAAAAGTAGGCGGAACTCTCCCGCCACTCCCGGAAGCACGGTCCGTTCTGATCCAGCACCAGGGGAATGTAGATCTGCGGCCTCCGGCCATCAATGATGTACTGCTGGCTCGTCCACCAGCTGATGGGCGCAATTGTCTGGAAATTGACGGTCAATGCCGCTTCGCGGTCCGCAGATGCCAGGACCGGGGCGTAGTAGCCGTTGGTCGGATCGAGGGAATAGAGTCCGCTGCTGCCCTTGTAGGACGCGTCGGAGCCGACAAAATTCGCGGTAAGGAGATAGGCCTGCGCGGTCTTTGCCGTCGAATACCAGAACAGATTGGTGTTTTCCGGGTAGGGCACCGCGAGAAACTTCCTGTCGAGGCCGTCCGCGCGCCCGAACGGCCCCTCCCAGGCTGCCGGCATGACAATGATGTCCGCGCGATTGACGCTCAGGACGTCGGCAGCTTCCGGAAACCTGGCTTCTCCACCGAAGAGGATGCCGATCCGGCCGATCCCGGTTTCGAACACCGGCAAGGTGTCTCCTCCGGCAAGCCAGGCTGCTTCAGCGGATGCGGGATGGGTCTTGCGGTAATGGCCGACCACATTGCCCCGAGGGTCGAGAAGTTTGGCGGCGGTGTAGTATTTTCCGTTTTCCGCCTCGGCGAGGCTGTAGACCAGATACGATCCGTAAAGGACGGCCTTCTCCTTGAAATAGCTGTCGGTTTCAGCGCTTGCCGCGGCGTATTCCTTTGCTTCCTCAGCCGAGCCGGGCAATCCAGTGAGCGAATGTTCCGGCATGACGATCAGGTTGGTGACAAGGGTGGCGTTTTCCTCCAGAAGGGCAGCGATCCGCGTCCCATTTGCCTGGCGATCTCCGGCGACCGGCTCATACTGCACCAGCAGGGCATTGATTTCGTGCGACTCTTTCGAAGCGATCATCGGCCTCGGCGACATGTTCAGCGCAATGTCGCCGTAGAGTTCCGGACGCCGTTGTTCGAACAGATCCTTGGTGTCATTCGCGTAGTTCTCCGGATCTATGTCTCCATAGAGGATTTCCGGCTCTTCCGTCGACGGGTCCGATCCCTTTTGCGAAGCAACCGGCGCTTGGGCAATATTCTTTCCTGCCGGGTCCCAGATCGATGCGCCGCCCAGATAATGAACGCCGATGCCGAGTTGATCGTTCTTCTCGATATTGTTCCGGTTGGTGGCAACCACGTAGAGGCCGTTCATGGCCGCCTGCTGCTGCACGTCAGAGATGGAGATATGGACCCCAGCCGACTGCGGGTCCGGATCGAGCATCCGCCCGGAACTTGCGATGAATGCGAGGAGTTCGGCCCCTCTCAGCGCCGCCAGGCGTGCAGACTGGTAGAAGTAATCGTCATAACAGATCATCAGGGCGATCTTGCCAAGTGGCGTGTCGAACACCGGTACGCCCAGGTTTCCCTGTGCAGCCCAGGCGGATTCGAGCAGGAACAGGTTGTTCTTGCGGTATTTTCCGATCAGCCCCTGAGGCCCGGCGAGGAATGCCGAGTTGTAGAAGACTCCCGTCTCGGGATCGACTTCGGGCATGCCGACAACGATATGAACATCATTCTCCGCCGCGACCTTCTCGAAGAACGCCGTTGTCTTTCCTGGTATCGGATCGACAAAGGGTGCAATTTCCGAGCGGGATCCGAAGAGATAGCCGGTCGTGCCCATCTCCGGAAAAAGGATCAGCTTCGCTCCGTTTCCGGCGGTCCTTTTCACGGCGGCCTCCATGGCGGGGAAGTTGGCTTCTCGCTGTTTGAAGACCGGATTGAACTCCACGGCAGCGGCCCTGAACCGCTCTT
Source organism: Rhodobacterales bacterium (assembly GCA_008107755.1). GTDB lineage: Bacteria > Pseudomonadota > Alphaproteobacteria > Rhizobiales > Stappiaceae > Roseibium. The sequence continues at coordinate 40,521 of VIRH01000081.1, forward strand.
GCGCGCCGGCGGCCGGGCAGATGAGTAGAGCAGCTGCCAGATCAGCCAAGAAGAAGACGTGAACTATACTCATGGCGACGCCCTCACAACCCTGAGATGCCATTCCACGCTACATCATCAACTGTAGCATTACCAGAGAGAATTTTCGCAAGTGACAGATGACTCTTCAGTACATCTGCGTTGCGCCCGCCATCTGCACCGGCTCTATGCCGGACGTTCGCCGATATAGGCTTTGAGCGAAGAAACCCTTGGATTTGTCGAAGGGGGCAAATGGAAAACGGTCCGGATCTCCAGGCAAACCGTGATGGCAAGATCAGAGTACCCGCCCGGCAGGCCTCGCTTGCGGGTGCGCGCCATACCCCACTGATGCATCACGCTTTTATCAAGCCAGACCGTGATATCAGCACGTCGGCGCAGGCTTTTCGTGTATTCGGACCAGTTCGTCACACGATGCTTGGACTTCGCAAACTTGAGGCGACGCGACGCGTGGAATTTGAATGGCATTCAAAAAACTTCAAAAGCGACAGAACGCCGGGCCGGTAAGCACGGAATCGCATTTTTGCAACAAGGCATCGACTTTGCCGCTCAGTGGAGCGTCCGCGAACAAAACGATCTGCTGGCAATGCTCTTCGGAATTGAAAAAGTTAACAAAACGTGAAAATTGCTCCAAAAATGGGAAACATCTGTCCGTCAGAGAAAGTTGCGACACGCCCGCCGAACCTGCCAGGCGTCGCGTCAAAAACTGAGGCTCATGCGAGCCGCGAGTTGGTTATGTAAGCTACCACGAGCCCCCCCACCGGAATAGACGATGCCCATGGAGAAATTGTTGGCGAGGTCAACATCGAGCCCGGCACTCACCAACAGAGTATTTTGTGCCACAGGTACGCCGGTCACCGTGAACCGTTCGCCCCCCTCAAATTTCTGCCTGCTCGTCGGCACTGTGTCACCGAATACGTGTTGCCAGCCAACTGAGCCGAATGCTTCCGCTTTGCCAGACATCACCGGCAGGTCGAACCTCCCCCGCAGGCCCAGCGTGGTATATGTGAGATTGCTCAACGCCCCCTGCCCCGCTAACGCCGCGTCTCCACCCGTTTCCACAAAATCGCCGCTTAGAAAGGCAACCTGGGCCATATTGGCAAAGGGCTCAAGCGATGCCTTTTCCGCACGAAGACGGTATCCGACATCCCCGAACGCTTGAAGCATGCGAGCTTTCTGGGAAGAACTCAGATCCTCGCCAAAGTCTTCAAAGGCGGGTGACCGCTCCACGTCGACGTCGTGATGGCTGTAGGTCAGGCCCGAGCCGATGCGAAGGCGGTCGGCAAATTCCCTGCCTCCGTAAACACCAACATGATAGCCGTCGGCAGTACCCGTAGACGACCTGGTGGCGGCAGCGAAGTCGGAATGCGTATAGCCGAGTTCAGCACCCAGAACCCAATTGGTCGCGACCATGTCGGTGCCAACCAGCAGGCCGGCACCGTTCCGGCGAAAGTCGGCGGAGTTTCCGTCGCCCGCGATATCGCCAATGACACCTGTCGCTGTGCCCCAGATATTCAGCCCCCGGCTGCGAACACCCCTTTGAGTTGCCGTCATCGGCGCGTCGAAAGTCGCCTGGATGCGGTTCTCGAGTTCATTGCGCAAAAGAGCGCTGTCTTCGATCAAGCCGGACTTCAGCGATGCATAGATTTCACCAGAGAGCTGGTCGAAAGCATGTGGCGCCTTTGCCTCGGTCTGGAACATAACGAGATCGAAGAGACCTCCCGAAGAGAGGCTCTCGACGCCATCTGCGGTGGCGGCCTGGTTCGGGGTCAGCGCCACGTCGGAGAACTGCCGCGAGTTGCGCTCCAGAGTAAGCAGTACCGAGTTGTCCGTGTAGCCCAGACTGGCGTTCAGGAAAGCGAAATCGTCCCTCACAGCATCGAAGGTTCCCGAAACGCCCTCGTCTGCCGACAGGATTTCATACGTCGTCAGCTCATCGTAGGTCGATCCGTCATCGACCCTGTTCTCGGCCAGCACGCGAACCGTGCCGCCCTCGATGGTGGCCGATCCGGAGGCGACGAGGTCCGCATCGCCAGCGCCGTTAACCTCCACCTCGAATATGGATCCGCTGGCGAAGCCCGCATCGCCTTCGATCCTCAGCGTTCCGATGGAATTACCAGTGGCAAGGGTGCCGCCACGCAAGACGTTCAACGCGCCGAGGTTGCCGGTTCCGGTGAGCGTCGCTCCGGACGCTACAGAGACTTCACTGTCGCCGGCATCGCCGTTGATTGCAAGAAGACCAGCGGACAAACCGATCTTTGAAACGTCGATGAGGTCACCGTCAAGAATCCAGCTGCCTTTATCCCTTTTGGTCAATAGATCAAAGCCGACAATCTCGTCTGCATATAGCCTTGAGCCGTTTCCATTGAGCGTCAGCAGCGCCATTCCGTCGCCAAAGGCTTGGATATCGCCGGCCAGCGAGACGCCGGTGCCGATGGTGAGGTCGTCGGTGAGCCCCGCGACCGTGTCAATTCGCACAGCAAAGGCTTCCGGTCCGGAGGAGGCCACCGCTCCGCCGGTCATGGCAATGGTGTTGGATCCGCCTCTGGCGTGAATACCGGCAGAGCCTTCTCCACTGGTGACGATCGACCCGCCGGTGAAATCGACGGTGTTTCCACCGCCCAGAACATAGATACCTTTGGCGCTCCAACCGGCTGTCGAAATCAGTCCTCCGCTGTAAGAAACGAGGGAATCTTGCGCGTCTACATAAATGGCGTGACCCACGTCACCGGCCGTCTTGATCGAGCCGCCAGTCATCACAATCTTGTAGTCCCTGCCCTCGTGAATATTCAAACCGACCGATGCATCGCCGAAGGTGAAAATTTCACCACTGTTGATAGTAATAGTGTCGCCGCCGGTGGAATTTGGATCGCCGCCGAGGGCAAACCATTGCAGTATGATCGCGTGGGCCGCATAGCCTAGCGTTGAGATCTTTCCACCATTGAGCGTGATGACGTTGCGGTCCCCGTTGACAATGAGACCAGAGCCACCGACACCCTCCGTCGAGATCGATCCTCCATCGATCATGATATTGTTGTCGTTTCCGACGGCAACAATACCAAAGCCGTGTTGGTTAATCGTCGAAATCTCCGCACCGTGGAGGTGGATGGCATTGCCAGAACCGGCGGCCAGGACACCGGCGGCAGTTAACCCCGCGGTCGATATTTTTCCTCCAGCGAGTAAGACACCTGTATCATCGCCGTTAACATGTATGCCGTCTGAGTCGTGTCCTGTCGTCGCCAACTGCCCGCCATCGAACCTGATTGTACTTCCGTTGCCGGAACTGTTGATGCCGTAACTCGTTCCTCCCGCGGTCGATATTGCGCCGCCCTCGACAACAATCTCGTTTCCATCGCCACTGGCATGGATGCCGTCCTTGCGCACACCCGTCGTTGAAATTGCCGCATCGTTATTGACGACAACGTCGCTGTCCCCGCCGATGGAAACCGCGCGATGCCCGGTATCGATCCGGGTATCGGTGCCTGCCGCAGCGCCATCGCCATTTCCGAGTGTAATCGTTACACCGGTGGCGCCGCCCTCTGCCGCGATCGGATCGCTCAAAAAAATGTCGTTGCAGACCAGGCTATCACCCGTCTTCAGTCTGGATATCTGGCTGACTTCGATGTCGTTTTGCACGCAGGCCGCCCAGGCCTGCGGCAGCGGAGGCAAAAGGAAAAGCATGGCGCTCGGAATTGCCAATCGCAGCGGCCAAGCTTGCTGATATGGCAACGGCCCAAGATAAAAGCAGATTGAGCTGGTTAAATCGCGGAGAAGAGTGTGCCAGGTCATCGCAGGGGTCCCTATCGATCAAAACATAAGTTCGGAATCACTGAGAATGCCGTTGAGCGAAAAATGTCTCGACGCCAGCGCCAACAACCCAATCGCGTTAACTGCAACCGCAACTGATTTCTGTAAGCAACTCTGAGTTTTTTCATGTAAATTATAGTTAATATAAAATTGTTAACAGTAACAATTCATGCACTCAGAGGGCATTACTTTGCCCGCAAATACAAAAAAGATGATGGTAGGTTATTCGCCCGGAACTCGCTTCCAGTTCAAAGTTCACACTTCGAGGAAGCCGAACCGGGCCATTGCAGCGTATGGGCCAAACGCTGTCTGCAGAGTGGGGACTTTTCTGTTGCCTCGGGGATTTGCTCTACGGTCATCGGAGCATGCACCGTGTCCGTCCGGTGAAGGCGGTCTTCATGGCTGCCTCGCGCTCTGTGACGCTGCCTTTGCAGCGTAACACCATGGCATGAGTTCGTTGATGCGATTGATCTTGTGGTCAGCGATTTGTGCCAGGACCCAGGTCAGCCAGGCTTGCGGGTCAATGTTGTTGAGTTTTGCGGTTTCGATCAGGGTATAGGCGATAGCCGCGGATTTGCCGCCGCCTTCTGAGCCCATGAAGAGGTAGGGCATTGCCAACTTGTTGCTCCGGCCTTGGTCACGCCCTCATAACCGGGTAGCCAAATCAGGGTTGATTTGATTCATATGTGGACGCCCCCTATGGCAAGAGCTGTTTTTGTCTTGTTGCGGTGATCGGTTGCTTTCATATGTCCGGCCTGTTTGTGCGGCATACGTTACCGCTGGCCCTGATCAAGCTGGCGC
>VIRH01000069.1 GCA_008107755.1 Rhodobacterales bacterium
CCTTGTTTGAAAGATCAGCGTACCTGCGTAACTCTTAAAACCACCAAACACCCGAAAGTATCCGATGATCGCAAGGCCAACGCCGCCTACGCTTCCCTTCCTTCATCATATCCAATTGTCAAAGAACAGAGGGACAAAACCCTCGCAAGTCGCTACCCAAACCCAAACAAAACGAAACCTGTCCGAACCTTCAAGCCCGGCCGATCTCGACCAATTGTCTGGAAGTTAGGGCGCAAAACCCTGTCGCCAGCGACGTTGCCGCCGTCGATGAACGCGTTATACGCACACCAATCTGACCCGTCAACGACCAAATTCGATTTTTTTCGAGAAAGTTTCAGTGCCCACAGGGGCGGTGGATATTAACCTTTTGGTAACCCGCAAGGGCCCGGCCCGGACTTCAGCCGATCGGCGAATTGCCGAACCCCATCAACCGTTGGCCGGAATCCACCACCAGCGTGTGACCGGTCACCTGCGGCGCCGACACGAGGTATCGGACCGCGGCAACAATGTCCTGCGGCCCTAGCCCCGGTCCGATCGGCGTCATTTCCTGCCGGCTTTCGAATTCCTCCTGCGTCTGGTCGCTCGGCAACACGAGACCCGGCGCGACCGCGTTGACGGTTATGCCTTTCGGGCCGAGCTCGAACGCCGCCAGCCGTGTTGCGCCATCAAGGGCGAACTTGCCGCAGAAATAGCTGAACCGTTCCGGCGAGGCAGACTTCAGCTGGGTGTCGAGGATATTGACGATCGCCCCGCCCCCCGTCAGTCCTTCCTGCCGGGCAAAGGCCTGCATGAGGAATACGGGCGCGGCGGCGTTGACGTTCATCAGGAACTGCCATGTCTCCAGTGTCAGGCTGTCGAGAGTGTCGGCATCGAAGGCCGACGCCGAGTTGACGAGAACCTGGACCGGGCCGCCGAGCGCCTCGGCTGTCTCGGCGATCAGGTCTCCCGCGTGCTCCGGATCGCTCAGATCCTTCTGCACCAGAGTCGCCTCGCCGCCTTCGGCCTGAATGTCCTGAAGCAGTTCCTGCGCGCCATCGGCCGAGGAGTTGTAATGAAGGCCCATCGCGTAGCCCTCGTCCGCAAGCCCGCGGGCGATGGCCTTGCCGAGACGCTTTCCCGACCCGGTGACAAGAGCGATCTTCTTTTCCGTCATCGGTGGTCTCCTCCGGTTTGGTAGTTCAGGCGTAGTCCTGCAGGTTCAGCACGGGTTGGACGCGCGGCACTTCATGACTTCTGACGAGATTGGCCTTCGACATGACGGCAATGGTTGCCGCACTCGTCTGGGCGACCCGGACCTCGTCACGGAAGAGATGGACGGCGCCGGTCAACTGAACGGTCACCGGCCAACCGAGTTCTCGCAGTCGGAACGATTGCAGGATGCTGTCCGTCTGATAGCGGATACGGTCCGGACCGTCGGGCAGGTTCAGCGCAAAACCGAACCCGGGATCAACCCACAGCCGCTCGATGCCTGCCTCCGTCGCGAGGTGAATTCGGTCTCTGAAGAAGGCAAGCTGGTGGTCGAAGATTTCCTCCGCCGGCGGAAGATAGTCTTCGGAGCGCGCGTTTTTGCCGGGGGTGTAACAGAGAATGACGCCTGCTTCCTGCAGGGCGATCGCGCGATAGAATTCCGGATCGTCGACACGCCCGGTCAGGTTGACGACCCCCGCCCCGGCCTCCACCAGCGCCACACCGACTTCCGGATGATACGTCTCGACAGACACAAGGATATTCTCCTCGGCCAGAGCCTTGACGACCGGGCGCATGCGGTCGATCTGGCGCTCGATGGAAACGATATCTGCCGTTTCGCCCGTGGACTCCGCACCGATATCCACCATCGCCGCGCCTTCCAGCGTCATCCGCCGCCCGCGATAGAGCGCAGCCTCGAACGAATGACAGATGGTTTCGCGGTAGGCGCTGTCCGGCGACAGGTTGAGGACCCCCATCTGGTAGGTCCGGTCCTCGAACCGCTTTCCGAACTTCGGAAATTCGAACGTTTTGATCGGCGCCTCGAGGGCATCCCTGTACTTGAGCCATAGCGGGAGAAGGCGATCGGCGGAAATCATCGGTATCCAACTCTTCTAATACGTTCAGGTTCAAATCGAGAGGCCGCACCAGACGGGCCTTGCGTCAATGTTGCACCCGCGCAGGTCGCGGGCAACGCTCGACCGAGGCCGGGAGCCGTCTCAGGCGCGCCGGCGGATCACTTTGATGCCGACGGCGGCCGCATTCTCGAAAATATCCGGCTTGGTCACCTTGACGGTCACCTGTTCTGCCAGCGGATTGCGGAGCACGAATTCCGCGACCTCTTCCGCCCAGTCCTCGACGAGGTCGACATGGCCGCCCGCAGCCGCCTTTTCCTGGATGAAGGCAACAGGATCCGCATAGGAAATGAACTGCCCGGTCTCGCATACGATCTTGCGATATCCGGGCACCGCCAAGATCTCCAGATCGAAACAGACGAACTGGGTCCGCCCCTTTTCGCTGTCGAGGATGCCGATCTCGGCCGGGACCAGCAGTTTCTCGACCAGGATCACGTCCTGACCGGCTTCACTGAGCGCACCCTTCTTGTCCATGGCTTCCGGCATGTTGTTTCACCGCCTGACGATTCGCGTTTTCCGCCCATTTGAGTGAACCGCTTCGGCAAAGCCGTCAAGCACGGCGGCGCACGGGCGTGGATGGCATTGCCGTGTCATCTGATTTCGAGGACCGGTTCGGCAGGTCGACCGGCCAGGCTCGGCTGCGCTGGATTGATCAGGCGACCCGAAGCAATGAGGAAAGCGGCGCCAGACCGCGAAACCATCTTCCAGGGCTTCGCTCGGTGCTCTGATCTCTTCGCAATTAGGGAACCTTGGATGGGCGGCGATCAAGCCTCTAGCGAGATGGATCTGCAATCGCCGCTCATTCGACCTCATCCTGAGGAAGCGTGAAAACGCTTTCTGCAAGGATGAGCCGCTTGGGTCAGGCCGTGCCGCCCATCCTTCGAGACAGACCTGACGGTCTTCCTCAGGATGAGGTGCCCGATGAAAGAGTTTGAAAGACGCGCAGAGAAAGGAAGCCTGCGGCTAAAGAAAAAAGAACTTGCGGCCAGCATTTCTGATCTTGTGCAACAGCCGCGGCGGGAAGCCGCGACTGCACATTCGATCAACAACTGCGTGTGATGTCGCCGCGCCTCGTCAGGGTCAGGCAGGCGCCTTGGTCTTGCGCAGATAGGGAAGAACCGTTTCGAACTCGCCGAACTTCGCCCTTGCGTCGTCATCGCTCAGCGACGCGGGAATGATCACGTCCTGGCCGACCTGCCAGTTGGCCGGCGTCGCAACACCCTTCGCTGCCGTCTGAAGACCATCGAGGGCGCGCAGGACCTCCGCGAAATTCCGGCCGACGGTCATCGGATAGGTCATGGAGAGTTTCAGCTGCTTGTCCGGGCCGATGATGAAGACGGAGCGGACGGTGGCGCTGTCATTCGGGGTGCGGCCATCGGGGAGATAGGCTTCCGCCGGCAGCATGTCGAAGGCTTTCGAGACTTCCAGGCCGGTGTCGGCGATGATCGGGAAGCCGGCAGCGGCACCGCCCACTTTCTCGATGTCGCCTTTCCACTTGCGATGGTCGTCCGCGCTGTCCACGGAAACGCCGATCACCTTGGTGCCGCGCTTTGCCCATTCGTCGGCAAGCTGTGCGACCGCGCCGAATTCGGTTGTGCAGACCGGCGTGAAATCCTTCGGATGGCTGAACAGGATTGCCCAGCTGTCGCCGATCCAGTCATGAAACGTGATCGGTCCCTGATCGGTTTCCGCAGTGAAATTCGGAACCGTGTCATTGATACGAAGAGCCATAAGTCAATCCTTCTGCTTTGCTGAATTCCGGTTCGCGACGCACCTTATCGTGGCAACGATCCGTCCGCCGCCCGCGGCGGGAGCCACTTTCAAGGTATGGGTTTGCATCTGCGATGCAAGACGCTGTGGCGAAATGGTCTTGTGCGCAGTCCGTCTGCTCAGGCTCCCCAGGTATCGCTGAGCCTGTAACCACCGGGCCAGGGGTCGTCGGGATCCAGCATGTGCTGGTGAATGCCCGTCAGCCAGGCCCGGCCGCTGATCTCCGGAACGATCGCGTCCTTGCCGCCGACGCTGGTACGCTCGAGGATTTTCCCGGTGAAGCGCGACCCGATGATCGATGTCACAACAAAAGTCTCGCCGACCTTCATGTCGCCTCGCGCGGCCATAAGAGCCATCCTCGCGGAAACGGCGGTTCCCGTCGGCGACCGGTCCACCTTCCCCGGCCGGATCGCTACAGCCGAGCGGCCGCCCAGCCCGTCCGCGCCGCGAGACACCGGTCCGCAAAAGGCGCAGAACGAGATGTGGTCCCAATCCGGGTTGTCCGGATGCGAGAAACCGAGTTGCTCGTTGGCGGCATTGGTGATGCGCACGCCGAGCCGCGCAAGATCGCCCGCCTCGCTTTCCTCGATAGCAAAGCCGAGCGCCTTGGCGTCAACGACAACGAAACTGTCTCCGCCATAGGCCGTGTCGACGGACAAGGTCCCGAGACCTTCGACTTCGAGCGGCGCATCCAGCCTGTCGGCGAAACTCGGCACGTTTCTGACATGAATGCGCTGCGCCTTGCCGTTGGAACAGTCGGCCCTGACCTTCACCAGACCGCCCGGCGCTTCCAGCACCAGTTCCGTGACCGGCTCCGTGATGGGAAGAATGCCGCCATCGAGCAGCACCGTCGCAACGCAGATCGAATTGGAGCCGGACATGGGCGGCGTATCTTCCGGCTCCATGATGATGAAGGCGGCATCGGCATTGGGGTGTTTCGGCGGCACCAGCAGATTGACATGGCGGAACACCCCGCCGCGCGGTTCGTTCAGCACGAAATTGCGCAAGGACTGGTCCCTGGCGATGAAACTGCGCTGCTCCCAGATCGTTTCGCCCGGCGGCGGGGCAACGCCGCCGACGATGACGTCGCCGACCTCGCCCTCGGCATGACACGAAATCACATGGATGGTTCTCGTGCTGCGCATTTCGCCCGTCTCCTAGCTGTAGCGCGCCACCGGCTCGCCCAGCGCATCGAACAGTGGCTCGATGCCGAGGCCCGGCAGATTGGAGGCGGTCATCCTGCCGTTGACCCGTTTCGGCGCGCCACTGGCGATGTCCACGGTGCCATAGCTGTTGAAGTCGGTCGCCGAGAATGTGAACTCGGCCGGCGTCGACAGGGCCAGGTGCGCGATCGCGGCCGTCACGATGTCGCCGCCCCAGGTATCCTCGATGGTCATCGGAATGCCCTCGGCGATGCACAGGTCACGCATCAGCCTTGCCTTCGACAGTCCGCCGACCTTCGAAATCTTCAGGTTGATGCAGTCCATCGCATCCTCGGCAATCCCGCGAACCAGGGTCCCCGCCCCGTCGATCACCTCGTCAAGAACGAAGGGCAGCGCGGTGCGACGCCGGATCGAGAGGCATTCCTCGTAGGTCAGGCAGGGCTGCTCGATATAGACATCGAGCGCCGCGACAGCTCCGACCACCCTCGCCGCTTCGTGCTTCGTCCAACCCGTATTGGCATCGGCTACGAGCAGATCCGATTTCTTCAGAACGGACCGTGTTGCGTGAATGCGATCGATGTCGTCATTGGCATCACCGCCGACCTTGAGCTGGAATTTCGTGTAGCCTTCAGCCGCATATCCCTCGATCTTCCGAGCCATGTTCTCCGGCGCTTCCTGGCTGATTGCCCGGTACAGCACGACGTCGTCCTGGGCCGCTCCTCCCAGAAGCGTATTGAGCGGCAAGCCCGACGCCTTCCCCATAATATCCCAGCAGGCGATATCGATCGGCGCCTTGGCATAGGGATGCCCGCGCAGCGCCGCATCCATGACCCGGTTGATCCGACCGAGATTAAGCGGATCCTGTCCGATAAGGTGGCGCGCGAGTTCCTGAAGACCGCTTCTCACGCCCAGCGCGTAGGACGGCAGGTAAGCCGAGCCGAGCGGGCAGCACTCCGCGTAGCCTTTCAATCCCTCGTCAGTCTCGATTTCCACGACGGTGCTGTCGAAGACCTCGACGTAATTGCCGTTGGACCAGCTGTACCGCCCCTCCTTGAGCGGCAGATCCACCTGAAAGACGTTGATCGCGGTAATCTTCACCCTGTTCCTCCCGTAATCAGAAACGGCTTGCGGAAAATGCTCCGAGGTCTATCGGCGGTGTTTCGTCGTGTACGAGCGCGGCGACGATTTCCCCCGTGCCGGCCGATTGCGTCAGCCCCAGATGCCCATGCCCGAAAGCATAGACCACCCGGCGCTCGGAAGGCGACCGGTCGATGACGGGAAGGCTGTCCGGCAGCGTCGGCCGATAGCCCATCCACTGCGTTCCACCATCCGTCTTGAGGGCGGGCAGGAACTGTTTGGCTTTGTTCAGAAGCGTTTCGGCGCGCTTGTAGTTCGGCGGCAAATTCAATCCGCCCAGCTCCACGGCACCACCGACGCGAATGCCTTCGTTGATCTTCGACACGACAAAGCCGTGGCCGGAAAAGGTCAGGTGTGTCTTCAGGTCGAAAGCGCCTTCCGGCAACGTCGTGTTGTAGCCGCGCTCGGTTTCAAGCGGGAACGGCTCTCCGATGCTTCTGCTGAGATGATGCGACCAGGCTCCGGCGCTGACCACGATCTGCGAGGCGTGATAGTCGCCGGACGATGTGCGCAATTCGACCGCCCCTTCCCCGGGAGCAAGCGCCGCAACGGCCAGACGCTCGATCGCGCCGCCGCGCTGCAGAAACACCTCGGTCAAATGGGCCAGCCACAACTTCGGATCGACCGAATTGGTCCAGTGCGGCGTAAACCCCGCATGGGTGAAACGCGGATCAAGTCCCGGCTGCAGCGCCGCGATGGCCTCCGCGCTTTCCAGAAGCTCGAAAGCGATGCCGAGTTCCTTGCGAAGGTTCCATTCCTCAAGGCTCGCGCGGTATTCGCCCGCCCCTTCATAGAGCTGGAGCTGACCTTCCTGGCGAAGAAACGCCGCTCCCGATGTCGCGCCGACCTGGCGCTTCAGCGCAGCCTCGCAGTGGGTCATCATCGCCGATTGCGCGAGCACCGCTTGCCGGTAGCGATCCGGCAGGCTTGCGCGCCAGAAACGCAGCATCCAGGGCAGGATATTAAAGGCATAGGAGGGCGGCACGGACAGCGGGCCAAGCGGATCGAGAAGCCAGCCCGGCGCCTTGCGCATGATGCCGGGCGTTGCCAGCGGCTCGACATTGCAGAACGCAAAGGCGCCTGCATTCATCTGCGAGGCTTTCAGCGTCTCGTCCGGCCGATCAAGAACAAGCACCTCGCGCCCCCGCCCCTGCAGCGCGAGGGCAGCGCTGATCCCGACGAGGCCACCGCCGATCACTATTATGTCGTGAACCTTCTCAGCCATCATGCAAACTCGATTGAAGGCGGACGAAATGTCCGCAAAGGAAGAAGAGCAGGAGCAAGACCTGCCAGGAAAAAACTGTCAGCCCCGGATGCCGAATCTGTAGGGATCCTCCGGATCGAGGATCAGCAGCGCCTCGGACGTGACGAAGGCCTGGCCGGTTATCGTGGGAATGACACCACCATGGGCCCCGGGCTGATAGCTCAGCTTGTAGGTGCTGCCGATCACGCTTTCCTGCAGCCACTCGGCGCCGGGCGCCAGCACGCCGTCTTCGGCCAGACAGGCGAGTTTCGCAGAACATCCCGTGCCGCAGGGCGATCGGTCATAGGCCCCGCCCGGACACAGGACGAAATTGCGACTGTTCGCAGCCGGATCCTGAGCCGGGCCGAACAGTTCGATATGATCGATCCACGCCCCGTCCGCACCCGTGACGCCGGCCTTGTCGAGCCCCGCCCTGATGCGCAGGGTCAGATCCGTCAGCGCGCGGATATTTGCAGGCACAAGGTCAAGCGGGCTCTCCTTGACGAGGAAGAACCAGTTGCCGCCCCAGGCGACATCGCCGGTGACGGGTCCGTGCCCTTCGACCTCGATCGTGATGTCCTTGTGCAGCCGGTAGGCCTCGATGTTGACGACGGCCACCGTATGGGCATCGATGAGATCGATTTCGACGACCCCGACAGGCGTCTCGAACTTGTGCCGACCTGGCCCGATGCGGCCCATATGGGCGAGCGTCACCGCCAGCCCGATCGTGGCATGGCCGCACATGCCAAGGTTCTTCAGATTGTTGAAATAGATCACTCCGGCAACGCATTCGGGATCGGAAGGGGGCAGCAGCAGTGCACCGATCACCGCTTCGTGACCGCGCGGCTCCAGGACAACCGACGCGCAGAAGTCGACATGCTCCGTCTCCAACCGCGCTGCGCGTTCGGCCAGCGTCCCTGTCCCGAGGTTCGGCCCACCATCGATCACCACCCGTGTCGGCTCGCCGGCCGTATGACTGTCGATTACCCGCATGCCTTCCCTGCTCCGCCTGCCGCGCTTTGTCTTGGTCAACCAACCGATATCAGTTTTCGAGATGTTTGTACCGGTTTGCCGCGAGCCTCCGGACACCTTGTCACACGCCGCGAATGACCCCGTCCCCGATGCCCGTCATGAGGCGCGGCGCACGTGACCTCAGGTGATTCGAGGGTGCCCGGACATGCCCCCGCGATCATTGGCGAGTTTGCCACCTCACTTTTCCGCACGCTGATGACGCTGCGTTCCACGCATCAGGCGGTAGCACGCAAAGGTTTTACAAAAGCGGTGTGCAATCCATAAAATCGCGAGAAACCATTCACTTGCCGCAGCGCAAAAGGGGTAGTCTTTAACTTATGAGGTTGCAGGAAACAAAAATCTGCTGAATCCTGTCTTAGCAATTGCCACGGCGCGCGCGTACCCCATGTATTCTTCGAGGGGTTGCTTCCGCGGGGTCGCCTAACGATGGAAGTTGCAATATGGAGATCTACACACGCTTCGCCGAGGAATATAGAAACAAGAACCTGGAAGAGCTTTCGATCCAGGACTATCTGCTTGGATGCCGCGACGATCCGTTGATGCGGGCAACGGCAGCCGAGCGCATGATGGCCGCGATCGGAGAGCCCGAGGTCATCGACACCAGCCAGGACCAGAGTCTCGGCCGCATATTCATGAACCGCACCATCAAGCGGTACGCGCCTTTCAAGAACCTTTTCGGAATGGAAGCCACGATCGAGCGGATCGTCGGGTTCTTCCGCCACGCCAGCCAGGGGCTGGAGGAACGCAAGCAGATCCTCTATCTGCTCGGCCCCGTCGGCGGCGGCAAATCGAGCATCGCCGAAATCCTCAAGAAACTGATTGAGCAGGAGCCGATCTACGTGCTCAAGGCGGGCGACGAGATCAGCCCGCTTTATGAATCTCCGCTCGGCCTGTTCAATCCGGACCGGATGGGCGACCTTCTTGAAGACAAGTACAACATACCCCGACGCCTGCTGACCGGCCTTATTTCGCCCTGGGCCTCCAAGCGCCTGGACGAGCTGGACGGCGACATTTCCAAATTCTCCATCGTCAAGCTGTACCCATCGCGTCTGCGCCAGATCGGTGTGACCAAGACCGAGCCGGGCGACGAGAACAACCAGGATGTCTCCTCGCTCGTCGGCAAGCTGGACATCCGCAAGCTCGAGGACTTCAGTCAGGACGATCCGGACGCCTACAGCTATTCCGGTGCTCTCAACCGCACCACCCAGGGGCTGATGGAATTCGTGGAGATGTTCAAGGCGCCGATCAAGGTACTGCATCCCCTGCTGACGGCCACCCAGGAAGGCTCCTATGTCGGCACCGAGAACATCGGCGCCATGCCCTACCAGGGCCTGATCCTGGCCCATTCGAACGAATCCGAGTGGCACCAGTTCAAGCACAACAAGAACAACGAAGCCTTTCTCGACCGCATCAGCGTCGTGAAGGTCCCCTATTGCCTGCGATGCTCCGGGGAAGCTGAAATCTACGAAAAGCTGCTCAGTCAGAGCGCCCTGTCGCAGGCCCCATGCGCCCCCGAGACGCTGCCCCTTCTCGCCCGCTTCAGTGTGCTCACGCGCCTGCATGAGCACGAGAACTCGACACTTTATTCCAAGCTCAGGGTCTATGATGGCGAAATGCTGAAGGATGCGGATCCGAAGGCCAAGTCGCTGCAGGAATATCGCGATGCCGCCGGCGTCGACGAGGGCATGAACGGCATCTCCACGCGCTTTGCCTTCAAGGTCCTGTCCGAAACATTCAACCACGACACGGAAGAAGTCTCGGCAGACCCGGTTCACCTGATGTACGTGCTGGAGCAGGCGGTGCGGCGCGAGCAGTACGACAAGGAAACCGAGTCACGATACCTCGACTTCCTGAAATCGGAACTCGCGCCCCATTATGCCGAGTTCATCGGCAACGAAATCCAGAAGGCTTACCTGGAATCCTATACCGACTACGGCCAGAACCTCTTCGACCGCTACATCGCCTATGCCGATGCCTGGATCGAGGAGCAGGACTACAAGGATCCGGACACCGGGCAGCTTTTCGACAGGGACGTTCTGGAAAAGGAACTGGAGAAGATCGAAAAGCCGGCGGGCGTTGCCAATCCCAAGGACTTCCGCAACGAGGTCGTCAAGTTCGTCCTGCGGGCAAGAGCCGAGAACCAGGGCATGAACCCGGACTGGCGCCGCTACGAAAAGCTGCGTCAGGTGATCGAGAAGCGGATGTTCGGCAAGGTCGAGGAACTGCTGCCGGTGATCAGCTTCGGCGCCAAGCGCGACAAGGAAACAGACGCCAAGCATCACGAGTTCGTGGAACGCATGACTGCTCACGGCTACACCGAACGCCAGGTAAGGCGGCTGGTCGAATGGTACATGCGCGTGAACAAGGCGGGGTAGGAAGGGTCAGGAGACAGACTGCAACATGGCCCATTTCGTTGACCGGCGCCTGAATCCCAAGGACAAGAGCCTCAGCAACAGGCGGCGGTTCCTCAAGCGCGTGCGCTCACAGATCAAGCAGGCGGTCGACGAGGCTGTCCGGGAGCGGGGCATTGCGGATGTCGACCGTGCCAAGAAGGTGTCCGTACCGACAGGCGGCGTCAGCGAACCCACGTTCCGGAATGCCCGAACCGGCGGGCGGCACGAACATGTCCTGCCGGGCAACAAGACCTTCCAGACCGGCGACCGCATCCGCAAGCCTCCCCGAGGCAGCGCGGGCGGTGCCGGCAAGCAGGGCTCGGCCGACGGGGACGGTGAGGATGACTTTCTCTTTTCCCTGACGCGGGAGGAATTCCTGGACTTCTTCTTCGAGGATCTGGAGCTGCCGGATCTGGTCAAGCAGAGCCTGAAGGAAATCACCCGAACCCATCCGCAACGGGCCGGCTATTCCACCTCCGGGTCCCCCGCCAACATCAATGTCGGCAGAACCATGCGCAACGCCATGGGCCGGCGCATCGGCCTCAGGCGCCCAAAGAGCCGGGAGGCGGAAGAGCTGCTCGCTCGCATCACGCAGCTTGAAACCCTCGCGTCGCCGACGGCGGAGCAGTGTGCGGAGCTTGCGACGCTCCGGGCACGCTATGATGAGATCACCCGCCGCAGGAAGATCGTCACCTACATCGACCCGCTGGACGTGCGCTACAACTATTTCCAGCAGCGCCCCGAACCCAATGCAAACGCCGTGATGTTCTGCCTCATGGATGTGTCGGCCTCCATGGGCGAACGCGAAAAGGACCTGGCCAAGCGGTTCTTCATGCTGCTGCATCTCTTCCTCGACCGGCGCTACCAGAAGACCGACGTCGTCTTCATCCGGCACACCCATGATGCCGACGAGGTGGACGAGGAAACCTTCTTCTATTCGCCGCAGACAGGCGGCACGGTCGTCAGCACTGCCCTCGTCAAGATGAACGAGGTGATCGCCGAGCGGTATCCGCCGTCGGAGTGGAACATCTATGCCGCACAAGCCTCGGACGGGGAGAACTTCAACGGCGACTCCACGGTCTGCGCCGCCGTTCTCAGGGAGCACCTTATGCCGGTCTGCCAGTATTTCGCCTATGTCGAGATTGTCGGCGAGGACGAGGCCCAGCTCATCCGGAGCGAGGAAACCGGCATGGAACTGTGGGAAGCCTACAGGAAGGTCGCGGAGGCCTGGCCCAATTTCGCCCGCAAGCGTGTGGCGAGAGCCACGGATATCTATCCGGTTTTCCGCGAACTGTTTGCGCGCGATCACGAGGGGAAAGCCAATGGCTAGCCGGGCCACCAGTGCTGCCGGAGATCTTCTGTTCGATCAGACGGACTGGGACTTCGACACGCTTCGGCGCACCTACGACGCGATCGAGGAGGTTGCCCGCAAGGATCTGGAACTGGATTTCTATCCAAACCAGGTGGAGATCATCTCGTCGGAGCAGATGCTGGACGCCTATTCCTCCATCGGAATGCCGCTGATGTACCACCACTGGTCCTTCGGCAAGCATTTCCTCGGCCACGAACGGCTCTACAGGAAAGGCGCCCGCGGCCTGGCCTATGAGATCGTTATCAACTCCGATCCGTGCATCAGCTATTGCCTTGAGGAAAACACCATGCCGCTGCAGGCACTGGTGATGGCCCATGCAGCGTTCGGTCACAACCACTTCTTCAAGTCCAACCACCTGTTCCGGCAATGGACAGATGCCGAGGGCATTCTGGACTATCTGGAATATTCCCGCCGCTATATCGCCGGCTGCGAGGAACGCCACGGGACGGACGAGGTCGAGGCGATCCTGGACGCCGCGCATGCCCTCATGCCGTTCGGCGTCTTCCGCCACCGCCGCCCGCGGCAGCTTTCCCTTCAGGAGGCGGAAAACCAGCGCCAGGCCCGGCTCGCCGCCGCCGAGCAGAATGTCTATTATCTCTGGAACACGCTGCCCTCGCGTCCGGACGCGGCAGGCGTCACCGATGCGGCGCTGCAGGAACGCAAGCGCAAGATGCAGCTTCCGGAGGAAAACCTCCTCTATTTCCTGGAACAATACAGCCCGATCCTGCAGCCCTGGCAGCGGGAGATCCTGACCATCGTGCGCAATGTCGCGCAGTATTTCTATCCGCAGAAGCAGACCAAGGTCATGAACGAGGGCTGCGCCTGCTTTGTGCACTATCACATCCTCAACGCCCTTTACGGCGCCGGGCGGCTCACCGACGGGGCGATGCTGGAGATCCTGCACAATCATACGAATGTGCTGACGCAACCGGATTTCGACGATCCGCGCTTCAGCGGCATCAACCCCTACGCGCTCGGCTTCGCCATGATGCAGGACATTCGGCGCATCTGCGAGGAGCCCGAAGACGAGGACAGGGAATGGTTCCCCGATATCGCCGGCAAGGGCGAGTGGCGTCATGTCCTGAAGGATGCCTGGGCGAATTATCGCGACGAGAGCTTCATCCAGCAATTCCTGTCGCCGACGGTGATGCGCCGGTTCCGCATGTTCTCGCTCGCCGACGAGACCGCCGCGCCCTTCAGCACCATAACCAATATCCACGACACGCGCGGCTACCGCCGGCTTCGCGACGCGCTCGCCCGCAATCACGACCTGTCGTCCATGGAGCCGGATATCCAGATCGTTGATGCGGACCTGCTCGGCGACCGCTGTCTTCACCTGCAGGCCATCCGACGCGACGGCGTCCCGCTCCACGCGGCGGACCGGGATGCGACGATGAAGCATGTCGAAAGGCTGTGGGGCTACAAGGTCGAATTGCGGGAAGTCAGCGCGGACGCCTGAGCCTGGGCTGCTACCCGAGCGACCCGTTATTCGGCTGGCGCCCCTTGAGCCAGGTCAGCTGCTCTTCACTCTCGATGGATTCGGAAAAATGGCGCCGCACGGTCGCCACGGCCTCGTCGGCAGTCATGCCGCTGTCCATCAGCAGGCTGGCCGCCATGGTGCCGGATCGCCCCGCGCCGTAATGGCAGGAGAGCGCCAGGGCCCCGCCGGAGGCGAGAAGCTCCCCGATCTCCGTTCGCAAGGATTGCCATCCTGCCTCGAACTCCGCGTCCGGTGCCTGATAGTCGCGGATCGGCAGATGAACCACGCGGATAGCCTGTTCGCTCGCGGCCTCGCCCAGCAAGGACCAGGCATTCTCGGGCACCTCGGCCCTTTCCACCAGAACAACAAGCAGACCGCAAGCCTGAAGAGCAGGATCTTGCAATGTCGCTTGCATGCGCTCCGGCTCGATCACGCTGGTGCCGGCGATGTCAAAGGCAAGCCCGGGAAAGCCAAGCGTCACAATGCGCCCGCCGCCCGGATAGGCGATGTCCGTCCTGACGCTCGTTTCCTGTTCCATCAACCGTGCTCGAAGCTCAGATGGGTATTTCTGCGAAACACTCTTGCTCATGCTTGTTATATCTTTTTCTTTTGACAAGTTGCACGCAACGGACGCGGCGCCCTCCCCGAGCGCCGATACCTAGTCATGCCCGTTGGGTGTCAGCGGATCGGATAGGCGAACATCTGGCCGCCGTCGCGCGTCAAGGCATTCGAGGTGTCATTCAGCTCGACGCCGAACACCGTTTTCCTGCCCAGATTGCGGTCAAAGACTTCCGAATAGGAGCCGACCTGCTTGATCACCTGATAGGCCCAGTCTTCGGGAATGCCGAGATTCCGGGCCATGTCCACCGTCGCGCTGTCGTCGGCGAACAGACGGTAGATCGCTTTCGGCTGGTCCGGAAGAGTTGCCACGACCTCATCAATATTCGTCGAGTTGATGCCGAAGTGATCCGCGTTCAGCATGACCTGGAAAGCCCAGAACAGCACGGTCTCGAACGTTTTGTCCGGCCGGGTGACCAGTGTCAGCGGCTCGGCGGAAATGACTTCGGGCAGGATCTTGTAGTCAAGCGGTGCATTGGACAGAAGCCGGTCCGAAAAGAGCGCGGTGATGTCGGAGGCGTAAACGTCGCATTTGCCGGAGAAGAAGGCTTCCAGCCTTGCCGTCTTGTCGGCAATGTTCTCGAGACGATATTCGATGTCCTGATCAGTGAACCAGTCGGCAATGTTCATGAGCGTCGTCGAGCCGTCTTCGGCGCAGATGGTTGCCCCGCCGAGTTCCCGCGCGCTGTTGACCCCGAGAGACGTCGGAACCATGAAGCCCTGCCCGTCGTAGAAGGTGGTGACGACGAAGGAGAGCCCCGGATCGGCATCGCGTGTGCCGGTCTGCGTGATCGAGCGCGAGGCCATGTGACCACCGCCCGCGACAAGCGTTTTCAGGGCGTCGGAAAAGCCCACGCCGCGCATGTCAGCCTTTTCGGCATCTCCGAGAATGGCAGCGGCCGCCATGCGGCAGAAGTCGGTATTGAACCCGTGAAAGACACCTTCGCTGTCAGCCACCGAGAAGCCCGGCGAATTGGGATTCACCAGACAGATCACCTTGTCGCTTGAAACGATTTCGTCCATCACCGGCCCTGCATGGGCCGGGATCGCGGCGAGCGCTGCGGTCATCGTGGCAGCAACGGTCAGAAGCACTTTCATTGATAATTCCCTTTGTTCACAAGGAGGGATCATTCATTTCGAAGCCTGTATACAGGTACATTGCTACAGGATTGTGAAGCTTGTCTAGCCGCTATTTTGGGCAGTTCAAGATATGTGCACCTCTCCCGGTCCTGCGTGTCAGCTCCGGGCGGACTTGTGAAGCTTCCTGCCGATAGCCGAGAGAAAACCGCAGGACAGAAAGAACCAGAGACCAACAAGCGCGTAGGCTTCCAGTGCATTGTTGCGCCAGACTGGATCGCCGAAGGACATGCGCGCAGTCGCTGTCAGATCGTGAATGCCAACGACGACGACCAGCGAGGTATCCTTATAGGCACCAATCGTGCTGTTGACGAGGGACGGCAGGCTGCGGCGGAGAGCCTGGGGCAGGATGACCAGCCGCGTCGCCTGCCAGTAGGACAATCCCAGGGCGCGGGCCGCTTCGCCCTGTCCGACCGGCAATCCGAGCAGGCCGCCGCGAACGTCTTCGGCAAAATAGGCGGCATGAAAGAAGATCAACGCCACCAGTGTTGCGGTAACAGGGGAGACTTTCGTGCCCTCCGGCAGCGTCAGAGGCAGCACGAAGATGCCGACGAAGAGAACCGTCAGCATGGGAACGCCCCGCGCCGTTTCGATATAGGCGGCGGACAGTCTGGCAAGAAGCGGATAGCCTGCCTGAACGCGCGCCAAAGCCAGCAGGATTCCCAGCGGAGCCGCGAGGACGACCGCAACGATCGACAGCATCAGCAGGATTGGCAGACCATTCCAGCGCACCGGATCGACCTCCGCCAGACCGAAGACGCCGCCGCCCATCAGGACGAAGGCGACCACAATGACCGCGAACCACACCAGCGCGAGCCCTCTCGCATCCGGCGCAGGCCCTCCCGCGGCGAGCCGCCGGCAGGTCACAACGGACAGAACGATCAGCATCAGAGATACGATGGCGGGGCGGTACTGCAGCGCGAACGGATAGGTGCCGAAGAGGATGAAACGGGTTTTCTCGACGAGAAACGGCCAGCAGATCCCGGAGCTTGTGCGGCAGACGTCAGGCGCTTGCCAGGGCCAGACCGCACCCACGACCAACCAGTTCACCGCACTCCAGAAGAGGGCGAGCGCAGCAACGGCCGAGATCACCGACAGAAATGCCGCCAGCGGCGAGGCGAATGCCTCCCTGACAGTCGATGTAATCCGATTGCCTGCCCGCGCAGCCATGCCGCCTACCTCCCCTCGCGTTTCGTCAGACGCGCGTGATACCGATTGGTCAGCGTTGTCAGGCAGGCGCACAGGCCGAGATAGAGCCCCATGGTGATGAGCATCATCTCCAGCGGCTTGAAGGTCTGGTTGATGATCGTTCCGGAGACGGACATGAGGTCCGAGTAGCCGACGGCAATCGCGATCGACGTGTTCTTGATCAGATTGACATATTGGTTGTTCATCGGGGGCAGTATCAGCCTCAGGACTTGCGGCAGGATCACGAACCGCACGGTTTGCCGACGCTTCAGACCCAGCGCCGCCGCCGCCTCTGTCTGGCCGACAGGGATCGCCTTCAGCCCGCCACGCACCACTTCCGCGATCTGGGCACCGTGATAGAGCCCGAGCGTCATCACGATGACCAGAAACTGTGTCGAGAGCCGGCCACCGCCCGAGAAATCGAAGCCCTTGAGCTCCGGCACGGAGACATCGATCCGGACACCGAAAATCAGCATTGTCAGCACGGGAAGCAAGACGAGGGCCGCCGCTATGATGACCCGTTCCGTCCGCGAGTTGTCATGCGCCTCCGCCGATCGCCGACGCAGATATTTCCGACAAGCCGCAATTGCGACGACCGCCAGCGCGGCTGCGAACGGTATCCAGGCCCCTTCACCGAAAATGATGACGGGAAAGGCGACAGACCGGTTGGAGAGGTATATCGGGCCAAGCGAAATGGCCTGGCGCACGTGCGGCAGGCCGTTGACGGCGACGACGTAAAGGACCAGCAGCACGAGCAGCTTCGGCAGATTACGGAAAAGCTCCACATAGGCCATTGCCACGGCGCGGCCGACTGGGCTCGGCCCGACGGAGATGAGGCCGAAGGCCACCCCGACCAGGGTCGAGACCACAAGGCAGATCGACGCGAGAAAGACCGTGTTCAAGAGCCCCGCCAGAATGACACGGGCATAGCTGTCACTCGGCTGATAGGGGATCAGCGCCTCGCTGACGTCAAACCCCGCCTCCTGCCAGAGGAAGTCGAAGCCCGGGCTGATACCCGCCGCCGACATGTTCGCCAGAATATTCCACATCGCCAGCACGACGATCCCCAGAACCAGTCCGGCGACCGCAATATCGGCTGTCCGCAGATGCGTTCCGATCGGAGGAGGAGCGCTTGGGGGAATCATCGGCAACATGTATACTTGAGTAACTGAAGCATCCTGTATACAGGTACATTTCCTTATCGTAAAGCGCATTTCCCCTGCCTCGACCATCGCCACACGCCATGAACCAGCCATCCCATTTCGACAGCAAGTACACCGTCACGCTTGATGCCCTGCGCAGAACCATCTGCATGTGTGCGCCGGGGGAAGACCTGGTGCTGCACGAAACCTCGCTTACGGCACAATACGGCATGTCCAGAACGCCGATCCGGCAGATCCTGCAGCGACTGGCCTACGAACGGCTGGTGGAAACGCGCAGCGGCGTCGGCACAATGGCCGTCCCCCTGCTTGAGGAAAACCGCGAACGTGATCTGCTGACGCACCGGGGCATCCTGCAGGCCGTCCTGCTGCACGATCTGCCGGACCTGACGATCGCGCAGCAATCCGACATTCTGGCGCTTGCGGGCATGGCCTCCATGGCCGGCGACGGCACCAGGGACAGGGATCTGCAATACGATATTCGCAACCGCCTGCATGTCCTGCTGGCGGGCCTCATTGTCGATCCGATTTTAAAAGATACGTTTTCGGCCAGCTACTGGCGCGTGGTCCGCTGGGACATGCATGACCTGGCAACCGCTCCGGATGCCGCGTCCGATGCCTTGCGCGCACTCGTGGGTGAAATTGCGCAGGACCGCCATGACAGCACCCGAGAGCTTTTCCGGCGCGTGCTCGAGGGCGAGATTTCAGCGTAGCGGTCCAGCCGGGAGCCTGAGACAGGTGATCATGCGTCGCGTTCCCTCAAAAGGGTCCGCACGGCATCGGCAGCGATCGCCTCTTCATCCTCATCCTGTTCCGGCGCATTGAGACTTGCGGCAATCGCGTCGAGAACCCGGCGTGAGGCGGTCTCCAGAGGGACGAATGGCGGCAGAACGGTCTGCCAGACCTCGTCGCCCGAGCGCCGACCCACGAGATATTTCACCGACGGGATGATCGGCTGACCGGCGATCTCGGCCCGAAGAGCGGTGATCCGTTCCCCAAGTCCGTTCGTGTCGCCTTCGCTCAGGAGGCGCGCACAGAGCGGAGCGGTGATGTTGACGGTCGCGGAAATGCATCCTGCAAAGCCTGAGGCAGCGCTTTCGCCCAGCGCCGTTTCCGACCCCGGAAAGACCTTGAACCCCGGCAGACGTGCCGCCAGCGTCCGGCAATAGTCCAGATCCCCGGACGAGTCCTTGATCCCGGTAAAGCGGTGCGGATGGCGTTTCGCAAGGCGCTCGACAACCTCGACGGGGATCGGCGTGCCGGTCATTTGCGGATAATTGTAGAAACAGATCTCGATCGGCACGCTGCCCAGCGCCCGGTCCAGCGCCTCGTACCAGCCAACCAGCCCGTCATTGCCGACCGGCTTGTAGTAGAAGGGCGGCAGCACCAGCGCGACGCGATATCCCATGCCCGCCGCCAATCGCGTCAGCTCCAGAGTGTCGTGCAACGACGGCAGGCCGCTGCCGACCATCAGCCGCTCCGGGTCGATCGCACCTGCTGCCCAGGACATGACCTGCTTGCGCTGCGCCATGCCGAGCGAATTGGCTTCGCCCGTCGTGCCAAGCACGTTCAACCCGTCGCATCCGGCTGCGAGCGCCCATGTGCAATGCTCGAGAAACGCGGCCTTCACCGGCGCGAGACTTTCGTCCACAGGTGTCGGTACAGCCGCAATGAGTCCCTTCATGATACTTGCTCCCCGGCGCCAGTCCCCCGGACTGATCAGGCTGCCATCCGCTTGACGGACGTGAGTGTCTTTGATGTCGACGAACGAAAGGTCCGCCCCGGTGACTTCACTTTACAGGTGTACGGCACAGGACCGTTACGCTCAAAAAGCCCCACGCGATGAACTCCCGCAAATGAATGTAGAGCATCCGCCCGCCCTCATAAACAGTCGGCGGAAACTGTTGGAGCTGGAAGTGGTTTCAACCGGATGCGCCTCAAAAATCATTGAAGTTCGGCCCGCAGCCATTGGATCAGCCGATCGACGTTCGCATGCCCGCCACGTCCCGGACCGCGAAACACGGAAATTTCCGTCGGGCGCTTGATGCTCGCGGCACTGGCACGTACGAGCTTTCCTTCCGCGAGCAGTCCCGAGACGGTTCTCTGCCAGCCGAGCGCAATCCCCTGACCGGCAACGGCAGCCTGGAGAACCAGCGGATAGCTGTCGAAGCAAACGACCCGCGTCGACGGCTGCCATCGCTCCCCGCAGGCATCGAACCAGTCCGGCCAGTCGAACCAGTCTTGCGGCACGACACGATGCGTCAGAAGGCGGAACCGTAAAAGCTCGTTCACCTCGAGCGGCAGGCTCGCCTCGCCCGCAAACCCCGGCGCGCAGACAGGGAAGATTTCATCGGAGGCCGTGAACAGAAGCCGGGCGGATCCGGACGGGCGCCCGCTTGTCTGGATTGCGACGTCGAAATGTTCGCCGGCCTGCGTCAGGGGTTCGATGGCACTCACCACCTGAAGCTGGAGCTCCGGATAAAGCGCATGAAAGCGGGAGAGGCGCGGCATAAGCCAGTAGAACGCCTCGCACAACTGACACCGCAGAATGACCGTCCCCAAATCTCCGGCACCCGTGAGGAGAGAGACCTCCTGCGAGATCAGCGACAAGGCTTCGCCGACGACCCGCCCCAGCCGGCGCCCTTCCTCGGTCAGGAAAACCGACCTGTTGCGCCGCTCGAAGAGCTTCAGTCCCAGCTCCCCTTCAAGCTGACCGATCTGACGGCTGATCGCCGTTTGCGTGAGACCAAGCTCCTCTGCCGCCTTCGAGAAATTCTCATGGCGCGCTGCAGCCTCGAAGGGTCTGAGGCGGGACAGGGGCGGCAGGGAAACAGAATGCATGATGGAAACTCATGGAATGTAACTCTTTAATCATTTTTAACAGCCATCAAATTGCATTTCCATGCCGTCATGGCATCGATCTCACTTCCTTTCAAACCTGTTCCCATATTGAGCCAGGGCATTCTTGCGATCACCGCGGCAGTTTTTCTGCTCTCCCTCTCCGACGCACTTGTGAAGAGCTTTAGCACCACCTTCGGGCTGGGACAGATGCTCGCGGTTCGCTCTGCACTTGCGGCAGGCCTTCTCGTCTTGTTCATGACGGCTGTACGAAAAACTTTATTTGCGCACGCGCTGACGAACCGCTGGGTGCTTGCCCGCAGTCTCTGCCTGACCCTCATGTGGGTGTGCTACTACGCCGCTCTTCCGGCAATGAGCTTTCCCGTGGCCGCCGCCTGCTTCTACACCTCGCCCATGTGGATGACGCTGCTTTCCGCCGGCGTGATGCGGCGCCGCATGCCGGCAAGAAACTGGGCCGCATCAGGTCTTGGACTTGCCGGCGTGCTGGCAATGGTGCGCCCGGATGCCGGCGCGGCGACACCGGCCATGATCCTGCCGCTGCTCGCCGCGTTTCTCTATGCTGTTTCGGCGATGATCACCGGAGCCAAATGCCGCGCTCAAGCACCGCTCGCGATGGCGGTCAACCTCAACCTCGTCCTCTCCGGTGCCGGCCTTTGTCTGATCGTGCTTCTTGCGGTCACGGGAACGGACCGGGAGGATGGATTCCTTCGAGCCATCTGGCCGGTGCTCGGCCCGGGAGACTGGGGCGTCCTCATCGCGACGGCGCTCATGGCCGCCGTCATCACCGCGCTGGTCGCCTTCGCCTATCAGCGCGCACCGGCGCCAACGGTGGGTCTGTTCGACAATGGCTATCTTGTCTTCGCAGCCTTCTGGGGCATGCTGCTTTTTGCCGAACCACCCGGCGTGTCGGAAACCATCGGAATGCTGCTGATCGGCGCCGGCGCCATCCTTTCGGCAATGTCGCCCACCGCTTCCAGGCAATGACGCAAACGCGCAAAGAAAAGCCGCGGCCATTCGATGACGGCCGCGGCTGAGAGACAAAAATCGTGTCGGGTCGAAAGGCTCAGGCCTTGCCGACCGTCTGGCGCTGTGTGCCCAGGCCTTCGATGGAAAGTTCCATCGTCTCGCCGCCCTTCAGGTAAACCTGCGGCTTCTGGCCCATGCCGACGCCCGGGGGCGTGCCCGTGGAGATGACGTCGCCCGGCTGCAGGCTCATGAAATGGCTGACATAGCTGACCAGATGGGCGACGCCAAACACCATGGTCTCTGTCGAGCCGTCCTGATAGCGCTTGCCATCGACTTCCAGCCACATCTTCAGCTTCTGCGGATCGGCGACTTCGTCGCGGGTCACCAGCCACGGGCCGATCGGGCCGAAGGTGTCGCAGCCCTTGCCCTTGTCCCAGGTCGCGCCGCGTTCCAGCTGGAATTCGCGCTCGGAAACGTCGTTGACCACGCAATAACCCGCGACATGCTCCATCGCGTCGGCTTCCTCGATGTAGCTGCCGCCCTTGCCGATGATGATGCCGAGTTCCACTTCCCAATCGGTCTTCTTCGAGCCGCGCGGGATCTTCACCTCGTCGTTCGGACCGGTGATGGCGCTGGTTGCCTTCATGAAAATGACCGGTTCGCTCGGCACCTCGGCGCCGGTCTCCGCGGCGTGGTCGGAATAGTTGAGGCCGATGCAGATGAACTTGCCGACCCGGCCGACACACGGCCCGATGCGTCCCTCTGCCAGCTCCGGCAGGGAGGCTGCGTCAAGCGCGGCGATCTTCGAAAGGCTGTCCGGCAAAAGCGCGTCACCGGCGATGTCATCGACATGGGCCGAGAGATCGCGCAGCTTTCCGTCCCCGTCCAGAAGGGCGGGCTTTTCCTGTCCGGGATTTCCGACACGGAGGAGTTTCATGGGCGTATCCTCATTTTCTGGGTCACCAGCTGTGATGGTCGCCCATCAATGCAGCAGACCCGGTGGTTTTGAAAGGTCTCAAGCCTCCGCTCCGGTACTCTCCGGTCGGCGGACGCATGGAGTGAGGTCTCAGGCAGCCGGGACGGGGCCGACGCGAAAGACATGTTTCTCGATGGAGGCCGGCTTCATCTCGATGGAAAAGCCCGGCAGCGACGGCGGCATGTAGGCCGCATTCCGGATGACGCAGGGATCGATGAAATGCTCATGCAGATGATCGACATATTCGATCACCCGGCCGTCCTTCGTGCCCGATACCGCCACGAAGTCGATCATGGACAGGTGCTGGACGTATTCGCACAGACCGACGCCGCCCGCATGCGGCCAGACAGGAAGCTTGAACTTCGCCGCCATCAGCAGCACCGCAAGCACCTCGTTCAGCCCGCCCATGCGGCAGGAGTCTATCTGCACAATATCAATCGCCCCGCCCGCGATCATCTGTTTGAAGACGATCCGGTTCTGGCACATCTCGCCGGTCGCCACCTTCACCGGCGCAACCGCCTCGCGGATTTTCGCGTGGCCGGCGATATCGTCCGGGCTGGTCGGTTCCTCGATGAAATAGGGTTTTGCGAAGGACAGCTCCTTCAGCCAGTCGATGGCCTGACCGACTTCCCAGACCTGATTGGCGTCGATCATCAGGTATCTGTCCGGCCCGAGTTCCTCGCGCGCGATCCTGAGCCTGCGGATGTCGTCCTCAAGATCCCGTCCAACCTTCAGCTTCACATGGGTATAGCCGGCGTCCACCGCTTCCCGGCACAGTCGCCGCAGCTTGTCGTCCGGATAGCCGAGCCAGCCGGCAGAGGTCGTGTAGCAGGGGTAGCCGGACACCTCGAGCTGCGCGATCCGTTCGGCCTTGCCGGCTTCGGCGGCTTTCAGGATTTCCAGCGCCTCATCCCGCGTAATTACATCGGTGAGATAGCGGAAATCGACGATATCGACGATTTCCTGCGGGCTCATGTCCGCCACCAGACGCCAGACCGGCTTGCCGGCGACCTTCGCAAGAAGATCCCAGACCGCGTTGACCACGGCACCGGTCGCCAGATGCATCGCGCCCTTGTCCGGTCCGATCCAGCGCAGCTGGCTGTCCGACGTGACATGGCGCCAGAACCGACCGGGGTTTTCCGTGATCCAGGCAAGGTCAAGCCCGACCACCAGATGGCGCATCGCCTCGATGGCGGCAACGCAGATGTCGTTGCCGCGGCCGATGGTGAAGGTGAGCCCGTGGCCCTCCAGTCCGTCGGTATCGGTCTCCAGCACAACATAAGCGGCGGAATAGTCCGGGTCCGGATTCATGGCGTCCGAACCATCGAGCGACTGGGACGTCGGGAACCTGAGGTCGTGGGTCCTCAGACCTGTGATCTTGGTCAACTTGCTTCGTTCCTTAAGGTGTCTCAGATCGTCCAGCCGCCGTCGATGGCATAGGCCTGGCCGGTGGTGTAGGTCGCATTGGCGAGGTGAACCGCAAGGTCCGCAATCTCTTCCGGCGTGCCGATGCGGCCGATCGGCTGGCGAGCTATGAAGGCGGCACGTGCGGTCTCGTAGTCGCCCTGCGCCCGCAGGCGATCCTGCAGCGACGGGCTCTCCACCGTGCCGGGGCAGATAGCGTTGCAGCGAATGTTCTGCCCCACATAGTCGGCGGCGACCGCCTTGGTCAGTCCGATCACCGCTGCCTTGGTGGTGCCGTAGGCAAAGCGGTTCGGCACACCCTTGATGGAGCTTGCGACCGACGACATGTTGACGATCGCCCCGCCGCCTCGTTCCAGCATGGCCGGCAGAACGGCGCGGATGGTGCGGATCATCGACCGCACATTGAGATCGATGGCAAAATCGAAATCACTGTCCGGCATGTCCATGATCGAGCCGGAGTGCACGAACCCCGCCCCGTTGAAGAGAGCGTCGAACGGTCCGTTTTCCGAAACGACCGACTGAACCGCCTCGTCCTTCAGGACATCCATGATCCGGATATCAATGCCATCCGCACCCTTGAGTTCGCCAAGCGTCGCCTCGTTGATATCGGTGGCAACGACCCGGGCGCCGCGCGCAGCGAACGCCAGTGCCGTCGCACGGCCGATCCCCTGCCCTGCCGCCGTCACCAGAACGGTCTTGTCCTTCACCCAATCCATGTTCGTCACTCCATATGCCCGTCAGGCGGACTTCTTCTTGCGTTCCACGATGTGGATCTGATCGGCGACGCGCCGACGTCGTCATTCCGGTTGAGCAGCTCGGCTGCTCCCCGTTCAGGGCCTTTGCGCCAGTGGCGTTGCCGGTGCGGCGGAAGACTCGTAAGCCGCTTCGACAAGCGCCATCGTGTTCCAGGCATCCTCGACCGAACTGACCAGCTCCTCGTCCTCGCCACAGACGAAGCGCTGGAGATTGGCCATGCGGCCGACGAAGGCATCCGGAAACCAGGCGCCTTTCAGCGGCACGGAAATCCACTCGTTCGATCCTTTCGGATTGATCTCCAGAATATCCGGTTCGCCGCGCGGATAGTCGAGATTGACCCCGAGCTGCAGATAGGCAGCGCCCTCGGTGCCGCAGACGCGGAACTCGCAGGCCTGATACTTCCGACCGAACTTGTGGTCGTGATTGATCGACAGCGCGCAGCGCACCGTGTCGCCATAGTCGAGGATAGCGCTGGTGCGGGTCTGCGCCATGTCATGGTTCGGATGTCCCATCGACCGGGCATGCACCCCCTTCGGATCGCCCAGCACCTGACGGATCAGGTCGAGGTAATGAATGGAATGCATGGTGATCTCGATCCGTGGCAGCCCTTTCAGAAAGGCCCAGAGCTCCCACGGCGTGTCCAGCGCCAGCCAGGCGTCGAAATCGACAACCTCGCCGAGCCAGCCCTTCGCGATCGCATCCTTCAGGGCCAGCATCATGGGCGCGAAGCGGAGCTGGAAATTGACGGCCGCGCGGAGCTTGCGCTCGCGGCAGATCTTCAGAATGTCGGTTGCGGCTGCCAGATCGCTTCCCATCGGCTTCTGGATCAGAACACCGGCGCCTTCCGGAATTGCGCTCAGGATACCGGCATGAACCGTGGGCGGGGTTGCCAGATCGAAGATCGCGTCCGGAACGGCGAGCGCTTCTTCCTGGGTCCGGAACGCGGTCACCCCCCATTCATCGGCCAGCTTTTTCGCCTTGTCATGGTCCGGATCGAAAAGGCCGGCGATCGGAAAGCCGCCCTTGCGATAGGCCGGGAAATGGGCATCCCCAACGATGGACCCCGCCCCGAAGGTCACGATAGGTCTGGGGTTCGACGGCAGCGGCCATTCCTGCGACAGCGATGCCGGATCAAAACGATCAGTCATGGTGAAATACTTCCTCCATCATCGCCCACCATTCCCCGTCCTTGCGCGTGTCGAACGGCTTCTGGCAGGGCGAGCAAACAGCCCACCATTCCTGCGTCTTCGGATCAGCCGCCATTTGGGCTGTGTCGGCCGCAAAATCGGTGCCGTGATATTCCCAGTAGCCGAACAGGAGATTTTCCGGTTCCTTGAGAAAGATAGAATAGTTGCGGATGTTGCACTTCGAAATCATGTCGAGGACATCCGGCCAGACAGCGGCGTGCAGCCGCTTGTATTCGGTGATCTTGTCGGCCTCGAGCCCGATCACCATTCCCATTCGCTGCATGTCACCCCTCCCTTTCGGTTATGCTTGTTGTGTAGTCTGCAAGGCTCTTGCCCTTGAGCGCATCCCAGTCCCAGTCGATGCCGAGACCCGGCGCTGTCGGCGCCAGAGCTTCACCGTCCCGTATCACCATCCGGCTGGATGTCAGGTCGTCAAGTTGCGGAATGTATTCGACATATTTCCCGTTCGGGACCGCACAGACCAGACTGACATGAAGCTCCATCAGGAAATGGGGGCAAACCGGAATGTCGAAGGCTTCCGCCGCATGAGCGACCTTGAGCCAGGGCGTGATGCCGCCGATCCGCCCGACATCGACCTGAACGACCGAGCAAGCGCGCGCCTGCATGTACTGCCGGAAGTGGCGGATCGAATAGAGCGACTCCCCAATGGCAACTGGAATTGACGTCATGCCGGACAGGCGCTCATGGCCGTCGATATCATCCGCCGGCAGAGGTTCCTCGATCCAGGCGAGATCCAGGTCGCGCAAGCGTTCCGCCCGCCGGATGGCCTCGTCCAGGGTGAAGCCCTGATTACCGTCGGTCATGATCTCGTAGCCGTCGCCCACCGCCGCGCGTACAGCGGCCAGACGGGCGTGATCTTCCGAGCCGTGCGGCCGTCCGATCTTGACCTTCGAGCCGCGAAAGCCCTTCGACTTCGCATCGAGCGCATCCTCGACAAGCGCCTCCGCCTCGATGTGCAGCCAGCCGCCCTCTGTCGTATAGAGCGGGCATCGATCCTTCGCGCCGCCGGCAAGTTTCCAAAGCGGCAGGTTCTGCTTTCGCGCACGCAGATCCCAGAGCGCAGTATCGATGGCGGCAAGGGCGATCGAGGTTATCGCGCCGATCGTGGTCGCATGGGTCGCGAATTCCAGGTCATGCCAGATGGCCTCGATCATGTCCGCATCCTGGCCGATCAGCCGCGGTGCAAGATGATCGGCCAGAAGCCGCATGACGGACGAACCGCCGGTGCCGATGGTGTAGCTGTACCCCGTTCCCGTCGCACCGTCGGAATCGGTGATCGTGACAAGGGGCGTTTCCTGGCTGATGAAGCTCTGGATCGCATCGGTGCGCCTGACCCTGGGCACAAGGTCCACCATACGCAAGTCGACTTTCTCGATTCTCGCCATGGCGTCACCTCCTCAGGCGTTTTGCGCTCTCGGCGTCGATAAGCACACCCTCAGACGCGCCCGGCAGGCCCGGCGCAAGAGCGCCCCCGCTCGCAAGCAAGGCATCGACACCGGCGGATGCGCCGGGAAAGAGCGTGTTCATGAGCCTCCTCCCGAGACTTTATCAAAGACCGAGCGCGCGACCCAAGCCCTCACTGATAAGCAAGTCATTCATCTACAAACACGATCTTCACAGACGGTCAAGAAGTACCGAATTGTTTTTTGCCGATCGTATGCGTATATGAAGAAACATATTCATGGAGAAAGTGATGGACCAGGACGACCGCTACCGGGCCCCCGCCCTCGACAAGGGCCTCGACATCCTGGAGCTGTTGGCGGGGATTGACGGCGGCCTGACCCAGGCGGAAATCGCCAAGCATCTCGGTCGAAGCCCCAACCAGTTCTATCGCATGCTCGACCGTCTGGTTCGCCGGGGCTATGTCACCCGCATTGATGGTGATCGCTACTCCCTGACGCTGAAGCTTTTCGGCCTGGCCCAGTCACATGCACCCGTTCGCCGTCTGGTTTCTTTCGCAACGCCATTGATGCGAGAACTGGCCGAAAAGACACGACAGGCGAACCAGCTTTGTGTCTTCGACCGAGGGTCGGTGGTCGTCGTCGCCCAGCAGGAAGCCCCCAGTTACTGGGGAATTTCCATACGCGTCGGCTCGAACATCAGCCTCTACGACACCGGGTCGGGTCATGTTCTTCTGGCCTTCCGGCCACAGGAAGAGCGGCTGATGATGATCAACGAATATTCCGGTTCCGACGAACGCCCGACCGTGGACCAGGCGTTTTTCGATCGGCTCGACCAGATCCGCGAGCGCGGCTACGAGATGATGCCCAGCATGCAGACCGCCGGCGTCTACAACCTTTCCGCCCCGATCCTGAGCCCGGACGGACACGCCATTGCAGCGCTGACGATCCCCTTCATAACTGTGGTGAATGTTTCCCAGGCGCCCGACATAACAGCCACGCTGGACCTCCTGTGCAAGACGACCCGGCAGCTTTCGGAACTGACGGGGACAGCGCCTGACAGGGAACGCTGAATTCTTATTTGAACAGCCTATTCTCCTGTGGAACTATGCTACCAGATCTACATGGAGGAGAATACGCCGTGATCGTCGACACCCACCTGCACGTCATTGACCGCTCAAAACTGGATTATCCCTGGCTCGAGGACGTTCCGCCGCTCAACCGCGATTGGAGCTACGAAGACTACGCAAGGGACGCTCGGCGAGCCGGCATCACGGCGACCTTTCACATGGAGGTGGACGTCGCGCCGGAGCGCATCGAGGACGAGACGGACTATGTCGGCTCGCTGAAGGCGCAACCCGACAGCCTGATCGTCGGCGCCTTCGCCTCGTGCCGCCCGGAGGACGCGGCCTTCGCCGACTATCTGGAGCGCCAGCGGAACAACAGCCTCATCAAGGGATTCCGCCGGGTGCTGCATGTGATGCCGGACATTCTCTCCGAAGATGCGCTTTTCCGTGAAAACCTTCAGCGCATCGGCGGCACCGGCCTCACTTTTGATCTCTGCGTCCTTCCGAGGCAACTCGACAAGGCCATCGCGCTGGTGGACCTCGCGCCCGATGTCACCTTCGTTCTCGACCATTGCGGCGTCCCGGATATCGCCGGAGAGGCGGCGGAGCCCTGGCGCACGAAGATCACGGAGATCGCAAGCCGCCCGAATGTCATTGCCAAGATCTCGGGCATCGTTGCCTATGCGGACGCCGATACCTGGACCGCCGAGACCCTGCGCCCCTGGGCCGAACACGTCATTGGCGCCTTCGGCTGGGACCGGGTCGTCTGGGGCAGCGACTGGCCCGTCTGCACGCAGGGCGGCGGCCTCCTTGCATGGGTCGCGGCCACCCACGCGATCCTGAACGGCGTCAGCAACGAAGAGCGGACGAAGCTGCTGTCCGGCAATGCCACCAGACTCTGGGGGCTTTGAGACTCTGTCCTTCTGAAAGGCCCCACCCCGCGCCAAGAAAGCGCATTAGCCCCCCTCGGAAGAGCAGATCAGCTGCTGAGCCGTGCGACACCATGGAGCTCGCCAGTTCACTGGCAGCTTCCAGCGAGTATCGTCCGCCGTTAACCGGCCCGATGAATTTGCAGGCATTGGTGCACGTGAAATCTGCCACCGTCCGATGACGGAAATCACTTCCCGCACAATCTCAGTCTGTTGCGACGGCTGGCCCTGCTTCTTTTTTGATCATCGCCCTCTCGGGAATCCGTTTGACAGGCAACAGTGCATGCAACAAGCTAAGTAAACCGTTTTACTAAATCGCTTTACAAGGTGAATATGAGCGAGCGCAGGACAAAGAGCCTCAAGGACGTTGCCAAGGCGGCAGGGGTGTCGGTGACCACCGTCTCCCGCTTTCTGAACGGCAAGCTCGACCTGCCCGACAGCACCCGGAAGCGGATCGAAACCGCGATCGCAACGCTGAAATATGAACCGAACCCACACGCCCGCCGGCTCAGCCGGGGGCAGTCCGATACGATCGGGCTGGTGGTACCGGACATCGCGAACCCCTTCTTCGCCACGCTCGTTGCGGCAGTCGAGGAAGAAGCCGATACGCGCGGTCTGGCCGTCTCGCTCTATGCCACCCTCAACCGGACAAATCGGGAAATCGCCTATCTCGGCCTGATCGAACGCAACCATGTCGACGGCCTTGTCTTCGTGACCAACCACCCTGACGACGGGGCGCTTGCCGAGCGCATCAACCGCACCGGAAAGGTCGTGGTGGTCGATGAAGACGTGCCTGGCGCAACGGTGCCGAAGCTCTTCTGCGACAACGAGGCTGGCGGACATCTCGCAGGCACTCATCTGGCGCAGTTCGGCCACCGGGACGTCCTTTACGTCGGCGGCGCCAGTGAAATGATCAGTACCGAACGCCGCTTCAGGGGCCTGGAGCGCGCCATGCGTGAGGCTCACGGCGACGCGGCAACCGTCAACCGCTATGTCGGCGACTACACCACCGAATACGGCCGCGAAGCCGCAAAACGCTTCATCGATGAAGGACTGCCGACCTCCGCGATCTTTGCGGGCTCGGACGAAATCGCCATCGGCATGATCGAGGTGTTCCGCGACAACGGCATCTCGATCCCCGACGACGTCTCGATGATCGGCTTCGATGATGTCGGTCCGCTGCATCTCTTCGCGCCGCCGCTCACCGCAATCCGGCAGCCCGTGCGCGCGCTTGGACAAAAAGCCCTTTCCCTTCTCATGGAAACAGACTGGCAGAAGGACGCCCCACTCGCGTCCGAAGACTTGCTGCCCGTTGAAATCGTCGTGCGAAAATCCGTTGCACCGCCGGCGAGACAATAAAAAGCAACGCCCAACTACCAGTACAGAGGAACCGAGTATCATGAAATCCATCACCCGCAGGACGCTTGGCGCAGCCCTAGCCGTCACCACCGCTCTGGCAGGCATCGGCCTCGGCGCCGGCAGCGCCCTTGCCAAGGACAAGACCTACGCTCTCGTCCAGATCAACCAGCAGGCACTGTTCTTCAACCAGATCAACGAAGGCGCACAGGAAGCTGCCGACGCCTCCGGCGACAAGCTGGTGATCTTCAACGCCAACAATGATCCGTCTGCGCAGAACAGCGCCATCGAGACCTATATCGCCCAGAAGGTCGACGGGCTGATTGTGGTCGCTATCGATGTCAACGGCATCATGCCGGCCGTTGAAGCGGCGGACGCCGCCGGCATTCCGGTCGTCGCCATCGATGCGGTTCTGCCCGAAGGTCCGCAGAAAGCGCAGATCGGTGTCGACAACGAAAAGGCCGGTGCCGACATGGGCGCCTATTTCATCGACTACGTGAAGTCGGACATGGACGGCAAGGCGAAGGTCGGCATTGTCGGCGCGCTGAACTCCTTCATCCAGAACCTGCGTCAGAAGGGTTTCGAGACGGCCATTGAAGGGGAAAGCGGCATTGAGGTCGCAGGCGTCGTCGACGGCCAGAACATCCAGGATAACGCCCTGACTGCCGCTGAAAACCTGATCACCGGCAACCCGGACATGACTGCGATCTACGCGACCGGCGAACCCGCTCTTCTCGGCGCGATCGCCGCTGTCGAAAGCCAGGGAAAGCAGGACGACATCAAGATCTTAGGCTGGGACCTGACCGCCCAGGCGATTTCCGGCATCGACGCCGGTTATGTTGCTGCCGTGGTCCAGCAGGATCCGAAAGGCGAAGGCAAGGCCGCGGTCGAAGCCCTGGACAAGCTGACCTCCGGTGGGTCGGCCCAGAAGACCATCGACATTCCGGTCGCCATCGTGACTAGCAAGAACGTCGACGCATACAGAGACCTTTTTAAATGACTTCCGACCAACAGCCTGCATCCGCTGTTGCCGGCGCCGGGGACCTCACGGGTCCCCGGCCCACCGGGATCGGATCCTCGCAAAAGCCGGCCGTGTCCCTGCGCGGCATCCGCAAGACCTTCGGATCGCACCAGGCCTTGCGCGGTGTCGATCTCGACCTGTTTCCCGGCGAATGTCTCGGCCTTGTCGGCGACAACGCCGCCGGCAAGTCGACCCTCTCCAAGATCATTTCCGGCACCTACATTCCCGATGACGGCACGATCACGCTGAGCGGCGAGCAAGTGCGCTTCTCCGGCCCTGCCGAAGCGCGCCAGCGCAACATCGAAATGGTGTTCCAGGACCTCAGCCTGTGCGACCACATCGATGTCGTCGGCAACCTGTTCCTCGGGCGCGAGCTCACGAAGGGTCCGTTCCTTGACCGCGCGAAAATGGTCGAGGAAGCCCGCCGGATGCTGGATTCCCTCGAAATCCGCATTCCAAGACTGTCCGCCAAGGTGGAAAAACTCTCCGGCGGCCAGCGCCAGGCCATCGCCATTGCCCGCGCAGCGTCCTTTCAGCCAAAGGTCCTGATCATGGACGAACCGACGTCGGCGCTCGCCGTCGCCGAGGTGGAAGCTGTGCTCGCGCTGATCAACCGGGTCAAGGAGCGCGGCGTCGCCGTCGTTCTGATCACCCACCGCCTTCAGGACCTCTTCCGTGTCTGCGACCGCATCGCGGTCATGTACGAAGGCACCAAGATCGCCGAGCGAAACATTGCCGAGACCGATCTGGAAGATCTCGTCAAACTTATCGTGGGGGGAGAAAGACATTGAGTGTCTACACCGAGCGCGCCAAGGGCCATCCGCGTGCTGACTTCTTCGCCGAGCACGCCCAGGTTCTGTCCATCGCCTTCTTTTTCCTGGCCTGTATCGTCTTCTTCTCGTTCATGACGACGACCTTTCTGACGGTCGGCAACATCTTGAACATCGTCCGCCAGGCGGCCCCCATTCTGGTCGTGGCCGTTGCCATGACACTTGTCATTCTGACAGGCGGCATTGACCTGTCCGTCGGCTCCACCGTGGCGCTGATCAATGCCGTCACCGCCATCACCCTTGCCTCCACCGGCGTTCCCTGGCCTCTCGTGGTCTGCGGCATGCTGGCCCTCGGCGCTCTCATCGGCCTGTTTCAGGGCTGGTTCGTCGCCTATCAGGGCATTCCCGCGTTCATCGTGACTTTGGCGGGTCTTTCGATCCTGCGCGGCCTCGCCCTTTACCTGACACAGGGCTACTCCATCCCGATCCGCGACGTCCCCGGCTTCTTCTTTATCGGCCGCGGCGTACTTCTCGGCCTCCCCTTCCCCGCCATCCTTGCCTGTCTGGTGGTCGTCCTCGGCTTCGTCATCCTGGCATCCACCAAATACGGCCGTCAGGTGATTGCCGTCGGCTCCAATCTGGAGGCCGCGCGCCGGGTCGGCATGCCGTCAAAGTGGATCCTCACCTCTGTCTACATGATCTCGGGACTTGCCTGTGCGCTCGCGGCCATTCTGATTTCCGCCCGCCTCGGCTCCGGCTCCTCCAACGCGGCGGTCGGTTTCGAGCTTCAGGTGATCGCCGCCGTCGTCCTTGGCGGAACGTCCCTGATGGGCGGGCGTGGAACCATGATCGGAACGGTGCTCGGAACGCTGACCATCGCCGTCATCGGCAACGGCCTGATCCTCATGCATATCTCGCCGTTCTTCACGCAGATCGTCACCGGTGCGATCATCCTGCTCGCCATCTGGCTGAACACGAGGATCTTCACCACCAACTTCCGCTTCGGCGGCAAGAAGAAGGCTTGAGATGAGTTCCGAACTCTCCCCTGGCCACGTGCACTCCGGACAGGTCATGACTGTCCGGGGGCCAATCCCCATCGACCAGCTCGGCGTCACCTTGATGCACGAGCACATTCTCAACGACTGCCGTTGCTGGTGGAATCCGCCGAAGACACCGGACCGCCAGCATCTGGCCGACAGTTTCGTATGCATGGAAATTCTGGGGGAATTGCACCAGGACCCGTTTGTCAACAAGCACAACATCGCGCTGGATGACGAACGCCTTGCCATCACCGAGCTGACGGCCTTCGCCCAGCAGGGCGGCAACACCGTTGTCGAGCCCACCTGTCAGGGCATCGGCCGCGAGCCGGAAGCGCTTGCGCGCATATCCGCTGCCACGGGCCTCAACATCATCATGGGCGCCGGGTTTTATCTGGATGGATCCCATCCGGCAAAAGCCGCCCGCATGAGCGAAGAACAGATCGCCGACGAGATCGTCGCCGAGGCGCGTGACGGTGCCGAAGGAACCGACGTGAAAATCGGCCTGATCGGCGAGATCGGCGTTTCGGCGGGCTTCACCGCGGCCGAGCGCAAGTCCCTGCGCGGGGCGGCACAGGCACAGGTCCGCACGGGTCTGCCGCTGATGATCCACCTGCC
Organism: Rhodobacterales bacterium; assembly: GCA_008107755.1. Lineage (GTDB taxonomy): Bacteria > Pseudomonadota > Alphaproteobacteria > Rhizobiales > Stappiaceae > Roseibium. Next base: position 34,181 of record VIRH01000069.1, read on the forward strand.
CGGCTGGTTCCGGCTGGGTCACGAGGTTCTGGACCTCGTCGAGAAGGAAGGCGCGGATCTGAAACACACGATCCTGTGCCACATGAACCCGTCTCATGACGACTTCACCTACCAGAGCGAACTCGCGACCCGGGGCGCCTTCATCGAATATGACATGATCGGCATGGATTTCTTCTACGCTGACCAGCAGGTGCAATGCCCCAGCGACGACCAGGCCGCGGCCGCCATCGTCAAGCTGGTGGACGCGGGCTATCGCGACCGCATCCTGCTGTCTCATGACGTCTTCCTCAAGATGATGCTCACCCACTACGGCGGCAACGGCTACGGCTATGTCCAGCGCCATTTCCTGCCGAGGCTGAAACGTCACGGGCTCGACGACGAAAGCCTCTCCATTTTCCTGCGCGACAACCCGCGCTCCGTATTCCAGGCGACGGCCTGAGTTCAGACGACTTGAAAGATTGGAATCGACATGACCACGAAAGTTCTGCTCGTCGGCGAAAGCTGGTTCAGCTCAGCCACCCACTACAAGGGGTTCGACCAGTTCGGAAGCGTAACCTTTCACCTCGGCGCCGAGCCGCTGGTGAAGGCGCTTGAGGGCAGCGAATTCGAGCTGACCTACATGACCGCTCATGACGCGGTCGAGAAGTTCCCGTTCGAGATGGAAGGCCTCGACGCCTATGATGCGATCATCCTGTCCGACATCGGCGCCAACTCCATTCTGCTGCCGCCGGAAGTCTGGCTGCACTCGCGCACCGTTCCAAACCGGCTGAAACTGCTGAAGGCCTGGGTGGAAAAGGGCGGCGCGCTGATGATGATCGGCGGCTACTTCTCCTTCCAGGGCATCGACGGCAAGGCGCGCTGGCGCCGCACTCCGGTCGAGGACGTCCTGCCCGTCACCTGCCTGCCCTGGGACGACCGCGTCGAGATCCCGGAAGGCACCGGCGCCGACATCCTGCTGCCGGATCACCCGGCCGTTGCAGGTCTTGACGGCGAGTGGCCGCTGCTGCTCGGCATCAACGAAGTGGAAGTGCGTGACCGCGAGGACGTTGAAGTCGTCGCCCGCCTGCCGGAAGACCAGGGTGGTTTTCCGCTTCTCGTGACCGGCACATTCGGCAAGGGCCGCACTGCGGCCTGGACCTCCGACGTCGGTCCCCACTGGCTGTCGCCTGCCTTCTGCGAATGGGAAGGTTACGGCAAGCTCTGGAAAAACCTGCTCGGCTGGATGACGGAAGCAAGATAACGCCTCGGGGCGGCCCGGTGTCGCCCCGCGTTACCTCTTTCCGGCCAGGTGCAGTGGAGCTGCGGAATTGGCAAGCCAGATGTCTCGGCGGTTACGCAGCCTGTCCCGCAAGACCGCACGGCTCACCGATCCCGGTCCTCACCGCACCTGGTCGGGAACACGATAAAACGGAAGGATCGTTGAAAGGCGTCAGGCGCTCAGGATGTCGGCGAGTTCGTCACGTGTCGGAAAGGCGGAGCGGGTTCCGCGCCGGCTGACAGTGATCGCAGAGGCGGCCGAGGCATGCCGCAAGGCGCGTTCATCGAGCTGGACACCACGAAGCGCGGCGGATGCGATCGCGACAGCCATGAAGGTGTCTCCCGCCCCCGTCGTGTCGATGACGTCAGCCGGACTTGCGGGCACGACGACAGTGCCTGTTTCGCCCGCAAGCAACGCGCCGTCTCCGCCGGAGGTGAGAACGACCTGACGGACCCCGGCCGCGAGAAGGATGTTTGCAGCCTCCCTGCCTTCGGTTCCGGTCAGGCTGGCAGCCTCGCCCTGGTTCAGGAACGCCAGATCGACCACCGGCCAGATCTGGGCGAAATAGGGCCTCAGCGGCGACGGATTGAAAGCCGTGACCAGACCCTTGTCTCGCGCCGCCTGAAGAACGCCCCGTGTGACGGGTTCCGACAGGTTGCCCTGAAGGATGGCAACGTCTCCGGACTGCGCGCCGGAAAGGCCCTCCAGGGCGTCCTCAAGCGTCAGCGTTTCGGCCGCCTCGGTGGTCGTCACGATGGCGTTCTCGCCGTCCGGCGTTGTGAAGACGATGGAGAAATCGCTCGATGTTCCGGCAAGCTGCACGAGCCGGCCCTCGACGGGTTCTTCGGCAAGTTGGCTTTGGATCATGCCGGCGCGGAAATCGTCACCGACGGCGGTGACCAGCGTCGTCCCGACGCCGCAACGGCCGCAGACGACGGCCTGATTTGCCCCCTTGCCGCCAAGGTCGCGGCTTTCCTCCCGACCAAGGAGGGATGCCCCGGCTTCCGGAAGGGAAGAAACAGAAATGGTTTCGTCGACAGCGACGTTTCCGATCACGTAAACACGCATGGCAGCTTTCGCTCAGAAGGAAAGAAAATGCAGACCGTATCAAACAAGGCTACCAGCGCCATAAGCGAAATCTTCGGCAGAGACAAGGCACTGATCGGAATGATCCATTGCCCGGCCTTTCCCGGAGCGCCCCGCTATCGCGGCGAAACGATGGACAGCATCTACGACGCCTGCATGCGCGATGCCGAGCGCCTTGTCGAAGGTGGCCTGCATGGATTGATCGTCGAGAACCATGGCGACGTTCCCTTCTCCAAGCCCGAGGATATCGGCCATGAAACCGCGGCTTTCCTGTCGGTGGTCACCGACCGCGTCGCCCGTGCCACCGGCGTGCCGCTCGGCATCAACGTCCTGGCCAACGCACCGATCCCGGCCTTTGCCGTTGCCGCAGCCGGCGGGGCCAGCTTCATCCGGGTCAACCAGTGGGCCAACGCCTATGTTGCCAACGAGGGCTTCATGGAAGGCCGGGCGGCGGAAGCCATGCGCTATCGCTCGCTGCTGAGGGCCGAACACATCAAGGTCTTCGCCGACAGCCATGTCAAGCATGGGGCCCATGCCATCACGGCGGATCGCACCATCGGCGAACTGACGCGCGATCTTGCCTTCTTCGATGCGGATGCGGTCATCGCCACCGGCCAGCGCACCGGCAATTCGGCAACCCTTGAGGAGATCGACGAGATCGGTGCCGCGACCCACCTGCCCGTGCTTGTCGGTTCCGGCGTCACGCCGGACAACATCGCCGCGATCCTGGGCCGCACCAGCGGCGTCATCGTTGCCTCCACGCTCAAGGAAGGTGGTGTCTGGTGGAACCCGGTCGATCCGGAAAGGGTGGCAACCTTCATGAAGGCCGCCGCGCCGGCGCTGGAGGCGTGAGTCGATGAGCGAGACCCTGTCCGAACAGATCCTGCGCGAGAACGCGGCCGTTTTCGAGGAGATGGTGACCCAACGTTTCGTCGAGGACATCAAGGCCGACCGCCTGGCACCGGATGTGTTCGACCGTTACCTCGTCTTCGAGGGCGCCTTTGTCGATACGGCGATATCGGTCTTTGCCTATGCCACGGCCAAGGCGACCGATATCGAACACAAGCGAAAGCTCATCGGCGTTCAGGATGCGCTTGCCAACCGGCAGATTTCCTATTTCGAAACGACACTGACGGAACGCGGCATAGATCCTGGGCTCTACGACACGCGCCGTCGCGACGTCGCGGCGTTTCGCGACGGCATGCTGGCGATCGCCAAGGCGGGCGAATACCTGGACATCATCGCCGCCATGTTCGCTGCCGAGTGGATGTACTGGACCTGGTCGAAGGCCGCCGGCGCCGGCCCCATCTCCGATCCGCTTCTGAAGGATTGGGTCGACATGCACACGGCCCCGGATTTCGAGGCCGGAGCGAAATGGATGAAAGACGTTCTCGATGAAGCGGGAGCTTGTCTCGAGCCGTCTGAACGCCGCCACCTGAGCGCGATCTTCGGCCGCGTTCAACGCCTGGAAATCGACTTCCACGAAGCGGCCTACGGCTGATCCGCACGCCGGCGCACACAGCGCCGGCTCTCCCCGGCTCGTACCTTCAGTCGAGCCGGGCTTCCCGCTCCCGCCGTTCGAACGGCACCACCGGGCCATCGGCGGTGATCTGGCAGATGGACTTCGGCGCGCCGGTCTCGTCCAGCTCGACAAGGCCGATGCCGGAGGCATTCAGGATGCGCTGTCCGTGAGGCGTGCCGACAGGCTTGCGCGGGATCACCCGCATGCCGCGACGCTTGGTGAACCAGTTGAGCGGAGACCGGGGTGAAAATGCCCAGCGGTTTCCATGGTCCAGCACCTTGATGAGCTTCTCCGGCCAGGTGTTCTTGATCCCGCTGCTGCAGATTTGCCAGATCTCCGGACCGCCCTCCGTGCTGCCATCGAGACCCGGATGACGTCCCCGCAGCTCGACGTCATAAACAAAGGAATAGTGCACATCCCCGGACAGGATCACGAAGTGCCGGGGCGTGTTCCTGTGCCGGAAGACGTTCAGGATCGCCTCGGCCGTTCCCGGATGAGCCATCCAGTATTCGGCATCGACCATCAGCGGCTTGCCGATCAGCGTGAAGAACCGCTGCACGGTCTCGATGAGTTTCACGCCGAAGATCGGAGCCGCAGATACCAGCAGGACGGCGTCCTTGCCTGTCAGGTGGCCCTGCAGATCGGTGGCGGCCTCCCAGTCCAGAAGACCGGAAGGATAATGCGAATTACGTTCCGACCGCCAGCGCCGGGTGCGCGTGTCGAGAACGATCAGGGGCGGCTCGGTCTGCCACTGGAAATCCCAGCATTCAAAACCCAGAAACGCCTCGATCGCCTCATCATGGCGATCTGATCCCGGTGCCTCGAAAGCAGCCCTCAGCGGAGCTTCCAGATGCTCGCGAAAGACCTCGGGCCGGTTGCCCCATCCCTGATTGATGCCATAGGCAAGCAGGGCATTGCCGATCACGCGCCGGGCAAGCGGATGCCCATACGCCGACTGTTCCCATGCCAGCGAAAGGTTCCAGTCATCCGTGACATCATGATCGTCAAAGATCATCGCCACCGGCAGATGAGCCAGAACGCGGCGGCAGGCGGGCAGATCCTCCACGAACGCCGCGAGGACCTCCTTTTCCTTGCGATACATCTCAAGGTCGTCGTCCGAAAGTCCCGCCGGCGGTTCGAAGGTGGGCATATCCGTCCACGTGGCCGGGGACCACACCAGCAGATATATGGCCAACATTTCCGCGAGCGTTATCAGATGGTTGCGCGCGTGCTGCGAGGTAAACACCGGCTTGCTGGTGCCGCCGAAGAGCACGTCGAAGACGGTCGCGTTCTGGTCGATCCTCGGAAGAAGGTCGTCGCGACGATAGAGATAACCGCCCTCGTCGTTGAGCGCGCGGCCCGTGTCGGGTTGCCCTTCATCAAGCCCGTTGAGGCGTTCATCGGGAAGTCCCAGCCTTTCGGTGAGGTGGGAAATCGCCTGCAGCATCGGCCCGGCAACATCATCGACATAGACCTGATCGCCGCTCAGCATGAGAAGCGACGGCCAGGTTTTGCCCTCTTCGTCCTTGAGGCATCCGGCGAGATGCGCATCCGCTGCTGCCATGCCGTCACGAGCCGAGGCGTGAGGCTTGCGGCAGGAGCCGTGGAGGAGCGACGTGATCCGGTTGATCACCTGGAAAGCGGGCAAGTCGTGTCCTGGATAACAGATATCCGGCGCCCAGACTGACTGGTCCTGCCACCCGGCTGCCGGGTCGTCTTCCAGTTCGAGGCTGATCCTGTAGGAGACCCAGCGATCCGTCGGTAGCGGATCATCCAGCACAAGATCGATCAGGAGATAGTGGAGCCTTTCGCCCGCCGTGACGAGGCCAATCGTCTCTGACCCGGGCTCCAGAAGATGCGTGCTTGGCTCCCCTCCGTCGGGAAACAGCTCCAGTTGCACACGCGCCGGCGCGCGCACAGCCAGCCAGACCGTCAGGCGCTCTGTCGAGATCCGCCGAAGGATCGGACCAGCCAGAACAGGTGGAAGCTCGGCCTTACGCTGCATTCGGAGATCCCGCCGCCGGCAACCAGCGCTCGCCTGAAATTGCCCCGACCGTGGGTGACCCGTCGGCGGTCAAGAGGACTTTTCGTTTTGCTACCGTCATTCCGATTCCTGACTTCAAACCAGTCAGATATGGATCGCGAGCGGCTCCGACAACCGCCGATCTGAGAAAGTTCGAGCGGTCGCGCACGAATATCCGTCTGGCCGAAGGAACTTAGGCCCGGGCCGACACTCACGGCCAGCGATGATGGCCGCCCCCGAACCCGGCGCTGTGTCCGCCCCGGATGTTGCCAATCGTGGTTCCGTTCGGCTGCCGCATGAACCGGGGAAGACCAAGTTCGGCTTCTGAAATTCCGGCCCGTCTGCAGTAGTCCCGGACGAATTGCTCCGTCGCCTCGTCTCTCATCTCACGGGTGAGCGCTTTGCCCCCGGCCGCGCGAAGAGCCTTCACCCCGACTCCGACACCTGTCACAAGAAGAACACCCTCGGCGATCTGCCCGGCGGTTTCGGCCACCCTCAAAATGGTCATGGCGGTGTTGGCACCGCCGATGGTTCGGCTCAGATACCTTCCGAGCAAAAGGGCGTTGTGTTCGACCACGCTCGCCGCGACAAGCAGATGAACCTGTGCCTTGACGACGTCGCCGTCCTCGTTGGCATTCCACGCCTTCATGCGCAGCGCATGGGCGCGTTTCCAGATCGAAAAGGAAGGAAACTCCGCACCGCCAAGGAGATCGACCGTTCCGGTGACCCCGGCACCCGCTTCGTGGCGGTGCCGCATCAGGTTCATGTGATGTTGCCAGCCGTTTTCATATTGCAGATCGAAACGCGCGAACATTCGCTTCAGCTTCGTCTGGACATGGCCCGTCAGGACCGAACGGTAATATCCGGCCCCGAGCAGCGTGGTTCCGAACAACTCCTCCCGGTCGATGATCGCATCCGTCGTCTCGATCGGATCTCCGTGGCGGCCGAGCGAGAACCAGAATTCCCATTTCGTCGGGTCGCGGCCCACCGCCTCATAAGGCTGGCGCAAACGCAGCCAGATGCCTTGAGCGTTCAGGATGTCCCTGACCTTCTTCAGGTAGTCCGCCTCATCAGGATTGTTGGTGCGCGGCTTCAGCGAGTCCGGTGTCAGCATGCGCGTATAGTCAACGCGGATGTTGCCGTCGTTCCGATGGACGACCAGCCGCTTGTCCAGGATCCTGCGGGCTTTCCGTTCCTTGATGCGGTCTCGAAGCACCAGACCACCCGAGCGGGACATCACCGCAGCCCGCATGGCCTTCCTGTAGGCGTCCTCATACATCGGATTGAGAACCGCCGCGTCCAGCACCTTCTGGATCTCAGCGATCTGCGCCTTCGACAGCAGGCGCGCAAGGTGCGGCACCAGAGCGACAAGCTCTTCTGCTTCCGGCGCACCCAGTCCCTTTGCTTTCAGTCTCTTGTCAGATCTTGCCATCTTTCCATCGTCCCGAGCCCGGCGAAGATCCATTCGGTCTTTATCGCAAGGGCCATCTCCTGTTTTCGAGACGCGACCATAGATAACTTTCCGCTGCGGCACTTGTGCCAGCTGTCACAGCAACCGTCTGGTGTGGCGAAGGTGAAACCGTCATGTGAATCAGGGAACATGCTCCAGCAGGTGAGGCAAACCTGCTTCCTGCGGGCGAGACGTCCAGGAGACGGCGACTGCCACCACTGGCGAGGCCATGGACGTCTCCGTGATTGCCGACATGCGACGATTGACCAAACACGGCGAAACGTCACCTTCGGACACAAGCTCTTTTGCCGGATAAGTACTATGTCAGCAGACCGGACTCCCGGCGCAAGATCTTCAGTGCTCGCGCCACCAGGGCCTGCGTCGTTGCTTGCCTGCGCGGACTTCGATGTGAACCCACTCAATCGACAGCTAGCATGTTCTTCGGGAGAGTTCTCGCGGGCGGCAGCGATCCGCACTCCGCTCGGCCGTCGTGTTTTGGATAAAAGAAAACCCGCCAAGGCAGCCTTGGCGGGTTCTTGTCTTCTAGCAGTTTATCTGGCGTGTCAGGCGGCTTCGACGCTGTTGGTCTTGACCCCGTTGATGTAGACCGCGATCTGCTCTCTCAGGTTCGTTGCCTGCTGGTCCAGGGACTGCGCCGACGAAGAGACGGCAGTCGAGGTCTGGTTCGTCTGCTCAGCCGCCTGGGAAACCTCGGTGATATTCAGGGACACATTGTTGGTCCCTTCCGCGGCTTCCTGCACGTTGCGGGCAATCTCGGCTGTTGCCGCGCCCTGCTGTTCAACGGCAGCGGAGATGGTCGACGTGATCTCGTTGATCTTCGCAACCGTGTCGGTGATCTCGTTGATCGCCGATACTGCTGCTCCCGTTTCCGTCTGAATGCTGGAGATCTGTGTCGAGATCTCTTCAGTCGCCTTGGAGGTCTGCGTGGCGAGTTCCTTCACTTCCGCCGCAACGACCGCAAAGCCCCTGCCCGCTTCTCCGGCCCGTGCTGCCTCGATCGTTGCGTTCAGCGCGAGAAGGTTCGTCTGCTCCGCGATTGCCTGAATGAGGTTCACCACATCACCGATACGGCTTGCTGCTTCCGACAGGCCGCGGACACGCTCGTTGGTCGTGCCGGCCTGAGTTGCTGCACGGGACGCCACCTCGGCCGAGATAACGACCTGCCGGTTGATTTCATTGACCGATGCAGACAGCTCTTCCGCCGCTGCGGAAACGGTTTCGACGTTGTGGGAAGCATTGGCGGCCGCGCTTTCAACGAAACGGCCGCGCTCGGAGGTATGTTCCGCGCCCTGGCTCAACTGTGTCGAGGCGGACTTCAGATCCGTCACCGACGCAGTGATCAGCTCGAGCATGTCATGAACCTGGGTCTCGAATGCACCGGACAGGGTCTGGATGTTGTGCGCACGCTCCACATCCAGCTTGCGCCGTTCGGCATCACCTGCCGCAAGCTCTTTCCGGCTCCGCTCGTTGCGGACGAAGGCCCCCATTGCCTTTGCCATGTCACCGATCTCATCGGCCCGGTCCGTTTCGTCGACGGTGATGTCGGTGTTGCCCTCGTGAAGCTCGCGCATGTTTTCGGTCAGCGCCTTCAGCGGCCGGGCAACATTCCGGATGATGGCGAAGGAGATCAGAACGGCAATCGCGCCACCGACAAGAATGATTGCGATCAGCTGAATTGCGTTGTTCCAGAAGGTTTCCTTCACGTCGGTGACATAAAGACCGGTGCCGAAGACCCAGCCCCAGGGCTCGAAGGTCTGAGCCCAGGAGATCTTCTCCAGGGGCTTATCGCCACCGAGGCGGGCGACCAGGTAATCCACGCTGCCGCCGCCGGCCTTCGCAGCCGCGATCATTTCGCGGATCTGATACTTGCCGTTCGCGTCCTTGCTGCCCAAACCGTTCTTGCCGACCTTCTTGGGATCGTTCGCGATGAGCCGAGTGCCATCAAGCAAATAGGCAAAGACGTAGTTGTCGTCTTCGTAGCGAAGCGCTCCGATCAGTTCCCTGGCACGCTCTTGTGCCTCTTCCTTGGACAGTTCGCCCGAGAGTTCCTTCTCGTGATAGAACTTCGACGCAGAAAGCGCCATCTCAACCACGGACTGTGTCTGCCGGATACGCTCATCGAACAAGGCGGTGTTCAATGCCGACAGACTGACGCCTGCAACGATAAGAGAGAGTACGGTTAGGGTAATTACCGGCAGCCAGAACTTGACGCCGAGACCAATGCGATTGAGCATGATGGGGGGACCTAAGTGATTGGTATTTCGCTCGTAATTACTCCTCTCCGATTTAACGATGAGTAAATCCATGCTCAAAAAATGTTCACGTCCAGAATTAAATTTATCTGGTGAACTGTTGGTCCGATCGTTCTTTATTTCGCCAGCTAAAAAACGCCCGCTGGTTGAGCGGGCGTCCAAACATTTCTGACGTCAAGTCAGTTCAAGTCGAAGGTTTTTGCAAAATGAGCAAGAACGGCTTCGTAAGATGCTTCGGCCGCTGCGGCATTTCCACCAACGTGAGGCCCGAGCACGACGCACTGGTCCTGATAGGTAAACAGCTTTCCGGTCTCGAGGTTCATGAGAACTCCGTTTTCGCCTTCCTCGATCTTGCAGTCCCTCGCCGTCTGCGCGGACTTAGACTGAAGCGATTTTCCGAAGAGAGTTGGAACATCAAATCCGTGCTCGTGAACCGCGCCGAGTTTGCCGGAGGCTGTTTGGTTTAAGTTATGCGGCCACGGCTGGTTGTTCCAGCGAGGCGTAGTATTGTTCTTCCGCTTCAGCCGGAGGGATGTTTCCTATTGGCTCCAGCAA
>VIRH01000078.1 GCA_008107755.1 Rhodobacterales bacterium
CTTCGCCCAGCGACTGACCGTTGGTCCCGGTTCCCCCGCCCCGCGGGCGGATGACGACGTCGTGGAACCTCGGGTCATCCAGAAGCGTCGCGATCCGCACCAGATCCGCTTCGTCGCGCGGATAGGCGATCGCATCCGGCATCACCTGGTAGATCGAATTGTCCGTGGCGAACACAACACGCGTCGAGATCGCGTCGCTCAGGTCACCCCGAAAACCGCCATCGCGAAGCGCGCTCAGGAAATCCACGTATTTGGTCATTTCAACTTGTTCCGCACCACAACCCGTTTGAACACGGGGAAATCGAAAGCCTTTAGCCGCAAGCGCCCAGCCCGGTGAGGCTGACAGCACGCCGGCGAGAAGACTGAATACGCTGCACAGACGCGGTGCTCAACCGTTGGCGGGACACGAAAGTCGGGACAAGGACCGTTCTTGTGACTGCGCCAGCCGGTTCCGCTCTGCTCCCGCGCAGCTTTCTGAGCTCGCCCCATCGTGGCCGCAAACAGGCGATTGCAGTGGTGCGCATTCCAGAGCTTCTCTGAATTGTGAACGGCACCGAACTGGCGGATTTACGCCATTTTAGACCCGAGTTCATTTTGTCGCAGGAACGTTGTCGGCCCGTATGCATTTGCAGATCACAGGCGCACTTGAGTGCAGACCGTCAAAAAAACAGATCCAGGGAGTAGACGACACAATGCGGCAACTGGCCGATAAATTCTGGACATTTCGCGGCGATTTCAGGGTCGCAAAGGTCATCAACGTCGGCACCCACATGTCTCTGGTCCGGCGCCAGAACGGAAACTTCCTGCTTTTGGACAGCTACGACCTCGATGAGAGCGAGCGAAAGGCCCTGCTTGAATTGACAGACGGCGGCAAGGCCATCGAGGCGATCATCAATGTGCACCCGTTCCACACACTGCACTGCAGAGCCATGCACGAGCTTCTGCCTCATGCCCGACTGATCGGTACGAGCCGGCACCAACAGGAGCTACCCGGCCTGCCCTGGGAGACGGGTGTCATCGAGGATCCCGCTTCGCAGGAACAATTTTCCGACGACCTTGAGTTTTCCGTTCCCGATGGCGTCAACTTTGTGACTTCGGATGACCACGTCCACTTTGCGTCGGTGCTCGTTCGCCATCGCGAAAGCGGGATCGTTCATGTCGATGACACGCTGAACGTCTTCGCCGCCCCCGGTTTTCTGGGCAAGCTGTTGCCCCAGTCAAAACTGAAGTTTCACCCGACGCTCGCAAAGGCTCTGCAGAAAAGGGCGGGAGCGGCTGACGACTATGCGTCCTGGGCGCGAAGCCTCGCGGAACGTTGGGCCGGATCGCCGATTGTCTGCGCCGCACATTCCTCCGTTCGCAAACTTCCCGGAAACGGCTGGCAAGACGAAGTGCTTGAAGCCCTCGCATCCGTTGAAAAGACGCTCTCCGAGCATCGCTCCGCACACGGCTGAACGCATCGGCCGGACCAGAAACCAAGAAGGATAAAGACCGAAACCATGTCAAATTCGCTGAAAACCATCAATCCGCTGACGGAACAAGACCTGCAGACGTACCCGATCATGTCCGACGAGGAAGCCATGAGCGTGGTCGAGGCCAGCCACAACGCGTTTCTCGACTGGCGCCTGAAAAGCCTGGAAGAGCGCGCCAAGGTGATCTCCTCGATCGCCGAAGAATTGCGCAATTCGAAGGAAGACTTTGCAAAGCTCATGACCGATGAGGTCGGCAAGCTGTTGAAGGACAGCCGCGACGAGGTCGATCTCTGCGCTGCGATCTGCGACTACACTGCCAAGATCGGCCCGGACGCGCTTGCCGACGACGAGCGCGAGGTCGAGGGCGGCAAGGGCTACGTTACCCATTCTCCGATCGGTGTCATCTATGGCATTCAGCCCTGGAATTTCCCGGCCTATCAAGCCGTCCGCTATTCCATCGCCAGCCTGATGGCGGGCAATGGCGTCTTGCTGAAACATGCTGAAGCCTGCACCGGCAGCGGACTTTTCCTGCGTGATCTCTATGAGCGCGCGGGCCTCCCGAAGGGTCTTTTCGGAGTGCTCGTGATCTCCCACGATCAATCGGACAAGGTGATCGAAGACGAGCGCGTACGCGGTGTCACTCTGACGGGCAGCGACAAGGCCGGGCGTACTGTCGCGGCCAAGGCTGCGGAGTTGGTCAAGAAGACGGTGCTGGAGCTGGGATCCAACGACGCCTATCTGGTTCTGGACGATGCGGATCTGGATCTGGCAGTGGAAACCTGCGCGCAGGGCCGCCTCTACAACAATGGCCAGACCTGCGTTAACGCCAAGCGCTTCATTGTCACCGAGAAGAACTACGACGCCTTCGTGAAGGCTTATGCCGAAAAGTTCGAAGCCATCAAGATCGGCGATCCCTCCGACGACAGCACGCAGCTTGGGCCAATGGTCACGAAGAAGCAGCGCGACGAGCTGCACGATCAGGTTCAGAAGAGCGTCGAAAAGGGTGCGCGGCTTCTGGTCGGCGGCAAGATCCCGGATCGGGACGGCTGGTTCTACCCGGCAACTGTCCTTGCCGACGTCGAGCCTGGCCAGCCGGCCTATGAAGACGAAATGTTCGGCCCCGCTGCCGCGATCATCCGCGCCAAGGATGAAGACGATGCCATGCGGATCGCAAACAGCAGTCGATACGGTCTCGGCGGTGGCATTTTCAGCAAGGATGTCGAGAAGGCGCGCAAGCTGGCGGCTCAGTATTTCGACACCGGCATGGTGTTCATCAACACCTTCGATGTTGCCTATCCGAGCATGCCGTTCGGCGGTGTGAAGACGTCCGGCTACGGTCGCGAACACGGTCCGGAAGGACTGATGGAATTCGTCAATATCAAGTCGATCCGCGTCGGCTGACCGGATTGACCGGACATCAGAAAGGGCCGGCTCGACCGGCCCTTTTTGTTTGGCTTGAACGTCCCCTGACGAGACGAAACGCGGGTGTGTTCCGAGGGCATCGCGGCGAGGATAACAAAAAGGCGATGGCAGCCGGGCCGCCATCGCCTTTCAAGGATCTGCAAGATCGGGTCTTCGTGGATCAGGCAGCCCGGATGGTGGACAGGAACCTGGACAGCTCGGACTGCAGGAACTCCGACTGCTTGGCAAGGTCGCCGGATGCCTGAAGGACTTCGTTCGCGGTCGCGCTCGATTTCGTAGCGGCTTCGGTGACGGTGCCGATCGAGCGCGAGACTTCCATGGTTCCGATGGCGGCCTGCTGAATGTTATGCGCGATTTCCTGCGTTGCCGCGGCTTGCTGCTCTACCGAAGCGGCGACCGCCGTGCTGATTTCCTTGACCTTGCCGATCGTGGTCGCAACGCCGTTAATGGCAGTTGCGGATTCGTCGGTCGAGCTCTGGATTTCCGCGATCTGGTCGGCGATTTCGGTGGTCGCGCGAGCTGTCTGGTCCGCAAGCTCCTTGACCTCGGCGGCAACCACGGCAAAGCCCTTGCCGGCATCGCCGGCGCGGGCGGCCTCGATCGTCGCGTTGAGCGCCAGAAGGTTGGTCTGTGCCGCGATGCCAGTTATCAGCTCGACAATGTCGCCGATCTTCTGGGCAGCGCTGGAGAGGCCGTGCACCTTGCTGGCCGCGGAATCCGCATCTCTGACCGCTTCGTCCGAAATGTTGTTGGAGCGGTCCACCTGTCCGGAGATCTCCTGCACCGACGCAGTCAGTTCTTCCGTCGCGGAGGCGACTGTTTCCACGTTTGAGGAGGCTTCCTCGGATGCAGTTGCCACCGTGCCGGACCGTTCGGAGGTCACATTCGCCGTGTCATACATCTCGCGAGCAAAGTTTTCGAGCTGGGCGGCGGCGGCGGAAACAGACTGGACGATACCGCCAACAGCTTCCTCGAACTGGGACGCCATCTTGTCCAGTTCCGACTGGCGCTTTTCTTCAGCACGCGCCTTTTCGTCTTCGTTCTCCTGAGCGAGCCTCGCATTCTCCCCGGCTTGCTCGCGGAAATAATGCGCCGTTTTTGCCAGATCACCGATTTCGTCCTTGCGATCGGTTCCCTCAATGGCAACGTCGAGGTTGCCTCTAGCGAGTTCCTTGAACGTATCCACGATGCGCGATATCGGCTTTGCAATGCCGAAGCGGGAGATCCAGACGCCGAGGACAATGGAAAAGACGACGGCCAGCGCCGCGATAATCACCAGGGTGGATGCGGCCGAGCGGGCATTCTCAGTGGCGCTCTCCCGCAGATTTGCCATCTTGGCCGAAGAGTACTTGCTGTAGACCTTGACATTGTCGGTCACGGTCTGCTGGCCCTCGAGTGCAACGTCAAGCGCCGCATCAATGGCGGCGCTGTCCTCCGGGGCACTTACCGCAACATCGATCATCTGCTCGATGTTCGAGAAGTAGGACTTGAGCGAGCTTCGTACGGTGTCGAGCTGCTTCATTTCCTGTGCATCGGCAACAGCTTCCAGCTTCGGCAGACGGCCGAGCATTTCGTCGACACGGCGCTTGTTCTGGGCACGATAGTCGGCGGCATTTTCCGCGTCGAGCGCGAGCTGATAGGTCATGCGGCTGATGGCGACGATATCGATGCGCAGGTCCATCGCCTCGCGGGCGGCTTCTTCCGAAAGCCCGACATTGTTGAAAGTCTGTGTGACGCCGGTCAACTGACTGTAAGCGAGCCAGGTGGTTCCCGCAGCTGCGAAACTCAAAAGCATGATGACGCCAAGCATCTTCTTGACGATCGAAATATTCTTCAGCACCTGACCGATCTCCAGAGATAAGAGAGGATGGATTGCGCCGAGTGGCGGTCCTTTGCCGTAACTTCTACAATGGAGAGCCTTGCGAAAAGGTTTATGTGCACTGCGTCATTTTTCGTAGAGTCGTCGATATTTCACGTTGAGGAAAACCCTCCCCAGCGCCCGGTTCAAAGACATTCAGCGGCCTGAACTGATTGAATGGATTGACAGTCTTTACGTAATGCGGCGTGGCGGGTGAAGCTAACCTTCCCGAGCCGTTCCTTCGCCGAGTGCATCCCGCGCCGCGCCAAAATATCGCGGCCCTGGGTGTCTGGCCGACATTGACTTCGCCAAGATGGGCATCTCAGCTGCCGCGAAACACGCTTTGCCTGCGTGATGCGATGGTCGGTTGCCCGATGGCGCTTATGGCGATGCCGGCGCGCCAGCAGAAATTCCTGTTTTCTCCACGTGGCCGTCACGCCAGATGTCCCGCTGGACCGGCGGAATCGATCAGCCAAGTTGATTGCGCATCTGGTCGAGCACGGAATCTGGCAACTGCGCATCGCCGCGCGGAGAGGCCTGAGATCGAAGAGGGGTCAGACTGTCCTGGCGTCAGAAACCTGACAGAACGTCCATCGCACCGATTGTAATCTTGAATGCAAATAGCGAGTCAATCCTTTGCACACGCCTATTACATGGTACAATCGCCCATGATCCCTCGTCTTTCCTTGCAGACCTGAAAAATATCAGGATTCCAAATACTTGTTTTGATTTTGACATCTCGGCAGGCTGATAAATTCACTTGCGTTTAACGCGATTTTTTACTAGAAAAAAGGGATCGACAGCATGCAAAGAGGGCGCTGTCGGCTGAAGGGTGGCAGCTTCGCCCCAACAAAGGAGGGCGATATGTCTTCCAGCTTTCAAATCTCACGGAAACCCAGTTTTTTCACCTGGCGCGGCATGAGCGCGACGGGATGCACGATGACGCTGCTGAGCTTCACGATGGTCGCTTACCTGACTGTCGGGGATTTGCTGTGGTAACCGGAAGCCTCGTCGCCAGCTAACGTGCTTCTTCGCAGGAGAACCCGGATTAACGCATGCCGTGAAGTCTCGGACTGAGCGGCAGACGCTGTACCTCGAAACCCGGGAAATCGAGGGGTGGTGCATTGTCTTCCGGGTCGCGATGGCGACCCTGATCCAGACGACAGGATCGATTTCAATCAATCGTCTGTCTTGGGATCGTATGGTTCGTTTCGCACCTGCACCTCGACATCCATACCCAGATGAGTCGTGCCGGGATGCTGTTCATATATCCCGCTTATGGGAATGGCCTGATACGGCGTTCGCGTGACGGCGACACGAATGAGGTTGGGACTGCCTATGATGCGGTTGGTCGGGTCAAATTCGACCCACCCTTCATCCGGAAGATAGATTTCCGCCCAGGCGTGCGTGGAACCGCCGCCTGTGTGCTCCGCCCCCTCTTCTGCCGTGTCATTAAGATAGCCCGTGACAAACCTGGCGGCAAAACCCGACAAGCGGGCGGCCTCCATGAACAGAAGCGCGAAATCACGGCAACTGCCTGACCCTTCGGCGATTGTCGTGGCAGCGCTTTGCGTGCCGGACCGCTCGCGCCGGACATAGTCATGCTGCTTGTTGATCCGGTCGGACAGGTTCCTGAGAAAAACCAGGGCCTCATCGGCAGTTGGCTCCGGATCCGCGTTAAGCCAGGCGGCGATCGCGGGTCCTTCGTGAGGGTTCTCGAGCGCTATGAAAGGCGCCAGATCGATAAGGTCTTCCTCCGAATAGGCAAACGGATAGGCGATCAGGCTCCGGCCCGGAGCGGCAAGAAAATCCTCGTGGGAAAAACGGCGCAGCAGAAGCTCGCTTCGGATTTCGAGCGTGTCCGACGCTTCGAAGAACTCGGCGCTCGCAACCGAATTGCCGAACGTGTCGAAGTGCCATCGTAACCGGGGTTGTGGTGAAATCTCGATGGCCGAGGAAATGAGACGCATGTCATGGCCGTCACGCGGGCGAAGAAGCAGCCGGTGGGGCCCGAATTTGACTGGATGACTGTAGCGATATCGTGTCGAATGCAGAACGCGAATGGCGGTTTTCATTGGAACCTTCGTCGCCACCACACGTTGAACTTGATTGTCCTTGGCGCGGGAGACTCCTTAGCTTGGACGCAAAACATCTTGCTGACAAGGACGATCGCCATGCTCATTCGAATTGGATTCGAAATTACCGTCACATGTCCCGAACCGGTCCCCATGTTGCTGGCCCTTTCCGTTCACAGCAGTTTCCAGGGAAAGATGATCGGCTCGGATTTCGTGCGAAATGAGCGTGCCGACGACATCAGAGAATACGTCGACGGCTATGGCAATCGCATCACCCGTGTGACAGCGCCAGGGGGTGTCTCCACCTTCTGGTCGGACGCGATTGTGGAAGTCGACGGGCTGCCGGACAGGGTTCCGCGGCACGCGCGCCAGCATGCCGTGCAGGACCTGCCGAACGAAACGCTGAACTTTCTTCTCGCCAGCCGCTATTGCGATTCAGACCATCTCGGCGACTTCGCCTGGAAGGAGTTTGGCCAGACTGAGCCCGGTTGGGCGCGGGTACAGGCAATTTGTGACTTCGTTCATTCGCACGTGAATTTCGGCTACATGTTCGGTCGGTCCGACAAGATGGCCGGACATGTTCTGACGGAACGCACCGGCGTGTGCAGGGATTTCGCGCATCTGGCAGTCAGCCTGTGCCGGGCCATGGGCATACCGACGCGATATGCGAGCGGGTATCTCGGTGACATCGGCGTTCCGGATGCCGGGTTCGATGACTTCTGCGCCTGGTTCGAAGTCTATCTCGACGGCGAGTGGCACACGTTCGACGCCCGTTACAATGTGCCCCGGATCGGCCGAGTGCTGATGGTGAGGGGTCACGATGCGGCGGATGTCGCCATGATGACGTCGTTCGGCTCTTACGAACTGACCGATTTCAGGGTCTGGAGCCTGGAACTCGCGGACACCGACGACGAAGACTATCTGCTGAAAACCCTGGATATCAGGCCACGTCCCGAGCAGCGCGGATTGGGCGTGCAGGCAGACCAAATGTCATTGCAGGCGGGGGCTTGAGCCTCTTACGAGTCTGCTGCCTCGTCAAAGGCAGGAAGCTCCAGGGTAAAGGTCGTCGCGGATTCGTCAGTTTCCATCGACAGCTTGCCATCATGCGCTTGTGCGATCTGCGAGCAGATATAAAGGCCAAGCCCTAGTCCGTGCGTATTCTCGCTGGCATTGCCTTTGAAAAAGGGCTCAAACAGGCTCTTCTGAACGTTCTCGGGAATAGGCGTTCCCTGGTTGGAAACGGACAGGTGAAGTTCACCTGAATGACTGCTCGCCTTTACGGTGATCGGTGCGCCCTTTGTTCCGTGCGTGACGGCGTTTCCGAGCAGGTTGGACAGCACCTGCAACACCCTCGGCGCATCGCAATAGATTTCGTCTTCAATAGACGTGCTCAGATTGATCTCTACGCTCGGATGAGCCGTCTGAATTTCAGATACCAGATCCGAAATCTCGTCTTCCAGATGAGTGCACATTACGCGTTTGAGCCCGATGCCATCACCCAGCCGCGCTCTGGCGAAGTCCATCATGTTATCGATGAGTTCCAGCATTCTCACCGAGCTTGCTTGCATCTCACCCAGGATGAGCTTTGAACGATCCGTATGGGTATCTTGCGAGATCAATCTGATGCCGGCCATGATCGCTGCAACCGGGTTCCGAAGGTCATGGCCCAGGATCGCAATGAATTGCTCGCGCAGCGTCGCCTCGTCGCGCTGAGCAGAGATGGTCTGCTCTCTCAGCTTCTCTTCCGTAACATCGCGAATAGTGCAATAGAACACATCGTCTTCAGGCACCGCCACCCAGGAGAACCAGCGGTACTCTTCGTCTTTTGTCTTGTAGCGATTTTCAAATCGAAGGACTGGCATGCCAACCTTGACTTTTTCAAACGCCGTTATGGATCGTTCGATGTCATCTTCGTGAAGGAAGTTGAGAAACGGCTGACCGACAATTTCATCCTGTGTCCAGCCGAGTGTCGAAGTCCAGGCGGGATTGACTGCCACGAAGGTGCCGGCTGCGTCGAGGATGCACATCAAATCAGGTGTAACGCGCCATGTCTGCATGGCGATATGCTGTTGTTTCGACATTTCCATTCGCCACGAAACTCTCAAACCACATCACGAATTGCGCCCAATAGCATAATAAGCAAATAACGACCATTGAATAAAACACGGTAAAGAGTGCCGTAGCGTCTCTGCGCAAAAATCGCGTTCAGCATCGTCGTCGCGCACCGCTCGACCATCACTTTCAAGAGCTGCGGCAGACCCCACGACCTTTCGAGACAGCGAGAGACCGGATCACCGAGCGTTGCCTGCGGTGTTCGATTTCCCCCTTCGTGCGACCGGCTCATGTCAGCAACGCTCTTGTGTAATGGTATAACATTTTTGTTGACGCACGTAATAACATAACGTAGTCGTCCATCGAGCAACCCCGAGGGGTATCAGGAGTTTGCCGATGCCGGCCTGTGTGACCTTCAAGACCTTTGACGCCGGGACAGGACAGCCATGGCGCCGCGCGTCATTGGAACGGCGTCCTGCACAGCGGCTCGCGCACCACCCTGCCGGGGGTCTCTGCGCCGACGCGCTGTCTCCGTCTGATGGGCTGGCCGTGAACGCCGCCGAATTGACGCGGCAAGATCTGAACACCCTCGCCGACTTGCCGGGCGCCGACTGAGACACTCGTGAGGAGACAGAACCTCCGTCGGTTCGCCCATCCAGCCTCCCTCAAGCACCGTCACTAAGGAGAAAACGATTGCTGCGGCAACTCGCTTATACCACGGGCATAGCCCTGATCCTGTCAGGCACCGCCCTGGCCCAGGACAATCATGACGATCATCATGATCACGAAGACGTAACCCTTTATCGGGTTTTCGTCGGCGATCATGCAGACCCGAAGGTGACTGCATTCGATCTGAACGCGCCCGACAACCGCTGGACGTTCGCAACCACCGGCCAGAGCAAGCTCTACAGTGTGGACGACGGTGCGGCGATCGTTGCGATTCAATTCGAAGACGATGCGGTCCACTTCATCAACAGCGGAATCTCGCTGCATTCTCACGGCGAGCATTCCGATCTCGACATCAGCGATCCGAATGCCCTTGAGGATACGCTGACCGGTCCCCGCCCCTTCCACCTCATTGACCATGACGGAAAGGTTGCCATCAATTTCGACCGCGGCGGCTACGTGGAAATCGTTGACGCTCATGAACTCTCGCACGGTGAACTCGAGACAACGCGCCTTCCCCAGGAACGGGCGCACCATGGTTTCGCCTCCCCCATCGGTGATGGCTGGGTGACAAGCGTGGCGTCCGATGCGCCCGCCGAAGGCGATTCCTTGCCAAAGCGCGTTGGCCTTCGGGCAATCAATGAAGACGGAACGCCGGCCGGTGATGTCGCCACCTGCACCGGCATTCACGGTGAGGCTTTCTCCGGCGCCTATCTGGTCGCAGGCTGTGAGGAAGGCATCCTGACGGTAACCGCCGGATCGGACGGACCGGTCATCAAGATGCTTGAATATCCGGCTGATCTGCCCGCCGGAGAGACGACGGGCACGTTGCTTGGCGCCAAGAGCATGCAGGTCTTCCTCGGCAATTACGGCGCATCCGGCATGGTCGTCATCGATCCGGCCGATGAGCCGCATTTCCGCTACATCGAGCTGCCGTTCCGACGCGTCGATTTCGTCCTCGATCCGGCCAATGCGCTCTACGGATATGCATTGACCGAAGATGGCACGCTTCATCAGGTCGACGTGCTCGCGGGCGAGTTGTCCAACAGCGCCAAGGTGACCCAGCCGTACTCCAAGGACGGTCACTGGAATGATCCCCGCCCACGGCTTGCCATGGCCGGAGAGGATATCATCGTCACCGATCCCCTCGCCGGTGTGGTCCGGCAGATTTCCAAGGAAACGCTGGAAGAGGTCGCCGCTATCGAAGTGGAGGGCCAGCCCTACAACATCGCGGTTGCCGGCGGCAGTGGCCTGGTTCACGGCAAGGGCGCCGAAGAAGGCCATGAACACGGCCACGACGACGCACATGGCCACAAACACGCCCACAGTCATGCCGACAGTCAGATCAGCAAGGGCTATTTCGAGGACGACCAGATCAAGGCCCGTGCCCTCTCGGACTGGGAAGGCGACTGGCAGTCGGTCTACCCCTACCTCCAGGACGGAACGCTCGACAAGGTCATGGCCCAAAAGGCGGAACATGGCGACAAGTCGGCCGAGGAGTACAAGGCCTACTACGAAACCGGCTACCGGACCGATGTCGAACGCATCACGATCGACGGCGACACCGTGACGTTCTTTTCGCAAGGGGCATCGCTGGAAGCCCGCTATGAGAGCGATGGCCTTGAGGTCCTGACCTACAAGAAGGGCAATCGCGGCGTTCGGTTCATCTTCAAGAAGATCGAGGGGGATGAGGCCGCACCGCAGTTCATCCAGTTCAGTGATCACAAGATCGCTCCCTCGAAAGCCGATCACTATCACCTCTACTGGGGCGATGATCGCACCGAGGTTCTCGAGGAACTGACGAACTGGCCGACCTACTATCCGTCCTCTCTTGATAAAGAGGGAATCGCGGCGGAAATGCTGGCTCACTGATCGAGCCTGCTTGCGCCCGGCCGCACAGGCCGGGCGCAATTCTTGCGGTCGGCCATGACCGCATAGCCGCATTTTGGCGGCGCACATCCTGGAACGCCAGGCTCACACGGCTGCAGATCCCACAGGACCCTTGAAGGCTTTTCTTGCGTTTTCGGCGAAGCGCTGCTAGAGCGCGGCGCGCTTACGGTGTTTCGGTCGGGTTTCCGGCCTCCCGCCCTTCGGAGCGAAAGGAACTCATTCGAGATGGTTAATCGGATGGCCATGGCATTCAGCCGAATGGGCCTGAAGCCGCTTTTGCGCGGTCTCATCCTTGTCGGCTTGCTTATCATCGCGGGCTATCTCGTGCGCCAGTACGAATTCCGGGAATTGCTCGACCTGATCTCCTTTTCGGCGTCCGGGGATGTGGGCTGGCTGCATGGCCAGCTGGCTTATGTCGTGCTGGGCGCCTTCTTCACTGCGGTTGGCGGCCCGCGCCAGGCCGTGGGTTTCTTTGCTGCCTATTTCTTCGGTTTCACGCCCGGGACGGCCCTCGCCATGCTGGCGAGTACGCTCGGCTGCCTGCTCGCCTATTTCTTCGCCCGGCTGTTCCATGACACCGCCGAGCGCTTTATCCGCGGGCGCGTGGAGGTTGCACGGCGCATCTGGGCGCGCGACACCTTCTGGGTCACCCTGATCCTCAGACTGCTGCCGGTCGGCTCGAACGTCCTGGCAAACCTCGCCGCCGGAGCCTCCAAGGTTCCGTTTCTGCCCTTCCTGGCCGGGTCCGTTACGGGCTATCTGCCGCAGACCGTGGTGTTCGCGCTGCTGGGGGCCGGTGTGAATATCGGTTCCACGACGCAGGTGGCAATCTCGGTCGCGCTTTTCGTCGCGTCCACACTCCTCGGCCTTTCCATCTATGTCCGGTACCGCAGGCGCCTGCGCAATGGCGCTGACACCGACACGCCGGAGTAATCACGGCCCGGCGCGACAAGGCGTGCGGACATGAGGCAACCGAGGCAGAGACGCCGGTCGGATAAAAAGCTTTCGCTCAGGTTGGACACGGCCAAGGTCCGCTGTCTGCGGACACCGCTTTCGCTTGGCACCGATCGTCTCTGCACTCGCAGCCAATAGCCTGGACTGCGCGAATGACGCCACTCCATGGCCGGGTGGACATTGCTCTGGCCGGTGCTGCCCCGACCATCAGAAGGCCTTTGAAGGATGACCACCCCGGAATCGGCTCGACGGCACCGCTCGCTCCGGAACTGGAGCGGAAATTGACGGATGCATTTGCCATGCACCTTGGTGCAGAATTGGCGACCGACGGACGATCGTCCGGGTCAACGCACAGGCTTTCCGGCCCGCTCTGACGGATTTCCCGAAGGATCTCCGACAAAAAGAGGTCTTGCCCCTTGCATTGCAGCATATATACTCCAAATAACATCCAGGTGGATGGAGTACGAGATGCCCAAAGTTCATAACCTGCGCTCGGTCGACCCTGAAAAGATCACGATCAACCTCGGCCATGTCGACCTTGGCCGGATCGATCTGCTGGTGCAGGAAGGGTTCTACTCAAACCGGACGGATTTCATCCGCACCGCCATCCGCAATCAGCTGTCCGCGGAACAGGAACAGGTTTCTCAGTCCGTCAGACGCAACATGCTGGAGATGGGTCTGCTTGACCTGACCAGGGCGGACCTCGAGGCGGCGCAGTCGCGCGGTGAGATGCTGGATATCAGGATCGTGGGCCTTGCGCGGATCGCAGACGATGTCACCGTCGATCTTGCGCTTGCGACCATCGGTTCAATCAACGTGCTGGGAGCCCTTCAGGCGTCCAGGGAAGTCAAGGCGGCCCTGAAGGACCGCATTACCTGAGGCGGTTGCCTCCTCTCGAAGGAAAACAGCATGAACGATCATTTCGCGACGGCCATGGGCCGGGCGCTCGAGCAGACTCGTGCCGGTAACCCGGCCGAGGCCATGCGGCTGATACAAGCCGTCCTGAACGGGCCCGAAACGGCCATGTCGGTTTCAGATTCTGACACGGCCCAACCGGCACCGAGACCGCGCCGACCGTTGGGGCAGGTGATCGACTCCCTCGTCAAGGGAAAGGCGATGCACGGGCTTGGGCTTGGGCTTGGGCTTGGGCTTGAGAAAGCGCGTTTCGACCAACCGCTGTCGATCCCCGACGGCGCCTCCTATGAAAGACACCGGCACGCCTGCGCCTTTGGCGAACGGGATGTCCGTGTCTTCCTGCCCTCGCCCCGCGGCGAGCCCGCGCGCGGCCTCATCCTCATGCTGCATGGATGTACCCAGTCCGCAGACGACTTCGCGGCCGGAACGCGCATGAACCTTGCAGCCGAAGAACACAACCTGATCATCGCCTATCCGGAACAGACCCGTCGGGCGAACCAGATGGGATGCTGGAACTGGTTCCGGGGTGAGGATCAGAGGCGGCGTGGCGGCGAAGCTGCTCTCCTGGCCGATCTCGCTTCAAGTCTTGCCAGCCAACATGGCGTACCGGACGATCGCATTTTCGCCGCGGGCCTTTCGGCGGGCGGCGCGATGGCAGCGATCCTGGGCGATACCCATCCCGAGGTCTTTGCTGCGGTGGGCGTGCACTCCGGTCTCGCGCCGGGGTCGGCCACCGATGTGGCAAGCGCCTACGCCGCGATGCAGGGGCATGGAGCGGCGCACCGTGCCGAGCGGTCGTTTGCGGTGCGCAGCATCGTTTTCCACGGCTCTGCGGACACCACGGTCGCAAAGTCCAATGGCGATGCGGTCGTCGCCGCGGCGCTTGGCGGCCTCGCGGCGGATCAGATAGAGGATGGCTCCGTCGCAGGCGCAGCCGTGGTGATGCACCGTGATCGTGCGGGAACAACCCTTGTTGAACAGTGGACCCTGCCCGGTGTCGGGCATGCCTGGTCCGGCGGATCGCCGGAGGGCAGCTACACCCACCCGTCAGGCCCGGACGCCTCGGCTGAGATGGTCCGGTTCTTTCTTTCGGTCCCGGAAGATCGGAACAAGTCCCCGGCATCCCCCGCCTCCCGGACTTGAGCCTGCGAGAAAAGCAGTGCCCACCTTCATTCGTGAGGGTGGGCCCGCCTGGCGGAGTTGCTTACGTGCCGGCCCCCGGTCAAAACCGCGCTACCAACCCGATATTGAACCTGTCCTCCGGCGTGTTATCCGACGCTGCGCCATGGGCATACTCCAGCTTCAGGTTTGCGCCGATCGGGCTCGCCTTGCGCGAAAGAGCCATGCGCACCCCCCCGCCGAAGGATACCGCCCGGGTGATCGCTTCCTCCAGCGCAGTCGGGTTTTCCAGCTTCGAGACGCCCGCTGCGGCAAACGCATAGGGCGCGGCAACGGCGCCATAGTCGGAGCCGAGACCCGGCAGGTGCACGACCGTGGGAAGGCTCAACTCGCCGCGCACGGCCGCACCGGCATCGCCTTCGAACCCTCCGCTTTCAAACGCCGACAGCCAGTCCGCACCGCCCAGTCCGAACTGCTCGGAAGCAAACAGCGCCTCGCCGAAGGACGTCTGCGCCTTGGCCGAAACGGAAAGCTGCAGGCGATTGTCGGCAAAGCCCTGTACGTAACCGAAGGTCGCCTCCAGCTTCTGGAAAGACGGTTCCGCACCGTAGCTTGTTCCCGGCAGTTCGGCAGTCGGCGTCCTGGCTCCCAGGCCATCCAGGCCGAAGGAAACCGCCATCCGTCCGGAAAGCGCCGCGCCCCAGGGTGTGATGCCGTCGGCTGTCTGGCTGAGGCGCAGGACACGCAGCCTGTCGCTGGCGAAGTCGTAATCCGCCGGGCCGAAGACCAGCGTCTGGTCCTCATGGGAAAGATCGAACCCGACGATGCTGGAGGTGTTGAACGCGCGCGAGCGGACCCAGGGATACCCGAGTTTCGCGCTCAGGCGCTGATAGACGTCCTTGAGCACGAAATCGAGTTCCGAGGTTGGATGCGTCCGGCTGTCCACCGCTTCCAGATTGAACCAGGCACCGGACGTCCCGAGCGGCAGAGTGACACCGGCCACCGCCTGCCGGTTGCGCGGATCGTCCGTCAGGAGATCGCCGTTGAAGCCCGGATAGCCTCCAAGATGCAGATAGCCGGTCTCGCCGAAGCCTAGCACGCTGTTGAAATTGACGTTTAGCCCCATGGAGACGGTGCCGAGGTCCTCGTTCATCGAATTGTCGATGCTGACGCTGCCGGTCACAGGGTCCTGTCGTCCCGAAAGCACGAGAACCGTTGCGCCCGGCGTATCGCCTGCCGCGAGGGTGGAGCGCAGCATCAGACCCGGCGTATCACCCGCCAGCAGCAGCTGCCGCTCCAGGTCGCCGCGCGTCAGTCGGCGCTTGCCCACAAGCGGCGCGATGAACGCCTTGACGTGACGCTGAACCCGCGCAGGCAGCGCTGCTGCATCGACCCCGGACAGAAACCCGTCCGTTACCACCAGCCGCAAGGGCGCGCCGTTCTCGATGGTTTGCGGCGGCAGGCTGACACGCACAAGCAGGTAGCCGGCCCTTGCGTAGGCGGCTTCCAGTTCATCTGCGGCCTTGAAGAGATCAGCGGCGGAAACCCGCTTGCCGGCAAACCCGGCCTCGATGGTCTTCGTCTCGCTTTCAAGTTCGTCAAAGCCGCCGCTCACTTCAAGGCCCGAGGGCGTCACATGCAGACTGTCCGCGCCTGCGGGGGCCTCCGGTCCACTGACCTGCGGCAGGATGAGCCCACCGCCTGACGTGCCGCGCACCACCGGGGCGTAGCTTTCACGGGTGATCTGGCTGGCCGTCTGGGCCGAGACCGGAACCCCGACGGCGGCGAGCATCCCGGCCGCCAGCGGCAGCAGCGCAAACTTGCGCGCAATTTCATTGAAAGGCTTGGCATGGCGGCTTGCGGCCACCGTCGCATGGTGCCGGACGGACCGGTCGCGATGAGACGATGTCATGACCGGTCTCCATTCTCCTGCCCGCTTCCACAGGGCACGCTGACTGTTCCAACCGAGCAGACGGGTGTTGACAGAAGGGGATCAGTCAGGACGAGACCGCTATCCCCGCTCGCGGACCGGGTGCCATCTTCTGCAGGAAGGACAGTGCCCGGGCTTTGTCCGGATCCCGGACCGGCTCCCGCCCCATCGGCCAGTTGGCCGGGGCTTGGCTGTCCCGGTGGCACCTGCGGCCTGTCCGGGGCTGCGGGAGCCGCCGCAGCAAGATCGACGATATCGACCGTGCCGGCGCTTTTGTTGTCACCAATAGCGCTGGATTGGCCGGTCGACTGGCTGTCGAAGGTAGACCTGGTGATCTGACTGATGGCGCCAGCGTATTCAGTGTTTACTCCGACCAGTCCGCCGACTTTCTTCCTGCCGGTAACCCTGCCGGTCGCTTTGGAGGCATCGATGACGCTTCCCTCATTCCAGCCAACCAGTCCGCCGACGTTAGTGTCGCCATTCACGTTGCCGGTCGCTTTGGAGGCATCGATGACGCTTCCCAAATTCCAGCCAACCAGTCCGCCGACGTTAGTGTCGCCATTCACGTTGCCGGTCGCATAGGCATTGCTGATCGTGCTCTTGTAAGTATCGCCAATCAGCCCGCCAACGAGACTGTCGCCGTTCACGTTTCCGGTCGCATGGGCATTGCTGATCGTGCTCTCGTAAGTATCGCCAATCAGCCCGCCAACGAGACTGTCGCCGTTCACGTTTCCGGTCGCATGGGCATTGCTGATCGTGCTTTCCTTAGAATAGCCGATCAGCCCGCCGACAGACCCGTCGCCGTTCACGTTTCCGGTCGAATAGGAATTGCTGATCGTGCTTTCCTTAGAATAGCCGATCAGTCCTCCCGCCTCATTGGTCAAGCTTGTGACATCACCGGTCGCATGGGTGTTGAAGATGCGGCTACCACCTTCCACCCAGCCAGCCAGCATGCCGACGTAGTGGTGCCCCCTGACGCTGCCGCCCTCCAGACCGACGTCACGCAGAACGGCGCCGTCCGCATGGCCAAAAAGGCCGCCCCTTCCGTTGCCAGAGCCCGTGACATCGATGGTCAGGTTTTCGATCACATGGCCGAGACCCGCGAAAATGCCGGTGAACGGATTGACGTAAAATTGGTTGACCCTCGTGCCGATGACCGAGTCGGCATAGACCTTACCGCTGAGATCCAGATCCCCGGCAAGCGCGTAGTTGCCGGAAAGGCCGAGGCTGTTTATCGCTTCAAGATCCACCTGGCTGTGGATCAGCGTGTAGCTGGCGCCGGCAATCTCCAGGCTCGCATTGGTGCCGGACAGGGTGACACTGGCGTTTTCGCCGATCGAATAATCGCCGCCCGGTGTCAGAACGAGACCGGCGTTCTGCCCGGTCGCCGTCAGGTCGGCGTTGATGGCAATGTCGCCGGCCGCCGTCAGCGTCAGCTTCGAGTCAGAAGACCAGCTCACCGCATCGGCCACCGTGATGTCGCCCGCCTGTCCGCCGGGACTGCCCGCCCCGCCCGTCGAAATCTCCACGTTCGCCCCGGAGAGCGCTGTCTCCAGCGTTGCCACCGTGATCACGCTGTCCTCGCCCGTCGGCGTCGTGCCGCTGGAGTTGTGGGAGCCGGAGGCGGAGATCGTCACGTTATAGGGATCGAGCAGAAGCGTGCCGAAGCTGCCCTGATGAGAACCGAGATCGGCAAAGCCGTCATAGGCAAGCACCGCCTTGCCGGAGACTTCCGCATCCCCGCCGCCACCAACGCCCGCGCCCCGTGCCGAGATCAGACCGCAAAAGCGCGTCAGGTCATCCGACCACAGCACGATGGTGCCGCCCGCGCCGTCGTCCGTCGCATCGGCGCGGATCACCGTTGCCGCGTCCACAGTCGTCGTCTCCGCATGAAGGAGATCGCCCGTGCCCTGGAAGCCGCCGCCCACCCGTATGCTTCCCCCGCCGCCGGCGCCGGAAGCATCAAGCTCCGCTCCGGACAGGGCAATCGCCCGGCCCGTTATCTCGATCGCACCGCCCGTCGGCTTGGGCGCGGGAACCGCGTCGGTGGAAAGGTCCAGCGCGGCGCGCGAGACCGACGCCGTGCTGACCCGGCCGGAAACGGACACGCTGCCGCCGGCCCCCCCGCCGATGACAATGCGCCCGTTGCGGCCAGACACGCTGCGCGCCTCAACAACACCGCTGAGGTTCACCGCCTTGCGTGCCGCCTCGCGCGCCGTTGCCGCGCTCATGACCACCGTGCCGCCTTCGGCGCTGATCTTGCCGGAATTCTCGATCAGGGCGCCATCGCCCTCGGCTCCGGCGGCTGTCGGCACCGCCACCTGCAGAAAGCCGTCGCCGGACAGATCCAGCGTCACCTGTTCTCCCGATGCCAGCCCCGCCCTGCCGAGCGGCACCGCAACGAGGCCGCTGTTGGCAACCGTGCCGCCGATCAGCGCCGCATAGCCGCCCCGGCCGATGGAGATGACCCCGTCATTGCGCACCGGTGCCGAGGCCCCGTTCCCGCGAAAGGTCAGATTGCCGTCCAGAAAGTCTTCGTCGCCGATATCAAGCGACGAGGCAACGAAACCGCCGCCGGCCTTCACTGTTCCCGACGGCGTGATCGCGATGCCGTTCGGATTGATCAGGTAGACACGACCATTGGCGTTGAGACTGCCCGCGATGGACGATGGCGTATCCCCCGTCACACGGTTCAGGATTGCCGAGGTCGAACCGGGCTGGATGAACGTCACGCTGTTGCCAGAACCGATGCTAAAGCCCGCCCAGTTGACGATCGCCCGATCCGACCCTTGCCTCACGGTCATATCCGCACCCGACTGGCCGATGCTCACATCCCCCGCTGCAACGCTACCGCCTGTGGGAAGGTCTTGCGCGAGCGCCGCGCCGATCGTTCCCAGAAGACCGGTACAGATCGCGGTTGTCGCAAGGGCTGTCTGGAAAATGGAAGGGGTGGAGGAGAATGCGAAACGCCCGAAGGCATTTTCAATTGCGGTCACCGGTCATATCCCATGTCTGCCACGGCCTGGCCGATGCTTCTTTGGCCTGCTGCTGCTGCGAAAAGATCTCAAACGGGCCCGCCTGCACGGGGGCTCCGATTCATGTCTCTTGTTGCAACTTCAGGAAAAACTGACCACGTAAAATCCGACAGTTCCTCGACTATTGCCGGGCATTTGCAGCAAAGGTAAACGCAATCTGAGCAAGGGCACCCGTTTCGCAAGAATACAAGGCGCTCAGCGGGAAAGCACATCCACGAGCGCATGTTCCAGCTGACCGCGTGCAGCGTCTTTCAGGGTCTGGGACGGAAGTTCCCCGAAATATCGCCGGTATGCGCCCGCGAAGCGGCCTGGATCGAAGAAGCCGAGATCGAACGAAATCTCGGTGACGCTCGTGAGCTGTCTGTTCGCGGACAGCAAACGCCGGCGCGCCTCGTGAAGTCGGTGACGGCGCAGGAGCGCCTGAACCGTGCAGTCGTATCGCGCGCGCACCGCCCGCTCAAGCGTGCGCTCGTTCACATCCAACAAGCGGCACAGCTGTGTCACCGAAAGCACGCTTTCCGCGCTTTCAGCGAAAATCTCGAACATGGCTGCAAGAGCGCCTTCTTCCCTTTTCCCAATCAATGCGTGTCCGCTCGCTTCGACAAGTGTCTGTTTCAAGGCGGTCATGAATGCGTCACGCAGCAGCGAAGCCCTGAGGCTGTCACTGGCAATCGCCGGGTTCTCGGCAAGGCGCAGAAGCTGGTTGCACGACTGCACGAGCCTCTCGCGGTTTTGCGTCATGACGGAAAGACGGGAGGGAGCGCGCTCGAAAAGATTGAGAATGTCTGCGAATTCAGCATCTCCGTGGTGGCCAGCGTCCAGCAGGATGATGAATTGTTCGTGGTTGGCTGTGGTGACGCTGTCGATCTCGCGGTGAAAGGTGGAATAGATCGACTTCGTGTCGATCTGGTCGCCCCAGAAGGCGGAATCGTCCGACAGCCCGGACACCGGCAGCGACAGCGTCAACAGGCCCGGCGGCGTTGTACCCTGCAATCTCATTCCGTGGCCGTAGCTGTCGCGATAGAGAGTGATCCCCGGCATCCGCACAAATTGAACCCGGCAAGAGAACTTCGCAGAATGCCTGAGGTCGACCGTCAGGTTCCAGGGCTTGATGGCAGCCTCGAAGAGAACGGATTCATCTGTTTCGAAAGTGCCGAAATCGATCATCTGGGCGCGGTCGCCATCCGGCATGCAGGGTTCACGAGACCCAGAAGCGGATCGCCATAAAGACAAGCATTACCCTTCCGGCCCCCGGTCAGGGTCGAGCACGCGTGGAGCGCGGCGCAATGGTGCGCGAAAGGGGAAAGCGAGTCAGGCATGCCTCAAGACTTAGGCACTCTCTTGCGCGCTGACAACACCTGTCGACCATTCACAAGTCTTTGCATACAAACGCATTTGCGCCACCGAGACACTTCCTTAACGGCACTTTTAACCACCTCGCCGCTCCCGCCATGACCCTGATGTCTGGCCGCGAGGACCGATCGAAAGGAAGGGTCAGATCAGGGTGCAGGCATGGTGTTGATCTCAGATGGCGCTTCAGGATTTCTTGCCCGGCGCGAAGATCCGCATCAAGGGCACGCTGAGCAGGATAATGAGGGTTATTCGGATCAGATGAAATGCCACCACCAGAATGACGTCGAGATGCATTGAGGTCGCAACAAGCGACATCTCTGCGACACCGCCTGGCGCCAACGCCAGGATAAGGGAGGCGTGATCCAGCGATGTGAAATGCGCGACCACTCCCGCAGCAAGCACGGTAAACAGGATGAGCACGCCTGTGCCCATAAGGTTGAGCGGCAGGAAGAGCTTTCCGGATTTGAGCAGCGATGGCTTGCAGCGGGACCCGAGGGCGGTTCCGATAAGCACCTGCGCGACAACAAGGCTCCAGGTAGGAACACCAATGCTCTCGAATTCCAGAAAGCCACCGATGCCGCCTGCGATAATGCCGGCAAAAAGCCAACCGTTCGGGATTTTCAAACGGGCGAAGATAATGCCGGCCGAAAGAGCGACCAGGCACAAGACCCCGAGCGCGAAACCGACACGTCCTCCCCCCATCGACGTGATCGGATCGAAAACAGTGTCGGACGGAAACAGCAGAACAATTTGCGGCACGGTCAACGTCACCAGCAGGATGCGCATGAACTGCCCGACGGAAACCAGACCAGCATCGCCGTTGTAGCGCGTCGCGAGGACAGCCATTTCGGCTACACCTCCGGGCAAACTTGAAAAAAGTGCGGTCCGCCGATCGACCCCGGACAATCGGGCCAATGCCCAGGATTGAAAACTGGCGAAAAGGATCGTCACCAGCGTGACCGCGAGCATTAGGGGAAGAAGGCGGATGAGCTGATCGGCCACCGCCGGTGTCAGCCTTTCACCAGCCACAATTCCGATCAGCCCCTGGGACAGTTCACGGCCGTAGGGCACGATCCTGACCTCGACAGAGCACATTGAGATGACGGCAGTTGTCACCAGCGCACCAATCAGCCAGCCCAGAGGCACTTGAAGCATGGTCGCCACGGCTCCGCCGACAGCTGCAAAAGCCAGAAAGACAAGAATGCGAGGAAGAGGCAGGAGCGAATTGATCATGGAAGAAGCGAATGAAAAGGGACTGAACGAGGGTCTGGACTGGGTGTCAGGGCAATGGTCTTGCGGATCAGAGCATGCTAGCCAGTTTGCGTCGGTTGGCTGAACTGAGGGGGATGAACGGGAAGTTCGGTGAGGGTCTCATAAGCTTCGGCAACACGTAAAAGCATGGCCTCCTGGAATTTCCCGGCGGCAAACTGCAGTGATAGCGGCAAGCGTTCTTTCGATAGCCCGGCCATCATGGCCAGAGCCGGATGACCGGTCACGCTGAACGGTGTCCTGGCCTGACGAGTGTAGGTTCGCCTTGTCTCCTGAGGCTCATCGAGGCGACTGGCAGGTTCCATGGAGCTCGCCAGAAGAAACACGTCGTATTGCTCGAAGACACGCTCCATCTGCTCCATCAAACCCTTACGCAGCTTTTGTGCCGCAAGGTAGTCCTCGGCAGACAGAAAGGCCCCGGCCAAAAGCGCCCGTCTGGCGAGGGCACCGTAGTTCTCCGGCTGCTCCCTGAGCATTGATCCATGAATTGAAAAGCCCTCTGCCGAAAGAAGCACCCGGTTGACGGAGAAGAAGGATTCCAGTGACGGAAGCCGAGCCTCTTCGACCACAGCACCGGCCGAACGCAATCTGTTTGCCGCCCCGTCGAGAGCTGCCACGGTTTCGGCCGGCGCGTCCAGATCTTCGGTATGGAAATGGCGGACATAACCGATCCGCACGCCCTCCAGTCCTTTTCCCATATCGTTCGTGCAATCCCGCCAGGGACACGAGACACTCGATGGGTCTGCCGGATCCTGCCCGACCAGGGCATTGAGAAGCAGCCCGGAATCCCGAACGGTCCGGGCCAGCCCCCCTACGCAATCCAGGGATTGCGCCAGGGGGAAAACACCGTGGCGAGACACAAGCCCATATGTCGGCTTGAGACCAACGACACCACACGCACTTGCCGGATGGCGGACAGAGCCTCCCGTATCTGTGCCAAGAGCCAGCGGGAACAGGCCGGCGGCAACCCCGGAGCCTGATCCCGAAGACGATCCTCCAGGGTGATGGCCGGGGTTCCAGGGGTTTGCGGCAGGCGGGACGGGCAGATCAGGGCTCGGTCCGCCGCAGGCAAATTCATGCGTATTGGTTTTGCCGAAAATGATGGCGCCGGCCTCGACCAGACGCGACACGACCGAGGCGTTTCTCCCCGCAACATGGTCACGGAACACGGCGGACGCACAGGTCGTCGCCATTCCTTCCACATCGATGATATCCTTGATCGCAACCGGAATGCCGTGCAACGGACCGCGATCAAGACCCGCCGCCAATTCCCGTTCACACGCCATTGCCTGGTGACGGACATTTTCAACATCGAAGGAAATCATCGCATGCAGCGTCGGATCCAGGGTCGCAACCCGTTCGCATAACGCGTCGACCAAGACTGTCGGCGTCAGCGTTTCCTCACGATAGTTCGCAGCAATCTGCACGGCGCTCAAAAACCCGAAGTCGGTCATGTTTCACCCTTCATGCGCATGGGCGGCCATGGCTCGGATCGAGGCGCCGGGCGGTTTCCCAAACCCTTGCGAAACATTTCAGCGCTGCGTGCTGCGGCCAGAACATCAGCCGAAAAAAGGTCGACGACCTTGTCGAGCCCTTCCATTCGAGCCCGCGCGAGGATGTCGTCGTCATTCTCCATGCTTATCCGGCCGCTCGCTGAGAGTCTGCAACGGGCAGTTCTCCTGGCACCAAGGCTGAAAACCAATCGCAGACCTGACCTGGCGTCACGCATTTTACCATGGGGTGCTGGGCAACAAGATCGATCATCTCAACCAGCTCAGTGAACCGGTGCGGGACAGCAACGAGATGAGGATGAAGAGCGATGGTCATGACCTTTGGACCCTTGGCCGTCTCTTGTTCAAGAGCTGCAAGAGTACGGCGCACTCGGTTCGCGAATTCGCCCGTTGCATGTTTTTCGACGGCATAGACGGTGCTGTCATTCAATTCGAGCGTGTAGGGAACCGACAGCAAGGGCCCGAAGTCCGTGGTCATCCAGCATGGTTGATCATCCAGAACCCAGTCGAGGATATACTCAACGCCGCAGTCCTTGAGATTGTCCGGGGTCGCGCTGCTTTCCCCGAGACCGGGCCCGAGCCATCCCTTCACCGGCTTGCCGGTAAATTCGGAAACGCGCCGCAGACTTTCTTTTATGACCGAGCGTTCATCAGGCTCTGTGTGAACGGCTTGCTGATAGATGCCGTGCCCAATGAATTCCCAGCCGAGGGATAGCGACTTTTCTGCGCAGGATGGGTAAATATCGATCACATTGGCGTTCAGACTGGCAGATGCCGGTAGATCCCGATCAGCAAAGAGATCGAAAATTCGCTGCATTCCGGCCCGCATGCCATATTCCGCCCAAGCGAAGTTAGGGACATCCGGGATACTTTGACGTCCCTGTGGCGGAGTGCTGATCCCGCGGGGCATCGCATGGTCGAAGCGCCAATGCTCCATGTTGACCACGAGCTGAACCAGGATGCTCTTGCCTTCGAACAAGGGCAGCTCCGGCGCATCACCTGCGAGACGATAGGGAATCCGCGGATTGGATGTGAACATCGAAGGTCCTTTCCGGTGCTGTCTCTGACAATGCTGCCCAGACAGGTCGCCCGCAGAAACCATGACATTCCAAGTGTCCGGAATCTGGCGCGAAAATTGCTGTTTCAATCACTGACATCGGCGGGAAAAGCCGAGCGTTGTGCAGACCATAGTCCACCGCCTTCGGACTGAGAGGTCGTCACGACGCACTATCAGATATGCCTTTTGGAGTGGCAGATATGGAACTCAAGCAACTCGAGTATTTCCGCAAGGTCGCGAGAATTGGCAGCTTTTCGCAAGCATCCGCGGTCCTGATGATCGTTCAGCCGGCGCTGAGCCGCCAGGTATCCAAACTGGAAGATGAAATCGGAACCAAGTTGTTCTACCGGAACGGACGCGGCGTCACACTGACGGATGCCGGCCGCCGTTTTCTGGAGGTCGCAGACCGGGTTCTAGACGATCTCGACAACGTGCGAGCGGAATTGAACGCGGTGCACTCCGCGCCTTGCGGGACAGTTACCCTGGGAATACCGCCATCGGTGAGTGCCATGATCGGCGCGCCGCTTCTCATGCGCCTTCGTCGGAATTTTCCGAAAATCAGATTGCACATGATCGACGGCCTCTCAGGGCACATTTGCGAATGGATGACCTCGGGCAAGATCGATATCGGGATCATCCATGACGCGCGCCAATCTACCTCCCTGCTTCTTGAACCGCTTTTGAGCGAGCCCCTCTACGTCGTCGGGCAGCCCAGCACGGCGCACGGTCTCAAAACGCCGGACTCAACCTTCGGAACCATAGAGCTTTCCCAGGCCGCACGCCTTCCCCTGGTACTTCAAGGCCAGGGACATGGTCTGCGGCGCCTGATCGACCGGACGATGAGCGAAGCTGGTCTGGATCTGAACGTGGAAATGGAGATCGATGCTGTCGGCACCATTTCCAGCCTGGCCCAGGCAGAGGATCTCTACGGGATCCTGCCTCTTGGTTGCGTTGTCGAGGACCTTCGAAACGGCAGGATCTCAGCATGGAGAATTGTCGACCCGACCCCGATCAACGTCATGTTGCTCGCCACGGTACCGCATAAGCCGTTCAGCCCGGCCATGCGGGAGGTCAGAAAGGCGATCCAGCAGGAAATCGCGGCACTGCAACTTGATCAGCCTCAGCCGGCTTTCGAAGACTTTTGTGAGGCGCGTAGCCGGCAGATCCGGGCCGTTGCAGTCTAGATCAAACCTCTCGACATCACCCCATTGCACTCGATGAAGGCATATCCGGTCTGAATGTCTTCGCGCTGCGGCATAGCTGCTAGAGCCGCCGCGTCATGGACGGCTTGATCCAGACAGATACTCTCATTCGGGCAACTGGACATAAAAACCTGCAGCCACTCGGTGACACCGTGAAGCTGGTGTCCAACTCGGGTGCCGACAGGCACGAAGAACCTTGGCAGTCACCCGGCAACCCAAGTGCGCATGGCATCAGGACGACCTTGATCCTGGCGATTGCCTCGCATCCGGAAAGAGGGAAAATCATGAAAACAATTTCTGCAATTTCGCGTCGGCTTTGCGCCACTCTGGTGCTCGGCCTCAGTTTCCTGCCTGCCGCTGCCCATGCTGAGCCGGAAGCCCTTCCGTCTCCAGTGACGCTTAATGTCGGCTACCAGAAGGTGGGTCATCTGTCGCCGATGACGATGGTTGTCGAACCGCTCGAAAAGCTTGGTCTGAAGGTCGAACTGGTCGAGTTTGCCCGCTATGCGGATACGCGAACCGCCCTCCTCGCAGGCTCTCTGGACATCGCAACGGTTGGACCGGCTGACCTCGCAATTGCGTTGTCCAACGGGTCCGACACCGTCGTCGGCCTCATGGGCGTGGGGTCCTCCGCAAAGTATGTCATTGGTCGCAAGGGCGTCGAGCTGAACAGCTGGGAGGATCTCGCAGGCAAAACCGTCGCCATTGCACCAGGCTCTGCAGTGTGGTTCCAGCTCGCTGCGACGCTGGTAGAACAGGAAATTCCCTACGACAGCTTCACGGCCGTCAACATTCAAGGTGGTGGAGCCAATTTCGACCAGGCGCTCAAGAATGGAGAAGTTGATGCCATTGTGACCTGGGAACCCTTTGAATCCATCCCGGTCATCGAAGGCTATGGCTACTTCGCGAAAAACCTGGAATACAGCCAGTCCGAAGCTGTCGGCGCTGAACTGGGCATGATGGTGGCTTCCCGCGAAGCGGTTGAAACCAAGCGCGATGCTGTTGTCCGCTTCGTCTGGGCCTATCTGGAAGCCCAAAAGAAACTGGCCTCCGATAACGAACTCTTCGCCCAGGCTTATTCAGATCTGACGGGCCTTCCCCTCGATGTTGCAACGGAAGCAGCAAAGCCGATCTCACTTGGCTCCGTCGTGACACCTGAGCAGATCAAACGCCAGGCAAAGGCCTTCGCCGAACTTGGCGTGATCCAGAAGGATGTCTCCGGCGAGATCGCCGAAAACTGGGATGAGAGCATCGTCACGGACGCCAAGACGTTCTGATTTTATCCACCCTTGCATGCGGATCATTTGGGTTCGCATGCAAGGACGCCGCTCAGTCAAACGTAAAAGACCCCATGGCCCAGACCCCAAAAATGACTTCCCGACCAGCTTCCGCTTCCCCGCTTTTCAGCATTGGAAGTGTCGCGTCGATCTTTTCCGCGAGCAGCGTCAAAAAGCTTTTTGTTGCCTCGATCCTTCCAATCGCAATTGTGCTCATATGGCAATTCTCGGGCAACAACGGATCCCTCTTCGGCGGTGTCCTTCCCACGCCTGACCGTGTCGCAAGTGCCTGGTATACCTGGGCCTTCGGCAGCAGGGGCATGGGGTTGAACCCTTACAGCGGCACGTGGTTCGACAGCCTCGTTTTCTCAACAACCCGTGTCCTGCAGGGATTTGCTGTCGCCGTCATTGTCGGCATTCCGACCGGCATTCTGATCGGCTGGACGCGAATGGCGGCCCACGGCATAGACCCGACGATCCAGCTACTGCGCCCCATTCCGATCACGGCCTGGCTTCCCTTTTCAATCGCCGTCTTCGGCATCTCCAGCCTTGGCGCGATCTTCCTTATTGCACTTGGGGTTTTCTATCCGGTGGTCATCAACACGACCCAAGGTGCGCGCCATGTTGAACGCAATCTCGTACGCGCTGCGCAGATGATGGGGGCCAGTCGTTTTGACATCCTCTGGCGTGTTGTCGTGCCTGCGTCTTTGCCCGCCATTTTTACCGGCCTGCGCATTGGCCTTGGTATCGGTTGGACAGCAGTCATTGTTGCCGAAATGATCGCGGTAAAGTCCGGTCTCGGTTACGTCCTTTGGGATGCCTATTACGTGGGCCGCATGGATGTCGTGATTGCCGACATGGCGACCATCGGCCTTATGGGCCTGATCAGCGACCAACTGATCCTCATGGTCGAACGTTATGCGCTGGCGTGGCGCTATGTGAACGCAAACCGCTAGGAATACAGTCATGGCCAGCATCAGAATCTCGGATCTCAGCAAGATCTATCCCGGCCCGAGGCCTGTTCGCGCTCTTGATCAGGTTGATCTTGATGTCGCAGAAGGGGAATTCATCGCTCTTCTCGGTCCATCCGGTTGTGGCAAGTCAACCCTCCTGAACATCCTCGCCGGCTTCGAACCCCTGACAGAGGGGTCGGTGCTTTTTGACGGTGAACGGATTGGCAAGGCCGGTCCGGACAGGGGTGTCGTTTTTCAGGAAGCGGCCCTTTTCCCCTGGTTGACCGTGTTCGAAAACGTCACCTTTGGCCCGCGCGTGCAGGGCGTTTCCAAGAATGTGTACGACGCAGCGGCACGGGAGATACTGGCCCTCGTGGGACTGGCCGACTTTGCCGGATCCTATCCGTCCCAATTGTCCGGCGGCATGCGCCAGCGCGTCGGCATTGCCCGGGTCCTCGTCATGAAACCGCGTGCCCTTCTGATGGACGAGCCCTTCGGTGCACTCGACGCGCAAACCCGCCTAACGATGCAGGAACTGCTTCTGGAGGTCTGGCAGCGTTTGAAAGTAACCGTGGTCTTTGTCACGCACGACATTGATGAAGCCATTCTGCTTGCCGATCGTGTCTGCGTCATGTCGGCAAGACCTGCTCGCATAGCCCGCCAGATTCCGATCGCGCTTGAACGGCCTCGCAGCATCGAGAACCTGCTCTCTCCAGAATTTTCCGCATACAAGGCCGATATCATGCACGAGATGAGAACGGCTCACGGACAGGGACTGGTTGCCGCTGAATAGGCTTGAACCTCATCGCTGCCCCTCCCAAAAATCGACCGCACCATCGGGAATGAACGAGACATGCAGGGTAACCTGGAAAACAAAACTGTCCTGATTACGGGCGGCTCCCGCGGCATCGGCTTGGCCTCTGCCAAGTGTTTTGCCGAACGCGGTGCGAAGCTGATCCTGACGGGCCGCACATCGTCAGATCTGAAGAAGGCGGCAGAGAGACTGCCATGCGACCATCCGGTCGAAATCTTCGTCGGTGATATGGGTCTGGAAGCTGAGAGAGTTGCGCTCACGAAACGCTTTCCTGACGTTGACATTCTCATCAACAATGCCGGCAGCATTCCAGGCGGCGATCTCTTTTCTCTCGGGATCGAAGATTGGCAGGCGTCCTGGCAGCTCAAGGTCTTTGGCTACATCCATCTGACCCGGCTTTATCTGAAACAAATGAAAGAGCGATCTGACGGTGTGATCGTCAACATCATCGGCGATCTCGGACGGTCGCCCCGTTGGGATTACATTTGCGGCAGCACAGCCAATGCTGGCCTGATCGCCTTTACAGAAGCCGTCGGCGCCCGGTCGGTGGATTGGAATGTTCGTGTTCTTGGTATCAATCCAACACAAACCTCGACAGACCGTGCTGTCCTGGTGGCCAAAGGCAGAGCCCGGAGCCTTTATGGCGATGAAAATCGCTGGCCGGAAATAGTCGCCGATGCCCCCTTCGGGCGACTGTGCAGCCCCGAAGAGGTCGCCCGCCTTGTCACGACCGTCTCAAGCCCGGATATGGCCTATCTATCGGGAACCGTAATCGACTTCGACGGTGGCAAAAGCAAGCGTTTCTGAGGAGTTGATCCTGCAGCCCCGGAACATTCAGCCATCCGGCGTCGATCCGGCAAGGCCGAAAGGGCCAGCCGGAGGATCACGCCATCTGTGCGCGGACGGCTTCATCATGCATCAGCGAGAGGATCTCTCGCTTGTATTCCATGAACGCCGGCGAGGTCAGGACATCGATGCCGCGCGGGCGCTCGATGTCGATGGAAAGTGTCCTGCTGAACCGGCCCGGGCGGGCAGACATGACATGGACCTCGTCCCCAAGGAACACCGCCTCGTCGATATCATGCGTGATGAACAGAACCGTCTTGCGCTGCTCCTGCCAGATCTCAAGGAGCAGCTCCTGCATCAGTTGCCGCGTCTGGCTGTCCAGAGCGCCGAAAGGCTCGTCCATCAAGAGAATGCGCGGATCATTGGCCAGCGCCCGGGCCAGAGCGACGCGCTGGCGCATGCCGCCGGAAAGCTCCTTCGGATAGGATTTCTCGAAGCCCTTCAGATGAACGGCAGCGATGAACCTGTCGGCAATGTCCTCGACTTCCGATTTCGGGAGCCCCTTCAGCTTCGGGCCGAACATGACGTTCTCGCGCACCGTCAGCCAGGGAAACAGCGTGTAGCTCTGGAAGACCATGCCGCGGTCCGCAGACGGGCCGACGATGGGCTTGCCGTCGAGGTCCAGCCGGCCGCTGGTCGGCGCCTCCAGCCCGGCAACCAGCCGAAGCAGGGTCGATTTTCCGCAGCCCGACGGGCCGACGATGACGGAGAAGGTGTTGTGCTCGACATCGAGTGACACATTGTCGAGAGCGAGCACGGCGGGCTTGCCCTTGGGCTCGAAACGTACGGTGACGTCTTGAATGCTGAGAAGGCTCATGACGCGGGACCTTTAGAAATCGGCGGACCAGGGAAGCAGCCGCTGGCGCAGCCACTTGAACAAAAAATCGGTCATCAGTCCGAGAATGCCGATGGTGAAGACGCCAAGCAGGATGACGTCGGTGAAAAGGCCGCGCATGGCGTTGAGGATCATGTAGCCGAGGCCGCTGTTGGCCGCAACGAGTTCCGCCACCACCAGGTAGGTCCAGGCCCAGCCCATGGTGACGCGCAGATTGTCCA
This sequence comes from Rhodobacterales bacterium, assembly GCA_008107755.1. Lineage (GTDB taxonomy): Bacteria > Pseudomonadota > Alphaproteobacteria > Rhizobiales > Stappiaceae > Roseibium. The sequence continues at coordinate 30,727 of VIRH01000078.1, forward strand.
TGACGCCGGGCATACAGGCGGGCAGAAGAATGCGCCAGACCACCTGGCCGCGCGTAGCCCCGAGCGTATAGGCACAGTCGATCAGATCCTTGCTGACCCGGGCCGAAACGTCGGAGATCAGGATGAGCTGCTGGAAGAAGGTGCCGAGAAAGATGACCATGATCTTCTGCTCGATCCCGATTCCGACCCACAGGATCAGGAGCGGGATCAGCGCGGAGACCGGAATGTAGCGCATGAAGCCTGTGATCGGCTCCAGAAAGGCCTGAACCGCCCGGAAGCTGCCCATCAGGATGCCGAGCGGAACGGCAAGGACCGAGGCCAGCAGGAAGCCGGACAGGATGACTGTCAGGCTGGAGCCCATGTGGCCGAAAAGCGAAAGATCGCTGACATGCTCCAGGCCGGCCCGCAGCACCTCGAGCGGCGTTGCCAGGAAGTCCGGCGGCATGTAGCCGCCGTAGGTGAGCAGGCACCACACAAGCAGCACTGCCAGGACGGAGGAAATGCTCAGGCCAATATAAAGACCGCGAGATATTTCCGTTTTCGGCGAAAACAGCGAGGATGTGTTCATGGTGCCTGCTCTGCTCAAGATACTCGTAGCGTTTCCGGAAGCGCCCTACTGGACGATGCCGGTCGCGACCATGGACGTGGGGTCAGCCTCGAGCTTGAAGAGACCGGCCTCCTCGCCGAGGGCCTTCGCGTCCGAAATGGTGCCGAGGATGCCGTCTTCGTTGGCAACGTCCATGAAGGAGGCGTTCATGTCGCCGTCGTAGAAGACGATGCCGGCCCTGGTTTCAGCGAAGACCGCCGGATCCTTGAGCCAGCCGCCAACGCCCTTGGCCATGATCTCGTCGGCTTCCGCCTCGTTTTCCTTCTGCCATTCGACGGCCTTGGTCCAGGCCCGGTAGAAGGCCTGCATGTCTTCCTTGCGCTCGCTGAGCATCTTTTCCGTCGTCACGGCAACGTCGGTGATCAGGCCCGGCGTGGTGGAACTGTCGACCAGCAGTTTGCCATGCTCGGTGTCCTTGCCGCGTGTCAGCCACGGTTCCCAGGTGACGGCGGCGTCGACGCGGCCGGCCACGAAAGCGGCGCCGGCATCGCCGGCCGTCATGTTCTGGGTCACCACATCAGCAAGCGTAAGACCTTCATTCTTCAGGAGCACGCTCAGGAAGAACTGGGAAACGGAGCCTTCGGTGTAGGCGACGGATTTGCCCTTGAGGTCGGCGACCGAGGCAATGTCCTTCTTCGCAACGATGCCATCGCCACCCGCGCTGTCGTCGAGGGCGAACAGATAGACAAGCGGGCGCTTCGGCGTGGTGAAGGTAAGAACGGTATCGATGGTGGTCACCGCAACGTCGATGCGGCCGGCCGCCAGCGCGGGCATGCGCGTCTTGACGTCTTCCATGACCATCAGCGAGACGTCCAGCCCTTCTTCCTCGAAGAAGCCCTTGTCTTTCGCGATATAGAGCGGGCCGTAACCAACCCAGGTGGAATGGCCGACGGTCAATGTGTCCGCCGCGCTGGCTGACGACATGGAGAAAGCGGCAAACATGGCAAGAGCCGCGCCACTGAAGCGGGAGAGATATCTGTTCATGCTGTTCAACTCCAGAAAGGTTTCGTGGTTTCTTTTCTTGTTATTTCATTGCGGGAAAGACGCCTTGAACGGCAGTCTCAGCGCCTGGTTCCCGGTGCCCCCGCGAGGACGCAGAGCAGTTCGAACATGATCGAGACGCCGACCCAGGCGGTTCCGCCGGAGGGGTCGAAGGGAGGCGAGACCTCCACGAGGTCGGCGCCGATCAGGTTGAGGCCGTCGAGAAGTCGCACCATCCGCTGCGCTTCGCGCGTCGTGAAGCCGCCGATTTCCGGTGTGCCGGTGCCCGGTGCGAAGGCCGGGTCGATGCTGTCGATGTCGAAGCTGACATAGGTCGGCTGATCTCCAACGATGGCACGGGCCTCCGCCATCACCTCGTTGACGCCCCGGTCGTCCAGTTCCTCGATCCGAATGATACGGACACCCTGCTCCAGACCCCAGACGATGTCCTCGTCGTCATACATGGAGCCGCGAATGCCGATCTGGACCACGCGCTTCGGGTCCAGATAGCCATCCTCGATCGCGCGGCGGAACGGGGTGCCGTGGGTATATTTGAAGCCGCCGAAATAGCTGTCGAAGAGATCGGTATGAGCATCAAAATGGATCATGCCGACGGGTGCATCGGCGGCCAGCGACTTCAGGATGGGATAGGAAACCAGATGGTCCCCGCCGGCACTGAGCGGCGTGATACCGCGCTGCTTCAGTTTCGAATAGAAGCCGGTGATGCGTTCCAGCGCATCCGCGACGTCGGCCGGATTGACTGGCGAGTCGCCGAGGTCCGCCACATTGCGTGCCTCGAAGGGACTTACGCCGCTCGTCGGGTGCAGGCGCCGGATCATCGTCGACAGGTCGCGCAACTGGCGCGGACCATGACGCGTGCCGGGCCGGTTGGTGGTGCCGCCGTCCCAGGGAACGCCGACGATGCCGATGTCGACCTTGTCGATTTGCGCGTGATCGAAATCGAGCAGCGGCAGGCGCATGAAGGTGGGAACGCCAGCGTATCTTGGAAGCTCGAAACCGGAAATCGGCTGGAAAAAATCGGACATGATCGGCTCCGCTGAGTGAATGAGAGCTTCATGTTGCCATGCGGTATCACGTCCAATAATATCGAATTACAAGATTAAACGTCCGAAGATGCAAACGTATCATGGCTTCCTCCGTTTCCCCCTTGAGCGATGTCGACCTGCGCCAGCTGCGCATCTTCCGCGCTGTCGTCGATCACAACGGCTTCACCGCAGCACAGGACGAACTCGGTCTGTCCCGCTCGACCATCAGCGCCCAGATGTCGGCACTGGAAACGCGGCTCGGGCTGAAGCTCTGCCACCGGGGACGATCCGGATTTTCTCTGACGGAGCAGGGTCAGAAGATCTACGCCGAGGCCATCAAGTGTTTCGCCGCATTGGAGAATTTTCGGAACGAGGTCGGGGTCATGCGCGGCGGGCTCGTCGGCGAACTCAGGATCGGCGCCGTGGATGCGCTGGTGGAAAACCCGAGGTGCCGCCTTTCTGAAGCGATCGCTCTCTTCAACGAACGGGTTCCGGGCGTCAATCCCATGGTCATGGTGCTCTCGCCCAATCAGCTCGGCAGCGCTCTGATCAACAGGCAGATCGAAGTCGCCATCGTTGCGAACCAGCCTCTGAATGCTGCAGTGCAGCTTGAAACGCTGTTTCATGAGGAGCAAAACTTGTACTGCAGCTCCGGTCACGAGCTGTTTCACGCGGACCCGAAAAGCGTCACGCTGGAGCGGATTTCTTCCCTGCCCTACGCGAGGCGCGGCTATACGATCGCCACAGCCTACAATTCCGTCTTCGCCCATCCACCGACGGCAACCGCCTATTCCATGGAGGGGCTTGCACATCTCATCCTGAGCGGCCGCTTCGTCAGCTTCCTGCCCTGCCAGTACGCACAAAGATGGGTCGAGCGCGGCGAGATGCGCGCCCTTCGTCCCGATCTCGTGAGCTTCCAGATCGGCATGTGCATCGCCCACTACCCGGTCAGCACACTCTCACAAGTCGCCGAAATCTTCCGCGCCTGCCTCCTGGAGGTCCATGCCCCACGCCGGAGGAATGTCTGAGGGACTTGGACAGGCTGATGATGCGCGGTGCTTTATCGGAGTTCGGCGGCCGAAAGCCGGGCATTGAGCAGGAGGCCAGCTCAAAAATCGTTCTCTAGCGTTAGTTCGCAAGCTATGAGCGCGGCCCGTAAAAAAAACTCTAGTTCGATGAGATGCGATGGGTCAGTTGGTATACGGTAGCAGTGCGAGCGCCGTGATCCGGTTTGATGCAAGGACATTCCGCAAGGTGACCGACTCATAAGTTCGCAACCAGATGCGTGTTGAAGCGAGTTGGACCGACGCGAGAAAATTGTTGACCTGCTTCCCCGATTGTGCGCGTCTCTAAGAGCCCGATTCAAAAATTCATGAGGGGACGCAATAGGTTGCGAGCCTTCGGATCATGAGCTTGATGCTGGCGATGTTGACCCATGCGGTTGAGCTTTCGATGGAATTCTCCTAATCCTTTGCCAATCGACGGCATCTTCCGAGCCATGCGAAGGAGCGTTCCACGACCCATCTGCGTGGCAAGACTTTGATGGACCTGTCACGGTTTGATTCCGCCTCAAGTTCTCATTTACGCGGCCTTAGCTTCAAAAGCCAAGGGGCTTTTCCATCCCAGAGCCGAGTGTCTCCGGCGCGGATTGTAGAAGCCGTTGATGTATTCAAAGATGGCGATTTCAGCTTCGCGGCGACCGGCCCATGATTTCTGCCACAGCAACTCGGCCTTGATCGTTTTGAAGAAGGTTTCCACGGCGGCGTTATCAAAGCAGTTTCCAGTTCCGCTCATTGAGACCTGGAAGCCATGCTGGCGCAGAAGCTTCTGATAGTCGTGAGAGCAATATTGGGCAGATTCAACCGGTCGTCGCAACACCCCGCTACAGGAGGTGTTGGTGGTTACAGGAAGACGGAAATCAGAACGCTCAACGCGGCGCAAATTGTCCTCGCCTGGGCGGCCACCGGTGTGGCAGCGTGAGAACCTATGCCGGTTTTGGCAAGGAGTAGCGTTAGCGGTGTCTCGCTCGCACCTTGGCAAGAAGCTCGGCGTTGGTTTTGGAGGATCAAAGCAGGGCAGCTAAGCGCCAGTACCCTGCATTGACAGAGGTGGACGTCATCGTATTCTCGGCCAAGAATTTGCTGGGGTTAAGCCATGTCATCTATAGAACAACACCTCATTGATCGAGGCGATGGTGGACGCGTAGAACTATTTCTGGCTCGACCGGCTGGCCCTCAGAACGGGGCAATATTGTTCGTGCATGGCAATCAAGGCGGACTTCTCTTAGGCGGAAAAGAGGCTGTCGAAAACGGACCACTGGTTAGGTTCTCGTCGCGACTTCGTGTGACAGCGGCCGCAATTTCGCAACCTGGTTTTGGTGCATCGGACGGCCCCGCCGATTTCTGCGGCCCGATTACCCAAAAAGCGATTGTCGCTGCCTTGGAGTTTCTGAAGCGGCAACCATCAGTCGATCCCGCACGCATAGGTCTTTACGGAAACAGCCGAGGAGCTGTGGCGTCCGCCATGGTGGCCACCAAGGTGCGTAGTCTCAGGGCGCTGATCCTAACAGGCGGCGTTTACGATTTGCAAAGGGCCTATGCGAGCAGCCCACGGGGCTTGCAACAAGCTATTCGGAAAGAGGCAGGTGTTACGAACGAAAGCTTCTTGGATCGATCCGCGCTCCATTTTTCGCACCGCATACGCGCAGAAACTATGATTTTACACGGCAGGTACGATGATCGCGGATGGTGTCCCACGGAGTGGTGTAATTTGTGTGGTTCGCGCGGGCTGAGCGGAGCTTTCGCGAAGCGAAGCGAAGCCCGGGCGGTTCGCTTGGCGGCCACGGTTGTTCTTCGGCTAAGGTTTGGTTTGCAGACCGACCTTTGAGCTTAGGAGAACAACCATGACCAAGGACAAACTATCAGAGACAGCCTCTTTGCGCGCGCTTTTGTCAGAGACGCCGGACGCGCAATTGTTGGCGGAGATGTTGGGTTTTGTCGCT
>VIRH01000053.1 GCA_008107755.1 Rhodobacterales bacterium
CTTGCTGGAGCCAATAGGAAACATCCCTCCGGCTGAAGCGGAAGAACAATACTACGCCTCGCTGGAACAACCAGCCGTGGCCGCATAACTTAAACCAAACAGCCTCCGGCAAACTCGGCGCGGTTCAAGTGACAAGCGTCTCAAGTTCAAAGTGTGTAACTTCTACTGAGTGCGCACGCCGACAATCGCGCCGGGCGCTGCAGTCTGGTACAGCGCCTTTGCAACAGCAGCATCGAGCCTTGACGCAAGCGCTTTGGAGAGGCGCTTCGAACTTGCCGCCTGTTCAGCCGGCGTCGACAGGATACGGTCGACATCCTGAACGCATGCTTCGGTCGCGACGGCGGTTTCGATACCGCCAGAGGTCAGCAGAAGCAGTGTCAGGAGCGGCAGACTTCTTCGTTTCAGAAGATCGCATGAGACGGATACTGGCAATTCAAAACTCACCTGATGATATTGCAAGCGATTGCGAATGCCCGGCCCATGCTGCTTTGATGATCTAGAAGCGAAGGTCGAAGCGCATGCTGAAATTGTGATCCTGCACCCCTTCGGCAAGCTGACCATCATAGCCAAGGGAAAGGCTTGCTTCGTTGGAAAGGTCGAAGGACAGGCCGACCCCGAGCAGGGCTGCGTCACGGGCTGTTGGAACACCGGAGATCCCGAAATCGCTGCCGCCATTGAAAGCCATCATCGAGGTCCCGTTGAGATCGCCATAGGCATGCTGCCAACCGGCGTGTCCGGAAAGGCGCGCCGCTGTCTCGCCGAGCATTATGTCACGGCTGGCGCGCAGGCCAAGCGTCGTGGTCCACAGATCCTGCGTTTGCGATGCCGCGTGGAGCGCCGCCATGCCGCCGGTCTCAGAAAACCCGTCTGTCTTCAGGTTGACATAGGATGCCGCCGCGAACGGCTGCAGATATCCGGCCTCGTCTCCGAACCGCCAGCCCGTTTCGGCAAAGGCCTGCAGCGTCCGGGCATCATAGTCGGCGTTCAGCTGTTCGCTCAGCCCGACAAAGGACACGCTCCGCTTGGTGGAGATTGCGTGGTGGCCGTAGGAGCCGCCGAAGCTGAAGCTGAACCGACCTGTCTGTGCGCTTCCATACCCGCCGAAATAGTAGCTGTCGGTATCGGCTGACGCAGAAACCCCCTTCTCGCCGACCGAGGAATTCATGTAACCTGCGGCAAGGCCTAACAGCCAGTCCTGGCCGATGCGGGTGTCACCGCCGAACAGTGCCCCACCGCCGGAAGTGTCCACCGTGTGAGCATTGCCATTGCCCCGATAGCTACCGAGCCCGCCCAGAGCATTGAACCAGACCGATACCCCACCCGTCGCCAAGGCTTCGCCGTTTGGCACAGCCGCCTGCGCCGCGTCCGCGGCGAAGGCGGCATCGATCCGGGAGAGGATTGCCCTCTCGACCTGTCTCGGCTCATCCCGCAAAACGGTATTGGCGGAGGCATGGATTTCGCCGGACAGCGCATCGAAAATCTCCGGCGCTTCATCTGCGTAAAGCCCAAGAATCGTCCGATAAAGCGCGTTGTCCTGGGACAGGCTGTCCAGCCCTTCCGCCGTCGCCTTCTGGTTTGGCGTTCTTGCCTCATCGACGAAATCGACATCGTTTCGCTGAAGCGTCAGATAGACGTTTGTGGCGTCATAATTGAGATAGGAGTCGAGAAAGACAAAGTTGTCGGTCACGCTGCCGAAGGCGCCGGTGATACCGCCTTCGGCAGTCATCACGGTATAGACACTGATCGACGCATAGCCGGAGCCGTTATCGCCGGAACGCTCTGGCAAAACGACGAGATCTGCGCCCGGGTCTATCGTTGCAACGCCCGAAACCTTCAGCAAGTCATTATTGACGCCGGCCTGCGTGCCGGCCTCATTTACTTCAACCTGATAGACCGAGCCGGTGCCAAACTCCAGATCGCCGGAAACACTCATTGTTCCGATGGAATTGCCCGGCGCAACCACACCTGAAACCACCGTATCCCCGACCGTGCCCGAGCCGGCAAGGATTCCAGCGGAGGAAACATTGACCGCGCCGGTAGAGCCATTGACGACCAGCTTGCCTCCGAACACATCCGTGCCACCGGTATAGCTGCTTTCGCCTGTCAGAATTGTCGTACCGGAATAGACTTCAACGCTACCCGCGCCGGTAATATCGGGCGCGAAGGTGTAGTCCGTGTTGGTGTGGTTGAAGACAATGCGGCCATCCCCCGAGCCGAAGACGATCTCGCCGGTCTGAAGCGTACCGGCGACGCCTGCAGTATCACTGGCCGCCGCCCCGATGTTGAGCGTGCCGGTGGAGCCGCTTTCCCTGGCGATCTCAACGCGATCGTTGGCGATGACGTTTGCGCTGTCAGTCAGCGTCAGGATACCGGCTCCACGATCGCCGACCGCCAGCACGCCTCCGGTGCTTGTCCACGTCGTCCCCGCGCCGGAAACAATGGCCGTGCCCGAACTTCCAGTTTCTTCGCCAATGACACTGGAGGCCGCTACAATCGCTCCACCGGCTGAAAGGTTCAGGGTACCGGTACCTTCGACGCCCAGGGACAATTTGCCGGTGAGTTCGATTTTTGAACCAGCGCCGGACAGATTCACGGCCCCTTGCACAAGACTATCTACGCCGAGAACCATATCCTTTCCGCTCATCGAGCCGTGATCCGCGATGGTTACCACACCGTTGCCGGCCCAGCCGACCCGCATAATATCGAAGCCATACCAACGCGATCCGGCGCCGGTGATCGTTGCAGTGCCACGTAGATTGGTGCCGATATTGGAGATCGGAGCCGTTACCGTGCCCCCTCTTGAAATCGTCAGTGAGGCAGGGGCCTTCGCCGCTACCGAAACAAACTTTGGGTCTGAAAGTGCTTTGCCGTATGGCCCGCCGTCGATGCCATCGACGGTAACATCAGTGTCGATGTAAACGCCGGCAAGCGCTGGCACCGAGAGGACGGCAGACGCGGTCGAAGCCAACAAAGCCAATTTGGGAGCAGCTTGGAACGCACGTTTGGTCACTCCCTTTGGGCGACTGTGGGAGCGCATGGATGTGCGAACTGTCGTCGTCGTCGGTTGGCCTTGCCGCATAATCGCTCCGCTGGAATTATCTGGTGGAACCAGGCTCTCGAAGCGGCTTCGACGACCGGAAAACCGTGCCGAACAGCTCACAAAACAAAGCTCCGTCGGCCTTATTGTTCAGCAAGCCAATGATTGGAATCCCCTGATCAGGGGTTTTGACGCACAGGTCCGGAAGCCCTAAACGGTTTCGTATCCAGCATTTGGCGCTGCAGCTTTATTGCTGCATTGAGGACTGCGAGAAATCGCATTCGTCGGGGACAAAAGGCTCGGGCTATATCAATCCGGCGGGTTACTGCTGCTACGCTTACAACGGCAGCTTCGACGGGTCGCACTGCAGCGGCATCAGGCGAGGATGAGCGTCAGCAAAGGGCCGGAAGCGACTGCATGCGTGTGAAAGAAGGACGGCCGCTTTCTTCGGCCATGAGCGGCAGCAGACACCGACGGCAAAAGCAAACCTGCATTGAAAATGTTGATTTTTTCCATTTTAGCTAATATGGTGATTTTATCAAAACCTCATTGGAGTTCGTCATGCGTGCTTTCAGCTCAACAGAACTTGCAAACAAGACCGGAGACGTCCTTGCGGCCGCAGCTCAAGAGCCGGTGGCCATCCAACGGCATGGGAAATCCCGCTTCGTCATGCTGACGACGGAAGAGTTTGAGCGCATGCAGGAAAAGCGCGACACCAGAAAAGCAGTTCACGTGACTGAGCTGTCGGATGCCGATGCCAGTGATCTGCTCTCTGCGCTGGAAGACAGCATCGAGAATGACTGAACTCAAGGGCTCACCCAGCCTGGGCGATGTCTGGGACTATCCATATCTGTGGAGCTGGCAATCCAGTGGAGGCGAAACCGAAGGTCGGAAAACAAGGCCGTGCGCTTTGGCGCTGGTCACTCGGCGAAAGGACGGTCAAACAGAAATTATCCTGGTCCCGGTAACGACCAAAGAACCTGCTGCTGGCGCGCATTTCATTGAAGTCCCCCAGATTGAGAAGAAACGGGCAGGGCTCGATGAACATCTCACGCTCTGGGTCATATGCGACGAGTTCAATTCCGATCTGCCAGGACAGTCTTTCTATTTTGTGCCTGGCGGAAAGATAGGTGCGTTCAGCATAAAGTTCACGAAGCAGGTCCAGGCGGAGCTGGTGAAAGCTATCAAGAGCCGAAAAGCTGCTCGCGTTGAGCGTCGATAGGATTATTTCTAATTATTTTTCAATATTTTATTTATTTTCTGATAACGTTTGTTATGGAACAATTTTGACCAATTGGTCAATTTTCTGCATTCGAATGAGCGCGGCTTTCACGTCTTGTTCGGATGCTCCGACGGTGGCGTGGTCGCAGGCCGACCGTGGAAATAGTCCTGGCTACCAGTGATGGTGCCGGCAAGCGTATCGATCGCCTCGACGACTTCTTGAGACGCTTGGTATGCCGGAGAACCGATTTCTGCCTTTGAAGCGATTTCGATCGCGGATTTACGCCCGGCTTGAAGGCCGTCGAGGTGCTTATGATCGAGCACGTAACGCCGTCTGGAACGTCTGGTCATCGAAATATGTCCTGCGTTTTTGTTCTTCTTTTGTTCTAGCGCACAACCCGCTCCTGGGAAAGAGCGAAGGCTGTTAGTCACCTTCGCCGTCGCGGCGATCTCCGCGTGCAACGATCTGCAAGCAGCCATCCGGCAACGGACGTTGAAGATCTTTCGCGGTTTCCCAAGGCTGCGTCAGCCAAGCCTCTATCTCATCTGGCTCGGTCAGGATCACTGGCATGGCCTTCGGGTGTATGGGGGCAACAATGTCGTTGGGCTCTGTCGTCAGAAATCCGAACAGGTCGGCGGTAACTTCGCCTTCCTTGAGCTTTCGGACGCTCGTCCAGCTCGTCCAGATGCCGGCGAAAACTGAAAGCGGCCGCGAGTCGTCCAGGGCGAACCAAACCGGCACCTTCTTGCCTTTCACGGTTTCATATTCCGAAAAGGAATTGAACGGGACGACGCAGCGGTGCTCGATGCCAAGCCAGCGCCGCCAATGCGGCGACTTGGTGTTGCGAACGTTCGTCACGCCGCTGTCCGTTTTGCGGCCCTTCAAGGCAAATGACGGCGACGGCATTCCCCATCTGGCTTTCGCCAGCTCCCGGCCGCCTTCGACGTTGCGAACGACCGGCGCCGAGTAGTCCGGAAAGATCCCTGGCTGCGGTTCAAGGTTGCCGACATCGCCGGCGACTTTCATGGCGCGGGTGAAGTCAATGACCGCCTGGCGGGCCGAGGTGTGGGAGTAGAGATTGCACATCAGACGGCGACAAGAGATAGAAGAAGAGCGGTAAGCCTTATTCCCCGCCAATCAGCCAGGAAAGTCAACCGGCCTGGAACAGAGATTGCTGCTACCCTGCCATAACCGAAATGTCGCCACGGCTCGCCCTCCGATCCGGCCATTCGCTGCAACTGCTCAACCGGGTAATTCGGCAAGGTCGGCAGCGCGGACGAAGCGCCCTTTCGCCGCAGCTGCGTGAATGGCGGCTGTGGGTCAGTGGATCAACACGCCTTGGCGGACGATAGGATTCATGAAGCATCGCTTGCCAGACCATACTTCCTATCTAGCGGGTGAGTATCGACCTGGTGAAGTCTTGCTCATCCTACAAGGAGAAAATTCTCCTGTTTGTTCTAAGCTGCAAATTCTGCAACCATTCTGAATTCACAATATTATGTCGACATGCCGCATCCATCACCCTACCCTGCAGAATAGGGTAATACACGCTAGGTGATACACGCTAGATGCTTCAAGAAGACCTCTTCTGAAGTCCTCCCTCTCTATTCACGCTTGAAAACGGTGAGGTCTCGCAGTGAAATTAAAATGGAGCAGCATTAGTCCGATCGCCGATGCGGTTTTGAAAAAGTATCGCAATGACGACCCAACCAAGATCAAGCAAGGACAACATACTAAACACATATACGCTGTATACTACCGTCCATCACAGAGAGAATCCGCACCTACAACCGGCACGTCTATGTCTGCCAGCGAATGGACCACTTTCGCGTCTGAAGCCGCTTTTAATCCAAAGTCCGGATGGGACCGCAGAGAACTACAAGTAGTACGAGACAGCCGTCTGGTTCCTGTAGGTTCCATTGGTAAGTTAAGTCGAACCGACAAAGTCGCGTCGATTGTACACTCCGTCCGCGACGCAGAAGTGGTGGCCCGGATTCAAGTGACTGTAAAGCAAAGCTGCGCTGGTCCGGAACTCTATGAGTCACTCCGGAACGCCAAGTTGATGTCCAATCTCGCGGTTAGAAAATGGAAGGTATTCTCGCCCGAGAAAGGGGGAACGGGTCCAGATAGTGCAGTGATCTATTTGTGCGAGCCACTGACCTCGGTAAACGTTCGCAACCTGATAGACGAGTTGAAGGATCGTCTCGGCGAAAACCTCCGCCCACTCCCATCTGGCGCGCCATTAGGTCAACAATCTTTTAAGGGTGGCATCAGCGGATTTGCCCTTCCTTCGAAAGACTATTGTGAACAAAAACTACGCATGGGTCCCGAGGGAATTGGAAGTGCTGGGACAACGATAGCTGCATTAATTGACCGTCTCTGCTTCCGTGTGGCAAAACGACTCTCAGAGGTAGAAAATCCTGAAGAGCACCTTCGTAACCGTGGTGGCGCGGAAAAATATTTGATGGAATTTATGAAAAAGATGATTGCGGATGAACTTTCGTGGACTCTGACATAATCTAGAGTGATTAATTAGTTTTTCTAAAATACAGAAATGATTGGCATCGTTTCTACGATAACCACGCAATGTGACAAAGATGCGAGGCAGTTTCAGAAACCTCTAAAGAAGGTGTCAAGCCGACATTAGTTTGCAGCGGAGCATCATGCAGTTTGGGCTCTAAGCCGACTTGCGGCGGCGCAGCATCCCGATCCTGACCTTGGCCGATGCCTTGGTCGACACAAACGGCCCCGACCTGTCGTTCCAAGGGACCAAGGCAAATAGCTGCTTTGCTCCCCCATTTTGGTCGTTTGATTTACCGCAGAGTTTTCCTGAAAGCGGCCGACCACCAACCGAGTTTGTGAAGTCTACGCAGATGCCGTGATCGGATCGGGATGGATTTTGCATATCCTGTTGGTGTCTCTTGGGAGCTAACGTACGATGCCAATCACAAGGGGCAGCAAATGGATGCTCATCAGTTAAAGTTTGACATTGCTAGGGCGCAGCTCGGGGCGGCGACCGGTCTGTTTCTCCGGGACAGAGATCCAATATCAGTTCACGCTCTAGCATGCGGTGCCTGTGAACTCCTGGAAGGTGTCGGCCAAGTTGAGAATGTTGAAGTGCTCTCAGCGCTGGTACTGAAACTTAATCCAGATATGAAACCCGGGAAAATCGTTCGCTTGCGTAATCAATACTGGAACGCAATTAAGCACTTTTACGCGCAGGACAAAAAGACTGTTCGCGAAGATGCAGCGCTCCTAGCTCACTTTAGTGATGTGCAGAACGACACAGTCATCTGGCAAGGGTGGCATGACTATCAGGCGTTGGCCGGTAAGCTTCCGATTGAGGCGCAAGTCTTGCAAGTCTGGTACTTCGCGATTAACGAGGACAAGCTTGCACCTGAAGTCGACAAAGATCCTTATCGAAAGTTTTTCCCAAACATTCAGTCAGATCAGAGGACTGAGCAGAAGCGGCGACTGAAGCGGGCCTGCGAGAAGTTCAGAAAAAACCGGCAAATCATGGCAGACCATAAAACAGAAAATATACCCTTGCTATATCGGCGACCGGAATAAAACCGCGAACAGTTGTCTGCAATTTGATCACTCTCGACGAAAGCTGCCATTCCGCATCCGGCCCCGTTCCGGACATTAGTTCATAATGCAGCGAACGCCTGCTTCCCGCCCAACCAAGGCATTTGATCAGAATGCGGCTGGCGGTAGACCTGAACATCGTGCCGAAGCCCTGCGAACCTCCGTCGTGACAGGTCAGGTCCCAGGTCAACGCCACTGCTGCTGCTTCACCACCAACGCGCCCGCACCTTCTCCGGCTGAATATCAAGACCCTCGATTTCGAGGCGTGTCGCGAGTTCGTGGATGGCATCCTCCAGGGCTCTGGATGCAAGCTCAATCTGTGCCCCGGCAAGAATGGCGTCTGCCACATCGAGGCAGAGCATCGCGAACGCCGGTTCGAACTGACTTTGAAGCTGTCCGTAAATCTGGATCACGGAGCGATCGGCGAGCCAAAGTCCCAAGTCCATTTCCCCGTTCACGGTCATGAACCCGCAACAGTCCCCGGCGAAGTGCACGTCTGCAACATCGCACACGACCAACCGCTGATTATTATCATCCTGGAAAACGAGAGTGAGTTTGCCTGCATGCTCGCGAAGCCAATCATTCAGAACGAAGAACGTTTCCAGAAGATGCTCACTGCTTGCCTGTTCACTCGCGTGATCCATTTCCAGGGCACTGATCGGCTCGCGGAGCAAATCGCTCAACGAGCGATATCCAAAGAACTCGGCCGCTGCGTAGTGGCGAAGTTCGAGGTACCGATTTTTGCGGAAGTGGGCGGCGTAGCGTTTCGACCTGCCTACCCGCGCATTCAGAAAGTTATCAAACCCATCACCGGGCTTCAGCCTGGCGAACGGCGTTCGCATTTCCGCGATCAAAGCGGGACCGAACGCATGACGTTGCAGGCCGGTGTATTTTGAACCGAGACGATTGGAAACGCATAACATTTCGACTTCGTTCACGCCCACAACGTACTTGGCTGCATCGGTTGGTCGCAGACTGTGCCCTGGGTCAATGTTGATGTGCCATCCACGCGAAGAGTCGTTGTCGCCGTTGTGCCCCCCATCGAGGTCATACACGGCTTCGACAATCTTCTCGCGAACCTCTTGCGCTTCGTTGAGGGACAGAGGCGGCGTCAAAAGCTCGACGCCGGCGATCGCGCCGGTATCTTCGAAGTCTATCGGATCGAGATCATATTCGGGCAGCACGTAGAAACCGGGTTTCCTCTTCGCGGTCCTGGGCGCCGTCCACTTTATGCCCGTGAGCCTGGAAAGCTCACGGGCCACGGCCTGACAGTAGGCGGGCGATGCCTCGTCCATCGCGTAACCTTCAAAACGCTTTTCGCCAAGGTCGCCAAGAATAATCTCAACCTCGAAACCAGCGCGCCATTGCGCGCCGATTTCAGTCTTGCTCGGATTTGACTGATCCATTTCGCGTTCCGCTTATTTCAGCTCGTTGAGTTTGTTTTGCAGCCGGCGCCCGTCCGGCGTTTCCAGGAGATTGAATTTGTCCTTGTTGGCGCCGGCCGGGTTGAGGAGGATCCAGTTGTCGCCGCTGACGCGGGTTCCGGCCTCCACGGGCTGGAAAACAAGCTCGATCTGCGAGACGGGCCGGCCCTTGGTGCGGTCTTTCAGCGGATTGTTGTCGTTGACGTCTGCCGGCAGCGTCTTGCTGAACAGGAGCCGTCCCGGTTGTTCGCTGGTGACGCGGAAGGCAAGCGTCGGCCGGGTGAATATCGCCTTCGCCGCAGTCTGCGCCGCAGGAACACTCAGGCTCGTGACGACGGACGGCTTGTTGTCGGAGGAGAAGCCGGAAGGCCCTCCGGCCGTCTGACAGGCCGAAAGGGAGAGCGCGGCGGCAATCGCAAGAATGGTTTTTCTCATGGGGTCTGGTCCTTTAGCTGGAGAAAGTTCGGGTCACTTCCCGCGTCGCGGAAAACAGGGGGAGCGGACTGTCAGGGCCGGCCGGCATGCCGGCCGCCGGAACGGGTTCGCCTTGACAGGAAGCGGGGGCTGGCCCCCTCGCCTTCGCGCTGTCAGCCTGGCCGTCCGGCCAGTCCGATTGCGGCTGGAATTCCGGGCGGCGAGACAGCCCGAAGATGCTGCGATGAAGCCGCAAGGTTCCGCTTTCGGCGCGGTCCATCATTCCGCGAACGAACCCGCCGGCGTTGCGAACCGGCTTCACCGGATCGGTGAGCCGGCGCTCCGCGATCACGACGCACACGGCGGCGGCAGCGGGGCTGATTTTCTGCCGGATCTGCTTCCACAGCGCCGGGCTAATTCCGAGAAAGTCGGCGGCACGATCGCTCGCCCGGGCTATCGCGGCCCATGTTATGGCCCCCTGCCCTGCCTCGTCGCGGATGATCTCCTGCATCATTTCGCTGGCGGCGCTCATCACATGGTCGATCGTGACGTGCTCGATGCCGGTGCCGGCGTCATCTTCGGGCGGTTCTGCTCGGCTCCGCGGCTTCGCCCTCCCCCCTTCTTCCATGCCGCCCGCGCCAGCGGGCTCCGTTTGAAGGATAATTTCATCGCCGTCAGGCGATGGCCGATTGAGCGGGCTCTCATTTGAGCCATGTCCAGCGTCGTGAAGCTCGTGCGCGCCCAGCTCGTTACAAATTCCGTCAGGAATCTGACTTGGATGTATCTTTGTATTTAGTCGGAAGTTTTGTTCCGACTGGTCGGAACTTTCATCAGTTCCAGACAAGGTTGGCGGCGTCTTCAAGGTCTCCCTGAGACGCCGGCACATGTCGTCGAGCTCAAGTGCGATCTCGCAAAGATGCGCCGCGGTGAGCTTCGCGGGAAAGGATCTTGGCAACGTCCGCAGGAGCCCGGCCGCGGCTCGGGTCACCGCGTTGTCCCTGCCCCAGCTCGCAGCCATCTTGAGCCCGTCCTTCAGAAGACGACGGCAAGAGTGAATGACGGCAAGTCGGTCGTTGCGCAGTTGCAGTTCCAGGCGCTCTGCCGTTGCCTTTTCAACGATCTCTGCATAGCGCTCGATAAGCGGGGTGAGATCGGGTCCGAAGGCAAACTGCAAAACGTTCTGCTTGTTACGTTTTCCGTATCGGCGCCGATTGCCGCTGTCGCGCCAGGTCAGCAGCCCCAGCCGGGCAAGCGACCGCTCATAGTTGTTGATCTGCTTTTCGCTGACATTGAGGGCCTGGGCGATCGACTTCACCGACGCGTAGACAACAGGTATCTGCCCGGCCAACCAGTCATGGTCAAAGGTCCGGGCAATCAGAAACTCCAGATAAACGAGAAGATTGTTGCCAAGCCCGAGAGACTTTCGCGCGCCCTTGAGAAGCTTCAAAACCTCCCAGCGGGTTACGCCATCCGGCAGGCCGGGAGACGGGGGGAAATTGCCCCTCCCATAGAAGTCCCGGCCGGCCGCTGCCGGCGTCACGGTGCGTGCGGTGTGATCGTGCGTGTATTCCAGATGCCCCAAAAGAGTCCCCATGCCAGCAACCTGACGCTGTGGACACCGATCAGAAAAGAGCCATCTTTGATTGCATGGCTGTTGCCTGATGGAAGGAATAGGGTTAAGTAAATCCCGTCTTGGATTGTTCTTCGGAACAATCCGTTTTCCTTGTGTCCGATCCGGAAGGTGCTGGGAATTCCTGACTAGGCTGTGATGGGCCTAAGTTCATGTTATGTTAGGTGAACGAAACAGGCGCCCCCACCAGGGCGCCTGTTTTTTTTCGTCCACCGGCGAACATTTGAGGTGACATATTCGGGGGCACTTGAGAATTTGTTTCAAGATTTTTTGCGTTTTTCGTAGTTTTATCTGTGAAGTAATCTTAAATTGTACGAGTTTATACAAACTTGGCTATTCCTATACAATCGCGTTACAACCATCGAATCAAGTTGATGACGTCGTAAGTTGTTAACTTACATGTTCTATTACATGATCGTATATCGATAAATACTTGCCGTAAAAATCAACCAATGATAGTATTTAGGTCAGAATTTGTTGGATGACCTGATATGAAAATCTTACTCAGAGTTGCAATCATCGAAGCGGTCAGGGCGCTGACCCTACTGTTCGCGGCCGTGTCCGCGTTCTTCATGACCACCCTTGCTATCAATATTCTCAATGTGCCCTACACCCTCCTCTACGGCGACAATGGCCTGAGCGATTTGCAGGGCATTTCCATCTGTCTGTCTCTGGCCTTGTTACCAGCCGTTTTCGTCGCCTATTTCCCCTCATTCGCGGCCAGTGCGTTCGATGTGCGGTCGGCCACACGCCGGCTGTCTCAGCGCGAAACGGAGCTGATAAAAAAGATTGAGGAAAAGCTCTCGGAGAGTGCGGCAAAGGCAAAGATCAAGCTGCCCGTCATCGTCTGGCGCGTCCAGGACACGGGCGAGTTCAATGCCTGGGCTTACGCGCACAATCGCGTTTGTTTCACGAAGGGCATCCTGCACAAATATGGGGATACGCCCAAAGGCATCGAGCGCCTTGCCGGAATTGCCGCCCATGAGATCGGCCACCTGCGCCACTGGGATACTCGCATCCTCATGTTCGTTCACTACCTCGGCTTGCCGGTAAGCTTTGGCATCCATCTGGCGAATGCGACCGTAAACAGGATCCCGTTTATCGGCCTCATCTCAACCGTCGTGACGATCATTTTCCGCATTCCGCTGGATATCGCGCACATCCTCTCAGGGTCCACATCCCAGCTTCAGGAGTACCAGGCGGACAGGTTTGCCGCGAAGCTCATGAATGGCGTTGGTGTTGCGGACGAGCTGGACGACATGACCCATCGGGAAGAAGTCAAGCGCATGACCTATGCCGAATGGGCGCTGCGCACCCATCCGCCAAGCGAGCTGCGTCACGACGAGCTGACGCGCCAAGCCCGGTAAAGCCTTCCTCGCATTGTGCTCCGACCTTGATCCGATCGGCCGCTAACGCGGTGCCGATCTGGACTGACTCCCTGCTGCACTTCGAACCTCCCTCGTCGTGCGCCTCCCCCTTCACTGAACAAAGGCTCGCAACATGACTGTCACCGTCTTTCCCTTCCGCCCAAAAAGCCCGAAGCCTGCCGAACCAAGAACTTGGTGGGCGCCTGTAAACTTCGTCTTCGATGACGGTACAGAACTGTCCCTTCCCCTGGCTGAGAAGGTGATCCACTTTCTGGAGAAACACCTCTGGGCCGAAGAGAGCAAAAAGCACTTCATCATCGTGGAGACGTTTGAAGAGATCGTGGCAATCAACGTCAGACGCCTGAGCCACTGGACCCCGGACATGGAAGAGCTCGGGCTCTTGGAAACCGTTGAGCGACGGGAAGAGGATGAAGACGAACCCGCGCCGGTTTCCGTTCACTGCGCCAACCTGGCCGAACCGATCCAGCTTTGGTGTGCGGCAGAAGAAGCGTCGGCGGACATCAAGCCCGTTCAAACCGCAATGCTTGATCTTGACGATGCGGACCTGCAGGACCGGCCATTTTTGAAGGTCCTGGACTCAAGCCTGCAGCCGCATTTTTTCCGGACCGCCAGCGTCCTCTTGTTCCGGGTTCCGACGTGGATCGTTCCGGACGTCTTAGACTGATCCGTCCGTCGCACCGCAATATCCCCCAAACGTACAGAGAATAAGAACATGGCCGATTGGCTCGATGTGTGGTCCATCCTGGGAAAGGAGAAGGCCCTGAACCGGTCCGGATAAACCATTCAGCTTTTGCACAAACCGGATGACCCATTTCCACTATAAATGTCTGAATAGACTTGGAGTTCATCAAACCAAGCACATTATTCGGCTATCAAAGCTTTCGCGCTCTGGATGGGTAGAAAGAGTCTAAGCGGGCGACTTTCTAGCTTTGTGAAACCGTAGCTCGTGTAAAGCGCCAGCCGCTGATCGGTCGCATCCTGGTCTCCGCAATCCAAAATATCCAAGAGTACAACAGCGATTCCGAGTGAGTCAGACGCACGGGCTAAGTTCTTAAGGGCTTCAACAAGCAAAATCCCACCGAGGCCATTCCTCTGGTATCGCTGATCAACGCCAATCATCGAAATGAAGGCGGCAGGAATGTAACCGTGCCTCGGCCGCGAGCGAGCATACTTTTTGGGAAGCTCGCTATAAGCAACTGTATGGGCGTTGACGGCGTAGAAACCCAGCAATTGCTCGTCCGCGTCGAGCAACACAAAAACCCGAACATTACCGGCGCTCTGGAGCTTGTTGGCAGTCTTCTTAAAATAATTGTCGACCTGTTCGACACCACATGAAAAAGCCGTTCGATCGTGTCTATCCGGATCGAACGGCTCGAATCTGAGCGGCCGCGTTATCCTAGTCACTGTCGGCAACCATCTCCTTATGCAACCTTGAAGCGGCCATAAGCTTCTCGTTCGGAGCGGCTGGACGCTCAAGAGCGTCAAAGAACGCAACATGGTCAACCGGCGCTAAGACTGTACGTTCGTGCGCCGCAATCACATCTTGCGCCCGGAGCAATGCCGCATTGGTTGTGAACGTACTAAGGTCCATGCCGGAGAGTTCAGCAGCCTTTTCGATGGCAGCTTTAATTGAGGCTTTCGTGCGGATATTCAGCCTGGCATCGCTCTTCTCAGGCTGAGAAGAAGCGAGATCCGTTGATCCCAGCATATTCGCCTCCTTTGGGCAGGTGGTTTGAAGGGCAAGCTGGTTATTAATGTACGTCTATTAGACGCACATTTCAAGTTCGAGTTTGAGGCTTCCAGCAAGCGTCAGTTCGCGAAGCCCCCTCGGCCTTAACCAACGCGTTAAGTGGTTGCGAAAGTCAGATCAAATGCATCTACAAACTTGCCTAAAGGGCACTGTAACGTTAACCGGACATCGATCAAAATGTGGGATCTGGCGGAATGACCAGATTTACGCGTGATCCTCTTTATCATCGCCATCGATTTCCAGCGGAGGTGATTCCCCAAGCCGTTTGGCTCTATTTCCGGTTTCCGCTCAGCCTGCGGATGGTCGAGGATCTGCTGGCAGCGCGTGGTGTCATCGTCTCTCATCAGACCGTTCGACTTTGGGCTGAGAAATTCGGAGGCGATCTGCCGGCAGGCTCGGCGACAAATGGTATCTTGATGAGGTTGTCATCACCATTGGTGGAAAGAAACACTGGCTTTGGCGGGCCGTCGATCAGGACGGCTTTGTTCTCGACGTGCTGGTGCAAAGTCGCCGCAATGCCAAGGCTGCGAAACGTTTGATGCGCAAGATCCTGAAAGGGCAAGGCCGTTCGCCGCGTGTGATGATCACCGACAAGCTGCGCTCCTATGGCGCGGCGAAGCGGGAGATCATGCCCGGCGTCGAGCATCGCTATCACAAGGGATTGAACAATCGGGCGGAAAACTCTCATCAGCCCGTCCGACGACGGGAGAGGATCATGAAGCGCTTCAAGTCAGCGCGACAGCTTCAGTGTTTCGTGTCCATCCACGACCCGATCGCAACCCTCTTTCACATTCCCCGCCACGATATTCCATCCGCCCACCATCGCGAACTGCGAACAGCAGCCATGAAAACGTGGCACCAAATTGCACGCCTTCACGCCGCATGAACCAGTGCTTCACGCCCAGATGTTGGTTTCAAGGCGTTAAGTTTACAGTGCCCCTTCAAGTCATGTGAAATGAGCCGAAGGTCGGGCGCTTCACGCGGGCGCAGCAGCATCCGGTGAGATCCGAGCAGGACCGGCTGTCGGTAGCGGTATGCCGTAGCGTGATATGTGCTCAGCCTTGTCATGGGGCGGCCTCAGGCGTTGGAAGCTGGAATGCGGCCCGAGAGGGCAGGACAGCGGCCAAGCCCGTGCTGTCATGACGTGCACAGAGAGGATGGACCGAATAGACAGTTCTTGTTCCGGGCCTCGGGTCATAGGGCATCTGTCTTTGGCGCGGCAGGGCAGAGGCCAAGAACCAGAGAGTGCGCTGTGCCGTCGAGCGGCAAAAACACCTCCGGCCCTGAAGCGACATCCTGCCCGTCAAGCCGGGCCACGGCACTGTCGGTGTGGAAGACGCGTATTTCGCACAAGGTATCCGCTACTCTTAGACGCGCAGAAAAGCCTGGCCAGTCACCCGGGATGTTGGGTGCCACGCGCAGGCGGTTGCCCTCACGCGTAATGCCGAGGATGCCCTCGATCGCTGCGCGGTACATCCAGGCGGCTGAGCCCGTGTACCAGCTCCAACCACCACGCCCGGTATGCGGCGCGACGGAATAGACGTCGGCTGCCACGGCATAAGCCTCGGTCTTGTAACGCTGTGCGGCAGCTGCCGTGCGCGTATGGTTGATGGGATTGACCAGCGAGAACAGCTCGGCGGCGCGGTCACCGCGACCCAGCTTTGCCCAGGCAAGGATCGCCCACATTGCGGCATGACTGTACTGCCCGCCATTTTCGCGCAGGCCCGGCGGGTAAGCGGCGATGTATCCCGGATCGAGGTCCTCGGGGATAACGTCCGTGCCGAATGGGGGCGTGAACAGCAACGAAAGACCTTCTTTACGGTCCACAAGCAGGCGGTCGAAGGACTCCATCGCCTGCTTTGCACGCGCGGGATCGGCCTGGCCCGACAGCACCGCCCAGCTTTGCACTATCGAGTCGATCCGGCAGGTTCGAGCACAGGCCGAGCCGAGCCAGGTACCATCATCGAAAGTTGCCCTGCGATACCAGTCTCCGTCCCATCCATTGGTTTCCATGGACTTGCGCAAGGCCTTGACTTTGCTGCGCCAGCGAAGCGCTAGGGCAGCGTCCCGCCGTTCGGCCAGTGGAATAAAAGCTGTCAGCGTTTGCAGCAGGAGCCAGCCTAACCAGATGCTTTCACCGCGGCCATCGGCACCGACGCGATTCATGCCGTCGTTCCAATCGCCTGTGCCGATCAGCGGCAAACCAAACGGGCTGGTCAGCTTCAGGGCGCGGTCCAGCCCGAGCACACAGTGCGTGAAAAGTGATGCGTCTTCGCCGGCTTCGTCGGGCAGGAAGAAAGCTTCGTGTTCGCCCTCGCACAGGCGGTGCCCCTCCAGGAATGGAACACGTTCGTCAAGCACCGCATCATCGCCCGTGCTGGCAACGTAGGCGGCAACCGCGTGACCTAGCCAGACACAATCGTCCGAAATGCGCGTGCGTACGCCCTGTCCTGAATGAGGGAGCCACCAATGCTGCACGTCGCCTTCGGGAAATTGACGGCCGGCGGCGCGCAACAAGTGGGCTCGGGTGCGCTCGGGCCGCGTCAACGTGAGCGCCATGTTGTCCTGAAGCTGATCGCGGAAGCCATAGGCACCGCTTGCCTGATAGAAGGCCGCTCGCGCCTCGATCCGGCAAGCAAGGGTCTGATAGGGCAGCCAGCCGTTGACCATGATGTCCATCGCACGGTCAGGTGTCTCTATCTGGAATTCCCCCAGAGTTTCGGTCCAGTATTTTTGAACCGACGCCAGCATGGTGTGTGGATCTGAGGAGCGAAGGCGCCCGACTAACGCGCCAACTTCCGCCGTATCGGAGCATTGGCCGGTCAAATGCAAGAACTCGACGCCTTCACCCGGGGCAAGCACAACGGCCTTTGTTTGCGCCAGGCAGGGGTCCAGTCCGGCACCAAGCCGGCCCGAAAGAGCGGGTTGGCGTTGCAGCGCCCCGGGGGCAGCTGTACTCCCGCCCGATCCGAGAAACTCCGTGCGATCGCCTGTCCAGCTTTCAACACCTGCCCCCGTGCCGAAGAGGCCGGCGAACATCACGCGGCCCGGAAAGGCGGTGTTCCAGGGATTGATCATCAGCAACGCGCCGGTAGTGGCATCGCGTGAACTCACAAGGAAAGGTGCAGAGGCAGCACGCGACACGCCCATCACCGGCTCGATATAGGCGGCAACGCTCAGATGGCGCGGCTTCGCGCCGGTGTTTTTCAGACGCAACACAGAGACCCGCACCGGGTCGTCGCGAGGCACGAATTGCACCAGGTCGCAGGCAATGGCGTTCGCTTGATGTTCGAACCTGCTGTAACCGAGACCATGCCGCACGATATGCAGCCCGGTTTTTTCCCCGGACCCGTTCCCTGTCTTGTGCAACGGACCGGCGGTCGGCGAAATCAGAGCGCCGCTATCGTCATCGCGAACATAAAAGGCCTCACCTGCCGGATCCGCTACGGCATCGTTGGACCAGGGGGTCAATTGGTTGTCCCGGCTGTTTTCGGCCCACATGAAGCCGCTTCCGCTTGCCGATACCTGAAATCCGAAACCGGGATTGGCAATGACGTTGATCCAGGGAGCTGGAGTCGTGTCATTCGGGCCAAGCAGGATCACGTATTCCCGTCCATCCAGATCAAAACCGCCCGTGCCGTTGAAGAATTCGAGACCTTCAGCAGCCTCCAGCAGGTTTGCTGGAGTATTGCGCGCTGCGCGCTTGGCCGCTTTCCTCGATGTGGTGCATTCGTCTGGTTCCGGGCGCGTTTCTAGCAGTCGCTCCCTGGTAGCCAAGTGGTTCGGGTCCTTGAGCAACGTGACAAGCTGATCACCAATTTTGCCGCGA
Source organism: Rhodobacterales bacterium (assembly GCA_008107755.1). Taxonomy (GTDB): domain Bacteria; phylum Pseudomonadota; class Alphaproteobacteria; order Rhizobiales; family Stappiaceae; genus Roseibium. Next base: position 18,283 of record VIRH01000053.1, read on the forward strand.
CGGGCCAGAAGAACCACCCGTGCGGCGGCCAGAAGCTGTGCGTGTGCCTCCTGTGCGATGAGATCGGAGCGAAGCGTGAACACTTCGCCACGAATAGGCCGGTCGCCGCTGCGTGGTCTGGAATGGCTGCTGCGGAGCGCGGTGTCTATCGCCGCCTGCAGGTCCTTCACATAAGAGGCTGGGTTTTCATTGAGAACGACCAGATCCACGGGCAGCTGTTTGCCAAGCCAGTATTCATGAGCCTGTAGCAACGCGCGAACCTGCCCGAAGTCCGCAGGATCGCCGATGCGCAGTAAAACGATCGGCAGATCCCCGGAAATCGCCAGTGGCCACAATCCCGACTGCCGCCCTGCGCCCTTGGCCAACACGGCTGGATGGGGCCGGAACCGGCCATCGTGATAAAGGATTGGCGCGGCAAGACGCTGAAAATCAGCTGCCTCGTCCGCCGAAATGCCAAGATGGCGCAATTGCACCTGCGCCCGCGTCCACGCCAGCGTACGGGCCCGCTCATAGGCATGAATGTCGTGATGCCGGTCTATCAGGTCGATCAGAGCTTCGCGGCTTTTCGCTGCCACCATCCAGACCATGAGGCGCGCGGTATCGCCCGATGCGATATGCAACCGGTTGCGGAGAGCGAAAACCGGGTCGAGCACAGTCCCGGTACGGCCAGCCAGGGGCGCCGGGTCGGTCGTCGCCCGGGAACGAACCTGATCCCGGTCTCGCCCGAGCGCCGTGGCGCGATCGCTGTCATACTGCAAGGCGGCGGTTGTCTCTCCCTCGACAATCGTAAATTGCGCAACCCAGATTTCGGGTTCGTCCGGAGTACGCAGGCGACGCCACGCGATCAACGCACCGTATTCGGGAAGGAAGTCAGTCTGGACGAACATCCGCGAAAAAGCGGGATGTGCATTTTCGGAGGCAGGTCTTGCCAGCGTCAGTTCGACATAGGATGTCACGTCCAGTTCGCGAGGGACGCGGCCTGAATTGGTGATGGAGAGGCGGCGTACTTCGGCATCGGCTTCCCCAGAGACGAGGATGTCGAGCACCGTGTTGAGCTGCCCTTTTTGGGCTGTGAAGGTCGTGTGGTCTTCGAAAAACTGCACATCCTGCTGGTTCGTTGCCGCTCCTTGCCCGCAGGGGCCGAAGTACTGCTCCGTCCCGTCCGCAACATCCTGGAGATGCAGCACTGAACCCTGATTGTCGCGTGTCGCATCCTCGCACCATCGGGTCAGGGCGATGTCACCCCATCGGCTATATCCGCCGCCGGATGCAGTCAGCATGACAGCATACTTCCCGTTCGACATCAGATGGCTGATGGGCGGGCCAGCTGGACAGCCTGCTATCCGTCGTCCACGCTCGGGTTCCGAAGTCTGCATGCGGGGTGCCGCTGGCTCTTCAAGAGCCGGAAGTGTACGGGCGATGTCACGTGGTAGACGTTCCTGCAGCAGCAGTTCACTGGCATGGATCATCGGTTCGCGGTGGAAGCGCGCGCGTATCAGTCCGCCTGTCAGCGTATTGGCAATTGCCACGATTGACATGGCCTGGTGATGGGCCATGTAGCTTTGCACAACCGCCAAACGCTGGCCGGGCAGCACGCGGCCAGGGGTGAAATCCAATGCTTCATAAAAGCCGAAGATCCCAAGTCCACCTAACACTTCGAGCGCATCGTAATTCCTCCGCGCTGCGGCAGGGTCGAGCATCGCGGCCAGACCCGTGGCGTAGGGCGTGATCACAAGATCGCTGGCAAGGCCGCGCTTCAGCCCAAGGCCGGGCACGCCGAAGGGGGAATACTGGTAGGTGAATTCCACATCCCGCGCATTGAAACCGGATTCCGAGATACCCCAGGGAACGCCTTGAGCCTTGCCATAAGCAATCTGACGCCCGACGGCCAGGCGGCAGGTGCGTCCAAGATGACCGCCTTCCGGTTCGCGCATCACCAGTTCAGGCATCAGGTACTCGAACATCGACCCGGACCATGAGACCAACGCTGTGCCGCCCCGAACCGCAGTCGAGGCGCGGCCCAGCCTGAACCAGTGACGCAATGGAAGGTCTTTTTTGGCAATGGCGAAGAGGCTTGCCAGGCGGGCCTCGGAGGCCAGGAGATCGTAGCAAGCCGGGTCGAGAGCGTTTTCGTGCACCGAATAGCCGATCGAAAGCAATTTGCGCTCCGGGTTCAGCAGAAAGGCGAAGTCCATCTCCATCGCCAATCCGCGTGCGGTCTTGCCGAGTTGCAGCAGATCCGCGGCGGCAGCATGGCTGCTCCCACACCCCGTTGCGTCGGCGGATGCTTCCTCCACCCCATCACGCAGCAATGACAGCCAGGAGCGTGCGCTTGCGGCAGGCAAGTTGCTGGACCAACCAGCGTCTTGTGCCTCGGCCGTGAGGCGTAGCGTGGCCGGCCAGTCGATTTCGGGCTCTGCCAGGCAATCGCGCAATGACCGGATGGCAGCAGAGAAGGAAGGATCGGACGCCACACCGGCCCGGATTGCATCGATCTCCAACAGATCCAGCAGATCGGCGAGCCCCCGTCCCCGGCGTTGCAGGTCGGGCCCAGGCGCGTCCGCCCACTCTTCACACGCGTTGGCCAGTGCGATGAGATGTCCGGCCAGGTTGCCGCTGTCTACCGACGAGATGTAGGGAGGGGCAAGAATCCCGCCATCCCTAGTGTCGTACCAGTTGTAAAAATGCCCGTTGAGCCGCGGCAAGGTCTCCATCGTGCCAAGGGTGGCGGAGATCCGACCGGCAGCCTCTCTTAGGCTGATCCAACCGAAGTCGCGCGCTGCCACAATGGCCAGAAGATAGAGCCCGATATTGGTTGGCGAGGTGCGGTGGGCAATCGAAGGGTGGGGATCTTCCTGAAAATTGTCCGGCGGCAAATGGCTGTCTTCCTCAGTGACGAATGTCACGAAGTAGTGCCATGTCCGGCGGGCGATCAGACGCAGGGATCTTGCGTCTTGCGGTGTCAGCGTTTCCTCGTGCCGGGACCTGGGAACCCGGCTCACCCGAAAGGCAATGTAGGGCGCTGCGAGCCAGATCCCGGCGAAGGGCAGTATCATTGGCAAGGATGCCGGAGCAGCGATTGCCGCAAGTCCGGCAATGGTAAGTCCCAGAGCTGTTCCAGGCGCCATGGCAACAGCAAAATCCCGCAGACCAGGGCGCGGCGCCGCCGCGAGGGAGGCCGCAGTCGTCCATTGCAGCAAATGCCGCCGGGAGACGAGCAGCCGCCAAAGCGTGCGTATGATAGCATCGAGCGAACGCCAACTCGCGTCGGCAAGAAATGCCGCTGCAAGCCCGGTCTGCAGAAACGCCAGCGCCAGATCCTCGCGCATCAGACGCAGATGTGTGCGAAGATGCAGTCCCGCCCTGTGGGGCAAAGCCGAAACCGCTGCATGCAGAAACGACGGCAGCGTCAGGACCACCAATACCAGCATTGTTGCCAGAACGGCAGCCGGGCCGGGTAAAAGCCAGCTGAGTGCCAGCATCCCCAGCGTGGCAGGTGCCAGCAATGAGCGGCGCAGTGTGTCCAACACCTTGAGCCGCCCCAGAGGACCCAGCCCGCCTCGCGGTCCCAGCCAGGGAAGCAACTGCCAATCTCCCCGGCACCAGCGATGGAGCCGGCGCGCGGCAAGGTCCTGCCGCGCCGGAAAGGTTTCAACAAGCTCGACGTCCGAGGCAAGCCCGGCACGGGCGAAAATCCCCTCCAGCAAATCATGGCTCAACAAGGTGTTTTCGGGGACACGCCCTGCCATCACCGTCTCGAATGCGTCAAGATCGTATATGCCCTTGCCGGCGAAGCTCCCTTCACCGAAGAGGTCCTGATAGATGTCCGAGGCGGCGGCGGCATAGGGGTCCATCCCGCAAGGCCCGGATGTGGCATATTGGAAGGTTGTGCCACTTTGCGATGCGGGCAGTGCCGGCGTGATCCGTGGTTGCAGTATCGCATGCCCCGCGCATACGCGGCGCAGGGCTTGGTCGATAACGGGGCGGTTTAGCGGGTGCGCCATCTTGCCGATCAGCCGGCGCACCGTGTCGCGTGGCATCCGAGTATCGGAGTCCAGGGTTAAAACATACCGGACGTCGGAGGGGACGACCGGAGTGCCACCAGCAGGGGTACGGTAGTCGGTCTCTGTGGCACCGCGCAGGAGGCGGTTCAGCTCCTGCAGTTTGCCGCGTTTGCGCTCCCATCCCATCCAGAGTTGCGCCACGGGATTGTACCGGCGCTGCCGATGCAAGTGCAAAAAGCGGGCACCCGACGGGGCTGGGCCATGGAGATGGTTCAGCCTGGCAATCTCTCTGTCGATCAGCGTCACAAGCGCCGTATCCTCCGGCGTGTTCCGGCGAGGAGCGTCAACGCCATCGGTGAGAAGCGCGAAAGCGACATCCCCTTGTGTCCCTGACAGGTAATGAACTTCCAGCGCTTCAACCTGCTCGCGCATATCGCGTTCATTTGTCAGCAGTGTCGGCACGACGACAATGGTGCGCAGCGAGGCAGGGATACCGCCCTCAAGCGCCAGTCCCGGCAGCGCGGTGGCAGGGACCGTCCAACCGATCAGGCGGTCGATAAGAATTTGCGAGACGGTGCTTGCAGGGATCAGGGCTACGAGGGCGCCAAGAGCGAGAAATTCTCCCGTCACGAGTGCGTTGGCGAGACCGGCAGCGGCCCAAAGGCCAAGCACGAGCAAACCGAGAGTGACGCCTAGTATGCTTCCTGCATACCCTGACAGGCCGGGATGAAAGTGAAGCCGGCGCCACCAGTCTCGCCGGAATCCGATGCGGCGTTCGAAGGCGACCCGCCCTTCCGCGAACAGGTGCCAGCCGGGATCGCTGCGGCGCTGAGATTGCGTGTCGGAGAAAGACGTTGCAGCGCTCCCCGACGCTTCGCCGGCTGCCTCGAGCGCCAGCTCTGCCACTTCTGTTTCGCTGTGATCACAGTGCCGGGCAAGATCCTCGATGGCCGTTCTGTAGAGATTGCGGCTGGCGAAATCCATTGCGGCAAACCCGGCGTGCTCCCGCAGCTTCGCATCGACGAGGCTGACATCCTCGAACAGATCCGGCCAGTCCATCTCGGAAATTGTGCGCAGGCTCGTGATGACGTTGCGTACCGAGACGTTGGAGGCGCCCTGACGTTCCTGTGCATGGTGCACGACAAGATCTATATCACTGGCCTGTGCCGCCAACCTATCCTCGAGCCAGCCGATGGCCGGAGTGATGAGCGGATCGCAATCTCGGAGCCGCTTGGCCAGTTGAGCTGCAAAGACTTCTGACAAGCGCCCATCCGGGCAAGCGTTCACGAAGGCAAGCGGCTGGGGCTGCGCGTTTCCCGCGCCCAGAATCCGGTCTGCCAGTTCATCTGCGTCATGGCGCCGTTTCTGACCCAAACCGATCTGGTCGCAGAGACGTCGGAGATTTTCAAGAAGTACGAGCCGGAGTGTGATCGGAGCCGCCCAGAGTTCACCGATAGTAAGGGGCTGCACTTGCTGATAGGCGCAGATAAACCGAGATAGCACGGCGGCATCGAGGTGACTGTCCGTGTGAGCGACATAGGCCCAGACTAGACCGAAGACCCGCGGATACCCACGAAACGCGCCGTCCGCCAGCTTTGGCAAGGTTCGGTAATAGCTTGGAGGCAGATCGTTTCGGCACTCGCCTGTCTGTGCCGCGACCTGGTGATAGTTATCGAGAAACCATTGGGCTGCAGGCACGATCGGGTGACCGGCTGCAAGTTCCAGAATGCAGGCCTTGCGCATGGCTGACAGGGCGATCGCATTGTCTTCCAGCCGGTGCTGCAACGACACGACACGCGCAGGCTTGCGCGCGACGTCTTGTTGTTCTGCCAGACTGGCTGCATGCTGTTCGAGACGTTCAACCCCGAACATCTCTGCACGGACGGGATTGATATCGTCCCAGGGGGCTTTGCTTGCCCGTCGAAGCGGCAACCAACCGGAAAACCCGATGATCAACAGGAACCTCCGATACACAATTTTGCCGAAGATACAGCGGAGAAACGCCGAGGCCGCGCCAGAGGATATCTGTGGGCACCATCAGGGCCGTTTCGCAACTTGGCCCATTCGCACGGGCAGTAATTGCAGCAGTGTTCAATTCTCGCGTAGCTCGGGAACCACCCTGCCACAAATCCGGTTCAGGTTTTTTTGGCCTTCGGCGATGTCTCGATGCTCAAAACCTTGCCGAACGAGGGTAACGGGGCAGGTTTGGTCTTTTTCTGCTTTGGTTTTCTGTCTTCTTTGCCTCTGCGGCTTCTGCCTTTAGCCATTTCTTTCTCCTGTGTTCCTTCGGAAGGCCATTTTGCGACGTGTTTCCGCGCGTCGGATCATGTGCCGATCAGTAGCTTTGGTCTTTGACAGCTCAACCGTGATGTTCCGGCAGATTTTTCAGTTCGACCTTGGTCATCTTGGTGTGAGCGAGAATTTTTCCGTTTTCATCGCGCATGAAGTCGATGCGCGACATATCAAGGGCAACTTGCTTGACCCCGACTCCGAAAAAGCCACCAACTTCAATGACTGCCGTTGCGTTCTGACCGATACCGAGCATTTCGGAGACATTGCCGATCATTTTATCATCGGGTCCGTAGATATCGGCGCCCTTGACGTTCGGGGCAATGATCTCGCCGGCTTGAAGCGGCATGTGTGATGAATGGTCCATGGGACCTCCTGGATGTGGCTGCAGCGCGGGATAGGCGGCAGGCCCGATCAGAGCTTGCCAGACAGATAAAAGAGACTTGTCAGCAGCTGTTAGGTGCCCGGTTTGGCGGCATCGCCCGTCATCGAAGCTGTCTGACAACATAGCGGTAGTGGCGGCGATGCATGCTGATGTGGGTTAGCGTGTCATCACATTTTCGGGCGATGTCACGGTAACGTCTCGTGAGGAGTGGCTGCGATAGACGCAGGATCATGAGCACTTCGCCAGTCAGTTACAAGCGCCACCGCTTCCCACCCCAGATCATCGCCCACGCAGTTTGGCTCCACTTTCGGTTTCCGCTGAGCCTGCGCCTTGTAGAGGAATTGCTCCTGGAGCGGGGCATTGCCGTCTCCTATGAAACGATCCGCCGCTGGGGAAAGAAGTTCGGCCCCGATTATGCGCGTCGCCTTCGCCGCAAGACACCCGGCGGGAACGATGTGTGGCATCTGGACGAGGTGGTCATCACCATTGCTGGCAGAAAACGCTGGCTATGGCGGGCCGTCGATCAGGACGGGTATGTGCTTGACGAAATCGTCCAGACGCGCCGCAACACCAAGGCTGCCAGGCGATTGCTGACCCGACTTCTGAGGAAGCAGGGCATCGCACCGAAGAGGATGATTACGGACAAGTTGCGCTCCTATGGAGCAGCCCGGCGACAGGTCATGCCACACGTCGAACACCGATCTCACAAGGGTCTGAACAACCGAGCCGAGAATTCTCATGTGCCGCTGCGAAAGCGAGAGCGGATGATGCAAGGCTTCCGATCACCGGGAGGCCTTCAGCGCTTCGTCTCTGTCTTCTCCGCTGTCCGTAACCTCTTCGTCCCACCCCGCTCACAACGCTCCGCATTCCAAAACCGCGTTCACCGTATCCAGGCGATCGCAGAGTGGAACGCTGCGGCCGGAGCCATGAGCTGAGATCAATCCTCGAGGCAGAAGTCTCCCATCCATCCGAATTCAAGTTAAGGTGACATCGCCCATCGCTGGGTTCGGGCAAGACAATGGCTCCCAGCGTTAGCTAGGGAGATCTAAACATCTGTGTCCGTTAATTAAGGAAATCGCGTTTTCCTTAATTAAGAGCCGTCGCTATTTAAACTGGCGAAATTGACGCTCTGCCAAACGCAAATATCACTTGGCTGACGCAGATCTCTCTCGTAAGGCCATAAGTCCAGCCAGCTCGAATAATTTTGGTAACTCATTTACCCGACTGGTTATTTCCGTAGAAATATTTCCACTGATAAACATCGTCCGCGACTAGCGGGCGCGTCGATCTGCGCAACCACTGTTCCAGTCCAACCGTGACATCAAACCCAGAAAATTCTCATGATCCGATTTCTTTTTGCCTTCGCCCTCTGCCTCAGTGCTGTTCCCGCTAACGCGAACGAATGGACCAGTACGGTTTCCCGTGTGATTGATGGTGACACCTTCCAGCTCTCCAGGCCGCTTGTACGGGTACGGCTTTGCGGCGTCGATACGCCGGAGCGCGGGCGGCGCGGCTACCGCGAAGCAACGCAGTACGTCAAAAACCTTGTTGTCGGGAAACAGGTTCAGTGCCGAACGGTCGGAGAAGGAACGCCTTGCGACGGTCGATCGCGCAAAAAATCCTATGATCGCTTCGTCGCTCAGTGCTTTGTTGATGGGCAGGACATCGCAATGATGCTCGTCCAGTCCGGACACGCCTGCGCCTGGCCCCGGTACTCCGGCAAGCATTATCAGCGACAGGCTCGATGCGTACGGTAGTTGGATCGCGATGGTGCGGCAACATTGAGGAACTTCGGTTCAATCCAGGCGGTTTACTGAAATTGAGATGAGCAGCAGAATTCGAGTCTGTCAGAAAGTTTCATACCGCACATTATGCGAATTCGGCTCCAGGCACGGCGGAGCGTTCCATACTGCACATCATGCGAGTCCAAGTGAGCGCCCGCTGAACCCCACCTGCTGCGTCTGAGCGTGGGGCCTTAAGTGTCCACTTATGCAAATGGACACTTAAAGGCGCGTGATGAGTAAGCGAAGAAAGCGGCGGAGCTGGTCTGATGAGGAGAAGCGGGAGATCTGCCAGCTAGCGGGTGGTCCCGGCACATCGGTTGCGCAGGAGGCGCGCCGGTATTCGGCAAATGCCAATATGATCCACAATTGGCTGAAGGATCCGCGCTTTGCCTCCGCGCTAGCTAACCAGGGTAATGTTGAGGGCGGGTCTTTCGTTGAGCTGGAATTGGCCGGCGCAGATTGTCCTGCCACGCCAGATATTGCCGTTGTGCTCCCGGCGTCAGTCTATGCAAGCCGGGTTGATATTACCCTTTCCGATGGCCGAAGGGTGTTGATCGAAGGTTCAACGGCCTTGGCCGCTGTGATGGGACTGGTTCAGGGTTTGATGGAGTGATCCCGGTTCCATCGAACATACGAGTTTGGCTGGCGGCGGGTGTGACGGACATGCGGCGCGGCTTCAACTCTTTGGCCGCGCAAGCCGGAAAACTCCAACCTCCGGCGATCCAGACTTCGGGCTCAATGCATGGTCCGGAAAACTCTAGCCCACCCCGAGGGCGAGTTGGGTAGCACCTCAAAGTTGGATCGGACTCTAATCGAGGGTGGAGGAAAAATCCCGTGGCAGGTCAAATCTACTCGGTGAAAAACTCCCTGCTCTTGGGTTGATCAATCCCATTATCAGTAGCCGATCCAGCTGGAGACCCGCAAAAACCCGCTTGGTTGACGGCTGTTCTGCGTGTTTGGCCTGTTTCCATCCGCTATGGCCAGTTAAGCGGTTGTTGAGAAGCGTTCTCGGGCCGCCGACGCGACCCAAATGCGCTCTGCGCCCGATTCCAGGCACACTCATCCCGTTGCTCTGGCGCGTTCATGGAAGATCAGCCGATCGAAGTTGTAGGCCAGATTGGCCAGCGTCAGTTTGGCTTCGGCCCGCGCAAGCCCGATTGTCCGGATGAACAAGCCGTAGCGGTTCTTCTGATGGGCGAAGACATGCTCGACACGGGCGCGGATGGAAGACTTCCTCGCATTGGCGCGCGCCGTTGCCTGGGGCATGGGCTTGCCCGCCGGCTTGCGGCGGTGAATGCGGCTTGCCAGCATGTTGGCGCTCAGCCACTTCTCGTTTTTCTTTGATCGATAGGCACTGTCGGCCCACACATCGGAGGCAGTGTTGTCCTTGTCGACAACATGCTTCAATTGGCGGCCATCAGCGTCTGACGCCGATGTCACCGTACTCCCCCGGATGAAACCGAAGCACCGGTCGATACTGATATGGCTCTTGTAGCCAAACACCGGCAACGCGATTTGTGGCAAGGGAGTGCCGTCTGGTCGATACCGTATTTTACCGCCGATCTTCAGCGTCCAGCGGGCGTTGGTGTCCTTCTGGGCGGCCTTGTTTGGCTCAACCGGCCAGATCTCCCCGGCCGACTTGCCAGCCTTAATCGCTTCCTTCTCGTCCTCGGTATTACGCTGCTTGGGTGCGGGCACCAGGGTGGCATCGACAATCTGGCCGGACATCGGGATGTACCCCTTCTTCTTGAGTTGCCAGTCGAACGCCTTCATGACGCGTTTGAGCGTGCCGGTTTCCGTCATGCGGTTGCGGAAATGCCGGATGGTGTTCTCGTCCGGTGTGGCGCCACCCAATTCAAACCCGAGAAACCGCAGCCAGGACAGCCGGTCCCGGATCATGAATTCCATCTTTGCATCACTCAGATTGTGCTGCGCCTGAAGGATCAGTACCTTGAACATCGATACGGGATCAAACGGCGGACGCCCGCCCTTGGAACCATCCCCATAGCCCAGACCCTCGACCAGCCAGTCCCGAAAATACTCGAAGTCAACGGTTCGCCCGAGCACCTCGAGCGGATCACCGTCCTTGCTCAGGCGTTCAAGATGATCGGACAAACTGAAAAGACTGCTCGGGTTCATCACCGCACCTCCTAAAACCAGTGAATCAAAAATCAGCGGTCAAGGCGAGGGTTTTTGCGGGTGTCCAGCTGGTGTTGCGGCGCACTATAAAGCATACAATTTCTCGGTGATTTCGCTCGACAACACGCGTTTGGTTTGTACATAATATTTTAGGACCATGTGGAGTTTTAGAAAGTATTATGGAAGATTTTGAGCAGCAGCCATTTAGTGATGTTGAGTTCGCCGAAAACCCTGAGCAGAGATGCCCGGTCATTCTTTTGTTGGATACGTCCTATTCGATGTCGGGACGACCAATTTCCGAGCTGAATGAAGGGTTGTCTGCGCTTCGGCATGAATTGCTTGGCGACGCGATGGCTACCAAACGTGTTGAATTGGCAATGATCACATTTGGCCCTGTGGAAGTGAAATCAGACTTTGTCACCGTCGATAATTTTTATCCGCAAACGCTAGAAGCCGACAATGCAACGCCAATGGGTGAGGCAATCGTCACCGGTTTGGACATGCTGCGCCAACGCAAAGACCGGTACCGTGAGAACGGCATAAAATATTACCGTCCTTGGGTCTTCTTGATAACAGACGGCGCTCCGACCGATAGCTGGGCAGAGGCGCAAAAGCGTGTTCATGCAGGGGAAGAACGCAAAGAGTTCATGTTTTACGCTGTTGGGGTCGAGGACGCGGACATGGGAGTGCTCAGTCAGATTTCCACGCGTCAACCACTTAAACTGAAGGGCTTGGCGTTTACGGAATTGTTTAAGTGGCTCTCCAGCTCGTTGAGTGCTGTTTCGCGGTCGAATCCGGGAGATGCTGTGCCCCTGGAAAATCCCACTGCCCCCGACGGCTGGGCAATGGCAGGCTGACAACGTGGCTTGGAAATGGGCGTCTGCGTCCGTAATCGGCACATCACACATTGCCACCGCCGACAGACTTCAGGATGCCTACTCCGTTTCGCAAATCGGCGATGATGGTCTACTCGCCATCGTTTCCGATGGTGCTGGAAGTGCCGAATTTGGCGCGTATGGGGCATGGCTGGTCTGCCGATTTTTGAAGGTGAAATTTCGCGGGCATTTGCAGGGGCAGCTGGAGCTACCAAGCGAAGACCAGATTTTAGACTGGGTTGACGAGCTGAGAGATCAAATCGCGGCGATTGCTATCTCCAGAGAGAGCACGTCGCGACAGTTCGCTGCAACTCTGGCCGCAGTCCTCATCACGCCAAATGAAGAATTGACTTTGCACATTGGCGATAGCGCGATTGTGGGTAGGAGAAGGGCCGAGTGGGATGTGCTTTGCTGGCCTGAAAATGGTGAGTATGCTTCCACCACGTATTTTGTGACAGATGATCCCGAGCCGCGATTAACGATCCGACGCCAGCCGAGAGAACATGATGCCTTTGCGGTGTTTTCTGACGGGATTGGCGATTTGGCACTATCTCATGCCGATGAGATTGCCCACGTTGGCTTCTTTAAACCGATGATGCGTCCGGTGGATGCGGCGTCGGAAGAGGGCCGGCTTATCGACCTCTCCACGAAGTTGGCAGGTTATCTCGCAGGTCCATCGGTTTGTGAACGCACAGATGACGACAAGACACTGCTCCTAATCTCTGGAGTCTGACCGTGCCAGAAATCATCATCGGCAAAGACCGTGTTTCAGTCGCCGAACTGATCGGTAAGGGCGGTGAGGGGGAGGTATATGCCGTCAAGGGCCGATCCGGATTGGCCGTCAAAATATATAACGCGAACCTGCGAGCGAAGCGCGAAGACAAAGTCCGCGCGATGGTAAGCGAGAGGCTGGCTGTCCAAACGGATCTTGTCGCCTATCCCGGTGACGTCGTCACAGACCGACAGGGCTATTTTCTCGGATTCGTAATGAGACTTGTGTCCGGCTATCGTCCGTTACATGAGCTGTACAGCCCCAAATCGCGTCAGCAACATTTTCCGAAAGCGGACTATCGGTTTCTGGTCCACACAGCGCTGAACGTCGCGCGTGCTGTTGGCAAAGTGCATCAAACAGGGTGCATTATCGGAGATCTGAACCACTCTGGTGTGCTTGTCGCTCAGGACGCGACCGTCGCGCTGATTGATGCCGACAGTTTTCAATTCCAGCTAAATGGCAAGTCGTATCCCTGTGTGGTTGGCGTGCCGGACTTCACGCCGCCTGAGCTTCACGGGAGAAATTTGGCTAGCGTAGATCGCACGGTGGAACACGATAACTTTGGCTTGGCAGTCGCTCTGTTCCATCTTTTGTTTATGGGACGTCACCCCTATGCCGGACGGTACAGCGGTCCAGATATCTCGATGGGAGATGCGATCGCCCAGAACCGTTTTGCCTTCTCGTTGACGCGACATGCAGCCACGCGGACTTCCCCACCACCAGGGGCGCTGACGCTTGATCTGTTCCCCGCGTCGATTGCGCAGAGTTTTGAAAACGCATTTGGAGTGGCCCCGGCAAAGAGGCCGAATGCCGTCGAATGGATTCAAGCACTTACCAGTCTGGAAAGCTCCCTGAGACGTTGTGGTAGAGTAAAAACGCATTTCTATCCGGCGCCAGCAAAAGATTGCGTCTGGTGCAGTATGGCTGCGAACAGCGGCTTTGACATGTTTCCAGACTTCTCCGTGGCAATTTCCAATATTCCAGCGGATTCGCGTGGCACGGAACAGGCCATTTGGGAGATCCAGGCATTTCGATTTCCGACAGCCGCGGACCTGCTACCAACATTGAGCCAGCCTGCCAGTGCGAGCGGTGCTTTGCAAAATGCCGAAAACGGCAAGCAAGGACGCGCCCTATTCGGCTTCCTTCTCATCGCAGGGGCTATCACAGGATTTGTCTATGCGCCGGCAGCTTTCGTTATTTGGCTTGCAGTGGCGATATGGGGTTGGGTGACTATTTCCGGCCGGAAAGTCGAAGAGCAACCATTCGCGCAAGCTTACAGAACGGCAGACGAACGCGTGCAGCGTGAATTGGATGCCTTCTTACAGCGGACCGGCATGACCGAGGTCGTGAAGGTGCGCAGTGATCTCGATCTGGCGATTACGGCCTACAAGGGACATGACGCGGCCCTAAATGCCGAATTGGGCGTTTTGAAATCTACGCGTGAAGCTCGTCAACGACGTGCCTATCTTGATCGGTTCTCTGTGCGCCATGCGAGTATTTCGGGTATCGGGCCAGCGAAGACTGCGACCCTAGTATCCTTCGGAATTGAGACGGCCGCCGACGTTAACAGTCACGACGTTTTGCAGGTTCCCGGTTTTGGCGCCGTCATGACACAAAAGCTCGTGGAATGGCGGAGAAGGCACGAGTCACGTTTCCGCTATGACCCGAACCAGAATGCGCAGGACGCCACGGATGAACGCGCCTTGCGCGGACGTTTTGCGGCTGAAAAAGCCAAGTTGGAATCCACCATTCGAAATGGATTGGGAACCCTCCGGAACGCGAAAGCACGTCTTGAAGCACTGCCAAGCAAGGCACGAGGTGAGAGGGCGCTGCTAGAAGCTCTTGCTGCTCGAGGTCAAGCCGAAAGAGACCTGACCATTTTGGGGGCGACTGTTCCAGCTTCCACAGTGTCTATAACAATCACGCCGCCCCCACAGCCCAAGCCAACGAGCACGCCACGTGCCACCACTCACTCCACTGGACAGAGCAATGTCCTCAACTGCCCTGTATGCGGTTCTGTCATGCGCCGACGGTCTGGGCGTTATGGGCGGTTCTGGGGTTGTTCACGTTATCCGAGTTGCAAGGGAACGAGGAACTGATGATCTTGAACGTGAAGAACTATGTTCAAAGTCTGGCGGATCACTCACAAGTCAAGACCTTGCTTTGCCATCTCTCGACAAAATCTTCGAAGCTGAGCTTGTCTCCGATGACGGCAACTGGATGATTCATTGCCCCCTCCCCTATCGCAGCCTTACGTCTTGCGTGACCTTCTGGCGGGCTTTGCGCGCTGCTGACCGAGGCCCATTTTTTTGGCAAGTTCGGAACGGGCGGCGGCGTAGTTGGGCGCGACCATCGGGTAATCCGCCGGCAGGTTCCACTTTGCGCGGTAATCTTCAGGGGTCAGGTCATAGTGGGTGCGTAGATGCCGCTTCAGTGATTTGAACTTCTTGCCGTCTTCCAGGCAGATGATGAAATCGTCACCGACAGATTTCCTGATCGGGACCGCGGGAACGAGTTCGACGACTTCCGGCTCCAGGGCCTTTTTCGCGGTCGAGCTGAGCGCCGTATGGACAGAGGCAATCAAGCCCGCCAGTTCAGGCGCGGCGATCGTGTTGTTGGCGACATAGGCCGAAACGATATCGCTGGTCAGTTCAATGAAGGCTGCGTCCTGCGTGGCGTCGTTCTCTGGTGTATCTGTCATGGTGTTCCTTGGGAGCGAGTTGTCTATCGAGCGCGCTTTTCGAGTGTCTTTTTGGCAATATTTGGATGCGCTCAATTATTTCGCCGCTACTATTACCGCTACCGCAGTCTTGATCAAACAGGATCGGCGGATTTTCCCGCAAGCGCGGCCCCAAAACTCCGGGCGCACTTGAACGCGGCGCCTCACTGAGCCAATCCATGCAGGGATTTATGGAGATGCAATTTGCCCTCCCCTGCCCTGTCGATCATGGCGCGGAAGTATCCGCCCGGGGAAGAAATCTGCTGCGGATCGCGCAGGGCCTTTTCGGCGACGACAGCCAGGCACGCGGCGGCCAGATATCTCCCCTGTCGTTCGACTGCGAGCTGATAGCCTGCCTGGCTGAGCCCGATCAGGATCCGCAATTGATCGCTCGCCCCGCAGAGCGCCTGCCAATTGCCGAAGGAATAGCCGGTTTCTGCCTGAAGATGGGAACATGCGGCCTGGATCAGTCCGATGGAAACGCCATCGAGGCCGTTGCCCCCCTGATCTGCCTCCCCTGCCCTGTCCGCTTGCCTCCTGGGTCGTTGTGTTTCCGTGCGCCCGCCGCAAGGCTCTTTTTCTAGAGCCATTTCAACGGCGCAGCCGTTGTCAGAAGGAAATTCAGTTTCTTGCTCGTTAGAGCAAGTCCGTTCATCGTTACTTCTTTCAAAGTCTGGATGGGTTGTAATAGATAAAGGGATGACACCAATGTCACCCGCGCATGACATTTGCTCTTCATTGAGAGCCTGTTGGGCGGCAACAGCATCCAGATAAATCTGCTCGATTCGGCCGGCCCGATCGAAGACGTCACCCTCGGTCCACTCCCGAACAGCCTCGATGCGCTTGAGGAAGGTCTCGAAGTCAGGTCCAAAGGCGGTCACCATGTCGACCACGGCGCGGGAACAGCGGGTGATCGTGCGTTTGGCCTCCTGTTCGGCCTTGAGGCGCCGCTGAAACGCGTCTGCCTGCTGCTTGAAGGCTTCCAGATTGAAACAGGCGGGCGTGAAGTCCAGGCCGTAAGCCTGCTCTGCAACGCCGCCAGAACCGCGATAGACAAAGCGGCGGCCGGTCGGACTGTCCCGGTAAGCGAGAATGCCGGCCTCGACGAGTTTTTTCAGGCAGCGCGTGACCGTGCGTGTGGTCTTGCGGGTGTAATCCGCCAGTCTCTGGTTGGAAATCGCGACAACCGGGCGCCGGCCGGCGTTGAAGTCGTCGCCCTGGACGAGGCCCAGGAGAA
>VIRH01000050.1 GCA_008107755.1 Rhodobacterales bacterium
CTTCATTGTCCAGCACAAGGCGAACCGCCCGCTCGCGTACTTCAGGGGAAAACTTGTTCGTCGTTTTGCTCATCGTGCTCCATCCTACTCAGGAGTTGGAGCCTCCGGCAAACCCGGCGCGGTTCAGACGTCTACTTCTGCGATCCTCAAGCCCCCTGGCAAAGAGGGAGTAACGAAAATACCAATCGACTTCTTCGTCAATACTTCCCGAAAGGAATTGATATATCGGGCTTTAGCCAAGCAGAGCTGAGCGCAGTCGCTCGCCAGCTCAACGAGAGGCCTCGAAAGACCTTGCAATACCAAACCCCAGCAGAGAAATTCGAAGCCTGTGTTGCGTCGACCCGTTGAAACCGCAGGGACAAAGCTGCCGTTGCAGCTCAGAGGTCCTTCAAGGCAATTAAAGCGCCGATGGACACGGATACGGCTGCCACGGTGGTGACGCCTGCGAACCCCAAAGCGGCATATACGGGCCCCATGATCGCTGGCCCCGCGAAAACAGCCGAGTAGGTGACAGCGCTGTTGAGACCCATCACTGCGCCGCGCGCGGCTTGCGCCTTCCGGTTCAGGGAAACCACAAGGGCGTTCAGGCCCAGTTGATTCAACCCGCCCCAGACAATGGCAGCCAAAAACGCCAGAACCGGAGATGTCAGTGCGAAGCGCCATCCACCGTAGCTCAGCACAAGGCAGACAAAGATCGAGAGCACATAGCCTCTGGAAATTCGTGGTGCCAATACGCCCAACCCGATACCGGCGGCACCGAAACCAAGTCCGTAGGCCAGAACGAACAGGCCGGCGCCTTGGGCGCTGATGCCAAAGGCTTGGCGCAAGCCCTCGCCGTAGAATGCGAAGCTGCCGTAGAATGCCGTCATGTAGGCGAACATGATCACCAGCAACGTCGGCACCCCCGGGAGTTTGGCAGCCTCCAAGGGGCTAATCGGGCCCGACATCGCATCGTGTACACGGGGCAATGTCATGAAGAGACACCCCGCCGTTGCCAAGGATGTCCCGCAGAGCAAGGCGTAGACCATCCGCCACCCCGATTGCTCTGCGACGAATGCCGCCGTCGGCACTGCGAGCACCAGAGAGATCGCCCATCCTGTCAGCACGACGCCAAGCCGGGCGGGTGCCCGACCCTTGGGCGCGGTCGCGGCGGTGGTCGCATAGGCACCGGGCAGCAGGACGCCGGTTGCCAGACCGGCAATGGCCTGCGCGACGCAGAGCCAGACCCACCCGGAACTCAAGCCGCTCAGTGCCTGCGCCAAGGCCAGAAGGAGCGCCCCGCCAGCGAGAACCTGACCGGCGGGCCATCTGTCGATCACCGTGCCAAAGGCAAGCGCGGAGAGAGCGGTGGCCGCACCAAAAGCAGAAATCGCCCAAGCCACCTGCGCGGGATATGCATCGAGATCGGCCGCAACGTTGGACAGGATTGGACTGAGAACGAAGGAGTTCGCCCCCACCATCATCACCCCCATCAAGAGGGATGGAACGCGGAGGCCAAGGAGAATCTTATTCTGCATTTTCGACTTTTCTATGTATGACATACGGCATACTCGGATTTAGCTGTCGTATAGTTCAAGATGTTGTGGAGATTGGGGTGACAGAAACGAACAATATTCGAAGACCGGCCTCTCATCCTTCCGGACTCGACCGGGTCGACCGAATGCTATTAAGGCTCTTGGCTGAGCGCGCGGATCGCTCGTATGCAGAGCTTGCCGAGGCTGTTCATCTGTCTCCGCCCGCAGTGCATGAGCGCGTAAAACGTCTTAGGCGCGATGGCATCATCCACCGAACCGTCGCGCAGCTCGATGGCGAAAAGATCGGATGCCCGCTGCTTAGCTTCGTTCATGTCATGACCGAGGGTTGGGGCATGACGGCTCCGATCGAAGCACTGCGCGATCTGGCGGATGTAGAGGAGATTCATACAGTTGCCGGGAACACCAGTCTGATCCTGAAGCTTCGGTGCAGTGGTCCCGCGGGCCTGGAACAGCTCCTCTTGCGAATACAGGACATCGAGGGAGTGCGTTCGACACACAGCTATGTCGTCCTCGGCACATACGTCGAACGAGGTCCCATGCCAGAGCTACCCGCGCCCGCCACGCAATCGAAAGAGTAAAAAGGGCTCTAAGCGGACTTGCGGCGGTGCAGCATCCCGATCCTGACCTTGGCTGATGCCTGGTCGACACAACCGGCCCGGAGCGGCCATTCGACAATGGTTCAATGCTGCCTTGCAGCATTCACCAAAACCGACATTCAACGGTGTTACCAATTGTTACAATGTGGCGTGCCAAAGCTGGCCTTGATGGTTGATACGGGCAGCGTGAAGATACTCGCGTCATCGGAAAGTTCTATTAGGTCATTATGAAAGTCAAAAAACGATGGGATAGAGCCATATTCTACCAATGCCCTTTGACGTCTCTTTGCTGTAGTTGCGTGGGAATGGAAAGATTACGCTGGAGGGTGTATCCGTCAGCTCGCGCAGGTAGAACAACCCAAACCCAAGGGCCTGAGACTTTGTAGCTAACGGACACAAGTAGAAATTTGATATACCGCCATTTCTCAGCTCTCTGTGGTACAATCGTGAAGCACTTGCAGCGATTAAAAAAGGGTCGTTGGCGCTGCAGAACTGTTCGGTTCTTCCGGGTGGATTCAGCTCTTCTGTATCAACTTTATCAACTCGGATAAGGCTTTCTTGATACATGTCGGCAGTCAATGACGGGAGGCTCAAGAGCTGAAGTAACCGAGCACTTTCTTTATACCGAATTGCCTGTCCCATTAGATGATGATCATATCCGACACCAAGAAGTAAGACATCCCGGCTAGTGTCCGGAACGTGAACACCTTCGAAGCCCGAAACTTGTCGAACGTCCTGAATATCCTCGAGAGAGAAGCTAGTGTCTGCTCCTCTAGAGTACCGCTCCGGCTCCGAATAGATAACTGACAATGATTTCGCTCTAGACGCTTCAAAGTACTTTAGAAGCATAAAAATGTGATGCCGCATGAAGCCTGTGATATCGATACAAACAGAAAGGTCATTTGGTTCAGCTAGTCCTGAC
Organism: Rhodobacterales bacterium; assembly: GCA_008107755.1. Lineage (GTDB taxonomy): Bacteria > Pseudomonadota > Alphaproteobacteria > Rhizobiales > Stappiaceae > Roseibium. The sequence goes on from VIRH01000050.1 coordinate 3,054, forward strand.
GCCTGTACACCTTTGAGAACAAGATCCGCTTCGTTTTCAGGCAATCCATCTATCCGCGAAAGATCATCCGAAATCTCGTTCAAGTCTTGGTCGGAATAGTTATATTCTGGGAGTATCCACCAATGCTTTTTATTTGCATGGATTTTCTCGAAAACATGCCTGACGCGTTCACTATGATTGAATGCGGAGACGAATACATCGAACTCGCCAAGAGCATCAAAGTTATCGACTTTTTGCTTTGAATCAATCAGGTAGGAAACTTCAGTTCGAGAGATCACAATAGTACGTCCTGATCTGGGTCAACGCGGAAAATGCCAACTTCTAGCATCGGGTCAGTTCGCTTCTTGAACAGCGCGCCTAAATTGTCTCGGTGATCTTCGTCGAACAGAGCGTTGGCAAAATCATCATCGAGTTCGATCGTTCCTCGGATGGTGTATGAAACATCCCATTTTGGTGCCAACATGGGTACGAGTTGGTATTTGTATCTCCGCTCTTCTGTATTTTTGTCGCTGCCCGCGTGAGGAACGTGTATTAAATGGGACCAGTTTTCAGCGGTACGAAGAGTTTTCCTAGCTTCTTCTGTCAGCTCACTTTCTCGAACGCTAAAGCATGAAAGTCCCGGTTCCGACGGTGTCGCGCTATATCGTACTGTACGAAACAACCTCGCTACTGCCTCTATACTCAGCCGAACCGATGCCGCGTTTGTTTCCGGCTGTGCGTCTTCCCAAAACCACTGTGACGCATCCTTAATACCGTCTGTTTGGGCATGCTTGCTAATAACGCCACCTTCGAACGGTTGCTCACCGGCGAAAAGAGACCTCCGGTAAATGTGCTTTAAAAGCATCAGAAGGTTTCTCGGTATTCCTTGGGAAAGAGCGACGATAGTGTCAAAGCCGCAGTAGGCAACAGGTTGTCTTGCTTCCCTATACAGCTGCGCCAGGAGGTCGGATTTGTAATACGATAGAACGTTTACGTGTCGTCTACCTTTCGCCTTGTCTCCTTCGGAATAAGCTCTGGCGCTTTCGGCTATTTCCCCGGCTGTCAACATTGCAGCACCCGCTTCTCGAGGAGCTTTGCGATAAAACAAGAGTAGATTTGTCTTCTCTATGAGCGGTCGTTCTTTGCATTGTAGCTGCTCGATGATTTCATCTACCGATTTCTCATCAATTTTCGTTCTGGTCAGTAGAGTTGAGCGAAATTTCTTGAAATATGGCCGTTCACGGTTGCCCTGGTCGGTCGTTTTGAGGATTCCCAAGCATTCCTTTGAATAGTCGTTGGCTGGGTCGATGCTTTCAAACTCTTGTGAAAGCTTGCTCTTCCTCTCCGCAGAGCATGCGATTCCAGCCTGATTTAACCGTTTCGCGATCAGTTTGGCGGAGAAGTTGCGGTACTCTACGTCTCCCAGCCCCCTTAAGAAATCATCGAGGCTAGTTTCTTCGTATTCCGACCCTCGCTTGATCGGTTCGCCTTCGTTCATGGTATCGTTCGTGTGAATACCGTACAGACGGGCACCAACTCTAAAGGTTACGCGACCCTCTCGATAGCGGATCAGGGAATTGAAGAATGTTTGCTGGAGTTCGCTGAAATTCTCAGCTTCATCGATCATGTAGCAGACCGTTGCGCCGCCGATTTCAGAGCACGCGGCATGGAATGCCTTTGCAGTACCAAAAATGAGTCGACCTGGGGAGAAGCGAATTTCAAGATCGTTAAAGATGTCCTTTTGCAATGCCGCATTGTTCGACCGATAGTCGACGTCTTTTCGAAGACGGGTTAAAAATGCGAGTAGACCTTCCAAACTATCAAACTCGTCAGCGACATCGACGTCGAAACAGTCTCTGACATCTGACAGGAACTGATCTAAGTTCAGGAATGCACTGCCTTCAGAGTCCGTGGGGAGCTGTTGCAATACAGTCAAGAAGTGGTGGACCAGCCACATCTCAAAGTAGTAGCCGAAGACACTTTGCCATTGCTCGCGCCGCATACCTTTTCCAAAAAACTTTTGAGCGTTTAAGGCACCCGAGTCGATGTATAGGCCTATGTAGCCGTCGTTTCTAATCGCCTTAACTAAATTGCCACCAAACTTTCGTTTTCTGACTGAGTGAGAACAGTAACGCAACAAATGGGTCTTGCCACTTCCCTTGCTTCCCAACAGTCTCAAAGGAGTGGTAGAAGTAGGCTCAAGAAGCCGAGCTACAACTTCTTCATTGTCCCCGGCGGCATCAACATAGAGCTCGAGGATTTCGTCAGCGGTAAAATGTGATGCCTTCGGAGTATCGAACGGGTTCTGTGTCATATAGCTAGTATCCATACTTCCAATGTCGCTGGAACGCAGGCTCCCATGGGATCTGTGCAGTATGATCACGGTGACCCCAGAAAATCGGCAGAGTGTTGTCGGGAGTGTTATGGCCAAACCCTAAAACGAGTTGATTGTTGTCAAACCCTCCCGGGAGGCCCGGCCAAAGCAGTTCTCCGTAGAAGAGACACACGCGACGCACAATGTCCGGGTCGATATCATCTGGATGGTTCTTCAGAAAACGCGAGTTCGTCGAAAGAGATGCAAATGTCTCGTCTAGCTCGTAGATCGCACCGCAATTTTCGCCAAATACTGTCTTGTCCCGGATTTCCTTGATACCTGCTTCAGTTCCAAAAATGGCGTAGTAGTGAAAGCTCACTTTGGACGCATCGACCATCGAAGCGATCTCTTCCAAGACGCTTTTGGAAAATTTGCAGGCTGTCTCTCCGGATCCACAAACATCGTCGATGAAGAAGTAATCTGTCACATCTGGGTGGCGGATTGTTCGACTGAAAGAGCCATCTTGAGTGCGTGTCGCTTCGATGATCTCAGAGGCGCCCATGAAACGCTCCTTCGACAATGAATTCTCCTGACGAAAGAAGTACAAAAGGTGTGGCCCACTTTCGGAGGGGTTCCCGATACCCAGTATTTTTGTGTTGTCCAACATGACACTGAGCTGAGCTTCAATCGTGTTGAGATCACGTGTATTTTGTTGAGAGCTTCGGGCCCGTTGAACAAACGGCACTACGATCTTTTCTCGGTAGAGTGCTCTAAGTAGCACCCGTACTTCTCGACCGCCAAAATACATGAACTGCGATAGAATAAATAGGGCGTGAAGCTGCTCGACCCCTTTGCTTTGACCTGATCGACCATCGAAGTTTTCAAGCCATCTCTCTACGCTGTTCCACTGAAGTTTGTTTTCCCAAGACCTTGTGTTCAAGACTGTGATCCTCGAACGCAAGAAGTTGAAAGTATCTGAGGAGAGTGCAGCAGGATGATCGTCTTCTATTCCAAGAATTTCGTCTAAACTATTCATTTTGCTATATCTTCTTAAAAACCATGATTGTTTCATGGCTTATGTTCGAGGAAGTGGAAGCTCTCTTGGTCTGTAAGCCACGAGAAACAATCTTATCTCGTAATTGCAATACTTGGACACCTCCGGCTTGTCTGAACATCTCAGCTGTATAGCTCGTTGTTGGAAAACACCGTCCGCAAATTGTGTTATCTGCCATCACAACCACAGCGCAACCACCTACCTTAAGTGCGCGCATTGCCTGCACTGCCGCACACCTCATCTCGTTCAGGAAGACCGATGCAATTGCAGCTCGGGTTGGATTCTCGGACGCTATCGAACGAATTAGATCGTCTGCGGCACGGATTGTGGTTGGCTCGAGGTTATGGATCGCTGCCTTTGGGAGGTGTTCTCTCCCGAGAGTTTGTTTTTCTATTGTTGTAAGCTCACTAGCACTTACTTGATCTAGCCAACCCATAGACAGGCTTGTAGCCCGCACATATTTCTGTGCTCCGGCGTAGGGAGGCGAGGTAATAATTAGGTCCATCTCGCCGAAACGACGGTTATCGGTAGGCCAGTTGGTACCTAGATTAAGAACATTGTCTGAAACTAGGATTGCTTTCCCTATGGACCGCGCTTTCAAGAGAGCGCCTACTTTTTGCTTTGCCTTCGATACTGCTGTTTCAAAGCTGTCCCATACCTGTTCTGAATTCGCGACGATATCGACGGGCTCCCCATCTTTCTTCAGGCGAACCGGAACTGAGAATCTGGGGTTGGCGCGGCTCAATTTCCTCGCAACAGACGAAAAACAAACCTTTAGAAGGTCTCGGGCGTCTTCATTTGGCACTTTGGATACTGCCGCTTTTAACCTCGACAGATTTTTCGAAGTTGTATGATTGTACCAGTAGGCAAGGTTGACCACGTCAGGCGAGGGCGTCTTTATACGGTGGTCTTTTGTGTAAGCGTCGTGCACCTGTTTCAAAGCGCGTTCCACTTCAGATTTTGACAAGGCCGTTGTCTTGCTCTTGGTCAGAAGTCGCGCAAACGGATTTACATCGCAATAGTAGGCATCCCGCCCAGAAAGAATCGACTCAAGTGCAACAGTCCCAGACCCTGAAAATGGATCTAGCACAGCGCCACCAGGGGGACAGAGGATCTCGTTTGCCAGAAAGAAATGAGCGATTTGGGGAAGAAGCTTGGCTGGATAACTATGCAAGTAATGACTGGCCCGACTTCCGCCATGGACCCAAGGCACAAGCTCTCGAAAAGATACCTCTATCGTAACCCCGCCTGACATCACGTATTCAGAAAGGAATTTGGATAGCTGCTCTCCTGTATCTTTAGGAAAGTAGCACGTAGGCTGAAAGCACTGCAGAACTGGGCGCGGTTTCGTGACGCGTAAGTCTTCTGTGATTGCCTTATTCATTCAACTATGCTGTCACCGTTCATCTCGTGCTTGATGGTTGATTCTGAATTTGTCAAACCTTCCAATGCGCCTGTTGTTCGGGAGATTAGCTGCATCGACCGAAAATTGGAAGAGTGCTCGAATGCTAAGAAAACAGTTGATATTGAGCGCTTATCGCGAGCAGGCAAAAGCCAGCCTACGGGGTTGTCCAAGTGAAAACTTGTGCCTTCGTCCCCGTGGAGAACTTTCCCCTCGCGCTCTGCGCGCGTGATGAACTGGGATCCGGCGCTATCAGAGATTGAGTGTCCGCTTTCGCCGATTGGATCTGGTGCGTTCGCAATTGCAGCGAAAGTCCACTCACCGCCCTTTGAAGGCATTTTGATCCGTATTCGAGAAGCAGCAGGTTTTCAGCAAGCACCGTCATCGCCCCTCCCCTCAACATCGTGCGCGGCTTCGATCTCGGTTTGATTGTAGCTCCGCTCGAAAATTCACTTCAGGCCATCATTTATCCAGGCCGACCGCGTCCTGTCCGCCTAGAACCGCCGGGACAGACTCAGACCGGTGACATTGTCAAGCCAAGGCATCACGAGCCGCCGCGGCCTCGCCCGCAGCTCGGATTATCTGCCATCTACAAGCCTCCTTTCCCGCGTCGTCCAGGCACGACAGCCGAAATCCCGCCTGAGCGGTTTCTGGCTGTATTTCTCCGAGTTTATACATCCGAAGACGTTTGTTTTATTTATGTGCTGAGTTGAAGCTAAGGCATTGCGCGGACTCATGTTTTTGAATCCGGGCCACTTGTTGACTTGGCGAAAGTTAGCGAGAAACGGCTAGAAACAGCCAGAGATTGGAAAAAAGCAGGGAAAAAGTGACTGACTTTGACCGAGTTGCGCCGAAAAAATAGGAAATGAGACGAGTTTGGCCGACTTTGTACGAATACTTGGACGTTCTTTGCATTTGGTGACCGGTGAAGTGAGGGCAAGATAGAGGAAGTGGTACCACTTCCTGAACAGGATTCCTCGCTCGATCCTGCGGAACTCACTCTGACTCCTGACTTATTCGCCTTCCAGGCTCAACGTGAAAACGCGCACGGCGGCGTTTACCGCTCCTTAAGCATGAAGGGCGGTCTGTGGAAAACTCCAGAAAAACGGGAGACTTTCTGATGTACAACTACAGCGTTGAATAGTAAAACTGTGCCTGTAAGCGGCTCGGGCGGTCTGATTTCCACAAAAGACCGCCCGAGCCTAGCGAACACCAACATGCACTTGATGCTCGCATAGGAGGCACCCAACCAAACTCCGAATTGTCTGTATTGGCCGCACTAGCTTGTTATTCAGGCTTTTGCGTTCTTAGCTGAATCGCGCCAACTGTGCGGTCAATACGCCAATTTTTCAACGTTCATCAACAAAATTGAGGGCGTTCCCGCTGGGGAACGTTAATGACCCATGTCGCCCAATCCTGCGAAGGCAGTGCGGTCGCGTTGGGGGATGGCTCGTTTCGAGCTTGAGACCAACTACGATCATATACAATCTGTGATGGCTAACAGCCCGAATTACACCGCTGCATTCGATGCCCTGGTGGAGTCCTGCCACATCACTATCACCTACTCCGCATTCATTCGGACCTGGCGAAAGCTCTGCCACGAAAAGGGCAATCCGGACGCGGCTCAACCGGGTCCGACCAGAACAGTTCCGGCCAGCATCCCCGTCACTGCTGACACGAAGCCCAGGAAGGCACTTCCCTCCATTGGCACGTTCAGCATGCCGACAGGCTCAGACGAGGTGAACAAGCGATGGTGAAGACCGTGCACCTCGTCATGCAGGGCAAGGGCGGCGCAGGCAAAAGCCTCACGTCTTCGATGCTTGTTCAATATCTGCAGTTCTCTGACTGTGACGTGCAGGCGATTGACCTTGATCCGACGACCCCGACGCTCTCGGCCATCAAGGCCCTCAAAGCCGAAGCGATCCATATCATGGACGGCGACGACATCAGTCCGCGCCTCTTCGATAATGTCATGACCAAAATCCTCGAAAGCTCTGAGGACACGCACACGGTGATCGACACGGGCACCTCGTCGTTTATTGCGACGTGCTCTTACCTTGCCGAAAACAATGCCTTCGAGCTTCTGCGCGAGTTCGGGGTGCGCATCTTCATTCATTGTCCCATCTGTGGAGGGGCGGCATTGGACGACACGTTCAACAGCCTGCTCGCCATCCTCAACCACTTCGCTGACGTGCCTGTCGTTGTCTGGATCAACGAGTTCTTCGGTCCCGTTGTCAAAGACGGCAGGGGCTTTACCGAAAGCAAGATCTACAAGGACAATGCGGACCGGATTGCCGCAGTCATGTCGCACCCGAAGGTCCAGGCCGGTACCTTCGGCGAAGATATCCGTTCGATGATGGAAGCCAAACTCACCTTTGAGGAAGCCATCCAGTGGACCGGGTTCAATGTCATGGCCCGGCAGCGTCTCAAGATCTATTGGAGCAAGGCTATCGAGCGCTTTGACGGCGCTTGCTTCGTTGAGGCCGCGTCATGACCGCCGCGGCCCGCAAGATCGAACCCACGATGGATGAGCAGTGGAAGCAGATGACCCTTGATGAGGCCATCGAGATTGCACACCGGGAGACTGGCGTTTCGTTCGACAAGGGCGATCCGGTGCTTGGCGTCGTTGCGATCCTGAATGCCTATGGCGAAGGGCTCAAGAGCCTGATGGACGACGAGCGAAAGCGGTTCTCCAATCAGTTTCACAATGACGTTTCCGGGGTGAATGAAGCGATTGACCACAAGGTCGATGACGTTGCCTCCACCATCCAGAAACTTGCTTCTTCTCTCGGCAACGAGAGCATCCAGACGGTGATTTCCGCCGTCGCCCAACACGCCGTGGAGAGCGACAAGATACGCCGCTCGATCCGCTGGAATTTCATGGCCATCTCTGCGCTGGCCGTCTTCAACTGGCTGGCGGTCGCCAGCTTCTACCTCATCCTTAAATAGGAGCTTTTGAAAATGCGTTTTCTCAAGACAGCCGGACTCCGTCCAAAGCTTCCCGCTCAAGTAGATTTTACGAGAAATACAACCAAGGCAATCCTTGCCGCTTCGCTTCTGTTCCCTGCCCGGGCCATGGCGCAAGACTGGTCCGCCCCGGCGACCTCGATGCTGGAATCTCTGGAAAGCGGCCTCGTCAGCATTGCTGCCCCCGTCATCGGCGTTGGCGTCATCGTCTACGGCATTTGGGCCATGGTCAGCGGGCGCATCGATATCATGAGGCTGGCGCAGCTCGTCGTCGCCGGCGCCATCGTGATCTTCGGCCCTACCCTGCTTCGCACCCTCCTGTCGGCAGCTTGAGGGGCGCAGAGACATGAAAGCGCAAAGTCCGATCGCGCTCCACATTCAGGAGCCAATGACGATCCTTGGCATGCCGCCGCTCCATGCGGCGCTGGTGATGATTGGCGAATTGCTTCTGGCAACAGTCGGCGGCTTCATCGCCGGCAACGCGGTCGGCTTTGCGCTCGTTCTTGTCACGACGCCCCCCGCCATTGCCTGGATCATCATGCTTCGCCGCCGCGAACCGCACTGCGAAGCGCTGCTGCTCCATCCGGCGACCTTCTACCAGGCCCGCAAGTCGCGCCGACTGGTTGCCGGATATCCGCTCAAGTCCCTCAAGAAAAAAGGCGCAAGGTGATGCTTCTCGGCACCTTAATGACCGGCGTTTGTGCCGTGTCTGCCGCAACACTCGTCAGCTCCAAGACCCGCAAATATCTGCTTGGCGACGTCGAACAGGACTGGCTTGCGAACGAACTCGAGTTCGACCAGCTTCTTGCCGACAACCAGACCGTTGTTCTGAAGGACGGCACGTTCTGTCGCATCTTCTGCCTGTCGGGCGTTTCCTATGAGACGCGCAGCATTGGCGAACAGGAAGTGCTTGCGAAAGGTCGGGCAAGCACCCTTCACCAGTTCCTTTCGTCCGGATCGACGCTTCGCGTCTTCGGGATCAAACGTCAGCGGGACGTGAGCTTTCAGGCGGAATGGCCTTCCGTCACGCTCAAGGAAGTCGGGGCCGCGGAGCAGCGGCTTTACCAGAACGCCTATTCTCTGAGCTGGTATCTGGTTCTGACCACTAAGACCTCTGCCGAGCTGGAAAAGTCGTCTCGCGGCATTCTGACCGGCTTCAAGTCCTATGGCGTGCGGTCGGTTGATGCCGCCCAGGACCACGAAACCCCGTGCGAGCTGACCCGCATCCTGAATTATCTGGTGTGCGGTGACCTTCAACAAAGCCTTTGCCGGCTGAGTTCGGGCATCAACGCCAACCTGCCCGCCTCCGATATTCACCTGACGACTGACGGGGAGATCGAGACATTCACATCGCGCAAGCACCTCAACCGCGTGATTGCCGTACGCGGCTGGCCGGAAAGCGTGTCCGGGCTTCTGGTGTCCCGGCTGCTCGCGCTCAGCGGCGAAATCGAAGTGTGTCAGGTAATCAAGACCCTCGACAACACGTCTCAGATCGCTCTTTTCACCCGTCGTATCACTGAACAGCGCCACAACTTCTTCGGCACCGGTGCGGTTCTGGCCGAGCTTGAGGCGGTCAACGAAGACCTGCTCAACAACGCGATATCGCTTCAGGAAACGCAGTTTCAGGTGACGGTTCGCGCCAAGGACGAGGCCGAGCTTGCCTCGCTTCTGGATCAGGTGACCGCCATCCTCGACAATGCGCGGGTGCGGTTCTCGGTCGAAACCGTTGGCGCGGCGACGGCATGGTTCAACCGTATGCCCGGCCGGGACAAGCTGCTGCGTCCGCTCAAGATCACCGAGGCCAATGTCGCGTCCCTTTGGCCGTTCCAGTTCTCCCCGATCGGTCTGTGGTCGAGCCCCTTCGGCGACAGGCCCGTGCGGCTCTTCAAGACGCCGACCGGCCAGAACTATGCCTTCCAGTTCCATGTTTCCGACGAGCCACAAGCGCCGGGAAACTATCTGATGTTCGCCCCGACCGGTGGCGGCAAGTCTACCCTGATCCTGCATCTTCTCGGCGGATTGGCGAAGTTCAAGGGCGTCAGAAACTACGTCTTCGACTCCAAGGATGGCGCCCGCTTCATGATCGAGGCGTTCGGCGGCATCTACCAGGGCTATGAAGAGCTCGCGCTGAACCCGCTGGACTGCGACCTTTCCGACAAGTCGAACCGTCACCAGGTCCGCCTGCTCCTTCAGGCCATGCTTGGCGAGGCGTTCCAAGAGGACATGGACGACACGCTTCATTCCGCGCTCGACATGGCGATGGAACTGGAGCCGGGCCTTAGAACTCTCGACAACATCTATGGCGCTGCGTTTCCCACGCAGTCCGCTATCCGCAAGGCGTTCACGAAGTGGGTCAGCGACGAGCACGGCGGGGAAGGTCAGTTCTCGCACGTCTTCAACGCCCCGCGGGACCAGATCACGGGCTTTCTGGAAAAGTCCTTCTTGGTCGGCATCAACATGAACGAGGCGCTGAAGGACCCGGTGCTTGGACCGCCCGTCGTCGCGCACATTTCAGGTGCGATTTCTGCCGCAGCGAAAAAGGGCGAAGGCGGCTTTTCGATCTTCATTGACGAGGCTGCGAACCTACTTCGCAACACCGGGTTTCGGGAAGTTGTGCTGGAAATGTATCGGGAATACCGCAAGCTCAACGGGCTTGTCGGTCTGGCGTTTCAGGAGCCGGGGGCGCTTCTGGCATTCGACGACGCGTCGGCCATTATCGAGAACGCGCAAACGCTGTTCTTCCTGCCGAACAGCCAGGCCAAGGTTAAGAACCTTGAACCGTTCAATCTGTCCGCGGAACAGATCGCCTTCATTAAGGGCGAGAACGAAATGAAGGGCGGCCGGCAGGTGCTTGTCGTCAAGCGCTTCGAGTCCTCGAATCTCAACGAAAGCACGATTTTGGACGCGGACCTGTCGGGCCTTGGGGACGCCTTGCGCTTCTACCGCTCCGGTCCCGCTGCCGTTCAAGACCTTCTCAACACGAAAACCGCATGGGGTGCCGAATGGCTCGCAAAACTCTGATTTCCGCATTCACGGGCCTGTCCCTGACGCTCGCCCTCGCCTCGCCCGTCGATGCCGCAATGGCCGTCATCGATGTGAAGAACATTGCAGAAGCGCAAAAGCAACTCTCGGCGCTGAAAGAACAGGTCGGCACCTTGAAGGAGCAGCTTGCGACCGCAAAGGAAAGCCTGTCGATCGTCACCGACCAGCTCGACACTTTGAAAGAGGTCCAGGGCATCGCGGGCGACACGCTGTCATCGATCGGGGAGCTTGGCAGCCTGTCTATTCCCTCGGTGAACTTCGACGCGCTTGCTTCCAGTGTCACCGGAGACATGGCCTGCCTTGTTCCCGACTACAACCAGCTCATGCCGTCCATCAAGATGGACGAGGTGGACTTCGGCTCGATCTGCGAGCGCGGCAATGCCTACAAGTCCGGTCTGGTGGCAACCAAGGATTCTCTGACCAATTCGACGTGGGAAGAGAAGACGCAAATCCAGAAATCGGTTCAGGAAAACCGGATTGCGACGATCACGGACGCGACGATGAAGGGGCTCGCCTTCTCCGACCAGGCCCAGGAAACGGCGATCAAAACGCTGGAGACCGCGCAAGAATACAAGAGCGCAGGCGCGAGCTCCGCGACGATGCAGGATCGGCTTCAAGTGCTCATCGAGCTTCAGGTCGCCGCCCTCGCCACCCAGGCACAGACCAATCAGGTGTTGGCCCAGCTTCTCAAAATCCAATCGTCGGAAGCCCTCAACAATGGCGTTCCAGTCCTTAGCGAGATTGCCGAAGAGCGCGAATACAACGCGGGCGGGGAGGAATAGGCGATGAATTGCGTAACATGTACGATTTTTGAGGCTTACCAGTCACATGCGCAGTCCAGTCTGGACAACTTGGTGAGCGCCATTCATGGACCACTGCAAGGTATCCTGCTCGGTGTAGCTGGCATTTGGGGCATTTGGATTGGCATTCAGATGTTTGTTGGCCGTCTGGATATGGCCTCTGCCCTCAAGCAGGTGTTTTTCCTCGTTCTTGGTTTCGGCTGCTACCTGGGGCTCGAAGGCGGACTGATCGGAAAAATCTTCGATGTCGCCGTAAATATAATGGGCGGCCTCTCCAGCATCATTATGGGCAAATCCGGAGGCGGTGTATCTGGATTAAGCGCACTTTTGTTAAGTGTCGAAGAGGGAATTGCCGGCGTATTCAACATTGCGACCACCATCATGGGCGCGGGAGGATGGTCGGATGCGCCAATATACTTCCTCTATGGCGTCGCCCTGCTCTTACCTTACATAATTTTGCTCGTTCTGTTTCTTGCGCATACTGCCGTGTCCTTGTTCCGGCTGACGTTGATAATGGGGATTTCGCCATTTCTTGTAGGGATGGCTGCATTCCCATTCGGACGAGATCTTTTGGGCGCCGGGGTGCGCACCGTTCTTGGCGCAATTGCCACGATGCTCTGCGTTTCGTTGGTCTTTTCGCTCGTGATCGCGAGTGTCAAAGGGTTGGGAATTACGGCTGATTCCGCAGTCGACGCGGACAGATATATCGATCTGACAAAAGGCGATTTCCTTTTGGCCCTGATAATGGGCTGGCTCGGCGCCGCGCTGATTTCCGAAGCGGTCAATATCGCCGGCCAGGTGTCCAACGCCGTGCTTGGCACAGTGTCCGCCGGCATCATGTCAGCCGGTGCAATGCGCGGTGGCGCCATGGGCATGTCCGCTGCGCGAACAGGGGCCGGTTATGCCGGCAAGGTCGGCGGCTTCCTTCACGAAAAAACGTGGGAGCCGTCCAAGCCCCGCCCCGGTCACATCATGGAGACGGGCGGTTCCTGACCGCCTGCACCCCTCTCTTCCTTCTCACGACAAAGGTTTCCCGATGAAACAGATCAGACTCGTAGTGTGTCTTGGCGTCTTCCTGTCCGCTTGCCAGTCCACCGAAATGCCGATCCAGCCTGACGGCATCGACAAGATGCGCAAATCGCCTTGCGCCTGCGCGGAGATCGAATTCGAACCGGCCACTTTCGAGTGGGTGGAGGCTGCCTGATGGCCTTCCTCAAACGGTCGAAGACTGCAATCGAACCTGCGATCGTGGAGCCTGCGCCGAAGCACTCGGCCATCCTTCAGGCCGATCCGTTCGCCTACAAGACGGCGCACCGGCGCATGGCGTGGCTGCTGCGCCTGTCCGTCGGCATGAACGTCGCGCTCATTTGCTGCGTCGTCGTGACCGTCCAGGCAATCGCCTCGCTGGTGCCGCTCAAGGAAACGGAAATCGCCTTGCTGCGCGCTGATCCGGCCGATGACCGGATTTACCGCGTCGAGCCGATTTCTGTTGAGGTCGAGGGCTTCGATCTGATGCTTGAAAAGCTGGCCCGTCGTTACGTGCGCCAGCTCCTCACCATCGACGGCACGACACAGAACACGCGCTTCAAGGAAGTGCGGACCTATTCCGATCCGACATTTTTCAACGAGTACGTGAAGGCCAACAAGCCTGTCATCGAGGAGGCGCTTGAAGACGGGCTCAACCGCTCGATCACGATCAAGGGCGCTTACAAGGTCGATACCTACAACGGCGTCTATCTCTACGTGGTGGAGTTCCTGCAGACCGACAAGATCGGCCGCGAAACGCCGCGCCGCCGACATCTGCGCGCCTTCCTCGAAATGACCCCCCGACCCCATGACGTGACCAAAGCGGAGAAGTTCGAAAACCCGCTTGGCATCCGCGTCCTCAATCTGTCCGTCAAGGAGCAAGCCTCGAAATGATCGCCCGTTCTCTCGCTCTCGCCGTGCTCATGTCGGCAACCGTTCCAGCGCTCGCCCCGACTGCGCTTGCACAGACCCCGCTTGGCCGAGGTCCGGCAACGCCGGGCGCACCGCTCCCCGCAACCCCGCAGCAGCGGATTGCGGATGCCAATGACGTCATCACGTCAACGCTTCCGGCCGGCTCTGTCGTCCAGGCACAAGCTCAGTCCACGGGCAACTATGGTCCGCTCGCGCGCCCGGAGAGCGTCGGCGGCCAGATACAGGAGGCCTGGTCACGGCCGGGGGACAAGCAGGGCATCCACGTTCAGAATTATTGCGGGGATTGCGTCTACAAGGTGCGCCTTCGCCAGTACATGGTTTCGGCGATCCAGTTGCCGAAGGGCGTGAAGATCCAGTCGGCCGACCTTGGCGATGCCTCCCGGTTCGAGGTCAAGAAGCGCTCCGACAACACCCTTGCGGTGAAGCCGACCGGCTCGGGCGTTGACAGCAGCTTGCTCGTCTACACCGACGAGGGCGAGGTTTATTCGTTCTATCTGCGCGCCGAGGGCATCAATTCCAAGATGGTGCCGGATGTGTCTTTCCGCATCAACGGCCCAAGCACCGCTGGCATGTCCTACGTGGATTTTGCTCCGGACGGCACGCCGATCGCCGGCGGGGCCGGCGCGACCGCAACCCATGGGGCGACAGACTTTCTCCAGACGGCGAAATTCGATCCGGCCGCGCTGCGCGGATGGAACAGCTACAAGCTATGGGGCGACAACAAGCTGCGGCCCGAGCAGGTCTTTCGCGACGATCACTTCACCTACATTCAGTTTGGCGACAAGTGGGACGATCTTGAGCTTCCGACCGCCTATGTCGTCGTGGACGGCATTGATGAGCTGGTGAACACGCGGGTTCAGGGGACGACCTTCATTGTCGAATCCACGCACCGCCTGATCACGCTCAAGTCGGGCCAGTCCTTCATGTGCATTCAGTACAAGGGAGAATAGTCCCGTGGCTGTTTGCGAAATCCTCCTCGCCCTTGGCCTTTCCTTCGGTGGTGCGTGCAAGAGCGAACCGGCTCAGCCGCGTGGCTTGCCGGAGAGCGACCCGGCCGTCTTCGACTACCAGCGCCCGGTGCCGCCCGAACCGAAGCCGGAACCGAAGGTGATCACCATGCCCCCGGTGATCATTGAAAAGGAAGTCATCAAGGAAGTTGAAAAGCCGGTCGTGGAGACGCGCGAAGTCGTGCGAACGCAGACCGTGACGAAGTACATCGAGCCGCCGAAGGTCACACCCCGAGCGCCGACCGCCTATGAGCTTGCCTTGCAGACCGCCTTGCGGGAGCGGGCAGCGCGCCAGGTCACGCTTATGGGCGCTGATCTTAGCGGCGATTTCTCCGGTGACACGGGCCGGCCCGAGCCCTTCAACGCGAACCTGCCGTCTTTTCCGCCGCCTGAGGGCATCGACCCGGCGAACGACCGATATTCGGCCCCGCCGCGCTATTCGACCGGCGCGGTAGATAACACGCGCATTCTGGCGGCCGACCGCTACATCACCGGCATTCTGGAAAGCGGCATCAACAGCCAGCTTGCCGACAACGGTTCGGTTGTCGTTCAGGTCAGCCGCGATGTTTACGGCTACCACGGGCGCACGAAACTGGTGCCGAAGGGCTCGCGCATGATCTGCGAATACGAGTCCGTCGACAAAGTCGGTCAGACCCGTGTGGGCTTTTCGTGCAGCCGGATCCTGCTTGGCGAAAGCCGCGCCGAAATCTACCAGCTCAAGGCGCATCTAGGCGATGCACAGGGCTACGCCGGTCTTTCCGGCGAGGTGAACAACCGCTTTTGGGAAAAGTACGGGACTGCAATCCTGACTGTCGGCATCGGCACGGCAGTCGAGGCCGCGGTTGCCGGCTCCCAGCAAATCGACTCTTCCAATTCCAATATTCTGGCGAACGGCATGAGCGGCGCCAGCGAGAATATTGGGACCATCACAGCGGCCCTCCTTGAGGACACTGTGGACCTGAAACCAGTCATCCGGATCGCTCAGGGCACCCGCGTTCAGGTGCGCCCGAAATTTGACTGGTACCTCGCCGACCCTCCCCAAGATTAAGGAGACTGGAATGCGATACCCGAATTGGGTGTATAGCGGCTTGATGGCGTGCGCTTTGGCGTCATCCCCCGCGCTGGCGGTCGCCCAGACCGTCACCGACCCGGCAGCGGTTTCGGCCAATGCCGAACAAGAGGTCATCATCAAGGAGGACCTGTTCTCCGTGGCTCCCATGCTGGAAACCGAATTGTCGGCTGACAATGCGGTTCCCGTCGAGTTGCAGTTCACATCAACGCCGAACACCACCGAGGCGGTCGATGTGACCGGCGTTTCCGCCGAGGGCTTCACCCGCAAGGTGATGGTCGGCGGTGATGAAATCGCCCAGGTCGTCGTCACGCGGCTGAAGAAAGACACCAACTATGTCGATCTTGCCGCCGACCGCTTCACCAGCCAGTTCGGCGTGGACAGCGACCGACTGACGCCGACCACGGCGATTTCCGTCAACGGTGATGAAGCGGAGTTCGTGCGCGCGATTGCGCAGCTCACCGATCAAGAGCCTGCCGAGGAAGAAGAGCAGGAAGCGGAAGCGGACAAGACCGTCGAAGACGACACCAGCGTTGACGAGGACGGCAAATCCGGCGGTGAAAATCCGATTGCCGGCGGTTACGAGACCCCTGACCGTCTTGCCATGGACGAGGAAGAGGAACGCGAGCCGAATGTGTCCTACCGGGTGACTTCGGAAGGCTGCGAGCACGACGTTGATCTGATCAGCGGCGTGGTGCGTCAGCAGTCGCTTTCCCAAACCCTTGAAGATGGCGTTGTCACCGCGACCGAAGCCTGTTCGCCAAACGGTACGGTCTGGCCGATCCAGAAGAGCTTTGAAGCTTGCGAGGATATTGTCGATCTCGATGACATGGTGGCGAAGCCGCAGTTCACCAGCTTCTACACGGACGACAAGGATGCACGCTACGAGGTTTCCGGTTGTCAGGTGGACGACGCGGAGTTCTACGCCATCAACGAGGACTTCGAGGCCTGCGCGCCGGATCTGAACCTTGACGGTGAAACGGTCACGTTCCTGTCGCAGCTGACGTACCGCGGCCGGGGCGGCAAAAACGTGACTGTTGCCGAGTGCGCACCGTCCGACAAGACGTTCGAAATGGCCCGTGACTACAACGTCTGCAGCGATCTGGTTGACCTGGAAAAGGGGGCTGCAAATGCGCAGTATTCTCTTTTCTACGTCGATGGAAAAGCGTCCAGGCACACGGTCAGCGATTGTCTTCCTGATGAAGAAATGGCGTTCCCGATCGTTGAGAAGGAGAACTGCACGTTCGACTTCGATCTCGTGAACGGCAAGGCGATCGTGAACACGTCGCTGGTCTACACCACGGACAGGAACGTGGAAGTCAGCGTTCGCGAATGCGGTCCTTCCGAAACCATCGAGCCGATCCAGATGACGGCCGATGTATCGAACTGCAGTTTGCGTCACGACTTCGCCAACGGTCTTTCGACCGAAATGGCGATGTGGACCTACGAGTACGAAGGCCAGCTCTATCAGGCAACGCCGTGCATCACGACCGAGAACACCTACACCCATTCCCGCGTCTTCGAACGCTCCGGAATTGATGTGTGTCCGCCGATCGTGGATCTCGCCAACGGCCAGGCGGCCCGGCAGTACCGCACGGAAATCACGCGGGATGGCGTTCATGAAGTTGTCGCCGCGTGTCAGCCCGACGAGAACAACATGATGTCGGTGCAATCTACCGAGTTCGGCTGCGAGGATCCGTCATCGTTCGATCACGATCTGATCGCCGGCGTCTCCTATGGCCGCGAGCGGTTCTACTACGATGCTCCCGGCCAGGGCCGGGTCTATGTGACCTCCTGTCAGGAAAGTGATCGCGTTTACACCCACTCCGTCGAACCGGCCGGATGGAAGTACAACGACCCTGGTTTGAGGGCTCAGCGGCTGGTGGATGTTTCCATCAACGTCAATGGAAAGGGCTATGTCGTTGCCTCTTCCTACCTTCAGCCCGGCACGTCCGAAGTCGCTTACAGCCATCTGGAAGACAGGGACGAACCTAACTTCGATCAGCGCTATTACGAAGGCTGCATCGAGCTTGTTCCGACTTCTCGGGCACATGTCTATACCCGCCCGGACGGCACGACCTATGCGCATATCGTTGGCGAAGGGGACCTGTTCAACAATGGCGACAAGTGCGAGCGCACTGTTGAAGAACGGGTTCGCTCAGGCGTGAAAATCAACCTTGCAGTGAAAGGCTATGTTGCTCGGGTGCGAGACGGCTCCGGAAACATTCATAGCGTTCGCAATGGTTGCAACACCGGTGGCAAGACCCTTGAGGGAAATCCGCCCTATCAGGTCCTCTCGCAGAACGGTCCTCAGTCAGGATGCAGGAATCCGAGCAACAAAGTCTCAATTTACAGTGCCCATGACGAGCGCACCAAGACCGTCACGCCGGCGGGC
The DNA here is from genome assembly GCA_008107755.1 of Rhodobacterales bacterium. Taxonomy (GTDB): domain Bacteria; phylum Pseudomonadota; class Alphaproteobacteria; order Rhizobiales; family Stappiaceae; genus Roseibium. The sequence goes on from VIRH01000050.1 coordinate 21,042, forward strand.
GAGGTGACCTACTCGAACTGGAAGCTGGTTCGCTGGTCAAGCTGACCTTTGGCGTCTCACTCGGCAGGGGCTTCGGCCCCTGCCCTTTTCTCCCGAAAATTCAAAACCTGAGATTTCCACCAGGAGGAGTCTGTCATGTCCATGGTCCTGATCGAAAAGCTGCTTGAACCCCTGTCCAGGCATTATGCCGATACTGACGTTGTGGAGGTGCGCAGCAAGGCAGCAAAGACGCTTGTCATTGAGGCCGGCGTGGGAGCCGATCGCATCCGGCAAATCAGTGAACCCGATTTCACCATCCATCGCATGAAGACGATTTGCCGTGCGCTCGCCAACATGCGCGGCCTGAAGTTCTCCGAAACCGAAAAGCCTCAGCTTTCAACCACCCTGCCGGGCGGTCACCGTTTCGAATGCCTGATCGGAAATTCCGTTACCACCGGCCTGTCCCTTTCGATCCGCTGCAAACATCCCAAACAAATCGAGCTGACCGATATGGGGCTCAGCGATCAGATGATTGCCTACATCGTTGAGGCGGTGCGGACCCAGCGCAACATCGCGATTTCAGGATCCACCAACACCGGCAAGACAACGCTCCTGAACAAGCTCCTGACGTTCCTGCCTGATGACCGGCGTGTCGTCAGTGCGGAGGATACTCCGGAGCTGGAAGTGGACCGGTTCTTCAACGGCGTTTCGCTCCTGGCCTCGCGCGATGCGTCGGAGGGCGCGGGGCAGCGTACCTGGCAGCAGCTCTACGATCACAAGATGCGCATTTCGCCTGACAATATCCTGTTCGGGGAAATCTCAACGATGAACGCCTATGCGGCGCTCAATGTTCTGAACACCGGCGCTCGCGGCTGGATGTGCACCGTGCACGCGGAAAGCCCCGAGCTGGTTCCGAACCGCTTTCAGGAGAACATCAACGCGGCCGGTCACATCCTGCCGGATGTTGCCGGTTTCATGAGCCGCCTTGTCGATCTCGTCATTCACATCAAGCGGGACAATTACGGCAATCGCTTCGTTTCGGACATCTACGAGATGAAGAAGCAACGCTATGTCTTGCAGGACCGCCTTCCCGTCGCAGAGCGGGCGGCCTGAGGTTTTCCATGAACCTCATGCGGGGCTTCGCCGTTCTGGCGTGTGTCGCCCTTGTCAGCGTGACGCTGACCGGTTGGCACTACACCCTTGGATTCAACGCGCTGCAAGCGGCCTGGTGGATCTGGCTTCGATCCTTCTATCTGGAAACCGGAGGCCTTCCGCCCGAGATCATGACGCCGGCCTATGGCGGGATCGGCGCGTTCATCGCCCTGATGTTCGTCGGTGCGATCGTCTCAAGCGGCGCGAGCTCGCGCACGATCTTCGGCGGGCGCAAGTCCAGGGACATTCACGGCACTGCCCGTTGGGCCAACAAGCGCGACGTGGAAGACGCGGGGCTCCTCTCGGAAAGCGGCGTGGTCGTCGGCGGCTGGCCGATGCGATCCAGTGTCCGGATGCTGCGCCACGATGGCCCCGAGCATGTGCTTGCGTTTGCGCCGACCCGTTCGGGTAAGGGCGTCGGCCTGGTGCTGCCAACCCTGTTGAGCTGGGAGGCGTCCGCGCTCGTCCTCGACATCAAGGGCGAAAACTATGCGCTGACGGCCGGCTGGCGAAAGTCCCAGGGCCAGAAAATCCTTCGGTTCGATCCTGCCGCCGTCACCGGATCGGTCAAATACAATCCGCTTCAGGAAGTGCGGATCGGCACCGATCACGAGATTGCCGACTGCCAGAACATTGCCATCATGATCATCGATCCGGACGGGATCGGCCTGAAAGACTTCTTCATGCAGGAAGGATACAGCTGGCTTTGTACCGCGATCCTTCATGTTCTCTACCGGGTCCAGATCGAGCAGAACCGCACGGCGACCCTTGCCGACGTGCGCGCCTTCATGTCGATCGGCGACGAGAAAGCCGGCGAGCCGAGCATTGCCGAACAGGCCCAAAAGGCATTCGACCAGTCGGCGGAGGATGACGACAGCTTTCATCGTCTTCTGAAGGACATGGAGCAATTCCAGCACGGCCGGGACGTTGTGAATGATGAGGTGCGTCTCGGAGCGGCCCGGATGCGCAAGCGCTCCACAAACGAGCGGTCAGGCGTTCATTCGACCGGCACGTCCCAGCTCGCCCTCTACAGCGATCCGATCGTTGCCCGCAACATATCGGAATCGGACTTCCGGATTGCGGACCTGATGCACGCCGAAAAGCCGGCAACGCTCTATATCGTCATTCCGCCGTCCGACATTGCGCGCCTTCGCCCGCTTGTGCGCATTCTCCTCAACCAATTCCTGACGCGTCTCACCTCGCACATGGAGTTTGAGAACGGGCGGTCGGTCAAGCACTACAAGCACAAACTGCTTTTGATGCTCGACGAGTTCACCTCGATCGGCAAACTGGAAATCTTCGAAAAGGCGATTGCCTTCATGGCCGGCTACGGCCTCAAGGCTTACGTGATCGTCCAGGACCTCACGCAGCTCCAGAAGACCTACGGCAGAGAGCAATCGATTGTCTCCAACTGTCATGTCCGGATCGCCTACGCGCCGAACACGATGGAGACGGCGCGGGTTCTGTCGGACATGGCCGGCAAGACCACGCTGGTTCAGAAAAAGACCTCTGCCAGCCGGTCTACCGGCCGGGTCGGCACCAACTATTCCGAGACAGTTTCCGAAGTCGCCCGACCGCTCCTGACCCCGGATGAATGCATGTCCCTGCCCGGCCTTCAGACCGGTGCCGGCGGCAAGGTTCAGCGTGCCGGCGACATGCTCATTTTCGTGGCCGGCCGGCCTGCCATCTATGGCCGCCAGGTTCTTTATTTCCAGAACACGGATTTGCAGGCCCGCGCGGAACTCAGCGTCGATGCGCCCGCGGCCCTTGATCCGCCCGGCAAGGCCAAAACGCCTGCCCTGCCCTCTTCTTCCCCCGTCGTTCAACCAAGCCAGCCTGCAAAGGAAAGCGCATGAAACTCAGCACCGCAATCGCACGGCTCGAAGCCGCTCAGCGCCTCTACGGCGATATCGAGATCATCGGCGGATACCTCACCAACAATTCACCGCTCCGCAACATCACGGTCATCAACACCGATGGCGTTGAGATCTGGCCGAAGGACACCAGCGCCTATGCCGGACCTGCCGAAGTAGACGGCGTTTTTCTCGACTGACCCCATCCCCCCTCGAAAACGGAAAGCTACAGATCATGTCCATCACCGATATCGATACCGGTTCTGACAACTCCTACCGCGCCGTTCCCTCTGCCGGCGGGCCGTCCGCGCTCGTTCCCAGCGTCACACATTTGAATGAGGGCGAGGAACCGGAAGTCGCCTTCGGGCAATTCCTGCTCGATCGCGGCGCGGAGGTTCCCGGCTCGCCGACAATGGACGGCCATTGGCACCCGGTTCCGGTGATGGTCGATGGTCGTCAGATCGAGGCGCGCTATCGCGGCACGCTCGATTATGACACGCCCGATGGCGATTTGACCGGCGAGCTGAGGACCGCGGCCGGCAAGGTTCTTGGCCTTTGGGTTGGCCGGCAAGACGGCCTCTCCCTGGAAGAGCAGCTTCACGCCAACGATGTCGCAGGCCAGGAACGCGATGACCGCGAGCTGGCGGCCCTGTCCGGTCGGGACCGCCCGGTTGGAGAACCGGAACGGCCGGCAGCACAGACGGCAAGTGCCGGCGGTCAAAAGACGTACCTTGCCGTTCCGTTTGAAGAAAAGGATGCGGCGAAGGCGGCGGGCGCGCTTTGGGACAAGAAGGCGGGCGCCTGGTTCGTGAAGGGAAACGAGATTCCCGAAGAGCTGCACCGGTTCATGCCGAGCGTGCAGGAAGTCCTTGGCCGCGAGGATCCGCATGCGGCCTTTGCGAGCTTTCTCGTTGATCGTGGCGCTGCCCTGAACGGCGAGCCGATCATGGACGGCCAGTGGCACCGGGTCGCCCTTGCCGGGGATGGCAAGGAAACGAATGCCAGCTACCGGGGCTTTCTGGACGGCGTTCCGAACGGCCAGTTCAAGAACTTCAAGGGCACGGAAATCGAGCAGTGGACAGGCCGCGCGGAAGACATTTCCAGGCAAGAGCAAATTCGGCGGTCAGCACAGATCGCGCACCAGCGGGAGGAGCGGGAGCAGGAACGCGCACAGGGCCAGCAAGACGCGGCGAAACGGGCCTTCGGAATCTGGAAGAACCTGCCGACCTGGGCATCGCCGGACAATTGCGAGTATCTGCAAAAGAAGCAAGTGCGCGGCTATGGCGTCAAGCTTACGGAGGACGGACGCATGGTCATTCCGCTGCGCGACGAGCAAAGCCGCATCTGGTCCTTGCAGTTCGTCGGAGATGAGAAATTCTATCTGAAGGACAGCCGGAAAGAGGGGCTTTATCACACCATCGATCCCGACAAGGCGCTTTCCAGGGAACGCGGAGAGAAAGACAAGCTCACCGTTATCATCGGGGAAGGCTATGCGACCGGAGCCGATGTTTACAACGCGACCAAGCTACCGACCTTTGTTGCGTTCGACGCGGAAAATCTTGTGGCAACCGCCAAGTCCGTTCGCGAGAAATACCCGCAGGCAAACATCCTGATTGCGGCAGACGACGACCATCACCTTGAACAACGAACGCCCCCGCTCCCGAACAAGGGGCTTTTGTTTGCGCAGCGCGCAGCCGAGGCAGTCAACGGCAAGGTGCTCGCACCGTCGTTCACGCCCGAAGAAAAGGAGCGCCGCGCCACCGATTGGAACGACTTGAAGATGAGCCGCGGTGAAGACGGCTTGCTGACCGCGTTGCGCTCGTCATTTGTTGAGATGAGCCGCGGCAGGCAGCGCGAGCGGGGAAACGGACTTGAGCGCGGCCTGGAGATGGCGAGATGAAAGAGCCTCGCAGGGTTCTCCTGAAAGCCTATGTCCGCCCTGCTTTGAAGGCGCGCATCGCCGAGCATTCGAAACGGACAGGTCTGTCCGTTTCGAAGATTGCCGAGCGCATCCTTGAAACCGGTCGCATGCCTGATCTGTCGACCGAAAAGGCGGTCCTCAATCTGTTGGCGGTGAACGCGGATCAGGCGCGTCTTGGCAACCTTCTCTTGAAAGCCATCAACGAAACTGCGGACGGGCACACTGTCCGCGACATGCAATCGCTTCTCAAGGACGTTCGAAAGACGCAGGCCGAGATCAAGGCGCAAATCGCGAGGATCCACCCGTGATTGCCAAGAAAACCGCGATGAAGCGTTCATGGGGCGCGAAATCTCTCGCCAAATACATCGCGGCCGCCAAGGAGAAGGGCGAAAAGCTCGATCAATTCTGGCTTTCCAACTGCAAGGCAGGCGAAGGCATCGAGGATCTGGACACGGCGATCGCGGAGATCGGCGCGACGCAGAAGCTCAACACGCGCAGCAAGTCAGACCCGAATTATCACCTTGTCGTGTCGTTTCCCGAAGGCGAGAAGCCGGACAAGGAGGTTCTGCAGGATATCGAAAAGGAATTCGCGAAAGCGCTTGGCCTGGAAGATCATCAGCGTGTGGTCGGCACCCACATCAACACCGAAAACTTCCATATGCATATTCAGTTCAATCTCGTGCACCCGGAAACCTTCCGGATGCACACCCCCTATCGCGACTTCCAGATCCTGCAGAAGACCGCGGCCGAGCTGGAACTGAAACACGGCCTTCAAGTCGTCCAGGGCCGGGGCAAGGAGAATGAACGCCAAAACACCAAGGCCCGGGACAAGGAAGCCAATTCCTGGGAGCAGTCGTTTTCCGGATACTTGAGCGAGCACAAGGAGGCCCTGCTTGCGATCCTCAATCGATCCAGCACATGGGAGGAATTCCATGAGGGCCTTAGCGAATACGGCATCGAAATCCGCAAACGCGGCAACGGTCTCGTCTTCAAGGACCAGGATTCCAACCGGATGGAAAAGGCGAGCGCCGTTGATCGTCAGCTTTCCAGGAAGTCGCTTGAAGACAAGTTTGGCATTTACCGCCGCGAGGACAGGAAAGCCACGCCAAAGAAAAGGCGGACCCGGTACCGGCGCCGGCCGCTCGATCCGCGCCTTGAGCGACACCCCGCCTGGAAACGTCTCTTGTCAAACCCCGGCGGGCAGCGGGTTTCGTGGCGGCGCTTTCTCGAAATGCAGATGGGCGTTGATCCGGAGGCGCGTGAGGCGTTGGAGCTGCAAAAGTCCTATCTACAGATCATTTCCGGTAAGGAGCCCGGCAAGTTGCGAACCCGGCAAATCCGGTCCAGAAAGCCGAAGGGGATCTCACGTTGAATGTCCCCGCCCGCATTGGCGCAGTCTGCTGTCCCACCAGCAGCGCCGCGAGCCCTGCCCGGGTGCATCGAGCACCCCGGCAGGGCAATCGTTCCGCCAGCCATCTGCCGCGAACTATCAGAATTGACCTCAGCCGCGCAGAGCGGCGGGTGATCGCGGCCGCCGCCCACGCCCAAAATCACAAGGAAGAGTGCGGAATGTCGCAAGAAAGTGTGACGCCGGAAACCGGCATCACCCTTCCTTCGCTTCCGCTACTTGACCAAGAAGTGCGAATTGGGCAAAGCAATCAGTAGTTTAAAGATATCGGAGCAACACGTGAAATTCATAGCCTGCGCAGCCTTCCTCGTCGCCGCCGTCGCAATCGCAGCCCCAACAGGGGCAATCGCCAACGATGACATTCGGTCAATCGATACGTTCTACCTCGGAATGACAATCGAAGAATTCAAAGCCGAGGTCGAAAAGAAATTCGATAAAGACCCAGAGTATTGGGTTGATAAGAAATTCGTCAATGAAGGCGGGGAAACAGACATTCTCGCGATCCGAGCGCTGGGTGGGTTCAGTGGAGCCGCAACCGCGGTATTCAAATCGTCTCTTTCCGAGGACGCAGGAGCAGCTTATGGGATCATGTTCAAACAGCCAATTTCTGGCGAATACGCCGAAAATCATGAGCTCATCTGGAATTCTGTCATTGAGAAATATGGCGAACCGACAGACTACATTTTGAACGAAATCAAGGGCTCGGTGTTTAAGATCTCTGCGCGATGGGTCCTGGGAAATAGCGAAATTGATCCAAATACATGTGCATTGGGGTTCAATGTTCGAAGCAAATATCCCGTTGAAGAAGAATGCGGAACATTTGTTTTCGTAGACTTGCGAGCCGCCAACAGCAGCGGGAACTTAGTTGTCGGCGTTCTTGACCACGAAGCAGGAGCTGCCGATTTCAAGCTCCGAAATCCAGATGCGGATAAAGCCGAAGGACCAAAGTTCTGAGGCGATGACGGGCGCGTCCTGCGGACCGTGCTCTATTCCGGCCGCAAGGGCGGCCTCCACCGAGCCGAACACGAATCCAGCCGGGAACCTCTAACCGGCAGAAGTCTCAAAGAGCCTTCCGCCGCCAAGAGGTGCCAACGTCTCGATCCGCGTTCGTCTCGGCCCTTCGGGTAACGATCACTCGCGCCAAGCTGCTACGCAGATAAAGGCCGGCATTGCCGGTCTTTTTTTGTTGGAGAGGGGCGCTGCCCCTCGCCTCGTCAAGGATAAACCTTCGGCAGGAAAAGGGGTCTCCCCACGCTCCGCGGCTGCGCCTTGTGCGCGCGGGTGATGCCCCTCCCCTTTTCCTGTCCATGACGAGCCGTCCCCGTTTCCCACTACGGGGAAAATGAAACGAGCCAATTCGGTGAGTTTCAGGGAAACAGGAGCTGAACCAATGACCAAGACCGACACCAACCGCCTCGAAATTTCCTTCTCCAAACTCGCACTCGACCCGATGAACGTCCGCAAGACCTACACGCAGGCGGGCATTACTGAGCTGGCCGAAAGCATCGCCTCCATTGGCGTTCTGCAAAACCTTGTCGTGCGCGACGGCGAAAAGAAGGGTCATTACCTTGTGACTGCTGGCGGGCGTCGGTTCCGGGCGCTGGAGCACCTGATTGCGAACAAGAGAGTGCCCGCCTCCGTCAAGGTGACGTGCGTTCTCAGCGACGAGAAAGACGCAACCGAAATCAGCCTTGCGGAAAACATCATGCGCGAAGGCATGACACCCGCAGATGAATTCCGCGCCTTCAAGCAGATGGCCGACGAAGGCAAGACGGTCAGCGAAATCGCAACCCGCTTCGGCGCGAGCGAACTTGTCGTCACCAAGCGCCTCAAACTCGCCCGCGTCTCCCCTGTCCTGTTCGAGCTTTTCGAAACCGGAGATATGGACCTTTCACAGCTTCAGGCGTTCACCGTCACCGATGACCACGAAGCCCAGGAACGCGTCTGGAACAGCCTGCCGACCTATTATCGCAACGGTCGCGATATCCGTAAGGCGCTGACTGATGGCAAAATCCCCGCGTCCGACAAGCGCATCAAGTTTCTTGGCGGCCTCGATGCCGTTCGCGAAGCAGGCTGCACCGTCGTTTGCGACCTGTTCAATACAGACGGCGGGTATGCAGAAGACGCCGCGCTGATTGACAAGATGGTTGCCGACAAGATCGACGCCCGCACCCTTGAAGTTGCTTCCGAGGGGTGGAAGTGGTGCCGCTATCAGGCGGAACTCGATTACATGGAAATGCAGAAATTCGGCCGGGTCTATGCAACGCCCCGCGATCTGACGGACGAGGAACAGAAGCAGCTTGAAGCGCTGGAAGACGCGGTAGAGACAACACGCGATACCTACGAGGAAACCGGCGAGGAAAACGACCGGATCGCTTATGAAGCCGCCGAAGCAACGCTCGAAGACTTCCACACCGCGTGGCAACCTGAATACAGCGACGAGCAGAAGGCACAGGCGGGCGCGATCCTGACGCTTGGCTATAATGGCGAGCTGCGCATCGAGCGCGGTTTGATCGATCCGCAGGACGTGAAGGCGGCGGCAAAGGCGTGCTCTGATACTGCACCGGAGGAAAAGACCACTTCCGATCACTCGAAAGCTCTCGTTGCCGACCTGACCGCCCGCAAGACGGCTGCACTGCGCCTTGAGCTTGCCAAGAACCCCGACCTGGCCCTTGCCGTCAGCGTTCATTCCATGGCGATCAAGACGCTGTACGAGCACCGGGCGGCATGGACACACGGCGCGGTCGAAATCTCGCTCGACAGCGCTTGCCTTGAAACGCACATCAAGGACGCGGGCGAGTGCGGCGATCTGGATGCCATCGAGCGTGTCCGTGAAAGCTGGAAGTCCGTTCTTCCAGCCGATCCGGCAGACCTTTGGGATTGGTGCACTGGCGTTTCACAGGCCGAATTGCTCCGCCTTCAAGCTTTCCTCGTCGCTCAGACAATCAACGCGGTCAGCCCCGGCGACGGCTTCAACGGTGCGGGCGTGGATCATGGCAACAGGATCGGCGCGGCGCTTGGCCTCGACATGGCCGATCACTTCCAGCCGACAGCTGAAGCCTACTTCTCGCGGATCAAGCTCAACGCCATTCATGCAAGCGTTGTCGAAGTGCGCGGCGCAGAAGTCGCGGCACCGATCCTCAAGATGAAGAAGAAGGAAGCCGCCGCCTATGCCGCCGACAAGGTCGCGGACAGCCGTTGGGTTCCTGACGTCATGAAGTTCGTCAGCGATGACGCCGAAACCGAAAGCGACCCGTCAGAAACCGAGATTGAGGCGGCGGCTTAAGATCGCCCCTCACCGGCCTGCCCTGCGTCAGCTCCCGCAGGGCAGGCTTTCCCCTCCTGGAAACACCAGCACCGAACCCGGAGCCCCTTTCTCCCGATCAAACACAGGCCGGTTGCGGACCCCTCTCAAGGAACCGGCTGACGTTTGATAAGGGGCTTCACCCCGGCCCGGTCAAGTTCATGCCCCACTTGACCGGGCCAACTCATTGCAGCGAAGCGGACCAGCCCTGGCGGGCCGGACTGATCCGTTGGCGGGGCGTTGCCCCACGGTGCGCGGCCCGGTCCTTCCAGCGTGACAGACATCTCGCCGGCCGCGCCGCCTCGATGCCCGACACGCTTCCAGGCCCGACCCGCGCACCTCCCCAGGACAAGGACCGGCCATGGCCGGGCTTTGGTTCGTTCGAAGGGGCGCTGCCCCTCGTCTCGTCAAGGATAAACCTTCGGCAGGAAAAGGGGTCTCCCCACGCTCCGCGGCTGCGCCTTGTGCGCGCGGGTGATGCCCCTCCCCTTTTCCTGTCCATGACGAGCCGTCCCCGTTTCCCACTACGGGGAAAATGAAAGGCGAGACGCCGCGAAGGCCGAACGCAAAAAGAGCCCAAACGACAGGAAACCCCGACATGCTGCAAACCAAGACAATACCGAGCGTCGATGCGAATGCCGCCGATTATTGGCCGTCAGTGCGCCGGAAAGCGAAACTCAACAACGCCTTGCGGATCGCGGTCGAGCGCTTCGATACCATTCGCGTCGGCCGGATCTATGAAGCGTGGGTGGCAGAGATTTCCAGTATGGTCCGCTCCGTTGCCATCCAGTGCCAAATCCTGGCCGCTGACGACTATCGGGAATTTCGACAGATGGCCGCAGACCAGTTCGGCTTGCCCGAGCTTTGCGAGAGCGAAGAAGACATTCAGACCATGGGCTTGGAAGCGATCCACGAGGCGCAGGCGTCTCTTTACGGCGACATGGCGGGTTAACCGCTCGTTAACCTATTGGCTCGCACATGTGCTATCGGAGAGCCAGCAAGTTTTGAGGGCAAAAGCAGCAGCGCCGGGCCAGCGGCGCGACCGGGCAGGATAGGCCAGCCCGGCCGAGGCAACGGCCTTGCCCTCAAACCGGAGGTAATGCGATGTGGTTCATACCCATTGGCGTTACCCTTAAATTGAAAAGGACCCGGAAGCACTGGCAAGTTACCTTCCGAGTCCAATTCAAGCTTTAAGGAAGGAGGCGGCGGGGAAACCCGCCGTCTCACTCCGGATTTCAATGTAGCAACTTTCCGCGAAAAATCAATCTGGCAGTGCAGAGAAGCGGACCAGCCCTGGCGGGCCGGACTGATCCGTTGGCGGGGCGTTGCCCCACGGCGCGCGGCCCGGTCCTTCCAGCGTGACAGACATCTCGCCGGCCGCGCCGCCTCGATGCCCGACCCGCTTC
>VIRH01000034.1 GCA_008107755.1 Rhodobacterales bacterium
CGAATGGCGTGACCTGAAACCGAGAAGGGAAAAGGCACGACATGGCCGCAAGGCCGGGGTGAGAGATCGACGAGGAGTACGCGACACGGACTTCGAAGTTCAAGGCAGGGAAATTCAGACCCGGGGCGCGAGCGCTTGCAGCTCTCTGAACCGATGTGAACCCAGCTTTCCGAACAGCAGACCGGCCCGTGGCGTCATCGAAGGCCACAATCTGAGGCCTGACACACGTCCGATCGAAGATCCCGCCGAAAGATCGAAGATAACGCTTGCCAAACAGGGGGCATCCACACACGCCGTGACAGACTCAGACTGGTGCCATTGTCCGGCCAAGTCATCACGAGCCGCCACGGTCTCGCCGGCCGGTCGGGTTATCCGCCATCTACAAGCCTTCTTTCCCGCGTCGTCCAGGCACGACCGCCGAAATCCCGCCTGAGCGGTTTCAGGCTGTATTTATCCGAGTTTATACATCCGAAGACGTTTGTTTTATTTATGTGCCGAGTTGCAGCTAAGGCATTGGGCGGACTCATGTTTTTGAATCCGTGCCACGTGTTGACTTGGCGAAAGTTAGCGAGAAACGGCGAGAAACAGCCCGAGATTGGAAAAAAGCAGGGAAAAAATGACTGACTTTGACCGAGTTGCGCCGAAAAAATAGGAAATGAGACGAGTTTGGCCGACTTTGTACGAATACTTGGACGTTCTTGGCATTTGGTGACCGGTGAAGTGACGGCAAGATAGAGGAAGTGGTACCACTTCCTGAACAGGATCCCTCGCTCGATCCTGCGGAACGCACTCTGACTCCTGACTTATTCGCCTTCCAGGCTCAACGTGAAAACCCGCACGGCGGTGTTTACCGTTCCTTCAGCGGCAAGGGAGGACTGTGGTCGACTTTGGAAAAACGGAAGACGATCTGATGTGCAACGACAGCGCTGATAGCAAAACTGTGCCTGTTAGAGGCTCGGAGGTCTAATTTGGCGATCAGACCGCGCGAGCCGGGCGACCAGCAAACCGTGCTTGATGCTTGCGTAGTGACCCCCAAACAAATTTCGAATTGTCTGTGTTGGCCGCTCTAGCCCTTTGCCCAGAGCCCGCCCTCGCCTTTCACCAGAAGAGGCGTCGAGAAGCAGCTGCGCGTGCAGTCGAGGTACGACGTGAGACCGGGACTTGTGCGCCAGCGGTCCGATTGCAGCATTGCGGTGCCGATGGCGACCGGGGAGAGACCCTGCGCTTCGAGCAACTGCAGACCGGAGCAGATCGATGCGCCGCTGGAAATCACGTCATCGACAAGAACAATGCGCCGGCCTTCCAGAAGGGGCAGCATGCGTGGGTCGACGTAGAGCCTTTTCACCTGGTCGGGTGTCGTAACGGACGAAAGCGGAACGGAGAGAGCTTCATCGTACCAGAACTTGCGCGAGGTCCCGAGTGGCACATAGCGGCCATGACCAAGCTTGCGGGCGACTTCCGCAGCGAGCGTCAGTCCGAGAGTGGGCAACCCGACAACCACATCCGGGGCAAAGGGGCTTAGTTTTTCTGCCAAATCGTCCGCCAGTGCCTCGACAACCGCAAAGCTCGCCTGGTTGACGATCAGGGATGCCAAGGCGTGCTTTCCGTCAGCCAGCGGCCGGATCGGCAGGCGGATCTGCCGACCGTCGGTCAGCGTTGCCGGATAGAAGTGCTCATGGCTTCCGTCGGGGTCGAACGCTCCTGGCGCATGAAGCTCCTGCCAGAACGCATGGGGCGGGAAGTTCCGTGTCATCGAGTTCAAACCTTCATTGCCCGCAAAGTTCCCGTTTCACCAGGGTTGTCCAGAACCGCACACCGGAGCCGATCGCATCGTCGCAAAAGTCATAGGCGGTATTGTGGTGCAGGGCTCCGTCGATCGCCGGTCCATTCCCGAGCCAGACGTAGCAGCCCGGCACCGCGTTGCCAAAGAAGGCGAAGTCATCACCGGCGGTCGAGGGTGGAAACGCGGTGCGCACCTTGTCGCCGAAGACCTCCTGCGCCGCACCAAGCGCACGGGAAGTTGCATCCGGATCATTTATCACAGGCGGAATGCGGCGCTTGAACAGATAGTCGGCCTCAATGCCGAACATGGCAGCCGTGCCTTCCGCCAGACGGCGAATTTCCGTTTCGAGCTGGTCGCGCACCTGCGGAGAATAGGCCCGGGCGGTACCGCCGATTTCAACGATATCCGGGATAACATTGAGCGCCTTCGGATCTCCGGCTTGCACCGAACAGGCGCTGACGACGCATGGTTGAAGAGGATCGACGACGCGTCCCGGTATGGACTGGAGCGAGGCCAGAAAGACACCGGTTGCGTTGATGGGGTCCTTGCCCAGATGAGGCTTGGCGCCGTGGGTTCCGACACCCTTGAAGGTCACGAACCAGCTGTCGGAGGAGGCAAGCTGGGCGCCGGAGACAACCGCCATTTCGTCCGGGTCGAGGCCAGGCATATTGTGAAGACCATAGACGGCATCACAGGGGAAGCGGTCGAACAGCCCCTCTTCGATCATGCGTTTTGCGCCGCCCCGGCCTTCTTCCGCAGGCTGGAAGATGAAATGCACAGTCCCGGAGAAGTCGGGTGCCTTGGCGAGCGCACGGGCTGCGCCAAGAAGCATGGTCGTGTGGCCGTCATGGCCGCAGGCATGCATCTTTCCGGGGATGGTGGACTTGTAGGGGCGTTCTGTGGTTTCCGGCATGGCGAGCGCATCCATGTCGGCGCGCAGGCCTATTGCGCGGCTGCTGCTGCCAGCCTGGAGAGTCCCGACGACCCCGGTACCGCCGAGCCCGCGGTGCACCTGAAGTCCTGCGTCTTCCAGATGCTGCGCCACGATGGCGCTGGTGCGCTCTTCCTCAAAGCCAAGCTCCGGGTGAGCATGCAGGTCATGGCGCAGATCTCGCAGAAAGGCCAGGTCCTTGTCTATTGTCGTCATGAACGCGGCCCTCCAGACCTTAGCTCAGAATTTCCAGGATGGGTGAGGACAGCACCTCGCCCTTTTCAACGTCGGCAATACCCAGATCCGTTTGATGTGGGCCGGCGTTGCAGGCAAGGTTGGCCCCGAAACAGGCCTTGAACACCAGATAGGGCGGTTGCCAGTCCACCACCTTGTCCATGGCCGAGCGAAGGGACGCAAATTGCTCTGCAACGTCCGCCAGGGGCGCTTCGGATACCAGGCCGGAGACCGGGAGCGGCAGGCTCGCAAGCACCTCTCCCCTCGAGACCACGGCCATCCCGCCGCCGGTTGCGATCACCGTATTCGCGGCCAGGGCCAGATCGTCCGCCGAACCTCCAATAACCGTCAGGTTGTGGCTGTCGTGGGCAACTGTGGTGGCAAAGGCCCCGTTCCAGCATCCCCACTCGCGCAGGTAGCCCACTTTCGGCTTGCCATCGCCCTTGCCGTGCCGGTTGGTGACGGAAATCAGTGTGGCGCCTTCGGGCGGTGTGACGAAGCCGTCGACCACATCCGTTTCCGCTTCCCCCCAGCGGGTGAAGCGCGGACGGTCGATGGTCGCGACGCGCAGGCGCTTGCCGTGGCTGCGCAGGCGGAAATCATCCGCATCAAACGGCTGCAGCTTGACGGAGGCATGAAGGTCCCCGGCATCCGTTTTCGGCGAGGCACTATCCGCCTGGCCATTCCGGGCAACGCATTTCCCGTTCGCGAAGACAAGGGTCGTCTGAAAGTCGCCTAGATCCTTGAAGACAGCGAGATCCGCGCGGCGGCCGGCGGCAACAAGGCCAAGATCTTCGCGCTGGAGCCTGCGAGCGCCATTCAGGGTCGCCGCCTGCAAGGCCCACTCCGGCTTCAGTCCATAGCGCACGAGCCTGCGGACCACATCGTCCAGCCCCCCTGCCCGGTGCAGATCGTCGGGAAAGACGTCGTCGGTGCAAAGGGTCACGGTCTGGGGCAGGTGTCCAAGAGTGTTGAGGGTCTCGACAAAGTCGGGCAGCAGATGGTCGTGGGACCCGCGCAACTCGATGGTCAGGCCGGCGCGCAGCTTGTTCATCAGGTCGTTTCCGGAGGTTAGCTCGTGGTCGGAGCTGACACCGGCCGCCATGAAGGCCGCAAGATCGGGTCCCTCGAGCCCGCGCGCATGCCCGCAGACGGGCTTGGATGCGGCAAGGCCTGCCAGGACGATGCCGCTCATGCGCGGATCTCCGGAAATGACGCCGTGCATGTTCATCACTTCTGCGATGCCGCCGATTTCCGGCCTCTCCAGAAGCGCGCCAATCACATCGGCGTCGAAATCCGCACCTGCCAGCTCCAGCCCGGGGGCCGAGGGCACGCAGGACGGGGCCAGCGTGATGACGCGCAAGAAGAGCTCACGGGTTGCGGCCAGCGCATAGTCGACCCCTTCGACCCCGTGAACATTCCCGAATTCATGGGGATCCCAGACGATGGTCGTCACCCCGCGCGGCAAGACTGCGTCCGCATAGGTCGCAGGCGTCACCATCGAACTTTCGATGTGCATATGGGTATCGATGAGACCGGGCGTCACGAACCCACCCTCCGCGTCCACGATCTGCAAGGCATCATCGCGGCTGCCAGGGCCATGGACGGAGGCAATCATGGGGCCGACGAGACCGATGTCGGCGGCACGCCGCTCCCCGGTCACCATGTCCACCACGATGCCGTTGATGAGCAACAGGTCGAACGGGGCGTCGCCTCGGGCGGCGGCCGTTGCCCTCAGGCGCAGGTCCCTGTCGCCCAGATCCTGCGGTTCGAGTAGGGCGCTCGTCATGGTTTTGCAGCCTCCCAGGCCAATGCATCGAAGATCACGGCCCGCACCGCTTCCACGTCGCATGTGGTGGCATAGGCGGCATTGAAGCTTGCGTGGCTTTCACGTGTTTCCACGACTGTCCGGCCGCGGGTCAGTGTTCCGGCTGTTTCCACGGCGATGTTGGCGGACGCGAAGCGCACGATGTCGGGCCGCATGAAGGCAGCGGCAGCGGCCGGATCATAAAGCGCCATTGCCGGGCGGCCCCTGCTGATGGCGATGTTGATGTAGCCTTCCAGCATGTCGGCAACAAGGGTGGCATTACGCCCCCCTGCCCCGCGGATCGGGGCGACATCATCTGGTGTCGCGAGGATCTGGCGGCAGAAGTCCAGATCAACCATTTTCACCGGCAGGTCGTGTGCAAAGACGATTGCAGCCGCTTCTGGATCCGCAAAGGCGTTGAATTCGGCGGAAGCCGTATGATTGCCTGTTGTCAGGCCACCGCCCATCCAGACGATCTCGTCGATCTTCGCCGCCAGATCCGGGCGCGCCAGGGCAAGAGCGGCAATGTTGGTAAGGGGCCCAAGGGCGAGAAGGCGCCGCGGGAGCGAGGTCGTCTCGATCCAGTTGCAAAGTGCGCCAAAGGCGTCGTTTTCGGGAACCTGCTGGTCCTGGGGAATGGTGCTTCCCGTTGTCGGGATGCCGGTTTCTCCGAGAATCCGTTCCGCAGTTTCCAGTTTGCCCATGACCGGCAAGGCGCGCCCGGTAAAGATCGGGACGTTCCAGTCAAAGGTTGCCTTTGCGCCAGCGGCATTGCGGCGAACCTGATGCAGGGGCGTGTTGCCGAAGACGAGCGAGATGCCGTCGATCGACACGCCGGTATCAAGGCCGGCCCTGATGACCGTCGCGATCGCCGTGATGTCGTCAAAACCCATGTCCGTGTCGATCCACACACCCATGATGCTTATCCGATCTTTCGCAGGGGAGCTGCTGCTTCGGGCGGCAGATCGAACGCCAGTTCAGTGCCGATTTGATGGGTCGGAAGGGCGGCGTCGACTTCCGTCTTGACCGGCCCCAGAGGGGTTTCGAGGACATATTCCCGGCTGCTGCCTGCGTAGGAGACACCACGCACGGTGCCGCGATAGGGGCCTGAGCCGAGCGGAACGGCGTGCGGCCGCCAGGCAAGGCCGGCCGCATTCGGCAAGGTGGCAGGACACGTCACTTCGCCGGCACTGCCCACGAGCTTGTTGCCCACGACAGTGGCAATGTTTTCAAAGCCCACGAAGTCGGCCACGAAACTGGATGCCGGCTTGTTGTAGATCTCTTCCGGAGTGCCGATTTGCTCGATGACACCGTTGCGCATGACCACGATGCGGTCCGCAAGAGCCAGGGCTTCCACCTGATCGTGGGTCACGAAAATCATGGTGACGCCACTTTCCTTCTGCACCCGCTGCAATTCGGTGCGCATTTCCAGGCGCAGCCTTGCATCCAGGTTGGAAAGCGGCTCGTCGAGCATGAGCACCTTGGGCTTCATCACCAGAGACCGGGCAAGCGCGACACGCTGCTGCTGGCCGCCGGAAAGCTCCGGGATTTTTCGGGCGGAGAAGTCGGAGAGGCCGACTGTCCTGAGGCCCGTGTCGACCTTTTCGGTCAGGGCCGCCCCGGACATGCCCTGGAGACGCAGGCCGAAAGCAACGTTCTCGAAGACGCTCAGGTGTGGAAACAGGGCGTAGGACTGGAACACCAGGCCGATTTCGCGCCGGTTGGCCGAGACCCTGGTAATGTCCTTGCCATCCAGCACGATCCGGCCGCTCTTGACCGGCATGAGCCCGGCGATGGAGCGCATGGTCGTGGTCTTGCCGCAGCCGGAGGGCCCGAGCAGGGCAAGGAGTTCGCCCTTGCGGATGGTCAGGTCGAGATTCTCGACGGCGATGGACTTGCCATAGGCAAGCGTCAGCTTTTCCAGCGAGAGATAAGGCGCATCAGACATAGCGGGAGAACCCCAGGAAACGTTCGGCAGCGAAGACGATGCCGATGGAGAAGAAGGCGAGAAGTGACGAAAGTGCAGCGATGGATGGATCGAAGACGATCTCCATGTAGCCCAGCATGTCGATGGGCAGTGTGCGCACACCCGGACCCGACAGGAACAGCGAGACAGGTACCTGGTTGAAGCTGGTCACGAACCCGAGAATGAAAGCGGCCAGAACGCCGCCGCGAATATTCGGCAGCACGATGCGCATGAAGGCGCCGAAACGGGTGGAGCCGAGCAGCACTGCGGCTTCCTCCATGTCGGAGCGCAGGTTGTTGAGACTGGCAGAGACCACGCGCACCGCATAGGGCAGAACAAGAGCCGTGTGAGCCACGAATAGCGCCAGGCTGATGGAGATGCCCAACGGGATGACGAAATAGCGCAACAGGGCCAGACCGACGATGATGCCGGGAACGACAATCGGCAATGAGACCAGGAAGCGCACGGTTTCCGCTCCGGGCAGCTTGTAGCGGGACATGGCATAGCTCGCCGGAATGCCGAGGATCAGGGCCGTCAGCGTTCCCCCGACAGCGAGAATGATGGAGGTCACGAAGCTTTCGCGGAAGCTTTCCACGGTGAAGACCTTGACGATCCACTTGAAGGAAAAGCCCTCAGGCGGAAAGGCCAGAGTGTCGCCGGCCGAGAAGCTGGCAGCGGTAATGATCAAGAACGGGCCGATGAGAAAGACCAGCACCAGCGACAGGATGGTCCAGGTATAGAGCTTCTGGGTCATTTCGAGTTCCGGGCGCTTGCGATGCGGCGCAGCAGGATATTGGCGGCAAAACTCATCAGGATGAGGATCAGTGCGATGATGCTGGCCGAGACGAAGTTGTTGGCAACTGTCACCTGCTGATAAAGCAGGGTTTCCAGCATCAGGACTTTTGATCCGCCGAGAATGGCCGGGGTGATGTAGGCGGTGAGCGAACCGGTGAAGACCAGCGTCCCGCCGATGACAAGGCCTTCCCGGGTCAGTGGAAGCAGGACCTTCCAGAAAACCTGGAACCAGTTGGCACCGAGAACGCGGGCGGCCGGAACGGCGTCGCGCGGCAGGTTCTCAAGAGCGCTGATCAGCGAGATGATCATCAGTGGCAGGAAGAGCTGGAGCAGGCCGATGAACACTGCGGTTTCCGTGAAGAGAAAGCGGACAGGACCATCGGTCAGGCCAACGGTCATGAGGGCCTGGTTGACGATGCCGGTGCGCCCCAGGATCACGATCCAGGCATAGGTTCTGGCGACCGGGGAGATCATCAGCGGCAGGACCACGAGCCCGATCATCTTTCCCTTGCTGCTCGGTGGCAGCGTGACGATGGCATAGGCTGCGGCATATCCGATGATGGCAGCCACAAAGGTCACGGTCAGCCCGAGCCGAAGTGTCCGCAGGAAGACCTTCTGGTTCAACGGCATGGAGAAGAAGTCGATATAGGCCTGGATCGACCATCCATCGGCCGTCCTGAATCCCTCGGAGAGCAGTATCGCGACCGGCACGAGAAATACAATGGCGGCAAACAGGGCCGCAGGCAGAGCCAATGCTAATGCTTCTGTCCGGTTCTGGAACATATTGTCGTTTCGCCTTCACGAAGTTCAGTTGGCAGGGCCCGGAAGGCCTGCGGGAGGCTTACGGACCGCAGGCCGTCGATCAGGGACGGCCATTGCGGTCCGCAAGCTGGTGCCCGCTGGCATTTGCCAGATCCCGCCAGTTCCGGTTTCTGGGGTGGCGTTTACTGGCCGACCTTGGCGTTCCATTCGGCGAGCCACTGGTCGCGGTGATCGAGGATCACCTCGGACGGAAGCAGCTTCAGCGACTTGGCGGTGTCTTCACCGAAGGTGATGTTGTTGGCGACTTCTTCAGAGACTTTGACGTCCTTGTTGGCCGGGCTGTCGACCATGGCTTCCGCGAGTTTGGTCTGTATGTCCGTGGAGAGCCAGAAATCCATGAATTCAAGCGCCAGATCCCGGTTCTTGGAACCCTTGGTGACAACCATGACGTTCATGCCGCCGGTCTGTCCTTCCTTCGGCGTGGCCCACGCCAGCGGCAGGTCCAGCTTGGCGAAAGGCGCCCAGGCAAAGCGGCCGATCGGCGCGGCCAGGATTTCTTCCTGCTGCATGAGCTGAACGAGCTGGGAGGACCGCACGTAGAAGGTGACGATGTCATCCGCCTTTTCGGCAACCGCATCTATCGGTGCCGTCAGGTCCGGGCTGTCCGATCCCATCGCCTTGCCGAGCATGTAGAGAGCGGGCGGTCCCTGGTTGGTGGTGACATTCGGGAAGGCGACATGCGGAGCGATGTCGTCCTTCAGGAGATCGCCCCAGGATTCGATCTCCATCTTGTCTGTCCGGTAGACGATGGAAGTGGAGTAGAACGTGTAGCCAACGCTCTTGCCGTCGCCGTTCGGATCCTTGGCGATGTCGTAAAGCTTGTCATAATTGGTCAGCCTGGAGGTGTCGATCGTATCGATCAGGTCCTGACGTGCTGCAGACAGACTGTCGGCCATGGACATGACGGCCATGTCGATGACCGGATTCGTCTTGTTGGCTTCCATCTTTGCGAGGCGTTCGACGCTGTTGCCGGTCTCCACAACGACCTTGCAGCCACATTTTTCCTCGAACGGCTTGTAGAGGATTTCGTTGAACTCGTCCTGAGCGAAAGAATAGACCGAAATGGTCAGTGTCTTTTCTTGCGCCTGGGCGAGGCCTGCGGTCATGGACAGCGCAGCGGCTGCTCCGAGAAGGGCCTTCAATGTCATTGCTTTTCTCCTGCTGGTGGGATTTCCGTTGGTTTTGATGGGACTGGGCCACTTGTCTGTCTCAAGATCAGTTCCATGGGCACACTCTTCTGTGTTGCCGTGGCAACCGGTTTGCCAGTCTGCGTGGTCAGGTGACCAACGTGCTCCCGCTTCTGGCTCACCGGGGGCGCAGCTTCTATGAGAGCCGTCAGGGCGGCTACGGCCTGCTCCGCGATCGTAGCCATGTCCATGTGCACGGTGGTCAGCGCCGGGGTGATGGCTGTCGACCATGTCAGGTCATCGAAGCCGGTGACGCTTGCATCGTCGGGAACGCGCACACCTGCGCCCTGCAATTCCGTCAATGCCCGCAGTGCGTGGAGGTCGGACACAGCAGCAAAGGCCGTGACCCCTTCCCTCGCCTTTTCCTTCAGACCGAGAATGCAACCCTTGCCGTGGCGGGCCTCGTGGTCCTCGATCCAGAGAACCGAAAACTGTGCATTCCCGGTGAGGACGGATTTCATCCCGCCTATGCGGTCGTTCTGCACGTTGGAAACCGGGTTGTTGCCGATCAGAAGCAGGTTTCGGTGGCCAAGGTCGAGAAGGTGCTGTGCGACAAGCCGCCCCCCTTGCCAATGGTCTGCCGAAACCGTGTTGCCGGGGGTGGACGGGCTGTCGATGACGGCTACCGGGCTCCCGATGTCTGCGATCCTTGTCCCGCGGCGGGGAACGATGACGATGCCGTCCACCCCCCGGTCCTGAAGCTGCTCGATAGCCCGGGTCTGGGTAGCCACATCGCCGCGGGAGTCGGCGATCAACACACCGTAGCCCGCATCGGATGCCGCGTGCTCGATAGCCTGCGCGATCTGTGGAAACAAAGGATTTGCGATGTTGGGAAGTACAAGCCCGAGCACCTGGGAACGGCCGGTGCGCAGGGCCCTGCCCGCCTGGCTGGGCATGTAGCCCAGTTCGGCCGCCTTGGCGCGAATGCGTTCCGCCATTTCCTCGGACACTCTTCCCTTGCCCGCCAGGGCATTGGAAACCGTTGCCGCGGATACGCCCAGCAGGGTGGCAATCTGAGTCAGCTTGGGGCGTTGTCTGGAAGCGCTCATCGGTCCTTCGAACGTGATTAAACGTTTAATCCGATCGATAGACGAATTTGTTTCCAGAGTCGACTCTCTTCTCAAGGGGAAGGGTGTCAGCTGTGAGGGAAGAGGTCAGGGGGTTGATGAGGTGGACGGTCCCTGCCCCGGCGCGTGAAGTGCCTTGATGCGGTTGTTGGGAGCCGCATTGTGGATCAGTCAGGCTTGACGAGACCTACGTCAAAATCCGCGGCAAGGGGCGTTATCTGTACCGTGCAATCGACAAGCACGAAACCCCGATCGACTTCCTTCTCACAGCAAAGCGCGACCTCGACGCCGCGAAGCGCTTCTTCCGCAAAATGCCAAGGGGCGAGCCACTCCTCTCACCCGCACCGATCGGTACGGATGGCGCCAATTCATTCCCCTCGACGAGAAGGACGGCTGTCGATGAAGGACTGCTGCATCCGAACCCGGGCACCATGTCACCATGCAGCTCCCCGGCGCCTAGTCGTGAAGGCGTACCGGGGAGGCCAGGCTGGCGCTCAGTATTTGATCCAGGTCGTCTTCAAACCGCTGTATTTATCAAATGCGTGCAGGGAAAGGTCGCGCCCGATACCGGATTGCTTGAAACCACCGAACGGCGTCATCGGAGAGACAGCATCGACCGTGTTTACAGAGACCGTACCAGCTCGCAATTTCGCTGAAACCCGATGAGCACGCGATAGATTTGACGTCCACATCGAGGCTGCCAGCCCGTAAACGGTGTTATTGGCTATCGAGATGGCTTCTTCTTCCGTCTGGAAAACCGTCACTGCCAGGACTGGGCCGAAAATCTCCTCGATGCCCAGCCTGTTGTCCGGCGCCACATTGCTGAATATCGTTGGTTCGACAAAGCAGCCCTTCCCGTCAATCTTTAGCCGGTCCCCTCCGTAAAGGAGATTGCAGGTCTTACGTCCGTGTTCGATGTAGGACATGATACGCGCCGTCTGGGACTCATCGACGATTGCGCCCATGGTCGAGGCAGGGTCAAGCGGATCTCCCGGTCTGAACGACGCGGCCTTTTCGGTGAGGCGCCCAAGAAACTCGTCGGCAATCGATTTTTCCAACAGAAGGCGCGAGTTGGCGGTGCAGACTTCCCCCTGATTGAAGAATATACCCAGGGCTGCCATCTCCGCGGCCTTGTCGAGGTCGTCGCAGTCGGCGAAAACCAGATTGGGGCTCTTGCCGCCGCATTCCAGCCAGATCTGTTTCATGTTGGACTGCCCGGAATATTCCAGGAAGTATTTTCCGACCTCGGTCGAGCCGGTAAATGCAATGCAATCCACATCCATGTGGAGGCCAAGTGCCTTGCCGGCGGTTTCTCCAAAACCTGTCACCACGTTCAGCACACCCTCGGGCAGGCCTGCTTCGAGCGCCAGTTCGGCGAGGCGCAGAGCGGACAGCGGAGACTGCTCGGCGGGCTTCAGGATGACACTGTTGCCCATGGCAAGCGCCGGGGCACATTTCCAGGTGGCCATGTCGAGAGGGAAGTTCCACGGTACGACGGCGCCAATCACGCCGAGCGGTTCCCGCCGGACAAGGGCCAGGTCCCCCTCCCCGGTCGGGGCGATTTCATCATAGACCTTGTCGATGGCCTCGGCATACCACTGGAAGATGGCGGCCGCGCCCGGAACGTCGATGGTGGCGGCATCCTTGACGAGCTTGCCCATGTCGAGGCTTTCCAGAAGCGCCAGCTCTTCGGTGTTCTCGCGGATCAGGTCGGCGAGCCTGAGGAGAACGGCCTTGCGCTCGGCCGGAGACCTGGCCGACCAGCGGCCGTCCTCAAAGGCGGCGCGGGCGGATTGGACGGCAAAGTCCACATCGACAGCCTCGCAGGCCGGAAGGGTGGCGAGGACCTGTCCGGTCGCCGGGTTGATGCTGTCGAAGGTCCTGCCGCTCAACGCCTCGACGGGCTTGCCGTCAATGATCGCCCTGGTAGGAAATGTGATGGCCTGAGCCTTGGCAATCCAGTCCTTGTGAGAGAGTTCCACGTCCGAGAATCCTTTTTTGTCTTGTCCGTCAGATCCAGGGCCTATTCGTCGCCCGGGACGCCGTAGCTGGGTGCTGCGGTCGGATCGAGCGCGCGGGTCACATAGTCTTCCAGTTGCGGCTTGTAGAGGTGCCAGAGGGTCTTGAGGGCGTGGATGGGATCGTCCTCGATCCAGTCAATGCGAAGGTCGGCGATCGGCCAGCTGACTTCGCGAACCATGTAGAGGCCGGCCGAGTGGACGGGGCCTGCTTCTCCGCCGGCCTGATGCCCGGCCTCCATGGCTGCGATCAGCCGGTCTCCCAATCCGCCCTGGGCTGCCTCGAAGGCTGAGACCATTGCGGCGGGCACGTTCGTGTTGGCGAGGAGGTTTCCCGCTGCGGCGCAATCCCGTCCGGTTGCAGCCGCGTGCACGCCAAGCGTTTCACGCCCTGAATGAAGCGCGGCCTTTCCGGTCCTGTCGAGAATGACGATCTGGCGCCAGTCGGCAGTCGGATAGTCCTTGAACAGTGCGGCCAGGGCCGCATCGGCACCCAGGCCCTGTGCAAGCAGATCCAGACCCCGGCTTCCCAGGGACGGATCGGTGATGTTCTGGCTGGCGACGACACCCGCACCCGCGCGTGCGTGGGAGCAACGGGCAGCGACCGCAGGCGACGACGAGGAAATTGCGATGCCCATCGTCCCTGTGTCCGGGCAGCGGGCGGAGATGGAAAAGGTCATCTTGTTTTCTCTAGAAAGAAGGGGCCTGTTCAGGCATCGGGAATAACGGCTGTGGCATCGATTTCAACCAGCCACTCGGGACGTGCGAGCGCGGAGACGACAATGCCGGTGGAGACCGGATAAACGCCTTTCAGCCACTTGCCGACGATGCGGTAGACATCCTCGCGATAGCGCGGATCGATGATGTAGATGGTGATCTTGGTGACATGATCCAGCTGGGATCCGGCCTCCTCGAGGAGCATCTTTATGTTGGCCATGGCCTGTTCGGTCTGGGCCTTTACGTCTCCGACGCCGACATTTTCGGATGTGTCCAGATCCTGTCCGATCTGACCGCGCACAAACACCATCGCGCCTCTGGCGACAACGGCCTGGCACAGGTCATTGTCCAGGTTCTGCTCCGGATAGGTGTCCCTTGTGTTGAATTTGCGGATGCGGGTGTGGACCATTTCAGGCTCCTGGTTCGATACGGGGAAGAGCGGATTATTCGGCGGCCGGTGTATAGAGGCGGTAATTGCGCTGTTTGACGATATGATCGCTCAGGTATCTTGCGTCATACCAGACCCCCCAGATGAAGGACGAGCCACGGCGCGTCTGCCAGGGCAAGCCGAGAAAATAAACGCCCGGAATGTCGGAAACGCCACGTTGATGTTTCGGCGCACCGGTTTCGTCGAAGGCGTCGACCTCAAGCCAGCTGTAGTCGCGGACAAAACCTGTGGCCCAGATCACGGTCGTGATGCCTGCCTGTTTCAGGTCCAGTTCGAGAAGCGGGTTTGCGACACAGTCAGGATCCTTACCGATAATCTTGGCCTCTGGCTCAGGTGGCAGATCGAGACCATAGGCGTCGACGTAGGCGTCCGCCTCGCTCAGGAGTGCGAGGTAGTCATCGTCGCCTGCCTTGATGTTCTGGCGAAGGTCGTCGGAAAAGGTCAGCCTGCCGTTCTCGCAGGACCGGGTCATGCCGACCAGGGTCATGCCACGGTCCGCGAGCTTGCGGAAGTCGATGGTATGTCCGCCGTATGCGCCGGAGACGGCGATGGTTACGTGCTCGGAACCGGGAACGAATTCGGCATCCCACTTGTTCAGGACACCGAGCCACCAGCAGAAGTCCCGGCCGCGATAGGCACGGGGCGGGCGATTGTGGGAGCCGACGGAGAGATAGGTTGTGCGGCCGGCATTCAGGAGTTCCTCGGCGATCTGTACGCCCGAGGACCCCGCACCGACGACAAGCACCGCGCCGTCTTCCAATTGGTCCGGATTTCGGTAGGCGGTGGAATGGATCTGGGTGAGGCCGTCGGTCTCCGGGATCAGTCTTGGAAACACCGGGGTCTGGAACGCGCCGGTTGCGGCGATAACCGTTTCCGCCTCGATGATCCCTTCCGACGTTTCCGCACGGAAGCCGGTCTGTCCGTCAAGACGTGTTACCCTGGTGACTTCGACGCCCGTGCGTACCGGTGCCTTGATCATCCGGGCATAGGCCTCGAAATAGTCGGCGACCTCTTCCTTGGGAATGAATGCGTTTGGTGAAGCACCTTCAAAGGTCATTCCGGGAAAACGGTCATGCCACGCCGGGCCATTGGCAACGAGGGAATCCCAGCGTTCCGAACGCCAGCGTTCAGCGATGCGCTTTTTTTCCAGAACGAGATGGGACAGCCCTGCCTTGCCGAGATGCTCGCTCATCGCGATACCGGCCTGTCCGCCGCCTACCACCAGGGCATCCACTTTCTCGATGGCCATCTTTCTCACGTCCTCTGTTGATTATTCTGTTGCGGGTCTTTGGCCCGGTCATGCGGCTTGCGTATCGACGAGCCGTGCCAGCATGCGCCGGCAGAGCTCCATTTGATCACGGGCAATGAATTCATCCGGTTTGTGGCCCTGATCCATCGACCCAGGCCCGCAGATGACAACCGGCACGTCGAAATGCTGGCGGAACAGTCCCCCTTCCGTGCCGAAGGCGACCTTCAGCGGGGCGTTGCTCCCCGAAATGGCACGGGCCTGGGCAACCTGTGGACTGTCTGACGGCGTTTCCAGGCTTGGATAAGCGTTCAGGACGTCAATCCTGATACTGGCGTCCGGGAACTGGTCTTTCAGAACGGTTTCCTGGCGGGAGGCCGTTTCAAACAGGCGCTCCAGAAGGGACCGGGCATCTTGTGCCGCAACATTGCGGATTTCGAAGTCGAGCGTGCAGACATCCGGCACGATATTGAGAGCCGTACCGCCCTGCATGATCCCTGCATGCAACGTTGTATAGGGTATGTCGAAGTCGGTATCCCGGGGACCCGTTTGCGACGTTTCGTTCTGGAGAGCCCGGATTTCCGACAAGAAGTCCGCCGCCATGTGGAGTGCGTTCAGACCGGTTGGAGCAAGGGCCGAATGAACCGCGTGACCGCAGCAGGTGGCGCGGGCGGCCAGTTTGCCTTTGTGCCCGGTGGCAACCCTCATGGACGTCGGCTCACCGACCAGCACCCAGGCGGGCTTGAGTCCGGCCCTTTTCAGGTCGTCCAGCATGGGACGAACGCCGACACAGCCGATTTCCTCGTCATAGGAAAGGGCAAGATGGAGCGGCGCATTGAGAGGTTTCCGGGCGGCCTGCAGAAAGGTCTCTATGGCACAGGCTACAAAGCCCTTCATGTCAGCGGTCCCCCGACCGTAGAAAAGACCATTCCGCTCTTGCAGGGAAAAGGCATCGGAGGTCCAGTTCTGACCATCCGTGGGAACGACATCCGTATGGCCCGAGAGCACCACACCGCCCGGGCCGTCGGGGCCGATGGTTGCGAACAGATTGGCACGGTCGCCGCTGTCCGAGGGAAGAAGCCTGGACCTGATCCCTTCTTGCTGCAGCAGATCATGTACCCAGCCGATGAGGTCGATGTTTCCGTTCCGGCTGACGGTCGGAAAGGAGACAAGTTTGTCGAGCAGGGCGTAGGCGTTGGTCATGATTGAAGTCTGCTGCGGAATTTCACTTTGAAAGTGGCAGGGCGTCTCCCTTCGGGACGCCCTGAAGGGAGGCTCACAGGTTGGCAGTGACGTCTTCGATGCTGTCGCGCAGGATCTCGCCGATCTGGCCGATCTGCCCTTCGGTCAGGATCAGTGTCGGGGACAGGATCAGGATATTGCCAAGCGGCCGCGCAATCAGCCCGCGGTTCTGGGCGGCCCGGGCGAGTTTCAACCCTATGGCGTCCTCGGGAGCGAAGCCTTCCTTGGTGTCCTTGTTCCTGACGAATTCCACACCCATCATGAAGTGACTGCCGCGCACCTCGCCGACGATATCGAGATCCGCAAGACCGCGCAGGGTGTTCTCGAACAATTTGCCTGTCGTGCGCACCCGCTCCGGGATCCGTTCCTTTTCCATCAACGCGATATTGGCGAGGCCGGCGGCGGCTGCGGCTGGGTGACCGGAATAGGTCATGCCATGAAGGAACATGCCGCCGGGACGGGAAATCACTTCGTGGATTTCGTCAGAGACGATGGTGGCGGACAGCGGCTGATAGCCTGACGTCAGCCCCTTGGCAGTGTTGATGATATCCGGCGTGTGGCCGAACTCGTCCAGGGACGAGAAGAAATGGCCGAGGCGGCCGAAGGCAGTGACCACCTCGTCGGCGATGTACTTGATGTCATAGTCTGCGCAGACCTTCGCCATGCGTGCATGATAGCCGTCGGGGGCAACGATCACGCCGCCAGCTCCCTGGATCGGCTCGGCAACGAAGGCCGCGATGTTTTCCGCGCCCAGGCGCTCGATTGTGTCCTTGAGGTCCTGAACCAGCGCATCGCAGAATTCAGCTTCGCTCATCCCGTCACCTTCGCGCCAGTAATGCGGGCTCTTCAGGTGATGGACCAGACCTTCTGCATGATCCCAGCCTTCGGAATAGGCCGGTGTGGTCATGGCGATCGCCAGATGCGTGGAGCCGTGGTAGGCGCCGAAGCGGCTCAGGATCTTCTTCTTCTTCGGGCGGCCGAGACGGTTGTTGTAGTGGTGCAGGATGCGCACCGCACTGTCATTGGCAACGGAGCCGGAATTACCGAAATAGACCTTGTTCAGATCACCCGGCGCCAGGCTGGAGATCTTCTCTGCGAGAGCCGCGGCTGTCGGATGGGTGAAATTGTAGAAGGTCGAGTAGAAGTCCAGCTCGTTCAGCTGCTTCGTGATCGCATCGATGATTTCCTTGCGCCCATGCCCGACATTGGAGCACCACAGTCCGCCGATGCCGTCGATAAGCTCGTTGCCTTCGCTGTCGCGCACCATGGTGCCATCCGCGCCGACGATCACGGTGCGGGCGCCGTCCTGTTTGAGCAGGTTCAAGTCGGCGAAGGACTGAATCAGGTGGGTGTCGGCGGTCAATACCCCGTCCGTGGTGATATCCGTTTTGATGTTCATTGGAACTTTCCCTCCCGATAATCCTGATCTTGGCGGGACAGAAGGTCCCGTGGGATGTCTGATACTGGTGCGAGATCCGCGACCAGAAGTGTTTCACCGGTCCCTGCGCTGGCGAGCGCGTTGCCATCGGGACCGGCAATCAAGGACTTGCCGCCGAATGTGATGTCGCCTTCGGGGCCGCAGTAGTTGGCATAGGCGATGGTCAATCCCGCTTCGGCCGCACGCGACGGCACGAATGCGTGGGAAACATGCTCGAAACTCCGCGGATTGGCGGTCGGTACCAGCAGCAGGGAAACACCCCGGTCTGCCAGTGCACGGCAATGCTGCGGAAACTCGACGTCGTAACAGATGAGGATTGCTGTCTTCCGGCCGCAGAAATCAAAGGTCGTGTAGCGCTCGCCGAAGGCGAAGCTTGCTTTTTCCATGGGGCCGAAGAGCTGGATCTTGCGATAGTGGCCGAGCATCTCGCCCCTGGTGCCGAAGGCGGTGGCTGCGTTGTAGACGGTTTCGCCGTCAAGTTCGCTCCAGCCGACCGTCAGGCCGCAACCGGCATTGGCCGCCAGATCCGACAGCCGCTGGCACCATTGCCCGCCCAGAGGCTGGGCGAGAGACTTGTGCAGGTCCGGCTGGTTGTAGCCGGGAAGAAACAACTCGGGAAAAACGGCCATGCTGGCGCCCGCCATGGCGGCTGCCGACAGCCGAGTCTGGAGGCGGTTGAATCCCGCCTCGATATCCCCGCAGGTGGCAGGTCCCTGATAGAGCGCCAGTTTCATGGTCGTCCGGTTCCTTGCTCTTACTTCTTCAGATTGGTCCAGATGGCGTCATAGAGAACCTGAACGTCTTCCGGACAGGCCTCGACGAAGACACCCTTCTGGTCTGCCGGCGGGTTGGATTCAGGGGAATTCGCCACTTCCGGCTCAAGGAACTCGCTCACACCCTTCACGCCGGCGGTGTACTGGGCGTAGTTGGTGACAGCGGCAGCGTTCTCGGGTTCCAGCAGGAAGTTCATGAACTTCAGTGCGTTTTCACGGTTCGGTGCGTCCTTCAAAAGGACGACGTTGTCCATCCACACGATCATGCCTTCCTTCGGGAAGACGTACTCGATGTTGGCACCTTCCGCGCGGGCCTTGGCGGAAAAGCCGGACCAGATCATGCCGGCTGCGGCATCGCCGGAGACCAGAACATCCTTTGCAACGTCAGAGCCGAAAGAGGCCCAGTCGGGCTTGGCTTTCTGGACAAGGGCGTTGAGTTCCTTCAGCTGCGCCTTGTCGGAAGTGCACTGCGGGATGCCGAGGTAGAGTGAAGCCAGGGTCAGCGTTTCGCCGGCAGTGTCCAGCACATTGATCTTGCCTTTCAGCTCTTCCGGCGCTTCGAAGATCAGGGAAAGACTGTCGAGTTTGCCTTTGTAGACATCCTTGTTGACGGAGAACGAGGTCGACCCCCACTGATAAGGAATTGAACTCTTGCGGCCTGGATCGAATTCGACGTCCACCCATCTGTCTTCGATGTTGCCAAAATTGGGCAGCTCGGACGGCTCGAAGGTATCGAGCATGCCTTCGTCGCGCATGATCTTGACCATGTAGTCGCCGGGGACCGCCACGTCGTAGCTGCCGAGCTTGCCGGCCTTCAGGGAGGCGAGCAGGGCTTCGTTGCTGTCGAACGTGTCCATGGTGACTTCGACGTCGTATTCCTCGGCGAATTTGTCGAGAAGCTCCTGCGGGATGTACTCGAACCAGTGGTAGATCGAGAGCTTGCCTTCGGCGTGTGCTCCTGCAGTCAGGCTCATCAGAGCCAGGGCGGTTGTCGCAAGTAATTTCTTCATGAAAGTCTCCACTCTGGTTGGATGCTGTTTTAGTTGTTTTTCTTTTTGTCTTGCCCCATCCGGCCGACCAGCCAGGAAAGGGAAACGAAGATCACCGACACGACGAGCATGAGGGTGGAAATGGCCATTATGTTCGGTTTGATGCCCTGCTTGACCGAGCCGAAGATGGCGGTCGGCAGGGTCTCGATGCCCGCC
Source organism: Rhodobacterales bacterium (assembly GCA_008107755.1). Lineage (GTDB taxonomy): Bacteria > Pseudomonadota > Alphaproteobacteria > Rhizobiales > Stappiaceae > Roseibium. The sequence continues at coordinate 19,680 of VIRH01000034.1, forward strand.
CCCTTGACGAAATTGGTGATCAGGAAGTCGTCGAGGGAAATGATGAAGGCGAGAAGGAAACCGGAGAGAATACCCGGTGTCATCAGTGGCAGCAGGACGAGCCTGAAGGCTTCGCGCGGTGACGCGTAGAGGTCCATTGCCGCCTGCTCGTACGTGTCCGGGATCGACTGCATCCGAGCCGAAATCGGCAGATAGGCAAAGGGAATGCAGAAAACCGTGTGTGCGATCAGGATGGTGGTCAAGCCGGTAGTGAAACCGATCGCAGAAAAGAACACCAGGCTCGCCACGGCGGTCACCACTTCCGGCACCATCAGCGGCAGGTTGATCAGCGCGAAGGAGAGAGTCTTGCCCCGGAACCGTCCGGCGCGGGTCATTGCGACGGCAGCAAGCGTCGCGACAACGGTCGCGATCACCGAGGCGCAAACCGCAATGATCATGGAGTTGAGGGCGGCTCTTTGAAACTTTGGTGCTTCCGGCCCGATGAAGACATCGACGTACCAGGTCAGGGACATGCCGCCCCAGTTGGTGATCGAGGTCGAGGCATTGAAGGAATAGACGGCGACGACGATCAGTGGGGCATAAAGCACGAAAAGACAAAGGGTCGTGACGGTGAGAAAGCCGGGGAAGCGGCGCAGGTCAGTCTTGCCGGCCATCAGCGTGCCTCCACCTTGTTCTGGTTGCGCGCGTAAACAAGCAGCACGCACATGACGATGGTTAGAAGGATCATTGAGGCCGCAGCGCCGAACGGCCAATTGCCGGCGTTGCCCTTGAACTGCTCCTCGATCAGCGAGCCGATCATGAAGGTCTTGGCACCGCCCAGAAGATCCGGCGCCAGAAAGGCTCCCAGAGAAGGTACGAAGACCAGGATACAGCCGGCAACGATGCCAGGTTTCACCACGGGCAGGATCACCAGCCGCAGGATGGTCCATCTGCCTGCGTAAAGGTCAGCGGCCGCTTCCGACAGGGAAAAGTCGTAGCGCTCCACCGCCGCATAGATCGGCAGCACCATGAAAGGCAGATAGGAATAGAACAGGCCGAGCTGCACGGCGAAGTTCGTATTGATCAGGCCGAGCGGCGCGTCGATGACCCCGATCGAAAGCAGGAACTCGTTCAACGGCCCGGTGTCACGGATCAGGAACTTCATCGAGACCGTCCGGATCAGCAGATTGACCCAATAGGGTATGGTGACGAGAAACAGCCAGGTCGAGCGGGACTTCGGGTCTCTCGTGGCGATGAACCACGCCGTTGGGAAACCGATCAGCAGGCATGCGAGCGTGGCCAGGCCCGCCTGCCAGATCGAGCGCCAGAAGATGCCGATATAGGTCCACTCCAGCCTCGGAGGCTCGTCTCCGAAGAGGCCCCGGTCGAAGAAGAACTGGTCATAGGCATCGAGCGAGAACTGCCAGATGACGCCGCCGCGAAATTCCTTCGTCAGGAAAGAGTAGACGCCCATCATAAGGACGGGAGCCAGGAGAAAGATGCCAATGATGATCCAGGAGGGAAACAGCAGCTTCCAGCCGCTGCCCTTGTAGATCCGGGACGAGTTGCCTGCGCCCATCGGCGCGCCGGCCGCCATCAGTCAGCGAGCAGGCGCGCGGCGCCTGCTTCCAGACTCAGGCCGACAACGGCCCCGGTTTCAGGCATCAACGTGGTTTCCGCGTTCTGCAGGCGCACGCTCATGGCCTCGCCGTCGACCAGCTTCACATGCAACTGAATGTCCGTGCCGAGATATGTGTGGCCGGTGACAGTGGCGCTTAGGTCTCCGGCAGCCTCGGCACAGACGGAAATGCGTTCGGGTCGTACGGACAGGTGTCCGGGGCCGGCATTCACCACGGCTGCCGCCGGACATTTGAAGTTCCGGTTTCCCGGCATCAGAACCTGGGCCACGCCGCCGGTGACGGACAGGACCTGGACATCCAGCAGGTTGGTTTCGCCGATGAAGTCGGCAACGAAGCGGTTTACTGGCGTTTCGTAGATTTCCCTTGGCGACCCCACTTGCTGAACGTGACCGGCAGACATGACCGCGATCCGGTCCGACATGGTCAGCGCTTCTTCCTGGTCATGGGTCACGAAGATGAAGGCGATGCCGGTTTCGCGCTGTATGGCCTTGAGCTCCATCCGTACCGCCTGGCGCAGCTTCAGGTCGAGTGCGGAGAGCGGCTCGTCGAGAAGCAGCACTTCCGGCCGCGGCGCCAGAGCCCGGGCGAGAGCCACGCGCTGCTGCTGGCCGCCGGAAAGCTGGCCGGGCTTGCGCTTGGCAAAGTCGGAAAGCTGCACCAGCTCCAGCACATCCTGGGCACGGCGTTCCGCCTCTTGCCGGCTCCAGCTCTTGCGCAGCAGGCCGAACATGACATTCTCGGTCACACTCATGTGCGGAAAGAGCGCGTATTGCTGGAAGACGGTGTTGACCGGCCGCTTGAACGGCGGCTGATCGATGAGGTCCTGTCCCTTCAGCCGGATATGGCCTTCCGTGACATCTTCGAAACCGGCAATGGCGCGCAGCAAAGTGGTCTTGCCGCAGCCTGATGGCCCGAGCAGAGTGAAGAATTCATTCTCCCGGATATCGAGCGACACGCCGTGCAGGGCGGTCACGCTCCCGTAGCGTTTGACGACTTGATCAACAGAGACAGCAATCTCGGAACTAGCCATGCGCACCTCTTGGTGATACCCCTACTTTTATTGCTTCAAGCGTAAAAAGATAAGATGAGGGGGTACATACCCCTAAGGAGGTATGCCGTGGATCTTCCCAATTCGGCAGAAAAACTGCTTGGCGAAGCAATAGCCTCAATCGGCAGCAATGCGTTTGAAAGTACACTGTTTCAGTGGCTTAATCGGTGCTTCCAAATCGATAACACCACGATGCTCGCGTATTTCCAGGATCGGCAGCCGGACGTTCTGTTTGCGCAAACGGTCGAAAAACGTGTCCACGAGAAGCTCGACAGCGACTACATATCGGGAATCTATTTGCTCGACCCCTTTCATGCCCTGCATGTGGAGAAGGCTCCCCGCGGGCTGTACCGGCTCAGGGACATCGCGCCGGACCAATTCCACCGAAACGAGTATTTTGCCGCGTATTACCAGCGGACGACCCTGATCGACGAAATTGGCTATGTCGCTTATCCTTCGGACGGGGTCTCGGTACATGTCTGTCTGGGCAGGGATGCATCCTCTGGCCGCAAGTACTCCAGTCGGGACCTGCTTCTGGCTGGCAGACTGTCGCCGATCGTCTGCAGCCTGATCGAGCAGCACTGGTCCGACCTTGAAGGTGGCGGTGAATATTCCGAAGCCGACCTCACCAGCACGTTGATCACAGCCGGCGAGCAGGAGCTGGACGTCAGACTGAGCCCACGTCAGGCGGAAGTGGCCCTGTTGATCCTGCGCGGACACTCGTCGATGTCAATCGGCTTGAGATTGGGGATCAGTTTCCAGACTGTGAAGGTCATCCGCAAACAACTCTACCGCAAGTGCAACATTTCATCCCAGGCAGAGCTCTTTTCCTGCTTCATGCCCTTGCTCGCAAAACATGGTTCCTAGGGTACGGACCCATAAAATTGTACGTACAGGCCGCTCGGGAAAGAACTGTAACCAAGGCGTGAAAGCGCAGGAAACCTGGAGGGTTTTCAAGCTTCCACAACGCAGGAGACAGTTCTTTCCCGAGCGATCCGGAGGACGCCAAGCGGGCGTTGAAAAGCCACGTCAAAGCCTTTGACCTATGCGAAAGCATAGCTCTGCAGGCTTTTCCTTGCTTCTCTGTGCCCGATTGACGCCTGAATGCACAATTTCATGGGTCCGCACCCTAGGGTGTGGACCCATAAAATTGAGTTTTGAGGTTCTGACAAGGACGTCATTCTTCCGAAAATGAGGTGTGTGCACAGCCTCATAACCATGCTCTGCCAGCAATGCGGCTGCACTCGGATCAAGATCCGGACCGGTTACGAGAATTTGTGTCGTCATTGCAGGCGTCTCCAAACAAGCGCTGTCTTGCAGCGAGTGTTGATCAAGCTAGATTTTCTGGATTGGGGTCTGCGCCGGCTCCCAACGGCGCATAGAAATCCTCCGGTCAAAATAAGCTAACGAGAAGAATATCTTCACAAAAGCGAATTATTCTGGTTATTTAATTAAGAAAAACTGGATTAAGTCATGGATACACGTCAACTGAAGTCGCTCGTCGCGATTGTTAACCACGGAACGTTCGCCAAGGCCGGCGAAGTGGTCGGCCTCACCCCTTCAGCCATCAGCCAGCAGATCCAGGCGCTCGAAGTGGAACTGAATGCAACGTTGTTCGACCGCACGTCTCGTCCGCCAAAGCTTACGCCGCAGGGGATGCAGGTTGTTGAGATGGCGCGCAACATTCTCCAGACCGAAGACGACACCAAGGCAAGTCTGAAGGGAGACAGGATCGCCGGAACGCTCATGCTAGGCTCGGTGCGCTCGAGTGCCCTGCACCTGTTGCCGAAAGCTATCGTTCAAATGCGGGACCAATACCCGGAACTGAAAACCAATTTGAGGATTTCTCTATCTGCGACACTCATTGCCGATGTCGCGGGAGGTCGACTGGACGCGGCGGTCGTGGCAGAGCACGTCGCAATTCCGCCGGCACTGCGCTGGAGCCCGTTTCTGAGGGAACCCCTCTGGCTGATCGCTCCGAGTGGGACGACGCTTCTGGATCCGATCCGGCTGCTCGTCGAAAAGCCCTATGTCCGCTTCCGAAGTACCGTTCCGCTCGCCAATCTGATCGACACGGAAATCTCGAGGTTGGGGATCAGCACGCTGGACATTGCGGAGATCGACACCATCGGCTCGATCGTCACCTGCGTTCGTCAGGGGTTGGGCGTATCCGTTGTACCGCACGTTGCCCTCCAGGAACCGGAAGACCTCGACCTGATACGTCTTCCCTTCGGCCGACCGCAATTGACCCGCCAGATTGGCATCGTTGAAAGAACCATTTCGCCACGCGGGGAAATCATTGCCAAGATGCACGAAACGCTGTCAGCTCTCTGTGGTGAGCATGGGTTACAGCGAAAAGAGGTGCGATAGGCAGGTTTCGCCCAGAACTTTGAACCTGCGAAGAAGAACGCCTCGCTGACCCGGCAAGGGCAGGCCGGGAGCGGCCTATCAAGCCCGGGCGCACGTGACGATGGTATAAGTGCTCCAATCGGATCTGGCAGATCAGCGAAGCGGACCAGGCCTGTCGGGTCGGACTGGTCCGTTGGCGGGCACCCAGGCATAGGCGCTGTCGGTCTTGAGCATGTGGCTGAGGCCGGGAAAGGGGAAGTGGAAGCCGAGCACCGGGATCCGGTCGGAGGCCGCCCTGTCGAAGATCCGACGGCGTGACGCGAGCACGGTTTCCTTGTCGCGGTCCGGACCCGGAATCCACGGCCGATCGACATTGGCGACCGGGTGGTAGGCAAGATCAGCCGTCAGGAGCAATTGGTCGTTTCCGGAATGGACGAGGAAGGTCGCCATGCCGGGCGTGTGACCGGATGCGACGACAGTCGTCAGGCCTGGAACAATCTCGGCGCCAGCTTCATAGAGTTCGACAGCGTTCATGGCCGGTTCGAGGCTGTTCTTGATGTTCGCCGCGAAGCGCATGCGAAACTCCTCGGGCACAGGCATGTCGGATAGATCGGGCTCGGTCGGAGGGAATGCCCGTCTCAGTACGTCCTCAAGCTCCGCCTCGGGCGCATCGCCTGCATAGACGCGCGGCGACTTTGCGGATCAACGCGCCCGCCCCCAGACTACATTACCGAAAAGGGTCGGCCAAAGAAGCCGCAAGATCTTGTCGGCCATGATTGCATCAAGCGCAGATTTTCTGGCGGGACGTTCGCTACCTGGCGATTTTCCGATAGAGCCGAAGAGATCGAAATCTCGCCCGAAGGCCGCCTGACCGACACCTCAGCTCACAACGAACTGCAGGCGGCGCTCGCCTTGAGAGGGATCGCTCACATTTTTGATGGTTATGCGAATGTCCATATCCGGAGTGGCCGGCCGATGGGGCTCCTTGCCGAGTGGAGCCCGGTATTGCCCCACTGGTTTCTCTGTCACCCAAGTCGTCGTCTCCCGAGCGCGGCCATGCGAGCGTTTCTCGATTATATGAGGAATTATGACTGGGATGCCGGGGACTAAAGCCCCCTGCCGCATCTGCCTGGATGCCTCATTCGACACGTTGCCATTTGATCCTGAATTCGACCCCTTCCGATTACCGCTCCAGGGCCGGACTTATCCGTTGGCGGGCGAAGCTCCAAGGTGCGCGGCTCGCTCCTTCCAGCGCTCCCGACATCTCGCCGGACGCGCAGCCTTGATGCCCGCCACGCTTCCAGACCCGGCCCGGTCATCGTCAGGCTTCAGGCTCTTTCAAGGGGCGCTCCACGCCCCTCACCTCGTCAGGGATGAAGCTGAAGCAGGAAAAAGGGCGCGCGCTCCCCGGCTACGCCTGATCAGCGCGGACGCCTGTCCACCTTCCCTCCCCGTCGCGGACATGGAACCTTGCCGTAAGTGCCGGCGTGACGGCCTCCTACAGACTCGGAAGACAACAAGCTCCGGCCCTACCCGGCTGGTTGGCTTGGTATCGGCAAAAACAGCCGTCTCCCGAAAACGCGCGTCATTGAACTTCGAAACAAAAGCTGTGCGCCGCGCCCCGCTGCGGCCCAAGACCGAGGAACTTTGCGTGGAGCTTTCCAGCGAGATCGAGCCGGCATTTGCGATGCGCGCCGAATGCGCCGAAGCGAAGGCAGAGCTCCTGGACCCAACCGCTGACAAGCGACAGGCAGAGACCAGTGCATTCATGCGCGCCGCCATGGGCAGGTTCGGACAGTGCTGCGAACCCCGTTCAGTATCGGCAATGGAAAGCCGCTGGCGCCGCGCGCTTCGCCAACACGAAGGACACACCGCGGAGCGGGGGAGGGGAGCCCGAGTTTCCTTCATCATCGTAACCCCGCCTCTTCCGAGGTTCGCAAGTACGTGATTGCGGCGCTTTCACTGCTACGACGGAACGGACGTGAGGAGCCCTCAACCCTCCTTTCGCCTGCGCCGATCACCTTCGAGCATTGGGCGCGGACACACTGGAGGGCCTTTCGGAGGAGACGTTTGCGATGTTTCGCATGCCGGCGAGAATCGGGAGAATCGCTCTATATCTGGCGTCGCGGGCCGGTGCGCCGCGATTCTGTCTCCCGTTTCCGGGAAGAAAAGGCCTGATCTCGGCTGTGTAAAACAAAAAAGAAATTAGGGAATAGCTCATGCGGGCGTGGCCGGGACCCTGAGACGCCTTGTCTAACGGTGTCTGGCGTCGGAAAATTGTCTTGCAGCAGGGTCGAGAAAAAATGTGTTGTTTGTCAGAGATTTAGCCCCGTGACATCTGTCACGCTGTGCCGAGTGGTTCTCAAGGATGCGCGTTGGCTAACCTCGACTGTGTCTGCCGCATGGCTCTTCATTCCTGAAAAGCGCGCTCTAACTGGCTGAATTGACTCAGAAAGTTAACAGGGGTTAACCAAAAACGCATTGACAGGAATCGCTATTTCATTCTTTTTCGTAATCGACACTTTTTTCCTGAAAACGCACTTTTTTGCGTCGGAGCTTAAAGACATGACCGAAACCGTCGAGGTTGAGGAGACTTTGGACCCAAACAGCACGCGGGGGCAAATCTCTCGTTTCTCCGCGTTGCTCAGCACGCAAATCAAAAACAACTGGCAAGTGAACTACCCGCCGGAAGCACGAAAGCAGCTTCGCTCGTTTTCGTCGTCCGAGGTTGCCGATCTTGTCGGCATCTCACCTGCCACGCTACGGCAAATGTCGCTGGACGGGGAGGGGCCGATGCCGGACCGCTCCGAAGGCAACAGGCGCATCTACTCTCTCGAGCAGATCAATGAATTGCGGAAGTTCCTGGCCGAGCGCCGGCCTTCACAGGCAACGACCTTTGATCCGCAGCGCCGAGAGGGCGACAAGATGCAGGTTGTCGCCATCGCCAACTTCAAAGGCGGATGCGCAAAGACCACGACCGCCTTGCACCTGGCGCAGTTTCTCGCGTTACAGGGTCTCCGTGTTTTGGCGATCGATCTGGACACGCAAGCCAGCTTGACCGAAATGCTCGGCGTTCAGCCCGTTCTGGAGGTTGGAGACAACGAAACGGTTTTTGCGGTGCTGCGTTATGATGAGGAGCGCCGGTCTCTTCCTGAGGTGATACGCCCGACCTATTTCGCCGGGTTGGATATCGTCCCCGGTCAGAGCGAACTTCAGTACTTCGACTATGAGACCCCGGCAGCGATCATTAGCAACAATTACCTTGGCGACGAGTACTTCATTCGCCGTCTTGCGACGTCCCTTCGAAGCGTTGAGGACAGGTATGATGTCGTCGTCATCGATGCTCCGCCGCAGTTGTCCTATTTGACGCTGAACGCGGTCTATGCTGCGACCGGTCTCATCATACCGGTTCAGTCAGCGATGATCGATGTCGCGAGCATGAACCAGTTCCTCTATATGCTGGACGAAATGCTCGAGCAGATGGCGCACTTCGGTGCATCGGTTGATCATGACTTCCTCCGCTTCCTTCTGACGCGGCACGTTCCGCACGACGTGCCTCAGGTCAACATTGCCGCCCTGCTTCGCTCTCTGTTCGGCGAAAGCGTTTTGACGTCTGCTGTGTTGGAAACAACCGCGATCACGAACGCAGGTCTGGAGAACAAGACACTCTATGAACTTGAGCGTGGGGCCGTCAGCCGAGATACCTACATTCGCGCGATTGAAGCGGTGAATGCCGCGAACAAAGAGATTTTTGGTGAGATCCTGAAGGTCTGGGGCCGGAAATGACCAATTCAAAAGCTTCCACCAGGGCCAAGAAGCTCGCCGGGATGTTCGGCCAGGTCGATCCCGAAGCGCTTGCCAAACAGGCCGCGAGTGAGAAATCGATTGAAAAATCGATGACAACTGCCCCGACCAAGGCGCTGCAGGCGAGCTTTGCCAGCATTGAAAAGGACAATCTCAACCTCAGGGAAGAGCTCAAGAAATCCAAGGTTCAAGAGCTGGACCCTGATCTTGTCCTGGCGTCCTTGATCCCGGATCGCATGGAATGGACAGAGGATGATCCTCAGTTCCAGAGCCTGGTGGCGTCGATTGAGGCGTCCGGGCAGAAACTGCCAATCCTGGTTCGGCCGCACCCGGACGTCGATGGAGCCTACCAGCTCGCATACGGTGCAAGACGGAACAAGGCGGCCAAAGTTCTGGGCCTCAAGGTCAGGGCGTTCGTTGAGGATCTTACGGACGAACAGCTCATCGTCGCCCAGGGGCTGGAGAACAACGAGCGCAAAAACCTCAGCTTCATTGAACAGGCGATGTATGCGCAGGCACTGACGCAGGCTGGTTACAGCCGCAAGGTGATTGCTGAATCCGTTGGTGTCGGCAACGAGACGATTATCTCGAAGATGACGGCGATCGCCGGACAGGTGCCGAGAGATATATGCCTTTCCATTGGACCGGCTCCAAAAATCGGCCGGACCAGATGGGAAGCTTTTGGGCAGCTGATGGAGAAAGCGGCTCACAAGGCTTCCATTATCGAGGCTGTCAGGGATTTGCCAGGCTACGAAATCTGGACGAAAGCAGATTCCAACAAGCGCTTCGATCTGGCGATGCGAGCGGCCGAGAAGGCGGACAAAGCCAGAACGGCAAAGCCCAAGGAGTCGAAAGCGCCGATCCAGTCGAGCACTCGCTCCTATGGGAGAATCGAGCAGTCACCCAACACGATGAAGATCATCATCGACGCGAAGAGCGAACCGAAATTCGCGCAGTTTGTCGGCGAGCGGATTTCAGCGCTCATAAGCGAATTCGAGACTCTGGAAAGGGGAGGGGAAAACAACGAGGAAGGCTAAAACGAAAAGAACCCGCCACGAGGGCGGGTCCTAATTGAGATAGGCAAGGGTGCCTGAAATCTCGGTCTAGCAGCTAGGATTTTAGAATCACTTGTGACGCATGGCAAGTTCTGTCTTGTGGCAGAGCACGGATTATTGCGTCTTTTTGCCTGTCTCCCACCCGAATTTCATAGGTCCGGTCGCGTTGGATA
>VIRH01000057.1 GCA_008107755.1 Rhodobacterales bacterium
GAAGGGACCGCAACATCGGACGAAGCGGAACAATAATGAGCGAATCAAGTTCTGAGGCGAGACCTCGCACTGCGGAACCCATCCTTGCTGGCGATGGCGTCGGCGTGAAAGACGACACGCCCTTTCACGTCACCTACTCCAGCGGGTTGGTCGGCTGGATGCAACAAAGTGGGGCCTCTCTTGCCTTCACCACTTATACTAAGGGCAAGGTGGTGATCATCGGGCCAGGCCTTACAGGCAATGTTGCCGTCAGCGAACGCAATTTCGGCCATGCCATGGCCATGCGTCCCACCGAGAAGGGGCTTTATCTCTCGACCCGGCATCAGGTCTGGCTGTTCGAGAACGGTCTTGAACCCGGCACCCAGCTTGATGGCTGGGATCGCATCTACATGCCCCGCGGATGCGATGTGACCGGTGCCGTCGACATCCACGATATTCACATTGACGCCAAAGGACGGCTTCTGGTCGCGGTGACACTTTACAATTGCCTTGCCGAACTTGATGGCAAGGGCAGCTTTTCGCCCATCTGGCGGCCCTCATTCATCACTGAAATCGCCAATGAAGACCGCTGTCATTTCAACGGTTTCTGTCTTGAAGATGGTGAGGCAGCCTATGCGACGGTGATCGGCGAGAGCAATGTTGCCGGAGGGTGGAGAGACATGCGCGCCGACGGCGGCATGGTCATCGACATGCGCACAGACACGGTGATTTCACGCGGCCTGGCGATGCCGCACACGCCGCGTCTTTATCGTGGTGAGCTTTATGTTCTGGAAGGCGGTTCGGGCTGGCTTGGCCGGATCGATCGCACCACCGGCGCATTCGAACGGATAGCCTGGTGTCCCGGCTTCCTCCGCGGCCTGTCGTTCTGCGGCGACTTCGCCGTAATCAGCCTTTCAAAGCCGCGCAACGAGGTGTTTTCAGGCCTGCCGCTCGACGGCGAGTTGAAAGAGCGCGACAGAGCGCCTGAATGCGCGGTTTATGTCGTGCGTCTCAGTGACGGTGAGGTTTGCCACACACTAACCATCACCGGGTCGGTCGAAGAACTCTATGACACTGCCGTACTTGCTGGGACTTATCAGCCACTTCTGGTTGGCCTCGAGGGCGACGAAATCGGCAAATACATTGCAGTTGGCCCGGATCGTTCCGGCGGCAACAATCCCGGATGCGCAAGCGTGCATGAAACACGCAACACCAGCATCTGAAGGGTGTTGCCAACTTAATCTGTTCAGTCGGGAGGGGCCCTTTCTGGACGGAGTTCAGGCGTTGATCTCGCCGGTGCAGCCCTCCCACAGGCCGAACGCATCCGCTCTTGTGTGCCGGTATGAGGCTGCGGACAGTTTGTATCGGCACGGCCTGAGAGCGGCGGTGCAAAATTCGACAACGGTAGCGGCGGGATAGTCCTGCTGCGGGCGGCGTAAAAGATGGGGTGGTTGCCGCCCTCTCCAAACGGCATCGTAATGTGCCCTGGTGGTGATGTTGAATGTCACCAACGGGGAAAGGACAGCAACCGTGACAGAAGATATGATGATTGGGGTGGATCTGGCAAAAGCAGCATTCCAGGTTCACGTTGCGACTATACCGGATGCGTTGTGCTACGCCGGAAGTTTTCGCGTCCGCAGTTCCGAACATTCATGGCTGAGCAGGCACCGGCAATTTTCGTGATGGAGGCTTGCCGCAGTGCGCACTACTGGTCACGGGAATTGGAAGGATTGCGGCACGCTGTACTTTATGGCCGAGCCGAGCAAGCTCACGCCCCCAGTAACGGGCGCTACCGCAAGCCTCCATCGCAACCAAACAGCGCGGCTGATCAGCGAAAAAAGCCAAAACTTGTTTCCGACGCAGTTGCTTTCGAAAGACAACCTCGCCTGATCCATCAGCTCCGTGGGCTTGGAAAACAGACTTCGCAAGATCAAGACCGATTGTGTGAACTTCAGACATTGACGCCTCCCGCAGGATCGAGGAAATCCCACCTTCCCACATCAAGGCCAGCGGTGGGCGTCTACATCATCACGCCCACCGAGCCACCTCTGTTCTGCTTCTCCTTAGCATGATATCATTACAAGGATCGGTGTTATTGAGGGGGCGTCCGCCGCAGGACCTTCCTTCAATGAACCACAATTGAAGCTCCTTGCGGCACACGGGAATAGAGATCGATTACATCCTGATTGATCATGCGGATACAGCCGGACGACATTGCCCGACCGATGCTCCACCATTCAGGTGTCCCGTGAACACGATAGAGCGTGTCCCTCCCACGCTGAAAGATATAGAGTGCGCGTGCGCCCAGAGGATTGTTGATGCCGCCGCCCTGACCGTTACGGTAGATCGCTAGCGACGGGTGCCGAATCAGCATCTCAGCGGTCGGCGTCCAGGTCGGCCATTTCTCTTTTCGCCCTATCATGCCTGACCCCTTCCAGCGATACCCGTCCGCACCGATGCCGATGCCGTATCTGAAAGCCTGACCGTCCCTGCCTACAAGGTAAAGCCGACATTCATCGAGACGGATGACGATCGTACCCGGTTTCAACCCGGTAGGGTCCGGCACGACACTTCGGCGCAGGCCCGGCGCCAGCCTGTGCAGATCGACCTCGGGAATCTCGTACCCCTGGTCAATCCGCGCAGCATAGTGGATTTCTGAGCTCCTGTGGCTCGCGGTCTCGGGGCCCAAGTGACTGCCAGCCGCCGCGAACCCGCTTGTTCGACTGCGTGTCTCGCATCCGGAGACCGCCAGAGCACCCCCAGCGAACAGAAGTGCGCGGCGTGTCAGCCTGGTCTGCATCGGGTCCCTGTTTCTGGCAATCTCCGGCCCCGCGGGACGGTTTGATGCCAATCCGTTTTTTTTCCTCAGCATCACCACTTTCCAACGACGTTGAGGAAGGCGCCCTGATCATCCAGCGTCGCGTCCCGCAGATCGTCGCTAAAGCGGCCGGTGTTATAACCAACGCCAACCTTGAGATTGTCGCCAACATGGCGGTAGAGGGCGAGGAGGGAGCCATAGTCGGTTGTTTCCGCAGTCGGGCTATCCAGGACACGGCCTTCCACCAGCACGTCCCATTTGCTGACAAAATGCAGATCCGCGCGGAGTACCGCCAGTTGGGTGAACGACTGTTCCCAACCCGGGTCAACGTCGTCACTGTCCAGGATCTCACCAACCCGGAAACCATATTTGCCGCCGACGGAAAGCCATGGATAAAGGTCGTAGGTCACGTCGCCCGAAAGAATATGGCTACGCTGCTCGATGTTTGACATCGTTCCCGTCAACGCGCTGACCTGATCACTTCCCGGCAGATCGCGGAGATAGGTGTATTTGAACAGCGCGTTCCAGCGATCGTTGTCGACCGGCCGATAGGCGTAGCCGACTGACGTTTCCAGATAGTGGCCATTCCAGTAGGAATTGGTTTCCCCGGTAGAAATGGCCGCATCAACGTTGGTCAGAATGCGCCAGTTCGGTGACGTGTTCAACGAGAGCCCCGCCAGGAGCAGATAAGTGTCCAGGTCACGCGAATTGTCTTCTGAGTTCTCGAACCGAGCCTCACTGCGCAGCTTGCCGCGCGTACCTGTTTCCTCGTCGTTGTAGGTGAAGCCCATCGAGGCGGCCTTGCGGTCGAAGTCGGACTTCTCCCTGCCGGTGATGCGGTCGATCGTATCGTCCTGCACCTGCCCCGCTTCGAAACCGCCTGTCACGGTCCATTTGTCGTTGGGCGTATAGGAGACGCCATAGGCCTGGGCGAGCGACTTGCGCCGCCCAAACATATCGAAATTGTTCTCCGCGTAGGCGCTGGTGTGCTCGTTGAGCTTTCGCTGCGCCCCGGCCGTGATCGTGCCGGTGTCCGTGCCGAAGAGATCCTGGCTCGTGTCGATGTCGAAGGCACGGCTCGGATCAAGCCTGTAGCCGACGTAGTAATGATCTTCCACGGTGGGATCGTAATTGATCTGGCCGGTCAACCCAACGCCATGGGTGCCGTAGGATGTCTCGCCGCTCACGCTGATCTTTTCGGTCACGCGGTATTCCGAGCCAACGCCCACCCTGTCGTTGCGATGGATATCGCCGGACTGTTTCAAGGTTCCCTGCGCGAAGGCATAATAGCGGCTGTCATCATTCGGCTCGTAGTCGATCCGGCCGCCGCCGTCGACGCGCGAGCCATCGTAACCGGACTTGCCGGCGGTGATCGCCGAGGGCGAATGCACATCCGTGGTCGACACGCCGGCCGTGCCTCTGAGTTGAGCTGTCATCTGCCAGCTTGCGGAGAGGTCTCCTTCACGCCTACGTCTTCCGTCGCTGTCACTCGTCTCCTTGTAACCTGCGTTCAGGTCGGTACTTTCGGTTACCTCAATCCTGGTCTCGGCCGACCAGGTCTGCCTGTCCGCGGCCGTATCAATGCCGGTGGCGGAGAAACCTGCCTCCCTTTTCTCGTAAAAGGCCCCGACTGAGCCCCGCAGCCCTGGAATATTGAGATCTGCGAGATCCGCCTGTCCCTTCAGGCGCCACGCATTGCCGCCGCGACCGGCTTGATCGCGGAGAACCTTTTCCGAATTCGTGATCCCGCCGTCGGTCGAGATCGACGTCTTGGTTCCCAGCCCCTTCGATTGGGCGAACTCGCCTTCAATGACCGAATTCAGTGTGGGCCGGAGCTGAAAGTCGGCTCCGACGGACTGCTGGTCACCGCGCGAACTGTTCTCGTTAACCTCCGTCACGCCTATCCGCAACCTGTTACCGATCCACTGCTGCACGCGACCACCATGTATGTAGCCATCGACGTCCTGGAGCAGCGGCGTGTATTCGTATTCCGCGATGAGGAAGATATCGTTGCTGCCCAAAGCGTCAGGTCGAACGGCATCGGATGTCTGCGCGCTCGACGAAAGCGCCTTCTTCAGAAGGATAACCCCCTGGAGGTAGTCGATGGAGTAATCCTCGCCCTCAATGAGGTTCCGACGCTTCAGCACCTCGCCGGTGACGCCGTCACGGATTTCTATGGCGAGCGTCTGCGAGCCGATGGTGATATCCTGCCGCCTCAGAAAATAGGCAGAACCGCCCGTTCCGAGGAATTCGTCGCGCTGCGCCAGGGTTTCCGGCTGCGCGGCGTAGGCTATCGCTTCGGTGCGATGCTCGCCGCGAGAGGTTACCTGCTCCGAGCGATAAATCGCGCGAGCGCCATACAAACCGCGGTTGGAGCGCAGGAATTCCGTTCCGGTAATGCTCGTCTTGTAGTTGCCCCACATGACTTCGCTGTCGCCGCGCTCCAGCCGCACATAGAATTTCCCACTCGTCGGCGCGTCTTCCACCGTAACGGAATCATCGCCGTAGACAGGATAGTAATCGTTCGGGTCAATCCGCCGGAGCAGCTGCCTCGGGTCTTTCTCGTCAAGACCGCGATACAGGTTTTCGATCTTGTCTTCGCCCGTGTCGGCGGCAGCTGTCAGAATGTATTTTCCCCGGATCTTGCCCTTAAGATAGAAGGCGGCCCTGCCCTTCGTGTAGATCTTGTCGTATTCGCCGCTGCGTACGGTCTCAATGGCGTCATTGCCAATTCGCTTGCCGACTGTAAGGTCCGCAAGACCCACATAGAACCAGTCGTTCGACGGGATGTTGACCGCCCGGTCGAAGCTCAGACCGCCGCTCTTTGAAGCCCCTTTCACCGCGACATCAATCCGATGGTCGCCTGGTGGCAGGATGCGCTGAACCACGAAGGCCCGCTTTTCGTCCACGGGAATACGTTCGTTGAAGGCCTCGACCGTGTAGCCTGGAGGGACATTGCGCCCGAATACGGTGACCGCGCCTCCGAAGACGGGAATGTTCTTGACCCCCGTCCGGTCCTCGGCACGACCCGGTGCGACCGCTTCGCTTCCGGACGCTGTCTTGAAATCGCGCGTTGTACGGACCAGCGTCAACGGCTCGGTTTCGTCAAATCGGCCCTTGTCGTCGTACACCCTCAACACATAGGCGAAATCACTCTCTTCGCCGTCGGGCATCGTCCAGCTGGCCTGATCATTGAGCAGGATCGGGATCGTTGCCACAGGCTGCCTCGGCGCGTTGGAGCCGAGACTGTAGATACGGATTTCGGAGTTCCGAATGAAGGCAGGATAGTTGGACGTTGCCAGGAACGTCACGGGTTCGCCGGCCCGGTAGGCAAGCCGAATCGGGGTCGTCGAGACATTCAGCAGCGTGCGCTGCTCCAGCCCGTCGAACTTGACCTGGATGTCTACCGCGCTCAGGTCCACGTCTGCCTTACGTTTGCGGTCCGCCCCCAGGGCATCGGCCGGCGAGCCGAACGTTGCGGGTTTCAGCTTACCACTTTCGTCCACGACCTGACCGTCGACGGTGATGGAAAAAGGGATCTTTCCCGCATTCGTGGCGACCGACTTGGCCGGCGCCGACTTGACATCAACCGCCGGAACCTCAGCCTTCGCTGACATCGGAACGCCTGGGAACACAAGCGCGGGGGCCGCTATAGGGATCATCAGAACAAAACTGAGGGTGGCGCTGCGCAATCTCGCACTGCTCCGACCATTTCCAATTGTCATGGGGCTCATTTTGCGGACTCCACACGGGTTTCGATTTCGAGGCGGTAACTGCCGTCTGACGCTTTCCAAAGCTCACTGATTTGGTTTTTGAGGCTTTCCATCCGCATACCTATGATCTGAGGATCGGACTGGGCATCGACATAGGTGAGGCGCAAGATTGACGTGCCGCGGCCGAGAACCTCTATGAGCACTCCAAGCTGCCCCTTCCATTGCTCCGTCAGTTCAACCCCGTGAGGCTTGAAGGCCTCGTCGGAGATGTTAAGAGCCACCACGCGGCCAAGAGCGGCACCGAAGTTGAGCTTCAACGCCTTGCCTGCCGTCAGGCGGACAACCCTGGGGTTCTCCGTCGTCACGCGATAGCCGGTCGGAAGGGTTCGGGTATCAAGCTTCATGATGAAGTTCGTTCCGATCCGGCTGTCGGGCAGGTCGGCGCACGGTATGTGGAAGCGGCCGTACTGATCGGTCGTCACTAGCAGGCCGCTGACGGTCGCCACACGCACGCTCGGCAGCCCGATCTCTCCGTCATCGGCGTAGCCGTTACGGTTCGCATCGTCGAACACGCGACCGATGATTTCAGCGCAATCGAAGACCGCATCGACCAAGACAATGACTTCCGCCGTGGCATCCGGACCAACAGGGTCACCCCCGGGGCCGGTCGCATTGGCGAAGTTCTTGTGCCTGCCGGCCTCCACTGAGCTCAAAACCATCAGCTTCAGCTTCACCTCGACGGTCTCGCCTGGTGCCACCAACACATTCTCGAACGAGAGGGTTCTGCCCGAGATCGTCGGTTCCCTGGCGTCCCCGCCGACGCTGCCCGAATTCGGCACATAGCGGAAACCAGAGGGAATTCGGTCGGTCACAGTCAAGCGGGCCGATCCCAGTGACGCGTTGTTGGTTACGAGAATCGTGTAGGGAACCTTGTCGCCACGGTGGACCGTCTTTAGGCCGGCCTTCTTGATGACCGTGATGTCGGTTGATGGCACGCCGACGGGCGTCACCACCTCACAGGTTCGGTCACCCCCGGCCACGCAATCCGGGAGCAGATTGCGAACCTCGATGACGTCTTCCGGCAGAGGATCGGCGAGAGTCACCTTGAGCTGGCGGGTCACCGTTTCGCCCGGTGCGATTTCCGGGATGACCCAACGGGCGGTTCCTGCCGAGGCGTCGGACGTAAAGTTGAGGGAGTCGTCGATCCGATCGCCTGCCTCGATCGCAACTTCCGCCGACGTCGGCGTAAAGGAGTCACGCAGCAGATAGTCTGTCGCGATATCACCGCCCATGTTGACGAGCGTGATCTCGTAGATGAGCGTCTCGCCGGGCTCCGCGACGCCCTCTTGCGCTCCGCCGATCTCGTCGACAAGTGCTTTGGACTGAAGGACTTGCCCTTCCGTGGGAATATCCACCTGGCACTCCGCGCCGACCGCGTCCGGGTCACAGTTAGTGAGAACGAGGTTGCGGAACAGTGTCATCCCTTCCGGCAGCGTTCCGGCCAGTTGCACGGTCAGGGTGACCTGCTTGAGGCCCGGCTGATCGCCAACCTGTGCGGGGATCGACAGACCGGTCCAGCGGGCGGTGCCAGTCGCTACATCGAAAGTACCGCCGTCCGACGCGGTAGCGCCGACAACCGTACTGGCAATGCTGACTGTGTCCGGCAGCGCCGAGAGCTGATCTTCCAGAAGGAAGTCGACCGCCTCCGAACCACCGGCATTTTGCAGCGTGATGGTATAGACAAGCGTCTCGCCGGCCTCGGCCACACCGGCCTTAGTGCCACTTTCATCCGTCAAGGCTTTTGACGTCGTGACGGCCGGTTCCGTCGGACGGACCACGCAGGTGGCCGGATCATTCGGCGTTACAATACAGCCGTCGAAAACGCTGTTTTTGATTTGGGTCAGACCGGCCGGTAACGCATCGGCCAACACGACCGTCAGCGTGCGCGTCACGGTCTGGTCGACGCCGATGGAGGCGATGTCCCACGAGGTCGTGCCTGTAGTCGGATCGTACGAACCACCGTCCGATGCGGTCACGCTCGCAATCGCCTCGGAAAGACCAAAAGTGTCGGGCTGGAGAAAGAGCGTGTCTTCCAGCGTGTAGTCAGTCTGCGCAGCGCCGCCAAGGTTGGTTACCGTGATGGTGTAGACGAAGGTCTCTCCCGCTTCGGCAAAGCCATTTCGCTCGCCGCTCTCGACCAACGTCTTGGTGGCGATCACCTCCGGCTCGGTCGGGAGGACGACAACGCAGCCTGCGCCTTCACACCCAAGGGTGTTTTCGATCTGCTTTGTACCGTCGGGCAAGGGGTCCTTCAGGCGAGCTGTCAGTGTCACCGACTTGGTGCCCGGCGTGCCATTCTCCTTCTTGGGAACAAAGAGCCCCGTCCATATGGTCTCGCCGGTCGAGGGATCATAGGTTCCGTTGTCGGAGACGGTTACTTCGGCGGCAGCGGAGCTCGGAAAGAGGGCTTCCTTCAACGTGTAGGACGTCTCATCCGAGCCACCGTTGTTTGTGAGCGTGATCTCGTAGACCAGTGTCTCGCCGGCCTCAGCGTATTCGTCGTTGACGCCATCTTGCGCGACGAGCTTCTTTTCCTCGCTGACATCCGGCTCGGTCGGTGTCGTGACATTGCAGTCCGCTTCGTCGCAGGGAAGGGTGTTTCTTACAAACAAGATACCGCTGGGAAGAGGATTGCTGAGCGTAACCGCGACTCGGACCTTGAGCGTTCCTGGCGTACCGCCGTTGCTCGCTGGGATGGTGAGCCCCGTCCATTCGCTGACGCCTCCGCCCTGATAGCGGCCGCCGTTAGATGGCACTACGGACGCGATGGCCTCGGCCGGCTCAAAAACATCTTCCAAAGTGAAGTTTGTCGCCGCTTGTCCGCCAGTGTTCGTCAGGGTGATTTCGTAAGTGAGTGTCTCTCCCGCCTCGGCGATCTGATTTACGGTGATGCTTTCACCAACCAGCGCCTTGGTGAACTCGACGTCGGACGTCGATGGGATAATGACCTCGCAGCCTGGCTCCGACGGATCCTCGCAAGGCAGCGTGTTTATGATATCCGTGAGCGTGCGCGGTAGGGGAGAAGCAAGGGTCACATCAAGCGTCACTTCCTTCATACCGGGGGTGCCGCCTACCTTTGCGGGAACAGAAAGGCCGTTCCAGGTTGTCACTCCGTTCAACGGGTTGTAAGTGCCTCCATCCGATGCCGAAACGCTAGCGACCGCGTCTGCGACCGCGACCGTGGCCGGCAGGACAGAAAGCGTATCGGTGAGGGTGTAGTCGGTTTCCCCCGAGCCGCCGTTATTCAGCAAGGTAATGGTGAAGGTCAGTGTCTCGCCGGGCTCGGCAATGTTCGCCACCTCGCCGGTTTCTCCTGTCAAAGCCTTCTCGAAGGTGATGTCCGGATCTGTCGGCGTAACGACCTCGCACGGCGCCCCGGTTGTGACATCAGTGACGACGCAACGCGTAGTGACGATATTCCTTACCTCTGTCACGCCTTCCGGAAACTCTTCGGTGAGCACCACCCTTGCGGAACGCGTAATCGTTTCGCCCGCCGGCAGAGATGGGATCGTCCAGGACATGGCGCCGGTTCGCGGGTTGCCGGAGAAGCGCTGAGCATCGTTGGGGTTGGGTCCCGGAAGGATACTGATGGCGGCGGCTGCCGGCGTGAAGAAGTCCTCGACCTTGAAATTGGTCGCTTCCGCGCCGCCGGTGTTGGACACGGTGATGGTATAGGTCAGGGTTTCACCCGGCTCTGCAACGCCTGCGATCTGACCGCTCTCGTCAGTCAACTGTTTCGTGGTGGAAACAATGGACTCTGTCGGGGTCGTCACCTCGCACGGCGCCCCTGTCGTCGTATTGATGACCGTGCAATCGGTGGTGACCGTGTTAGTCACGGCCGCGAGCCCGGAGGGAAGCGGATTGGCAAGCGCAATTTGCACCGAACGTTCGACCGTTTGGCCTACTGCGATCGAAGGGATCGTCCAGGCAATAGTCCCGGTGGTCAGATCGACAGAGAAATTGACCGCATCGTCCGCGCCCGCACCGGCTACGATAGAAGCCGCGGCTCCGACCGGTACGAAGATATCCTCCAGGCGATAGTCGACCGCCTCCGCTCCACCGGTGTTGGTGACCGAGATCGTGTAGGTCAGCGTCTCGCCAGGCTCCGCCAAGCCGGGTTTCGACCCGGTTTCGGCCGTCAACGCCTTGGTCGTGGACAAGGACGGCCCGGCCGGAGTCGTGACCTCGCAAGGGAAGCCCGTCGTCGCATTGGTCACCGTACAATCGGTGAGGACTGTGTTGCTGACTGCCTCGAGACCGCTCGGAAGCGGGTCGGTGAGCGTAACCTTCGCTGTGCGGGTGAGCGTTTCACCGGCTGCGACGTCCGGGATGATCCACTGAATCGCACCTGTGCTCGGATCGGCCTGAAAGTTGACTGCGTCATCCGGCCCGTCACCCGCGACGATAGACGCCGCGGCCGCGCCCGGCCCGAATACATCTTGGAGCACGTAGTCGGTGACGTCTGCACCGCCGCTGTTGTTGATGGTGATCGTGTAGGTCAGCGTCTCGCCGGCCTCCGCGATACCATCGACCGCACCGCTTTCATCCGTCAGAGCCTTGACGGTCTCGATCGACGGTTGGGTTGGCGTAGTTACCCGACACGGCGCGCCCGTTGTGGGATTGGTTTCGGTACAATTGCTGGTGACGGTGTTGGTCACTGCCGCCAGACCCGCCGGCAGCGGGCTGGCGAGCGTGATCCGCACCGACCGCGTTACAGTTTCTCCGCTTTCAAGCGACGGAATCTGCCAGCGGATTTCACCCGTTGCGGCGTTGCCGGTGAAATTCAGCGAGTCGCCCGGTCTGTTTCCGGCGATGATCGAGACGGCGGCAGACGCCGGTTCGAAGGTATCCTCCACTATCACGTTGGACGCGGTTTGACCGCCATCGTTGGAGATGGTGATCGTATAGGTCAGTGTTTCACCAGCTTCCGCTACGTCATCGACCAGGCCGTTTTCGGCTGTCAAAGCCTTCGTCTGCACGATTTTTGGCTCGCTCGGGTTCGTGACGGAGCATGGAAAGCCAGTCGTGGGATCGATGACCGTGCAATTGGTGATGACCGTGTTGGTCACGGACTGCAGCCCGGATGGAAGTGGCTCGGTAAGAGTGACCTTGACGGATCGCGTCACCGTGGCATTGGGCATGATCGAGGGGACAGTCCAACGGATTTCGCCAGTGTCCGGATCCGCGAAGAAGTTTACGGGATCATCCGCACCGTCCCCGGCAACGATGGTTGCCGCAGCCGCTGCGGGAACGAAAGCGTCTTCGATCTCGTAGTCGACAGCCTCCGTGCCACCGGAGTTGGTAACGGTGATTGTGTAGGTGAGCGTTTCTCCCGCTTCAGCCACGCCGACGATCGATCCATCCTCGTCTGTCAGTGCCTTCGTCGCGGAAATGCTCGGCGGCGTGGGCAGGGTGACGCGGCATGGTGCGCCCGTCGTCGGGTCGACGACCTCGCAGTCGTTGAGGACGGAGTTGGTCACTGCCAAAACGTCGTCCGGCAGTGGATTCCGCATGGTCACCTTCGCCGAACGGGTCACCGTTTCGTTGGCGTTGATCGTCGGGATCGTCCAGCTGATGGCGCCCGTGTTCGTATCGGAGGAGAAATTCAAGCCGTCGTTGGGTCCATCACCCGCAACAATAGACGCGGCCGCTGAAGCGGGCTCGAACAGGTCGTCGACGACGTAATTTGTAGCCGTGGCACCGCCGGAGTTGGTGATGGTGATCGTATAGGTCAGGACTTCGCCGGGTTCCGCGACGTCATCGACATCACCGCTCTCGTCAGTCAAGGCTTTCGTCTGGCTCAGAATGGACGGAGTCGGGGTGTCGACACGACAGACCTGGCCGTCGCCCGGGACAATCTCGCACGGATCCGTGACGATGTTGCTGATCTCCTTCAAGCCATCCGGCAAGGGATTACTAAGCGTGATCGCAAGCGTAAGCTTGGTTTCGCCCGGCGTTTCGCCGACCTGGGCCGGAATCGTCACGTCGTTCCAGACAGTTCTGCCGGCACTATAATTGCCGCTGTCGGAGGGCACGGCGCTGACGACCGCGTCGCCGATGAGGATGGTTGCGGGCGAGAGTTCGAGGTCGTCCGTCACATCGATCGTCGCTTCGGTGCCGCCCACGTTCCGGAACGTCAGCGTGTACGTCAGCGTTTCGCCTGCTTCCGCGACCCCGGCTTCTAAGCCGGACTCAGCGTCGAGAGTCTTGACGACCCTTATCTTCGGTTCCGTCGGGTTTGAGACGCAGCGCGGATCCGGAGCCTCGCACGAGGGCGGTTCGACCGTATAGGCCACGTTCTTGATCTGGGTGACACCGTCCGGGATTTCATCGACAACGCGTATCGTGACAGAGACATCGATCGACGAATTGGCCGGAATGGTCAGATCGCTCCAAATCAACTCTTCGGAGCCGGAGAACGACGTTGCAGGGGGTGTCGCAGACACAAAGGTGGTGTTCGGATCCACAGCGTCCTTCAACGTGTGGCCGTTAACGTCGGTACCGCCGGAATTGGTGAGCGTAATGGTGTAGGTTAGTTCCTCGCCGGGTTGTGCAATTTCATCATCGGCCACTGATTCCCCGGTGAGGCGCTTCTCGATCGTGATTTCGCCCGGGGTTTCGGTGACCACGCACCGCGGATCATCCGTTACGTCCGTGTCCGAGAAGAGCGACGGACAATCAGGTTCCGGATCGTCGGTAAAGTGGACAAGGTTCGTCACTTCCGGAGTCGCGGGCGGCAAAGGGTCCGTAAGTGTGACGGATACGGTGCGCGTCACGCTTTCTCCGGCCGGGATCAAATCGATCGTCCAGGTGGTAACGCCCGACGTCGCATTCGACGTACCGCCACCGGTGTTGTTCAGCGCGTCGATCGCTTCGATCGGCGTAAAGGCATCCCTCAATTCGTAGTTCTCAAGGTCCGTACCACCGGTATTGGTCGCAGTGATGGTGTAGGTGAGCGTTTCTCCAGGCTCGGCGACGTTGGACTGGGTACCCGTCTCGCCGGTAAGATCTTTCCTGAGATCGACCCCACCCAAAGTCGGCGTGTCGACCCGACATGGCGCGCCCGTGGTTGCGTCAGTCTCGGTACAATCGTTGACGACAGTGTTGGTTACCACCTGCAGACCGGTAGGCAGCGGATCGGTCAATGTGATCTTCACCGACCGGGTGACCGACTGCCCCACCGCGATTGTCGGGATCGTCCAAGAAATGGCACCGGTCGACGGATCTGCACTGAAAAACAGAGCGTCTTCGGGCCCATCGCCCCCGGCGATGGACGCGACCGCCGCCGCCGGGGCGAAAGTGTCCCGGAGAACGTAGGCGCTGGAGTCCGTACCACCGTTATTGGTTGCCGTCAGCGTGTAGGTCAGCGTCTCGCCGGGCTCGGCAACGCCATCGATGACGCCCGTTTCGTCCGCCAGCACCTTCCCGGTTTGGATCCAGGGCACTGTCGGCGTACTGACTTCACAGGGCGCACCGGTGGTCGTGTCGGTGACGGTGCAATCCGTGGTGACAATGTTCGTCACCTCCGCCAGCTGTCCCGGCAGTGGGTTCGCCATGGTGACGGAGACCGTCACCTTCTTTTCACCCGGGTTGGTGCCGTCGCTGCCTTCCACGGACAGTCCGGTCCAGCTCGTTACACCGGTTGCGGGATCATAGGTCCCTCCATCGGAGGCGCTGACGCTCGCAATGGCATCTTCCAGTGAGATTATTGACGCGGGCACAATCGTGAGCACGTCGTCCAGGCTGTATGACAGCTCGGACGTGCCGCCTGTGTTGGTGATTGTGATCGTGTAGGTGAGCGTTTCACCGTTCTCGACGACGTCGTCGATCACGCCGCTTTCGCTCGTCAGCGTCTTGACCGTCTTGATCTGCGGTTCGGTCGGAAGGTCGACCCGGCACGGCAGCTCCAGATCCGTGTCAAACCCGGTACACGGCAAGATGTTGTCGATCCTCGTCAGGTCCTCCGGCAGCGGATTGGCCAGCGTTACGTCGAGCGTCAATGTCTTGGTTCCGGCCTGAATGCCGTCACCGACGGGAACGGTGAGGCCGGTCCAGGTGGTCACGCCGGTCGAGGAATTGTAAGTGCCGCCATCGGATGCGCTGACACTTGCGATCACATCTGTGCGCACGATAGACGCGGGCAGGAGCGAGAGTGTATCGGTCTGCGTGTAATCGGTTACGGGCGTGCCGCCGGAATTGCTGAGCGTGATGGTGTAGGTCAGGGTCTCGCCCGCCTCGGCGACATCCTCAATGTCACCCGTTTCGTCGGTCAGTTCCTTGCCAAAGGTGACCTTGGAGTCCGTCGGCGTCGTGACCTCGCATGGTTCCCCAGTCGTCTCATCGGTGATCGTGCAGTCGGTGGTGACCGCGTTCGTCACTTCTTTCAGGCCGACTGGAAGCGGGTCGGCCATCGTGACCTCGATGGTCACCACTTTGGTGCCGGGCTGATCGCCCTCCTGCGCGGGAATTGTGAGGTTTCGAAAGACGAATTCGCCCGTCGCGACATCATAACTCCCCTCCTCAGACGTCTCGAAACTTACGAATGTCTGCTCAGGCGCGATATAGTAGATAAAATCCGTGCCTGGATTGAACGTTTGGGGCGCGTAGGACAAGGTATCGGTCAGCGTGTAGCCAGATACCGCCGTGCCGCCTGTGTTGGTAATTGTGATCTCATAGGTGAGCGTTTCGCCGTCTTCAACGACACCCTCAATGAGGCCCGATTCGTCTTCCAGCACCTTCTCGGTTGTCACACTGGGAACCGTCGGCGTAATGACGTCGCAGGGCGCACCGGTGGTCGTGTCGGTGACCGTGCAATCGGTGGTGACAGTGTTCTTCACCTCCAACAGGCCCTCCGGCAAAGGGTTCGCCATGGTGACGGAGACCGTCACATTCCTTTCGCCCGGGTTTGTGCCGTCGCTGCCTTCCACGGACAGTCCGGTCCAGCTCGTTACACCGGTTGCGGGATCATAGGTCCCTCCATCGGAGGCGCTGACGCTCGCAATGGCATCGTCCAGTGAGATTATTGACGCGGGCACAATCGTGAGCACGTCGTCCAGGCTGTATGACGGCTCGGACGTGCTGCCTGTGTTGGTGATTGTGATCGTGTAGGTGAGCGTTTCACCGTTCTCGACGACGTCGTCGATCACGCCGCTTTCGCTCGTCAGCGTCTTGACCGTCTTGATCTGCGGTTCGGTCGGAAGGACGACCCGGCACAGCAGTCCCGAAACAGGGTCCTCCTCGATGCACGGCAAGATGTTGTCGATCCTCGTCAGGTCTTCCGGCAGCGGATTGGCCAGCGTTACGTCGAGCGTCAGTGTCTTGATTCCAGGCGTGAAGTCGTCACCGGTGGGAACGGTGAGGCCGGTCCAGGTGGTCACGCCGGTCGAGGAATTGTAAGTGCCGCCATCGGATGCGCTGACACTTGCGATCACATCTGTGCGCACGATAGACGCGGGCAGGAGCGAGAGCGTATCGGTCTGCGTATAGTCGGTCGCGGTCGTGCCGCCGTAGTTGCTGAGCGTGATGGTGTAGGTCAGGGTCTCGCCTGCCTCGGCGACATCCTCAATTTCACCCGTTTCGTCGGTCAGCTCCTTGCCGAAGGTGACAAGTGGGGCAGTCGGCAGGGTGACATCGCACGGTTCCCCAGTCGTCTCATCGGTGATCGTGCAGTCGGTGGTGACCGTATTGGTGACAACCTCGACGCCCTTCGGCAGCGGATCCTTGAGGGTCACGCGCACAGAGCGACCAACGGACTCTCCTTCCGGGAGCAGCGGAACGATCCAGGAGATGCTGCCGGTCTCAGGATCGGCGGCGAAACCGAGACTGTCGTCAGGGCCGAAGCCCGGATTGATTTCCAGGATAGCGGCCGCTGGGTCGAAACTGTCCTTGATGAGGTAATTCTCGGCGGCGGAACCGCCGTCGTTGCGGACCTCAATGAAATACGTGAGCGTCTCGCCCGGTTCGGCAACGTTGGCGATGACGCCATCTTCCGCTGCAAGCTCTTTGGTTGCAGAGATTTTCGGCTCTGTAGGGGTCTCGACGCAAAGCGGATCGCCCTCCTCGCACAGAGGCGGATCCTGGTCAGTGAAATGCACAAGATTGAGGATGCTGGTGACATTATCCGGTATCGGATCGATAACCCGCACCGTGACTTCAAGACTGGTCGCGCTATTGGCTGCAACCGAAAGGTTGGTCCATGTGATCGTTTGATCATCGACCGTGCCGGTTGGCGTTGAGGGACCGAAGGCGACGAAGCTCGTGTTCTCGTCGAAGACGTCGGTGATGTCGATGCCGGTCACCGCAGCGTCGTTCGCGTTGGCCACTCTGATGGCATAGGTGAGAAGCTCGCCGGCTTCGGCCTGGCCTTCTATGACTCCATCTTCTTCGAGCAAGCGTTTCTCGAGCGAGATCGGGCCGATGTCGTCGTCAATCGCTTCGTTGTTGTCTGTATTCTCGTCGGTCTTCCCGATAGTACTTACCGAGACCAAGTTGGTCAGATTACCGTTGAAACGGTCCGGCACGGACATCGTCAGGTCCAGGCGGACCGATGTCCCGACAGGCAGGCTGACCGAGGTGTCCAGATCGCTGGCGCCGGCCCCCTCGTTGCAGACTCCGCCTCCTGCCACCATCGGGCCATTTTCCGAGCTGCAGGTCCAACTTACGGTACTCTCATCGATCCCATCCGGCAGCGTGTCCAGGACACGAACACGCGATGCACCGAAGGGGCCATTGTTGCCCACGACCATGGTGTAGGTGCGGTTCTCGCCCGGCGTATAGGTGTCGTCGGCAAGATCGTTGGGGCCGTCGTTCTGGTTGAACGTATTCGTCTTTGTTACCGAAATGTCGGCCGGCAGATCAATCGACGACGACGCGCAGCTCGCACCGTCGTTGACAGAGGAGCCTGGAGCGCCGGAAATCAGCGTCGCTCTGCCGGTCTCAAGATCAAACTCGAACAGACCTGCGCCTCCGTTCGCGACGCCATAAAGACCCTCCGCGGTACTAAAGAGCGCCCCAAACCGGAAATCGACACCGGTGAGTCCGAGCTTTTGGACCGTGCCATCCCTCGGATTGATTGCAATCAGTCGACTACCTTGACCCACATCCGGCGACTGGACTGCGTACAACAGACCGCCGGCCCAGGCCACGTCACTGGCATCAACGTCCCTTCCCTTAAGATCAACTATCTCCGCCTCATATACACGAGAAGAAAGATCAATTATGCGAAGAACGTCGGCTCCCCCATAGTTGAGAACGAACATTTTGTTATAGAATTCGTCGGAAGGGCTAGTTGCGCTAGAGAATGCACCCATAACATATTGGTGGTTGTTCATGTTTCCAACGGGAGACTCTGGGTCATTGTCATCCGGGTCCGCATCGACGACTGTCGCCGTACCATCAGAAAACACTTTAACTAATCGAGGTAAACTGCCTCTCTGTTTCGAAGAAATAGCATAAATGTAATCATCGGCCGGATTGTAACCGGCTGAATTATACTGAATCCCGGCACTGCCGACTTCTGCAAGAACCGCCGGGTTTTGACTGACGTCGATACGATAAAGCCGGGTCCCCTTGTTGCCCCCTTCCGTGAACCCTTGCGTCAACCAAAGAGAGCCATCACACGTGAATTCTCCCCCGGACTGGGCAAGCGCCGGCTGGATTGCCATACCGGCATAAAACAGGGCCCCCGCCACCATGAGAGGGATGGAAGACATCCAAAGCGCCAGCGTTGAGAGCAGGGACTTCGTGACGATTACCCAGTCTTTCATAAAATCACCTCGTCCGACCGATGTCGGATTTGAGAAAAAAACTCGAATTAAGTAGAAATTCTCTCATCTCGGAGAGACGTTAACCTTTTGTTAACCTTTACATACTTGTTCGAATCAAGCTTTCTTCCGACAGTTTTGATAATTTTTGCGAGAACTACCTCGTCTTTCTTGTCCCCTTGTTCGCAAAGCAAGAAAACTGACGCGCGTGCATTTTCATTATTTTTGGGTGCAATCGGTTTTTTTGTTACACGATGCCGCTCGCCATGGAGCGATTGCCAAACCCGAATCGGCGCGCCTGACTTCAGGCTAGGGCGCGAAGGGTCACGAGGCAGGAGGCCCGGTCTTGCGAACCTCACCTTGCGGGTCGCAACCGACCTTCGCCGCCGTCTTGCGTGCAATCAGCTGCTGCTTGCGTCTTTACCGGGAAAGGTATTTCTCGTGGTCGGCCAGTTCCGACTGGCGGAAGTTCGCCAACAGAGTGTCCAGCCAGAAACGCACATGGGCCCATAGGGGCTCCGACCGGAATCTGAATCGGATGTCGCCCTGCGATCCGACCACCGAAGTCGGGGAGACTTCGAAAGGAAGCCGGATGCGGTAGGACCGTGTCCCCGACGACCGGTCCACCTTCAGCACGGCCTGCATCTCCACGGTATTGGGCGGGAGCGCGTGGTAACGCCCGTCGAGGCGAAGATCTGCCGCGACGAGCGCATGCTGGAATTTGGCCACATAGCGTTCCGGAAAACTTCCAACGAGGATTGCGGGGCCTTCGTTCGGCAACAGGCTCCCCACGGCTGTACCCGCGCGCAGATGCTGCCCGACCCTGGCCTTGCCGAAATCGATGAATGTTCCGGCGCGTGCCGCCTTCACGCGTAACGCGGCCAGGGTTTCCTCGGCAAGCACGAGCCGCTCGTTGAGGCTCTCCACCTCTCGCAGCGCGGCCCGAGCCTTTGTCTGGTCGACCCCGCGCAGGGACCTGAAGTTCAGTTCCGCCTCAGCCGCCTCGAGACGCAGCACTTCACGTTGCTTCTCAAGCGTCGGGCTTACCATGACGAGGACCGGTTCGCCCGCCTTGACCGGACCGTTAGCCCGTATCTCGCGCAAGAAACCGGTGGTGGCTGCATGGATCTTGTATTGGCCACCGGTATCGAGCGTGACCGGGACAACTGTGGTGAAGGGAAAGGGAACGAAGGCGATCAGCGCTGCCAGCACGGCCAGCGCGAGGCCCCGCTTCAACCAGACATCCGCAGTTGTCGGCGAACCGGAAAGCACGGCTCTTTTGACCATGTTCTGCATGGGGGTCTGGAACATTGCGATTGCCCCCCACGTCACGGCGACCATGCCCAGTCCGAGATAGAGCGGGGCGAGGCCCAACGCGATCGTCAGCAGCATGTTGATCCGGTAGGCAACCGATGCCACCGCGTAGGCGGCGAGCCCGGCCGCCTTGCCCGTGGAAGGCATTGCGCCCTCGCGGCCGAAGCTCATCAACCAGCGGCGCAGGTCGCCAAGTGCCATCTGGCCCCTGGTAGAAAGGTTGCGGTTGCCGATCGCATCGGAGAACGCAAAGTAGCCATCAAGTTTTACGAGCGGGTTGGCATTGAATAGGATCGAATTGAGCGTAGAGAAAACGAAGATGTTTCCGAGCAAGGTTTGCAGGTAAGTACCAGCGCTGTAGTGCCACCCGATAAAAGCAACCATGCCGATTGCGACATCGACAATGATACCGGCAAGGCTGATCGCGACCCGATGCCGTCGCCGAGCACTGAAATCCGCGTCGCTGCAATCGACATAAGGCATAGGATAGAAACCCACGAGGTAGAAACCCGCCTTGCGCACGGCCACGCCGTAGCGCGTCGCCGTGAGCACATGGCCCAATTCGTGAATGACCTTGAGAAACGGGGCGGCAATTCCGAAAGTCACGATTGCTTCCAGGGAAAAGACGGAGTCAAAAGCGGAGATGATCGCCCAGTCGTTACGGACGCCAAGCGCGCAGCACACCGCCATCAGCGCCGCCATCATGAAGAGAAAACCGTTCGATACGAAAAGGCGGGCCAGAGGGGCAAGGCGCCGCTGGTAGACGCCAACATCGAACAAGGCGAAGGACATGAAGACCGGATTGAAGGCCTTCCGGGGCGCCAGATCGCTCTTGCGCATCATCTGCAGGAGGTGGAGAAACTGGTAAATATCCCGTGCCTGCGACTGCTCCAGACCGTCGAGTTGCCCCGTTCCCAAAAGCGCCGCCCGTGCCTTACGGAGGCTGAAGGCCAATGCCCGGTTGATCGCGAAGCTCTTTCCGCTTGATCTGTCCCGGGCGAGGAAAAGCATGCCCCGCCCCTCTTGAGAGCAGCGCAGCTCCACTTGCCTCAAAAGCGAAGGCCGAGGTAGCTCCATGCGGTCATCCTCAGATATTCCACGAGGTAGCGAGACAGCACGACGATCCGGATGCCGGACCCCGCTTCGACCCGCGCGAAGCCGGACAGACCGGCCATGAGATCACCCTCGCCCTCGACGGTGATGCTGGCCCGCGCGACGAGTTGCTGCTCATCGTCGCCGGAAGCATCTGAAGCGTCGTCGACAAAGGCGGGTGTCAGCACGGTGAAGGGGTAAGAACGGCCGTTCAGACCGCGAAAGAACACCTCACCGCCCTGGCCGGCCTTGATCAGCGGCGCGTCCATGCGCGAGAAAACCAGGCGGACGGCATACCGGGCGTCGGGCTGGATGATCGCAATCTCCTGACCGGTCGCCACAAAACGGCCGAGCGCTTCCGAACCGATCGTGCGGATAACGGTGCCGGCCGCCGGGGCTGCGACATTGAGCTGCTCCAGCTGGTCGTCGAACTGCCTCACCTGGGCGCGAATGGTCTCTATGCGCTGCCGGGCGAGCTTGTATGCGCCGTAGTCATTCTGGGCGAGTGCGGCGGAGGCCGCGATCTGCTGCACCGACAACTGCAACTTGCCTTGCAGCTGCTGCGCTTCCAGGTCCGGCGCCGTAAGCTTGGCGAGTTGTTCGCCCTCCGTCACGCGGTCACCCACATCGACTGTCACGGATTGCAAAAAGCTGTCGAAGGGAAGTGCGGCGATCACCGCGGTATCCGGCTCGCTCAGCGCGGGAGCTGTGATCGTCAAGGGTATCGGCAGACACATGAAGACGACAAGTCCCGCGATTGCCACCGCAAGGCCTGCCTTGAAAAGCCGGACGTGCCGCTTCTCCGGTTCGCCGATATCAAGCCCGAGAGCGAGGGCAGCGAGTTCCGCCAGCAGATGCGTCTGCGCCATGGCTTCCGGCGCGGCGCCGATGAAAAGCAGCGCGACTCCCCCTACGCCACGGGCCGGCACCTGAAGCGTGAGTGTCTCTGCACCAACCGCCTCTGCCAGCAACGCGGCCTCAAGGGTGTCCATATCATGACTGTTTGCACGAATATCGATCTGGCAGGCCTCCGTCCCGCGAGAAGCCTCGAAGAGACGCCCGATCTCGTCGGCATGTGAGAGGAGGGCCTGGTCGGAGGCAACGATCGCGCCGCCCCCTTTTTCTCGACAGATCCGGACAACGGCCGCCTGCGCCAGCCCGTGGACGACGATGGCGTCGACCAGGGCCTGCAGGAGGGCCTTGCGCTTGATGCGGCCATGCGCGGCAAGATCGTGAATGACCGGCGCAAGCAGGGCGGCGCCTTCGCCGGACGTCGGTGCGGCGCCCAGAGGTTGGGCGCCGTTCCCCGTCAAGCCGGCGGAGAGTGAGATGAGCTTTTCCACCAGTCGCGGCAGTTCCGTGACTGGTGGCATGACATCAAACACCCATCCCGCCCAGCCGTCCTGCAGAGGCACTATGACCGCGAGCCGGTCGCCACCGCTGCGCTTGAGGATCGGCTTTTCCTTGAGATCCGCCGCGAGAGCGGCGAGATCAACGTCAGCGGGAAGCTCACCCAGAACGAGCCGGAGCTGCTCCGACCCTGCCGGACAATGGGCAATGGCTGCAAGATTTGTAGGCATTCCTGAGCCCTGATTACACCTCGATCTTGCCGAATTGATCCTCATAAGCCTTGAGCGACTGGCTCAGGATGACAGCCAGGCGTTTGGCCGCGAACGGGGTCATGACGACCCGCTTGCTGAGTTTCACATTGACCTCGGACTTGTCCTTAACGGAACCGCGCCATTGCTGGTGGGTGCCGAAGAGGAGGAAGAACTCCTCACGATTGGCCGTTGCCGTTCCGATATTGGCGTAGATGCTTTCCATGTCGGTATCGTCCCAATTGATGGAGACGCCATTGATCGACTGGGCGGGGTTCTGCGGAGTCGGCTGTTGATCGGACATAACGGTATGCATTCCTATGTAGTTTCTGTTTGCCGGCTATTGCGCGGCGATCGGCAGATCGGCAGGGTACCGACCCGAAGTGGAGGTGTCTGGCGCCGGCCTCACGGCCGGCGGATTCTCAGGTTGCGGCAGCTCGTAAAGTGCCCGATCGAGCAGGAAATCGATCATGAGCTGTATAACACGACGGACAAGCGGACCATCAAGCTCATGCTCACCGCCAATTTCGTTTCTGACAAAATGCTCGATCGCACAGCGCAGAACATCTCCTTCAACACCGCTTGCAATGAGCGTAGCCACGGTTTCAGCGAAATCCTCAGCGTCGAGAACATCGAGCAGCGCTCTGGTCAGTTCGCTGTTGTCGTTCATAGGCGTTTCGGCGTCACTTTCAGGCTCCGGCAGGACCTGACCGAACTCGGTCTCGCCAGCAAGCGGCGTGACAGTGAGCGGCGCACCGATGGATTTGTTCTGCTGGGCATGGGAGACCAGATCGAGCGCTTGACTGCCTGCGAAGTTGGAGGTGTAGAGGCGCCATGGTGGCGCCTCGCCATTGAAGTCGTCGTCGGAGAAGGTATTGCGGAAAATGCCGGCGTAGGCGTCGGAAAAGATCAGGTCGGATGCCGTGTCGCCGTAGAAAATGTCGCCGCCCAGACCGCCAATCATGACGTCGGCACCACCGTCACCATAAATGCTGTCAAAGCCGCCATCGACGAATGCGTAGTTCGTCTCCAGCGTCAGCAGCCCGAGGAGGACGCTGCCTGACTGAGAGTAGGTGCGTTTGATAATGGCGGTGTCGCCGATGAGAATGTCGTTCCCGGAACCGCCACGCAGAACATCGGCGCCAAATCCGCCGATCACAATGTCACTGCCGCCATTGCCATGCATCGTGTCATCGCCCTGGACATTGCGGTTAACGCTGACGATCGTTGTGATCCGGTCGGATGCCGATTGACCGTCGAAGCGAGCTGCGTAGTCCGAAAAGGCCATGGTGACGATGTCACCAAACATGACGTCATCCCCCTCGCCGCCGGTCATCCGGTCGTTACCGGCCTGACCGGCCAGAATGTTGTCGCCCACGGTGCCACCCGCGGTGAGGGTGTCGTGGCCGCCGCGCGTCACGTTGGTGAGGACGGCCGATTGAAGATCGGTGCGGTTGACGAAAGTCAGCACGCCATCATCGCCGAGCGCCGCGTCGTCGCCATTGCCGAGCGAGATGAAATCGTTCCCGAGCCCGCCGACCATCAGGTCGTTGCCGTCTTCCCCATAGATTTGGTCGTTACCTCCGAATGTCAGCACCTCGGCGACGAAGCTGCCTTTGCCGTTTCCGTAGGCGGACGTATAAATGCCGGAATCGCCCGCAATCACATCGTTGCCCGCGCCTGCCCGGATCGTATCGGAGCCGGCACCGCCCAGGAGAACGTCGTCGCCTCCCAGCGTGGTGATCGTGTCATCACCTCCGATGGCAGCATCCACAGTTGTGGCCATGTCGATCACGAGGCGCCCATCGCGCAGGAAGAGGACGACCTCGCCGTTGTCACCGAGCACGGTGTTGTCGCCCAATCCACCCTGGATGGTGTCACCGCCCTGCCCGCCGAGGATGAAGTCGTCGCCTCCATTGGTCGAGATGTCGTCGGCGCCGCCGACGGCGGACGACGCAGTTGTGAGTGTCATGGACCCCGAGGATGCCCAATTGACGCTGCCGCTATCGCCGATCACCGCGTTTCTGCCATCACCGGCCTGGAGAACGTCCGCCCCCCCTCCTAGGATCGCAGTGCTGATACCATCGCCCAGCTTTATCGTATCGTCGCCATCGGCGCCCAATCCACCAGCGCCTCCGAGGCGGCTGACGCCGATGGCGGAGAAGGCGGCACTCGACCCACTCACGTCCACGACGATCTCGCCGCTGTCGCCGAGTACAATCGTTTCGCCGTGGCCGGAAGTGAGAGCGTCGTTCCCGCCACCGAGGATAACCCGGTTGACCCCGTCACCCAGGCTGACGTTGTCGTCGCCGTCGGTAACGACAGAGCCGTCCGCCGTCGTGGTCCCCGCCTCGCTCAGCAGATGGAGAGACTCGCTCTCTGCGCCATGTTCCGAGGCAATCGTACCGCTATCGGCCAGGACGACCTTGTTGCCGCCCCGAGCGACCAGACGGTCGCTGCCACCGCCGAGGATCGCGAAATCGACCCCGGTTCCGAGCTCGATGATCTCATTGCCGTCGGCACCGAGACCGAAGCTCTCGGCATCAACGGATACCGTCTCTTCGGTAACAGTGCGAATGATCGTGCCACTGTCACCCAGAAGCACATGATCGCCGTCCCCGGCCGTCAGCATGTCCGACCCTCCGCCGAGGATCGCGACGCCGTCACCGGCGCCGAACTCGACCGTGTCGTCACCGTCTGTGCCAGCCGAGGCGCTTGCGGCCTCGATCATCAATTCGCCAGCCACTTGCGAGAAATCGATGGTGCCGCTGTCGCCCAGAAGCACATGATCGCCGTCGCCGGAGTTGAGAGCGTCATTCCCGCCGCCCAGGATCGCCAGGCTGTCGCCTGCCCCGAATTCAATCGTGTCGTCACCATCCGTGCTGGCCGAGGTGCTTGCGGCCTCGATCATCAATTCTCCAGCCGCTTGCGAGAAATCAATCGTGCCGCTGTCGCCAAGCAGGGTCTTCCGGCCCGTGCCGGCTGTCAGGCGGTCACTGCCGCCACCCAGAATGGCCG
>VIRH01000046.1 GCA_008107755.1 Rhodobacterales bacterium
CTGGTCGGAGCCATGATGCTGGAGCAGAACGATGAGTGGGCCATCACACGCCGCTACATGACACTGGAAACCGTCGCCACCATTTGCGACAATACACCCATGGACCCGGCGACAATCGCCGCCCTGTAACAGCGGCCAGACCATGGTCCAAGAACAAAGTTACACCACGTCCAGGGACACCATCTTTCTGTTCCGGCGCCCCAAGCTAAACCTTCCGATAGTCTTGATTTTCGAGACCGAGTTTCCGAGTACAGAAACAACCCATTCTCCCTGGCCAACACCAACCTTGAACAACAAGTGGAACTTCTCGAGCGCAATCCCTTGTGGGCAAAGCAGATGATCCTGGCTGCCGGCAGGGATCCGAGATTTTTCGGGCTATAGGCTGCCATTTGGGAAGACTGCTGTTGTCAGGAAAGACCTGGTGCGGTTCAGCAAACTGGAAAATTCTTCATTTTGGGATTGGAAAGCGGAACAGAAAGTCACGCGCTCCTGACGGTAAATGCTTTTCTTGTTTCTCGTCCAGACTGCACAAAATCTATGAGAAATCCTGAAAAAGCTTGCGCGAGTCACTTTGAAAACGGATCCGAAAACCCGGTTCTGGCGAAAGGCGAGTAAACGCCTTCCAGAGGCGCTGCGCCTGTCGGTTCAATCGCTTGCACGGATTTTCCAATTGCGTCCGCAAACCCGGTCAAGGCACCGAACAGGAGATCAGACATGAGCAGTGTCGTGAAAGTAAGTGATGGTCAGGGCGGAGTTCGGTTGGATGGGCTGTTCAGAAAATCGGCCGCGCCGCAAACAGTCCTTTTCTTGTGTTTGGTCTTTCTGCTTAGTGGTTGCGATGACTACTACACAATAGCGATGTATGACACCTCGCCCATCGTTTATCGAATAAGAGATAAAGAATTCAATATTGGAGACACAATAATGTCTCCAGATAGTTATGACAGGATATGCCTGATTTACCCATTGGAATTAATAAGCAAATTTTCGAAGCATGATTTTAACCCGGATTTCAGTGAGGAATATTTCAGGGTCCTGATTGCGAATGGAGATTCCGAGAAGGTCGAATTGATACATGAAAGTTGGATCGTCATAGAGACCCGTAACAATTTGTGTGCCGGAAAGGATGAGGAGATTTTTGTTTCGAAATTTGGAAACAATGGACGCATATACTTGAACAAGAGAGAGGCAAAATAGAATGGCGGGTTTCAAAGATATTCGCAAGAACCCCCTCACGTTTAATTCCGATTATACGAGAGATGTGCGATCTGCCACGAAGGGTTTCAAGTTAAGCCCGGACCAGTTTAACGCCGCGAAACATGCTGGCGTGTCCGCTGTTTTGACAGATGTTGTGGGCAAAGACGCCGCAAACCTGTTTGGTCATGGCGTTGAAAAGCTGCAAGATTTGAGAGGATTATTCAATCCGAACAATGTCGGCGACGATTTCAAAGACCTGACAAACAATGCGATAGGTCGCGAGTACGCTCGGCGGAATCCCGGTAAAACTGCGGAACAGTATTATCGGGCGATGGCGGCGCTTGCCCAATCAGGAAACCTTGTCGAGGATCCTGATTTTAATCGTCCTGTTCCTACGGGGCGGCGCCACGCGGAAGAGTTCCACAACTACATTGAGAATCTGGTCAGCAAGGCACTCGATCCGGATACGACAGGGCTGTTTTCCAAGCCATTGGAGGAAAAGAACCCTAATGATCTCAATGGGCCAGAAGGGAAGGTCTATTCGCTCCCGAGATCACGTTCTCCTGCATCTGGAGACATGTTTAAAGATCAGCGGTTTGGAATTGAGCCAGTCGGAGAATCCAGCCCGAATGGGCGCCGCACTCAGTTACAACCCGATGCTCTGGAGCGCGTCAATCCATTTGATTTCAAAACTCCAGACCTCCCGCAGCAGGCTGCCGTTCTGGAACGCAATCCGGTTCTGGCCGAAAGGATGATACTGGCCGCCGGGCGGGATCCGGAGTTGTTCGGGTTGTCAAGAAGTTCCCGGTTTGCTTGATCTTTCGTCGCCCCCTACGGGCTGCTTGACCTGACAAGGCAGCCGATGCCGCCGGCCGGGTGTTTTCTGCGCGGGGGGGGGGGGCTATCCTGATCAGACCGTCGGCTTCTCTATCGGGACCGCCCCGGTAGTATCCTCCTCCCCTCCCAGTTCCACCACAGTGATCTCCGGCGGGACGCCGAAGCGGACGGGGAGGATCGAGCAGCCGAGGCCGCCGGAGATGACGAGATGTCTGCCGTTCGCGGCCGGTGTTGCTGCGCCTCCGGTGCCGGGCGGTCCGGGGTAGACGATGTGGCCGTAGTTCCTGTCTTTTCCGAGCGTCGTCCCGCTGACAGGCTTGTAGCCGAAACAATTGATCTGGCCGCCGTGGGTGTGGCCGCTGAAAGTCAGGCTGACACGGGAGGGGACCTTGCGGATGATGCGGGGCTCATGCGCCATCAGGAGCACCGGGGCATCGTCGCTCACCTGGGCAAGGGTGCCTTTAAGATCGTCGGCGCCCTGCCAGCGTTTCCGGTTGACTGCCTTGTTCGGAACGAGGGCGATCTGGTCATCAAGCCCGGCAAGCCAGAAGGCGCGTCCGTCTTTTTGAAGGCGGACTGCCCGGTTCTGGTAAAGTTCAATGCCGGCATTGATCAGGGCCTTGCCCGCGAAAGGTATGCCCGTTCCGGAGCGCTGGATGCTGCGGTCGTCCCACCAGTCGTGGTTTCCAAGCACGGCGTGCGTGCCGAGTGGCGCTGAAAACCCGCCGAAAACGTCGGCCCAGGCCTGGGAGGGAATGGAACCGGTGCGAAGCCGATGTCCGGCGACATAGTCGCCGAGCATCAGGATGATGTCCGGTTTAAGGGCGTTGGTGCGGTTCACGATGAAGCGGAGCCTTTCGAGGCCCATCCACGGGTCGCAGACATGTGGGTCGGCGATGAGCGCCGCCTTCAGCTTGAGGTCTTTCGGCCAGCGGGGCGGGGTGACGGCATAGCGCTGCACGCGCAGCCGGAAAGGCTCGATGCCGATGGCATAGGCGGGGGGAGCCATCAGGCACCCGAAGGCAATGCCGAGACCTTTCAGGAATTTTCGTCTTGAGACCATCTGCTTGAAATCCATGCGAAGGAACACGGCCTCCCTTTTGCGAGAGGCCCTTGCAGGAACAAGGCGCGATCTCAGCAGAGTTTGTGCAGATGGTGGCGGTGCGCGTGGACCAAGCTGGCGACTCGCGGTCTGACCGGCGTGGCTTCATCGCCGCAGACTGAAGAGTGCCGCCGCCCATGGCCCGCCGGCTCATGTGATTTCCCGCGCTCCAGAGCAAAACGCGTTTTATAGCAATCGCTTTTCACTGCCTGAAATCAGAGATTTCAACGCAAGAAGCGCTGCAGGATTTTCCCGGCGAACGCGACACGCTCGAAAGCGCGGGATTGGGGGAAGGGAGGCGGGTTCGCCCAGGGTTCTCCCTTCGCCCGGAGCTTTGCTCCAGCCTCTGCCGAAAAGGCAGGGGCGGTCTTCCGGCAGACAGAAGCCTGGCGCAGCCGCACCGTGAACCGGTGGGGAGGACACCAGTCTCTCACAAGTTCGGCCGGAATTTTTCATCAAAATCAAAGGAATATCCATGACGTCTCAGATTTCAGACATCGTCGTGCCACGCGTTTTCACGCCTTATATGGCGGAGAACAAGCCGGCAAAGCTGATCATGCTGGAAAAGTCCGGCATCCTGGCCGCCCCGGCGCCGGAGATCGCCAAGCGCTTCAAGGCAGGCGGCAACCAGATCGAGGTGCCCTATTGGGAAGACCTCGATGACGAGGAACCGACGGTCATCGACGACAGCGACAACAAGATCGCAACGTCGAAGATTACCGCCAGCGACATGAAGGCCTACAAGCACCGGCTGGCGAAGAAGTACGGCGCCAAGACGGTGGCGAGCTATGCGGCGACCGGCCGGGGCGACAGCGCCATGAACCGGGTGGCCGAGCGCATCAGCGCCTACTGGGGCCGGCGCAAGGAGGAGCGCATCATCGCGACGGCCGAGGGGGTGATTGCCGACAATGTGGCCAATGACGGCGGCGACATGGTCTATTCGATCTATTCCGATGTCGGCTCGCCGACGGCGGCCAACCGCATCAGCTACCAGGCGATCAACCGGGCCCGGCTGACCATGGGGGAGAACCTCGATGATCTGCGGGTGATTGCCATGCACAGTTTCGTCTACGGCACGCTGCTGGACGACGAAAAGATCGAGTTCAAGAAGCCGTCGGAAGCTCCTTTCGAAGTGCCTTACTACGCCGGCATGATGGTGGTGCATTCGGAAATGATGCCGGTTACGGCGGGCACCAATTCCGACGAATATTCGTGCTTCCTGTTCGCGCCCGGCGCCTTCATGCATATCGACGAAGTTCCGAACCGCTCGACGATCTACGGCAACGAGGGCACGGAAATCACCCGCGATCCGGACATCGGAAACGGCGGCGGCGCGGATTATCTGACCACGCGCCGGTTCGAGCTGATTCATCCCGCCGGGATGGATTTCACGGCCGCCAGCATCGCGAAATCGCAGGGGGCTGCCCTGACCGAGCTGCGCAATGCGGCGAACTGGGACCGCAAATATACCCGCAAGAACGTCAAGCTCGCCTGCCTGAAGGTGAATATCTGATCGGCTGCAAGTTACCCGGCTGCGTGCCCGGTGGCAGTTTCCCGCCCTCTCCCTGCTTGGGAGAGGGCGTACCGTGTATCGCGATGCGCGAATAATACCAACCCATCAAACAGCTTCTTATTTGTTGAGGTTGGTATAACTCAAATATCATTATGTGAAGCAGTTCCGCAGGAGAGATGTCCTCAAGCTATCGGGCACATTGTTCGGTAACAAACTCTTCCAGGAAGATAAAAGTCTTATCAGGGTCGTATTCTTCATAGCCCCACGCGGAGCGCATGATGCCTTTTTCTTCTGGGGAGCAATAAAAGCTCAATCCTCCCGCGCCCATTGAATAAATACCTTCGCAAATCTTGCCAATGCCATCTCGAACCATTGTGAAATGGGTCTTTACGTCGTTGTTATGAAAGAAAAGAACGAGCGTGTTGTCTTCATTGGCAAAGAGAATGTTCTTGCAGTCAGCTTCATCTGCTTTTGCACTCGATAATAGGAGAAAGCTCGATATGAGCAAGAAAGATACGACGACTGTCAGTCTTGATGATAACGACATTGATTACATTGCTCGTGTTGTTCAAACTGAAGTCCCTCCCGTATGGAGAGACGAGGTTCTAAAGATAGGTGTGGCTGCGATTGTGGATACGATTCTCAATCGCGTTGCCTATGCCGACTTTCCCGACACAGTCGCCGAAGTTGTAAATCAGCGCCATGCGTTCTCCAAGATTAATGGGCCGTCTTCCTACTACAACAGCCAAAAGCGAAAGCGCGTTCCCCTAAACCCATACGGAAGCGTTCAAAAAGCCCCAAAAGCAAGTTCGAGAATCGACAGACTGGTAAGGCAGGCTATCGCAGAACGTGCGGCCGGCGGCGAGAGCATAGTTGGTCCGAGCCTCCATTATGCAAATCCCAATCCTGCCTTTAGCGGTGTAAACGCAAGAGCGCCTGATGGCTATGTTTGGCTGATATCGCAAGATCCTTATCTGGTTACCGGATTTGGGAAAAATTACACTCATGTCCACGGTACCGATCCTTCAATGCGTCCGCTAGGTAAGGCGCCTGAAATCCAATTCGTGCTGTCTCAAGATGTCGATAAAAGATCTATTGATGACATTGACCAGGTCTATTCCGCACCTGACGGGCTGGACATGGTTGCGCCGCCCATTCCCGCTCCAAAAGGGGCTGCGGCTCCTGTGAACCCACTGCGGGAAGAACTGCTCGGTCGGGTAGCACGCAAACCCCTGAGCTTCAGAGAGTTTTTTGACAGCACAGAAGCCAAGCTGGAATTTCAAAAGGAATTAGCTGCGGGACGTGAAAATCACGTGGGGCCCAGACTGCGCAGTGCCGAGGATTATGCCGCCTTGGAATTGGAGCTGAACCCTCTTGAGGACAACGCCGACATGGGAGGAAGCCGGGTACCTTCCCCTAAACGCAAACCTTCGCATTCAACGATCTCTGAGACTTTTGAGGCGCAGCAAAACGAGGGGGCTGAAATGCGCCGGGCACCTGTACCGGCAGCAAAGCCGGACAGGCGTGCGTCTATCGCTCCGAAGGTCCCAGCAACGGCCAATCCGTTCGATCTTGCCAACCAAAAACTCGATCAGCAGGTGGATATGCTTAAGCGGAATCCAGACCTAGCAAGGCATTTGATCATTGCGGCGGGCCGTGATCCGGAGGGGTTTGGTTTTAGTCGAGTCGCGTAGCTATTTCGTTGGTCTTGCAAGGTCGCTAGAACCGCAAGTATACCCGCAAGAACGTCAAGCTCGCCTGCCTGAAGGTGAATATCTGATCCGGATTTTCTCAGGCGCTCGCTAGCGGCTGGCTTCCGAAAGCGCTCCTCCCCGTCGGGGGAGGAGCTGGTTAATCAGAAATCCGGATGAAAGCGCTCAACGCCGTATCCGTGTGAAGCCGATGCGGAACAAGGCGGAAACGGGATGGCGTGTCTGAAGAGGGATTTCAGATGTTTCCACGCGTTGGACGCTTCGTCTAAACAGGGCTAAAGCAGGTGCTGTTCCGGTAGCTTGGAAAAATGCGGCAATAATACCAAATAGGTTCTGATCAATTCTCTTTGGTAGAAGCCAGTCCGGAAGATCTTCAAAATGACAGTGGCGAGAAGACTTTCGCCCTCCTCAATTCGTTGTTAGAACAATTCATGAACAAATTTGACGATATTGAAGGCAGGACCCATGGCGGATTTTGACGACATCACCGGGTGGCGGGAAGAGCTGAAAGCGTTTGAGGCGACCGGCGAAGGCAAGGTTTTTTTTCGTACGTACAGATCATGGGGAGGAGATAAACCGAAAGCACCAAAGCTGCCTTTTGCAACGCTGCTCCATTTTGCAGAAGTGCACCTGAGATTCCCGGAAATCGAGACAGCGCTGAAAAAAAAGGAAGCCTGGCTCGACTATCTGAATGCCAATCCTGATTTCGGACGGGAGGACGAAGGTTTCGACGAGCTTTGTCCCTGGAACGACATTGAAATCGTCTACGACTTCCAACGCTGGTACGCGATGAAGGCGCAGCTTGCCTATGACGGTTCGAACCTTCGGCCGGGCCAGCGCATTGCTTATCAGGTTGCAATCGGGGAGCTTCCATCGCTGAAGGCGCCGGAAACGCGCGCCTATGCGGAGAAGGAATTTCCCGGAGAAATCGTATTTTCAGATGGGGGCGAGAATGACTGAAAAAGTCATAATTGTTGACGCCTCTGAATTCATGACCGTTGCTTCCAGGAATGGCGAGAGCTTCCAATGGTTGCGATGTGTTGTTGGAACAAAACATGAATAAATTGACAGAGCTTGCCAAGGAGACAGCGAATGAAAGAAATACCTGAAGGCAAGGAACTGGAAGATCTGATCATCCAGTATGCAAAGGTTCTGGCTGCTGACGAGAAGCTTTTTAACCTCCTGCTTCGGCAGGAGGAAATAGCTTACGACGACCCAATGGAAGCGCGTGATATTCAAGTCACACTGAACTGGGAGAGCTATGAATATGGCAAAGAACTCGGTTTTGAGGGGGCGCCTTATGGTCCGCTGGTAAGGCCATTCAAATTGGCTCAACGTGTTGTTCTTTCAGTTGTCAAAGGAGAACTGAAAGACGTTTCCTCTGAAGAGGCCCGGCAATTCATCAGGAGGAAACTAGCCGATTCCCCTGATTTTTACGGTGTCGATTGAATGGAAACGATCATTCTGGACTGGAGTGCCTTGTCGCAGATTGTTCGACAGGGTCCTGAAGGTGTGTTGGAGAAGGCATTGCTAATGCCTGGGAGCAAGCTTGCCGACCGGTGAAGGGCAGCGCCGAGGGGGGCTGACCAGGACCGCCGCTTCCACTGGTTGCAATATGGCGTTAGAACAATTCATGAACATTTATTCAAAATAATGGAGGCAGGACCAATGGCGGATTTTGACGACATCACCGGGTGGCGGGAAGAGCTGAAAGCGTTTGAGGCGACCGGCGAAGGCAAGGTTTTTTTTCGTACGTATAGATCATGGGGAGGAGATAAACCGAAGGCACCAAAGCTGCCTTTTGCAACGCTGCTCCATTTTGCAGAAGTACATCTGAGATTCCCGGAAATCGAGACAGCGCTGAAAAAAAAGGAA
Organism: Rhodobacterales bacterium; assembly: GCA_008107755.1. Taxonomy (GTDB): domain Bacteria; phylum Pseudomonadota; class Alphaproteobacteria; order Rhizobiales; family Stappiaceae; genus Roseibium. The sequence goes on from VIRH01000046.1 coordinate 8,237, forward strand.
GCCTGGCTCGACTATCTGAATGCCAATCCTGATTTCGGACGGGACGACGAAGGTTTCGACGAGCTTTGTCCCTGGAACGACATTGAAATCGTCTACGACTTCCAACGCTGGTACGCGATGAAAGCGCAGCTTGCCTATGACGGTTCGAACCTTCGGCCGGGCCAGCGCATTGCTTATCAGGTTGCAATCGGGGAGCTTCCATCGCTGAAGGCGCCGGAAACGCGCGCCTATGCGGAGAAGGAATTTCCCGGAGAAATCGTATTTTCAGATGGGGGCGAGAATGACTGAAAAAGTCATAATTGTTGACGCCTCTGAATTCATGACCGTTGCTTCCAGGAATGGCGAGAGCTTCCAATGGTTGCGATGTGTTGTTGGAACAAAACATGAATAAATTGACAGAGCTTGCCAAGGAGACAGCGAATGAAAGAAATACCTGAAGGCAAGGAACTGGAAGATCTGATCATCCAGTATGCAAAGGTTCTGGCTGCTGACGAGAAGCTTTTTAACCTCCTGCTTCGGCAGGAGGAAATAGCTTACGACGACCCGATGGAAGCGCGCGATATTCAAGTCACACTGAACTGGGCCGGCTATGAATATGGCAAGGATCTCGGTTTTGAGGGGGCGCCTTATGGTCCGCTTGTAAGGCCATTGAAATTGGCTCAAGGTGTTGTTCTTTCGGTGGTTAAAGGAGAGCTTAAAGACGTTTCCTCTGAGGAGACCCGGCAATTCATCAGGAAGCAACTAGCCGATTTCCCTGATTTTTACGGTGTCGATTGAATGGAAACGATCATTTTGGACTGGAGTGCCTTGTCGCAGATTGTTCGGCAGGGTCCTCAAGGTGTGCTGGAACAGGCATTGCTCTCCACGGGTAGCAGACTGGCAATTACCAATTTTGGCGCAGAGGAGATACCGTATCAATTCAAGACGGATTTAAGCGAGTTCAAGATCAGGATCAAAGAAGCTACGGAAGTAGAAGTCCTGGAAATCGAGGTTCCGGAGTCCCTGCTGAACAATACGCGCGCGAATAGGCAGCTCGGTGTCGTATTCGATAGTGATGGACGCGCAAAACGTAAACAGCTTGCGGATGCTGCTATCAGGTGGCTGGAGAAGGAAAAGAAAATCTTTTCTCAAGGTGGCTACCGTTTGCTTTCCAACGACAGGGGGTTGATAGACTCCATCGAACAACTCGCTCCTGGAAGAGCATACCAGACAAACCTTGATTTGCTTGGAAGAGCTGTCGTACGCGGAGATGTGTCAGCCGACCGGTACCGGTCCTTTCTGCGACAGTTTTCATTGCCTAATGGCGGAATCCAAGGCATCGGAAAGAACTTTAGTGAAAAGTTGATCCTCGATGAAAAATCACTCGCTTCGCTGGAGACTGTTTTATCGGGCAGAATGTTGGTGCCCGACAATATAAGTCTCGTCAATCCTCGCGAGGTTGCACGCCGGTTCTTGAAGCTGGTTCGAGGCGGCGCACCAGTGTTTTTTCTCGGGCTTGGAGCAGTTCCCGTCTATTCAATCGTCAAGGCGCGGGCTGAAGAACGGAACATTTCCTTTTCGCAGGCGGCCCGAGAAGTGGGTCTCGACTTAGGCGAAGAGGAGCTGAAGTCACTTGCTGCCGATGTAGGGGTGGACCTAGCGGTATCGCTGACGCCTGTCGGCGTGCTGAAGAAGGCCTGGGATGTTCTTGGAAACATAGATGATATCGTCGCGCTGACGCAGCTTTACGGCGAAGCCTATCCGGACAATCAGGTGATCCAGGAAATGGCCGAGCTGGCACGGACAGTGGAGGGATCGGACGCTTTCCAGGCTTATTCCTATGCTCGCGACGCGCTGACCGGAGCTGTCGGCGGGGCGCTCGATAGAATTCTGGGTACCGGCGAAGACGACGAGGAAACCGCTGCTGCTGTTGCCGAGCTGAGGACATCGCTGCAGGATGGGGGAGCGGTGCTGCAGGCGGCGAACAGCGGAGCGACGCAGGCGGAGCTTGCCGAATCGCTTTCGGCCGACGTTCGCCGGCGCATGGCCGAGCGGCGGAGCCTGTTCGGCGCAGAGACGGTTGCGACCGCCGACGCCCCGCTTTCCGCCCCCCGCCCGGACACCGGTCTGCTTTCGCCGGAGAGCAGTCCAGGAGATGGGGTGCTGAGAGAAGGCCAGCGCATGCCGCTGGAGGACGTACCGAAGCTGCCGGGCAGTGCCGCCATTCTTCCGCCCGAGTTTGTCCGGGAGGGTGGAGCCGCTGCGGGATCGCCCGCGGTGGGCGCGGAAGAAGGAGAAACCAGGGCGCTGGGAGCTGCACAGGAAGGCGTGCCTGTGCCGAGGCCGAAACCGGGCGAGGAGCCGGCGGTGCCGGGAGCCGGGACCGGAAACCCCAAGGTGGCGCAGCGTCCCGCCCGCAAGACCTCCTATGACACATACCGGAAACTGGGCCGGACACCGGAGGAAGAGAAAGCCGCGATTGCGGATTACAAAGCGATTTTCCGCAAGAGCTATCTGGATGTCGGCGGCGACGAGGATCTGGCGGATCTGGTTGCGGCCGAGCGGTTCAAGCTGGACTGGGGGCTGTCGGAGTTCGCTCCGGACGCGGAAGGAACAGTGATGAAACACCCGGCGGAGAAGGTGTACCCGGATCTTGAAAAGGACGGGCACAGCTATGTGCGCAAGGAGGTCAAGACGCTGCTGGACAAGCAGGGCGTCAAGGCAGCGAAGTGGTATCTGTCTCCGAATGGCAAGACCGGGTCGGACCATGGCAGAGCGCCTATGGACGAGACGGGCTATGGCCCGCGCATGAGCCTGATCGTTGAGGACGAGGCGGGGAGCCGGATGGAGGTGACGGACAGCTTTCAGGCGGATATGGCCGGCGCCCGGCAACGCTTTCTGACGGCACGGCTGAAGAAGGACCGGGAGGAGGCGAAGCGCTACGGCATCAAGGTGCCGCCGCCCGGGACCAACGGGCCGCCGGTCAAACTGGCGATGCCTACGATGATGAGCGCACGGGCGCAGCCACCGGTCCCCAGAACCAAGCCTGAAAGTGGGCCGCGAGCATAGGAGGGGATCCCTCAGGCACATTCCGCGTCACTGGATCTCGATACGAGGTTCCCTCGGCAAGTGCATCGCGAAAGACGATGCTGCGTATCGGGCAAGCGTTCAATGCAGCCGATGGGCTGCTTGTTGCCAACCCCAGGAGACTGGCGAACGGCAGAGCTCTCCCATCCGCTGGAGAGGCGCCTTGTGCAACGCGGTATGCCTGATCGGGCCAGTGGCGCAACACTGTCCGACGGGCTGAAATGATCCTCCGAAGGGCTGCTTTCGAGGCCCCCCGGACAGTGGGGCACGGCTCGTTCGATACGAAGTTGCTCAATTCCAGGAAATATCAAATAGGCGAACCCAGGCGATGAAAATCCCAGGAAGGCCCTGCTGGACAAATGCACCAAACATGGCGGCTTCGGCCGCCTTTTCTTTTTTCGGGACAGGTATCCAATGGACGAAATCATCATGCGCCGCTTGAAGCATCTGCAATGGCTGGAAGAAAACCACGACAAGGATTTTACCGAGCGACATGGTGCGGAGCCAACGGCCGCTCAGCGCAGACGCGAGGAAATCGCGGATGCTCTTTCCGCAGACTGGAATGAAAAGCGGCAGCAAGTGCCGCTGACCAAAAAGACGCGATGCCTGCCCGGAGGCTGGCGCAAGGAGCATTGGAAAACCCAACAGGCTATGGCGCTCGATTATACCGGTGTTGCGGCGGCAACCAAGCTGGAGGCGGTAACCGCGCTAGAGGCTTACGAAGCCGAAACGTCCTGCGTGCCAGCCGACTGACCCCCAACAGAAAGACCGTTTTCATGTCTGGAACCGTCAACACATCCGTGGAGATGGCGAACCTTGCGCTTGCGCATCTGAAGGAAGCGCCAATCCGGGATTTCGATTTTTCCTCCGTCGCCTCGCGCTGGTTCAGGAACCACTACGCAGCCTATCGCGATACGTACCTTTCGATGCACGACTGGGATTTCGCCATGTCTCTGGCGAAGCTGCCGGCAGAGACGAAAGCGCCCGCCTTCCGCTGGCAGTATCAATTTCGCAGACCGGTGGATTGCCTGCGTATTCCGCAGCAGACCGCTGATGGCGATCCGGACGGGCAGGTCATTCCTTTCGAGGTCGTCGGGCAGCGGATCATGTCGAACAAGGCCCCGCCCTTTCGCTTGCGCTATGTGCGCCGCGTCAGTGCGGAAAGCAGCTTTCCACCGCTGTTCGTGCATGGCTTCTCGCTGTTTCTGGCCTCCGGCTGCGCTCACGTCGTTACCGGGAAGAACAGCCGGGCCGAAGCCCTGAGGCAGGCCGCATCAGAAGCCTTCCTGCAGGCGGGGGCCTTCGACGCCCACCAAGGGACGCCTTTGCCGATGATCGAGCTGGACATCATTACCGACCGATGAGCTATCACCTTCAAGCCACATTCAGCCGGGGCGAACTCGACCCCGAGCTGCTCTATCGCTCCGACCTGGAGTTCTTCAGGTCTTCACTTGCAGAATGCCGCAACTTCATCACCCTGAAACGTGGTGGGCTGCGCCGCAGGGGCGGCACCCGGTTTGTTGCCGAAGTCAGGGACAGCGCGCTTGGCGCGTGGCTTATCCCGTTCGAGTTCGGCAACGGACAATATTACATGCTGGAATTCGGGGATTTCTATTTTCGCGTCTACACAAGCGCCGGGCGGGTTGGCGAAGTGGAAGTGGAAACACCCTATTCGCGTGCGGTTCTGCCGGCGCTCAAGTTCGTGCAATCGACCGATACCTTGTTCATCGCCGGCGGGAACATACGTCCCCAGGCGCTGAAGCGGCTGGGTGAAACGGACTGGACCATGGAGCCGATGGCCTTCGAGGACGGCCCGTTTCTGGACGTCAATATTTCGCCAACCAGCCTGACCCCTGCCGACACCGGCAACCCGGTGCCCGTCATGACGTCAAACACCACGCCAAGCGGTGCGGCCAGTGCGTCCAACGGCTCGTCAGGCGCCTGGCAGGCGTTCAACCGTGCCGAGGGAAAGGTCGTGTTTTCCGGCGGTGGCTCGGGCTGGGTCCAGTACAGGTTCCCGGAGGCCGTGGTGATCGACGGTTACATGCTTCAGGCGCCAAGTGACAACAGCCGGAACGACGACATGCCCTGGCGCTGGACGCTGGAAGCTTCCAGCGACGGGACAACCTGGGCGATCCTCGACACGCAGGACGGGCAGGACACCTGGACCTCGAACGAATGGCGGGATTACGCCTTTCACAATGAGACGGCGTTCACCCATTACCGGCTGAGTTTTACCCAGGGCGGCGGGGCTGCCTCCGACAATTCCGCGATCGGCCAGATCGTCTTTCATCAGGCGGGTGCGGACCAGACGCCGTTTGCCCTGACGGCTTCGAGCGTGGAGGGCATCAATGCGGGCGAGGGCTTTCAGGCGTCCGATGCGGGGCGGCACATTCGGTTTCGCGGGTCGGACGGGTTCTGGCGCTGGCTGAAGATTGCCGAGGTGCTTTCCGCTACGGAGGTCACGACACAGGTGTTCGGCCAATCGCTGCCCGATACCAAGGCCCAGAGCAATTGGCGACTGGGCGCGTGGTCGGACACGACCGGGTGGCCGGAAACCGTGGGCTGGCACAAAAGCCGGCTGGCCTTCGCGGGGACCGAGACCGAGCCACAAAAGATCTGGGAGAGCCAGACCGAAGACTTCAACAATTTCTCCGTTTCCCACGTCCTTCAGTCGTCCGATGCGGTGAGCGCCGGCATTCTTTCCGGTCAGGTGAACCGTATCCAGTGGCTAGTCGACGACAATGACCTGGTCATCGGCACCACGCGCGCCGTCCGGGCCCTGGGCAAGGCGACGGAACAGGACCCTTATGGTCCTGAAAACGTGGAGCAGCGCCCGCAGACCAATTTCGGCGCCAACGGCATTGCGCCAATCAAGGTCGGGTCGGTGCTGCTCTATTTCGGGCCCTACGGCACGGACATGCGCGAGATGGCCTACGACCTTTCGGCTGATGGACGCGTGTCCCAATCGCTGAGCGAGGTGCAGTCTCACCTGTTCAGGAACGGCATTTCCGGAGCGTGTTACCAGCAATACCCCGACAGCATCATCTGGGCGTGGGACACGAAAGGCCGGGTGGTCGGCTTTACCTATGAGCGCCAGCAACAGGTTTACGGGATGCATCGGCATGATTTCGGCGGGACCGTGGAATGCCTGGCGGACCTTTCCGGAGAATTGTCTGACGAGGTGTGGATGATCGTCCGAAGAACCATCAGCGGGCAGACAAAGCGCTATCTGGAAATCATGCAGCGGCCGTTTCTTGGCGGGGAGATCGAGGATGCCTGGCACCTGGATTGCGCCGCCCGTTATGAGGGCGAGGCCGTCAACACGCTGACCGGTCTGGACCATCTGGAGGGGCAGGATGTCATTCTCTACGCCGACGGAACGGATTATCCGGCGACGGTCACCAACGGCAAGGTCAGCCTTCCGAACGGACGGGTCGCGGAGAAGATACTTGCCGGCCTGGATGTCAAGGCGAGAGCCAAGACGCTGCCTTTTCCCGTGAACACGCAAGATGGTTCCGCCGCCGGACGCAAGATGCGCATCGACGGGTGTGCGATCGCGGTTCTGGAAACGGGGACATTGAGAGCGGGATCCGACGAAACCTATCTCGACGAGCTGATCTACTACCGGGCGGGCGATCTTGCCGGCAAGCCGGCGCCCCTGCGCAGCGGCATTCTGGAAAGATCGGTCGAAACCCGCTGGGAAGACGGCGGGCAACTGACGCTGGAAGCCGGCGGGGGCAAGCCCTCGACGCTTCTGGCCATCAATTTCGGAACAGACGCGGAGCCTTGAAATATGTGCGATCCAACAGTGCTTGCAGCGGTTTCCATTGTGGGATCGCTTGCAGGAGGGGCCATTCAAGCCCAGGGCATTCGCCAGGATGCGGATGCCAACGCGAGGGCGGAGGAACGGCGAGCGGAATTTGCCGAGCGGCAAAAGGAAGTCAACCAGACGCAGGCGTCCTTCGAGCGAAAAAGAACCATGGACCAACTGGACAGGGTTCTCGGGTTCAACAGAGCCGCTGGTGCGGAACGGGGACTTTCCGAGACTGGCTCGCTGAGCGATGTTGCGGACGACAACGCCTTTGAGGCGGCCCAGAGCATAGAGGCCATCCGCTATCGGGCGGACGGCGAGCGGGACAACCTGACCTTTGAAGCAAACACCGCTCGCGAGCGCGGCAGGTCTTACCGCAAGGCGGGGCGGATCGGCGCCGCGGGCGCGATCCTGGGTGGGGTCACCGGTGCCTTCACGACGTTGGGAAATGCCTACTACGGCAGCGATCCTTTGAAGCCGCAGCAGAGCCCTCGCCAGAAACCGAGGGTTTTCTAACATGACAAGACTTCAGAGATTTAGTGGCGAGCAAACACTGCCAGGCGTCCGCCGCCCGCAGGTCGTTGCGGACACATCGTCCGGTCAAGCTGTGGAAGGTTTCGGATCACGTGTTTCTGCCTCTGCCGCGAAGGTTGGCGAACTGGCCGAATTGGCGCAAAAGCGCCAGAAGAAGCTGGATGATCACCTGGCCGACGAGGCGAGTCGGAACGTGCAAAAATTCTCTAGCCTGAAAGTGGAGGAAGAACGAAAGGCGCGACCGGGATCGCACAAACTTACCGAAGCGATGATGGCCCATCTGGAGATGGGGCGCAAAGGGGCTCTGGAACGCTTGCCGATAGCTGCCCGAGAACGGTTCGAGAAGAAATGGGCAGTCGACGCTGAGCGGTTTCGCGACACCTTCGCCGCAGTGGAACATGCGGACGGCCAAGCCTATTACGAGAGCGATATCAGAAAGCGTCTGGAGGAGGCGGCTGAAGACATCCGGTCGGACCCCGGGCGGCTTGAGGACCATGCAGTCGGATTGCACGAGCTGATCCAAAGCCTTCCGCTTGAAAGCGACAGACGAGAGCGGCTTCGTCACACCGTGGGGGACCGATTGCTGGAAGCCTGGGTAGAGGGGCAATCTCTGGACGTGCAGATCGTCGGGTTGAGCAATCTGGCGAATGTGAACGAGGGAGATGGTTCCAGTTCAGACCGCGGTGACCACAATGCTGCTGGAACGGGAGTTGTCAAACCTCTAGCGGCGAGCGCGTTCGAGCAGCGCGCACGGCTTCTTCCGCGGCAAACCCGAAATCGTCTGCTGGCAAGCGCCTTGCAGCGAAAGAGCGCGCAGAGCACCGCCGAAGAAAGACGGCTTTCCAAGCGAATTGAGGAGAACCCGCTTGCGCAAGAGCCTGCTGAAATCCTTGAGAGCGGCGGGCTGGAGTGGCACCAGAAGGCTCGGCTGCTTGATACCGTTTCGTCCAAAGTGCGCGAGTTAGAGGCGAACTTGCAAGCAGTCGACTGGGCGCGGTCAAACGATCTGGACGGGGCGGGCGATGTTTCCCGCGCTGTTCTCGCTGAGCGGGCATACGCCTATCTCAACGATGGCAAGACAGATCGCGATGCCCTCGCATTGGGATTGCTTCGCAGCAAGGGTGAGCTGCCAGCGTCTTATGTTTCCAGTCTTCGAAACCGATTGACAGGGGGAGATCGCGACGAAATCTCCAGCGTGATGAAAAGTCTTTCCGCCATTGTGGAGCTGGATCCTGACGCTCTTCTTCTCTCGCAGGATCATGCAGCCTTAAGAGAGGATGCTCACCTCTGGCGCACCCTGACTGAGCGCCTGGGCCTTGCCGACGCGGATGCAGCCGGCTTGATCGCAAATGCGCGCCAGCCTGTCACGCGCAAGGACCTTGAAAGCGAACTTGCAAGGCGGGCGACTGAGTTATCGGGCAGACTGGCACCGGACAGCATTTTGAAAAGGAGCGCGTCTGCAATTTACGGCCCCGGCAAACGCTCACCAGAGAACCGATAGCTGAGACACTTCAATCCACTGGATCGAACTCAGACCCTTTTTCTTTTTTGCAGGACTTTCAACACCATGACAATACCACCCTTGACGGGAGGCCGGGTCCAGATTCTGGGCGATGGAGCTACTGGTCGCGTCGATCTGGACTTCCAGTTTGTCGACGAAAAAGACCTTTTAGTGATCCATACCGATGCCGATGGCGTGGACACCGAATGGGCTTATCAGCAATCGCCCGGAAACTGGTTTTTTACAGGCGGCAGCTATGCGGCCGGCACGGTGTTTTTCACTCCTTCGGATCTTGGCGCCGGGGAGCGGCTGACGGTCACGCTCGTCAGCGATTACCGGCAGCCGTTTTCCCTGGAAGGCGGGGAGATCGACCCAGATGTGATTGAGCGGGCGATGGATCGCACGGCACTTTCTGTTCAGGCGATCGCCGGGCGGGTGAGCCGCTCGCTGTCCGTTTCTCCCAGCTTGGAAGGTCAGTTGCCGGACCTGCAGGTGCCGGACCTTCCGGACGGCTACGGATTCGTGCGCCAGGGCAGCAGGTTGGTGCCGGCGCTCATAGACAGCACGGCGATTTCCGTCGCCGTCTCTGTCGCCGAGGACGCGAAGGACGGAGCTGTCGCCGCCAGGGATGGGGCGGTCACCGCGCAGGATGCCTCTCAGACGGCGGCTGGGGAATCGGTGACAGCTAAAGACCTTGCAGTGGCGGCAAAGGATGACGCCGTTGCCGCCAAGGATGCAGCAGAACAAGCGCAAGCACTGGCGGAAGACGCGGTGGACGATGTGATTACCGGCGCTGCAGAAGTGCTTGGCTCCGGCCGTGTGCCCGTTGGTTTCATGGCTCCTTGGTTTTCGCTAAGGCCGCCGAACCAGTATTGGGTGCTTGTCGACAGAGTCGGCCAGGTCTTTTCCCGCGCGCTGTTTCCTCAGCTCTTCGACGCCTTGGCTCCGGAATTCGATGTCAGCTTTTCCGATGGCGATCCGGTGGTGGCCGGTATTGTCTGCCCCCAGAGACTCAAGGCCGGGCGGCCGGTCGAAGGCGAGAATATTCCGGCTGGCACGACAATCCTCTCTGTAGACAGCCCGTCGCAGATCACGCTCTCCGCCGATCCAACCGGGGACGGCACGAAGATCCGCATCTTCCCGCATGGAAATGGAGACGGGGCGACAACGGCAAACTATCCGGCTGTTGCCGGCCGTGTGGTCCGTGGTCTTGACTCTGACGGTGTGCTGAACCCTGAAGCTGAGAACGCTTTGGGTGAGACGCAGGAAGACGCCCTACAGCAGCATGTCCACCTTGCAGGTGTGAATGATGATAACTACGGAGGTAACTCTGGCGGAGGCAACACTGTTGTTATTGGGCCCTCGGTTCAAGGGATAGGTCCGTATACTACCGGCTGGGTCTACAGTGACGCCGGTGTGCGTGTCTCCGAAACCGAAACCCGCGCCAAGGCTGTTATCGCCCCTTACATCATCAAGGTGGCAGATGGCGTTGACGACGAAGCCACGCTAAGTGCCCTTCAGGTTGTGCAGGATCTTGCGCAGGCACAGGCGGATATCGCTGCGTTGCAAGCCAATTCGGGCGAAGCTGCGCTTCTAGCTTACCAACAGCCCTCCGGCGTCAGCGGTGGAAATTCCGCCGCTACATCCGAGCGCAAACCGTACGTTCTCAACA
>VIRH01000065.1 GCA_008107755.1 Rhodobacterales bacterium
GCCGGCGGTCGTCCTGTCCTATCGCCGGGACTACCCGGAGGGCACGCCGGAGGTGCTGCTGGTTCAGGATCTGCTTGCGCAGCTCGTTGAACAGGATCAGTCACCTCTCAATACCGGCAACCTTCATTCCGGCAAGCTGCGCCTTCTTCCCCATTGCAGCGAGACTGTTCTGGGTCAGGTGGCCCAGGAGGGCTGGCGGAAGGTGTTTGCCGCGTGCGGCCTTGCGGTCGAGATCCCCGCCACGGGCTGTTGCGGCATGGCGGGAACCTGGGGGCATGAGCTTGAGAACCGAAAGGCCTCGCTGGAGATCTTCGCAAGATCCTGGAATGCGGCCGTCTCTGGCACCGATGATCCCGTCGCCGCCACAGGCTTTTCCTGCCGCTGCCAGACGGAGAAGGCTACCGGTCAGACACTCCGACATCCCGTCACAATCCTGCGCGGCCTCATCGAGGGATCGGCAGTTTCCGACACTATGAAAACTGCCGTTAAAACCTAGATCCGTAGGCGGCGCACAAGGCTTGCGCGCCTGTCAACAGAGATCGAATTCCGGTTCGGCGCCTACTGCATTTTCTTCAGGATGCGAAGCAACGATCGCCGTTCCGACTGGGTCAGCGGCGCCAGAGTTTCCGTCGAGACGGCAATGCCGAGCGGCGCGTTTTTGCGGAAAAACGCCAGGCCTTCCGGGGTCAGGGAAATCTGCTGCCTGCGCTTGTCGTCGGGATCCTTGCGCGCTTGCAGAAAACCGCGTGCCGAAAGGCGGTCGACGATGCCCTTCGTCGTGGCGACATCGAGCCCGACCGTGCGCCCTAGCTTGTTCTGCGATACGGATTTGAGGTCCGAAAGCCGGGCCATCAGCGCGAACTGGGGCGGCGTCAGATCCGGTATCTGTTCGCCGAAGATGGCTGCGTTGCGCTGATAGGCCTTGCGCAGCAGGTAGCCGATCTGCTCCTCCAGAATATAGGCCTGTTCGGCCTCCTGGCGCTCGACGGGATCCTGGTTCCCGTCTGACGCCGTTTCCAGGGTGTTTTCGGCACGATCGCTCACACTGTCTCCTAAAAAGCGTTTGAAACGCCAAGCAGCCTAAACTGAAAGGTATGCATCGCGGATATCCGGCTGATTTTCAAGATCAGTAAATGTGCCGTCGAACTTCTTCTCCCCGCTTTCAAGGATAATGGCGCGATCTGCGACAATCCGTGCGAAATGCAGGTTCTGTTCGGAGATGATGACGGTGAGCCCTTCCTCCTTGAAACGAAGGATCGTCTTCGCCATCTGCTCGACAATGACCGGTGCGATACCTTCCGATGGCTCGTCGAGCAGCAGCAGTTTCGGATTGCCCATCAGCGTTCGGGCGATGGTCAGCATCTGCTGCTCGCCGCCGGACATTGCCTTGCCGCGATTGTTGCGCCGTTCCCAGAGGTTCGGAAACAGTTCGAACAGAGCCTCGACGGTCCAGACCGGAGCGTCCTTGCGGGCCTTCTGTCGGCCGACTTCCAGATTTTCCAGTATGGTCAGATCCGAAAAGATCCGGCGTTCTTCCGGAACATATCCGAGGCCGAGACGTGCGATCTTGTGGGACGGCAGCGAGGTGATATCCGCACCGTCAAAGCTGACGCGACCGGATTTCGGGTGCACCAGCTGCATGATGGATTTCATGGTTGTCGTCTTGCCGGCCCCGTTTCGGCCCAGCAGTGCCACGACCTCGCCCCGGTTGATCGAGAAGTCCAGGTCGTTGAGGATATGGGCCTTGCCGTAGAAGCTGTTGAGTGCGGAGATCTCAAGCATTGGCCTTCTCCTGCTCGTAGAGGGTGCCGCCACCGAGATAGACTTCCTGGACCTTCTCATTGTTGCGCACTTGAGAGGCTGTGCCATCGGCGATCAGGGCGCCCCGGTTCAGCACCATGATGTGGTGGGCATGTGCGAAGACCACGTCCATGTCGTGCTCCGTGAAAAGTACGCTGAGGCCGCGGTCGCGCACAATGTCTGCGGTAAGCTGCATGAGACGGATACGCTCGCGCGGCGCCATGCCGGCAGTCGGCTCGTCCATCAGCAGAAGTGTCGGCTCGTTGGCGAGCGCGATCGCCAGCTCCAGCCGCTTCAGATCACCATAGGCAAGGATGGCGCAGGCACGGTCGGCTTGATCGGCCATGCCGACGATGTCCAGAAGCGCAAGCGCTTCTTCCCGGTATAGTCGATAGGCATAGGAGCGGATGGAGAAGATCCGGCGGTGATACGATATCAGTGCCATCTGCACGTTCTCCGCCACCGTCATGCTCTGATAGGTGCCGGTGATCTGGAATGTCCGGCCGACGCCCCGCCGCCAGATGTCTCGCGGAGGGCGTCCGGTGATGTTCTCGCCGTTGAGATAGACGGTACCGGAGGTCGGTTTCAGCTGGCCCATCAGCATGTTGAAGCATGTGGACTTGCCGGCGCCATTCGGGCCGATCAGGGCTTTCAGTTCCCCTGGAGCCACTTCGAAGTTGACGCCGTTCACGGCCTTCACGCCTCCGAAGGCCCGTACCAGGTTTTCTACCTTGAGAACCGCCGTCATCGCGTGGTCTCCCCTGTCCAGCGCAGGCCGAGCCGTTCGCTGAGACCACGAAGTGTCCCGACGATGCCTGCAGGCGCGACGATCACGACGCCGATGATGAGAAGTCCGAGGATGAGCCGCCAGTATTCCAGGCGCGTCAGCCAGTCCTTGACGCTTTCCATGAAGGCAGCGCCGACCACACCGCCCGACAAGGTTTTCACGCCGCCCAGGAAGACGACGATCAAGGCGTCGAAGCTTTTCTCGATTTCCAGTTCATTCGGAAAGACGGAGCCTTTCGAGAAGACGAAGAGACCGCCCGCCAGCCCGGCCATGGCGCCGGCTGTGGCAAAGGCAGCCCATTGCACATGTGTGACGTTGATCCCGGTGGCGTCCGCCTGGCGGGCGCTGTCGCGGGTGGCGCGAAGCGAGTAGCCGAAAGGCGAATGGATAAGGTGGCGCAGGAAAATGATCCCGCCAACACCGACGATCAGCGTGAAGTAGTAATAGGTCGTCGTCCCCGAAAGCCAGGCGGAAGGCCAGATATTGACGAGGCCATCGTCGCCGCCCGTCACATCGTACCACTGAAAGACCAGCGACCAGACAAGCTGGCTGAAGGCCAGGGTCAGCATGGCGAAATAGACGCCGCTCAGGCGGATGCAGAACCAGCCGAAGACGACGGCAAGAAGGCCGGCCGCCAGCGGTGCGAACAGGAATGCCAGCTCCATCGGGCTGTCCGCATAAGTCACCAGTAGGGCTGCCGCGTAAGCACCGCCGCCGAAGAAGGCAGCGTGACCGAAGCTGACCATCCCGCCTGTGCTGAGCATGAACTGGAGGGATGCCGCGAACAGGCAGAAAATGAGTATGTCGGTCAGAAGCACCTGGGTGAAGTTGCTGCCGAACACGGGCACCAGTGCAAGTGCCAGGAAAAGAGCAGCGGCGAACAGGCGGCCGCGCACTCCGGCAGGTCGGATGGGCCGGTCCGGTTCCCCGGCCTGTCCATGTTCGCCGGCTTTTTCCTCCCGGCCGAAAAGACCGTAGGGCCGCACAAGCAGGACGATGGCCATGACGACATACATCAACACGAGTGTTGATTGCGGCAGATAGGCGACGCCGAATACATTGAGGACCGAGATCAGGACCGAGGCAACGAATGCACCGACGATCGATCCCATGCCACCGATGACGACGACGACGAAGACGGCGGAAATGATGTTCAGATCCATCAGGAGATCCGCGCCGCCCTTGGGCAACTGGATCGCCCCGCCGAGGCCCGCCAGAGCCGACCCCAGAAAAAAGACGCCGGTGAACAGCCAGGACTGGTTGACGCCGAGGGCACCGACCATCTCGCGGTCCTGGGTTGCCGCGCGCACCAGAATGCCAACTCGCGTCTTGGAAATCAGCCACCACAGGCCAAGGAGGATGAAGGGCGTGATGACGATGAGCGCGAGGTCGTATTGCGGGATCGGTTCGCCCAGGATGCGCACGACCGACTTGAGGCCAGGCGCACGGGGGCCAAGCTGGTCTTCTGCGCCCCAGAACATGAGGGTCAGATCCTGGATCACGAGAATGACGCCGAAGGTCGCGACCAGCTGGAACAGCTCCGGTGCGCGGTAGACGGGACGTAGCACGCAGATTTCGATGATGATGCCGATCGCGCCGACAATCAGGCTCGACAGCACGATGGAACCCCAGAAGCCGACGGCGCCGGGTAGTGATTGCATCAGCATCACACCGAAGTAGGCGCCGAGCATGTACAGCGATCCGTGCGCGAAGTTAACGATCCGGGTGACGCCGAATATCAGCGACAATCCGGAAGCGACGAGAAAAAGCGCCGCTGCATTTGCGAGCCCGGTCAGGAGCTGTGCCACAAAAAGACCCATGACGATCCATCTATAAGAAACTTGGGTGAAGTCCGAGCCTGCCGCGCGCAGGGAGGGTGCGCGCGGCAGAGCTTCGGCGGAAAATCAGTCTTGAAAAGGCTTATTCCGCGGGACGCATGGCCTTGATGTCCTCATCGGAGGGCATGTAGGCGACCGGTTCCTTGTATTCCCAGTCGACCATCACCCCTTTGCCGTCGTCAACGGCGGTCGTGCCGACATAGGCACCCATGGTGGACTGGTTGTCGATGTCACGGTAGACGATCTCGCCCATGGGCGTCTCGACCTTGAGGTCCTTGAAGGCTTCCAGCAGTGCATCGGTATCGGTAGAGCCGGCCTTGTCGATCAGAGCGGCAACGGTCTTCACAGTCATGTAGCCGACAAGCGAGCCGATCTTCGGCGTTTCGCCGGGGTAGGCGGCCTCATAGGCATTGACGAAATCCTTCGCCGGACCGTCCTCTACGCCGTACCAGGGATAGCCGGTGACGAACCAGCCTTCCGGTGCTTCGTCGCCGAGCGGCTCCAGATATTCCGGTTCACCGGTCAGGAGGCCGTACACCTTGCGGCCGTCGAAGACGCCGCGGGTCGAACCTTCGCGAACGAATTTCTGAAGGTCGGTACCAAAGGTGACGTTGAAGATGGCATCGGGCTTGGCAGCTTCAATTGCCTGCACTTCCGCGCCGGCGTCGATCTTGAAGAGAGCGGGCCATTGCTCGGTCACGAATTCCACTTCAGGCTTCAGCTTCTTCAGGTTGGTCTTGAAGGCTTCGACGGCAGCCGTTCCATAGGCGTAGTTCGGCGCGATCGTCGCATAGCGAACCGCGTCCGTCTTCGCGGCTTCCTCGGCCAGCATCGCTGCCTGGACGAAGGTGGAGGTGCGCAGGCGGAAGGTATAGGGATTGCCCGATTCCCAGACCAGGGCATCAGCCAGAGGCTCGGAGGCCAGGTAGATGTATTTCTTCTCGCCGGCGAGGGAGGAGATGGCGAGGCCGACGTTCGAGAGGATCGTTCCGGTCAGCATCACCACGCCGTCGCGTGTGATGAGCTCCTCGGCGATTTTCACCGCATCGCCCGGCTTGCCGTCGTCGTCGCGGAAGATGAATTCCAGCGGACGTTCCAGAACGCCGCCAGCCTCGTTGACTTCATCAAGCGCCAGCTCGATGCCCATCTTGTAGGGCTCGGCAAAAGCCGCCATGCGCTTGTAGTGGTTGATTTCGCCGATCTTGATGCTGTCTGCGGCGAATGCCGAACTTGCGACAGTCACAAGAGCCGCGGTCGCGGCCACGATAGTCTTGATTTGTTTCATGTCGTTCCTCAATCTGGTCGGTGATTTTGGCAGTCTTTTGCGACCGCTCTTTTTTGCAGTAGTCAGCGAAAGCCCGGCCGGTTTGTCCGGCTTCTGGTCGGGTCAGTCGTGATAGACGAAAGCGGGCGTTGTATTGGACGCGACGTCGTGCGTCCGCTCCCGCTCGATCATGTCGTTGATGCGTTTGCGATAGACCATCGGTCCCTTGTCGATGGCAATACGGATCGGCCGGCGCTTGGCCGGGCGATCCTCTTCAAGCTGGATCGCCTCCAGGACCTCCTTGTCCTCCTGAAAGGCGATCCGGAACATGGCGTCGATACTGTCGGATGCCGTCTCGTCTTCGAGAGCCGTGTTGCGGAGATGCATCCATCGGTCGATTGTGTAGGAATCCGTGACCGGGGTCATGAAATGCAGGGCAAAAATCCGGTTGCCCTTGTTGCGCTCGTCCTCGGCGATGTTGTCGCGGGCCGGTGCGCTGCCGAAGTCGATCACTGCGGTACACGGCGTGTAAAGGTAGTAATAGTGCCAGCGGTCGACATTCTCCGTGAAACCGCCGAACGTCTTGAAGAAGCCGATGGGTTCAGAATCCCGGATCCAACGCCAGGCGACGATGGCCTTGCCTTCGGTCGAGACATGCACGGGCACGTTCTCCGACGAGGCGTTGCCGAGCGTGGTCGGGTGCACGAAACTGACATGCGCCGGGTCAACGAGATTTTCCGCGACGTTCAGATAGTGGGATTTCAGATGCAGCGCGTCGCCCTGGTGGGCGGTCCAGGCGGGATCGTCGAATTCCGGAATGCTGAAGATCTCCGACGGATCTGCCTTGTCCTTGTCTCCCATCCAGATCCAGACGATGTCATGGCGTTCCTCGACCGGAAAGGCGTCCACATAGGCTGAGGCGGGCAGGTTGTTCTGCCCCGGGATGCGCACGCACTTGCCGTCGCAATCGAATGTCATGCCATGGTAGCCGCACTGGATATCGTCGCCGATCCTGCGGCCCTTGGAAAGCGGAAGCAGCCGGTGCGGGCAGCGATCTTCGAGCGCGGCGACGGTGCCGTCGGCCTTGCGATACATCACGATATGCTCGTTGAGGATCGTGAAACGCCGCAGTTCCTGGTCGATCTCCGATGACCAGCCTGCGACGTACCAGGCGTTTCGCACAAATTCCATGGCTTTTCCCCTTTTGAGAAATGGCTATCTCAGTCCGTCCACTCCAACGACAGCGTCATGTTCAAGCCCGCCGACCCGCGGCAGTGGGCGGCCCGTTGGCGCCAGGGCAATGGCAACAAGAATTTCGTCATCGCGCGGGCCATCGGCGATCCGCACCGGCATGCCGTCGAAATGGGAGCGGACGTAGGCCGCATCCTTGTGGCCGAGCGGGACATCAAGCATGTCTCCCGGGCCACCCATCTTCTTGGATGAGGGCACGAGAGCCTTGCCCCCGCCGAGCACATCCCGCAGCGGCGCGCCGAGACGCGGGTGCAGGATGGCTGCCGCATGTTCGATCTCGCCCGCTTCGCCGACCATTGCCGCCTTGCCGTAACTCTGGATGGCCTCCGGCTTGAGGCCGCTCAAGGCGAGGCATCGACGCGCAAGCACGTCACCCAGATCCGCGCCCGTGACCATCAATTCCTCAAGATCCTCGGCAAACCGCCCCGCAAATGGATTCCGGATGAGAGCCGCGCAGCAGACCCGGACCGCAGCCGGAACGACCTTCCGGCCGGCGTCCTGTTCGACAGCTTCCATCACCGTCACGAGTTTGCGGATCTTCACCGTCATCTCAGGCCGTCTTCCCCCTTGATCTCGGAGGCCTTCAGCCCGCCGACGCGGGCATGGATTCTGGGACCTGTCGTCATGACGAGCGCAAGCAGGATCTCGTCCGCTTTCGGGCCGTCCGCGAGGCCGATTTCCATGGCGTCGAAGTGGGAGCGCACATAGGAGGCATTGCAATGGGTTATCGGAACGTCCAGACGGGTGCCGGGGCCGCCGACCTTTTTGGTCGAAGGGACGATCGCGTTTGAGGCGGGCAGGATTTCGCGCATCGAATAGCCGCCCGGCACATGCCACAGCGCGCCGTGTTCGAGTTCGCCGGCGGCTCCGACGATTGCGCCCTTGCCGTAGCCTTCCACGACGTCGGAATCCCCGCCGAGCGCCTTGACGATGTCTCTGGCCATGCTGACGCCCAGAGGCTTCAGATCATCCATGAAACCGGCGATGTCCTCGACGTAGGCTCCGGCGAAGGGGTTCTTGATCACGCAGAGCATGGCGGCGCGGCGCAGAGGCGTTGCCGCAACGGGGCCGCCTTCGTGGAAAATTTCCTCAAGGATGAGGGCAGTCTTGCGGATGATCGGTTCAGGCACAGACGGCCTCCCTGAGTATGTTCGTTTTATTTGTTGGCAGGACGGTACCCCGATTGGCGGTTACTGTCCTGCGTTCTCCGGCAAGGGCGAGGTAGACTGCTCCCGCCAGACCGCGTTCCAGATAGGTGCGGGCAGCACGGTCTCCATTTTCAAGGGCCGCCTCGATCTCCGCCGGAGCCAGAGGCGCGACGCCGGTCGTCACCATCAGGTCACCGAGGTCGGAATCCGGGGAGAGAGCCGAGGCTGTTTCCCTGACAATCTTCGCCGAGCCTGGCAGATCGACCTTGTTGGCGATCATGGTTGCCGCAGCATCGGCCCGGGCGGCCGTTGCGGCGAGAACTGTGACTGCGTCCGCAATTCCAAGGGAATGCGAGCGGCCGCGCCAGCCACTGGTGGCGATACCGCCGATCCCGTCTTCCGGCTGCAGAAGAACGGTTCCGCCGGGGCTGCCCGTGACCGGGTCGTCACAGATGCCGACCCGGAAATGGCCTTCTGCGAGATGCAGCGCGATGTCGCCACCGTTGTTGACGTAGGCGCGGTCGATGCGGCGGTTCTTCAACATGGCCTTGAGGATGGCGTCCGCAACGCTGCCGGCCACTGCCGCCATCGGTGTGATGAATTCCGGGGCATAGGCCTGCGTCGCCGCGTGCATCGAGCGGGCTATCGCACCTTGCGGAGACGGTCCTTCGCTGGAGCGCAGGCGCGGCAATTCGCTCACGAGCTCCGCAAGAACGGTTTCGAAAGCGGCTTTGGCCTGGTCGTAGGCCAGGGTGACTTCTCCGGTGTCGCCACATGCTTCCAGCACCAGGTCGATCGGGCCATGCTGCAGATGCAGGCGCCGCCCGTCCGAAAGGAATTGTGCCGTCGGCTTTTCGGAGAAGGCGCGCCGTGTCATCTGGCCCCCTTCCAGGGATAGTTGTCGGAGCCGGTTGGCCAGGACTTGCCGCCGGGCGATGACACGCTGCGCCGGCCCTTGAGAATGTGATCGTTCTGCCGTCCCGTCTTGCCGGTCAGGGCTTCGGAGAGCGGCATCACATAGTCCATGTGACCACCGAGGGCCTTGTAGTCCTCCGCCCGCATTGTGAATTCGATGGGGGCGACCAAAGCCGGGGTCGGGACATAACCGAAAGCGTTCTTGGGCATGCGGGTGACGTCCGCCATGAAGGTGATACCGCCGCCCGGCCAGATATAGACCGGTGCCCCGCCGCAGCTGACATAGGTTAGGGAGTTCTGGACCGAGCGTGTCAGCCCGACCGGGTGTTCGGTAACGCCCGAACGCAGCGAACCGCCGGCACCGGCCATGAAGAGCACCGACGTCATCGCCGGTTCGCAGTTTTCCTCGATCCGCCTGACCGAAGGCTGCAGCCGGTCGGGCATGTCTTTTTGCACCGGCATCAGCTCTTCATTGAGCTCGTAATAGGCGGAATGCTCGCCGGTGGTCGAGACCATCAGCAACGAGAGGCCGGGCTTTGCGGTCTTCGCGTCGAATGCACCTATGATGGAGAGGGGATCCTGCAGGTTGGTTCCGCCCCAGCCTGTGCCCGGTTCTGCCACCTGGAAATAGCGTCCCGGTGTCGACCTGCGTCCGTTGATCTTGATGCCCGTCGGTTCCCAGCCGATCACCTTGCCGGCCTGATGCTCCGACATGACGCCGGTGATGTGGTCGTCGACAACGATAACCTCGTCGACCAGATCCTTCCACTGGGCGGCGAACATGCCGACGGTGGCCGACCCGCAGCCGACCCGCATGCGCACTTCCAGATCGCCATTGATGACCGGGGCCTTGCCCGCCTGTACCCTGAGATCCGCGCCGTCGTCGATTTCCAGATCGACCTCTTCGCCGTTGCAAAGTGCCAGCATGGTGGCGCAGGTGACGCGACCTTCCTTCTTGGAGCCGCCAGTCAGATGATGGACACCGCCGAGCGACAGCATCTGGCTGCCATATTCCGACGTGGTGACATGGCCGACCACTTCGCCATCGGCCCTGACAGGGGCGCACTCGGTACCCAGATGTCTGTCGGTATCGATCTTCAGCTTGACGCCGCAGTAGCTGAAGATGCCTTCGGTTACCACGGTGATCATGTCGACGCCATCCACCTCCGAGGAGACGATGAAGGGAGCCGGCTTGTAGTCGGGATAGGTGGTTCCGGCACCGATGGCCGTCACGAAGCCATCTTTCGGCGGAAGAATGTCTCCTTCCCATTCCTTTTCCAGAAAGGGAACGATGTCGCCGCCGGAGGCTTCTGTCTTTTCAAGGATTGTCAGCGGATCGAGGCGGACGAGCTGGCCGTTGTCGTTGGCATAGCGATCGCAGGCACCGGACCGGCCTTCCGCGATATAGCACATGACCGGGCAAGCATCGCAGCGGATCTTTTCTGGTTTTCCATTGGCTGCAGTCAACGTTGTGACTCCCTGAATGCCATGCCTGCATTTGTTAGTATGCAAACATAATTTGGAATTTTGTGTCAATGCGATTTAATCGGGCCGGGCGCTGATTTACTGGGCAGCCCTGCTGCGGATCGCATCAGTTCCTCAGTCGACGAAGGCACGTTCCACGACAAACTGTGCCGGCTTGTTGTTTGCGCCTTCCTCCAGCTCATGGCTCAGGCAAAGCTCCTTGATGTCCTTGAGCATGGCCATGGAACCGCAGATCATGGCGCGGTCTTCCTCCGGCCCCATGCGGGGCAGGCCGAGGTCGTCAAAAAGCTTGCCCGAATTGATCAGATCCGTGAGGCGGCCCTGATGCACATAGGTTTCGCGCGTGACAGTCGGGTAATGCAGGAGCTTCCCCCGCACGAGATCGCCGACGAGCGGGTCATCTCGCAGACTTTCGACCAGGTCGGTGCCGTATTTCAGCTCAGGCACCGTGCGGCAGCCATGGGTGAGGATCACCTGGTCGAACTTTTCATAGGTTTCCGGATCGCGAATGAGGCTCGCAAAGGGCGCGATGCCGGTTCCAGTCGAGAACATCCAGACCCGTTTTCCGGGCAGCAATGCATCGTTGACCAGCGTTCCGGTCGACTTCTTGCGCATCAATAATGTGTCGCCCGGCTGGATCTTCTGAAGGTGTTCCGTCAGCGGTCCGTCCGGGACCTTGATCGAAAAGAATTCCAGCTCCTCGTCCCAGGACGGGCTGGCGACGGAATAGGCTCTGAAGACGGGTTTATCCGCATTCGGCAGGCCGATCATGACGAATTCGCCGGAGCGGAACCGGAATTCCTTCGGCCGTGATACCCTGAAGCGGAACAGGCTGTCGGTATAGTGCTGCACCTCCCGCACTTCGAGGCAATAGCAACCTGCGGGAGCGGCGAAAGGTGAGGGTTTTCCGCCGAGAATCGGGACTTCCATGTCGAACGTTTCGGTCATCGGCTTTGCCTCCGGACTTTGGTGGGTGCCTGAATGCGACTTGCGATATCGTTAGCATACAAACAAATTCTGGAAAGAAAGCAACAGAAAAATGCATGATTAAAATTTGGGCTAAGAATTCCGGGAGCGCCGCTTGACAGCTCTGTAAACTTGGCGTTCTAATTCGTTAGCATACAAACGAAATGCATTGAGGACGCCGATGCAGTTCCATAGACCTGAAACCGTTGAAGACGCCCTGCATCTGATGGCTGGGCAACCCGCGAAGCTTCTGGCCGGAGGAACTGATTTCTTTCCAGCTCTCGGCGGAAGGAGGACGTCCGACGCGGTCGTCGATCTGACCGGTATCGCTTCCTTGAGCGGCATCGCGCGAAGTGGATCTTCCTGGCGGATCGGCGCGATGACGCGCTGGGCCCAGATCCGGGATGCGGATCTGCCGCGTCAGTTTCTGGGGCTGCAGCTTGCAGCGCGCGAAGTCGGCTCCATCCAGATCCAGAACACGGGTACGATCGCTGGCAATCTGTGCAACGCCTCGCCGGCTGCGGACGGCGTGCCGCCTTTGCTGGCGCTCGACGCCGATGTCGAGATCGCCGGGCCTGACGGGACACGGGTCATTCCTCTTTTCGACTTCATCACCGGCGTTCGGCGAACCGAATTGAAGCCCGGTGAAATCGTGACAGCTGTACTGGTCCCGGATGCACCGGCAAGCCGGTCGGCGTTCCTGAAGCTCGGTGCGCGCCGGTACCTCGTGATCTCCATCGCAATGGTTGCAGCAAACGTCGTTCTTTCATCTGGTGGCGCATTGGACGGTATTGCCATTGCGGTCGGGGCTTGTTCGGCGGTCGCCCAACGGCTGAGGAAACTGGAAGAGAACCTGACCGGGACCGTTCCAGGCTCTGAAGATTTTCAAAAGGCGATCGCCGAATACGGCCTTCATGAACTCACGCCGATCGATGATGTGCGCGCATCGGCCGACTACAGGCTCGCTGCCGTCAGAACCCTGATTGCCCGCGCGGTGATGCAGGCAGTCGAGGGAAGGGGATAGTCATGGCGCTTACCGATTATGCACTTGAGAGCGGAACGTCCTTCGACCTGAACGGTCGCACGGTCACGGTGGACGGTCCTCCGTCCGAGCGGCTTTCATACGCATTGCGAGAAAGAGCCGGCGCCCGGGACGTCAAGGTTGGCTGCGACGCGGGTGATTGCGGCGCATGCACGGTGCTGATCGACGGCAATCCTGTCTGCGCCTGCATCACGGCTCTCGGGCAGGTCGAGGGCGCAAAAGTCGAAACGCAGGTTGGTCTTGCGGCGAACGATGCTGCCGGAAAGGCGCTTGTCGACTCGTTCCAGCGCCATCAGGCGGCCCAATGCGGGATCTGCACTCCGGGCATGATGGTGTCTGCGGTCAGCTTGTTGCGGCTGCGGCCGCAGCCGAGCGAAGAGGAAGTTCGCGATGCCCTCGGCGGTGTTCTGTGCCGCTGCACAGGTTATCGCAAGATCATCGACGCGGTCATGGATGCCGGCAAACCGGTCGAAACCGTCGAGGGCGGCGTCGGTGCATCCATCCCCCGGGTCGATGGCTTGCCGAAAGTAACCGGCACCGAACGTTTCGGCGACGATGTCGCCCCGGAAGACGCCCTGACGCTCCGCGTCATCCGCTCTCCCTTTCACCATGCCGCTTTCGAATTCGGCGATCTTGAGACTTATAAGGCCGAGACCGGTCTCGATCTGGTCCTGACGGCGGCGGACGTTCCGGGCAAGAACTGCTTCGGCGTCATTCCGGGTTTCGAGGATCAGCCGATGTTCGCCGAGGGCAAGGTCTCCTTCAAGGGGGAGGCAGTTGCAGCGGTGGTCGGTTCGACAGAGCTGGTCAACGCTCTTGATCTCACGGCTTTCCCGGTCACATTCAAGCAGCTTAGCCATGCCCTTCTTCCCGAAGACGCGGCTTCCGTCGATGATATTCACCGGAACCGGGCCGAGAACGTCATGTGCCGTGGTTTCGTGAAACGCGGCTCTCCGGAGACAGTGATGTCCGAGGCGGCTTTTGTTGCCGAAGGCTCTTTCTCGACCGGCTTCATCGAGCATGGCTATATCGAGCCGGAAGCAGCGTTTGCCCGCCGTGCCGGAGATCGCATCGAGGTTCATTGCTGCACGCAGGCGCCTTACATGAACCGGGATGGCATCGCCTTGCTTCTCGGTCTGCCGGGCGATGCGGTGCGCATCGTGCCAACAGCGGTCGGAGGCGGTTTCGGCTCGAAGCTCGATCTCACCGCACAGCCCTATGTCGCGCTGGCCGCGTGGCTGCTCGACCGGTCCGTTCGGATCACCTACACCCGATCGGAATCCATCTCCTCGTCGACCAAGCGCCATCCTTCGCAGATTACGATGCGGATCGGCGCCGATGCGGATGGGAACATTCTGGCGGCAGAATTCGACGGTGTGTTCAACACCGGCGCCTATGCAAGCTGGGGGCCGACGGTTGCCAACCGGGTGCCTATCCATGCGTCCGGGCCGTACAAGACGCCAAATTACGTCGCGCGCAGCGCAGGCATCCACACCCATACGCCTCCGGCAGGGGCGTTTCGTGGCTTCGGCGTGCCGCAATCGGCTCTTGCCCAAGAACCACTCTACGATGATCTTGCCAATGCGCTCGGCATGGACAGGCTTGAGTTCCGCCGCAGGAATGCGCTTCGAAATGGCGATGCGACCGTAACAGGTCAGGTCTTTCAGAAGGGAATGGGCATCGCGGACTGCTTCGATGCCCTGGTTCCTCACTGGCAAAGAGCTCTCGAAGACGCCGCGAAGGCCAATGCCTCCGGCGGACGGACACGGCGCGGTATCGGAATTGCGGGCGGCTGGTATGGCTGCGGCAATACATCGATGTCCAACCCTTCGACGATCCGTGCCGGAGTCACGTCGGAAGGCGAGATTGTCCTGCACCAGGGCGCGATGGACATCGGCCAGGGGGCAAATACGGTGATCACGCAGATCTTCGCGACCGCCCTCGGTGTTTCCGTCAGTTCCATTCACCTCGTCGGACCGGACACGGACGTTACGCCGGATGCTGGCAAGACGTCGGCAAGCAGGCAGACGTTCATCACCGGCAACGCCGCCCGGCTCTGCGGAGAAGCACTGCGCGAGCGTATCCTGCGGCTTGCCAATGTTTCCGCCCACGC
Organism: Rhodobacterales bacterium; assembly: GCA_008107755.1. Classification (GTDB taxonomy): domain Bacteria; phylum Pseudomonadota; class Alphaproteobacteria; order Rhizobiales; family Stappiaceae; genus Roseibium. Next base: position 14,610 of record VIRH01000065.1, read on the forward strand.
TGATATCTCCTTCGCTGACGGATGGATCGATGTCGTCGATGCCGCTGGTGCGCATCGAATCGAGCTGCCATCGCTTGAAGCCGATAACGGGACCTATGTCCTCGAGGCAAAGGAGTCCTACGACCCGCCGACCTTGCCGCTCGATGAAAACGGGCAGGGCGTGCCCTATGCGGTTTTCGGCACCACCGCGCAGATGGCCGAGCTTGAAGTGGACATGGATCTGGGAACGGTGAAGTTGCTGAGGATCATCGCCGCTCATGATGTCGGCAAGGCGATCAATCCTTTGCTGGTCGAAGGCCAGGTGCAAGGCGGCGTCGCCCAGGGGATCGGTCTGGCGTTGATGGAGGAGTTTCTGCCCGGCCGGACAGAGAACCTTCACGACTACCTCATCCCCACCATCGGTGACGTGCCGCCGATCGAGACGCTGATCCTGGAGACCGGTGACGAACACGGTCCATACGGCGCCAAGGGCCTCGGAGAGCATTGCCTCATCCCGACAGCCCCGGCGATCCTGAACGCGATCAAGGATGCGTGCGGTGCGCGCGTGCCCAATCTTCCGGCAACTCCGGACAAGGTCCTGGCCGCAATTCGCGCGATCCAGGCTGCGTCACCAACTGCGGACGGCGAGCTTTCGCCTGCTTCCTGAACCATTATCTCTGCACAGCGGGTACCGACTTCCATGAGCTTGTCTGCTTCAACTGCCCCGGTTTCATCGATCAGTACAAATGAGGGCGTGGAAACGTCGAACGTCGCCGGTATCGACGTTGGCGGAACGTTCACCGATCTGGTGCTGTACGATGCCCGGTCCAAGACGGTCCGCCTTGCAAAGACCCCGACAACGCTGGACAACCAGGCCCATGGCGTTCTGAACGCGCTGGAGCAGGCGGAGACCGACCTCGGTACCCTGGATCTCATCGTTCACGGCACAACCACGACGACCAACGCCGTTCTTGAGCGGACGTTGTGCAAAACCGGTCTCATCACGACGGCTGGATTTCGGGATGTTCTGGAGCTCGGACGCCGCACGCGGCCGAAGCCTTACGGCATGAAGGGGAGCTTCAGGCCGGTCATTCCGAGAGATCTTCGACTTGAAGTTCCCGAAAGGCTCTACGCGGACGGAGCCGTACACACCGCGCTTGACGAGGAGGCTCTGCGGTCAGCACTCCACCAGTTGAAGGACATGGGCTGCGAAGCGCTGGTCATTCATTTCCTGCATTCCTACGCCAACCCGGTTCACGAGCTGCGGGCGGGAGAGATCGCGGCCGAGATCTGGCCGAACGGCAACATCACTTTGGGTCATTCACTGCTGTCTGAAAGCCGCGAATTCGAGCGCGGCGTGACCGCCGCCATCAACGCATCCGTCCAGCCGCTGCTGCGGCGCTACGTCGAACGGCTAGCGGATCAGCTCGCTGGCAAGGGCTACCGTCACGACGTGCTGGTGATGAACGGCAACGGCGGCATGGTCTCGGCCCGGCGGGTGGCGATCGAAGCCGCCAAGACCGTCATGTCCGGGCCGGCGTCCGGCGTCATGGCAGCCGCCTACACGGGCCGGCGTGCCGGTATCCCAAATCTCCTGACCTACGATATGGGCGGCACCTCGACGGATGTGGCGCTCATACGCAACGCGGAACCGGCAGTCTCCAACGAGATTGAAATCGAATACGCGATGCCGATTCACGTACCGATGGTCGATGTGCGCACCGTCGGAGCAGGGGGCGGATCGATCGCCCGAATGACGGAGGCAGGGCTGCTTCAGGTCGGGCCGGAAAGTGCCGGCTCGACGCCCGGACCGATCTGCTACGGCCGTGGAGGCAAGGAACCCACGATTTCCGACGCCAATCTGCTTCTGGGGCGGATGAACCCGGAAAAGCTCAATTCGGTGTCCTCTACGGTTTCCCTGGCCGATATCGAAGCGATCTTCCTGGACAAGCTGGGCCGTGCGCTTGGTCTCACCGCACATGAAGCTGCCGCCGCCGTTCTGCGTATCGCGAACACACGGATGGCGGATGCGGTGCGCATGGTCTCCGTCAGCCTCGGGGAAGACCCTCGTGACTACGCCCTCTTCGCCTTTGGCGGCGCCGGCCCGCTCCATGCGACCGCGATTGCCCGCGAGCTTGGCGTTCCGCGCGTCCTCGTGCCCTCGCGTCCGGGCATCACGAATGCGCTCGGCTGCGTGGTCGCGGATTTGCGCCATGATTTCGTCAGGACAGTCAACAAACCGCTCGCCGAACTCGACATCGACATGGTCCACGCCCTGTTCGATGAACAGGCAACGGAAGGCAAGGGGCTGATTTCCAAGGAGAAGGTCGAAATCGAGGAACTGCGCGAGATCTATTCGGTCGACATGCAGTTCATCGGCCAGACCCACCTTTTGCGCGTTCCGCTGGACAATCCCCGGCCCACACTTGAGGACCTTCAGTCCCTTTTCGAAAAAGCCTATTTTCACCGCTTCCACGTCGAATTACCTGAGATCAAGGCCAGCCTCGTCAACGTCAACTGTTCCGTCATCGGACGGCGCTCGGAGATCGACCTGTCGCTTCTGATCGATCCGGACGGACGAAAGGAAACCCTCGAAGAGGCGAAAACCGGACAGCGGCAGGTCTGGTTTGATGGCCCGATGGAAACGCCGGTGTACTGGCGGGACCATCTTCCGATCTCTGCGGAAATCCACGGGCCCGCCATTGTCGAGCAGATGGACACGACGATTGTCATCGATCCGGGTGACAAGGCTGTTCAGGATGCGGACGGCAACATCATCATCGAGCTGGGAGCAAGCGCATGACCATCGACCCGATCACGTTGAGCGTCATCCAGTCGGGCCTCCAGCAGGTATGCGACGAGATGGACCTGAGTTTCTCCCGAGCCGCCTTCTCGCCGGTGATTGCGGAAGCCAATGACCGGTCTGACGGCATCTACTCGGCAGAAGACGGGTCCCTGATCGCGCAAGGCGCGGGTGGATTGCCGGTCTTCGTGGGCACGATGCAGTATTCCACGCGAACGCTGATCGAAATGATCGCCGACGGGCGTGTCGCGGCCCCCCAGCCGGGCGACATCTATATCGTCAACGATCCCTATCTCGGCGGCACGCATCTCATGGACGTGCGCTTTGCGATGCCCTTCTATCGCAACGGCGAGATCTTCTGCTGGCTGTCGAACACCGGCCACTGGCCGGATACCGGCGGCGCCGTGCCGGGCGGGTTTTCCGCGTCGGCGACGTCCGTTGAGCAGGAAGGCCTGCGGCTTCCGCCCGTGCGGCTTTTCAAGCAAGGCCAGCTGGATACGGAAATCTACTCCATCATCTGCTCCAACATCCGCGTTTCGGAGCAGCGTATCGGGGATGTGAAGGCACAGGCCGCGGCGCTTCTCGTCGGCGAAGCGCGGTTGAACAGAATTCTCGACCGCTATGGAGACGACGTGGTGAGCGAGGCGATCGCCGAACTTCGTGAGCGAGCGGCAGAACAGATGCGGGCGAATGTCCGGCTGATACCGGACGGCATTTACCGGTCGACCGCGTATGTCGACAGCGACGGTGTCGTCAACGAGCCGCTGGAAATCCGCCTCGCGATCACCGCGAAGGACGGCGAGCTGACCTTCGATTTCGAGGGCTCTTCCAAGCCGTGCATGGGGCCGATGAATTCTGTCCTCGCGACCACCCATTCGTCTGTCTATCTGGCGATGCGTCACATCTTCCCGGATGTGCCGATCAGCGCCGGGGCTTTTGAGCCGCTGACGATCGTGCGACCTGAAGGCACGTTTCTGGATGCGCAGTATCCGCGTCCCGTTTCCGGCTGTGCGGCCGAGGTCAGCCAGCGCATTGCCGAGGCGGTCTTTGCGGCCCTTGTCGAAGCACTGCCTGACAGGGTGACCGCCGCGCCGGCGGGTAGCTCCGGCAACTTTGCGCTCGGCGGCCATGACCCTGCCCGCAACCGCGGCTTCGTCATGTACCAGATCTCAGGCGGTGGGTACGGCGGCAACTCCGATACGGATGGCCTGACCAACGGCTGCTCGACAATCGGTATTTCAAAAGCGCCTCCGGTCGAGATCATGGAACAGCAGTTCCCGGTTCTCTATCACCGCTATGCCCTGCGGGAAGGCTCGGGCGGTGCCGGCAAGCAGCGCGGCGGCTTTGGTCTCGACTATGAGATCGAGCTTCTGCGCGGCCAGGCGACGGCCAGTTTCGTCATGGATCACGGCCGGTTCGGCCCGCAAGGCGCGCTCGGCGGCAAGGACGGCAAGCCAAACTTGGTCACCGTCTGGCAAGACGGCAAAGCCATGGTGCCGGAACATCTTTCCAAGGCGCAGGATATTCCTCTGAAACCGGGTGACCGTGTGCGGGTGGGAACGCCCGGAGGCGGCGGCTACGGCAATCCGGCAGACCGCGATCCGGCACTCGTGGCTGAAGACGTCCGGCTTGGACGCTACAGTGCAGAAGAAGCAAGGGAGAGTTTCGGGTTTACCGGCTCAGGAACAACGCAAGAGCATGAGGTCGACAAAGCGCCCGTTCTTGCGCAGGCGGGGTCGTGACCCCGTAGGGGGGCCGATCAGACATCTGTCTGATTGAGTCGGATTTATCCCGACGCGGAGTGAGGAAACGGAAGGGTTCTCTTGATGGGATGATTGTAGGGAGCAATGCTTCCTACGACCGTCGCGGAGTGTCCCTCTTGGGCCGGCCCATTCGCAAGCTCACTTCACCGGCCTTCCGCCATAGTCCCTTTGACAAGGGTTTTCCTGATCCGCCCCACATCCGTCGGATCACGCCGCCTATCTGCATGAACGTCCGGCTCCGCCTGATCGCCAGCCGCGCCGCGACGAAACGCGGTGCACGCAGCAAATTTCACAAAACCGAAAAATGAGTGAGACAGGACTGTCACACAGTCCGGGCATGAATGACCGCGTTCATTGCACAGCTGTGCAAGACGTTCTTTCAGCCGTCGCAGTCGGTCCTCCGGTTGCTGCCGTCAGCCCGGATGACATCCATGAGCGCGATCGAAATCGAAGCCGTCGACAAATCCTTCGGCAGGACCAGTGTCCTACGCGGGATTTCGCTTTCCATCCGGTCGGGCGAATTCGTGGCTATCCTGGGGCCGTCCGGCTGCGGCAAGACGACCTTGTTGCGGACGCTTGCCGGCTTCGAGCCGATCGACCGCGGTTCGATCAGGGTCGCTGATGATGTGCTGTCCGGCAACGGACGGCACGTTCCGCCCGAAGCCCGCGGCGTAGGTGTCGTTTTCCAGAACTACGCGCTCTGGCCGCATATGAGCGTTGCCGGAAACGTCGGCTACGGCCTGAAGGTTCAGGGGCTATCGCGGTCCGAACGGGAAGCGCGCACCCGCGAGGTCCTTCGCGTCGTCGGCCTGTCCGACTTTGCGGACAGGCGACCAGCCGCGCTTTCCGGCGGCCAGCGTCAGCGCGTCGCGCTTGCCCGGTGCCTCGCCATGAGCGCCGGCGTCGTTCTGCTCGACGAGCCCCTTGCCAATCTTGACGTGCATCTGCGCGGAGAGATGGAAGAAGAGTTCGCACGCTTTCACAAGAAATCCGGCGCAACGATGTTCTACATCACGCACGATCAGTCGGAGGCCCTTGCGCTCGCCGACCGGGTAGCGGTCATGGACAAGGGGGGCGTCCGTCAATTCGCTGCCCCGGAAGTGCTCTACACCCAGCCGGCAAATGAGATGGTCGCGACCTTTATCGGTGAAGGCCAGATCGCTTCGGTCGAGGACTTCGTCGCGGACCGCAGCGGCCACGGCATCGCCCGCTTCTTCGGGGAGGAGGTCCGGTTGAGATGCCCGCTTGCCGCACGGCCGCGCTCCGCAGCTCGGGTCGCCTTCCATCCCGCTGACCTGCAGCTTTGTGAAACCGGCGGTGTTCCCGCAACGGTCCGTCGGATCACCTTTCGCGGCAGCATCCTGCGGGCCGAGATCTCCGTCGGACCCGACGAACAGACTTTTTTCATGAACGTTCCTGCCCCGGCCCGGATCGAGGCCGGGCAGCGCGTAGCCGTCACACTTACCGACGGCTGGGTCATGCAAGACCCGCAGACTGAACATGCTCCAAACTAGTTCCCAAAGATCGAGGAAAGATCCGATGTCCATTCGAATGTTCGTGCTTGCTGCCGTCTCCGCAGTTGCCGTTTCGGCGGCCCATGCCGAAGAAACACTCACACTTTACACGAGTCAGCCGCCCGAACAGGCGCAGGAAACGGTTGATGCGTTCGAAGCCGCCAACCCGGACATCAAGGTCAACTGGACCCGCAATGGCACCTCCGCGCTGATGAACGTCATGCGCGCCGAAATCGAGGCCGGTCAGATCCAGCCGGACGTTCTTCTGGTTGCGGACCCGATCAACCTCGGGACGCTCAAGGCAGGCGGCCATCTTCTGGCCTATCCTGATGCTCCGGTTGAAGGCTATGACAAGGCCGCCTTCGACAAGGACATGACCTTTTTCGGCACCAAGGCGATCACGACCGGCATTGCCTACAATCCCGAGATCGCCGAACCGGTGGAAAGCTGGAACGATCTGCTCGTAGAGGACAACCGCGGCCAGATCGCGGTTCCGAGCCCGCTCTATTCCGGCGCAGCGCTGAACCATCTGCATGCCCTGATCAACACGCCGGATATCGGCTGGGCATTCTATGAAGGACTCAACGACCTCGACATCGTACCGGAAGGCGGCAACGGTCCTGCTACCAAGGCAGTTGCTTCAGGCATGGCGAAATATGCGATCATTGTCGATGCCAACGCCTTGCGCGCAAAGAAAGACGGCTCCCCGATCGATTATATCGTCCCGAAGGATGGAGTGTCCTTTATCGGCGAGCCGGTCGCCATCATGAGCACGACCGAGCATGAAGCGGCTGCAAAGAAGTTCGTCGACTTCCTGCTTTCCAGGCAGGGCCAAGAGCTGGTGTCCAGCCAGGGCAACATTCCGCTGCTGCCGGGCGTCGTCGCGCCGAAGGGGTATCCCGAGTTCTCTTCGATGAAGCTTCTCGGATATGACGTCGACGAAGCCGTCAAGAACAACGATCAGATCAGCGAGAAATTCGCCGACATTTTCGGTCTTTGAACCTGATGTCCTTGTCGACCACAGCTACGGGAGAGCGTCCAGCCTGGACGCTCTCCTTCCTGTCAGGCGCCTTCACGCAAGAGCGTGCGCTCGTCCTGGCGCTCGCGCTGTTTGTCGGGCTTCTTTCGATCCTGCCACTCGGACGGCTCGTCCATGCGGCATTCATCACCGATACAGGCCTTGATCTTGCGCGGGTGGCGGAGGTGCTAGGTGGACGGCGCGTCTTCGAGGCGACGATCAACACGATCTGGATTTCGCTCGCCGCAACGGCGCTTGCCACGGTGACGGGCACACTCGCGGCTCTTCTTGTCGGCGCAAGCAACATGCGGGCGTGCACGGCCTGGGTCTTCGGTTTCGTGCTGCCGCTGATGATCCCGCCGCAGGTGATGGCCCTCGCCTGGATACAGGCCTTTTCGCCTGCAAACCCGATCATGAGTTTTCTCGGCCTCTCACTACAGCCCGGCATGCGCCATCCACTTTATTCGGCCGCGGGCATCGTCCTGCTGCTCGGCATCTACAATGCGCCTCTGGTCTTCCTGTCAGTGCGAGCCAATCTGCGCAGGGTCCCGTCGGATCTGGTGGAAGCTGCGCGTACGGTCGGCGCATCGCCCTTTCATGCCACGCTCGGTGTCATCCTGCCGCTTGTGCGCAGCGGCATCTTTGCCGGCGCTGCGCTTGCATTCGTGTCATCGATCGGCAATTTCGGCATTCAGGCCATGCTCGGCATTCCCGCTCGCGTACCGACGCTCATCACGCTGATCTACCGCCGTCTGAATGCCTATGGTCCCTCCGCGCTTAACGACATGGCGCTTCTTGCGCTGCTGCTTGCGCTTCTGACGATCGGCGGCATGGCCATCGCCGGCATGCTGAGCCGCATGAGCGATCAGCGTGTCGACGGGACGTCCAAGCCGTTCAAGTTTCCGCTCGGCCGCTTTCGTTTTCCTGTTTCCGTGCTGGCATGGGGCTATCTTCTGTTTGCCCTTGCTCTGCCGCTGTCTGCCCTGGCCGGATCGGCTCTCGTGCGCGGATACGGCCAGGCCCTTTCGCTCGACACCCTGACCTTCGAGAACTTCGCCAACGCGCTTTTCCATCATGAAGGCATCCGCAAGGCGTTCTTCACGAGCCTGTGGCTGACAGCGCTGACGGTCGCGGTACTCGTGCCGACATCCGTCGCGCTCGGTTATTTCCTGAGCTGGCGCCGTGATGCGACTGCGCGTCTTCTCTATCTCTCGTCTCAGCTTGCCTATGCCCTGCCGGGCATCATTATCGGCGTCGCGATGATCCTGTTTTTCCTGAAGCCACTGCCGCTTCTGGGAACGAGCCTTTATGGAACCGTTTGGGTCATTCTCGCCGCCTATCTGTCGAATTTCCTGGCGCTTGCCATGCAGCCGGTGCTGGGGGGCTTTGCGCAGATCGAACGCTCGCTCGATGACGCGGCGCAGGTTGTCGGCGCCGGCATCTTCCGCAGGCTCAAGGATATCATCCTGCCGGTCCTTGCTCCGGCGGCGGCAGCCTCGGCCATCCTTGTGTTCATGACCGCCATCAACGAAATACAGACGTCTGTTCTGCTTGTGTCCTCGCGCGCGCAGACGATCGGGCCGATGATCATCTTTCTTGAGGAAGCCGGCTCGTCTACGCTGGCCGCCGCCGTCGGCTGCCTCATGGTGCTGGTCATCCTCGCCCTCATGCTCATCAGCCTGACCTTCGCCCGCAGGCTTCCACAAGGTGTGTTGCCGTGGCACGACTGATCGCCATCAGCGGCCTTGGCCGAAAAAGCGCCGCGATCTTTCTCGTCGAGGCGCAGGGAAAACGCATCCTTTTCGATTTTGGTGACGGGCTTGAACCCGGAGAGCATCCCGATCTGCGAGGGATTGGCCCTGTCGACGCGGTCTTCCTCAGCCATGCGCATACGGACCATGTCGGCTCGCTCGACCGGATCGATGAGATCGGCTGTCCGCCGGTGTTCGCGACGGAGCGGACCCTTTGCGGTCTGCCACACGAACCGTGCGCCATACGCCCGCATGCGATTGCCGAGAGGGGATCGTTCGAGTTCGACGGACTGAGACTGACGACAGGACGTTCGGGACATTCACCGGGCGGCGTCTGGTTTCATCTCGAAACGGACAAGGGCGATTTTCTCTATACCGGCGACATCAGCCTGGAATCCCCGGGCATGCCCTTTGATCTGCCGCCGCCTGCGTCGACGCTGCTCATCGACGCGTCCTATGGCGACCGCGATCAGCCGCTCGACGCCCAGATCGCAGCTATCGTCAACGAGGTGGAAACCGGCGCCGTATTGTGCTGTCCGGCTGCGGGACGAGGCGTGGACATGGCGCTCGCCCTCGCCGACTGCAATCTCGATGTCCATGTCAGCGACGTCATCGGCCTGGAAACGGCAGTGACGACAGGCAAGCGGTTTCCGATCGTCAATACCAGGACAGCCAGGCCGGACCAGGTGATCATCGCGACGGAGGCCAACGGCGAAGCCGGCCTCGCGGCGGACCTTCTGCGGCGGGGCGGCTTCAGCTTCATATTCTCAAGCCATGTGCCGGAGGGGACGCCGGCCGCGGAGCTGATCGCACGCGATGAAGCGCGCTGGATGCCGTGGAACGTGCATCCGCGAAAGCGCGATGTGATAGACCTTGCCGACCGATGCGGAGCAAAGCAGGTATTGCCCGCTTTCGTCGACATGGTGAAAGCCCCCGAACTTGCCAATGCGCTCGGCGAACGGCTCAGGCTGGCAGTCGAGACGGAGATCTGAATGACCAACAAGAGACGCCTCGGCATTCCCGACCACGTGCCTGAAGCAGAAGCGCGCGAGGACGACCGTCCACTGCTTTTTCCTGTCATCGAAGGGGTTGGGCCCCACGAGAAGACGCTCTATCTCGGCAATCTTGCCGCGGCCGAAAACGCCGAGCAGCTGATGGCTGTCGACATCACCGAAACACTGAACGTCTCGATCAACATGTTTCCCGGTCCGTTGATCCTGCCCGACGGCGTTCATGTGCGCCGCTACCAGATCGGCATGATCGACGGGGCCGGAAACAGCCCGTACCTTATGGCGGCCGCGGTGCATGCCGTTGAAGGTTTGATGAGAGGCTATGTCCCTGCCAAGCCGCATTATCCCAAGCATCGCAAGGGCAATATCCTGGTCCATTGCCGGGGCGGGCGGTCACGGTCTGTTGCCCTGATTGCTCTGTGGCTCGCCACCTTCGCCGAGGAAGGCTTTGGAGGTTTCGAGGCAGCTCTTGTGCACCTGCGCACCCTGCGCGGACTGGATGACACCTATCCTCTGATACCGATGCTCGCGCTGGCTCGTGACGTGCTGGAGCGCAAGCTGCTCGTGGGTCAGGACGGCGGGCAGGGATAGTCATGGCCGACAGGTTCGTCTCCGCATCCGATGTCGCGCGACTGGCAGGCGTCTCGCGTTCTGCTGTGTCCCGCACCTTCACCGAGGGCGCAAGCGTCGCGCCAAAGACGCGGGAACGGATCATCCGCGCCGCGGAGGAACTCGGATACCGCGTCAATCTGCTCGCGCGTACGCTCCACAAGGAGCGCTCCGATCTCGTCGGTCTTGTCGGCGCCAACCTGTCAAACCCCTATATCTCAGCGCAGGTCGACGCCCTGACGGCCGCCCTTCAGGCTCAGGGACTGCAATGCATGCTGCTTAATCTGGCAGGTGCGGAAGGGACCGACGAAAGCGCGCTCGCCAGACTTCTGGAATATCGGGTTCGTACGGTGGTGCTGCTGTCGGGTGCGGTACCCGATACGCTGGTAAGACTTGCGTCCGCGAACGGGACGCGCCTCGTGCTGATCAACCGGCCGTTGCCGGACAACGCCGGGCGTGTCGATCAGATCGAGGCGGATTCGGCTGCCGGCGGCGCACTGGCCGCCAATCGGCTGATTGCAGCCGGCTGCCGGAACGTGGCGGTGGTCGTGTCGGCTTCCAGAACGTCGGCCAAACTTGCCCGCGCCGAGGCGTTTGTCGAGGTGATGGAAAAAAACGATGTTGACGTCACCACGTGGAGCCAGGGGTGCAACACGTACGATACCGGAATCGAAGCTGCCGAGGGGCTGCTGTCCAGGCAAGGCATCGACGGCATCTTCGGCGTGACGGATGAAATCGCGCTTGGGATCATGAACACGGCGCGGCATTCGCTCGGCCTGCGGGTCCCGGAAGATGTCTCGGTGATCGGTTTCGATGATGCTCCAATCTCCGCATGGTCGTCACACGGATTGACCACGATCCGTCAGTCGCTTTCCTCGCTCACCAAGGCGACGATCGAAACCATCACCGGCCCGGCCGATGCTCCGCCATACCATCATTTCATTCCCGTCAGCCTGGTCGAGCGCGGCTCAGTGGCCTGCCTTGAACCGACGCGGGCGCGATAGCCGCTTTTCTTCGCTCATGGTCTTTGGAGATAACCGCGCCGGCGCTTGCTGCGCTCCAGTCTTGCCTTGCAAGCGTTAGCGGATGGACGGTCGGGAAAAAGATCCAACCGCGAACGTCCCGCAGTTCCGATCCGCCCCCACGATCGCTGGACGGCATAGCCGCCGAAAAGCGTCGGCACGATCGACAGCGCATAAAACCGCGCCATTTTGCGGCACGGATCGATGCGTATCAGAAGAATTTCGTCGGGATCGTCTGGCATAACCGCAGTCTGCGGGGAGATGAGCGGGTGGTCCAATGAGAGTTTTGAATCGATCCGGGCCGCATTGATTCATGCGAGCCGTCCTGCTGTGCCGGAGCGCCGACGGTGTCGGCGATCGCTTCCGGATCGATCAGCGACTTGAGAAACTGAAGGCGATGCGAGATCGCCTTTTCCATCGCAGGAAGCTGACGCGCGCGCTCATCCAGTTCCGGATGGAGGCGGTGATTCAGGTCAGGCACGAGGGATCGCGCGCCGGATGCCATGCTTCCGTCAGGGTGCAGGGCACCGACAAGCGCGGACACGCGACCGCGCACCGTACGTTCCAGAATGGACAGGTCTCAATACACCATCATGCCGAAAATCTTTGCAACACGCTCCTTCAGTCGGGAGGCACGCGTCTCTGTAAAAGCGGAATGAGACGATAAGATAAAAAATTTCAGCTTAATTTCTTTCAAGAAAGCCAGGGGACTCATTTCTGAATAAAACGACTCCTGGATAATTGAATTCGATCTTCTCCTGATATCGTGAAGCAAGATTGAGAATAATACATGGAAAAATTCTGTGTTTTCTATGTGCTCCCGATTTCTTCAGACTGGAGACGATTCTTATGCCTAAAGTACTTATTGTTGGAGCGGGACCTTCCGGACTTTACGCGGCTTGGCGGTTATTGAAAGCACAATCAGGGTATGAGGTAACGATCGTCGAAATGTCGCCTGACAGAATTGGCGGACGCATTCATACGAAGACTTTTGCGGGAAACAATTACGTTGATCTGGGTGGCATGCGCTATGCCAGCGACCAACAGGTCATCAACAAAGTCATCCAAGATATTGGCTATCCCGCATCCGGCACCGCTGACTTTGTCGAAGCTGATGACAGGCTGTTTTATCTGCGCGGACAGCACATCTACACCACCGAAATCAATACGACCAACCCGGTTCCCTACAATACGCCCTACAACAATGCCGTGGTTGACGTCGCTTTCAACAATGTTGCGCAAGCTGTCATCAACGGAGCTTCGCCCAACACCCGCGAAGAGTGGTGCAACTGGGTTGAAACGGTGGAACTGCCAAACAGTTTCCCCTCTGACGTTTACAACGAGAACGCTCGGGTTTCCACGATTGGCTATTGGAACCTGTTGTTCGATTTCCTTCACAACGAAGGCTACCATTATTGCGCCGACGCTGGCGGATACCAGTCCAATGTCATCAACTGGAACGCGGCCGACGCGATCCCCTACAACGGTGAATTTGGTGCGAGTGTTGAATATTCGAGATTCAAGGGGGGGTATACGAGCTTTATAAACGCTCTTCACAAAGAGGTTATTGACCTGAACGGCGGTCAAGACCCAGTGATACTCGATCAACGACTTGTTTCATTCGACACAGTCAACAATCAGATTGTTGCTACTTGTGAGAATACATCGGCCCCAGGAAATATTTCTCAGTACACTACGGATTATCTGTTCCTGTGTATGCCGCGAAACTCTGTTGAACTTATTGCTCAATCGTCATCTGACGGTATGCTTTCCCGAAAACTCAACGAACCTGACGTCAAGCTCTTGGTTGAGTCTGTTATCGAGCAGCCGTCATACAAAGTCGGGATTTCCTGCAGCTCCAAGTGGTGGGAGAATGCCGATTATCCGCCACGTCTGAATTCACCCGCCAATGCCTGGGGGCCGACCATTACTGACCTGCCGCTTAGACAGATCTACTATTTCGATCCCGAAGAGCAAGCTGAGTCAGGTCATGCCATTCTGGCGAGCTACGACGACGAGCGTTACACGGGGTTCTGGCAGCAACTGGAATTGCCGACTGGTGTCAATCGCACGATACCGATTTCCGAGAATTACGAGCCGCTGAGCAACGGCGCGGCGGCGCCCATCGAGATGCAGCGCATGCTCGCACTGCAACTTGCACAGGTTCACTATCACCCGAACAACGTGACCACCGGTTATCAGACCATTCTCAATTCGATAACGGAGGCCTACTACATGGATTGGTCGCTCAATCCGTTTGGAGCAGGATATCACGCCTGGGCGGCGCATTACGACATTTGCGAGGTCATGAACGAGATCCGCAGACCGCTGGCCAATGTCGACAACTCCGTACCGGCCCAAAACGTCTTCCTGGTCGGCTCGGCTTACTCGAATGATCAGGCTTGGGTCGAAGGTGCATTTTGTACGACGGAATCCGTTTTGATCGACTATTTCAACTTTACGCCCATCGTCAACACGGCAAGCTACCCGCTTATTTGCTCCTGCACGACCTAGGGTGTGGACCCATAAAACTGAGTTTTGCGGCGTCAATCCGGCAAAGGAGAGCGAGGAACAGCCTGCAGAACCATGCCGGTGCATGGTGCAAGGGCTTTGACGCGGCTCTCCGCAGCCGGAATGGCGTCCTTCGGATCCTCCGGGAAATGACCGTCATCCGCGTTGCGAAATCTTGAAAACCCTCCAGGTTTCCTGCGCTTTCACGCCTTGGTTACAGTTCTTTCCCGAGCGACCTGTACGTACAATTTTATGGGTCCGTACCCTAGAGCCCACCCCGTTGGCGTTCATATAACGTGGCAAGAGAAGGACAGTCGATGGCGATTCCGAAGACAATCTGGCAGACTTTCAGGAGTGACAAGACGCCACCAGCAGCACAGCCTTGCATGCAGTCGTGGCGCAGCGTCCCCAGGGGATGGAACTACCGTTTCTCCAACGATGAGGAAATCGAGATCTTCATCCGTGATCATTTCTCACGGGAGGAATACAACCTGTTCCGGCAGATGCCGCTGGGTGTCATGAAAGCCGATTTCTGGAGATATGCTGTCCTTTTTCGCTATGGCGGGGTCTACGCCGACATCGATACGATGTGTCGAATTTCCCCGGACGTGTGGTGCAGAAAAAATGCGGGTCTCGTTATCGGAGTCGAAGACACGCAGGACTACTTTTGCCAATGGGTTTTCGCATCGGAGCCGGGGCATCCGGTCTTGCGGCTGGCTCTCGACCTGATAATGGATCGGGCCGAAACCGATCTGCGGATTGATCATCCGGATTATGTCCATTACCGCACGGGACCGGCACTTTGGACCGATGCGGTGCGTGGTTTTCTCGGTCTCGAAAAATCATCTCCTGAGGGGCAGCTCTCTGCGCAGCAGATCCTGGACCGCAAGGAAATCTGGAGCGACAAGGATATCTGGATCTACCCGTTGAACGTTTTTTGCGTAAACGCTGTGGCCCATGCCTACGCATCCCTGCGCTGGGGAAAGCAGCCGCAATATTCGTCTTGGCGGGCTGACCAAATTCGCGCGGGCGCTCGCGCTTCCAATCCTGAGCTACGACCGGAAGCCGCTGATTAGGGCGGTACCTCGGCAGCGGCGTTCGCTGCTGCAACGCGCAGAACCTCATGCAGCAAGCAGCACGCGTGCATGCAAGAGGATCAAGGCCTCTCAAGCGGCAGCGAACCACTCGACTTCTTTCAAAGCAGGCAGATGAGCGACCGGGCGACCCGATCGCTCATAGTCTTCAGGTGCGCGCTTCCTGGAACTCGAGAATTCCATATTTTGCGAGCCACATACAAGTCGACATTACCTTGGCCGGGCTCGACTGGGGGAGCAGACGGCAAAGCTCGTTGATGCTTTGCGGCTGCTGCAGCGCACTGTTTATGATCAGACGCATCGATCTTGGATCGGTCATGCCCTGCATGGTGAGCGTGCACATCGGTTGTTTGGATAGGTCCTCAAGCATCTTCGGCAAATACGTCTTGGACGTAACAACCTGCCGGTCGAAGTCGACCTTGGCGGTTGGATAGTCGCCGAACATTCGCAGTGGGTC
This sequence comes from Rhodobacterales bacterium, assembly GCA_008107755.1. Lineage (GTDB taxonomy): Bacteria > Pseudomonadota > Alphaproteobacteria > Rhizobiales > Stappiaceae > Roseibium. The sequence continues at coordinate 30,141 of VIRH01000065.1, forward strand.
GGCCAGGTCGGGACGGATGCAGCCACCAGTTCGCGGGAGGGTGTCTGAAAGCTGGCTGCGGCGGCGGACGTCACCGAGTTCGGCCAGGAGCTCTCGATACTGGGGGATGATCTTCTCCCAGCTGAAGTGCGTCTCGACGCGCCTCAGCGCCGCGGCGCCCATCCGTTGCCGCAGGTCCTTGTCGGCGGCGAGGATCATGATGGCTTCCGCACATTTCCCAACATCCACCGCGGTAACCTGAGACACGCCGTACAGATACATGACTTCATTGTCGTTGAAACTGCAGTAGCGGTTGGCGAGATTGGAACCGATGCCGGAGGCGATGTCCGGCATGAGGGTAGGAATCCTGAAGCCGGTTTCCCGATCGACAACGGTTTCCTTGTAGCCATTCCAGTCGCTGACGACGCAGGGAAGGCCGGCCGCCATGGCCTCGACCGGGGTCAGTCCGAAACTCTCCTGAATATTGTCGGACAAGGAAACGAAGATATCGGCCGCATGCCAGACAGTTTCACACAATCTGTCATCGCTGCCATCGACCCAGAACACCGACAGATCAGGCGCAAAACATTTGGCTGCTTGCCGGATTTCGTTTTCGATCGCCTTGCCGCCCGGGACTGTCCCAGCCATCACGAGATGGATCTTTTGCTCGGTGCCCAGTTCGATCTGTGCAAGCTCCGCGGCGATATAGAGTGGAACGGGATGAGCTTTGGCGGCAGGATCAATGCGACCGAAGCTCAGGAGAACGACGTCATCTTCTCCAATGCCGCGTTCATCACGGAATTTAAGCGCATTTTTCTTTCGATCTTCGGAGCGCTCGAATTGGTCGCAATGTACGCCAAGTGGAATCACAGGCAACTGGATGCGTGGATTAGGCGCAGATATGCCTCGTTCTTCTAAATACTCAAGGTAGTTGGCGTGCTGGTTCTGAATTGCTCTCTTTGCCGCTTCGGAGGTGCAGATCAGTGCATCCCACGGCTCGAATGGTTCTATAAAGAAATTGCAGAGCATCGGCGTTGCCTGAAGCGTGGCAATGGTGTGTGTTATCCCCACAAGTGAATAGGCATCCTGGGAATGGAGGCGCCGGGTCCATACATAGTCCCGGACACTGGGACTCGGCACGAACAAGGCGCCGCTGCGGGCCAGAGCAGACTGGTCGCCGAGGCGAAAGCTGTTCAGACTGGGGCTGCTGCCCTCGTACTGGCTCATCGCAAAATGCAGGAGCTGAAGGTCGGCGTCCGAAACGACCGCGAGCGCATACTCCTCCTTGTCACAATATCGACAGACAGCTTCCAGAAACCCGGAGCCGGCGGAACGGCGTCCGAATTTCCGTCCGTCGACGGCTACAAAGGCATCCGGAATCCCGGCAATGGCGAAAAGGCGATCCGTGTGATCGAAAGATTGCAACTCGTTTGCGGGAACTTTTGCGTCCACATCAATCTCCCTTGGGTGCTGACTACCGGCCGGTTGCGGGCTTAAACCGCTTGGACCCTGATCAGCATAGCCACGTCTCGGCAGGGGGCGCTTATCGAGAGATCTTCTTTTGTCGCGGGGGCGTGCCTTTACGGGTTTGCTGTGGCGGGCCCTCGGGAAAGCGCCGGCGTTCTGCCCGGAAGGTTGTCAGCGAGTGACGCAGATTCAATGAGTTGATCGACAATGGATCGGCTGGTGAGCCGCCTTTCCGGAAAGGAATCTGTCTCGCTAGTGCGTCAGACAAAGTCAGACCTTGGGATAAGCCTGGAAGACTTCAAGATAAACGAACAGAGCAAGCTTCGTTTAAAGATACCTGAGTGTTGAAGGCCGGAAGCCTTTATTTGAGGACAGCTTTCCGGCTTTTGTCTGTTTTCTTGTTTTGCAGAAGGAAGTCGACCATGGCCGAGCAATATGAAGTTGTTGTTGTTGGGGGCGGCACTGTGGGGCTGTCGGCTGCCACCCAAGCGGCAATGCGTGGTTACAAGACGCTTCTGATCGACCAGTATGGCATCGACAACGACATGAACAGCTCCAAGGGATACGAGAGAATGTACCGTGTCCTTTATGCGCCGGAAAACCGCGCGCGGCTGGTCGAGTCCGCCTATGCCATGTGGCATGAGCTCGAATCTGACGCGGGTTTTGAAATTCTTGTCGAACACCCGATGCTGTTCTTCGGAAATGCCACTTCTCAGACCTTCGAGGGCAGTCTTCAGCAGATTCGGGACACTATGGATCAACTCGGCATTCCATATGACTACCACAGCTCGCCACAAGAGATCGCCAATGCCTTTCCGGTATTCAATCCGAACGGAATGCCGTCCTACTACGCAGGTTTGAGCCAGAATATGGGGGCGACCATATTGGTGCAGAAATCATTCGAAGCCTATCAAGCCCTGGCAAGCAAGCACAAAGTGGACATCATCACTGCGGAAGTGACACAGATCTCGACTGAATTTCCTCAAAATCCCCCCTATCTGATCACCGTCGACGGCGACAGCGCACCTGCGTATGAGGCGCAGTATCTCATCATGGCGCCTGGAATATGGCTGAACGACGCGTTGAAATTTTTCAACCTTCAAGCGGCTGTCAGCAATCCGTCGCCGGAGCCCAACTGGTCGATCTGGACGATGACGTTAGGTTACTACAATACGATGGAGCCGGCCCGCAATGACTTGCCAATCTGGTACGAGTTCGGAGACAACAACAAAACGTATTACGGTTTCCAGCCGACCGGGGCAGGGCCCGAGCCCGTCATGGACGACTTTCCCTATGCGATAAAGATCGCGGCCGATTTCACCTATAACACCACGACGAATGTCACCACCGCGCTCAACACTCCTTATTCGCAGGCGATCCTCGGCGAGATCCAGAACCACTTGAATTCGCTTTTCGTTCCGGGCGTCATCGACTCGTCTGTCTTGAGCGGTTCGCAGGGTGCCTGCAACTACTCCATGGCGCCGGATGGCGACATGGTGATCGGAAAAATACCCACAGCACCAGGAAGCCAGGATTACTGGCCGAATGCTGCCATGTTCATCATGGCATCGGGGCGAGGGTTCAAATTCACCCCGCTCTGGGGCCGCATACTTGTCGATCTGGCGGTGAACGGGACGACCGCATACGAGAATGACATCGCCCCGTTCAGTCCCTCCAGGAACGGCGTTCTGGAAACGCTCTAGCGTTTCTTCAATGGGGCCGGCGTTGAGTTTTCGGAGGCCCGTCGGTCAGCATGATGCGTCTCAGATCGGCTTGGCGCTATATAAGGTAAGTACATTTCGCTGACATCGATGGGGCGGCATGTCAGCGAAATGCTGAACCGGATAAATAGACTGTTTTCCCGCCTGATTACCGGCGGGCCGCCCTTGGCTTTGCAAGAACCTCCTTGAGAAGCGCGGCACGCGTTGCTGCATGCGCATTTCATCCGACTGTTTTCCCAGTCGCCGCAGAGACACCCGTGTCAACTGAAGGTCATCACACTTGGTCAGCGCCCTGTTTGGCTTTCTTGAATCATGCGTTGCACGAAACCGGAAAGACAAAACATGAAATTATCCACACAAAGTGGCCGGCGTTGTGTCCCCCAAGTGTGTGATATCGTTTCTAAATTCATTCGGAGAGACGCCGATATGATTTTTGAAAAACCTGGTAAAGTTGCTTTGTGCGGAAAAACCCAGGTCCAGTGCAATTTCCTGGATGGAAACTTGCCCGTCAATCAGGCGGCTTTTCGCCTTCTCGAGCCGGAGTGCGTTGAAATAGAGTTTGGGGGTCAGCCCGGTGTGCTTTCGAAACGCACGAAAAAAGTGTGGCCTGGATAGGCCTGAGGCGTTTGCGACGGATCCGCATTTGACGTCTTCGGTCAGGTTGTCGGAAAGGATCACGAGCGCGCGGCGTATTCGGTAATCCAAGATATCGAAATTCGATCGCCGACCGGCAGACCAGTAGGAATAATAGCGGCAAACGGACGAGAAAATCATTTCCAACTGATCGTTTGTCGACGATTGCGTCGAGACAAGCTCGCTTGCGAGACGACTTGCCAGCGAAAAAAGGTCGCGATCCTGATAGCTGGAAAGGCAGCCGACTTGTCGGACTGAAGTGTTGTCATCCGATCGCCTGATCGAACCTGCGGAGATGGCTGGAGCGACATAGGCGTTCAGGGAGACCACCAGAATTGAGACTTTCTCCTGCGGGCGCGTTGGCTGGAGCCGGTGCAATTTCCACGGAGCTAAAACTGCGCCTTCTCCGATAGCCAAGTTCCTGCACGTCTGCTGATTGTCATCGTCGTTTCCTTTTACCGTTAGCGTTACCGGGCTGTCGCCAATCGCAAAGACGAAACTTGGCTGAGGACAGGCATGAAGCGTCGTGGCTCCTTCAAGTGAAAGACAATAGGCTCTGCCCTGCGCTGCATTCCACACTCTTGTGTTCAAAAACATGTCCGTTACTCCCGTCGAGCCTCTATTTTGTCTTCGTGAAGGTGATGGACGTTTCCCGTCAGCCGCTGCCGAGATAAATTTTCTCGGTCGGTATGCGTGCTGTTGTCTCAGATGTAATGAGATTAATGCTCCTGGAGCCTTATCCAAAAGTAGTTTTTTGTTCTGAGGTCTGAAAATATTTGAGTGCGTTTGATAATATGAGATATTTTTATAGAAATACTGTATACCTAAGTAAAATAGAATTTTTTATAAGTAATAGATGAATAAAAATATTCGGAAAAATTTAAAATCGCGCTGTGGAGTAAATTTCTCGGTATAGATGTAAGTTATTATTTTAAAAGAAGTTTTTTCGTAAGGGTCAGTTGCTGGTGCTGGCAGAAGCTAGCATCTACGCAAATCGCAAAGCTGAATGACGCATGATCATGAGCATCAGAATTAGGGTCTTTTCTGACCTCTGTCCGTGACAGCGTGATCAATCTACTTTAGGAAGTACACTCCGTAAAGTGAATGGGTCACGAGCTCTTTCCTGCATGTCGGTAACTCAACGGAATGTGAGAGTCGGCTTGTGGCGACGGGTTATGGCGAACAGAGCCGCTTCTTGAAGTGACCCTTCCCGTACGCAGATGCGACTTGCGACAAACTCTGCATCAGGCTCGATCGGCGGATTAGGCATCAGTTGCGCCACCCGAACTTGCCGCGAAGGTCGCTGTGGTGAGCTGGACTTTTTGGTCGTTCGGCATCAATACTCGGGATTATGACAGATCGAAGTATTCCGGTCGATGAGTCGAGCCCGACCATCGCAGGTGCGAAGCCCGCGCGAAAAAAGGGGCGCCGCCGACCAGGCCGTCCTTGTGAAGACAGGGACATGCGCGAAGCAATCCTTGACAGTGCCCAGATCATTTTCGCCGAGAACGGCTTCGCCGGCGCGCGACTGCGCGACATCGCGGCTCTGGGTGATGTCAATCAAGCGCTGATCAACTATTACTTTCAGTCAAAACAGCAGCTGTTTGACGAGGTGTTTCGGCGTCACGGTTTCATGATCACGGAACAGCGCGAAAAATTGCTCGACGGCCTTTTGGCTGGCGGCCGGCAGCCGACTGTAGGCGAGCTGGTGACTGCATATCTGAAACCGCAGTGGGATATGAAATACAGCGGCCCGGGCGGTGCGGCATTTGTCAAGTTGCAAGCAAGATTGCATGCCCAACCCGAAGAGCAGTCGATCCGGCTTCGTCGTGAGGTCTATGACCGCTCGACGAAGCGCTATCTCAAGGCCTTGTGCCTGGCGCTGCCCCATCTGACGGAACGTACGGTCAGCCTCCGCATGGCCTTCATGATCGGAACTTATCTCTTCATGCTGAATGATCTCGGCCGTATTGACGACTTGAGCGACAATCGGGTTTCGGAGGTCGGAAAGGCCGAGATGATGGACAATCTCGTGCTTTTTCTAAGCGCCGGCCTTCAGGCATAAATCGACAAATCTGAGCAATCGAGGATTGAGGGCGATGGGCTCGGCGCAAATGGAGGCTTGTAATTAATCAGAATTTTAATTACGGATGTTCGTGACAGCAAGCGGAGATCCGTCATGAACGCATTTCGTGTAGGCCAGATAGTTCCGAGTTCAAACGTCACGATGGAGACCGAGATTCCGGCGTTGCTGACAATGCGAAGCAGCGTCCATCCTGAGCGTTTCACCTTTCATTCCTCCCGCATGCGGATGAAGAAGGTCACCAGCGAAGAGCTGAAGGCGATGGACGCGGACAGCGACCGCTGCGCGCTTGAACTCAGCGACGCGCGCGTCGACGTTCTCGGCTATGCCTGCCTGGTGGCGATCATGTCCATGGGCCACGGATATCACCGTAAATCTGCTGAACGGTTGAGCGGAGTGACCAGGGACAACAACGCCGAAGCGCCCGTGATCACGTCAGCCGGGGCGCTGGTGGACGGGCTGCATGCGATGGGCGCGAATCGCATTGCGCTGGTCGCTCCCTATTTGAAGCCACTGACCGAGATGGTCGTCGATTACATCAGGGCCGAAGGTATCGAAGTAGTCGTCTGGAAGGCGTTGGAAATTCAAGACAATCTGGATGTTGCCGCCCATGACCCGATGAGACTGCCAGGCATAGTGGCCGAGATGGACACCGCTGACGTCGACGTCGTTGTGCTTTCTGCCTGTGTCCAGATGCCATCTCTTCGCGCGGTTCCGATGGCCGAGGCGGTTACGGGCAAGCCGGTCGTGACTGCTGCCATCGCCACCACTTGGGCAATTTTGAAGGCTCTGAACCTCGACACACTGGTTCCCGGCGGCGGTGCGCTGCTGTCCGGCCAATACTGAGGGTTTCGTCATGCAACATGGATACAATGTTCACGCTAACGGCATTCGCCAACACCTGGTCAGGCATTCAGGACCCGGACCTGAGATGCTCTTGATACCCGGGATCACGAGCCCGGCGGTCACCTGGGGGTTCGTTGCGGAGCGTTTGGCCGAGCGCTTCGATGTGCATGTGCTTGACGTTCGTGGACGGGGGCTGAGCCAGGCGGGAGATCTGGACTATTCGCTTGACGCGATGGCGGATGACGCTCTGGCCGTAATCGCGGCTGCAGATCTGAAGGAACCCGTAATTCTCGGGCATTCGATGGGTGCACGCATAGCGATCCGGGCGGCTCGCAAGGATGCATCCTGCCTCGGAGGACTTATCCTGGCGGATCCGCCGGTGAGCGGACCGGGGCGTCGTGAGTATCCATCCAAGTGGCCGTGGTATCGCGACTCGATCGACATGGCGATCAAAGGCTGTTCGGGAGCGGATATGCGCGCCTTCTGTCCGACCTGGACGGAAGAGCAGCTGGCGCTGAGGGCGGAATGGCTTCACAGCTGTCAGCCCGATGCAATCAAGATCGCTTTCGACGGTTTTCATACCGACGACATACACGCAGATCTGCCGCACCTGGGCCTCCCCATGCGGCTTGTCGTGGCAGGCGGCGCGCCGGTCATCGCCGCCGAAGACGAGGCCGAGATCAGGAAACTCGCCCCGCATATCGAAACCCGCACTGTCGAGGGCGCGGGGCACATGATCCCTTGGGACGATCTCGAAGGGTTTCTTGCCGCTGTAATGGATTTCGAATGCGAGCAGCGCAATCATGAAGGGGTAGCGTAATGGATCAGGCAAGCTTCACAGAGATTTGCCTACATCAGTTGAAGATGTCGGGCGTCCACGAAGGCGAAAAATTGATCGTTCTGACCCAGGGTAATGAACGCATCGACTATGCTGACGCCTTCATGGCAGCGGGAGCGCGGCTAGGTGCTTCCATGTATCACATGCGTCTGCCTGCACCTTCAGCGATGGGGGGCTGGAACGTCGGTGTGACCGGCCTTGCCGCAATGCCAGACGCCGTCGAAGCTCTGAAGGCCTGCGACATGTTGATCGACTGCGTCTTTCTCCTGTTCTCGCCCGAACAGTTCGCCATTCAGGCCGCCGGGACGCGTATACTGACTGCAGTCGAACCGCCGGAGCTGCTGGCAAGGATGCTGCCGAGCAAGGAGCTGCGCGAGAAAGTTGAAATCGGTGCCGAGTATCTGGCAAAGGCCAAGACGATGCGGATCACGTCCAGGCACGGAACCGATGTGATCTACAGGCTGAACACCTATCCGACGGTCGCTGAGTATGCATGTACCGACGAGCCCGGCCGCTGGGACCACTGGCCGTCAGGATTTGTCTTCACCGGTGGCGACGATGATGGTGTCGACGGTCAGATCGTCGTGGCACCGGGTGATATACTGCTGCCGCAGAATATTTATGTCCGTGAGCCTATCACCTATACCATTGAAAAGGGCTTCATCACTGACATGCGCGGCGGCGTGGATTGCGAATTGGTCAAGTCCTACATGGACAGTTTCAACGACGAACGCGGCAAGGGAATGAGCCATGTTGGCTGGGGGATGAACCCGAACGCCAAATGGCATCGTATGGTGCCCGGTGAATTTCCTGGCGGCATGGGCATGGAGCCACGCAGTTTTTATGGCAACGTAATGTTCTCGACGGGCCCCAACAACGAACTTGGCGGTCCCAACGACACCGCGTGTCACCTCGATATACCGATGCGCAACTGCTCGCTCTTCCTTGACGATGAACCAATCGTGCTCGATGGCGATCTGGTTGTGAAGGAAATGCAGATGGAACGCCACTGAACCATTTGCTCGGGGAGGTCTCGAAATGAGCCAGGAAGAAATCTACATGGCGGCAGGTTTCGGTGCACCGGTTCCCCGAGGCTCTAAACCCGCGCTTATCGTGATCGATTTTAGCTACGGCTTCACCGATACGACCTATCCTACGGCCTCTGAAGCTGGCGACCAGATTGCGGCCACCAACCGTTTGATCACGCTGGCGCGCGTGAAACATGTTCCGGTGATCTTCACCGTCATCGCGTTTAACAAAGCCGAACAGGATGCTCTGCCCTGGCTCAAGAAGGCTACGGGGCTGAAGGCCCTCGAAGAGGGGAGCCGGCTCGTCGAGGTCGACGGGAGGCTTGACCGAGCGCCCGGCGACGCCGTTGTGGTCAAGAAGGGCGCCTCGGCATTCTTTGGTACCAATCTCTCAGCCCACCTGACCGGGGCCGGGGTGGATACGGTCATAATGACCGGTGCGACGACGTCCGGTTGTGTCCGAGCCTCTGCCGTAGACGCAGTGCAAAGCGGCTTCAACGTCCTCGTAGTCGGTGACGCCTGCGCAGACCGGGCACAACCTCCTCACGATGCAGCTCTGTACGACATCGGCCAGAAGTACGGCGATGTCATCGATGCGGTGGAAGGTTCATCCTACCTGAAAAGCATTTGACCATCGGATGGGCAACGCTGAATCGCCCCTGATCTTCCAGACGACGCTAGCTGAAAAGGGAATTGCGGGTCCGGTCGTGCCGACCGATTGCGAGTTCCGGCGGTTGCGTCTTGTTAGAAAGGGGGTATACTGTATATCTAGTTTCCGGGGGAATATGCATGACACCCAAGATCACTTTTGAAGAGCATTTCATGGCGCCGGGCTTCGAGAAATACTCGGAGGCATTTCTCAAGCTCATACCCCGCGATCAGGCCGAAATTCTCACCAGGCGGCTGGGCGATTTTGATGGCGAACGGATCGAAATAATGGATCGCGCCGGCATCACGCGGTCCATCATTTCGCTCACTGGACCAGGCGCGCAAGGCGAAGTCCCGGAAAACGCCGCGAATGCTGCCAAAGGCGCAAATGACTTTCTTGCCGAAAAAATAGCGAAAAACGCAGACCGCCTCGGCGGTCTCGCAACGCTGCCGATGCACGATCCCGAAGCGGCGGCCCGTGAACTCAATCGCTCCGTTTGTGAGCTGGGTTTTCAAGGATGCCTCGTCAACAGCCACACCCACGGTGTCTATTACGAAGGCCCGGAATATGATCCCTTCTGGTCCGAGGTCGAGAGGCTGGGCGTGCCGTTTTACCTCCACCCTTCAAACGCGTATGTCACGCCGCATGTTCTAGGCGGCATGCCGGTCATACAGGGCGCGACCTGGGGCTGGGGCGTCGAGACCGGCTCACACGCGCTTCGTATCCTTTTTGGCGGCGTCTTCGACCGGTTTCCGAAACTTAAACTGGTGCTTGGCCACATGGGCGAGGCGTTGCCGTTCCTGCGCTGGCGTTACGACAGCCGTTTTCAGGCCTATCCCATGGGCGTCTCGCTGGACCGTGCACCCTCGGCCTATTTCGGCTCCAACATCCTCATCACGACATCCGGTGTCTGTTCGCATGCCTCCCTGATGGGCGCGATCGGCGAGATGGGAGAGGACGCCGTCATGTTCTCCATCGACTATCCATATGAGGACACCGACCTCGCCGTGGAGTTCATTGAAACCGCGCCACTTGACGAGGCAATGCGAGCGAAGGTCTGCCATGACAACGCTGCCCGGCTCTTCGGACTGCCCACGCTGTCAGAAAGAGATGGGTATTGAGATGGACTGGTTCAAAACGGTAAAAGCTTCAACGGTTCTGGATGAAGGCTCTGTGGCAACCGAGGTCGACGGGTTGCGGGTCGCACTCTGGGCCGTCGATGGTGAAATTTACGCCACGGGCAACATTTGTACCCATGCCTTCGCCTATCTGACCGATGGCCACGTCGAGAACGGCTGCGTCGAATGCCCGCTGCATCAGGGCTTGTTCGATATCCGCTCAGGCAAGGCACTGCGTGCGCCGGTGAGCAAGGATCTCGCCACATTCGCGGTAAAGCAGGAAGACGGATACGTCTGGATCGATGTGAATACGCCCGGTCCCAAATCTGAAGCCTCCCCGGCTGTCACCAGCGCGATCGGCACTGATGACCGCACATTGGTGGTCGTCGGTGCGGGGCAGGCGGGCGCTGAAACTGTAATCGCGCTGCGTAAACTTGGTTTCGGCGGACGTATCGTGATGGTCGGTGCAGAACCGCATCCCCCCTATGAACGACCATCGCTGTCCAAGGGTCTGCTTCTGGGCAAGAGAAAACTTGAGGATGCTCTCGTTTTCGAGCCTGATCAGGCCGAGGAGCTGATGCTCGATCTCAAGCTCGGGGCCACTGTCGTTGCGATCGAGACAGAAGACAAGACCATCACTCTGGAAGGCGGAGAAAGTCTCGCCTACGACATTCTGATCCTTGCAACAGGTGCTCGTCCACGCGAACTCGAATGCACCGGTTCGGACAATACCGAGATACACTATCTGCGCGATCTGGGAGATGCCGAGCGGCTCGGCGGGGCTTTGCGCAACGCAGGAAAAGTTGCCATCGTCGGCGGCGGATTCATCGGGCTGGAACTCGCATCAGCTGCCCGCAAACTCGGCGCGGAAGTGACCGTGATTGAGGCTCAATCGCGGCTCATGACGCGGCTTCTGCCAGCTGGCCCTGCCAATCATCTCGCTGACATTGCCCGTGAAAACGGAGTTGAGATCGAACTGGACGCTCACATTATCAACGTGAGTGACAAGGGCGTCGGTCTGAGCGACGGGCGCGTGATCGAGGCCGATTGTATCATCGCAGGCATTGGTGCAGTTCCGAACGATGATCTGGCCGGGCCGGCGGGTATCAGGACGGCAGAGCGTGGTGGCATCATTGTCGACATGGTCAGCCGGACGAACCTTCCCGGCGTCTATGCCGTTGGCGACGTCGCTGTGCGCCAGGACCATTCTGATGGCCCCATGCTTCGGATGGAAAGCTGGCAAAATGCCCGCCTCAGCGCCGAACGTGCCGCTCGCCACATTACGAAGCTCAATCCGGGCGCAGAAGATGACCCGTGGTTCTGGTCCGATCTCTTTGACATCACAGTTCAGATATTCGGTCACGTCAACGCTGACATGCCGGTTGTTCGCCGCGACGGCGAGGAGGCCCCGGTCTTCATGGCACAGGACGCAATCGGACGTGTCAGATGTGTGATCGACTTTGGCGATCCCTCCGCGTTGCGGGAGGCAAAAACGCTGATGGCCGATGGACAGCCGCTTGCCGCCGATGGATCGGGTGCGCGCAATAGTGAGGAGGACGACATGAAGCATCAACCTATCGAAAGCAGGTTCGTCTGGCCGACCGACGGCCTCGTTAGTGTGCCCGACTGGGTGTATACCGACAAAGAAATCTACGACCGTGAAGTAGAGCGTATCTTTCACGGACGGACCTGGAATTACGTCGGGCTTGAATGCGAAGTACCGAGTCCCGGCGATTTCATTCGCTCATATGTCGGACCCACACCGGTTGTTGTATCTCGCGACGAGGACGGCGAAGTCCACGTATTCGAAAACCGTTGTTCGCACCGCGCCGCCGAATTTTGCCGCGAGCTTCGCGGGAACGCGAGTGAATTCGTATGCCCCTATCATGAGTGGAGCTATGACCTGAAAGGCAATCTTGCCGGAGTGCCGTTTCGGCGGGGAGCCAATGGAGCCGGCGGAATGCCGACTGACTTCAATCCGGCCGATCACGGGCTTTGCAAGCTCAATGTGGCGCGGCGAGGCGGCGTTGTCTTCGCCTCCTATTCCGATGATGTGGAAAGCTTCGAAGACTATCTCGGGGACGAGATGCTCAAGGATTACGATGCCGTTTTTTCGGGCCGGAAACTCAAGCTCCTGGGCCATTACCGCCACACGATCATGGGTAACTGGAAGCTCTATCCAGAGAATCTCAAGGACCCTTATCACGCCACGTTGCTGCATACGTTCCTTGTTACCTTCGGCCTGCTCGTGGCTGGCAACAAATCTGCGATGATCTGTGACCCCAAGGGTCGCCATTCGACCATGGCATCCGCCAAAAGTGACAAGGCCGTCTCCGAAGACAACAAGAAGGAAATGCGTGCCTACCGTGACGGCATGAGCCTGTCGGATAAACGCCTCATGGACTTTGTGCCGGAATTCGACAGCCCCTGGTCCGTCACCATGCAGGTGGTCTGGCCTAATCTGATTGTCCAGCGCGAGATGAACACACTTGGTGTGCGTCAGATCGTACCCAACGGTCCGAACGAGTTCACGATGATCTGGACGATGTTTGGCTATGAGGACGATGACGATGAGATGACGCGCCACCGTCTGCGACAAGGCAATCTTATGGGCCCTGCCGGTTACCTCGGGATCGAGGACAACGAGGCAATCAAGTTTGTGCAAGACGGTATGCTGAACTCCACGCCGGCTCGACACACGGTGCAGCTTGACCCGGACGTTCCTGCCGGGACATCCGAAACGCTGATTTCCGAGGCAGCCATTCGTGCACTCTATCAACACTGGCGTGAGGAGATGGGCCTCTGATGCGAGAACTGAGACCGACGCTCGACAAGAGCCTGAAGGACGTGAAAGGGACGCTTGTTCGTGCCAGGGATCCTGCGTACCGGGAAGCAAAGCACGAGGTCGAGGCCTTCAATGCGGCTTATTGCGCGGTGCTCGACGATGGCGATCTGGAGGATTGGCCCGAGTTCTTTACCGAGGACGGCTTTTACAACATCGTTAGCCGTGAAAATTTCGACTATGGGCTGCCCGTCGGCCTGGTCTATTGCGAAGGCAAGAACATGATGAGGGACCGCGCGTTGGCAATCGCCAAGACCTCCATGTTCGGTCCGCGCTATCTGCGTCACTACATGACCAACACCCGCATATCCGAGATCGGCGAAAACGGTATGATCAGGGCCGAGACCAACTACATGTTGATTGAGGTTCTTTCCGAATTGCCGTCGGGTCGCATACATCAGGCTGGACGAATGCAGGATGTGTTTGAAACGCAGGACGATGGCAGGCTGCTGTTGAAATCCCGAGTTGCCATCTACGACACGCTTCTGGTGCACAACGCGCTGGTGCTTCCAGTCTAGGGTGTGGACCCATAAAGTTGAGCTTTGAGGTCGACCGGGAAATGATCGTATTCAAGGCGCGAAATCGCTGGGAACCCCTCAGGTTTTCAAGGTTTCGCAACGCGGAAGACGGTCATTTCCCGGTCGATCCGAAGGACGCCAATCCGGCTGCGGAGAGCCGCGTCAAAGCCCTTGCACCATGCACCGGCATGGTTCTGCAGGCTTTTCCTCGCTCTCCTTTGCCGGATTGACGCCGCAAAACTCAATTTTATGGGTCCACACCCTAGGCTGCGCAAACGACAGACGACAAAAAGAACCCGGACGCACCTACGTCCGGGTTCTCTGTGCTGCAGGTGATCAATTCCAGCGGAAAAGCGATTTCAGTCTGCCGCCTACCATCGCACGAATAATGGCAAACGGGCTGATCCCCCGGCTCTCGCGAACTTCGCCGCCCGACAGAACGGAATCGCAATTGGCTACGAATTCGCCCAGGATGTAGTCGACGAAACCGTTCACCAACTCGGGTCGATTGAACTGGCCGAGCATCCCCTGGATGCGAAAGCGAAGTCTCACGTCGACGATCGAGGCTTGCGGATCCCCCGATGCGGGCCGAATGATGTAACTCAGTTCGCCCTCAACGGCCGATTGTCCGCCGCGGTCCTTGCCGCGTCCTGCCACCGTTCCGGCGCGGCTCTCATTGTCGGTGTTGTAGGTGCCTTCTCCCTCGAACTTCGCCGCAATAGGGCCAAAGGCCACTCCGATATGGCCGGCGAACGTGCTGTCGTCATGCTCTGAAAGGGTTGCGCCCGGCAAACACTCCGCCACTGCCTCGAGATCAGAGAAGTGCTTCCAGACCATCGTGGGCGAATGCCTCAGGTTGACCTCGCGTTTGACGACCGACCAGCCATTCTCAATGGTCACCGTCCCCGAGGAGACGTTCGCCGCGGCGGGTCTATCGGAAATTGCGGCCTCGAAGGGTGAAAATCCGGTTGTCTCCGGACGAGGGCTGCGCGGCTTGCCCGTTGCCGCAATCCCGAGCGCCTTTCGCTCGTCGATCACCTGCGCAATGGCTGCAACGATCCCGACATAGCCTGTGCAACGGCAGAGATTGCCCGAAAGTTCGTGGCGAATGCGCATCTCGTCGGGTTCTTCGAGCCGTTCGACGAGATCGCGCGCTGTCGCCAGCATTCCCGGAGTGCAGAAGCCACATTGCAGTGCGTGATTGGTCCGGAAAGCGACGCGCAGCCGGTCCATCAGGTTGTCGCCCTTGTAGCCTTCGATGGTTTCGACGGTTGCCCCCTCGCAGGACGCGGCGAACATCAGGCAGGATCGCGTCGGCTTGCCGTCCACCATCACGGTGCACGCGCCGCAGACACCTTGCTCGCAGCCCAGATGGGTTGCGGTGAGATCAAGATGTTCGCGCAGAATATCGGCAAGCTGAGTGCGGGGCTCGACGGTGACGGTCTCGCTTCGGCCATTGACGGTGAGGCACACCGTCTGCATGGAGGTGGCGGAAGCGACGGGAGCATTCATGGGATGACCTTTGCGATGGCACGCGAAAGCGCAGTCTTGAGGAGCTGGCGCTTGACGCGATCCGCACCGGGCAGATGGGCGGCGAGCGCAGCATCTATTTCCTCCAGTGCGGGTCGCTTCGCCGTTCTTGCGATCGCCCGCGCGATGTCGTTGAGCAAGATCGGCGGGCCTTCCGTTGCGCCAGCAACGACCCGGGCGTATTGAAGTCCCGGATGTATCACGATGGCGCCGATGGCATCGGCAAACTCACCGACCTTGCGGCAGATCTTTTCGTAGCCCCAGTGCGCCTCGCCCATCGCGGCGGAAATTTCCACGCCAACAATGATCTCGCCGGGCTGCAGTTTCGTGCGATAGGCACCTTCCATGAAGCCGGACATCGGCTCTCGCCGCTTTTTTTCGCGACCATTGGCGATTACCAACACGGCATCAAGCACGGTCATCGCCGTGACCCAATCCGCTGCCGGATCGGCATGAGCGAGGGACCCGCCAAGCGTGCCCTTGTTGCGGACAGCTCGATAGGCAATGTTGCGTGCCACATGTCGGAGCATTGGCGGCAAGTCGACATCGCTGTCACCGTCTTCGATCTGCGCATGTGTCACTCCTGCGCCAATGAAGAGCGTGGCGCCATCAAGACGGACACTCCGCAATTCGGTCAGATGGGAAAGCCCGATCAGTGTCGAAGGTCGTGCCAGGCGCAGATTAAGCATTGGGCCAAGCGACTGGCCGCCTGCAATCAGCTTTGCATTGTCTGCGTCAAGCGCGCTGGAGATCTCGGTCAGCTTTGCAGGGCGACTATGAGCGAAAGGGACAGGCTTCATTCCGCCGCCTCCCTGGTGCTGGCGTCCTGCGCCATGAATATAGCCTCGAGGATGCGCCGGGGCGTTGCCGGAATGCTTGTCAATTCCGCGCCAAGCGGGCAGAGGGCATCGTTTATCGCGTTGACGATCGCACCGCTCGGCGCGATGGCGGCGCCTTCGCCCACACCCTTGATTCCGTGGCGAGTATGGGGCGAAAGGGTTTCGGAGTGCCCGAGGCGGAACGACGGCAATTCTGCTGGGCCGGGCAGGATGTAGTCCGCCAGCGTTGATGTCAGCGGCTGTCCGGCGGAATCGTAGATCACCTCCTCGAAAAGCGCCGTGCCGATACCCTGCGCGGCGCCGCCGTAGGATTGTCCGTCCAGAATCAGTGGATTCACCCGGCGGCCGCAATCCTCGAAGATGACGTAGTCCTGTATCTCGACCTTGCCTGTCGCGATGTCGACCTCGACCACGGCGGCATGGGTGGCGTACGTGAACACACCTGTGTCGATATCGGGTTTGTACCCTTCCGTGACTTCAAGGCCCATTGTGTTCACGTTCTCCGCAAGCATATCGGGGCGCAAATACCAGGCCTGCGCAATCTGCTTCAGGCTCACAGAGGCGGCTCCGCAAAACACCGCGCCATCTTTCAGTTCTGTTTCTTCACGATCGCATTGCAGCAGGTGCGCTCCGATCGCGCGTATTCGAAGGGAAAGTTCTTCTGCTGCCTTGGAGACCGCCCCACCGGCCATCACCATCCCGCGCGAGGCATAAGCTCCGGTTGAATAGGGTGTCATGCCGGTATCACCCATGGTGACTTTGATCTGTTCGATGTCCACCGACAGCCATTCGCTGGCGACCTGGGCGATGGTTGTTTCGAGTCCCTGGCCGAAAGAGTGGTTACCCGATTTGACCTCAACCGACCCGGTCGGTGCGAGTTTTACCATCGCCTGCTCATATCCGGGAACAAGCGCCAGTCCCCAGGACGCGAAGACTTTCGTACCGTGCGCCGACTGCTCGGTGAAAGAGGAAAAGCCGATCCCCAGATAGCGGCCCTCCTTTTCAGCCGCCTGTTTGCGTTTGGAGAATCCGGCCACGTCGATCATTCTTGCGGCCTGACGCGCCGCCTCCGGATAGTCGCCGGTATCGTAGTATTTTCCGGTGATGTTTGTGTAAGGCATGGCACTGCCGTGAACGAGATTGATCTCGCGCACCTCAAGCGGGTCACGGCCGACGGCGCGCGCGATGGCATCGATCGTCAGTTCCATCGCGAAGCAGACTCCGGGTCGTGCGACACCACGATAAGGCGTGAAGCCGGGCTTGTTCGTGGCGACGGAATGGGTGCGGCAGGCATAGGCGCCGATGTCATAAGGGCCTGGAAGGTTGCCGCCTGCCTGAGCCGCCTCGAGACAGGCGGTGAAAGGCCAGACCGAATACGCTCCGACGTCGACCCAGATGTCGGCGTCCAGCCCGAGCAAGCGTCCGGTATCGTCGGCATAGGCGGTTAACTTGTATTTGTGCTCCCGAGTGTTGGCGCCCGCGGTGAGGTGCTCGCGGCGATCCTCCGTCCAGCGGATCGGTCTGCCGGTGGACCGCGCAAGCCATGACACGACCAGCTCTTCGCACTGAAGCACGCATTTGTAACCAAAGCCTCCGCCCACATCGGGTGCGATAACTCTCACGTCGCCCTGATCAAGCTGCAAGCATTGAGCAATTCCCGTGCGGATCAGGTGTGGCACCTGGGTCGAGGTGTAGACGACCAGCTGATCGGCTTTGCCGTCCCAGAAGGCCAGTGTTCCCTTGCCCTCCATCGGCACCATGCACTGCCGTGCGGTTGTGTATTCACGCTCGATCACCACGGTGGCCTGTGCCCGCGCGTCCGACAGGTCACTGTCAAATTCCGTACTGAGAAACAGGTTGTCGGGCCAATCGTCATGCAGGCGCGCGGCCTCCGGGGCGAGGGCGGATTCCACACCGACATGCACTGGCAACGGGTCCAGCTCGACAATAACCGTTTCGGCCAGGTCCTCGGCTTCGGCACGCGTGGGGGCTATGCACACGGCAATGCATTCGCCGGCAAAACGCACCTTGCCTCGGGCAAGCGCGGGATGATCTGAGGTCTTGTAACTTGGAAGGCTGGATTCAGCACGGATCGGCAGCAGATCGACCATGTCGTCGACCGTGAACACACGCCCCTCTGCACCGTCGGGTATTCTGATGGATCGAATTCGCGCATGGGCGAGGGGGCTACGCACGAATGCCGCCTCCCAGCAGCCTTGCATCTTGATGTCGCCCACGAACTGTGCCGTTCCGCGCAGATGCCGACTGTCTTCCTTCCGCGGGATGCGTGCGCCGATGCCGGTGTTCATCTTTCAGCCCTCCTATGCTAGTAGCTGCTGGGGGCCTTTCGGGCCGCTTCGAAAGCTTGAGGAGCCAGATAGGAGGTATACTCCATATCTTGGGATCTGGCAACACAAACAGAGCGTCCGGGGCGGGAGGAAATTACCAATTGGAGTCGAGTGACATGTCTGAACGGATCGAATCTGCGGGCGGGAAACCCTTGCTGCTCAACGGAATGGAGGGGGACGAAAAGCAACATGACGACCTGTGGAACCGACCGGGATATCTGGTCCGGCGTCTGCATCAGATCCATGTGGGGTTGTTCGCCGAGGAATTCGCCGACACTGGAATGACCCCCGTACAGTACGCAATGCTTTCGGTTCTTGCAGTGCATAATGCGCTTGACCAGTTGTCACTGTCCAAGGCGGTCGGTGTAGACCGGACGAGCGGTGCCGACGTGATCAAGCGGTTGGCCCGACAGGATCTTGTGGTCCGCACGAAGTCACCGGAAGACCGACGCATGAAACTGGTCGTCATTACACCTGCGGGTGCGACGCTGGTCCGCCAGATGCGTCCCGCCATGGAGGCCGCGCAGAGCAGGTTGATGGCCCCGCTTGCGCCCGAAGATCGCAAGTTCTTCATGGATGCGCTGCGCCAGATGATCGAGGCGAACAACTCGGCCAGCCGAGCTCCGATGTCCTGATCGTTTCGACAGAATATTCTTCGGGTCTCGGCAATGCTCCGCGGCCCGCAGTTTCCATGAATCCATAGAAAAGCATTATATATCAGAGTTTTATGCGTTAATTAAAACTCTGATTAAAAAACTTTACTGAAACAAAAAGAGAGGTATACTGTATAAAAATAAGGGGCAAAGCTGGCATGATACCCATATTGCAGATTGTGGGGTGCGCGCATTGCGTGATGCCTCGGGGCAGTAGTTGTTTTATCGGCGGGAGGGCTGTTTGGTGACGCTCTTCCTGCAGTTCTTTTTAACCGGGATCGTGACCGGCTCGTTTCTCATACTCGCTACCATCGGGTTCTCATTCACCCGTCGCGTGGAGGGGTTTCTCAACATAGCCCATGCCGAATTGCTCGGCGTCTCCGCATTCACCACCTGGGGGCTGAATGTGCTTCTGGGTTGGCATGTCGTTGCTGCGGCGATTGCGGGTATTGTCTTCACCGCTTTCCTGGGTCTGGCGATCGGGCGAATTGTCTATGATCCCATACGAAGGCTGGGTCCATCCGTTCTGCTGATCACCTCGGTTGGTGTTGCCTATGCGATAGGCGGCACGGTGGACGCGCTGGTCGGCACGGGGATTCGGACGCTCGATATTCCACTCGCCACCAGCTATCGCTTTGCGGGTCTTCGGATCACCGATTATCAGATGATCGTCGTAGCGTTCGCGGTTATCGCCACCGGCGCATTGGCGTTGTTCCTGAACAAGACGTCCATGGGTCTTGCCATCCGGGCAATTTCCGCCAATCCGGAATTGGCTGCCTCGCGCGGGATTGACGTAAAATCCACCTCGCGGATCACCTGGTTGATTTCGTCAGGCCTGGCGGGTCTGGCCGGCGTCATGCTCGCCGTGGTGGCAACGCTATCGACCGACATCGCATTTCACCAGATCCTCCAGATCCTCGCCGTGGCCATCCTTGCCGGGCTGGGGTCGCTCTATGCGGTGATCGCAGCAGGTTTGATCGTCGGTGTTGCGATGGATGTATCGGTTTTCTGGATCCCAGCCGGCTACCGACCGCTGATTGCCTTTGCGGTGGTCATACTGGTGCTGCTCTTCCGTCCCGAGGGACTTGCAGGAAGGAAATCCCGATGACTTTTTCTTCTCTGATCCTGACGACGCTTACCTTTGGTGCGATGTTCTCGGTCCTGACGTTGTCGCTGAACCTTCAATATGCGCGCGGCGGCATGATCAACTTCGGAACAGTGGCTTATTTTGCCTCTGGAGCATATGCGTATGCCATCTTCACGCAGGACCCTCCAAGCGGCCTTGATCAATATGCCTTCGGCTTGGGATTGCCCTGGTACGTCGGCTTTCTGGCCGCTGGCGTCGCATCGCTCCTCTTCGCCCTGATCACTGGCTGGCCGACCTTGCGGTTGAGGGGGGAGTATCTGGCGCTGACGACTTTTGCATTTGCCGAAGTCCTGCACTCGTTCCTCCTGAACGAACGGCGGATCGGCAACGGAAGCGTGGGCTTGTCCAACGTCGAACGTCCCGATCCCGCGTTGATCGGTGTTAACGACATGTTGGCCTACGCCATCGCCGCAGTCGCACTGATGTTGATGACAGCATTCTTCTTTCACCGCCTGTTGAACTCACCGTTCGGTCGCACCGTCGACGCCGTTCACGACGACGAAACAGCGGCACAAGCTATCGGCAAGGATGGGGCTCGCATCAGGCTGCAGGTGTTCGTTCTGTCTGCGATACCAATAGGATTTGCCGGCGCGCTCTATGCCATGATCACGACCCTTGTGGCACCCGCCATGTTCACTGCCGAACTGACGTTTTTCGTATGGATTGCGCTCGCGCTCGGAGGGCAGAAGACAATCCTGGGAGCCATCCTGGGAACTCTTGCTCTTGTGTTTTTTCAAGAGGCAGTCGGCGCGATCCCGTTCGAGTCCGTGCGTGCCGCGCAGATCGCGGCATCAGTCGAAGAAGTGGTCACCGGCATCTTGTTCATCATCGTGCTGCGCTGGCAGCCCTGGGAACGATTTTCGCGGAGGACGAAGGCATGAGCGAGATAGTCCTCAGCGTGGAAAAGGTCGTCAAGCAGTTCACCGGTCTCCGCGCGGTGGGTGGTGCAGATGGTCTGAGCTTTTCGGTCCGTCGCGGTGATTTTCTCGGCTTGATCGGTCCGAACGGAGCAGGAAAATCGACCACGTTCAACCTCATTTCCGGTGTGCTGAAACCGACCGAGGGCAAAGTCAGTCTCAATGGCACGGATCTGTCAGGCCTGCGAGCGCAGGAGATTGCGGGCATGGGGTTGGGACGGACGTTCCAGACGCCGCGAGCCTTTCCGTCACTCGGCGTGTTGGACAACATCATGGTGGGGGCGCAGAACCCGAATGAGGGCCCAATTACCGCGCTTCTGGGGTCCTGGCGCGGTGGGGATGCAAAACTGCGCGAACGGGCCGAGTCCTCACTGGAGCGTGTTGGTCTGATCGATCGGCGTCATGATCTCGTTGCCAACTTGTCGGGTGGTGAGCTGCGAATGCTGGAGGTCGCACGACAACTGATACGTGCCCCGCGCATTCTGCTCCTTGACGAGCCGACTGCGGGCGTCGATCCGTCCCTCCAGGTAAGGCTCACAGGCTTGTTGCGTGATCTGCACGAGGCGGGGACAACCTTGATCGTGGTGGAGCACAACCTCACGTTCCTGTTCGATTTGGCTGACCGCATCGTTGTCCTTCAAAACGGCGGTCTCCTGGCGGAGGGCGAGCCTGAGGCGGTTCGACGTGACCCCGTAGTTGTATCAGCCTATCTGGGGTCAGAAAATGAAGCTTGAAGTCAAAGCGGTCCACAGCGGCTATGGCAAGGTCACAATCCTCCACGGGATCGATTTCCATGCCGGGTCAGGTGAAATAACCTGTGTCCTTGGTGCCAACGGGGCAGGCAAAAGCACCTTGATGAAGACAATCGCGGGACACCTTCCGGTGAACCGTGGCGAGATAACAATCGATGGCAAGCCGATTACCGGCGCAACCGCACTGCAAGTTACACGAGCGGGCATCGCTTACGTCCCCCAGGAAGCCAATACTTTTGCCGAACTTACCGTGCGTGACAATCTGTTGGCTTCGGCTCTGAATTTTACCGGCACCGCTTCGCGAATTGATGAAACGTACAGTCGGTTTCCGATCCTCAAGGAACGGGCACATCAGCAGGCTTCGACATTGTCGGGCGGTGAGCGCCAGACGCTGGCCATTGCAAACGCGCTGATCGGTGCGCCGAAATTCCTGATCCTTGATGAACCAACTGCGGGATTAGCCCCGATTTTCGTCGATCGTATCGTCGACTGGATATGTGAACTGTCCCGTGAGGGCATGAGCGTTGTCTGGGTCGTGGAGCAGAACCCCGAAAAAATTCTCAACATATCACGGACCACCTGGCTGATTGATGCCGGGCGCAACCGTGAAACCCTACCGAGCGCCGACCTGCTGCAACCTGGTCGTCTCCAAGAGATGCTTCTGTAGGGCCGCCGACCGGAAACTGCCGGTCTGAAATCAACAGGAGAACAGCCATATGACAGCTTTCAAGAAGAGACTCTGCGGCATGACCGCACTGGTCGCAGTTGCCGCCACGGCCATGCCGTCGGTAGCTGCGGCCGACACGACGATTGGTGTCCTCGTGCCACTTACCGGTGAACTGGGAGAGTTCGGTAAGATCGTCGCGGATGCGGTCGAACTGGGTGTTACCCAGATAAACGAGGCCGGCGGCACATCTTGCGGGATGCTGCGCACGGTGATTGCGGACACCGGCGGTAGCCCGGAACAGGCAATTCGCGAAGCCACCAACATGATCGACAGCGAAGGTGCCGTCGCAATCCTCGGCCCAACGTCCGGCGAGATGGTTGCCTTGGTCGACTTGGCCAAGCGCAAAAAGATAGTCGTGATGTCGCCTTATGCCGGCACCATCACCTTGAATGAGATTGGCGGAGATTATGTCTATCGCACGGTGTCATCGGATCTCGGTGACGGTGCTGCGTCGGGCCTGTGGTTGACCGACCGAGGTTACTCTTCGGTCGCGTTTCTCGTCCAGAACGAGGAATCCACGATCTCTCCCGCGCAGGTGGCGCGTGAAACATTGGCCGATGCCGGGATCACGTTGACTGACTATGTGGTCTACAATCCTGGCCAGCCTTCCTATCAGGCCGAGCTGATTTCGGTTATATCCAACAATCCTGACGCGATCTATCTGGCGGGTGGTCAGGAATCCGGCATCACAGTCATCAAGGAAGCGGCGGTTGCCGGTTTCGAAGGAGACTGGCTGCTGACGGCAGACCTTGCAGTCCCTGAGGTCTTTGACGCAATTGACCCTCCCATCCTGAACGGCAAGGCGTTTGTGGAACTTGCCGAACCGGATAATTCATTACCTGCTTACAAGGCTTTTGCAGAGCTCATGAAGAAATCGGCCGGAAAGGATCCCGGTCCCTTTGCTGCGAACTCCTACGATATGGTCATGTTGGCTGCCCTTGCTCTCGAGGCGTCCGAGGGGTGCACGGGAGAGGCTCTGAATTCCGCCATCAGAGACGTGAGTGAAGGCGGTACGTCAGTCGCATCTTTTGCCGACGCAAAGGAGATGCTGGCGGCAGGCACCGATATCGATTTCGAAGGGGCATCCGGGCCTTTGACGATGGACAAAAGCGGGACGCCTGCAGGATCGTATCAGATCATGCGCGCCGAAGACGGGGCCTGGGTCGCGGAGAAATTCTACCCCGCCTCTGAATTCCAATAACACCTGAAAGGGGTCGCCGGATAACGGCGGCCCTTTTTCGTTATGCCACCTGTCATCACAACCTCTGCGACCCGCAATAACGAGTAAGGAGGATTTGCCATGTTGAATAAATCATCTGTCCATCCAGTTTCTTCCTGCACCCGCCTGGCCGTCTGTGCCATTGTTCTCGCCAGTTCGCTGTGGTCTCTTTCATCGGCACCAGCGATGGCCAGCACCGTCATCAAGGTTGGCCACGTCGAAGCCCCCGCATCATCACTGCACGTCACGCTCGAACGGGTCGCCGAAATGGTCGCCGAACGCAGCGGAGGCGAGCTTGATATGCAGATCTTTCCGCAAAGCCAGCTTGGTGGACAGCGGGAGATGACCGAAGCCGTCCAACTCGGTACACTCGAACTTACGGTGGCGCCCACAGCGTTCCTGGGCGGGTTCAACCCTGTTGCCTCGATCACCGACCTGCCGTTCCTGTTTCCGGCCGATCCCCAGCAGTCGCAGAAAATCCGTGAGGGCCAGTTCGGCAAGGACCTGTGTGAAAGCTTCAACTCAAGTGGTGTCGTCTGTATCGGCATCTGGCCGAACGGGCGCAAGAATTTCACTTCGAACTTGCCGCTCACCGATCTGGAAGCATTCTCCGGCCAAAGATTCCGAGTCATGGAATCCAGTGTCCTGGTCGACCAGATGCGGGCCATTGAAGTGACAGGTGTGCCGCTTCCTTTCGGTGAACTCTATACGGCGCTGCAGACTGGCGTCGTCGACGGGGAAGAAAACCCGCTCGATACGATCTACAACATGAACTTCTTCGAGGTTCAGGACTATCTCGTGATTTCGGAGCACGGTGCGATCGAAGACGTGATCCTGTTCAACCCTGCTTTCTGGTCAGGTCTGACAGAAGACGACCGGACGATGATCACCGAAGTCTTTGCTGAAGTCGTGCCCGAAATGCTTGCGCACAAGACGGCCGCCGCCGCCAGATCTCTCGATAAGATACGTGAGGCAGGGGTGGATATTCGCGAGATGTCCGCCGAGGAGAGGAACGAATTCCGGTCCGTCATGTATCCTGCAGCGCGGCAGGCCTATCTGGACAAGGCCGGTGATGCGGGTGCTGAGCTGCTCAAGGTTTATGAAGCCGAATACGACCGGGTGACAGGTCAAACCAACCTCAACAAATAGGTTCCTTCCATCAGAGCCCGGTATGAGACCAAGCTGGTGACCCGTGGACCCGGGATGCGCCTGCACGAAAAGAGGATTAGCTCCTTGAACGGTGTTCTCTGTGTTGTCAGGCTGGTTGAGCGGGTTGCCCTGGTCTCGCTTCTCCTGATCATGGTGCTGCTTTTCGCGACCAATGTGGCGGTGCGCCAGATCGGCGGACCATTGGCCGCCGATCTGGCCTGGGTCGACGAAACGGTCCGCCTGATGAACATCTATCTGGTGTTTCTCGCGGCAGGATTGGCGCTCGAGCGCGGCAAACAGGTCGCGGTGGACAGTTGGCGGGAAACGATCATCGCCCGCACCGGTTTGCCGTTGAAGCGGATCATTGATCTCACTGGTTTGGTGTTCAGCTTGTACCTGGCTTTTCTGTCCATACGAATGGCGCGGTTCGTCTGGTCCATGGGTCAGCGAAGTGCGACGCTCGATATACCCATCGCCTGGATTTATATTGCCCCGGCCATCGGGTTTGCGCTGCTGGCCTTGCGTTACTGCGCAAGCCTCTTCGGCGGTATCGACCGCTACACCGCAGCAGAAAAGGGTCATGGCGAATGATCCTCGTTGCGGCAATATGTGCCCTGGCCCTTATCTTGCTCGTCGCCGGCTTCGAAATGCTTATGGTTCTGGGTCTACCCGTTCTGGCAATAAAAAGCGGGTTCTTCGCCAATTTACCCGACGCAGTCATCGCGCAGAAATTAACCGGCGGCATCAACCAGTCATTGTTGTTGGCTATTCCGTTTTTCCTGTTTGCGGCTGAATTGATGGGGCAGGGGCAGATCGCCGGACGTCTGACGGCACTGGTGCGGTCGGTGATCGGGCATACGCGAGGTGGTATGGGGTATACGACCATCGGGGCGTCTATGGGATTTGGCGCTGTTTCCGGATCTGCTCCCGCGACGGTCGCCGCAATGGGGCATATCGTCTATCCCGAGCTGCGAAGGTCGGGCTTCAGTGACCGCTTCTCGCTGGGGCTCATCGTATCCAGTGCGGAGACCGCTTTGCTGATCCCGCCATCCATCACCTTGATCGTCTATGGCTGGATTACCGGCACTTCCATCACGGCACTGTTCGCGGCTGGTTTGGGTGTGGGACTTCTGCTCGGTTTCGCCTTCATGGTCTTGACCGCTGTCGAAGCCCATCGCACTGGCGTGAAGGGGGGCGAGCGACCAACGGTCAAGGCTGTCTTGGGAGCTTTGCGCAATGCGATCTGGGCGCTTGGCATGCCATTGGTCATTCTCGGGGGCATCTATGGCGGCATTTTCACGCCGACCGAAGCTGCCGCGGTCAGCGTGGTCTATGCAATCGTCGTCGAGGCAGTGATATACCGGACCTTGACCTTTGCGATGTTGTGCAATGTTGCGGAACGCTCAGCCATCCAGACGTCAGTGATCTTTCTGTTGCTCGCGCTCGGAAGCCTGTTGGCCTATTTCACCACACTGGCTCAGATTCCCGATTTCATTCTCGCAGGGTTGGCAGCTGTTGACGCTGGTCCGATCATGTTCCTGATTGTCGTCAATATGGTTTTCATCATCGCAGGAATGTTTGTCGACCCCAATTCAATCCAGCTCATTCTCGTGCCGCCTCTGTTCCCGGTCGCGCTGTCGCTTGGAATTGATCCGGTGCATTTCGGGATGATCGTGGCGCTGAACGTGACACTGGGGATGATCACGCCTCCCTTCGGTCTGGATCTGTTCGTCGCCTCATCGTCGCTGCGCAAACCAGTGGCCGAGATCATCGCGGGCATTTGGCGTTTCATCCTGACGAACATCGCCGTGCTGTTGCTTGTCACTTATGTGCCGGGGTTTACGGCGATCTTTTCTGCCTTGGCGCGCTGAAGCAACCGAGGCGAGCTTGGGTGGACGCGGGTGAATTGCTGCCGTGTTTCAGATACGAGGAAAGGCTACTCAATTGCTTCGCCGAACTCGAGTGACTTGAGCGGAGCAATAGTCGAGTGCATTCGCCGGTTGATGCGCACCGAGCGGCAATGCGGTTTGCAAAAAGACCGCACCCGTTTCTACATGACGCGATCGGCGTGTCAGCTTGTCGGCAATCACAGTGATAATCACGACGCAGAACTCACAAAAAAGGTGAGCCCTTTCAACAGCCACATCCCGGGACACGGTCAACCCAAAAATCTTGGCGACACGCTCAGAAACGCCGACGGTGTTTGCGACGGCGTCAGCCTGATCACCCTGTCGCGTGTTCTGCCAGCCTGATGACATCCAGGGCGGAGCTTGCGACGATATCCGCGCCTGTGTGATGAAACTCCTGCGGATGCGCCAGAACTGCCGCGCCTCCGATCGCGATGCGGGTGGATCTGGTCACCGAGTCCTGCCGGGACCGGTTGATGGCCTCCGTGCAGTCCTGCGCCTCTTCCAGCTGTCCGATCGACAGTCCGAGCAGGTGATAGGGTTTGCTTGAAAGACGCATGTACATCGGATCCCCGATTTCCAGGTCGGCGCCTCCGTCCACGACCCAGCCGAGATCCCTGAAGCACATTCGGACCAGCGTCACGCCAAGGGTGTGACGAGTGCCTTGCGAGTGGGCAAGCAGGATGCGCTTCGCCGAAGGCGGAAGCAGGGGCTGAGGCCCGGCATGGGTGAGATGATTGACCACATTGCTGAGGCGTGTTGAGGCGACTGCCACCTGCATGAAATCCGCGTCATCGCTGCACCAGTAATTGCCGAGTTCCGTTGCGATCGGGCACAGCAGATGAATGGCAAGCGTCTGTAGCGGAATATCCGCCCGGAGCAATTCGTCAATCAGGTCGCGATGATGCCGGGGATCCGGATCGATCAGCGATTTGAGGAACTGAAGGCGATATGCGATCGCCTTTTCCATGGCAGGCAGCTGGCGCGCACGCTCATCCAGTTCGGGATGAAGGCGGTGATCCAGGTCCGGTGCGAGAGATCGCGGGCCGGCTGCAATACTTCCGTCAGGGTGCAGGGCTCCGACAAGCGTAGACACGCGGCCGCGCACTGTTCGCTCCAGAACGGTCAGGTCCTGTCGCGATAATCCTGCAATTCTTTCAATCTTCGGCGTCTGGCCAATGTCAGCTGGCGACGACTGTACCTCTGTCGTTGCCGACGTGCTGTCGCTGATTTCTTTATAGGCCAATTCCCCCTCCCGATCACTCGGCCCAGGTGGTCAGGCTCTCTCCTCCACAAGGGGGCGGGCGCTTGAATGAGGTCGAACTGTCAGCTTCCGGTCGGGCAAAAGAGGCGAACGGGCATCAAGCCAGTTCCCGTCCCGCAGTGTGCGGGCTCCTGCCATTTGCAAATGCCTGTTCGAGGTCGATCAAGGAGCCGTTCCCCAACGTCAAGACTACTACATAAGATTGTGTCCGCCAATCGGGATCAGCACAACTTGCGGTTAATTCTGACATTGTCAGAACTCAGCGATCTTCCGTTCGGTGCGTCCACTGCGGGCGATCGCCAAGGCGGGTCGCATAACCCCCTGGACGCGCAGCGCTTCCGACAGTCGTCGGCGCAAGGGCCTCCCGGACCAGAGCCGCGATTTGCCTCCCGTTCAGTCCCGCGTCGTCATACATTTCCATTGGCGAGGCCTGGGCGATGAACCTGTCCGGCAGGGTCATGGTGCGAATGTCGCAGCGCCCGTCCAGTAGTCCGCGGCCGGCCAGATGATGCAGGACCAGCGCACCGAAACCGCCGGTCGCGCCTTCCTCGACTGTTACCAGCAGCCTATGACTCGAGAACAGCTGCTCGATCAGCTCCGTGTCGAGCGGCTTTGCGAAGCGCGCATCCGCCACCGTGACGGAAATACCGAGCGCGGCCAGAAGGGCCCGAGCCTCCAGACATTCCTGCAGCCGGGCGCCGAAGGACAGTATGGCCGCCGTGTGTCCGATATCGACGATCCGTCCCTTGCCGATCGGCAGCACGGTGGCTTTTTCCGGCATGGAAACGCCCGTGCCTTCGCCTCTGGGATAACGGAACGCAATCGGCCCCTTGTCGTGTTGAGCAGCGGTCTTGACCATGTTGACAAGTTCGCCTTCATCGGCGGCGGCCATCACGGTGAAATTCGGAAGGTTTGCGAGATAGCCGATGTCGAAGCTGCCGGCGTGGGTCGGTCCGTCGGCGCCGACAAGACCCGCCCGGTCGATCGCGAAGCGGACCGGCAGGTTCTGAAGGGCGATATCATGCACCACCTGATCGTAGCCTCGCTGCAGGAACGTCGAGTAGATGGCGCAGAACGGCCGCATGCCGCTTGCCGCAAGTCCGCCGGCAAAGGTCACCGCATGCTGCTCGGAAATTCCGACGTCGAATGCGCGTTCGGGAAATTCCCGCTGGAAGAGATCGACACCTGTTCCCCCGGCCATGGCCGCGGTGATGGCGACAATTCGCTCGTCCTCTTTTGCTTCTTCCACCAGGGCGGCGGCAAAAACCTTCGTGTATCCGGGCGCCCGGGCCGGTGTTTTTCGCTGCCGGCCTGTGTCGATGTCGAACCCGGACACGCCATGCAACCGGTCGGCCGCCGCTTCGGCATGTCCGTAGCCTGCTCCCTTGCGAGTACGTGCGTGCAGCAGCACCGGGCCATCGCTGTTGTCTTTCAGGTCGCGCAAGGTGGCGAGCAGGCCGTGAACGTCATGACCGTCAACCGGGCCGTGATAGGCAAAGCCCATCATCTCGAAAAGACTTTGCGGAAGGGGGCTGTCGCCGCGCGCATCTGCCAGGTCCCTCAAATGAGCGGACAAGGCGCCAGTCGGCGGGGAAATCGACATGTTGTTGTCGTTGAGAATGACGATCAGTTTCCGCTTGAGACCGCCGGCGTTGTTGAGGCCTTCGAAGGCCATTCCGGCGGAAAGAGCGCCGTCGCCAATGACGCAGACCACATGCCCGGTCTCGCCCTTCAGATCGCGCGCGACGGCGAACCCGAGACCCGCGGACAGGGACGTTGACGAGTGGGCCGCGCCGAACGGGTCGAATGCGCTCTCGCCGCGCTTCGTGAACCCTGACAGGCCGTCCTTTCGGCGCAGGCTCCGCATTCTATGGCGTCTGCCGGTCAAAACCTTGTGCGGGTAACACTGGTGGCTGACGTCCCAGATGAGAGTGTCCCTCGGTGCATCGAACACGGCATGCAGGGCAACCGTCAGTTCGACGACGCCAAGTCCGGAGCCGAGATGACCGCCGGTTTCCGATACGGTTTCGATGATCTCCTGGCGCAGTTCCGCCGACAGAACGGCGAGGTTTTGGTCGCTCATTGTCTTGAGCGCATCCGGACCAGAAACGCGATCAAGCAACGGTGTTGCCGTCGACTGGTTACCACTCCCACTCATGTCGTATCCTCCCATGGATCGCATCTTTCGGCAGCGAAGCTGTCGCCTTGGTCTTCAGTGGCGCATGGCTGCCGGTTCGCATGTTTTGTCGCGAACCGGGCAGCGAGCGCACGACCGGGCCACTGTGAGCGCCGGTTCAGATGGCGTTTGCAGTCAGTTCTGAGGGCTGAACTGACTGATGTAGGCGATGACGTTGGCAACGTCCTCTTCCTTCTTCAGTCCGGCAAAGGCCATCTTTGTCCCTTTGACCATCCCGCGAGGATCAGGCAGATATTCGCTCAGAAGTTCAGCGCTCCAGACCTTGCCCTCGCCGAATTCGATCATGCCCTTGGAGTATTTGAAGCCCTCGACCGTGCCCGGCTGGCGGCCAATCACGCCCTGGAGCGAGGGGCCGACTTTTCTCTTCGCATTCTCGATGTTGTGGCATGCTGCACATTTCCTGAACACCTTCGCGCCGGCCTCCGGATCGCCATCCTGCGCCGTGGCAAGCGAAACGCTGCCCGTGAGTGAAATGGCCGCGAGTATGATCGTCATCTTGTGCATCGTATTCCTCCCTGTTTACTGTCTGTCGCGGGCTGTTGCCCGATGATCCTTTTTCCCTGCACCTTCATTCCTGTCTAAGGGCCGAGAGGTGCTGACTGTCTGATCGGAGCCGACACATGGCTGCAGCGATATTTATTGGTCTCGTCGTGCTCGCTGCCGCGAGCGGGGCAATCTTCAAGCCCGGCCTCTGGTATCAAGAGTTGCGCAAGCCCTCCTGGACGCCGCCCAACTGGGCCTTTCCGACCGTCTGGACCATTCTCTATATGTTTATCGCTTATGCCGGCTGGAGCGTCTGGGAAGCGGCCGGATGGTCGCTGCCGCTGATGTTCTGGGGCGTGCAGCTCGTTCTGAACGCCATGTGGTCCTGGCTATTCTTCGGTATGAAGCGAATGGATCTGGCCCTTGGCGATATCGCTCTCCTCTGGCTAGCTATCGCCGGCTTCATCGTCACGGCCTGGCCCGTGTCGCAGATTGCTGCCGTATTGTTCCTCCCTTACCTCGCCTGGGTCACCGCCGCTGGTTTGCTCAACTTTTCGGTTCGGCGCCTGAACACAGCTGCCTGAGAACGAAGCCGGATTGCGACATCCCAGCCATGGGCCACAAGCGCCAGGCCCAGATAAAGAAGAACCCAGGTGTGATGCCCTCCGAGAAGGGCGAACCCCAGGGCAGCCAGCAGGCAGGTGCCGGCAAGCACATTGGGCAGCAGCAGCCGGAACCGCGCCCCCGATGTCCTGGCCGTCAGACACAGAACAGCGAACTCGATCCAGAGGACCGCAATGGCCGCAAATGCGATCCAGCCAGATTCGAGGATGTCGGTCACAAGGCTCATTTTTGACCTGTCGCGAAATGGGCCAGATGAGCGAGATCCTTGAAGAATACGCGCAAATGCGCCAAAGGATCCCGGCGGACCAGACGCTTGTTCAAATAGGATTCCCAGGTGAGACGCTGAATCTCCGGATCGGCGCAAAGGGCCACGAACCGTTCCCGCAATCGGTCGTTGCGATACCAGACGGCCTGCATGATCCCGAGGATGAAAAAGACCGTTCCGTGCTCGCGCATGAAACGGCGCCGCGCGGACTTCAGCGCTCCCGCTTTGCCCGTCGTCAGACAGATGCCAGCTGCATCCGCGGCCATCCGTCCGCACAGCATCGCATAATAGATGCCTTCTCCCGATGAAGGGGCGACGGTGCCTGCGGCATCGCCCGCCAGAAGCACGTTGCGTCCGTTGTCCCAGCGACGCATCGGTTTGAGAGGAAGCGGCGCGCCCTCGCGCCGGATGGTCCTCTGGCCCGCCAGACCCGCCCGCGCGCGCAGCTCCGATGTTGCCTCGCGCAGGCTGTGTCCCTTGACGGCAGAGCCGCATCCCACCGACGTCTGGTCGCCGTGGGGGAACACCCAGCCGTAGAAGTCGGGAGAGATCCGCCCATCATAGACGACATCGCAGCGGACCTTGCGGAACAGGGCAGGGTCCGGCTCCGACGGGCTTTCAACGATTTCGTGGTAGGCAAAGACATAGGGCGGTTTGGCGCGGTCCGGAAACATCAGCCGGCGAACCGCGGAATTCGCGCCGTCCGCGCCAATGACAAGTCGCGCGCGAAGCACGTCCGGAGAGATCCCTTCTGCGCGCCTGTCATTGCTTGCGTGCTGGACCGCAAGGTCGATGCTGCCGTCCGGCATCTCTTCCATGCCGGTCAGCCTGCCTCGCACCAGCCGCGCGCCTGCCTCTTCCGCGCGGCAGCGCAGATAGGGATCAAAGGTCTCGCGGTTGACCATCCCGACGAAGCCGATATCGCCGATCGGCATTTCGATTTCGTTTCCGGACGGCGCGATGATGCGCGCCGCATTGGCCCGGGCGACGAGCTGGTCTTCAGGTATCCCGAAGTCCTTCAATGCCCGCGATGGAATTGCTCCGCCACAGGGCTTGATGCGGTCGCAGGGGTCAACAAGAACCACCGAATGACCGGCCTCGGCAAGCTGCTCCGCAGCCAGGGCGCCACAGGGGCCACCTCCGATGACGGCGACGTCGAAGAGCTTTGGAACGGGTCTTTCCATCAATCTGCCCTCTATTCCGCCGGCACGGCGGTTGGAAGATGCGTCGGCTGCGTTGCGCGCGTCGACGCGCCGGCATCGATGCGGAGCGCGATCGCGGCAGCCGCCACGAAGAGGAGCGCTTCCAGAGAGAAGACGATCGCGAAAGATGCGTCATCACGTACGGTTGCCCATCTGCTGAGCGAGAGCGCAACCGTACCGGCGAGGCCGCCGAGGCCGAAGGAAATCGCCTGCGCAGCGCCCCACACACCCATCCGTGTGCCTTCGTTCGCCGTGCGGCCTGCCGCCGCCAGGACCATCATCGTTCCGACCGCCGCGACGGCGAAGGCCCCGTTCATGACGCCAAGCAGGAAGATATTGATCTCGAGCGGCCAGGCCGGCGCGCGCACCGCCGCCAGGGCGAGAAGAGCCAGAGCCAGCCCGGATCCGAGGCAGCCGGTGACGATGAACAACTTCATCAGTCCGGGCCTCTTGCGTGAGAACAGGGCACCGGTAATGCCGACAAATGCCATGCCGATGAAGACACCGCCATGCTGCACACCGGACAAGCTGGTCGTTTCGCCGGGCGACATGGCGAACAGCAGGCCGGCGAAAGGCTCCAGGATAAGGTCCTGTGTCGAATAGGCCAGCATGGACAGGAAGATGAAGACGGTCAGAAGCCGCGCTTCCGGATCGCTCCAGACATCCCGGACACTCTGGCGGAAGTCGCCGGGCCGGCCGCGACCGGGGGCACCGACAACGGTCGGCTGGCGCTCGATCCCGGCCACCGCGACGATCGAAAGGCAAAGGGCGACAGTGCCTGTGATTGCGGTGATGACGACAAGGCGGCCGTGGGAATAGGGTTCCAGATAAAGACCGGTCACGATGGAGGTGACCACGATACCGGCGATCATCAGCATCCACGTGATGGTCGCTGCCGAGGCTTTGCGCTCCGGTGCCGTCTTCGTCGCCATCAGCGCGAGAAGCGAGGTGCCGCTTGCGCCGATCCCGACGCCGATACAGGCATAGGCCAAAATGGCGGCCGCAAGCCCTGCGGCAAAGCTTTGCTCGAGAAGAAAGGGGGTTGCCGCAGCGGCCGTGCCGCTGACGGCCAGCAGTGCAAGCCCTCCGACGATCCACCGACTGCGCGACCCGCCGATGTCGGAGCGATGTCCCCAGAGCGGCCGGGAAATCTGGACACCGTAGTGAAGCCCGACCAGGAGGCCGGGGATGACGGCCGCCAGTGCAAGTTCGACGATCATGACCCGGTTCAAGGTGGAGTTTGTCAGAACGACGATCGCGCCGAGAGAAGCCTGAACGAGGCCGATGCGGAAGATGGAAAACCAGCTCAGACCGCGGGAAGCCGGCGGTCCCCGGTGAGCGACATCTGCCCGACTGAACATGAGCGGTCTCCCTTCAAGTGGTTCACACGGCGGCTGCCGCGAGCGTGCGCAGGCCGAAGGCGGTCACCATCATTCCCGATACGAACAACCCGACGCCGATGGCCGAATACCAGACTGCATAACGCACGGGATCGCGCACAAAGCGGACCATGCAAAGGGCCTGCAGTGCCACGAGCGCAAGAACCGCAAGTGCGTGGGTCGGCAGCATGAGCGCCCACAACATGACGACCACACCGGCCTGCGCCAGCAACATTATCAGGCAGGCCAGGCGCGCCGCGGGTCGGGGCCCGTGCAGCACCGGCAAGGTGTTTATCCCCATGGCTCGGTCGCCGGCGATTGCCTTGAAATCATTGAGCGTCAGGATGCCGTGTGCTCCGGCTCCGTAGAGCAGTGCGACGATCCAGACCGGCGTCGCTGGGGCCAGGCCGGTCATGGCGGTTGCCGCCGTCAGCCAGGGCAGGGTTTCGTAGCTGAAGCCGACAACGCCGTTTCCAAGCCAGCCATTGTTCTTGAAGCGCAGCGGGGGCGCGCTGTAGCCCCAGGCAAAGGCAAGGCCAAGGGCCGCTGCGGCAAAGACCAGCGGTCCCATCAGCCATGCGGCAAGCATGGACAGGGCGGACATGATCAGCGCGATATAAAGCCCCCAGTGTCCCGGCATCCGTCCTGAGGGAATGACACGGTCCGGTTCGTTGATCGCGTCGACATGCCGGTCAAACCAGTCGTTGACGGCCTGGCTGGTGCCGCACAGAAGTGGACCGGCCAGAAGCACGCCCAATAGAACGAAGCCGAGACGCTCGCCCAGACCGTGGCCGGCGGAAATGGCCCCGCAGGCATAGGCCCACATGGGCGGAAACCAGGTAATGGGCTTCAGCAGTGCCACAACGGCGCCCGGTGTGGGCCAGCTTGCCTGTGTCGGGGTGCGTGTCAGTTCCATTCAGGCATGCTAGGCCTCGGTCCAAAAAGTGTCAATTAAAATTGACACTCTGTCGCAAGCGCAATCTACGTGTCGCGTTATGTTGACACTTCGGCGGGGTCAGGATTTGGGACGATAGTTTTCAAGCCCGTGGCGGCGCAATTTGATATAGAGGCTTTGGCGGGAGAGGCCCAGGATGTCCGCAGCGCTTGCGCGGTTGTTGCCTGTCTGGTCGAGCGCCGCTTCTATGCAGATCTTCTCGACCACATCGAGCGATTCCCGGATGAGTTCCTTCAACGGCACCTTGCCGACAAGGCTTGCAAAGCCATCGGCTTGATCGATGCTGCCTGGATGCTGCAAGGCGACCTTCTCAGGGCTTGCGGCCTGCGGGAACACAAGCAACTGGACCTTGCCGCTCTTCTTGTCATAACGGGCGGAGAGGGTCACGTCCCGCTCCTCGGCGAGCGTGTCGGTCATGATCGAGGAGAAACCGCTGAGGGTCCTTTCCTCCTTGGCGCGGGTAAAGAGCACGCTGAGCTCGATGGTCGATTTTCCGAGCCACGTGGAGATGTTCCGTCCAAGGACCTGATTATGGGTCGGTGCGTGAACGAGGTCGAGAAAGAGCGAATTCGCGGCCAGAACCGTTCCGTCTCCATCGGTCGTCAGCGCCGCTTCCGGCAGGAAATCCAGTTCGACGTCGCTTGCCGTTGTCTGGGAAGAGGGGCGCCCGGCGACACCATCGTCCTTGTGGCAGGGAGCCAGCGTGAGGACGAGGTTCGTCGCGCCGTATTCGCGATAGGCCCGCAGTCTCGCATCGAACTCGGTGCCCTTGGCGCCTTGCAGACCGGTCAGCTCGATCGGCTCGCCACTGTGGCGGGCTTCCCCGATGGCATCGACGACACGTTCCCGGTCCGCTTTCGCGAAGAGGTCGCGGACCGGCTTGCCGGTCAGGTTTCCGGAGCCTCCGGTCAGGAGGGCAAGAGCCGAGGCGTTGGCTTCCAGGACGGTGCGCTTGTCACCGTCGATCACCAGATGAGCCGTGTCGGACATCTTGAAGACAGTCCGGTAGCGCGCTTCCGCCTGACGCAGCTCCCTGTAATCCGCCTCCATCGCGATCTGGGCTTCGACCAGCCGCTGCTGGTCTGCCATCTGCTGGCGCATCTCGTGGCCGACAACGATGGTATAGGGAAAACCTACCGTTGTTCCCGCGCTGTAGGCGACAGGGAGATCCGGCTGGCCGGCCGCGCTATGGTTGACCTGATAGCCGCGTACGGGGCGTTTCCGGGTGGCGGGCGCCAGCATCGCGTCGATCTTCGGGACGGATTCCACAGTGACGCAGTCGCGAAGAGGTTTGCCGATTGCCGAGGAGAGATTGTAGGGGTCGAGCTCACTATTGCGATAGTGAAAATGGTTCACGATCCCGTCTTCGTCGACGAGACAGACAATATCGGCACCCAGCCCGATCAAGGTGGTCAGCGCATCGTCGCCCAGCATCTCAAGCAAATCACTCGCGACCCCGATATCTTGTTGCGCGCCTTGGTTGGAGGTAGCCGTCATCGAGGTTGCCGATCAATCCTGCTTATTATTCTGTCGGCACTGCTACCCACCGGCGCAGCAATGGGAATTGTCTTTTCCAAACTGTGCAGATTCTCGGAAATCTTAACCGCGGAATACGCACTATCGCAAATGCAATCAATTCCCATTTCCACAAGGAACGCAACGGAGTCAAGCGCAGCGACACCGCCTGCAATCATGGGTGGCGTTGCGCTTGGAAATTGCAATCTGACGTCGGCTATCAGGTGCTCCAGATTGGACTTTAGTCGCACGTTGCTCCAGCCGACGCAGATCACATCCGCTTTTGCCACGGTACCTGCCACGCCGGGTTGCCGGAACGATTCGTGCGCAACGACTGCTTGCTGCCATCCCATCGTCTGGAACAGGGCGCCGGTCAGGTAGCACATCAGGCTGTGCTGCTCTCCCTCCGGCAGCAGGATCGCGGCAAACGGGCCGCGGCAATCCATCGTCTGCGCGCTCGCTTCGGTGCTGAGGGTCTGGGCGATATCCTGAAACCGGGCGGCGCCGA
Source organism: Rhodobacterales bacterium (assembly GCA_008107755.1). Taxonomy (GTDB): domain Bacteria; phylum Pseudomonadota; class Alphaproteobacteria; order Rhizobiales; family Stappiaceae; genus Roseibium. Next base: position 67,443 of record VIRH01000065.1, read on the forward strand.
TGGTGACGTCGATGAAGCTTGCCGTCTCCGACGTCCAGTCCTTGCCGAGCTGCCGCGCGGCCGCTTCCACAAGCAGGATCTTGATTGCTGTGGTGGTTGACGCCAAAGCCGATGCGTCGGCAGTGGAACGGGCAAGAACCTCGGTATGCAGGAAAGCCAGCAAGTCATCGAGACGGGCACCGGGGTGCACGACCCGGTCGCGAAGGAGGTGGATCACCTCCCGGTATTGTTCGTTGTCTTCCAGATCTTTGTCCAGCAGACCGGAGAGATGCTTTGCGGTCATGGTGGCGACGGGTCCCCGGAGCAGTTTGAGAAGCCTTGCCTTCTCTGCCCTGTTAAGCCGTGACTTTTGTATCATGGGTGTTTGAGGGGGAGCAAAAGAATGATCGCCGACATCGGCGATGCGGGCCGAGTCAACGGTCTCGAGGGGCGAGTTGTTTGTGCCGTTCATCCTCACTTTACGGTCAGCCTCCCTGGCCTAACGGAAAGGGGGCAGCTTCCGGTGTGCGCGATAGTTGGCCTTCTTGCACCGGTGAGCCGCAATTTGCACTGGTGAGCCAGACCAGAATGCCTCTCCGGAAAAGATATGTAAACAAAAATATGTCAGGCAAAGTTGACACTTTTGTCTTCGTGGCGTTACCCTCTGACATCTGCCGGACCTTGTGCAGGTTCGGAGGGAGGATCGGATGTCGGAAGGTGCAGACCAAACGCCGGTAGATCACCGGTATCTTTATACGGAGGAGGAGCGTGAGCGGCGCGACCGCAGCGTCTGGACGCTGGTCCAGGGCATTCTGGCTCCTGTCCAGTTTCTCGTCTTTCTCGTCAGCCTTGGGCTCATCCTGTATTATCTGGCGACCGGGGAGGGCCTTGCGGCCGCCTCGCTGTCTGTCGTCGTAAAGACCCTGACGCTCTATGCGATCATGATCACCGGTTCGATCTGGGAAAAACAGGTCTTCGGCCGGTATCTCTTTGCCCGTCCGTTCTTCTGGGAAGACGTCTTCTCCATTCTCGTCCTGGCCCTGCATACGGCCTATCTCGCGGCGCTTTACCTCGGCGTGATGACGCCAGGCGGATTGATGGCCATCGCGCTTGCCGCTTATGCGACCTACGTGATCAACGCCGGACAATTCCTGCTTAAATTGCGGATGGCGCGCCTTGAGCGCACGACGCGCCGTCCAAGCGGCAACAATCCCGACATCACTGTGCAACCCGCTGAGTTCATGGTCGCGGGGGCGGCGCAATGACCAGACCCTTCACCGCCGGATGTGCATCTCCTCCAACGATCCGTCAGCGTGGACAGCACGAGGTCTTTTGCGGACTGACGTCGATCATCTGGCTGCACCGGAAAATCCAGGATGCCTTCTTTCTGATCGTGGGATCGCGCACATGCGCTCACCTGATGCAGTCCGCAGCCGGCGTCATGATCTTCTCCGAACCACGCTTCGCCACGGCCATCATGGAGGAACGCGATCTCGCCGGCATGGCCGACATGCATGACGAGCTCGACCGGGTCGTCGACAAGCTGCTGGCGCGCAGGCCGGACATCAAGATGCTGGTTCTGGTCGGCTCCTGTCCCTCCGAAGTGATCAAGTTCGACCTGCCCAAGGCGGCAGAACGTCTCAACCGGCAACATGCACCCGGGCTCCGGGTGATGTCCTATTCCGGCAGCGGCATCGAAACCACCTTCACCCAGGGAGAGGACAATTTCCTGGCGGCGCTGATCGGCGAAGCGCCGAGCGCAGGGTCAGAGGACGAGGCCGCTCGCCTGGTCATTGCCGGATGCCTGCCGGAAGTGGTCGAGGACCAGTTCTCCCGCCTCTTGCGTGATCTGGGCATCCCGGGCGTTCACTTTCTGCCGGCCCGCAGCAGTTCCGCCACACCGGCGATCGGCCCGCAAACGAAATTCATTCTCGCGCAGCCCTGGCTAGGCGCGGCCACTGCCGCGCTCGAGGCAAGGGGCGCCACCCGTATAGATACGATCTTTCCTCTCGGAGAACAGGGCACGACCGCCTGGCTCGGCGCAATTGCAACTGCATTCGATGTGACTGAAGCCCGCTTCGAGGAGGTGACGCAGGCACCTCGCCAGCGCGCCCGTGCAGCGCTCCGGCATTATCGTCCATGGCTGGAAGGACGCAGGATCTTCCTCTTTCCCGATTCTCAGCTCGAACCGTCGCTCGCACGATTTCTTGTCAATGAGACCGGTGCAGAGATCGTGGAGGTCGGCAGCCCCTACCTCCACCGGGATCTGTCGGCCGGCGAGATTGCCATGCTCCCGCCCGGCGTACCGATTTCCGAAGGCCAGGACGTCGACATGCAGATCGACCGGTGCCGCGCGGCAGAGCCGGATCTGATCGTGTGCGGCATGGGCCTTGCGAACCCGTTCGAAGCCGAGGGCCGCCTCAGCAAATGGTCCATCGAGTTCGTCTTCTCGCCGATCCAGGGATACGAGCAGACAGGCGATCTTGCCGAGCTTTTCGCCCGGCCCTTGCGGCGCAGCGCCATGCTGACGCAAGGCCTTGCCGGCGGGGAGGGCGTCTCGTGCAACTGAGCATGTGGACATATGAGGGACCGCCCCATGTCGGCGCGATGCGCATCGCCGCTTCCATGGAAGAGGTTCATTTCGTCTTGCACGCCCCCCAGGGCGACACCTACGCGGATCTTCTTTTCACGATGATCGAACGGCGGAAATCCCGGCCGCCGGTCACCTACACGACATTTCAGGCCCGCGATCTCGGCGGATCGACCGCGGATGTCTTCAAGTCGGCCTGCCAGGATGCCGTCGAGCGCTTCAAACCGGCCGCCCTTCTTGTCGGAGCCTCCTGCACCGCAGAGCTCTTGCAGGACGATCCGGCCGGCCTCACCAGGGCACTTGCTCCCGGCGTTCCGGTCGTGCCGCTGGACCTGCCCTCCTATCAGAAGAAGGAAACCTGGGGCGCGGCGGAGACATTCTACCGTCTGGTCCGCGCCTTCGCCGGCGGCCGCACCCGGCCTCAGGACATCGCACCGAACAGCTGCAACATTCTCGGTCCGACCGCCCTTGGCTTCCGTAACCGCGACGATGTCCGTGAAGTCTCGAAGCTTCTCGAAGCGAACGGTCTGGACGTGCGTGTCGTGGCGCCCCTTGGAGCCCGTCCGGCGGATCTGGCCCGGCTGCCGGAAGCAGCCTTCAATATCGTGCTGTATCCGGAAATAGCAGAGACCGCGGCCCGGTGGCTGGAAAAGACCCATGGAATGCCGTGCCTGACCAGCGTTCCGATTGGTGTTGCGGCGACACGGCGGTTCATTGCCGACGCGCGCGCGCTTGCCGGCTTGCCGGAGGCGCCGGTCCGTGGCGCCGACGAGGATCGGCTGACCTGGTACTCCCGTTCGGTCGACAGCACCTACCTGACGGGCAAGCGGGTCTTCATCTTCGGCGATGCCACCCATGCACTTGCGGCGGCCCGGATCGCGTCGGACGAACTCGGTTTCAAGGTCTGCGGGCTCGGCACCTACATGCGCGAATTCGCCCGCGACGTTCGGGCGGCGGCCAGGGACTACGGTGTCGAGCCGCTGATCAGTGACGATCATCTGGAAGTGGAAGATGCGATTATAGAGGCGCGTCCGGAGCTGGTTCTCGGCACCCAGATGGAGCGGCACATTGCCAAACGACTGCGCGTCCCCTGCGCGGTGATTTCCGCCCCGGTCCATGTCCAGGATTTCCCGGCGCGCTATTCGCCGCAAATGGGGTTCGAGGGCGCCAATGTCATCTTCGACAGCTGGGTTCACCCGTTGATGATGGGTCTCGAGGAGCATCTGCTGTCGATGTTCCGGGACGACTTCGAGTTCAACGACGCGGTTGGCGCGTCCCATCTGACCGCGAACACTCCGGTTGCCACCGAAGCAACCAGGGAGGCGACCGCAGCCGTGGTCCTGGCCGACAGGCTCTGGACGAGCGATGCGGAGCAGGAACTGAAGAAGGTACCTTTCTTCGTGCGCGGCAAGGCCCGTCGCAACACCGAACATTTCGCCGCCGAGAATGGCATTCACCCGATTACAGTGGAGACGTTGTACGATGCGAAAGCCCATTTCGCCCGATAGCGACCTCCCGATCAGGGTGGTTCTGGTCACGCTGGACAATCATGTTGCGGCTGCGGTCGATGATGCGCGCAAGATGCTGGCTGCCGAATTGCCCGGCCTGACCTTGAGTGTTCACGCTGCCACCGACTGGGCCGACGCCCCGGAGGCCCTCGCTGCGTGCCGCGAGGCCATCCGCACCGGCGACATCATCATCGTCTCGATGATCTTCATCGAGGAACATGTCCAGGCGATTGCTGACGCGCTGGAGGCTAGGCATCTCTCCTGCGATGCCATGGTCTGCTGCATGTCCGCCGGCACGATCATGAAATACACCGCCATGGGCCGCTTCCGCATGAGCGGCGAGCACAAGGGGCCGCTTGCGCTTTTGAAAAAGCTGCGCGGCAATGGCAAGGAGAGCGGCAGGACAGCGGGTGAGCGGCAGCTTGCCATGCTGCGGCGTCTGCCCAAGCTCCTGAAGTTCATTCCGGGCACTGCGCAGGACGTTCGAAACTATTTCCTGACGCTGCAATACCGGATCGCGGCCTCCGACGAGAACATCGCCAACATGGTGCGGCTTCTGGTGGGACGCTATGCCGACGGGGCACGCAAGAGGCTGCGGGCCAGAACCACGGCGGCAGCCCCGAAAGAGTATCCGGAATGCGGGCTCTACCATCCCCGCTCGTCGCCGCGCGTCACCACGCGCCTGCGGGACCTCGCTAGGGTCGGGAAACCGAAGGGCACGGTCGGCCTTCTGCTGCTGCGCACCTATATTCTGTCCGGCGATACCGGCCACTACGATGCGGTCATCGCCGCGCTCGAGGCACGCGGCTATAATGTCGTTCCGGTCTTCTGCTCCGGTCTCGACATGCGCGCCGCGATTGCCGACTACATGGTCGATGCGGACGGAAACGCCACCGTCGATGCCTTATGCTCGTTGACGGGATTTTCCCTTGTCGGCGGTCCGGCTTACAGCGATGCGACCGCCGCGGCTGAAGTCCTGTCCCGGCTTGATGTGCCCTACCTTTCTGCCTCTGTCACGGAGTTCCAGACCCTGGAAGGCTGGCAGGCGTCGACGCAAGGCCTGACCCCGATCGAAACGACGCTGATGGTGGCAATCCCCGAGCTGGACGGTGCCGTCGGTGCCATGGTGATCGGTGGCCGGTCCGGATCCGCAGACAAGGCGAAAGCCTGCATCTGCGCTCGTCAGCTCGGAAGTTGTCCGGCCGGCCGCGCCTGCATGCGGCCGGATCAGGAACGGGTCGGCGTCCTGGCCGACCGTCTGGCCGCCATGGTGCGCCTGCGCCAGACGCCGCGCTCCGCTCGCCGGATAGCGGTCACGCTGTTCAACTATCCTCCCAACGGCGGCAACATCGGCACGGCTGCGTTTCTGTCGGTCTTCGAGAGCCTCCTGGAGACGATGAAGCGCCTGTCGGCCGAAGGCTATGATGTGGATGTCCCGGCCGACGCCGATGTGCTGAAGGACATGATCCTGAAAGGGAACTCCGACCGCTTCGGCACCGAAGCAAATGTGCACGTGATTGTTCCGGCGGACGACCATGTCCGCGGGGAACGGTATCTTTCCGACATAGAGGCTCAATGGGGCCCGGCGCCGGGACGGGTTCTTTCCAATGGCCGGGGCCTTTATGTGCTCGGCCGTCAGTTCGGCAATCTCCTGGTCGCGATCCAGCCGCCCTTCGGCTACGAGGGCGATCCGATGCGGTTGCTGTTCGAGGGCGGGTTTGCACCGAACCATGCGTTTGCCGCTTATTACACCTATCTTCGCGAGACATTCGCAGCCGACGCGGTGCTGCATTTCGGCACCCATGGCGCGCTGGAATTCATGCCCGGCAAGCACACCGGGCTGTCCGGAACCTGCTGGCCCGAGCGGCTGCTTGGCCCGCTGCCAAATTTCTACTTCTATGCCGCCAACAACCCTTCGGAAGGGTCGATCGCAAAACGCCGCTCGGCGGCGACGCTGGTTTCCTACCTGACACCGTCGATCACGGAAGCCGGCCTCTACAAGGGCCTCGCCAGCCTGAAGGCAAGCCTCGACCAGTTCCGAGCGATGGCGCCGGCGGAACGCGCGGAGCGGGAACGCCTTCTGGAAGTCATTCGCGTTCAGGCCGATCAACTCGACATTGCAGGCAATACCGAACAGCTCTCCGAAGACGCTTTCGTGCAGCATCTGGTCAGGGCTGTTAGCGAAACGGAATATGCCCTGATCCCGCACGGCCTGCACGTGGCCGGGCGCGGGATGGACCGGTCGGAACGCGCCGAGATGCTGGCCCATATGGCCGCGGGTCTCGAGACGGAAGCCGGTTTCGTCGCAGATCAGGCCCTTTGTCAGGTGATCGCCGGCGAGGACGACGTGGCCCTGGCGGCAGCCTCCGGCCATCTCGATGAAGACGCGCGCGGGGCGGTGGCCAAGCTTCAGGAGATCAATCGCAAACTCGGCGACAACGGCGAACTGGATGGTCTTGTCCGGGCTCTGGATGGACGGTTCGTGTCGCCGGCGCCCTCCGGCGATCTGTTGCGTACGCCCGACCTTCTGCCGACAGGCCGTAACATTCATGGCTTCGACCCGTTCGGCATTCCGGGCAAGTTCGCGATAGAGGATGGGGCACGTCAGGCCGCGAGGGTTCTGGAGCGCTACCTGAAGGAGGACGGCAAATTGCCGGAAACGGTGGCGGTCGTTCTCTGGGGTACCGACAATCTGAAGACCGGCGGCGCGCCGCTTGCACAGGCCTTGTCGCTGATGGGCGCGCGGCCGCGCCTCGATGCCTATAATCGGGTCTGCGGCGCCGAACTCATCCCGCTGGAAGAACTCAAACGTCCGCGCATCGACGCGGTCATGACGCTGTCCGGCATATTCCGGGATCTCTTGCCGATCCAGGCCAGCATGCTGGCCGAGGCGAGCTATCTTGCCGCGATTGCAGACGAGCCCGTTGAACAGAACTTCATTCGCAAACACGCTCTTGCCTATTGCGCAGCCAACGCCTGCGAGCTGGAGGATGCCGCCTATCGTGTCTTCTCCAATGCGGACGGGACCTACGGTTCGAACGTCAACATGCTGATCGCCTCGTCCGCCTGGACCGACGACGAGGAAATCGCGGAGACTTATACCAATCGCAAGAGTTTCGCGATCAGCCGCAAGGGCAAGACCACGCGGCAGAGCGCCCTTCTGGAGGCCGTGCTTTCCGAAGTGGACATGGCGTATCAGAACCTGGAGTCCGTTGAAATCGGCGTGACCACGATCGAGCACTACTTTGACACGCTCGGAGGACTCAGCCGTGCGGTTTCGAAAGCCAAGGGCGGCGGTGACCTGCCTGTTTTCATTTCCGACCAGACCCAGGGCGAGGCGAAAGTCCGGTCTCTGGGCGAACAGGTCGCGCTTGAAACACGCACGCGCACGCTCAATCCGAAGTGGTATGAAGCCATGCTTCAGCACGGATACGAAGGCGTTCGCCATATCGAGGCAAATGTCACCAACACGCTCGGCTGGTCGGCAACGACCGGCGGTGTCGCACCTTGGGTCTACCAGAAAATCACCGAGACGTATGTGCTCGACGAGGCCATGCGCCGGAGGCTTTCCGAGCTCAATCCCGCGGCGGCGGCGCGGGTCGCCGCACGCCTGATGGAAGCGCAGGAACGTGACTACTGGCAGCCGGATGCGGAAACGCTGGAGGCCCTGCGCAGAGCGGGGGAAGAACTGGAAGACCGGCTGGAAGGCCTGGTGACGGAGGCAGCCGAATGAATATCTACACCCACCCGAGGACTGCGGAGCAGGAAGCACGCACCGCCGCAAGGCTGCGCGAACGCGCGGATGGCGATGGAAGCGTGCAGGTGCATCTGGATCCGACGATGGAAATCGACGGCGCCAAGGTCTTTGCGGTCTACGGCAAGGGCGGCATCGGCAAGTCGACGACCTCGTCCAACCTGTCCGTCGCCTTTTCCAAACTCGGCAAGCGCGTGCTGCAGATCGGTTGTGACCCGAAACACGACAGCACCTTTACTCTGACCAAGAGCTTGATTCCGACCGTCATCGACATCCTCGAGGAAGTGAACTTTCACACCGAGGAACTGCGGCCGGAAGACTACATGGTCGAAGGCTACAATGGTGTGCAATGCATTGAGGCGGGCGGGCCGCCGGCGGGCACCGGATGCGGCGGCTATGTCGTCGGCCAGACCGTCAAGCTCCTCAAGGAACACCATCTTCTGGACGACACGGACGTGGTCATCTTCGACGTGCTCGGGGATGTGGTCTGCGGCGGTTTCGCGTCGCCGCTGCAGCATGCGGAACGCGCGGTCGTCGTCGCCGCCAACGATTTCGACAGCGTCTTTGCGATGAACAGGATCGTCGCGGCGATCCGGGCGAAATCGAAGAACTACGAAGTGCGCCTTGGCGGGGTCATCGCGAACCGGTCGCGGGAGACGGACCAGATCGATCGCTACAACGAGGCCGTCGGCCTCAAGCGTCTGGCTCATGTCCCGGACTCCGATCATGTGCGCCTCAGCCGGCTGAAGAAGTCGACGCTCTTCGAGATGGGTGACAGCACCGAGATCATGGCGATCCAGAACGAATATCTCCAGCTTGCCGAAAAGCTCTGGGGCGGCACGGAAGCCCTTGAAGCGCAACCGATGAAGGACCGCGAAATTTTTGAATTTCTCGGTTTCGAATAAGGCTTTGAACCGATCATGACGCCGAGCAGTTACATCAGACGGACCAGCGAGATCGAGCATTATTTCGATCGGACGGCGCTGGATGCCTGGAAGCGGTTGACCGGGGATCAGCCGGTCAGCGGCATTCGCGCGACGGTCCGCAAGGGGCGGGAAGATATGCGGGCGACGCTTTCGGGCTGGTTGCCGCGCGACCTGACCGGATGGCGCATCCTGGACGCCGGCTGCGGCTCCGGCGTGATGTCGCTGGAGCTGATGGACCGCGGCGCGGATGTGGTCGGCGTCGACCTGTCCGCCCAGATGGTAGCCTTTGCCCGCCAGCGCGCCGCCGAACGCGCCGCCTGCGACAATGCACCTGGCTGCGGCTCCGTCTCCTTTCACAGCGGCGACATGCTCGCTCCGCATCTGGGCACCTTCGATGCCGTGGTGGCGATGGACGTGTTCATTCACTACGCACCGGAAGACGCCAAACGGGTTCTCGAACTCTTTGCTGCCCGCACCCGGCAAAGCCTTCTGTTCACGCTGGCACCAAGTTCGCGCCTGCTGCGCGCCATGCTGATGATCGGCAAGGCCTTTCCACGCGCAGACCGTGCGCCGGCCATCTATCCGACCGACCCGGAGAGGCTTGCGGGCCGATTGGTGCAGCAGCCGCATATGGCGGGCTGGCAGGTTGGGCGAAGCCACCGGATTTCGGTCGGCTTTTACACCTCCCAGGCGATGGAGGTGTTCCGGCCATGATCAGGGCTGTCGCACACAGGAAGATGATTGCCTTCTGGCAGATGGTCGGGCTGCGGTTCATGCCGTTTGCCGACGCCGCCACCAGGGACGTGCCGTTGTCTCGACTTCTGCGGCTTGCGCTCTTCCAGGTCTCTGCCGGCTGTGTGCTCGTGCTCCTCACCGGAACGCTCAACCGGGTTCTGATCGTGGAACTTGGCGTATCCGTCGCGCTCGTCTCCGCAGTGGTCGCCATTCCCGTTCTTGCCGCGCCCCTGCGCCTCTTCTTCGGCCATCGCTCGGACACTTACAAATCGGTCCTCGGCTGGCGCCGGGTCCCCTATATCTGGCTCGGCAGCCTGCTGCAGTTCGGCGGTCTGGCGATCATGCCCTTCGCGCTTCTGCTGCTGCAGTCCCAGACCGTTGGCCCCGAATGGGCCGGTGCGGTGGGGGCAAGTCTCGCCTTTCTCCTGACCGGCTTCGGCCTGCACATGGCGCAGACCGCTGGTCTGGCGCTTGCGACCGACATCGTGCCGCAGGACAAGAGGCCCCGTGTGGTGGCGCTTCTTTATGTGATGCTGCTCGTGGGCATGATGGTCGGGTCTGCATTCTACAGCGTCTTCCTCGTGGATTTCTCTCCTAAACTCCTCATTCAGGTCATTCAGGGAACGGCCGTCTTCACCATTGCGCTCAACGTCGTCGCCATGTGGAAGCAGGAAGCGCGCAACCCGCAGCGGACCGCGAAGGACCGCGAGCTGGTCGGCTTTTTCGACGCCCTCAGGGACTATAGGCAGGATCCTGGCACCCAACGGTTGCTGCTTGCCGTCGCCGTCGGCTCGGCCGCCTTTTCAATGCAGGACATCCTGCTGGAGCCGTATGGCGGCGAGATCCTCGGCATGAGCGTTGGCCGCACCACGCTGCTGACGGGCCTCTGGGCCGGTGGAACGCTTGCCGGGTTTGCCTGGGCGGCACACAGTCTCAATCGCGGCGCTCACATGTACCGGGTCGCCGCGCGCGGCCTGCTGATCGGCATCGCGGCCTTTTCCGGGGTGATATTCGCGTCTCCGCTGGGCATCGACGGTCTTTTCTATGGCGGTGCGGCCGGCGTCGGTCTTGGTGGAGGTCTTTTTGCGGTCGGAACGATGCTGGCGGCCATGGGCATTTCCAAACGCGCGGACAGCGGCATTCTGGTGGGAGCCTGGGGCGCGGTCCAGGCGACTGCGATCGGTGTCAGCCTTCTGCTGGGCGGCATGATCAAGAACACCATCAACGCCCTGGCGCTGGACGGTCTGCTCGGCCCGGCAATGGAAACCACCGCAGCCGGATATCTCGTTGTCTACAGCCTAGAAATCGGCCTGCTGTTCGTCTGCCTGGCCGTGCTCGGTCCGCTGACGGGACACAGGTACCGCCGTGAAACCGGAAACGACATGCGTTTTGGGCTGGCCGAAATGCCCGGCTGATCGGGCGGCCACCATCTGGAGGAGGAGTGACCATGACAGGTTCAATAGTCGGCAGCCTAGATGTCGCCCAGGTGGTGCTCTACGCGTTCTGGGTCTTTTTCGCAGGGCTCATATGGTACCTGCGCAAGGAGGACCGCCGCGAGGGCTATCCGCTGGAAGATGACGTCTCGGGCGCTTTCAACAAGAGCCCCTTCCTGTTCATTCCCAACAAGAAGACGTTTGCCTTGCCGCATGGCGAAGGCCTCCTTCAGGTGCCGGACATGAGGCGCGACGAGCGTCCTCTCAATGCGGAGCGGCTGTCGAGAGCGCCGGGTTACCCCTATGAGCCGACAGGCAATCCTATGCTGTCGGGAATGGGGCCGGGTGCCTGGAGCGAGCGCCGGAACATTCCGGACATTACCGCCCACGGCGAGGCGAGGATCGTGCCGATGCGACTGGCCGAAGGCTTTGCCATTGCCGAAGGCGAACTGGATCCGCGCGGCCTTCCCGTAGTCGGCTGCGACGGCGCGGCGGCGGGCACCGTCGCCGATGTCTGGGTGGACCGGTCCGAACACCTGATCCGCTACTACGAGATCGACATGCCGGGTCTTCCGGAAGACGGTCCTGGAAGCACGTTGCTACCGAACAATTTCGTGGTCATCAAGACCGGTCGCGGCAGGCAGCCCTACCTCTATGTGCACGCAATCACTTCGGCTCAATTCATCGACGTTCCGGCAAGAGCGAACGCAGGTTCTGTAACACGGCTCGAGGAAGACAGGATCGCGGCCTATTACGGCAGCGGCCTGCTCTATGCCTTGCGGTCCAGGCGGGAGGCACTGCTGTGAAACAGTTTGTTACTCGCGAGCACGAGATCGAACCGGTTCCGGGCCTGCCCGGTAACCTGCCGCATGGCGAGGAAATGCTGTGGCAGGGGCGTCCCTGTGCAAGGCTCGTCGCTCGGCATGTTCTCAAGAACCGCTGGATTGCGGGGTATTTCTTCCTGTTGGCTGCCTGGGCGATCCTGGGCGGGCTCCATGACGGGCGGCCGGTGCCCGGTATCGTCTTCTCCGTTGCCGTCCTGACCTCGCTTGGTGCTGTCGTCATCGGCATGCTGGAACTCTTCGCCTGGGGCGTTCAGAAAACGACGCTCTACACGATCACCTCGCACCGGGTGGTGATGCGGTTCGGCGTCGCCTTTTCGCTCACATTCAATCTGCCTTTCAAGCAGGTGACCGCCGTATCGCGCGCCGATCTCGGCGATGGGGCCGGCAATGTGGCGATCCGGCTGCAGCCCGGTCATCAGCTGTCCTGGCTGCTGCAGTGGCCACATGTGCGCTCCTGGCGTTTCTCGGATCCTGAACCAAGCCTGATCTGCCTGCCCGACGCCAAAGCTGCCTGCGATGTGCTGGCGCTCGCCATCACCCAGGACGCGGCGCTGGCATCCGGCCATGCGCGGCTGTCGCAGTCAGGCACAGCATCGGCGGACGCTCCGCCGGCGATCGCGGCAGCGGAATAGGAGGGCGAAATGGCTTCGGCATCCAGTCTCGGATATCTGTCGGATCGCAAGGGCAGGCACGCCAAGCCGTTTCCGGCCGGCATCCTGATCGGTGCGGCACTGCTGCTGTTTTTCGCAGCGGGGGCGGTGGTGTTCGGCCAACGCACCGGCATGGGCGTCGTCCTGCACAGGACCGGTGATCCCGTCGCAATCCGCGATATCACCATTCTGCGCGGAACCGCAGACACGGTCATCGTGACCGATGCGGCCAGCGGCCGGCCAATCGCGACCTACGAAAAGGATACAGGTGGATTCGTGCGTGGCTCGCTGCGCGCGTTCGAACGCATGCGCATGATCGCCATGGTGTCCGAAACAGCTCCCTATCGTCTGATCAAGTGGCAGTCCGGCACGGTCAGCCTGTCCGACACCGAAACGGGAGAGCGGATCTATCTTGAAGCCTTCGGCAAGGGAAACGCAGCGGCCTTCGCAGCCCTGCTCGATGCTCAGGGAGGAGCACGCCAATGAACCCCATCTTCGCCTTGATGCGGCGCAGGGAAACCGTCGACTGCACCGTGGAGATCAACAACACCTTCGACCAGCTCGGCGCTCATGTTCGCTTCGATAATGGCGTCGTCGTTCAGCCCGGAGACGAGGTCCTCGTTCACGGGGCCCCTGTTGCCGTTCCATACGGCCGGCAGGAGACGTTCCGTCGCGAGGCGACGATCGTCCGGGCGGGAGCCCTCGAGCGTGCCTGGACGCGAGTGACCGGGGACTTCGAGATGATGGAACTGTGTGAATTCAGCTTTACGGAAAGGGCCCTGTCATGAACAAGCCTGTCTCACAAGCCGATCTGACCGATCCGAGGCCGACAGCCGGAGACCGCAAGGCCGCCGTCAACGACACCACGCGCAGCGCGCTTGTCTCCACCATGCTGACACCGCGCTTTTACACCACCGATTTCGACGAGATGGACAAGATCGACGTCGAACCGGTGCGCACCGAATGGGATGCACTCATCTCGCAGATGCGCAGCGATCCCAACAAGGGCCACTTCAAGCGCAACGAGCAGTGGGAGGACGTCGATCTCGATGCGCTGCCGCCGGATCTCAGGGAGGAGCTGACCGACTTTCTGGTCTCGTCGCTGACGTCGGAATTTTCCGGCTGCGTTCTCTACAAGGAAATGAAGCGGCGCGGGAAGAACAAGGAAATCTGCGAACTCTTCGGCTACATGAGCCGCGATGAAAGCCGGCATGCCGGGTTCATCAACGATGCGCTGAAGGATTTCGGCATCGGCGTGAACATGGGCTTCCTCGCCAAGGCCAAGAAATACACCTTCTTCAAGCCGAAGTTCATCTACTACGCGACCTACCTGTCGGAGAAGATCGGTTACGCCAGATACATCACCATTTTCCGACACCTTGAGAAGCACCCCGAACACCGGTTTCATCCGATCTTCAAGTGGTTCCGAGAGTGGTGCAACGACGAGTTTTCCCACGGGGAAGCGTTTTCACTGATCATCCGGTCCGACCGCCGTTTGATCGAGGGTCGCAACAAGCTCTGGATCAAGTTCTTCCTGCTGGCCGTCTTTGCGACCATGTACGTGCGCGACCACATGCGACCGGCTTTTCACAAGGGGCTCGGCGTCGATATCGAGGATTACGACATGCGGGTCTTCAGGCTGACGTCCGAAATCTCACGTCAGTGTTTCCCGCTTGTGCTTGATCTCGACAATCCGGCACTGGTCAAGAGCTTCCGCCGCATGGAACGGATCAGCCGGAAGATGCAGGCGGCCGATGCAAGGGGCGGTCTGACGGGGCGGCTAGCGAAGGGCTGGTGGGGCGCAGCGGCCGGCGTCAATTTCCTGCGCATGTATGTCATTCCGACCAAGAAGAACGAGTTGCCGGAGACCTCTCGGCTGCAGCCGGTCTGGTAAGCACATCATGAGCCTCGCGTCCCCGGTCACTGCTGTTCTGATCGCCATCGGCGTCTGGTGGCTGTCGACCGGGCTCGTCCTGTCTATGGTGCACTGGTCGACGAAAAGGCGGCTCGGACCGTGGCAGCTTCTGCCGGCGATTACACTGGTCGGAACCTTCGGGTTCGGGCTCATGTTCTACGGAAGCACCGAGCGAACGCCGCTCGGTTCCTACGCGGGCTTTTTCGGAGCGCTTCTCATCTGGGCCTGGCACGAAACGACGTTCCTGACCGGCATGGTGACCGGGCGGCGCAAGGAGGAATGTCCGCCCGGCCTCAAGGGGCTGGATCGCTTCAAGGCCGCCTGGAAGGCTGTCTGTGACCATGAGATCGGCCTTCTGATCAGCGGCCTGTTTCTCTGGTTCATGTTCCGGGAAAGCGACAACCTCTTCGGCCTTGCGACCTTCGGCCTCCTCTGGGGCATGCGGATTTCCTCAAAGGTGCTGATCTTTCTTGGTGCGCGCCATTCGATCAGCGGTCTCATGCCTCCGGCCATCCTGCATCTGAGATCCTATTTCAACACCGGCCGGACAACACCTCTGTTCCCGCTGTTCCTGGCAGTCGCGACCGGGCTTTTCGCGGTTCTCGTCGCCGGAGCCCTGAGGGCGCATGAGGCCTACTCGCTGGTCGGCCACATCCTTCTGGCGGGCTTCATGGCACTGGCCATCATCGAGCATATCATTCTGGTTCTGCCTGTCTCCGACACGGCCCTGTGGCGCTGGGCGGTGCCCGGCGCCGTACCGGCAGGACCTTCCAAGACACCACACGCAAAGCTGACACCGGTCGCCGCCGGCACGGATGGCCCAGAGAAATGGCCATCCAACCAGTCCTGACGGCAGCTAGGAGAAGAGGAAACGATCATGGATATCTTCGACCACATGGAAACTGCTCTCTCCGACCTGCAGTCTGCGGGAAATTATCGTGTCTTCGCCGAGCTTGAACGGCACTGCAGCGCCTTCCCCAGGGCGACGTTCCATGAGGAGACAGGCGACACGCGGGAGGTCACGGTCTGGTGCTCCAACGACTATCTCGGCATGGGGCAGAACCCGATCGTCACCAGCCGGATGACCGAGATCATCCAGAAATGTGGCGCCGGGGCCGGCGGCACGCGCAACATCTCCGGCACCAATCATTATCACGTCCTCCTGGAACGGGAGCTTGCCGACCTGCATGGCAAGGAGGCGGCGCTGATCTTTTCCTCCGGCTACGTGTCGAACTGGGCGGCACTCGGCACGATCCTGTCCCGGATCCCGGGCATCATCGTCTATTCGGACGCGCTCAACCATGCCTCAATGATCGAGGGCATCCGCCATTCCCGCTGCCAGAAGCGTCTCTTCCGGCACAATGACCCGGCCCATCTGCGCGCCCTGATGGCGGCGGATGATCCGGCAGCCCCCAAGATGGTGGCCTTCGAAAGCGTCTATTCCATGGATGGCGATATCGCGCCGATCAAGGAGATCTGCGATGTGGCCGAAGATTTCGGGGCGATCACCTATCTTGACGAGGTGCATGCGGTCGGCATGTACGGTCCGCGCGGCGGCGGTGTTGCGGAACGCGAGGGACTGATGGACAGGCTGACGGTTATCGAAGGCACACTCGGCAAGGCGTTCGGTGTCATGGGCGGCTATATCACGGGTCCGGCGGTGCTGATCGATTTCGTCCGCTCATTCGCGTCCGGCTTTATCTTCACCACCGCGCTGCCGCCGGCGCTTGCGGCCGGCGCAACCGCCTCGATCCGGCACCTGAAGGAAAGCCGGTCGGAACGTGCCGCACATCAGGCCAATGTCGCCAAGGTTCGGGCGGCCCTCGACAGGCGCGGCATTCCGCATATGAACAATCCCAGTCACATCGTACCGGTGATGGTCGGCAATGCGTCGAAATGCAAATGGATTTCCGATATTCTTCTGACTGATTTCGGCATATATGTGCAGCCGATCAACTACCCGACCGTTCCGGTCGGAACGGAAAGACTGCGTATCACGCCGACACCGCTGCACGATGAGGCCGACATTCGGCACCTGGCGGAGTCCCTTTGTGCGTTGTGGTCGCAATGCGCCCTTGCGCGGGCTGTCGCTTAGGCAGGGGCGCACTCGCTCGAATGGAAGCTGGTTCCATGAACAGGCACATCATCATTCCGGCGATTGCCGGCGACGGATCGCTCTACCCGGTTGAAAAACTGGACGCCCATGTCCGCGGATTGCTGCACCTTGCGATTTCGGTCTTTGTGTTTGATGGCGACGATCTGCTCATTCAGCGGCGTGCCGCAACCAAGTACCACTGCGCGGGGCAATGGGCGAACACCTGTTGCAGCCATCCCCATTGGGAAGAGGACGTGGCGGTCTGCGCCGGCCGCAGGCTGCAGGAGGAGCTCGGCTTCACGGTGCCGCTGACCCGTCACGAGACGGTTGAGTATGAAGCCAGCGTGGGAGAGGGCTTGAGCGAGCACGAGCGTGTGACGCTGTTTTCCGCCCAGGTGGACCGTCGCAGCCTCGCGCTCCAGCCCAATCCAGAGGAGGTCGATGCGATCCGCTGGATCAGTCCGGCCGACCTGCACCGCGAGGTCGCCAGCGACCCGCAGGCGTTCACGCCCTGGCTCCGCATCTACCTCGAACGGTTTCCCGATCTGAAATTCGCTTGAAGAAGAATGATGCGTCTCGCGCCCGTTTCGGGCGAGCGGCGTGGAGCCGATCTGTCTGCGCAACAAAGTGAGGCGGGGACTGGCGATGCCTGTCCCGGCGGGCGACGTGCCCGGCCGGGAGAGATCTGCCTGGGCCTCAGTCCTCGGCTGCCGCCACCGATGTCGTGGAGGGCAGCGCGGATGAGGAGGAGGGTGTGGCGGGCGCCGGCGTTCCGGTTCCCATCACCTCGGTTTCGCTGGGCACATAGGTGGAGTAGTCCGGGACATCCGTCGGCCCCTTGGTGTCCAGGGCGTTGACATAGTCCTGAAGCATCGAGGCGCCGTAGAGCGGCTTCTGGACACCGTTGTGGCAGGTCGCACAGCCGACCTTGAAGACATCGCCTTCCGGCCCCTTGCGCTCTTCCGGGAAAACCGGAGCAAGGCCTGTCATGTAATCCGTGTTCAGTGCCCGTGTCAGCTGGATGCCGTGCCAGGCGGTAACCCGCTGCGGCGGGCTCTGGTCCCAGTCGTTGAAGGCACGGGAGTTGTGGCAGGTGACGCAATTTACACCGAGGGATTCCGACATGTACATCATCAGGGACCAGGTTCTCTCCGTCTCCTTGATGCCGGCCGTTGTACTTCCCGTCGGAAGCGGGGTCAGTCCATGCACGCGGATGGTTTCATTACCCATCAGGTAGTCCATGAGTGCATTCTGGGGCAGCGAGGTGTTGCCTGAGAACTTGCCGGCAACGTTCTGTCCGGCGCGGCTCATGTTGCTGGCCGGCTTCGGTTCCTGATCGTCGTACCAGTAATTGACCGGAATGTGCTGTCCCCGGTGGCAGGTGTAGCAGGTCACGCCGGTGGTCCCGACATGATCGCCCCAGTCCACGTTGATCGCCTGGTTCATCTGAATCATGCGCCGGGCGACGACCTTGCGATAGTTCGTGTCCGCGGCGAGATTTTCCAGATCGTGACAGTATTCGCATCCCTGCTCGGGTGCGATCCATTCGGTGATAGCGGCCATGAACTGGTTGAACTGATCGTCCGACAGATCGCCGAGGACCTGCACGTTCTCATAAAGGTCACCCGCCCGGTCACCTTCCGGATCCGCTTCCCAGGGCGCGACCGGAGCGACATTCGATGCCTTCAGCGCTTCCAGCTTCTCGACATCCTGTTCCAGATACATGCCGGTACCGCGGTATCCGATCTGGGTGGTTTCGACCGGCGGGGCATCCCAGCCGGCACCGACGAAGCTGGCGATCACGAGGAGTGAACCGGCAGAGACGGCAAAAGGTATCCAAAGTCGCATTTTCCCTCTCCTTACTGCACGCCGGCCGGGTCGATGACGTCCGGATAGATATCAGGCAGGGGCGAGACGAGGCCGTGCTCCATGCCCCACAGGTACCAGTTGTCGACCACGGTGCCTGTCAGAAGGATGCCGATTCCGCCGGTAAGGGGCGTCAGGATGGCGAACCACCACGCCCACCGGTGGACGGATTCCATCGTGGCGTTGAAGCCCATGGTCCAGCGCCAGAAGAGGGCAGCGCGTTCGGATGCGGTGCCCCGGTCGGTGATCTGTTCCAGCTCGCGTTCGCCGCCATATTTGCCGACAGCCAGAATGGTCGCGCCATGCATGGCAAACAGAAGCACCGAGCCGTAGAGGAAGACGATCGAGAGACAGTGGAAGGGGTTGTAGTAGAGGTTGCCGTATCTGATCGAGAAAGCGGCGGTCCAGTCTAGGTGCGGGAAGATGCCGAATGGAACGGCCTCGGAGAAATTGCCCATCAGCAATGGGCGAATGAAGCCAAGCACCAGAAACAGCCAGATTGCCGACGCGAAGGCCCAGGCGACATGGGTTCCAAGCTCCAGGGCACGGGCGCGCCGATAGACGCGCACCCACCACAGGAGCACCGAGATGGTCAGGAAGAACCCGGCCATCAGCCACCAGCCGCCGTCGTTGAGCGGAGGCAGGACGGTGATGCCGTAGTGGGCCGGTGGCGGCTCCAGCCCAAGCCAGAACAGCTGGCGCACGAACTGGATCGGATTCCAGCCGACGGAGGCCAGCATGTTGAGCCCGATGATCTCGAAGGCGATGAAGCCGAAGAGCAGCGAGAGCGACCCGAGATAGCCGAGATAGATCGGCCCGAGCTGGGCGTTGCCGATCCAGCCCAGCAGGCGGGACATCTGCGGCTTGCCGATGCGCGCGCTGTCTCCCCTGGGAAGGGGCAGGCCCTCTTCAACCGGGCCTGTGACCTGAACGATCGTCAGAATGTTCTGATATTGGCTCATGACAGGTCCCCTCAACTCCAGATCGGCAGGTTCAGCCACCAGTTCCACCACTGGGGCCATCCCTGGTTCCAGAACGGTCCGCTGATCACGATGCACACGGCGCTCCAGAAGCCGGCATTGAGTGCCAGGATCAGCCCGAGGCGGTGGATGCCGAGGGTGCCGATGGAATAGCCTATGATGTCGCGGAAAAAAGTGTCTTCATACTCCGGCGTCTTGACTTCCGCCTGCTTGCCGCCGCCTTCGAGAGACTCTCCCGGATTGGCCGCGGAGAGGATCAGGCCGCCGTGAAGCGCCAGCGCCAGACAGGTCGTGAAGAAGAACGAGACGGCGATCATATGCGCCGGATTGTAGTGGAAATGCAGGTACTGGTAGCCGACGTTCGACACCCAGTCGAGATGGCTGAAGATGCCATAGGGAAAGCCGTGACCCCACGCGCCGAGCAGCAGCGGACGGATGACCACCAGCGTCGCATAGGCGAAGATCGCGACGGAAAAGGCAAAGGGGACGTGGTAGCCGATGCCGAGCTTGCGGCAGATTTCGACCTCCCTCAGCGCCCAGGAACAGAAGGCGCCGAGTGCGCAGACGGTGATGATCTGCCAGAGGCCGCCTTCCTTCAAGGGTGCCAGCGCGAGACCATAGGAAAGATCCGGCGGCGCGATCGAGATCTGCCAGATGTTCCAGGTCGGGCCGAGGGCAGCGCCGTAGATGATGAGAGCGGTACCAAGGGCGGCGAAAAAGGCGGTGGTGACCCCGAAAAAGCCGACATAGAAAGGTCCGATCCAGAAGTCGAAGAGATCGCCGCCGATCAGCGTCCCGCCACGTACGCGATATTTGCGTTCAAAACTCAGCAGCGCCATTGTTTCTCCTCCCACGAATTGTCAGCCCCACGGTGACCGGGCAGTTCTTCAAGATTGGCAGCGGGCGGAACCCTTGTGCAGGACCGCGCCCGCCACCTTTTTTCAGCCGATAAGCCTTAGATCCTCGCCCACCGTGACGGATTGTTCGATCGAGCCGGTCGTGAGAGGTTTCCCCTCAAGCCAGTTGAAACGATCCGTGCTCAGCAGGATGAAATGGATCAGAATGGCGAGCGTGAACAGGAACACCGACAGAGCTACGAGAGCCCTGCGCGGGTCGAACATGAGCCAGATTCTCCACATGTCGCGACCTCCCTATGCAAGCATCGGCAAAAGCGCCTGAGCCGTCTGGTTGACACCTTCGAGTGAGGCATAGCCATCCGGTCCTGGGATCCAGGGACGCCACAGCCAGACCAAGATATGCGCAACGATCGCAATCGCCGTGAATATCAAAAAGCCTTGGATGAAGAATCCGTGGACCTCCTGCGCTTCGCTTTCGGTCAAACCCGAAAATGAGACATTTGATGAATCAACCATCAAATTCACCTCCTGGTCTCGAAACGCCGCGGCGCCCCCGCGGCCGGGTTCCAGTGAAGCCGGATGAGCAGTCCCACTGGGTTCTTGCCGATGTCGAGAACACCGGCAAAATCACGGGTTACGCGTGGAAAGCGTAGCCCAGGGCCGCGTAGGCAGCCGCTCTGGCTTCGGCGACCACCGAGCCTTCGACGGTGCCGTCACGCGGGCCGAATACCCTGACAAGCCGCGTCAGCGCCGTTGCCGTCAGGCAAATCGGAAACACGACCAGGAAAAGCCTCTTCATCATCAGGCGCTCGGATTCCCGTGCCTGATGACGGCTGATGGCTCGGGTGTCGTTTGCAGTGGAATACATTCCTCTACCTCCCTCAGAATTTGTCCGGCGCCGCGCCCTCCAGGGCTCAGGCCGGGACCGCCGAGCGGCGTGCTGCCTGCTCGACATGTGTCAGAGTGACTTCCGTTGCATTGTCGCGGCGCGCCTCCCGCTCGGCCGTTTCGCGCAGCCGTTTGGCGGCGGAAATGCGCACCAGCACAGGTTCCTTGCCGATCAGGTCCTCAAGCGCTCCTTGCGCGTCCGCCTGCCAGGGCATCTCGCTCCGTTCCCGCGCCTTGGTCGGCTCGATGGCGTCGAGTTCGCCGGCACGCGGCAGGATGTCGAACAGAAGGTCGAACAGCGCGTTGCAGACTTCCTGGATCAGCCAGCAGGCTCCGGAATAACCCATGACAGGCGTGCCGGTGTGGCGGCGGACGATGGCGCCCGGATAGGAAAGCTGAATGAACTTGCCACGTGCCCCTGCCTCGGCCATGTACATGCGTTCGTTGAACGAACCGAACATCACCATCGGCGGCTTGGACGCACACAGCTGCGCGACTTCCGGATTGTCGGTCTTGGCACCGGCCTTGCGCGAGACGGCGAAGGCACAGGGCAGGCCCATCTCCTCTTCCAGGAAATTCCGCACGCCGCGCGCATAGGTCTCGTTGGCCACGACGGCGAAGTTCGCCGTGGCAAAGAAATCCTGGGTCACCGAGCGCCACAGGTCCCACAAGGGTTTCAGCGTGGTGTGCTTCTCGCGGGCGATGAAGGGTTCGGGATCGAGGTCGAGAATTTCTCCGAGCGTGCGCAGGAAGGCCGTCGTGGAGTGAATGCCGACCGGCGCCTGAAGATAGGGCCTCTCCAGGGTTTCGCACAGGAGGCGGCCGAACTCGCGGTAAAGGCAGATATTGGCTTCAGCGTCCGCAAGCTTGCGCACGTCCTCGACATGGCTGCCGAGCGGGAAGATCATGTTGACCTCTGCACCGATGCCCTCAATGAGGCGGCGGATTTCATGAAGGTCGGACGGCATGTTGTAAGTGCCGTAGATCGGCCCGATGATGTTGACCTTCGGCTTCGCACCGTCCTTGCGCTTGCGCGGCTTTGGAACACGCTTCGGGCCGAACTCCGTCCAGAGCCATTTCAGTGCCCGGTCCGCGCTCTGCCATTGATCCTCGTCGATCGTCCGGGGCAGGAACCGCTTGATGTTGGTCCCTTCCGGTGTCACCCCGCCGCCGATCATTTCGGCGATGGACCCGGTGACGACGACAGCAGGAAGATCTGCGTCCAGCGCTTCGCGCGCCCGCTTCATGGCGCCTTCGGTCCCGTGTTGTCCGAGTTCGTCTTCCGACAGGCCGCTGACCACGATCGGGAGTTCATGCGGGGGCAGGGCGTCTGTGTAGTGCAGCACAGAGGTCACGGGCAGGTTTTCGCAGCCGACAGGACCATCGATGATGACTTGCAGGCCCTTGATGGCCGTGAACGTATAGACGCTGCCCCAGTAGCCGCCGGCCCTGTCGTGGTCGAGGATCAGCATCCGACGCTCTCCCCGTTGTCGACCGCATTCCGGGATGTTCGCACCGTCTTTGCATATTTTTCGCGATAGCCGCTCCGGTCCTGGGGCACGTCCTGCCAGATGCCGGCCGTATCCCCTCCGCCGACGCCCTCGAAGAAGTCCTGCATTTTCAGGAAACGCTCCTTGTTGGCGATGGCGGAGGAGATGACGCCGGGCAGGGAAGCGACACCGGCCGGACCCATCAGCGGGCGGGCCGAAATCAGATTTGTGAAATAGAGTGCCGGGGTTCCGCTTTCCTTGGCCCTCTGCACCACGGGTGTCGTGCCGATCGCAAGATCCGGCTCGAACGCCCGGAAGGCGGCGAGATCCTCTTCCAGAGAGGCACGGAAGCGCACCTCGACGCCGCGAGCTTCGAGCCAGGCCGCGTCTTCGCTGTTGAAGGGTGTTTTCGGGCAGGCCGTTCCGACGTAGCGCAGATCCGCCCCAAGTTCGGTCAGCAAGCGACCGACAATGAGTTCCGAGCCTTCGTAGCCCGACAGCGTAATCCGTCCTTCGATCCGACTGTTTGCAAGCGCTGCAGAGATCGCGCCATGAATGGTGTTGCGGGCGAGATCGATCTTCCGAGGCTGTACGCCGCAGGCATCCCCGATCGCCGAGAGCCAGGTGTCGGTGCCCTCCAGCCCGACCGGTGCCGAGCCGATGATCCGGCGCCCTGCGGCTTTGAATTCCCGAATTGAGGCGGTGTAGAACGGATGGATTGCAGCGACGGCCGCACAATCAAGCGCGGCGTAAAGCTCGCGCCACTCGCGCACCGGAACGGTCGGTCCAACGGCCAGCCCCATGGGCTCCAGCATGCCGCCGATTACCACAGGGTCGGCCGGGAAAATTTCGCCGACGAGCGTGACGGTCGGCTTGTCCGTCAGGCCGTTGCGCGGCGGCAGTACCGGGCCTTCGATCGCCTCCGCGCGGGCGCGGGCCAGCATGGCGCCAGACAACACGTCCTTGGCTTCCGCGTGGGTGGGAACGCCGAACCCCGGCACGTCGATGCCCACAATGCGCACACCGTCGATCTGCCGCGGCAGCATCTGAAGCGGAACGCCGGAGGCAGTCGGGACACACAGGTTGGTCACGATGACGGCGTCGAATTTTTCCGGATCGGCCATCTTGTGCACAGCCTCGACGATGTCCTCGTAGAGTTTTCCGGTGACGAGGGTCTCGGAATTGAAGGGCACATATCCGACCGAACGTTTCGCGCCGTAGAAGTGGGAGGTGAACGTGAGGCCGTAGACGCAGCAGGCCGACCCCGACAGGATGGTGGCGACCCGGCGCATGCGCAGGCCGACGCGCAGGGAGCCGAAGGCCGGGCACATGGACTGCGGCTGGTCGTGAGGCCCCTTCGGGTAATCCGCTTCGAACCGGTTCATCAGGTCGTCGTTGCCGGCAGCCCTTGCGGCGGCCTTCGACGCCTCCGCCTGTCCATGGCAACCGCCCGTCTCGGCCGGCGTGGCGTTGTCCGACGGACCAGCTTCCGCGCTGCCCCAGGTCGCGGGGGCGGCAGCATCCGGTTCGAGATCCTTCGGGTACGTGTCCATCATCGTGTCCGTTCGTTAGACGGTGTCGTAGATCACCTCGAGGGAGGGCTTGCTGGCAGCACCAGCTGCGCACATATCCTCCGGGGTGGCGGGGGTCAGTTGGTAATCGGCGCCGGTCTCGCTGCTGTCGAAGAGGCCGAGCAGGCCATCCTGATCGAGCGGTTCGGGGAGAACCGGCGGGGCCTCCGCCAGGTTGACGGAGAGCGCCTCGAAAAGCGGGGCCCAGGCACCGCCCGGCATGCCGATGATCTGATAGTTCGCGCTCTTGCGCCGAATGTCCTCGTCCTGCGGGATCGCGGCCAGAACGGGAATGCCGACAGCCTCGGCAAACGCCTGTGCTTCGCCCGTGCCGTCATCCTTGTTGATGACGAGGCCCGCGACGCCGACATTGCCGCCGAGCTTTCTGAAATACTGAACCGCCGAGCAGACATTGTTGGCGACATAAAGCGACTGCAGATCGTTGGAGCCGACAACGACCACCTTCTGGCACATGTCGCGGGCGATCGGCAGGCCGAACCCGCCGCAGACGACATCACCAAGAAAGTCGAGCAGCACGAAATCGAAATCCCAGTCGTGGAAACCAAGTTTTTCCAGGGTTTCGAACCCGTGGATGATCCCGCGGCCGCCACATCCACGCCCGACCTCCGGTCCTCCCAGCTCCATGGCGAAGACGCCATCGCGCTTGAAGCAGACGTCGGAGACAGTGACCTCGGTCCCGGCTTCCTTGGCCTTTGAGGCTGTCTGGATGATGGTGGGACAGGCCTTGCCGCCGAAGAGCAGCGAGGTGGTGTCGCTCTTGGGGTCGCAGCCAATCAGCAGCACCTTCTTGCCGAGTTGGGCAAGCATGTAGGAGAGATTGGCCAGCGTGAAACTCTTGCCGATGCCGCCTTTGCCATAGATCGCTATGATCTGGGTTTGTCTGGTCACGGGACCGGTGGCCGGCGCATCGGGTTCGATGGCAGCCTCTTCGCGCAGGAAATCCTGCATCCGGTAGCCCTCACCCTTGGGATTGTCGAGCATCATGCGGCATTCCTCCAGTCGATAGCCATCTTCAGGCAGGACGGATCGCCGAATGCGGTCCGGTAGGCGCTTTCGGCCGCCGAGGGCGGGGCGTGGTGTGTGACGAGGCCCTGAAGAGACAGGGCGCCGGACACGACCAGAGCCAGAACGGCGTGGATGTCCTCGGGCTTGAACTCCGAAGCAAGAGAGATCGTGATTTCGCGCATGAAAGCGGACGGGAAATCGAAGCTGACGCGTTTGCCGTAGAACCCGGCGAGAACCAGTTCACCGCCTCTTTCGAGGCGTTTGATCGCCGGATCGAGCGCTGCCTGATTGCCGCTGGCATCGATGATGCAGTGGCAAGACCCCTCACGGTCATCCGCTTCCGGATCCGAAACCTCGTACTGCGTTGCCACGCTTCTGCGGTCAGCGCAATTTTCCAGGACCCGTGGTGGCTGCTGATCAAGAGTGCAGGCGATGCGCGCGATCAGCCGGCCAAGGACGCCGTGTCCGATAACAATGTCGACGGGTGACCCGGCGCGTTTCACCGCGTGGTGGGCAGTTGCCGCCAGTGCCAGAAGGATCGCATCTTCGGCGATGTCTGCCGGGACGGGTATGGCTCTCTGTCCTGCCAGGACAAGGCGACTGGCTGAAGCGCCGAAGAGACCGGCTGCGCCTTTAAAACAACTTGCGCCCGGCGCGAAGACGATATCGCCGACCCGCCGCCCGGACGTGGGACCGGCTTCGACCACGCGTGCAACGGACTCATAGCCCGGCACCAGTGGATAGGACATGCCCGGGAACGTCGGCATTGAGCCTTCGAACAGCATCTTTTCCGTTCCGGTGGAAATCCCGCTCATCAGGGTTTCGGCAACCACGTCGTCGCGAGCCGGGTCGATCAGCTCCAGCTGGTCGAGCAGAAGCGAGCCGGGCTTTTCGAATATGATTGCGCTGGTGTCCATTCCATATGCCTCCCGCATGTGGGGTTCGGCGTCTGATGATGTGTCATTGTAAATTGACACAGTGAAGTGTCAATTAAAATTTACACTTTTGATGGTGCGGTGCAGGTCAGCGCTCGGCGAAGACGAGTGTGGCCAACAGCGGATTGGGCGTTGCGACGGTGTGCGGACGGCGAAAACCGGCTGCGTCCAGCAGTTCCTTTATCTGGGTATCGGTTCGGCAACGCCCCGATCCCATCGCGAGAAAATAGAGGCTGAAATAAACCGCCGCGAGTTGCGCACCTTCGCTTCTGCCGGCCATGGCCTCGGCAATCATGATCCGCGTGCCGCGCTTCAGCGAACGCCGAAGGTTCGCAAGGATCTGAAGGACGCGCGCGTCATCATGGTCGCACAGAACCCGGATCAGGCAGACACAGTCCGCACTGTCGGGGACCGTGTCGTTGGCAAAGTCGCCGCTGTGCAGCTCTGCCCTGTCGGCAAGCTTCCTGTCGGCGAGGTTCGCCCGTGCAAGCTCAATCACCGGCGGAAGATCGAAAAGGTGCAGCCGCAGGGCTGGATAGACGGTCGCAGCCGCTGCCAGAAAGCTGCCGTCACCGCCGCCAACATCCAGGATCGTGTCATAGTGGCCGAAATCATGAGCTGCGAGAATGCACTCGGCGAGCATCGACTGACTGTGCCGCATGAGCTGCGAGTAGCTGTGCGCGACGTCTGACCCGACCGCCGCAGTTTCCTGACCATGTGTGTAGGCCCAGTATCGCCTCAGTTCGGTATCTGTCGGGCCTGACGCGAAGAGCTCGGCGGGCTTTTCCAGGTCGCGGTAGAAAAGAGCATGATGTTCCACCATGGCCGCAAGGCCGGGGTCTGACGCCACGACTGTGCCCGCATCGTCCAGGATCCAGCCATCGCGGCCGGCCGGCATGACGAGGCCCAGTCTTTCGGCCTGCTCCAGCAGCAGCCGCATGCGGTCCAGAGGCACGCCGCAGCCGTCCGCGAGCGTTGCGGTAGTCAGCCGGGTATCACGAAGCTTTTCCAGGATGCGCAGGCTGACGCAGGCTGACAGGACCTGAGAGAAGACGAAGCCAGCCGTCAGCCAGAAGAGATCGTTAGACTTGCGCCTTGCGAGCCAGCGGGTTCCGTGAAAGCGCTGCAGCCGACTTCGGAAACCCGGCGAGCCGATCAGGCGGTTGCGCCATTGGCGCAGGCGCAAACGGAAGGGGGGATGCCAGTCGTCAGGACTGCGGGATGCGGCGGAAGGCGCCGTCGTGCCATCCGCTTCCTGATCAGTCGGCCCGGACATTTTCAGGCCGCGCTGGCGGCCAGTTTTGCCGGCATCAGCCGCTTGGCTTCCTTGTGGATCATGGCGCGCAGCATCTCCGCGCCCTCGCAGTCAGGCACGCTATCCGCCGCCTGGTCAACCAGCGCCAGAAGTTGCTTCAAAGCCCCTTCGACACCGAGTTCCGCAACAAGGTTCGGCCGGCCGTTCAATGCATCCTGCCCCGAGGGCTTGCCCATGCTGGCGGTCTCGTCCATCGCGTCGTAGAGATCGTCGGCGACCTGATAGGCAGCCCCGAGAGCGTCGGCGAGGCCGTACCAGTCGAGAGGATTTCCCTCAGAGGAAAGCGCGCCGGTGGAAACGGCGCCTGTAAAGAGCGACGCGGTCTTGGCCCGGTGATAGGCGGAAATATTGATTTTCGGTTCGCTCTCCCAAGCCTGACCGGCCACAAGCCCGTAGGGCGAGCCTACCGCATTGGCGATGGTCGATATCAGGCGCGCGGTCAGATGGGGCGCGTGGAGCGTCTCGCGGGCAATCGTCTCGAAGGCGGCGACGATCAGCCCGTCCCCGACCAGAAGGGCAATCTCCTCACCATATTCCAGATGAACGGACGGCTTGCCGCGCCGGGTTGCGGCGTTGTCAAAGCAGGGCAGGTCGTCATGAACGAGCGAGGCACAGTGCAGAAGCTCGATGGCCGTTGCCGATGCGGTCGCGACGCGCTCTTCGCGGTCGCCGCAGGCCAATGCGACCGCGAGGCAGAGCCGTGGCCGAATACGGGCGCCGCCCGGAAACACCGCGTATCGAAGGGCCGCCGCAAGCTTCTGCGGGCAGCCGTTGGCCGTGGCATAGCGGATGGCAGTTTGCATCCCGGTTTCGATGCGATCCGACAAGTCCATTTGCCGCTCCCTGATTCCACATGGATGTAAAAAAGAATTGACGATATACTGTCAATATAAAGTGACACATCGCGCATGAAAGTCAACTTGAAGGTTAGGTGCATGTCGGCTGGCGGATCGCAGGAACCGGTTATCATAATCGGCGCCGGTATGGGCGGGCTGGCTGCCGCGTTGCGCCTGGCCGTCGCCGGGGTGTCGGTAGAGGTTCTGGAGGCGGGTGACGCGCCGGGCGGCAAATTGCGCCGTGTCGAGGCGGGCGGCCGTGCGTTTGATGGTGGACCGACGGTCCTGACCATGAAATGGGTTTTCGACGAACTTCTGAGAGACCTCGGCACCAGCCTGGATGACGAGCTTGTCCTGGAAAAGGCAAAACTGATTGCCCGGCATTACTGGAGCAGCGGTGACTGTCTTGATCTTGATGCCGATCCCGAGCAGAGCGCCGAGGCGGTCGCGGCCTTCGCCGGCGAGCGCGAAGCTGCGGGCTTTCGGCGATTTCGGACAGATAGCGCCAGGGTCTATTCGCTTCTGAAGGACACTTTCATCAATGCCACGCGGCCGAACCCTTTAAGCCTGTCCCGCCGGATCGGCGTGACACGGCCGGGGGCTCTTCTCGCCCTGAAGCCGTTTTCCACGCTCTGGCCGGTTCTGGGCGACTACTTCGCTGCCCCGCGTCTTCGGCAGCTTTTCGCCCGCTATGCCACCTATTGCGGATCTTCGCCGTTTCTGGCGCCTGCAACCCTGATGCTTGTGGCCCATGTCGAACAGGAAGGGGTCTGGGTTCCACAACAGGGCATGCACGCCGTCGCCGAAGTCTTCGCCCGTCTTGCGGTCCGTTTCGGGGCGCGCATTCGGTATGGCTGCCGCGTCGAACAGATCACGATCGATCCGGCCCGCAAGCAGGTCACCGGCGTGAGGCTGCAGGATGGGGAAGCCATTCCGGCGGGGCGCATCATTTTCAACGGCGACGCCGCAGCTTTGCCGAGGCTTCTGACAAATGCGCGCGACCGGCGCGGCGCAAGATCGCAACAGCGGTCTCAGTCTGCTCTCGTGATGTGCTGTCCGGCACGGCCGGCCGGCGTTCCACTTGCGCATCACACGGTGTTTTTTTCCGATGACTACGAGGCGGAATTCAGGGCGGTCTTCGAGCGAAGGGCCGCCCCGGATGATCCGACAGTCTATGTCTGTGCGCAAGACCGTGCAGCGGACGGCAGCTTTCGGGAAGGGCACGCGATCGGCGATCGCGAGCGGATCTACTGCCTGATGAATATGCCGGCCGATGGCGACCGGCACTCATATTCGAGGAGAGAACTGGATCAATGCCTGACATCGATGGACCGCCGTCTGGCGGCGAACGGATTGACGCTGGAGCGGGACAGGAAGGCCGAGCTTCTGGTGGCGCCGGACACATACGCGCGCCTTTTCCCGGCGACGGGCGGAGCCCTCTACGGCCGGGCGTCCCACGGCTGGATGGCGTCGTTCGCGCGGCCGGGGGCGCGCGGCCCGGTGGGGGGGCTTTACCTGGCGGGCGGCAGTGTTCATCCGGGACCGGGCGTGCCGATGGCGGCGCTATCAGGCAGGATCGCGGCAGACTGCCTGATCGCCGACCAGGCTTCGACTGGTCGGTTCCGCCGGGGGGCTATTGTTGGTGGTACGCGGACGCCACAAGCGACTGCGGACAATTTGCCCTGACGGTGATCGCTTTTATCGGGTCGGTGTTCTCGCCCTACTATCACTGGAGCGGACGCAAGGCACCCGAGAACCATGTGGCCCTCAACGTCGCACTCTACGGGCCGGCTGGCGCGGTCTGGGCCATGACGGAACGCGGTCGCGGCAGCCTCACCCGGTCGCAGGACAGCCTGCGGATAGGGAGGAGCCACCTTGCCTATGGCCGCGGCGGACTGGCAATCCGCTTCGACGAAATGGCGCTGCCTTGGCCGGGGCAACGCCTGCTACCGAAGCGCGTGACCGGCGAGATCTTCATTCATCAACCGTCTTGCGAATGTGAGGTCTTCCGGAACCTTGATCCGCTAGGACACCATCTCTGGTGGCCTGTCTTTCCGCGCGCCAAGGCGCTGATCATCAGCGATGACGTGCCCGGTGGCGGCTGGCAGGGGGAGGCGTATCACGACTTCAACGCCGGCGAGCGTCCTCTGGAAGCCGATTTCATCGGTTGGGACTGGGCGCGCGGACCGCTGAGCGGCGATGCCGGGGCAGTGCTCTACGACGCGAAGCTGGCGGATGGCTCGCGGCGTTCCTTCGGGCTGTCGTTTTCGCCGGACGGAGCCGCGAGAGAGTTTCCTCTGCCGGCGCGCCAGACACTTCGCCCGGGTTTTTGGGGCGTGGAAGGCGGAATAAGCTGCGACGCGGGCCTGTCGCCGGAGCTTCTTGGAAAATTGGAAGACACACCATTCTATCGGCGGTCGCTCGTCCGGACGTCGCTGGAGGGAGAAGGTGTCGAGATGGTCCATGAAACGCTGGACTGTCGGCGGCTGGCCAATCCATTGGTTCGCCTGATGCTGCCCTTTCGCATGCCCCGGCGCGTTTTTTAACGGCGCCCATTCGTATCGCCGTCCTCTTTGACCTCGCCGTCGCTTTCCTTTTTCTGATCGCGGGTTTTCCGGCGGGCTTTCTTCAGGTCGTTTCGCTGCCAGAGATAGAACGCAATGGCGAGCCCGAAGACCAGAAGGGCCTCGATCAGCCCGAAATAGGACTCAAACAACGCCGTTGGCGCGCTTTTGCGCCTCAAGCCGGCGAAAGCGCCATTCCTCGCGGGTATCGGCCTGCAGCCGCATCATGATCGTGAGAAAGCGGCCGGTGGCAATCCGTCTGCTCGGATTATCTGCGAGACCGTATGACCAGGTTGCAGAAGCGGTGGCAACGAGATCGGCAGCCGCCGGATCGGGCGGTGTAAGGACGATGCTCCGGTCTGCCCCGTGACTGGCAGGGGAGGGCCGGTGTGCCCGGAGCAAAAGCTTCAGCTTGAGGCCGAGGCTGGTGTGGGCCCGCCGGGACACGCTGTCGTACCTGTTTGCGGCGATGTCCTTGCCGATGCTTTCGTAAACAAGGGCTGCGGCCCGGATCGCGGGCTGGCAGTTGGCAGGCAGCGCCGCAATACCGGCATGCCCCAGCCTGTAGTGCGCGGAGGCTTCCTGCAGCAGGCGCCGGACGACATCGCCAAGCGCCGGAGAATGCCGGGGCTCTCTCAGGAAGGCGTCCGCGTCGATCCCAGCGGCATCAAGCCAGTCGGTCGGCAGGTACAGCCGGCCATTGCGGGCATCCTCGCCGACGTCACGGGCAATGTTGGTGAGCTGCATGGCAATGCCGAGATCCGCCGCGCGCGCAAGCGCCTGCGGCGCGCCTGTCCGCATGGCAAGCGCCATCATCAGCCCCACGCTTGAGGCGACGCAGGTCGCGTAGGACTTGACGTCGCCGATGGTGCGGTAGCGCCGGTTGGCGATGTCCATGGCAAAGCCGTCCAGCAGCGCCAGCGGAACGGCCTTCGGGATCGCACAGCGTTCCACCGTGCGCGCGAAGGCCCTGTCGCAGGCATGATCGGCAGGCGTGCCGCGATAGATCCGGTCGAGGCGGCCTCGCAGCTGGTCCAGCGCGGCTTCGCTGGCCCTTGCGTCGTCGACGAGGTCGTCGGCATGCCGGCAGAAGGCGTAAAGCGCCTGGGCCGCGCGTCTGGTATCTGACGGCAGGAACAGCGAGGCAAGGTGAAAGGATTTGGAGCCTATGCGGATAGCCGCGGCGCAAGCCTTCAGATCGGCCTCGTGCCCTGAAAAACCGTATGTCAGGCCGCGAGATGGCGCGGAAAGGCCCTGCGAGTTCACTGCTTCAGGAAGAGGGCTGCGCCGGACGGTGACAATGACGGTCATGAGAATGCCCTCCCTGCGGATGCCGCTTGCTGTGGCGGCGCAAGGCTCGCCGGATCCGGCACCAGATCCGAGACAATCCGTGCCGAACACAGGACACCCGGCAATCCTGCCCCTGGATGGGTTCCTGCGCCGCAGAGATAAAGATTGTCGAGTTCTTCGCTCTTGTTGTGAGGCCGAAACCAGGCGCTTTGAAAGAGCTTTGGCTCGAGGGAAAAGGCGGCGCCCCGCCAGGACAGCAGCCGATCGCGGAAGTCGAGCGGTGTCGTGATCCGCGAGGAGACAATGTGCCGCCGAAGATCCGGTAGCATTGTTTCCTCGAGGCGCTCGGCAACGCGGTCGCGATATGTCTCGGCCATCGCGGCCCAGTCGGTCTTCCCGGAAAGATTTGGCACGGGACTGAGGACATAGAAGGCGTCGCAGCCGGCGGGAGCCACAGAAGGATCGTTCGCGGAGGGGCGGTGGAGATAGAGGCTGAAATCCTTCGCCAGCCGTTTTGTCCGGAAGATGTCGTTGAGAAGCCCCCGATAGCGAGGTCCGAACAGCATCGTGTGGTGGCCGACATCCTCGTAGCGTCGGTCTGTGCCGAAATACCAGACGAAAAGGCTCATGGAATAATCGCTTCCGCGGATCTTTTCATCCGTCCAGCGCTTGCGGGGCAGATCCTTGAGCAGCTTGCCATATGTCATGGCCGGATCGCAGTTGGAGATCACGATATCAGCCGAAATGGTCTCGCCACTTGCAAGCTGAATGCCGGTGGCGCGCCGTCCTGTCGTCAGTATGGTCTTGACGGTTTCGCCGAGCCGGAGCGTGCCGCCGTTGCGTCTGATGAGATCGGCGATCCCTTCCACCAGCGCATGCGTGCCGCCGCGGACGTAGTGGACCCCGTGCTTGCTCTCCAGATGGGCGATGAGACAGTAGAAGGACGTCGCCGTGAACGGATTCCCGCCGATGAGAAGCGGATGAAAGGAAAAGATCGTCCTGAGCTTCGGATGCCGGAAATGACGACAGACGAGCGCGTGGACCGAGCGGTATCCGCCCAGCCGGACCAGCTTTGCCAGCGCACCTGCGGTGTAGGTCTTGCTGTGGAACGGCTGCTGCCCGAACTGGAGAAAGGCAACCTCATATATGCGGCGGCTTTCGGCCATGAAGCTCCGGTATCCGGCGACATCGTTCGGCGAGATTTTCTCGATCTCTGCTTCCATGGCGGCCTGGTCGCCGCTGTAGCTGAACATGGTCCCGTCATCGAAGCGGATCTTGTAGAAGGGCGTGTTGGGGCGAATGTCGACATCGTCCTTCATCGACCCGCCGCAATCGGCCCAGAGCTGCTCGAAAAGCCAGGGAGCGGTGATGATGGTCGGCCCGGCGTCGAAGGTGAACCCATCCTGCCTGTAGGCATAGGCGCGCCCGCCAGGTGCGTCGAGCCGGTCGAAAATCGTCACGCGGTAGCCGCGGGCTGCCAGCAGCGCTCCGCTTGCGAGCCCCCCGACACCCGCGCCGATGACAACCGCGTGGGGGCGTGTTGAAGAGGCGCCGAGACCTTCTTGCCTATCTATGCGAGGCGCAGCGTTCATGCTGCATTCACCCCGTTCGAGCGGTGATCACGCAATGTGTCCTCGATCCAGGATTGAACGCTTTCGGGATTGCTTTCATGCAGCAGATGGCCGCCGGTTTCTGCCAAAGTCAGTCGGCCGTGCCGGCAGAGCGTCGCGGCTGTCTCGGATGATTTCGCCGGCACCATCGGATCGTCCCGCGCAGCGAGCAGCGCAAGCGGAACCGAGAGGCGCCGAAGCTGGGCGGGCAGCCGGTCCAGATCCCATGCGGCCATCATGCCGAGTGCGCCCCGTACATGGCCGGACGAACTCAGAAGGAGGTGGTAAAGAGCTTCTCCCTCTGGATCGATCTTCGAGCCGGTGGCGCTCAGAAGATTGTCTCCGAACGGGGTCGCCCGCGCGAGGAGAGAGAACATCGAGGCGGATAAGGGGTTCGCGAACAGCGCCTTTGCCATGGGGGACAGCAGCCGGTTGCCCCGGATCGGTTCGAGCGCGCCGTTGACGCTGAAGACCATCTCTATCCGGTGGTCTGCCCGGTCCGCACGCGGGTGCGTGGCGGCGACGAGCGAGAGGCCGATCACCGCCCCGGCCGAGTGGCCAAGGACATATCGCGGATGGATGTCGAGCTTGCGAAGAAGATCGCGCATGGCAGCGGTCATGCCTTCTAGGGACAGATCCGCTGGGCCTTCCGGCCTGGTGAAGCCGTGACAGGGAAGGTCCGGCACGATCAGCCGGAACCGGTTCTGCAGCAAAGGCACAAGTGTTCGCCAGGAATGCGACGCCGCCCCGGTTCCGTGCAGAAGCAGGATGGCCGGTGCGCGGCTCGGTCCAAACACCTGTACATGCCACCGATAGCCGCCGGTCGAAACGAACGTGCTGGCCTCCCGATGCGGCCACGACTGACCGTCGGTTTCCCAGTCGAGCCAGGTGCCGACAGAGCTCATGCGCGGGTCTCCTGCAGTGAAAGGTTGACGACATCCGACATTTGCCGCGCGTCCGCATGGCGCAGGACATGGAGCTGCGCGCCCATGGTTTCGGCAAGGGTCGCCACCGCCTCCCGGGGCCGGCGTGCGATATCGATGCAAAGGCACCGGATCTGCAGGGCGCGGCACTTCGTGGCAAGGCCGTTCAGCTCGTCCGCTGCGCGGTGCCGGTCCGGTGTTCCATCGAGAGCGATGTTGCCGCGTCCGTCGGTCAGGAGAACCAGTATGGGCGTGCTGCCCTGACGGCGCACGCCGACGGCCATTTCGAGCCCCCTCTGCAGTCCGGCAACGAGGGGCGTCGCGCCCCCTCCCGGCAGTCCGGCGAGCCTGCGCTTGGCCTGAACCAGCGAGCGGGTCGGCGACAGCACCGTTTCGGCACCGGTGCCACGGAAGGAAATCATGGCGACCTCGTCACGGCGCACGTAGCAGCGTGCAAGAAGCTGCTCGATCGCGCCCTTGGTTTCACCGAGACGCTCCAGCGCGGTCGATCCGGAGGCGTCGACCAGAAAGATCGCTGTGGACGGCGTTTCGTGGCGCAGCCGCTGGAAACGGTAGTCCTCTTTTGTCACGAGTATCCGCGGCGCCCGCACCGGGCGGCGTGGACTGTTGCTGAGGCGCTCGGCAAGCAATTGCCGATTGCGGCTGCGGATCGCCTGCCAGGGAGCCGCAGCCCGCAAGGTCGCAATAAGATGTGGCCTTGCGTCCGGGTAGGGCGCGCTGCGGGATGTGGAAACGGGTCGGCCACGCCGTGCATCCTTGCGCGCCGCTCCCGATTTTCCCGCCGCCGCCCGGGGAGAGGCTTGCGCCTGCGATGCCACGAACTCCGGCAGACCGGCGATCGTCCCTTCCGTGGGCGCAGCATCCAGATCGCAAAGCTGGGAGAGCGCCTGGGACACCTGCAAAGGGTCCTCGGCCGTGCCGTCAGCTTCCTGGCTTTCCGGGCAATCCGGTAGCGCGGCGTGCTCTTCTTGCTGCTCCGATGCGGCCTGTTCGGGCAGGCGCTCTGGTTGCGGGCA
Organism: Rhodobacterales bacterium; assembly: GCA_008107755.1. Taxonomy (GTDB): domain Bacteria; phylum Pseudomonadota; class Alphaproteobacteria; order Rhizobiales; family Stappiaceae; genus Roseibium. The sequence goes on from VIRH01000065.1 coordinate 103,061, forward strand.
AAATTCGACTCCGAGACCCAGCCGCAGTGCGGTCAGGATATCCGGTTGGCTGACGCTGTCGCGGCCATTCAGAGCGGCGATCATGCGGCAGATGACGTGGAGGTGGCGTAGCATGCGCAGGGAAGGAGCGCCCGCGGCTTGCGCCAGAACGGAAAGCAGTTCGAGGTCCCGATCATCCACCAAAACGTTGCCAATCAAGGGCGGTCGATCAGCCGAGACAGGTTCGGATGGCACCTTGACCTGATGCCATGAAACTGCGTTCAGATCGACGATAAGACCCAGCCTGTCGGCAAGGGCTGCCGGCGGATGTTCGTCGGGGCCGGCACACTCGTCAATGGCAATGAGCGAGAAGCGTGCGCGCTGATCATCGCTGCCCGAACCGGGGTCGGCCGTGTCGATGGCTGCACCGATCAGGGCGGCGACCGGTGCTTCCAAACGCTCCGCCATCGGAATGAGGAGGACCCCGCCACAGGCCTTCTCGAGCAGCCCCGGCCTGTAAACGAGACGGCCGGCAAGCGTCGTCGCCGGCAGGTCGATCCCGCCGGTGAGGGCGCAAAGGGAGACGGAAGGGGGGACCCGGATCCAGCTCTCGCGGCCGGTGAGCGCGCCCAGGTGGTCGAGAAAGGCATCGCGCACGCCACCGGCACGCGCTTTCAGCCACAGTCCGCCAATCTTCGGACCGCAATGGGCAAAGATCCGGGCGGCGAGGAGCGCATCCTGCCATGTGTCAGGTGGCGCGCCCGTTAGCCTCGGGGGCAGGCCGCGAAGGGAGCCGAGGTCATCCATACCCGACCTCGGAAAGAATACCGCCTTCAAGGGCTGCGACCGCCCGTTCGACCCGCGGCGCGCTGCCGGCATCGTCAAGCGGGTCTCGGCGCATCCGGTGGCACAGCACCATCGGAGAGATGTCGGACGCATCCTCCCACGTGACCTCGTTGCGCCCCGACAGAGCTGCGGCCGCGCGACAGGCGCGCATGAGCGTCAGCTCACCGCGCATCCCGTCGATGCCGAGGCTCATGCACAATTGCGACATGCGCGCCAGAACATCGTCCGGAGTTGAGATCTGTCGCAGCATTCCGCGGGCCTTGACGACGCGGTTGCGGATGGCTGCATCCTTGCGCGACCAACGTTCGCAAAAGCTTTCCGGGTCGGCTTCATAGGCATCCCGGCGTCGGATCACCTCGATCCTCTGCCCGAGATCCTCGATCGTCCTGACGTCCACTCCGAGGCCAAAACGATCCAGCAATTGCGGTCTCAGGTCACCCTCTTCAGGGTTGCCGCTGCCCACCAGCGTGAACCGAGCCTCGTGGCGTATGCTCAGTCCCTCGCGTTCAACCACGTTGACACCCGAGGCTGCGGCGTCCAGCAACAGGTCGACCAGATGGTCCTCGAGAAGATTGACTTCGTCTATATAGAGAAAGCCCCGGTTGGCGCCTGCAAGCAGCCCGGGTTCGAAATCCTTTTCACCGGCGACAAGGGCCTTTTCCAGATCCAGTGCTCCGCAGATACGGTCTTCCGTCGCCCCGAGGGGGAGGTCGATCATCGGCGTGCGGATCTTTTTTGTTTTCGGCAGTTTTCCGCCATTGGGTGGGCTGCAGACCGGGCACACGTCCTGAGGTGCGTCGGGGGCGCAGTTGAAGCGGCAGCCGTTTCGGGTGTCGATGCCGGGTAGCAATTCGGCAAGGGCGCGAACTGCCGTCGACTTGCCGGTTCCCCGGTCACCAAAGATCAGAACCCCGCCCAGCAAGGGCTCAACCGCCGCCATCAGCAGCGCCTTCTTCATGTCCTCCTGAGCGACGATTGCCGAAAAGGGAAAGGGTCTGGGCATGGTGTCCGCCAATCTTGAGTGTCAATCTAAGTTGACACATTTTGCGGCCGGATTGAAGGCCCAATTTGATTGAGGGTGCTGTTTCGTCCGAGAAGGCGACGCAGCGGCTTCGCCGGTTGGCATTCGCTCGCCGACCTTCCTGCGCAGATCGCCCGGCAAGATCCGTAGAGACTGTCACCCCAGGGCCCCACAACCATTGCCTGTGCTCCGCGGCACACGTGGGGGGCGATCCACCGTCTATATTTATCCTGCAATCACCGGGGTTTTCACGACCCTTTCCATTGATGACAGCTCAGGAACGAAAGCCTGTTCGAGCCAGATGCGGTGTCCGCTGCATCGATCGTTTTCACGCTGTCCGAACCGCAGTCTTGAATTCTCTTCCGCAGGAGCCGTAGCAATGAAACATACCGAGCCATCCAAGATGCATGCATCTTCCTATCTCGATGTCGGACGCGACGGAGAGGCGATCAGCGATGCACGGCTGAGCTTCGACTATACCTGGCCGGAAGAGGATCCACGGGAGCTGCCTCAACGTGTCCGGCAGTTGCGGCCCGAAGACGAGCAGATCGTTGCCGAATGCGCTCATATCCGCCGTCTGGATTGGGAACATTTCCAGACAAAGACGGCTGACAAGCCCGTCTACGAGCGTGTCTTCGAACTGCTCAATCACCGTACGATCCAGTTCAACTCCCGCAGCCGCTATCGCGAGAGCGGCATCTGGAAAGAGCGTGTCCGCACGGCTTGCGAGAAGGGTGAGCCGGTCAGTATCCTGCTTCCCGTATTCTGCGTCATTCGCAATCCGGTGAAGCGTCTGCAGCTGACCGTGCCGACGATCGCGGAAGAAGTTACACTCCGAAATCTCGCGCGGATCGCCGAGATGGTGCGAGAGCTGTACCCGGCCGGTGCCGTTTTCCATCTGATCACCGACAGCACCTTCTACGGTCTGCCCTTCGGTGTGACGGCGGTTGAGGCGATCCGCTATGTCGATCTGCTGCAAAAGATGGTCGATAAACTGGGATGCGGCGATACCATCAAGTTGCACGATATGGCGCAGATCCTCTCTGGCCGCTTCGAGGACTTCCAGAAAAGCTTCGAGCATTGGTCCGCACGCTTCCACGCCGATCCCCTGGCGGACGGCCTCAGCCAGCTTTCCTACGAGCAGTGGGTTGCAAGCATGGCGGCCAGCATCAACACCTCCAAGCGCCAGCTCGATTACCGGGCCATGCGTGAGCAGTTCAGCACTGCGCATGAAGGTCCGGCAACAGAGGAGCTCTATCAGCGGGCGCGGACAGGACTGGCGGAGTATCGAGCGTTGAAGGCGGCAGCCGCCGACCTGCAATGGGAAGAGGCCTTCTTCCCCAATTCCCTGCGGGCGACGATCCACACCAAGGGCGTTCCCGCGCTCGGCCTGCGGCTTTATCCCGAGTACAAGCTTCGCTCCAACCTTCTGCCGTATCATGGCATCGGGGTCATCCGCTTCGGTCCGAAATACCAGCTGCACTACATGACCGTCGAACCGGAAATGTTCGTCTGCGGACGCGAGGAATTCACCCGCGTCACGGATGAGAACGGCTACACGATGTACTATCTGGAAGACCGGCCTGCGGCCTAGTCCACGGCGCTAAGGGCGGTCCTTGAAATGGAGCAGGGGCCGCCCGCAATCGTGCACCCTCCAGACGCACGAGAAGGTTTCTCAAACGGATGACTGATCGACCTGCCGTCTTTGGCGATACCCACCTGAAGGCGGCTGTCTTTGACCTCGACGGTACGCTGGTCGATTCGGCGGGCGCAATAACGACCGCCGTCAATGAAATCATGGCAGCGGTCGGCGCGTCCCCTTATGAGGTTAAGCAGGTTGCCACCTTCATAGGGGACGGACCGGACACGGTCCTCAAACGCGCGATGGCGCGCCGCGGACTGGAGGTCAGCGAGCAGGATTCAAGGCGGTTTTCCAAGCTCTACCAAGACTGTTCCGTTTCCCAATCCGAGATCTATCCGGACATTCTGGCAGCTCTCGATGAACTCCGTATCCGCGGCTACCGGCTTGCCGTTTGCACGAACAAGCCGGGGCAGGCTACGCGCAGTCTTCTCGGGCGGCTTCAGATCGACTGGATGTTCGACGCTGTCTGCTGCAGCGATGAGTGCACGCACCGCAAGCCGCATCCGGCGCATTTGTTCGAAACGCTGCAAAGGCTTCCCGCTCGCCCCTGCGGCGCCGTAATGATCGGAGATCATCGCAACGACATTCTCGCCGCCAATGCCTGCGGCCTGCCGGCTGTGCTTGCGCAATGGGGCGAAACGGTGCCAGAGGCAGCCCCGGACCTGGCGGGCTGCGAGGTCGCCTGCCGCACCAGAGAGCCGCGAGAGCTGCCGGATATTCTGGACAGACTCCTTGGACGCGAAGACGGTGTCGGCGCCTGAAAGGCCAGCGCGCCGTCAGTTGAGGCGTTGGACCTGAAGCTACTTCAGCTCGCGAGAATTCGGGAAAGCTTCTCGGCGCAGCCGACGACGCGTCGGGCAACGGCTTCGATGTCCAGGTCCTCAAGAGCGACAACCCCTATGGATGCCTCCAGCGCGGAGTGCATGTTCTTGGAAAAAGACATCGGAGCTGCGATCCCGACCGCCCCGCGTTGAAGCTGATCTTTCGTGACGCTGTACCCGAGCTGTCGCCGGAGGATCGCAATACCCGGCGCACCGACATCAAGCGGGTGGCGGCTGCCGGCCCGGATCAGGCCTGCGTTTCAGGACACCTGGGAGGAACCCGTGAAACGATTTCTGAAATACGCTCTTTGATGCCGGATCGCGCAAGCGGCATTTTCGCCCAGGGCGCTGTTTCCGACATTGGGCAGACTGCCGATGTCTGCATCCTGTGCTATGCTTTCCGTGTGGAAGTGATGGGCAATGACGGAAGCAAGGCACGTTGAGGAAATAGGGCAGGTGCTGGACGGCACCCAGACCGGGCGGGACAGCTTCGTCTCGGCCTCGTGGCGCCGTTGTGTCGAACTTTACGGTATGGATCCGATGCGCTCGGACCCGGCTTATATCGTCACTGAATCGGAGCTGCGCGATCACCGCAAGCAGGCGGAATGGATGATCGCTGCGGCGCGGTCGGGCCTGCAGAGCCTTTTTCGGCAAGTCGCGGGCCAGAACTACGTGCTGCTGCTGTCCGATGCGCAAGGGGTCTGTGTCGATTTCTTCGGCGACGAACTCTTCACCGAGGACCTGCGCAGCGCAGGACTTTATCTTGGCTCGAACTGGGCCGAGGGGCTTGCCGGAACCTGCGGCGTTGGCGCCTGCATTTTCACGAAGGAACCTGTGACCGTTCATCAGGACGATCACTTCGGCAACGCGCACACGGCGCTCTCATGTACCGCTGCACCGATCTTCGACAGCTTGGGCCAGTTGGCGGCGGTGCTCGATATTTCCCTGTTGCGCTCGCCTTCACCCAAAAGCAGCCAGAGTCTGGCGATGAGCCTCGTGACCAATGCGGCCCGGCGGGTCGAGATGGCCAACCTCATGGCGGAAAGTGCGCGGGACTGGGTGCTGCGCCTGTCGGCGAGCCCCGAGTTTCTCGACGTCGATCCCGAAGCAGCCGTGCGGCTGGACGGGTCCGGCCGGGTTCTGGGCTATACCCGCGCAGCGCGGCGCCTGTTCCCGGAGGGCGGAAAGATCATCGGGCGACGCATAGACGAGGTTCTGGGCCTGTCCGTCGACGATCTTCCCGATCTGATGCGCGACCGGCCAACCGAAGAGCGTGTGGTCGAGATGCGCGACGGCAGCGCGCTGTTCGGCCATGCGATCGCTCCCAAGGCACCACGAAGAGCCCATGAAAGCATACGGCGAGGTGGGGCGCTTGCCGCATTGACGGGTGGCGACGCAGGCATGGCGCGGCTGCTGGAACAGGCAGAGCTTCTCGCGCCGGGCCCGGTGCCGCTGCTGATCAACGGCGAGACAGGCACGGGCAAGGCCAAGCTTGCACGCGCGATCCACATGACGAGCAAAGCGCACGGGTTCATCAGTCTCCAATGTGCGGGATTGAGCCCAGAGGATCTGCTTGAAGCGTTTCGTAACGTGCAAGGTCTGACGACTCTTGTGTTGCGCAGGGTCGAAGACCTGCCGATGGAGACGGCCAACGCCCTGAGCGGCCTTCTGGACCAGCGATCCGACCTCAGGCCGCTTTCGACCAGTTGTCTTGCCCCCTCCGATATCGCCCTGCCGCGGCCGCTGTTTCATCGCCTTGCCGGTTGCGTTCTCACCTTGCCGCCGCTGAGGCTGCGGCGGGACCTTGAATGGCTGGCGGACCGGCACCTTCGGCGGCATGTTCTTGAGACCCTTCGGTTGTCTCCTTCCGCACGTGCCGAACTGATGGGCCGAAGCTGGCCGGGCAACATCCGCGAACTTGAGCAGGTGCTCGATGTTGCCGCTACACTTTGCGTCGGCTCGGTGATCGACCTACCGGACCTGCCGCAACCGGTCGCGGAGGCGAGCGGTGTTCAGACTGTGCCGAGTGCCGATCGGTGGGACTCGCTCGAAGAGGTGCTGGAGGCTTGCGGCTGGAACATGGCTCAGGCGGCCCGGCGGTTCGGCGTCAACCGGTCCACCGTGCTGCGCCGGATCCGAAAAGCCGGGTTGCGGGCCCCGACATAATTTGTTGCATCTTGTTGCGCGCGCAACATGACGCAGCGCAGCACACGTTTTTTGCTTTCTCTCTTCCGCTTCCGCCATGGAACGGACTGCGTCCGGGTGACAATGATCCTTCTCGACACGCGTGTAGAGGAGGAAACGCGATGCTTGATACGACTGCAACGACAAGGACCCGGAAGGTCATCGACAATCTGAATGCCGCGCTGGAGGGCGGCGAAATTGATCGCGCGGCAGGATTGTTCGCGACGGACAGCTATTGGCGCGATCTCATTGCGGTGAGCTGGAATCTCAAGACCGTGGAAGGGCCGGACGGTGTGGCCGATATGCTGCGCAGCCAGCTTGAGCATACCCGTCCCGGACAGTTCGAGATCCAGTCGGGCGAGATCCCTGCCGAGGAGGGCGGGATCATCACCGCGTGGCTGACCTTCGAGACGCGAGCGGGCCGGGGACGGGGCCTGATGCGCCTGAAGGACGGACGTATCTGGACGTTGTTGACGGCGTTGCAGGAGTTGAAGGGCTTTGAGGAAAACCTCGGCAAGCGACGCCCTATGGGCGCAGAACACGGGGCTCAAAGGAACAGGCGCAGCTGGAGAGAAAGCCGTGACGCTGAAGAGGCTGACCTCGGATACGGCACACAGCCATACGTCCTGGTCGTCGGCGGCGGCCAGGGCGGGATCGCGCTCGGGGCCAGATTGCGCCAGCTCGGCGTGCCCGCGATCGTGCTCGACAAACACGACCGGCCCGGCGACCAATGGCGCAGCCGTTACAAGTCGCTCTGCCTGCATGACCCGATCTGGTATGACCATCTGCCCTACATCAAGTTCCCCGACAACTGGCCGGTTTTCACACCCAAGGACAAGATCGGCGACTGGCTCGAGATGTACACCAAGGTCATGGAGATCAATTACTGGGTCCGGTCCGAGGTGACGCATGCCGAGTTTGACGAGGCCGCCGGAAAATGGCGTGTCGAAGTCAACCGTGATGGCGAAAAAGTAACCCTGGAACCGACGCAGCTCGTGCTGGCTACCGGCATGTCGGGAAAACCGAACATGCCGGAGTTTCCGGGCATGGATGCGTTCAAGGGAACGATCCAGCACTCCTCTCAGCACGACGGCCCGGATGCCTGGAGCGGCAAGAGGGTCGTCGTCATCGGGTCGAACAACTCGGCGCATGATATCTGCGCTGCGTTGTGGGAAGCGGATGCGGACGTCACCATGGTCCAGCGCTCGTCCACCCACATCGTACGTTCCGACACGCTGATGGAGATCGGTCTCGGCGCACTCTATTCCGAGGACGCCGTGGCGAGCGGAATGACGACGGAAAAGGCGGACATGATCTTTGCGTCGCTGCCGTACAGGATCATGCACGAGTTCCAGATCCCGCTTTATGAGCAGATGCGCGAGCGAGATGCCGACTTCTATGACGGTCTGACGAGGGCGGGCTTCGATCTCGATTGGGGCGATGACGGCTCGGGCCTGTTTATGAAATACCTACGCCGCGGCTCCGGATATTACATCGATGTCGGGGCCAGTCAGCTGATCATCGACGGCGAGGTGAAACTCGCCAAGGGACAGGTCGATCGTTTCGAGGAAGATGCCGTCGTCCTGGCGGATGGAACCCGCCTGCCTGCCGATCTCGTCGTCTTCGCGACCGGCTACGGGTCGATGAACGGTTGGGCGGCTGACCTGATCAGTCAGGAGGTCGCCGACAAGGTCGGGAAGGTCTGGGGCCTGGGGTCTGATACCACCAAGGACCCCGGGCCCTGGGAAGGCGAACAGCGCAACATGTGGAAGCCGACACAGCAGGAGAACCTGTGGTTCCACGGGGGCAACCTGCATCAGTCCCGACACTACTCGCTCTATCTGGCGCTCCAACTGAAGGCGCGGCTGGAGAGGCTTCCGACACCGGTTTACGGGTTGCAGGAAGTTCACCACCTGTCCTGAACCCGCTTCACCGCCTCACGCCCCGGTCCATCCGGACCGGGGAATTTCATCTCAAAGCATCGAGGAGATAAACGATGAAAGCAGCACGCTGGCACGGCATCAAGGATATTCGTGTCGAAGACGTCGACACGCCCGCGCCTGGCGCCGGAGAGGTCGCGATCAAGGTGGCCTGGACCGGAATTTGTGGCAGCGACCTGCATGAATACCTCGCGGGTCCCATCTTCATTCCCGTCGGCGACGAGCATCCGCTGAGCCACGACAAGGCGCCGATCACGATGGGCCACGAATATTGCGGCACCATCTCCGAGCTGGGCGAAGGCGTCAGCGGTCTGAGCGTGGGAGACCGCGTTGCCGTCGAACCCATCTTCGCCTGTGGCCACTGCCCCGCCTGTCTCGAAGGCAAATACAATCTGTGTGACAGCCTCGGGTTCGTGGGTCTGTCCGGAGGCCATGGCGGTTTCGCCGCAACATCGGTCGTACCGGCGAAGATGGTGCACAAGATGCCCGACTCCCTCTCGATGGAGCAGGGCGCGCTGGTTGAACCGGCTGCCGTCGCGCTGCATGCCGTGCGCCTGTCGGCGATCAAGGCAGGCGATACCGCTGCCGTCTTCGGCGCAGGCCCGATCGGGCTTCTTGTCGTGGAAGCATTGCGTGTCGCAGGCGCTGCCCAGATCCATGTGGTCGAGCCCTCGCAGGAGCGCCGCGAAAAGGCACTCGAGCTTGGGGCCACCAGTGCCATCGATCCGATGGCGGACGATCCGGTCGAAAAGATCTGGGCCGCAACCGGCGGCGTCCATGTCGCCTTTGAGGTGACAGGCGTTCCGCGCGTTCTGCCGCAGTGTATAGAGAGCACCCGTCACGACGGCCAGACACTGATCGTCTCAATCTGGGAAGGGGAGGCGTCCTTCCATCCCAATACCGTCGTTCTGAAGGAACGCGACCTCAAGGGCACCATTGCCTACCGCAATGTCTATCCGGCCGTGATGGAATTGATGACGCAGGGCTATTTCAGCGCGGAGGCCCTCGTGACCAAGCGCATCGCGATCGATGAGATCGTCGATGAGGGCTTCGAGGCCCTTGTCGCCGAAAAATCCCAGGTAAAGATTCTGGTCAAGGCACCGGAGTGATCTTCCGAAACGAAGATCGGCAATTGCTTGCCTGACAAAAACGGATGAGGCCGCCCGGCCTCATCCGGTTGATACCCTAGTCAAGGCGGGCCAGTTTCTGCAGAGCCGACTTGAGCACCTGGACTTCCCGTTTTCCCAGACCCTTCTGCAGTTCGGTCTCATAGGCGGCTGCCCGTTTCACTAGAAACCTGTAGGCGTCTTCGCCCGCCTTGAGCAGGATCAGCGTTTCGGTTCTGCGGTCAATGGTGTTTTCCTACCGGCGCACAAACCTCTTCGTTTCCAGATCCCGTACCGCACGCGAGATCTTCGTCTTGTGAACGCGGGCGCGCGCGCCGATTTCATGGGCGCTCATCGGGCCGTAGCGGCCGAGATGAAACAGAACGCGCCATTCGGTCCGCTTCATGCCGTACTGCCGCTTGTAGACGTCGGAAAATGCTTCGCTCGTCCGCTCTGCCGCCATGTTGAGGAGGTAGGGCGTGAAGCTCCGGATTTCGAAGAGTTCCAGCGGGTCGCGCTCGCCTGTCATAAGCGTCAAACTAGCGTTTTTTAGTTGCAAATGCAACTATTGTCATGTCCGAATTGATGGCAACATCTATGGCGAATATGACGCCAAGCCTCAGGGATTCGTGCCCGGCGGCATGAGCCTTCACAACATGATGCTGCCGCACGGACCAGACAACGACGCTTTCGAGAAGGCCTCCTTCGCGGATCTCAAGCCGAAGAAGCTCGACAATACCATGTCGTTCATGTTCGAGACCCGCTTCCCGCAGCATCTGACGGAGTTCGCCGCCGAGGAAGAGCCGCTCCAGGACGGCTACATTGACTGCTGGTCCAGTCTCAAGAAGCGTTTCAACGTGACGCCCGAAGGCGACTGGAGCTGATCGAGGTCGCACGTTGCACCGACCTCCCGAACCGGCGGACCTTTCGCTGCGCCCGGACACTGCACAGCTGTGAGGCTGTGTGTGATCCACCAGGATGGGGACAGCATTACCCTGTAGGGCCACGCCCAGGGAGACGGATACCGGATCGGTTTCAGTGAATGCTCGACGACGGTCCTGCCGTCGCCGGATTCCGCAGACTGACGGACGCGGCACATGGCATCATGCCATTGGAAGATGACGGCAAGGGCGGTCACACAATTCGTCCTTGCCCGCAAAAGGAAAGGGCATGTTCATGCCGGAGAGGATCAGGCTTTACGATTATTGGCGCAGCACGGCCAGTTACCGGGTTCGCATCGGTCTCAATCTTGCGGGCCTTGCCTACGAGGCAATCTCCGTGGACCTTCTTGCCGGCGAGCAGACAACGCCCGAACATCATGCTCGTAACCCGCTCGAACAGGTGCCTGTCCTCGAAATTGACGGTCTCCGGCTGACTCAATCGCTGGCGATCCGGGACTATCTGGACGATACCGGGCGTCTTGATCTGAGGCCCGCCGATCCAAAATTGACCGCGCGGATGCGGGCCATCTGTCTGGCGATCGCCTGTGACATTCATCCGGTTTGCAATCTGCGCGTTGCGTCCCATGCCGCTCACCTGACCGGGCGCAGCGAGACGCGTGCGGAATGGATGCAGCGCTTCATTCGCCCGGGCCTTGCCGCTGTCGAGACAATGCTCGGCGCGTTTGAAGGCCCCTATTGCCTTGGCGCGGTGATGTCGCAGGCCGATCTGGTGCTGATCCCCCATCTTTATAACGCCGCGCGCTGGAGCGTCGATATCGGCGATCTGGCGCGGATCGCCGAGATCGCGGACAATTGCGCAAGACTTCCCGCCTTCGTGGCGGCGCACCCGGACCAGGTCCATGCCGGGTCGACCGACTGAACGAGAAGATCAGCAAAGCTCTGGTGTCTTGAACCTGCTTGCTGCAACCAGCTGGAATGAAGATGCCCGCAGATCGTCTGCCCCTATATCCCGGTCCCTGCCGATTGCACGCTTGAGGGCGCGGGAAACGATGATGGAGCCTCTGCGCGCGATCCTTCAGGAGGCGGGCGTTACCGAACAGCAATGGCGGATCCTGCGGGTTCTGGAGGAGACAGGGCCCCTGTCGGGGTATGAGCTGGCCCGCGCAGCCGGGCTGCACACCACCAGCCTTTCCAGAACGGTGGAGCTGATGGTCCGCAAGGATCTCGTTTCGAGGTATGTCGACCTTGAAAACTGCAGGAGGCAATCGATCGCGCTCCGGCCTGACGGAAAGAAACTGATCGACCGGTTCGCACCGCAAAGCCGTAAAGTCGTCCAGGACTTCGAAGCGAGGCTCACGGAGAAGGACCTCGACAACCTGCTGCATCTGCTGGAGAAGGTGCGCGGATGACCGCGACACTTGAGCGTTTTTCTGAAACACCCCGCCGGCAGACGGCTTTCGCAGGCCGGCATCGTTGTGCCCCGGTCTCTACAAGGTGATGACGCGAGACGCGATGCGCTGCAGCAGGGCGTGGTCGTGACTGATGGCGAGAATGCCGAGGCCCTGTTCGGCTCTCTTGATGAGGGCTTGCCAGATCTCCGCCTGCGCAAGCGGGTCCAGCATCGACGTGATTTCGTCGGAAATGAGGTAGCGGGTTTCCGGAGCGAGGGCGCGAAGGAGTGCAACCCGTTGCAATTCACCCCCCGAAATCTCGTGCGAGTAGCGGTCGTACCAGCTTTCCTTCACGCGGAAATCTTCTCGCGCGGCAGCATCCGGGATCCACGCCTCCTCGATAATTCTTGAGATGCGCCAACGCGGATCGGTGGCAAAGACTGGCGACTGATGGAGATACTGAACCGGGGAAAAGCCTGCTGGTGGCTTTTCTCCGTTGATGGAAACCCGACCGCCGGATGGTCTCATCTGCCCGGCCAGCAGCCGGCCGAGCGTTGATTTTCCGCGCCCGGACGGGCCGGTCAGGCCGACGATCTCACCGGCGTTCAGGTGCAGGTCGACGGCTTCGAGAATAAAGGGCGTGTGCGGGCTGTAGCGAAAGCTCAGATGATGTGCGCTCAGCATTCGGCCCCTCCCGGCGTGAACGCGTTTTGCGGTAACGCTATCCACAGGGCGCGCGCGTAAGGAGACGCAAGCGTCTCTCCGGCACCTGCAAACCGGTCGGAGGGCTCGATGGCTTCGAGACGACCGCCGCGCATGACGGCGACCCGATCCGCGAAGGGAAGCACTTCGGCAAGGCTGTGCGTGATCAGGAGAACCGCCTTGCCTGCATCCGCAAGGCTGCGCAGGTGCCTGAGGATGCCGCCGGTCGCCTCCGTATCCAGCCCGCTCGTCGGCTCGTCCGCGACGACAAGATCCGGATCGCCGACCGTCGCAATCGCGATCATCATCCGGCGGGCCATCCCTCCCGACAGCTCATGCGGAAAGGCGTTGGCCGCACGCTCGTCAAGTCCGTAGCGCGCAAGCAGAGCTTCGGTCTTTCTTCGGTCAAGCGGATGGCCTGCGCGCTGTCCGGCCCAGCCGATCTGCTTGCGGCACCGCGTCATCGGATCAAGGTGACTGAGCGACTGAGGCACCAGCGCCATGCGCCTTCCACGGACCCTATTCCGGTGCGTATCATCGAGCACGCTCCCGTCGATACGGATCGTGCCATTGACGACGGCATTTCTTGGCAGAATACCGAAAATCGCATGTGCCAGAAGGCTCTTTCCGCCGCCGGAAGCCCCGATCAGCGCGACAATCTCACCGCGGCCCACACCAAAGCTGAGATCTTCCAGAAGACCGAGTTCATGCTGACGGAAAATGCCCTCGTACCGCATGAAGCCGACAGACACCCGCTCAAGTTGGAGAAAACTCATGTCTGCGCCTGCCTCGGGTCGGCCAACAGCCGCAGGCCGTTTCCGATCGCATCAAAACAAAGGACCAGCAGAACCAGGCTCAATCCGGGAAAGAGCCCCAGCCACCACTTGCCCGCGGTCAGATAGCGCATGGAGTCCGACAGCAGGATGCCGATGGCGGGCTTCGTCGGTTCGATGCCGAAGCCAATGAAGGTCAGACCCGCCTCGTGGAGGATGGCATGCGGAAACAGAAGAACCAGTCCGACGAGCATCTGTGGGACGAGATGGGGCAGAAAGTGGTGCTGCCCGACATACCACCACGACTTGCCGAACTGACGGGAAGCGATCACGAACTCCGCGTGCCGTATCTGCAGGATCTCCGCGCGCAGGATACGCGTCAGTCTCGGCCAATGCGTCACCGCCACGGCGACAATGACCGCATGGGTCCCACCGCCAAGGGCGAAGGAAATCAGGATCAGCAGCACCAGGTGCGGCAGGCCCATGGCAGCATCGACAAGGAAGGACACGAGGATGTCGGCCCACCGCCCGCAGGTCGTCGCGAGGATTGCGAGGCCAACTGCAATGAGTGTCGACAGCGTTGCGGCGACGACGCCCACCCAAAGGCTGAGCTTGAGGCCGTGGATGGTGCGCGCAAACATGTCGTGGCCGAACTGGTCGGTTCCGAACCAATGGGCGAGGGAGGGGGGGAGGAGCCGGGCAGAAAAGTCCGGTTCAATGCCGAAGTTGCCAAAGGCAAGCGACCCGACGACCACAACGGCAATGCCGGAGGCTCCCGCACACGTCGCGGCGATGGTCGCGATGCGTTTGTTCCGGCGCACGGGCACCCCCGTGACGGGTCTGGTCAAGGCGGCGTCCGTCATGGTCTGGCCTCCAGATCATGGACCGCGCCGATGCGCGGGTCGACGACACGATAGAGAATGTCTGCGATGGTGTTACCAACGGACACGACAAGTGTCAGGCAGAGCGCTACAGCCAGAAGCAGGGGCACATCGCCGGAAATGCCCGCCTGGACAGCTGCCTGCCCGAGACCGGGATAGGCAAAGACCTGCTCGGTCAGAATGGAACCGCCGAACAGCTCGCCGAGCGAGGCAAACAGAACGGTAATGGCCGGCAAGGCCGCATTGCGCGCGCCGTGCCGGACGGCGACATCTGCAAGCGACGCACCTTGCGCCCGTGCATAGAGCGCGAAATCGGACTGCATGATCTCGACCATCTTCGCACGAGTGTGAAGCGTGATCTGGGCAACGCCAAGCACGGTCAGTGCAATCAACGGAAGAATGAGGTGATGCAGCCTCTCCAGAAGCGTCACGTCTTCCGGCAGAACGCCGATAGGCGCGGCGCAGCAGACCGGAGTGAGGGAGAGACCGACCGAAAACACCACCAACAGGACGATCGCGAGCCAGAAGGTCGGGGTGGAGGCAAGAACATAGGCATAGGTGCGAATGATCCGATCGGTCCAGGTGTCCGGTCTCGCGCCTGCCACGACCCCGAGCGTGAAGCCGAGAATGCCCGAAAGCAGCCATGCCATCCCCATCAGCGGCAAGGAGGCCTGGACGCGCTTTGCCAGCACATCCGCGACCGGCGCGTTGAAGGTCCTGGAGGTCCCCAGATCGCCTGAAAGGACGTTATGAAACCACTTGCCGAACTGGACGGTCGCCGGCTGGTCGAGGCCCCATTTTCGGGCAATGAGCTCGCGCTGCTCCGGACCGACCTTGGCGATGGCCGGGCCGAGATAGGCGTTGACCGGATCGACGGGCGAGAGTTTCGCAAGTGTGAATGCGACGACCGCGACGGCGGCCAGCAGAAAGGCCAGTCGGACGATCCGTGTCGCAACCAGAATGGGCCAGTGGCTACTCACGCGTCTACTCGCAGTCCCATTTCCAGTTCTGAATCATCGACGTGATTGGCCAACCGTGTCCATGCGGCTCGATCTGGGTCGCACCGAGGTCGATGCACTCGTTGACGTAATAGATGTGATCCAGATTGACGAGCCAGGCCCAGCCCGCCTTACCCTTGGCGGAAAAGCCGCTTTCGCCATCCCACTCGGCTGCCTGCCAGTGAGGATAGGAGGCCTCCAGGCTTTCCGCGGCCTGTGCTGCCGCGAAATGTGCGTCAACATCGGGGTCGGAAAAATAGCCCGGGTTATAAAGAGCCTGACCTGCCCAGGAGCTTTGATAGAGGCTGTAGACCTCAAGCGGATTATGACTGCCCCATCCGAATAGAACGGGCGATGCCTGCATTTCTCGCTCTATGACATCCCAGCTCTTGCCCTGCGGGATTGCCTCGATACCGAGCGCTTTCAGCTGTTCGGCAACCGTGACCACGATGGCTTGCCGTGTACTGTCGGAAGCGGGGTAAATGAGCGAGAAACTGGCGCGAACGTCGTCCTTCTGCCGGATGCCGTCGGACCCGGCGGCCCAGCCGGCGGCGTCGAGCAGAGCGCGGGCGGCGTCCGGATCATGGGCGATGGCAGCTTTGGGGTTCGACCAGGGCAGGCCGTCGGCGGGGCCATAGGCGGGCGTTCCGTGACCGAACAGGGCGACCTCGACGATCTGCTCCCGGTCGACACCGAGATTGATTGCCTGGCGGATTGCAAGATCGGAGGTCACGTCGTTGCCGATCGGATATCCGTCCGACGTGGTCTTGCCGTCGTCGGGCAACATCGGAAAGCTCATGCCTCGGTTGTCGACGGAGTCGACGACGACCTGTTTGAAGCCCGCGGGCGGTGCATCGGCGGACGGGGCGGGAACCGACACGACGTCAACCTGACCCGCATGGGTGGCCGCGAGGCTTGTGTCATCCCCCGTAAACAGGAACGTGATCCGCTCGAAAGGGGACTGCTTTCCGTAATAATGCGGGTTCTGCTTGACGATCAGCTGCTCGCCTTCGGTCCATGAGACCATCTCGTAAGGTCCCGAACCGACCGGATGGCGGGAATAGTCCGGTCCGTAGCTCTTTGAGGGAACGATGCCGAGCGTGAAAAGGAACTCCGAAAACGTGATCCAGGGCTCGGAAAGCGTGATTTCAACCGTCGTGTCATCAATCGCCCGGGCTTGCTTCAGTACCCACAGATCCAGCGCACCGCCTGCGGTCTTGGCCTTGTTGAAGGTGAAGGCGACGTCCTCTGCGGTCACCGGCGTCCCGTCGGAAAACTTCGCATCCGAACGCAGGGCGATGGTCCAGGTCAGCCTGTCATCGGACAGTGCCACCTGGGTCGCGAGATCGGGCTTCACATTCATCTGCGCATCGCGCGTCAGCAACGTTGACTGGAACAGAGGATGACCGTATCGCCCCCAGTCGAGGAGTGGATCGTATCCCTGATCCGGTTCTCCGCCGATGGCGAGGACGAGTTCCGACTTCGGCGCGGCCAAGGCAGGTGTGGAGAGCCCGAAAGTGAGAGAGAGGGCAACGAGAGACAGGTTCCGAATAATTGCCATTGTCGTCACATCACTCCTAGTATCATTTGCAAACAGTCGGTTGGCTTGTGGTGCTCGCCACGATTGCCGCAGACACTAGAAATCAATTTGTATGATGTCTAGAGGGAAACATCATACTCCAACGGGATATCGAGATGCAGCGCGTAACGATCACTCTGGACGACGACTTGATGGAAGAACTGGACAAGCTGATCGATGCGAGGGGCTATCAGAACCGGTCGGAAGCGATCCGCGATCTCGCCTGGGCGGGGCTTGGTCAGGCAAGGCGCGACGCCGGATCGCAGCAGCCGTGCTTTGGTGTTCTCAGCTATGTCTATGACCATGCGTCGCGGGATCTGGCGCGCCGTCTTACCAGTACATTTCATCACCATCACGACCTGACGGTCGCAAGCATGCATGTCCACCTTGACGCGGACAATTGCCTGGAAATCGGAATTCTGAAAGGGCCGACGGCTGAAGTGCAACACTTCGCCGAACATGTGATTGCCGAGCGCTCGGTACGACATGGAACGCTTCAGATCGTGCCGCAGATCGATCGGAATACCTCAGACGACGAAAAGGCCTGACCGTCCGCAGGGCCTGTCGAAGTGCGGCAGGTGGCCAGACGGCTCCTTTTCGATCTGCCAATCCGGTAACCTTGCTCATCCCCAGACGTCAACGCCGCATGATGGGAGCCATAGACTGAGCATATGGCCCCCATGACAATCCCGTATTTCCGCAGATCCTGTATCCTGCGGCAGGTTGCGGGCTAGAGTGCCTTACGGGCGCAGGCAGATCGGACGGAAGGAGATGGTGTTGCTTGAGCACGCTTCAGAAGAGTTTCAGGATATTCGCGATGCGGTGAGGGCGCTCTGTGCAGAGTTTCCCGATGAATACCATCGCAAGATTGACGAAGCGCGCGGTTATCCGGAAGAGTTCGTGGATGCGCTGACGAAAGCCGGATGGATGGCAGCGCTGATCCCCGAGGAGTACGGCGGGTCGGGGCTTGGTCTCACCGAAGCTTCCGTCATCATGGAAGAGATCAATCGCGCTGGCGGCAACTCCGGGGCCTGTCACGGCCAGATGTACAACATGAACACGCTGAACCGCCACGGTTCGGAAGAGCAGCGCCGCCGCATTTTGCCGAAGCTTGCGAGCGGCGAACTGCGTCTGCAGTCGATGGGCGTTACCGAGCCCACTACCGGCACAGACACCACCAAGATCAAGACCACCGCCGTCAAGAAGGGCGATCGTTACGTCATCAACGGCCAGAAAGTCTGGATCAGCCGGGTGCAGCATTCCGATCTGATGATCCTGCTCGCCCGCACCACCCCGCTTTCCGAGGTGAAGAAGAAGTCCGAAGGGCTTTCGATCTTCCTTGTCGACATCAAGGAGGCCATGAAATCGGGCATGGAGGTGCGGCCGATCCTCAACATGGTCAACCACGAGACCAACGAACTCTTCTTCGACAATCTGGAAATCCCGGAGGAAAACCTGATCGGCGAGGAGGGCAAGGGCTTCAAGTATATCCTGACCGGCCTCAATGCGGAACGCACACTGATTGCTGCCGAATGCATCGGCGACGGCTACTGGTTCATCGATCGCGTGTCGAAATACGTGAATGAGCGCACAGTCTTCGGCAGGCCCATCGGGCAGAACCAGGGCGTCCAGTTTCCCATTGCCGAAAGCTATATCGAAGTCGAGGCGGCCAACCTGATGCGCTACAAGGCCTGTGCGCTTTTCGACGAAGGCAAGCCATGCGGCGCGGAAGCGAACATGGCCAAGTACCTAGCGGCCAAGGCGAGCTGGGAAGCCGCCAACGCCTGCATCCAGTTTCATGGCGGCTTCGGATTTGCCTGCGAGTATGACGTGGAGCGCAAGTTCCGCGAGACCCGCCTTTATCAGGTGGCGCCGATCTCCACCAATCTCATCCTGTCCTATGTTGCCGAGCATGTGCTCGGTCTGCCGCGGAGCTTCTGATGACCCTGCCTCTCAAAGGTCTCAAGGTCGTTGCCGTCGAACAGGCCGTCGCGGCCCCTTTCGCCACCTCGCGTCTTGCCGATGCCGGCGCTGAGGTGATCAAGATCGAACGTCCCGAAGGCGATTTCGCCCGAGGCTATGACGACGTGGCTGCGGGACAATCCAGTTATTTCGTCTGGCTCAATCGCGGCAAGACATCCGTTGCGCTGGATCTGCGATCCGACGGGGGCCGCGCGGAACTGTTTCGGCTGCTGGAAGATGCCGACGTTCTGGTCCTGAACCTCAAGCGCGGTGCGCTCGGCCGCCTCGGCTTCACGCCGGAACGGCTTGCCCGGGACTTTCCGCGCCTCATCACCTGTTCCATCACCGGCTATGGCGAGGGCGGCCCGATGGCCGACCGCAAGGCCTACGACCTCCTGATCCAGGCGGAATCCGGACTGTGTTCCATCACCGGCGGCCCCACTGAGCCGGCGCGTGTGGGCATGTCCATCGTCGATGTCGCCACCGGGGCCACCGCCCATGCCGCCATTCTGGAGGCTTTGATCGCGCGCGGCATAAGCGGTAAAGGCGCGGCGATCACGATTTCCATGTTCGATGTCATGGCCGACTGGATGACCGTGCCGCTGTTGAACCACGAAGGCGGCAAGACGCCGACGAGGGTCGGGATGGCGCACCCATCGATCTCGCCCTATAGCGCGTTCGAAACGCGTGACAGTCAGCTCATTCTCATTTCCATTCAGAGCGATCGGGAATGGCGCATGCTGTGCGAGCATTTCCTGCAGCGCCCGGACCTTGGCCGTGATCCCCGGTTTGCCACCAATGTCGCCCGGGTCGCCAATCGACCGGAGACGGACGGCATCGTGGCGGAAGCCTTCTCACGGATGAGCCACGACGAAGCCCTGGCAGCATTGGACCGGGCGGATGTTGCCATGGCATCGGTGAACGACATGGCAGGGCTTTCGGCCCACCCGCATCTGCGCCGCATCACTGTGGAGACGCCGAACGGCCCGGTTTCCTATCCGGCCCCTGCGCCGCGCGTCGCCGGCGAAGCCAGACATTACGGCTCGGTCCCCGACCTGCCGCAGCCCCATCTCGAAACGGAGCAATCAAAGTGACTGAGATGGAGAACGGAAGCGCGACCGGAACCGGGACGGGTAGCTCTCTCGACATGGAGGCCCTGCGTGGCTGGATCGGCAGATCCGAGACGCGCTCCGAACTGCTGACGGCAGGGCTCACGGAAAGGTTCAATGCCACATTCGGGCGAACCAGCCCGCTTGATGAGGGCGCCGACGCGCCGCTTCTGATCCACCTTTGCCTGACCCAGCCTGCGGTGCAGGCCGATGAACTTGGGCCGGACGGCCATCCGGCGCGGGGCGGTTTTCTGCCGCCCGTACCATTGCCCCGGCGCATGTGGGCCGGAGGTGCAGTGTCGTTCCATCGGCCGCTGCGGATCGGGTCGATGGTGACGCGACGCTCGACCATCAGCGATACGGTTCTGAAACAGGGGCGGACAGGCCCGCTTTGTTTCGCCACTGTTGCACATGAGATCTCCGATGAAGAGGGCGTTGCCATCACCGAGCGGCAGGACATCGTCTATCGTGAAGCAGACAGCGGCACACCGCAGACGCAGCCTGGCGCGGCGGAACAAGGCAAGCATCGCAAGCGCATTCCAGTCGATCCGGTGCTGCTGTTCCGCTACTCCGCCCTGACCTTCAACGGTCACCGCATCCATTTCGATCAACCCTATGTCACCGGCGAGGAAGGCTATCCCGGACTGGTCGTGCATGGTCCGTTGCAGGCGACGTTGCTTGCCCACTATGCCGCCGACCTGCGCGGTGTTGCGCCAGCGGAGTTCCGCTTTCGCAGCTTCTCGCCCGTGTTCGATACGGCTGATGTGATCCTGCATGCGCAGGAAACGCCGGACGGCATGAAGCTCTGGACCGCGCGGCCGGAAGGGCCGGTCGCAATGGAGGCAATCGCGACATGGTAAGCCTTGAGATGCTGCGCGCGCCGCTCTTCGTGCCAGCCAACCGGCCCGAACGGTTTACGAAGGCCGCCGCTTCGGGGGCCTGCGCGGTAATCCTCGATCTGGAAGACGCCGTCGCCGCCGAGGACAAGACGGCCGCGCGCGGCGCGCTCGCCTGCGACTTTACCGAACTGCCGGTGCTGGTACGGATCAATCCGGACGGGACACAGTGGCACGCGGCAGACCTTGAGGCAGCCGCTGCAATGCCGTTTGCCGCGGTCATGCTGCCCAAGGCCGAAAGTCCCAAGGCCATAGCCGAAGTGGCGCGGCGGACCGGGCATCCCGTGGTCGCCCTGATCGAGACAGCGCGGGGCCTTGCGTCTGCACGCGAGGTCGCCTCCTGTCCGGACACCATCCGCCTCGCCTTCGGTTCGATCGATTTTTGCGCCGACATCGGCTGCGATCATCTGCGCGAAACGTTGCGGCCGGTGCGTCTGGAACTTGTCATCGCTTCCCGCCTTGCCGGCATGGCCGCGCCGATCGATGGCGTGACCGCAGATCTGTCGGACCCGGCGATCACCGAAGACGACAGCCGCCATGCCCGAAGCCTCGGGATGAACGGCAAACTCTGTATCCACCCGAAACAGATCGCGCCGATCCGGACCGGTTTCGCCCCGACCGAGGCAGAGAAGGATTGGGCGCGCCGCGTGCTGGCATCCGGAGACGGCGCGGTGGCGGTGGATGGGGCCATGGTCGACGAGCCGGTGCGCCTGCGTGCCCGAGCCATTCTGGCATACGTGGATTAGATCCACGGACCTTGGAACAGAATGCGGCCAGGGTGCCGCACGCTATTGCTGTCGTGATATCCGGGAGCCCTGAAGTTCAGACACCGCAGCGCGCTTGATGCTTCTGAAACCAGGGATCAGTCCGACAACTTGCGCAGCACCCGCACCATGTGTGGCTGCGTCAGCTGGAAAGGTTCGTCTTCACCCTCTGACGTCTCGGCACAGCGCAGAAAATCGCCGGTCACAGCGTCGCGGTCAGCATCGATCACCGCCTGACGGGCGGGATCTGCTGCACATAGATAGGTGAGGAAGGAATCGACGGACGCAAAGTGGCTGATGCGGTCCACCTGACTGTCCTCGACGGTCTCGCAGGCATGGCTTTCCGCGAAGCGATCCAGCGCCTCAAGCGCTTGTGCCCGAACTTCGGTCTCGTCATCAACCCGGCGCATTGCTTCGAAAAAGCTGCCCCGGGCGAGGGGCTCGACCACGACAAGCGCGCCGCGCGGGCGCAGAAGCCGCCAGGCTTCGCCCAGACCGGCCGACATCAGATCGGCGGGGACATGATGCAGGGAATTCAGGAACACGGTTGCCCCGAAGCTGCCCGGCCGTGCGGGGATCGCTTCCGCTCCGGCGTGCAGGAACTCCGCGCCCGGCGCGCGCCCGCGGGCGATCTCGACGGCGGACGAAAGCGGATCCACACCGGTGACCGCGTAGCCGCGGCGGACCAGGGCAGCGGCAAGGTCGCCCCTGCCGCAGCCGATATCGATCACGCGTCGCACGTCCGCGGCGGCAAGGATCTCAAGGATTTTTGCTGTAACGACGCTGGTCTCAGGTCTCGCGGCCTGGCCGGTCGCCTGGCGCGTCGCGTCGAGCATCTCGCGGCTTGGCATGGGTTTTCTCCTCTTGCCTGGACTGCCTGGTCATATTCGATCAGACAGTGCGGCCTCCGTCGACCTCCAGGATCACGCCGGTGATGAAATCCGCTTCGTCCGAGCCGAGGTAGAGCGCGGCATTTGCCACGTCGCGCGGCTCGGAAAGACGGCCCATGGGGATCGTTGCAAGAAACTTCTCCCGGTTCTGTGGGGTGTCGGGCATGCCCATGAACTGTTCCAGCAGGCCTGTGACACCCATGACCGGGGCAATGCCGCAGACCCGGATCTTGTCCGGGGCCAGTTCGACCGCCAGAGATTTCGTCATGATGTTCACCGCACCCTTGGACGAATTGTACCATGACAGGCCCGGGCGGGGCCGGATGCCGGCCACCGAGCCGACATTCAGCATCACGCCGCCGCCCTGCTTGCGCCACAGCGGCACGCAGGTCTTGGTCATGTGGAAGATCGACAGGACGTTGATGTCGTAGATCCGGCGGAAGGTTTCCTCGTCAGTCTCCATCAAAGGCTGGTTGGGATTGGTCCAACCCGCATTGTTCACGACGATATCGAGGCTGCCGAACGCTTCGGCGGTTTGAGAGACGGCCGCCTCGACCTGATCTGCCTTCGACACGTCGCAGGTCACCGCGATGGCATTCTCGCCCAGGTCCTCTGCGACCTTCCGTGCGCCCTCGGCGTTGAGGTCGGCGACGGCGACCTTCGCACCCTCGCGGATATAGGCTTCCGCAATGCCCTTGCCGAAGCCGGAGGCGGCTCCTGTCACCATGGTTGTCTTGCCCTTGAGTCTCACGTCGGTTCTTCCTTCGATGTCTTTTGATCCGGCCCTGCGGGCTGGTTTTCTCTCGTGCTGCCTTGTCGATGGGGCGACGATCAGCCGTGGTGGTTCACCACCGTTTTGATGTGGGAGAATTCCAGCAGTGCTGCGAAACCCTTTTCGCGCCCGTGGCCGGACTTGCGGATGCCGCCGAAGGGCAGTTCGACGCCGCCGCCAGCACCATATCCATTGATGAACACCTGACCGCACCGCAGGGCTTTCGCCACACGCTGCTGGCGGGCCCCGTCCTTCGTCCAGACCGCGGCGACGAGCCCGTATTCGGTGCCGTTTGCGATACGGATCGCCTCTGCCTCGTCGTCGAAGGGGATCATCGCCAACACCGGGCCAAACACCTCTTCCTGAGCGATCTTTGCGTCCGGCGCGCAGGGGCCGAAGATGGCTGGAGCAACGTAATAGCCACCTTCCGGTGTGCCGTCGGCAACGCCGCCGCGTGCAATCAGGGGGGCATCTGCTTCTGCAATGTAGCGTTCGACGCGTTTCTTCTGCCTTTCGGAGATCAGCGGACCGAGCACGGCCTGGTCATCGGATGCGCTGGCGTTGATGCCTTCAAACGCCAATTTCAGTTCTGCGACGACACGGTCCCACAGGCTGCGATGGACGAGCGCGCGGGTGCCGGCCGAACAGGTCTGGCCTCCGTTCTGGATCAGCGCCTTGACAACGACGGGGATCGCCGTGTCGAGGTCCGCGTCTTCGAAAAGGATCTGCGGCGACTTGCCGCCAAGCTCCAGCGTGCAGCCAATGAAGTTGCGTGCAGCGGCGGTCTGGATCATCACACCGACTTCCGGCGAGCCGGTGAAGGAGATGAAGTCGATGCCGCGGTGCTCTGAAAGCGCCTTGCCAGCGACGTCGCCGCGTCCGGTGACAATGTTGAGAGCCCCCGCCGGGAACCCGGCCTCGACTGCCAGTTCACCGATGCGAAGGGCCGTGAGGCAGGCATCTTCCGCAGGTTTGAGAACAGTCGCATTGCCCATTGCCAGGGCCGGGGCGACCGAGCGCCCGAACATCTGGGCCGGGTAGTTCCAGGGGATGATGTGGCCGGTCACGCCATGCGGTTCGCGCTGAACCTCGACGTTGTAGCCCGGCAGAAACGGAACGATCTCTCCATGAACCTTGTCCGCCGCACCGCCATAGAATTCGAAATAGCGCGCGGTCACCTGCATGTCAGCGCGGGCCTGCACGATGGGCTTTCCGTTGTCGGCGGTCTCGAGCTGCGCCAGTTCCTCTGCATGGTGCAGGATCAGCGCCGAAAGGCGCAGCATGAGGCGGCCGCGCTCTGCGGCGGAAAGCTTGCTCCAGTCGCCTCCGTCGAAGGCCGCGCGCGCAGCTGCCACAGCCGCATCGATGTCCTGCGGACCGCTGTCGGCGATCGTCGTGAAGGGCTTGCCGTCGAGCGGTGAAAGCACGTCCATTTCGGCGCCGGATGCGGCCGGAAGGAACTCGTTGCCAATGAGGTTGAGCGGCCGGGGCAGTTTTAGGCCGCGGTCACTGACGGGGAAATGTTTCATGCGCTTTTCCTTTCGGGATCAATCGACCCTTCGCTGACTTCGCCGCGCTCGATGACAAGCGTCCGGTTGGCGAAGCCGCGCAGCAGAGCGGGATTGGATTCGGTAATGATCAGGGTGATGCTGCGGTCGCTGTCGCGGAGCGCGCGCAACGCATCGGCGTAGCGAAGCGCCAGTGCCGGGGCGAGACCCTGGAACGGTTCGTCCAGCATCACCAGCTTGGTGCCGAGCATCAGGGCCCGGGCGAGGGCGACCATCTTGCCTTGGCCGCCGGAGACGTTGCCGGCAGGGCGGCCCGCCATCTCCTTCAGCTCCGGCAGGATGTCGTAGACCTTGTCCAGTCGCCGCCGGGTTTCTTCCTTGCCGAGCCGGGCCGCATCAGCGGGCAGGAGAATATTTTCCTCGACGGAAAAGGCGGAGAACAGACGCCGGTCTTCGGGCGAATAGCCGATACCGAGACCGGGCCGCTTCGGCGGAGAAACCGTTGTCAGCGGCTTCCCGTCGAAGAGCAGCTCGCCCTTGACCCTGGTGAAGCCCATGACCGTGCGCAGCAGCGTCGTCTTGCCGGCGCCGTTGCGCCCGATCAGGGCCAGCGTCTCTGCCGGCGCGATGCGGAAATCGAGATCCCGCAGGATTTCGATGATGCCGATCGAGGCGCTCACATTTCGAAATTCGAGCATCAGGCCACCTCCTCGCCGATGACGTCGCGGATGACATCGGGGTGTTCGAGTATTTCCCGGGGCGTGCCGCGCAATTGTACATTGCCGGCGTTCCAGACGGCGACCTCGTCGGCATGGCGCTCGACGATGCCCATGTCGTGTTCCACGAAGACCGAGGTCACGCCTGCTTCGGAAAGGGCGCCGACAAGGATCTCCATCACCTCGTGCTTCTGAGAGGAGGCGACGCCGGACGTCGGCTCGTCCATCAGCAGCAGGCGCGGTTTCAGCGCCAGCGCCACGGCAATATCGATCAGCTTGCGCTGGCCCTCCGACAGTTCCACCACCACTCGGTCGGCGACATCGGTGCAATGCACGAGGTCGAGAAGATGCATCATCTCGTCCCGCTGGCTGATGGTGTGGAGGTTCTGCAGCGGATTGCGTAGACCCTCGCGGGCGGCGGCCGAGATCAGCAGGTTCTCCAAAGCGGTGTGCTCGGTGAACAGCTGCGGGATCTGGAAAGCCCGCGCGACGCCGCGGCGCACGATCTTGCGAGGTGGAAGCGGGGTGATATCCTTTCCTTCCAGAAAGACCTTCCCCTTGTGCGGCTTGAGCCAGCCCGTGCAGATGTTCAGGAATGTCGTTTTGCCGGCGCCGTTGGGACCGATGATGGCAAGGTTCTTTCCCGCTTCGATCTGCATGGTCACATTGTTGGCTGCCGTCACGCCGCCGAACTTGATCAGCAGGTCGCGTGTCTCCAGCAGCGGCGGCCTGGCCGTATCCGGCTTTTTCAGTGCGGTCATCGCGCATCCTCCGGTGCTGTGGCGTGTTGCTTCCTGCTGACGCGGCCCATGAGCCCGTCGACGATGCCCATGATCCCGCCAGGCGCGAAGAGGATGATGACGAGCAGGAAGCTGCCAAGCAGCAACTGCCAGATGTCACCGGCGAATGCCGAGGCATAGACCCGGACGATCTCGTAGATCAGAGCGCCGATGAAGGCTCCGCGCACCGAGCCGGCACCGCCGAGCACGGCGATGAACACCATTTCCGCAGAACGGACCCACCAGACGTATTCCGGCGTCACGACCCCCTGGGTCATCGCCATCAGCGAGCCCCCGACGCCGCACAGCATTGCCGAAAGCAGGTAGCCCGACAGCAAGGCGCGCTTCGGCGACAGGCCGAGATATTCGAGGCGGGTCTCGTTGGTCTTGATGGTCTGGAAGATCTGGCCCACGGGCGAGGCGAACCAGCGCAGGGTGAACCAACCGAGACCGACCATCAGCACCACCGACAGGTAGAAGACCACCGCCTCGAAACTGTCCCGTTCCAGCGCCATTCCAAGCACGGACGGGCGCGTCAGGCGGATACCGTCCGCGCCGCCGGTGATGTGGTAGAACTTTTCAAGGATCGACCAGAAGATCATGGAAAAGGCAAGGTTCAGCATGCCGAAGAAAATGCCGCGGTAACGAACGACGAAGAGCCCCACCAGGAGGCCGCTTATCGCGGCTCCAAGCACACCGGCGATCAGCACCAGAATGATGTCCGCCCCCGGAAGCGACGCCGTCAGGAAGGCGCCCGCATAGGCCGAGATGCCGAAGAACAGGGCATGGCCGAAGGAAACCTGACCGGCCCGCAACAGAACCGTGACGCCGAGGACGGCGAGGCCCTTGGCGAGGGCGAGATTGATCAGCAGCTGCATCGACGGCACGATGAAGGGCACGGCGGCGAGCAGCAGCACGGCGAGCAGCGTCAGCAACGCGCGCATGGAGGGCATTGAACCGGAATTCACGGCGCCTCGCGATGAGGAATTTTGGGAAAGATCGCTCATGTCGCGTCCTCAGATTTTTCGGGCGACGGAGGTGCCAAAGAGCCCCTGGGGCCTGACCAGCAGAACCAGCACCATGATGAGATAGGGAACGAGCACGGCGACTTCCGGCCAGACATAGACGGCAAAGGAACGCCCGAGTCCGATCAGAAGCGCGGTCACCGCAGCTCCCTCGATCTGCCCGAGACCGGCAGTCGCGACGACGGCAAAGGAGAGCACGATCATGTCGGCGCCCATTCCCGGAAGGATGGACGTGGTCGGTGAGGCAAGGGCGCCTCCGAGCCCGGCCAGCACGGCGCCGACGACGAAGGTGAACAGGAAAACGCGGTCGGCATCGATGCCGATGGACTGTGCAGCCTCGCGGTCCTCCGTGGTCGCAAGGATCAGCTTGCCGATCACGGTGTGCCGCAGGAAGAAGCGCAGGCCGAGCAGAAGTCCGATGGCAACGATGGGCAGCAGAATGAGCTGGTAGACCGTATAGGTCACGCCGAACACCGTCACGTTCCCCAGCGCCTGCAACGCGCTGGCCTGAAAGTAGGGCTGTGTTCCCCAGACGAGACGCTGCACGTCCTCGAGGATCATGAACACGGCGAAGGTGACAAGAAGCTGCAGCACTTCGGGCTTGTCGTAGATACGCCGCAGCAGCAGCCATTCGATCGGGCCTCCCAGAAGCACGCCGACCAGCACCGCGGAAATCAGCATCAGCGGAAAGGAAAGGACCGGGGCAAAGCCGAGTGAGAGAAGGAAACCCGTCAGCGATACCGTCGCATAGGCACCGATCGCATAGAGCGACCCATGCGCGACGTTCAGGATACGCATCACGCCGAAGATCAGGGTCAGCCCCAGAGCGACGATGAAGACCAGCGCAGCGTAGGAGATCCCGTCGAAGAGTGCGAGCAGGAAGATGGTCAAGTCCATGAGACCGCCTCGTGTTGGTGGGGCCGTGCGCGCGTCTGGTGGAAGAGCGCTGTTGCGCTCTCCCTGGTCAGCTTCGGCCAGACGCGGGCCCGGATTGTCGCGTTGGTCCGGCGCGAGGCCGGACCGGACGCCATCAGTTCTCGTAGGTCTTGACCGTCAGGCCGTCGACGTAGTTGGCGTCGAGTCCCTTGATCCAGTCGATCGAGGTCTCGCCGACCGGCGGCAGAAGCCCTTCACCGTCGAAGATCATGATGTTTTCAAGTGTCGCGAACGGGTAGTCACCGGTCTGAGCGCTGGTGCCCATCAGCTGGGATTCCACTCCCTGGTTGTCTTCGCGCAGATGCAGCTTGCGGCCGAGCCCCTGGAATTCGAGCCCTTCGAGCGCTGCAAGCAGCTGGTCTTCGTCCGGCCAGTCGACATTGTTGTCGGCAATCGCCTTTTCGTAAGCGGTCTTGAGCGCAGCGAAGGCCTGGCTGGCATGGAAGACCGAGTAGACCGGAATGTCGCCGGTAGCTTCCTTGTACTGCTCCATGAAACTCTGGAAGTCCGCATCGTCGCGGCGCTCCGGATGCAGGAAGTAGTGATCGCCGCGGGCGCCGACGATGTGCCCTGCAGGCAGACTGCTGCCGAGGCGCTCGAGAGAGCTTTCGGCAAGCGGCAGCACGAAGGTCGAGTTGTTCATCAGGCCGCGCTGGTAGGCCTGCTGCACGAAGGTGTCGAGATCACCGCCCCAGGAGGTGGAAAGCACGACATCCGGGCGCAGAGCCTGAAGGCGGGAGATCTCGGTCGAGAAGTCGGGCGCTCCGAATTTCGGGAAGAACTCGCCGACAACCTTCACGTCGGGCTTCATCACCTTCAGCGCATTGTGGAAGATGTCCCAGCTGTCACGACCCCAGGCGTAATCCTGGTTCACGACCGCGATGGTTTCGAAGTCGGGATGGGTTTTCAGCAGGTAGGCGACGGCCGCCAGCATCTCGGATGTTGCATTGCCCTGCGGACGGAAGACGTAGTCGTAGCTGTTTTCCTCGAAGATCCGCTGGGTGCCGCAGTCCCACATGAGGTTCGGCACCTTCAGGTCCTCGGCGAGCGGCGCAAGGGTCTGGCAGTTGCCGGAGGAAATCGATGCGAGCATCACTTCGGCGCCTTCGGTCTCCGCCACGCGGCGGTATTCCGAGGTCAGCGCTTCTGCGCCCGCGCCTTCGTCGATGTATGTCACTTCGATCGGAACCCCGTTGATGCCGCCTTCGGCGTTGAGGTTTTCGACGAAGATGTCCATGGCATCGCGGGCCGGTACCCCGAAGACCGAGGCCGGGCCGGTCAGGAATGTGGTCATCCCGATCTTGAGGGCCTCAGGCTTGTCCGCGGCCATTGCGGTCAGCGGCATTGCCAGGCAAAGCGCCGTTGTCGTCAGTAGCTTTTTCAATTTGAATTCCTCCCAGTCTTCAGACACGTCAGCGAATTGCGATCGGGTTGATGATCATCTGTACGGCACCCTTCAGGCGGGCCTGTCCGAGCACGAACAGGAACTCGTGCACACCGTCGTCGGCCAGCGCGCGGGTATCCATGTTTTCAAGGATGTAGATGCCGTTTTGCGGCTGCAGGATCTGGTGCGCCCGGAAGGCCTCGCCTTCGGTTTCGGCAGGCACCACTTCCATGCCCCAGGTGTCCGCGCCAACAGCCATGACACCGAGCTCCGCGAGATATTCCGCACCGCTCACCCCGACGCCCGGTTCGGCCGAACCGAAGCGTTCGGGATCCGGAGTCTCGCCGTCCAGCAGATCCATCCAGTTCGAGTTGAACAGAACGACGTCACCTTCACGCAGTTCGACGCCCTGTGCCTCCGCGGCGGCCTTGATGTCCTCTTCGGTGTAGGCCGTGCCTTCCTCGACCATGTCGGTGCCGTAGTAAGCCGCCATGTCGAGTAGTACGCCGCGGCCAACAAGACCGGGCAGCTTTTCCAGCCCCAGTTCCGTCAGGCCCGAGGCCGGCGCGAAGTCGCCATAGGTCCGGCCGCCGTAGTAGACGTGATCAATCCCGGCATGACCGAGACCGTCGATCTGCGGTCCGATGCCGAGCCAACCCATGAAGATGTCGTCGTTGTAGGTGAAGTTGTTGGCGCCCAGGCCGGAGTTGCCGTTCTGGCCTGGCTGGAGCACGGTGACCGACAGGCTGCGCGGCGGGAATGCGGGCGTATCCGCCCCGACGATCATGCCGAGGCTGTAGACCTTGCCCTCGGTTACCAGTTCGGCTGCCAGCTTGACCCGCTCGGGGGTCATCAGGTTGGCGGCGCCCAACTCGTCGTCGGCGCCCCAGCGGCTTTCTTTCCAGTCCTGCGCCGTCGCGGTCTGTACCGAAACCATCAGGGCCAGACCGGAAACGGCCAGTCCCAGAGTCTTCCGCCATGCGCCGGCATTTTGGCCGCACACTGAATTTGCTTGAATGCTCATGCTTCCTCCCAGAGCTCGAGATGCCATTGAGCCTAGGGTCAGAGCGCGAAGCACCGCCAATACCTTGGTGCGATTCCGGTCATAGGTTTAGGCTATACCGCTGCAAAAAGGCTTTCCGCACGCGTCGGAAGGCATAGGGTAAATCAATAAATGTAGGCGAACCTGTTTGAGCCGGGGTGGTCTTGATCTATGAGTGCACTCACTGGTTAAGGTGTCGCGTGGCATGCGCATATTTCGGGAGGAGATCAGGATGAAGATTGAAGCAGCCGTTCTGCTGGATGGCGGAGTGGAGCACGATTTCGAGGCCGCAGAGGCGTTGAAGGTGCGCGAGATCGATCTCGCCGACCCGGGGCCGGGCGAAGTGCGGATCCGCGTGGCCGCCGCCGGCGTGTGCCACTCGGACCTTTCCGTGATCAACGGCACCCGCCCGCGTCCGGTGCCCATGGTGCTGGGGCACGAAGCCTCGGGGTATGTCGAAAAAGTGGGTGAGGGCGTGGATGACCTTGCGCCGGGCGATCACGTGGTGTGCATCTTCGCGCCGGGGTGTGGCAGCTGCCTGCCTTGCGCGGAAGGACGTCCAGCCCTTTGCACCCGGGCGGCCAAACATCATGGCGTCGGGGAACTCATGACCGGGCACCGCCGCCTGTCGATGGACGGAGCGCCGGTAAACCATCACATCGGTGTTTCGGCCTTTGCCACACACGCGGTCCTGGCGCGGCAGTCGCTCGTGAAAGTCGATGTTGATCTGCCGCCTCATATATCCGCGCTGTTTTCCTGCGCAATGCTGACCGGCGCCGGTGCGGTCTTCAACACCGCGAAAGTTTCTCCCGGCTCGAAGGTGGCCGTCTTCGGGCTCGGCGGCGTCGGGCTTTCGGCGATCCTCGGGGCGGCGGCAGCCGGTGCCGGCGAGATCATCGCCATTGATCCGTTCGAGACAAAGATGGAGACAGCCCTCGAGATGGGCGCGACTCGGACAGTGAAGGCGGACGAACATACGGTCGAAGCGGTGCGCGAGGCGACTGGCGGCGGCGTTGATGTGGCGATCGAACTGGCGGGCTCGACCCGCGCACTGGAAAGCGCCTGGGGCTGTACCTGCCGCGGCGGCACGACTGTCACCGCGGGCCTGCCGCATCCCGATGCGCGCATGTCGCTGAATGCGCTGCAGCTTGTTGCCGAGGAACGCACGCTCAAGGGCAGTTACATCGGCTCCTGTGTGCCGCAACGTGATCTGCCGCGAATGTTCTCGCTCTATGGACAGGGCAAGCTGCCTGTCGAGAAGATGCTCACCCACCGCCTCAAGCTCCATGACATCAACCGGGCGATGGATCAGCTCGACCAGGGCACGGCCATTCGTCAGGTGATCGAGTTCGACGAATGATCGACATCCGTCAGTTGCGATATTTCCTCGCCATTGCGGATTCGCCGTCAATCTCGGCAGCGGCGCACAGCATCGGTGTCGCGCAACCCTCGCTGTCCCAGCATATCCAGCGCATGGAGGAGGAACTCGGCGTCAAGCTCATGGACCGCTCGCCGCGAGGCACGCTGTTGACGCAGGAAGGGCATGTGTTCGTGGATCATGCGCGCAGGATCTGCGAAAGTCTCGACCGCTGTATCGCCGACATGCGTGAGCTTGGAGGCGTGGTCCGGGGAAAGGTCGGCTTCGGCATGCCCCCGTCCTGCTCGATGGTCATGTCTGTGCCGTTGGCCGAAACCGTGCGGCTGGAGCTGCCGGAGGTTCGCCTGCGCGCGGTCGAGGCCATGAGCGGCTATCTGAAAACCTGGATCGAGGACGGAACGGTCGATATAGGGTTTCTCTACGACCTTACGGATGCGGCGCACCTGCGTGCGACGCAGGTGATGGAGGAGGAGCTGTTCTTCTACTCCGCGCCGGACGCCTGGCCGCTCAATACGCCGCCCGGCACGCCCGTGCCGCTGGCGGAATTGCAGAAACTGGATCTGGTCCTGCCATCGAACGGGCTGCGCAATACCATCGAGGGCTACTGCAAAAAGCACGGCATCAAGCTGAATGTCGTCGTCGAGATGGATGCGATGACACAAATCAAGGAGTTGGTGGCCAGAGGATCCGGCTACACGATCTTCGCTCCGGTAGCCGCTCAGGATTTCGTCCGCCGCGGCGAGTTGCTGAGGGCGCCGATCATCGAGCCAACTATGATCCGACCGGTCTATATTGTCTCGAACCCCTCCCGCGTGATGACACGGGCCTGCCGTGCAGTTGAACAGCTAACGCTCGACGTCGCGCGCGAGCTGGTGCAGCGGGACATCTGGGAGGGCCGGCTGGTCTGAAATCGCCCGCCGACTGCCTCACGCGCGGCGGATCAACGCGCCAATGCCCCGGGCTGATACGGCGCGGGGACCGTCGTTCAACCTGTGCATCAATTCCAGAACCGGCGCCGCGCGGGGCCCAAGGACAGTCTTCGCCTTTCCGGCGACGCGCTCCATCAACTCCGATGGCGGCACAACAGCCGCCAGATCATGGGAATAGCTGCGGGTCATCCCGTCCCGTAAGGTCAGCGTTCCTGCGCCCTGCTGGTCGCCTATCGAGGCATCTGCGACAACCTCGACCTTTTTTGCGAACGCCGCAAGGTCGCGGTTGGCTGCCAGGGCGTCGGTATAAAGCGCGCGATCTCCCGTTTCGAGACCGGAAAGGACCATGCCGGCAAGCCAGGCATAGCTGAATTTCACCTCAAGGCCCGTGCGTGGGGTTTTCAGGTCGCAGACCCTCAGCCAGCGTGGATTGGTCCGGATCTGCAGCCATTCGACGTCCGCCAGGTCGACGCTCGCCGCGAGTGGCCGCAGGCCTTCGATCATGGCATGCAGACCGTGACAGCAGGCGTGGAACTTGTAACGGTTTTCCATGAACCGCAGTTCGGAAAAGCCTGCGAGAAACGCCTCGGGCGAGTCCGCGTGGGTCTCGACGAACCCTTGCGGTCCGAAGAGACCGTCATCCGCCGAACTCAATCCCAGCCCAGCGAGTTGTGCCGCTTCCACGCCGTTGGACGCGGCAATCCCCGCATTAAGTGGTTTGCCCATCGTGCCGAACTGGCTCTTCAAACCAGACGCTCTGGTCGCGCACAGACTGAGCGCCGCCCGCATCTGCATGTCATTCAGGCCGGCAAGGCGCCCGGCCGCAATGGTTGCGCCGAAGGCGCCGGCGGTTGCAGTCTGGTGAAAGCCGCGGTTGTAGTGCGCGGCGCCGAGCACGCGTCCGGTTCGGATTGCCGCTTCCGCACCCGTCAGGAACGCCGCACAGAGCTCGTCCGCGGTGGCATCTTGGACTTCGGCCATGGCAAGCGCGGCGGGATAGATGCCGACAGACAGATGCCCGACGTGGTCGAAATGGGTGTCGTCATAATCGAGTGCGTGGGAGATCGTGCCATTTACCAGCGCGGCCGTTCTGGCCGATGCCTCGCCGCCCCCGAAGAGAGAAGCGGCAGAGGCGGTTCCGGCCTCCGAGGCGGCGAAGGCTTGCATCTTTTCGGCCACGGGCTCACTTGCGCCTGCAATGCCACAAACCAACCAGTCCGCCAGGGAGACCCGCGAAAGCAGAACGGCATCCGACGGACAGTCCGCAGGCGTGAGCTTCGCAAGGTAGATCAATTGATCAAGCGGAGATACGGCTGTTTGTTCCATTGAAGCGGCGTTTCCTTCGGACATCTGCGACCCATTGTTTCCTTCAGCATCGCGTCCCCGGCGACCATAGACCAATAGCACTTGCCTCTGCCAGCTATCGGCAGGGGCTCTGGCCGAACAGGGAAGCTTCTTCCCCTGACACGTCGGAAAATGTCGACTGATGATGAAGAGCGCCCCGCTATAAGCGTTCGGGCGCTTTCGGCACCGGTGTGACGTGCCTGGGTGCCCGGAATTCCTTCAACCAGTCTCGCAAAGCGTCTCCGGATCTTCTCCGGCTCACGGGTTGCCCTGAAAGCCTGTATCGAGGCATGGCAGCACATCTTCGTCGAAGTATGGCTCCTGATCGACCCAGAACATGTACTTCACATGAAGGAAGTCGGCCGCGAAGGCGTGCAGCATCGGTACAAGGTTCTTGTGGTATGCCAGGCGCTCATCGGTGTTGGTCTCGCCGATGTAGTTGCCGTCCTGGATAGCGATCCCGAGAGGCGCGGTGAACGCGTTCTCGTGCATCATGGCAAGGGCGTGGTTCAACTGGCCCTTGCGCTGAGGCATCAGGTCCGGCGCGCCAAGGCCGACGCCGAGCTCCTCGCCAAGTTCATAGAGGCCGCGAAGGTAGCCTTCGTCCTCCCATGGAAGCCACTCGCCGGGCATGAAATTGGCATATTGCATCGTGGTCGAATGCGGAAATGCCGATTTCAGGGTGCGCATGTCGGCCATCAGGCCCTCGGCATAGAGCTCGGGGGTGAAACCGGGATCGGATTCCTGTGACACACCGATGGCGGACTCCTGAAGGTTGATCCCTTCGATCTCACCATCGAACTCATTGCCCAGAGCCTCCAACAATGCGGCAAAGCGGGCGCGCACCTCAGCCCGCCAGCGCTTGGCCACCCATCCCTCGATTTCTCCGTCGTCATCGTACTGATGGGTCGCCCCGCCATCATAGGCGGGTGAAAGCAGGTACTCGGGAACCGGCTGATTTTTTGGCGAAAACGAAGCGTCCTGAAGCTGCAGGAACAGCTTTTTTCCGTGTGCGGCGAGGTAATCCACATCCTCGCGGACCGAAGAAAAGTCATAGGAGCCTTGCCGGGGTTCAAGCTCGCGCCACGTATACATGACCTGTGCACCGTCGAACCGCTTGCTGGTCAGCAGTGCATGTCCTCGCAGCGCCTCCCGGTCACGGGCAAAATAGACGAAGTGCCTCATGTCATCTGCGCCGATGGGGCAGCTTGCGTCGGTATACGCCTTGTAGGCGTCAAGATAGCGTTCCGACGGGTTGTCCCATTCTTCCGCAGCTACCGGTGCCGCAACAAGCGCGGACCAAGCCGCAACTGCGCTCAACCATTTCTTCCTGAAAATCATGCAACTCCTCACCGTTGTCCTGACATCCGGGCCTTCTTTTGCAAACTGCGTCCACCGTCTTATCGATGGCAGGAAGGTCCTTGCACACGGTCATACAACAACTAGAGCGCGATTCTCACTGGTGAGTCTCTCGTCGAGCCCGAAAAAACACGTGATGTCGAACATCCGGCATTTGCAGAGCCAGGCCGATTTTCTGTCCACAGCACTGCGCTGGTTGCCGGGAAGGGGGGCTTCAGGCTTCTGCGCCCGTTTGCAAAAATGAGGTCAGCCTCTGCAGGGAAAGATCAGACGGTGAGGTTCAACTCAATCAGAGCCTGTGTACCGTTTGCGACGGATGTCAAAGCCCTGTCGATCGCAGCCGGCAGCGCCGAGGCCTCCGAAACGGTTTCGCCGTGTCCGCCGTGGGCGCGTGCGATCGCGGCATAGTCGGGGCTGGGCGACAGGTCAGCGAGGAACATGCCGTCATCCTGCGCCGCTGCGCCCTGCGGATACATCGCCAGCGTTGAATTGCGCACCGCTCCCCAGCGCCGGTTGTTGAAGACAACCGTGACGACCGGAAGTCCGTGGGCCGCCGAGGTCCAGTGGCAGGCGACCGGATTGTTGAACATGTAGGCGCCGTCGCCCAGCATTGCGAAGACCGGGCGCTGCGTTCCGCCGCTGCGCTTTTCGGCCGCTGCAACGCCCAGGGCAGCGCCAAGGCCGAAGCCAAGACCGCCTGCCGGCGTGAAACCGTAGAACTGGCCGGGCGTCCGGAACTTCGCCAGATCGGTCCGGAAGGAATACTCGTTGACCACGATCGCGCTCCCGGGAAGGTGCATGGCAAGCACCGCGCTTGCGGCCTCCGCAGTGAACCGCCCCAGGTCGACATGTTCCGCTTCCAGTCGCCGCGCTCGCAGCTCACGCACGGCGGCGCGGCGGCGTTCGACCTTGACGGCACTGTTTTCCAACGGCGTTCCAAGCGCTGCGGCCAGCGCCTCGAGAGCGGCCGCCGGGGAAGCGGAAATGGATTCCCTTGCGGGAAAGCTTCTCAGCGGGTAGCGCGAGAACAGCGGGTCGTGATCGATTTCCCAGAGATCTCCCTGGGGAAGCGGGTGTGTGACACTGGGGATCCAGGGAACGTCGCAGGCGATCGACAAGACAAGGTCCGCACCGGCAAGAAGATCTTTCGTATCGAAGCCGACCGCCATCGGGTGGTCGAAGGGAAGATTGACGGACCTTGCATTGAATTGCACGACCGGGATCGCCCAGCTTTCGGCGATCGCGGCAAGATGTGCAGCCGCCCCGGCAAAGCGACCGGCGTTGCTGGTGACGATGACCGGATACTCGGCGGCGGTGATTGCCTGCGCGAGGCGGTCGATCGCGTTCCTGTCCGGTGCAAAGTCGGAGACGCGGCTGCGTTTGCGTGCGGGCCGGTCCGGATCGAGCCGCCGGGCAAGCAGCTCGCGCGGCAATGACAGGTAGACAGGTCCCGGAGGCGGCGCGGCGGCGATATCCATGGCGCGGATCGCGACATCCTCTATCTGGTCGGCGTCGCGCAGCTCGTAATCCCACTTGACCGCTTCGCGGATCATGCCCCCCTGGTCGAACATTTCCTGAGCCCAGTGAATGAAACGGGTACGGCTGCCCTCCGCACCAGTCTCCGTTAGCGGCGTGCGCCCCGCACTCAGGATAACCGGAACACCGTCCCGGATGGCATTCAGTGCGCCGCAAACCATGTTGGCGGTGCCAACGCTCACATGCACCATCGCGGTCTGGGGGCGGCCGGAATGAAGCGCATCGCCGTGGGCCATCGAGACGGCAAGGTTCTCGTGCGGCACCGTATAGGCGTTAGGCAGAACCGCGCCGCAGCCGGGCGCGCCGGCATAGGATTCCACAATCGATGGAAAGTCTGTCCCGGCAACCGCATAGAGGCTGTCGACACCGCCCGCGGCAAGTGCCCTGAGATAGGCTTCTGCGGCGAGAACCCCTCGTTGGTCCTGGGCGGAGAGCTGGGACATGATAGGCTCCTATTTTGGCTGGATTATTTGTCAGTACATTAGGCTCTGCCATGTCTCCGATCAAGGTCGAAATGGTCCCTTGATCGGCTGGAATGGTCCATTGTTCTAAAGAATATTCCATATCGTTCAGTGGTTGAGGCGGGTTTGGCGAAAAGCCAAATTTGTCATTACAAAAACGACTCTCTTCCACTAGTATTCCATTCATGACCTTGGAGTGGTTCCGCCAGGAAGCGCTCCGGTTTTGGGGAACGAAAGGAAAATCAATGAGCAGAAAAAGCACTTCCAGCCGCCATTTCCTGAAAGCTGCGACAGTGGCCGCCGTCGCTGCATTCGCCGCGACGCCACTGGCCGCGCAGACCGTTGGGATCGGGACGACCAAGGGCGGAGCGACCGGCCAGATCGGAACCGCTCTCGCACAGGTTATTTCGCTGAATTCCGACCTTCAGGTGATCCCGCAGATCAGTGCCAACACCTCGCAGTACATTCCGATGCTGAATGCCGGAAAACTCGAACTGGCAATCGCCAATTATCCGCAGACCTATTACGCCGTAACCGGCACGGGCATGTCGGCCGAGCCGGCCGAGAAACTTCAGCTGGTTGCGACCCTGATGCCCTTTTATGCAGCGCTGGTTGCGCCGGAGTCGAGTGGCATCAAGAGCTACGCCGACATCAAGGGCCACAAGATACCCCGCTACAGTGAGGACTCTCTCGGCGACTTCATCCTCCGGGCGACACTTGCCGCCGGCGGGCTGACGTATGATGACGTCGAAAGCGTGCCGATCGCCAATTTCCCGCAACAGTATGAAGCGTTCAAGGACGGCCGGATCGATGTTTCCATCGCAGCGCTCGGCTCGCAGGCCACTTTCGACCTGGAAGCCGCGGTCGGCGACATTCAGTTCCTGCCCATTCCGGAAGACGCAATCGGCACAGTGAAAGAGTTCCTGCCTGGTGCCTATCTTTACGATGTGGCGGCCAACGAGGAGCTTCCCGGTCTGGACGAGCCGACCACTGTCTTCGCCTATGACTATCTGCTTTTCGCCAACGCCGATGTGTCGGCGGACCTGATCGCCAAGGTCGCCAAGGCCATCTACGAAGGGGCGGATTACCTGAAGGGCACAGGACCTCTGTGGGCGAAATTCGATCCCGCGACCATCGGCAAGAAGGCTGACATTTCCTACCATCCAGGGGCGGTCGCCTTTTTCGAAAGCGCCGGTCTCGATCACTGAGACATCCGTTGCCGTGATCTCTTCTTCATGGACGTTGTAGAGATCCGTATTTTCATTCCGGGGCCAAGCGGCCCCGGCATTTTCTGTTTCCGCACCCGGCGAATCGAAGTCAAACAACGCCTGTTCGCCAGAGCGTCGCGCATCAGAGTCTAAGCCTTGCATTGGTTTCAATTCAGGGCTTGATGGCTTGTACGGAAAGAGTGTGGGCGTTATCGGCTATCTGCGAGGAAAAGCGCTCAGGAGGTGTTCGATACGCCGGTTTCTCCTGTCGGCGCCGTCGGCGCATCATCCTGGATCGATGCAGCTCCGCCGAGCCCTGCGCGAACTTTGACGACATAGAACACCAGCAGCAGCAAGCCGGCGGCGGAGACGCCGAACTCCAGCACCGGCGGGCCGAACTGGCGCAGCGGCACGATGATCAGACAGCCGATTGCCAGCCAGAGAAGACGCATGGCCGGTCCGAGCGGGGTCAGGGCATGCCCGAGCATGCCGCCTGAAACCAGGATCAATGCCACGAGCGCGCTGACGAAGACATAGGCGATTTCCCACCAGGGCCCGGCCATCAGAAGACCGGGCTTATAGATGAACAGGAACGGCAGGAGATAAGCCACCCAGCCGAACTTGAAAGCCTGCAGGCCGGTTTTTACTTGCGATGCGCCGGAGATGGCTGCCGCGGCGAAGGCGGCGAGCGCGATGGGCGGTGTGATCATGGACAGCATGCCGTAGTAGAAGACGAACATGTGGGCTGTCAGGGGCTCGATTCCGAGCTGAATGAGTGCAGGAGCCGCCATGGAGGCAAGCAGCAGGTAGACGCCTGTCGTTGGCAGGCCGAGCCCGAGCACGATGCCGACAAGACCTGTAACCACCAGAAGTCCGAAGAGGTTTTGCCCGCCGAAGCCAATCAGGAAGAGCGATAATGAGAAGCCGAGCCCGGTCGACGAAAGCAGTCCGATGATCATGCCTGCGGCCGCGGTGATCAGGAGAACGTCGCACGTCTGGCCGCCGGTGCGGGCAACGCTTGCCACGATCTCGCGCGGACCGAGCCCCGACCGACCGCTGCGGATCGCCCACAGGATGAGGGAGATGAC
Source organism: Rhodobacterales bacterium (assembly GCA_008107755.1). Classification (GTDB taxonomy): domain Bacteria; phylum Pseudomonadota; class Alphaproteobacteria; order Rhizobiales; family Stappiaceae; genus Roseibium. Next base: position 142,912 of record VIRH01000065.1, read on the forward strand.
GACAAGGGCTCCGATGGCCCAGATGGCGGCGACCTCCGCACGCTTGTTCCAGGTGAAGATACTGCCGAGCAGGATGACGAAGGCTATGATCGTCAGCCAGCCTTTGGAAAAGACCTTTCGCAGGGTTTCCTTCTCCAGCCAGCTTCCCGAGGCATGGCCGTCTCGCCGGGCGATGAAGTCGATCTGGGCATAGAGAGACAGATAATAGATCAGCGCCGGCAGGATGGCCGCTAGCAGGATGCTCCGGTAGGGCATTTGCAGAAGTTCCGCCATCAGGAAGGCGGCGGCGCCCATGACCGGGGGCGCAAGCTGTCCGCCGGTCGAGGCGACGGCCTCGATCGCGCCGGCCTGTTCTGAGCGGAAGCCGGAGCGCTTCATCATCGGGATCGTCATCACGCCGGTCGACATGACATTCGAGACGGCGCTGCCGGAGATCGATCCGAAAAGTCCGGAGGCGACAACAGCGATCTTGGCGGTGCTGCCCGGTCCGCGTCCGGCAAAACGTGTCGCGAGCTGGGTGAAGAAGTTTCCGCCGCCGACAGCAAGCAGAAGCCCACCGAAGAGAACGAAGATCACCACCACGAACGCGGCAATCTGCAGCGCAGCGCCCCAGGTCGCGCCACTATCGGTGCCGATGAACCGCATGACGTCGGCAAAGGCCATGCCCCGGCCGCGAAGGGGGCCTGGAACATAATCGCCGTAAAGTGCATAGAGAAACATTGCGAGCGTGATGAAGACCAGCGTCAGGCCGACCACCCGGCGCAGCCCTTCCATCACCAGCAGCGTCACGGCAATACCGAGAACATAGGCCTCGGTCGGGTGCTGAAAGGCGCCCTCGCTGAGCACCGGGAAGCGGATATAGACGAAGACCCCGAGCACCAGGGACGCAAAGCACAGAAAACCGTCGATCCATCGTTTCGCCGAAGACTTTTCGGCCATGTTGCGGCCGAAGACCACGAACAGAGCCGCTCCGAGCATGAAGGCCGCCACCTGTTCCGGATAGATCAGCAATCCGACCCTCTGCGGAATTGCCAGCACCCATACGACGGCCGTAACCGGCACGATCAATGAGAAGAACTGCACCAGACCGCCGAAAACGGAAGGAGCGGGTTTGTCTGTCATGTCCGGTTTCTCCGGGGCTGCGGGAGTTTCCAGAAAGGAGGCCGCCTCGGTCGAGGCGGCCTCGAGGGCTCAGATGGAGACGATCACTCGCAAGGATCGGCAGGCTTTTCCGCGAACTTCGTCCACGCACCGTCCTTGATCTCGATGACAAAGCCAGGCAGTTCCGCGTCGTGGTCGTTGAAACAGATGTCGTCGGCGAGAATGCCGGAGAATGAGACACCTTCGAGTTCGTCGATGAGCGCTTCGCGCTCCTCGGAAAGCTTGTCCGGATCGCCAGTGGTTCCGGCAGCTTCCATGATCTGCTTCAGAAGGTAGACCGTGTCATAGGCCTGGGCGTCGGAATGGTGCGCTCCGAGCTTGTGGATGCCGCGTGACTCGGCCTCGGCAACAAATTTGTCTTCGAACGCCTGGGAGGCTTCGGTCCTTCCTTTCCAGAAACCGGACATCATCAGTGTGCCTTCGCCGGCCTCTCCGAAGAGTTCGACGACATTCGGGTCGGAGAAGATCTGCGAGCCGATCATCCGGCCCTCATAGCCCTGGCGGACGAGTTCGGAGATCAGCTTGGAGGCAGAACCGGGCAGCGCGGCGACCGCTACAATGTCCGGGTTGCTTTCCAGGATCTTGGCCACCTGTGCCGACATGTCGAAGCTCTTGTACTGGACCGGGATCGGATCGCCATGTTCGACACCAGCCTGCTCCAGCAGCGCCGGATAAAGTTTGGTGCCGGCGGCGTTCGAGACGACTTCCTCGGAGATATAGACGATCTCGGCCGTGTCCATCTTGATGCCGGCTTCCTTCATCGCCTGAAGCAGGCGGGAGAACTGCTTGCTTTCGTCCTCAGTCAGGCGCCAGCCGTAGCGCTTGCCATCGGTCAGGCCCGGCGCAGAGGAGGAGGTCGGCATCATCAGCGTCTTCAGGCGCTCCGCATCGTTGAGCGCGACCTTCGCCTCGCCGGAGGAAAACGGCCCGACGATCGCGAGCACCTTGTCGTCCTGGCTAAGGGAACGTGCCGCCACTGCGGCCTGCTTGGGATCGGACCCGGTGTCGTAGCGGATCAGCTCGATCTGCTTTCCGTTGATCCCGCCGGCCTTGTTGATCTCGTCGACAGCGATGTCGACGGCAACCACGGTCGGCTCCGCCGCGCTTTTCAGAACGCCGGCGGTGGCGACGATGTTGCCGATCTTGATGGTGTCCGCTGCATGTGCGAGTGGCGCGGCGAGCGTCATGGCCGCCGCAGCGGCGAGAAGTATCGATTTTCCTGTCTTCATTTTCAGTTCCCCTTTTCTGGTCTCCGGTTTTCCGGTTTATGCGAGGCGTGCGGGCTCTTCGGTCGCGGTTTCGCCGTGACCGCCAAGATAGGCCTCGGTCAGCGCCGTGTTCGAGGCGAGCGCCTCGGCGGTGTCTTCCAGGACATTCGTTCCAAGTTCGAGCACGTAGCCGCGCGCGGCGATGTCGAGTGCCATGGTCGTGTTCTGTTCGACCAGAAGAATGCCGATGCCGTCCTTGTTGAGATCGCCCAGAAGCGTGAACAGTCGTTCGACGAAGAGAGGCGACAGGCCAAGGGACGGTTCGTCCAGCATGATCAGCCGCGGCCGGCTGACCAGGGCGCGTCCGATGGCGAGCATCTGCTGTTCGCCGCCGGAGAGGGAGCTGGCACTGGCATAGCGCCGTTCCGCAAGATTGGGAAAGCGCTCGTAGATCGACGCGATGTCCCGATCGACGGAAGCGTCCTTGCGAAGGTATGCCCCCATGAGCAGGTTTTCCTCCACGGTCATGGACACGAAGATCTGACGCCCTTCCGGCACCAGAACCATGCCGTCACGCACGCGTGCCGCCGGGCTTTGCGCGGTCAGGTCCCTGCCGTTGAAGCGGATCCTGCCGCCGCTCGGCCGCACGGCGCCCTGCAGCGCGCGCAGGAGAGAGGTCTTGCCGGCTCCATTTGCTCCGAGGACCGTAACGATTTCCCCTTCGCCGACGGTCAGGCTGACGGATTTCACCGCGCGGGTGCGTCCGTAGGTTACATCGAGATTTTCGACCTCAAGCATCTGTCGCCTCCCGGTGTACCTCTGCATCGTGATCCTTCGCGTGCCGCGAACCGAGGTATGCTTCGAGCACCAACGGGTTTTCCTGCACGTGCCGCGTCGAGCCGTCGTAGATCTTCTTGCCGAAGTTCAGGACAACCGCGTGGTCGCACAGACTGCGGACCAGGCCCATGTCATGTTCCACGATCAGGATCGTTGTCCCCGTGTCGGAGATGGTCTTGAGGAAGTCGCGGAGGTTGGCTGTCTCCGCGGGGTTGAGGCCGGCGGCGGGCTCGTCCAGCATCAGCAGCTTAGGGCTTGCGGCAAGCGCACGAACGACCTCGATCTTCTTGCGGATGCCGTAGGGCAGAGTGGCAGCGACCTCACCGGGGAAGGTTCCGAGCCCCATGTGGGCAAGAAGCTCTTCCGCGTCGCGGCGCCAGCGCGACCCGGCGCCGAGCGGCAGGGTCATGTCGATGAGACCGGAAGCCCGCGACTGCTGGCCAAGCATGATGTTTTCGACGACCGACAGATGCGGCATCAGCCGGATGTTCTGGAAGCTGCGCGCCAGACCCCTGCCGACCCGTCTTCGCGAGGGCATCGAGGTGATGTCTGTTCCGTCAAACGTCACGGTCCCCGTATCGGGAATGTAGACGCCGGAAATCAGGTTGAAGATGGTCGTCTTGCCGGCGCCGTTCGGGCCGATCAGCGCCATCCTGACGCCGGCGGGAACCTCGAAACTCACATCGGAGATGACCTGCAGGCCGCCGAAGCTCTTGCTGACGTTGTTGAGGGAGAGGAGGGGAGCAGCACTCATCCTTCTGTCACCTCCCGGCGCGCCGAGGTGGCGCCTTTCTTCCAGAATTGCAGATTCTCGACCATGGTCCTTGTCACAAGCCCCTCCGGCCGGATGACCATCATCAGGATTGTCATCAGTCCGAGAATGACGAAGCGCCAGGATTCGTCTGGCGGCGCGACATTGTCCGCATCACCGAAGAGGCCGACGACGGCTGTCTTGAGGGCGGGCAACGCATCGCGCAGGACTTCGGGAAGAATCGTGAAGAAGGTTGCGCCGACAAGCGGACCCCAGGCCGTCTGCGTGCCGCCGAGCAGCACATAGAGCAGAACGTAGATGGAAAGGAGCGCGTTGAAGCTCTGGACCTCGACATAGGAATAGGAGACGGCATACAGCCCGCCGGAAAGTCCGGCCAGCGCCGCGCCGATGCCAAAGGCGACGACCTTCACGCCGCGGATCGAGACGCCCATCAGATCGGAAACCTGCTCGTCGTCGTGGATCGCCCGCATGGCAAGCCCGAAACGGGTCGACATGACGTAGAAGACGAAGCCGATCACGCAGACCGCCATGATGACCGGAACATACCAGTCCACATAGGCCGGAACGGAGATGCCCATCGCACCACCCAGTTCCTCGGAGTTCAGGATGGCCCCGGTGATGACCTCGGCGAAGGCAAAGGTCGCCAGCACAAGATAGACGCCCTTGGTCCTCAGGATCGGAAAGGCGATCGCAACACCGACGAGCCCTGCAAGGACAACGCCGAAGAGGAGCGTCAAGGGGACCGAAAGGCCGAAGGTTGCCGTCAGATAGGCCGCCGCGTAGGCGCCGACGGCCTGGAAGCCCGCACCGCCCAGGTTGAGCTGGCCGGTGGCAACCGCCAGGAAGATGCCGTAGGCGAAGATGATGTTGATTGCGAGGATCGACAGGATCCCCGACATGTATCCACTCATGTCAGAGCTTCCCCTTGCCGATTGAATTGTGTCCGAAAAGACCTTGGGGGTAGGCGATCAACGTGAGCAGCAGGGCTCCCCACACGACCACCTGCACGGTGTCCGCTCCGAAGAAATGGACCGTCATCATTTCAAGAAGGCCGACGACGAGGCCGCCCAGAACCGCGCCCCAGATCGAGCCGAGGCCGCCGATGACCATGCCGGCGATGGCCTTGGTGCCGATGTCCTCGCCCATGAACGGCGACACCTCTCCGTAATTCACGGCAAAGAGAGCACCGGCAAGACCGCACAGAAGGCCGGTCAGCATGAAGACGACGGGGACGACGCGCGCCGTGTCGACGCCGAGAATGTTTGCAGCGTCGGGATTCTCGGCGATTGCGCGCAGACCACGTCCGATCCGTGACCGCTTCAGCAGAAGGGTCAATCCAACCACGATGGCCACGGTGACAAGAAGGCTGACCAACTGCGGTATGCGCACGAACAGCCCGCCGATGTTCAGCGTCAGATCCGCGTCCGGGCCGGGAAACCGCTGGCTGTCGTTGCCGTAGCCGATCTGGACCAGGTTCTCCAGAACCAGCAGAAAACCCAGTGAGCTGACGAGCGGAATTGCGTGTTCGGTGGAGTCGCCGTAGCGGGTCTTGAGATAGCGGAAGGTGAATCGCTCAACCACGAGAGAGGCCAGGACAGCAACAAGAATGCCGATAACGAGAGCGACCGGCCAGGGAAGAGGTCCGGACAACCCCATAGGCAGGCCCCAATAGGCAATTGCCCAGCCAGTCATGCCGGTAAGCATGAACAAGGTCGGTATCGTGAAATTCAGGAAGTTCAGGATGCCGATGGTCAGAGTAAAGGCAACGGCAACAGTCACATAGACACTGCCGAGCATTACGGAATTGATGATCTGCTGAAGAAGCAGCATCACGGTGCACCTCGCTCTTCGGACATTTGTTTGTACACAATGAGGGAGGTGATTTCACACGCTCTTGCGACTGGCCGGCCAAGCGGCACTGCGCTGTCGGCAAACCATACGGGCTGCATAAAATATTGAAAAAGCGTCGTAATTACCACGTTTTTCCGAGACTCCGTCCAGTCTCTCTTCATCATAACGTTCCCCTCGAACATTATCCTGAATATGGATTTGATTTGTCTTTTTTGTACGTCGGGAGTTGATTTGTCCTGATCTTTTGTACACATTGTGGCGCAATATGGACGATGTCAAGTGAATTGCTGGAGGCCCGATCGGGATGAATGAGGAAGCGGAACGTGTTTTGATCGTCGGCGCGGGGCCCGTCGGGCTCGTCGCGGCCGCCTGTCTGGGAGAGGCGGGAATTCCTGTCACAATCCTGGAAAAAAGTGACGCGCTGCCCAAGGATCTGCGGGCTTCAACCTTTCACCCGCCCACCCTCGACATGCTCGACCGCTTCGGCGTCTCGGAGAAGCTCATTGCGCGCGGGCTCATCTGCCCGACCTGGCAGTTTCGCGACCGTTCGGAGGGCGTGATCGCGGAGTTTGATCTCGGCATTCTCGAAGGCGAAACAAATCATCCCTACAGGCTGCAGTGCGAACAATGGAAGTTGTCCGAACATTTGCGCGAATTGATCGACGCCAGCGATTCCATCGAGCTCGTCTACGATGTCGTCGGCGAGGGCGTGACGCAGACGGACACCGGCGTAACGCTGACGGTCCGACATTCCGACGGCTCTCTGAAAGAGATCAAAGGCAGCTACCTGATCGCCGCCGACGGAGCGCACAGCGCAATCCGCAAGTCGCTTGATATCGAGTTCGAGGGGCTGACCATTCCGGAGATCTTCCTGTCGATGTCGACGGAATTTCCGTTTGACGATGCCATCCCGGATCTTGCTCCCATCGCCTATCTGACCGACCCGAACGAATGGGCGGTTCTCCTGCGGACACCGTCGCTCTGGCGCGTCTTGCTGCCGACGGATCCGACCCTTTCGGACGAGGAAATCAAGGCCCCGGACGTGATGGAAAGGCGTCTCCAGAAACTCTGTCCGAAGGACGGCCCATACGAGGTGGTGCATGCCACGGCGTACCGGGTGCATCAGCGGGTTGCCAAATCCTATGTCCAGGGCCGCGTCTTTCTCGTCGGGGATGCCGCGCATCTGAACAATCCGCTCGGCGGCATGGGCATGAACGGCGGCATTCATGATGCGGTGAATCTGACCGAAAAGCTCGTCAAGGTGTGGAACGGCGAAGCGCCGCTCGACAGCATGGGGCGTTACGAGCGTCAGCGCCGACAGGTGGCCATCGACACGGTTCAGGCCCAGTCGCTGCGCAACCGCAAGATCATGGCCGAGAACGACGCGGGCGCACGCAGCGCCTACCACGACGAGCTGCGCGCCATTGTCGCCGACCCGGCCAAGCACAAGGCCTACCTGATGGGCTCTTCGATGCTCCAATCGCTCAAGGATCTGGAAAATATCGCCTGAGCCATTTCCGGCACTTCTATCAAAGGGATTGAAAACGTGACTGACAGCCTCGGATATCGCATGAAATTCGGCGTGATAGCGCCGTCGACCAACACGTCCGTGCAGCCGGAATTCGATGACATGCGCCCGGTCGGCGTGACCAATCATTTCTCGCGCATCGTCATTCCGGACGATCCGGTCAATTCGGATGAGGACTTCAACGAACTTGTCATGCGCATTCGAGCCGAAACCATGAATGCCATCGACGCGGTGAAGACCTGCTCCCCCGGCGGGATGATCATGGGCATGTCGGCCGAAACCTTCTGGGACGGCAAGGAGCGCGCCGACACCCTGAAGGCCGAGGTTGAGGAACGCGCGGGAATGCCGGTTGCCATGGGCTCGGACGCCTGTCAGGCGGCACTTGGCGCCTTCGGCGGGATAAAGCGCATCGCGGTCGTCACGCCCTACATGCCGATCGGCGACCAGCAGGTGGAGAAGTTCTTCACCGACTGCGGTTACGAGGTCGTCCAGGTGAAGGGCCTGAAGTGCAAGTCGCCGATGCTGATCGCCCACGAAACCGAGAAGACGCTGCGTGACGCCATCATCGAGGTGAATGATCCCTCGGTCGACGCCATCATCCAGGCCGGCACCAACCTTGCCATGGCCCGCGTCGGGGCTATTGCCGAATTCTGGCTGGACAAGCCTGTCATAGCGATCAACACGGCGACCTACTGGCACGCGCTTCGCATGAACGGCATCATGGACAAGGTTCAGGGTTTCGGCTCGCTCCTTTCGCATCACTGAGGGCAGGGTCAGAGCCATGAAATACGACTACGTGCCGCTACCCGAACGAAAGCCTCTGCGCTGGCCGAACGACCAGCGGCTTGCGGTGATCCTGACGATCAACTTCGAATACTGGGATCCGGTCCAGGACAGCGACAAGCCCTACTATCCGGGCGGGCCCGGCATCGTCGGGGGCAATCTGCCCGGCAACGTCTACGACAATCCTAATTTCACCTGGCGGGAATACGGGCAGCGGGTCGGTGTCTGGCGGATGTTCGATCTCTTCGACGCCGAGGACGTCCAGGCAAGCTGCACGCTCAACGCCAAGATGGCGCTGGAGCGGCCCGAGGTGGTTCGGGCAGCTCTCGAGCGCAACTGGGAGCTCGTTGCGCATAACTATGTCCAGGATGAACTCCTGACCGACTACATGTTCGACGAGGCGGCCGAGCGCGATGTCATCCGCAAGACGCTCAATGTCTATGAAGAGGCGGTGGGCAAGAAGGCAAAGGGCTGGCTCTCCAGCTCTCTGCGTTCGACGCTGAACACGATCGACATTCTTGCAGAGGAAGGTCTCCTCTTCATCATGGATCTCCTGAACGACGACCAGCCCTATCTGGTGCAGACAAGGTCCGGGAGACCCATGGTGTCGGTGTCCTACACCTCGGAAGTCAACGACTTCAGTTTCCTGCGCCAGGGTCTGACGGTGGATACCGGCTTCCAGATGTTCAAGGAGCAGTTCGACTGGCTCTACGCGGAAAGCGCGACCAGCGGCCGCTTCATGAATATCGGTCTGCACCCCCACGTGATCGGCCAGCCGTTCCGGATCCGCGCGTTGAGAGACTTCATCCGCTATGCCAAGCAATTCGAAGGCGTCTGGTTTGCGACAAGGGAGGAGATCGCATCATGGTACATCGACAACCACCAGGATCACATCGTCCCCAGGACGTAAGGATCCTCGGCCTGAGCGGAGCCGCGGTCACCCCGGACCTTGAAGGCGTGGCCGAACAGCTGGCGAATGACGGCATCGAACGGCCTGCCGAGCGGGCATACCAAGGCATTCGTCGCGCGATCCTGCGCGGCGACCTGCCCGGCGGCTCTCATCTGCGCGAGGAAGCGCTGGCGCAGATGACGGGCACCAGCCGCACGCCTGTTCGCGATGCGCTGAGGCGTCTCGTTGCCGAGGGGCTTGCCACGGCGGACAACCGGCACCGTTTCGTCGCCGACTTCTCCTACAGGGAAGTCCAGATCGTGTTCGATGTGCGGGCGAGGCTGGAAAGCTACGCGGCCCGGATCGCAGCGCAGTCGGTGAGTGATGCGGAGATCGTGCATCTGGAGGGCATTGTCGAGGCCATCGACGAGATCGGTGATCTGGACGACGAGACGGACTTCGAGCGCTTCGTGGAACTCAACACGCAGTTTCACTCGTCGGTCATCAAGACCACGAGGTCCGTCCAGATGGAATCCCTCAGCGCTCAGGCGCTGTCGCTGCCGCTGGAGTTGATCAAGCAATTCGTCTGGGAACAGCGCGTCAACATCCGGCGCTCGAACGCGCAGCACCTGGACATTGTCGACGCCCTGAAGGCCCGAAATCCCGAATGGGCCGAGGCGGCCATGTACGGCCATATCCTGTCTGCCCGTCCGAGACAGATAACCGATCCTATCTGAAAGTAAGACCCAGGATGCCTGACGTGTTCCATCGCCGCGCCGCAATGACGGCAAATCCGCTCCAGCTCACCGGTCATATCGCCGGCGCGTTCGTCGCGCCGAACGGGGAGGAGATACCCGTCATCGATCCTTCCACCGGCCGCATGGTCGCCGTGCTGCACGAAACGTCTCGCGACGAAGTCCACCGGGCCGTGGTCGCGGCCAGAAGCGCCTTTGAAAGAGGCCCCTGGGGCCGTGCCACCGTCGCCGAGCGTCAGCGGGCGCTCATGGGCATTCACGACGCCATTCTTGACCATGCGGAAGAATTGGCAGAACTGGAAACCCTCAACACCGGCATCCCGCTTGCCCAGACCGCGAACATTCATGTGGCGCGGGCGGCCCAGAACTTCCGGTTCTTTTCCGAGTTCATCAATCAGCAGGAAGGCGACGTCTATACACAGGAAAACGGCTACATGAGCCTGGTGACCTACGATCCGATCGGCGTCTGCGCCCTGATCGGACCGTGGAACATGCCGCTGGGCCTGACCGCGATGAAGATCGCAGGAGCGCTTGCCTTCGGCAATACCTGCGTCGTCAAACCCTCCGAAATGACGCCGCTGACCCTTTGCAGACTGTTTCAGATCCTGGACGAGCGCAACATTCTTCCAGAAGGCGTCCTGAACCTGGTCAACGGTCGGGGGGCGGTGACAGGCGATGCCCTGTCGAGCCATCCGGACATCGACATGGTCTCCTTTACAGGAGGGACGGAAACCGGCGCTAGGATCCTGTCGGCGCTGGCCCGCGGGATCAAGGGCGGGGCCATGGAACTCGGCGGAAAATCCGCATCCATCGTCTACGATGATTGCGATCTGGAGCGCGCCGTTGACGGCGCGATGCTCGGCAGCTTCATGAACAACGGTCAGATGTGCCTGGCCGGCAGCCGGCTCTTCGTCCACCGGGGCATCGCTGACGCCTTCATCGAAAAATTTACCGAAAGAACGCGGTCCCTCATCGTGGGTGACCCTTTCGAGCGGACAACCGAAGTCGGACCGATGATCAACACTGGCCAGTTGGAGCGCATGGAGCACTATGTGGCCAGCGGCCTGAAGGAAAGCGCGACGCTGCTTGCCGGCGGAAGGCGCCACGGCGGTTTTGACGCCGGCTACTATTTCGAGCCGACGGTGATGACCGCACCCGGTAACGATCTTGCAATCTGTCAGGAGGAGATCTTCGCGCCCTTCGCAACGTTCCAGATCTTCGACGAGGAAGACGAAGCGATCAGTCTCGCCAACGACAGCCGCTTTGGCCTCGTCGGCTATGTCTGGACGAATAATCTCGAGCGGGCCATGCGCAATTCCGCGCGCCTTCAAACCGGAACGGTGCTCGTCAACACGCCCATCATGCGCGACCTGCGAACCGGCTTCGGCGGTGTTCGTCAGTCTGGCCTTGGGCGTGAGGGTGCCAAAGGCTCGCGCGCCATGTTCACCGAAATGAAGTCTACCGTCATTGCGTTGAAGCCGCCGGCACTGCCGAAGATGGGCATGACGGGCGCAGGAGAGAACGCATGAGCCCCCATCCGTCCCTGAAGGGCAGGGTCATCCTTGTCACCGGCGGCTCTCGCGGGCTCGGCCGTGAAATGGTCCTGGAGCTTGCCGAGGCGGGCGCCAACATCGTCCTGACGGGGGCGTCGGAAACCGCAGAGCTGCGGCACGTCGCCGGGATGGTTCCGGAGCAGCATGTGCTGGCGCTGGCGGCCGACGTTTGCGATCCGCTGGCTGCGGAGAACGTCGTCGCACAGGCCGAACAGCGTTTCGGCAGGGTCGACGTTCTCATCAACAACGCGGGGAGGGGCATGCGGCTGATCAGCGAGCGCTTCAACGTGGAGCCAACCCGCTTCTGGGAGGCGTCGCCAGAGGCCTGGCGGCAAATCATGGACATCAACGTCAACGGCGCCTTCAACATGGCGCGTGCGGTCGCGCCGGGCATGATCGAGCGCGGGTTCGGCAAGATCATCAACATCTCGACGTCGGACATGACGATGGTGCGTCGGGGTTATTCGCCTTACGGCCCGTCCAAGGCGGCGCTGGAGGCAGCCTCGCGTGTCTGGGCGCAGGATCTCGGCGGCACCGGTGTCGACGTCAATGTCTATCTGCCGGGAGGAGCGAGCGACACCGACCTGCTGCCGCCGGGCGATGACAAGAAGGGCGCTGACGGTAACCTGCTGCCACCCTCTATCATGCGACGCGCGGTCGGCTGGCTGTGTTCGGATGCGGCCAACGGGATCACCGGCGCGCGCTTCATTGCCCGCCTCTGGGACCCCAACCTTTCGGACGACGAGGCCGCCGCAGGCGCGCGCTCGCCGGCTGTCGACCGTCCGGCGATCCTGTGAGGGCGGCATGCTGACCCTCGGTGCGGCCACCATCAGCAAGGTAACCGATCTCGACCCTTTCGTGTTGCCGGTCGATCTTCTCTTTCCAGGACGATCGCTGGACAACCTGCGCGGCGAGGCCGATGTGCTTGCGCCCGACCATGTCGATTTTGACGGGGCGAATATCCTGCTCGGCCTGCACAGCTTTGTGTTGCAGGTGGGCGGTCTCAACATCCTGATCGATAGTTGCGTCGGCGAGCTCAAGCCAAGGCCGAGGCGCGGGGACTGGAATGAGCGGCAGGACACTGGTTATCTGAAGCGTCTGGCGCAGTGCGGCCTGACGCCGGAAGATGTCGATGTGGTCATGTGCACCCATCTTCACGCCGACCATGTCGGCTGGAACACGCGCCTTGAGAACGGCAGGTGGGTCCCGACGTTTCCCAACGCCCGGTACGTGATCGGGCGCAAGGAACTGGTTCACTGGCAGGAGCAGGAGCGCGTTTCGCCGGGCGAGCACAATCACGGCGCCTATGCGGACAGCGTGCTGCCGCTCGTCGAGGCGGGGCTCGTTGAACCGGTCGACGACGGGTTTTCTCTGGCTAAGGGGCTGGAGATCGTGCCGCTTGATGGCCATTCTCCGGGACAGATCGGACTTGAGCTTGTTCACGGACCTCAAGAGCGCGCGCTCTTTTGCGGCGACGCCATTCATTCGCCGGTGCAGGTTTTCCGGCCCGAGTGGAGCAGCTGTTTCTGTTTCGACCCGGCCAGAGCGGCGGACGTCAGGCGCGGTTTGCTGCAACGCTCGGCTGAGGAAGGGCTTCTGCTGTTGCCGGCGCACCTGCGCGGATGTTGTGGTCTGCGCGCGAAGCCTGAAGGCGCGCGCTACCGGCCTGAATTTACATGATGGCGGGTGGCCATGTCACTCGGACGTCTGACGGCCGCGCCGGATGCGCATCGTGTAGGTCATCTGATCCGCGGGGTGCCAGTTGAACGAGGCAATGAGAACTCCGGATTCGGTGATGTAGCGGCGCAGGAGTTGCAGCGACAGGGTGCCCGGCTGGAGCCCGAGCATGCCGGAGATCTCCGGCGGCATGTGCAAGGCGCGAATTTCCTGCTGGGCTTCTTCGATGGATTCATGCGATCGGCGCTCGAGAAGATCGAAGTAGGGGCCCTGATATTCCGCAAACTCCGGGATGAGCTCTTCAAACCGCTCGGGTACATAACTCTCGATGTAGCAAAGAGGCCGACCGCCAGGTTCGGTCCAGCGAACCCCTTCGAGACGGATCCAGCGTTCGCCGGCATTGCCGCCGACACGCTCGGCAAGCTCGCCTTCGAGAATAATCGCCTGCTTGCGCAGCTGCACCATGTAGGTGTCGACCGCGACCTGGAAAAGCTCCTGCAGCGAATTGAAGGACTGGAAATATTCGGAGTGCGGCCGCAGGGAGATCACGCGCGTGCCCATTCCCTGCCGGCGCTCGACATAACCGTCTTCCGTCAGGCTCCGCAGTGCCTCGCGAACGGTGAACCGGCTGGTCTCGAACTCCGCCGCAAGTTCCACCTCCGTGGGCATCAGCGACCCGAGGGGATAGACACCGCTGGAGATGCGCTCCGCAAGCTGCTTGTGGATGCGGGAGTAGCGGGGGCCGGTCAGTTCCGGCGAGAGCGGTGTCTGCCCGTCGGATTTCTTGCGGGAGGCTTGCTCCGTCATGCTGCGCTTTCCCTTGCGTTTCGTGCTCAATTTGTCCTGTCGTTCCTTCTAGGACCGGATACCGCGACGAAACCAGCGAAAAATGCACCGTCTGCGCCAATCTCCAAAGTTTCCAAAAAATAATTTCCTAATTGATATGGACAAATATATTCTATTCATGGAAATACGTCATGATCAACCTATATGAAAGCGTCATGAACCCGCGGCATCAATCGACATACTCGCAACGCGCCAAGCTCGGCCTGATCGTGCCTCCCACCAACACCGTGAACGAAGCCGAATGGGCGCGCATGGTGCCGGGCGGCGTGACGGTTCACAGCCACCGCATGAAACTGCATGCGGACACGGACAGCGCGGCAGGGCGCGCGGCGCTGATGAACGATCTGGACGAGGCAGTTTCCATGCTGGCCCAGTCCGGCGCCGATGCCATCGCCTATGCCTGCACGGCCGGCTCCATGGTCACCCCGGCGCAGTCGCTGCCCGATGCCCTGAGCGAGCGCACCGGACAGAGCTGCGTGACGACATCCGCCGCGATTGTCGCGGCCCTGAATGCCCTTGGAGCCAGGAAGCTCTCCGTCGCGACGCCTTACGCGGACAAGCTCAACGCGCACGAAACCGGCTTTCTCGAAAATCACGGCTTCGAGGTCCTCAAGCTGGTCGGCCTTGGCATCGGCGCTGGCGGACCTTCGGAATACCCCCTCATTGCGCGCACGCCGCTGGAGCAGGTGAAGGCTCATGCCAAGGCATCCTTTGTTGCCGGCAGCGATGCGCTGCTGATCACCTGCACGGACTTTCCGACCCTGCCGCTGGTGACAGAACTGGAACGCGAACTCGGCGTCCCTGTTGTGACGTCCAACCAGGCAACCTTCTGGGCGATGCTCCGGACGGTCGGTCTGACAGACACATTCGATGCATTCGGTCGGCTGCTTGCCGATCACTGATGCCGACAGCCCCATACCCCTCCACGCGAAAGAAAACCGATATGGCTAATCCCGCCCTCAAAGAAGCGATCACCAACGGAGAGTTCGTCGCCGCACCCGGCGTTTTCGAGCTGATTTCGGCCCTGATCGCCGACACGGTCGGCTTCAAGGCCCTCTATGTCACCGGCTATGGCACGGTGGCGTCCTCGCTTGGCCTGCCGGACGCCGGCATTGCCACCTACACGAACATGATCGACCGCATCTCCACGATTGTTGAACGCACGAAAACACCGGTGATCGCGGATGCCGACACCGGCTACGGCGGACTGCTCAACGTCCGCTACACGGTGCAGGGCTACGAGAAGGCCGGGGTCAGCGCCATTCAGATGGAAGATCAGGAGTTTCCGAAGAAATGCGGACACACTCCCAACCGCCGCGTGGTGCCGCTGGAGGACATGCTGCAGAAGATCGACGTCGCGGTCGATGCGCGTGAAAGCGACGACTTCCTGATCATTGCCCGCACGGATTCGCGCACCGGTCACGGGATCGATGAGGCAATCCGGCGCGGCCAGGCTTTCGCCAAGGCCGGGGCGGATATCATCTTCATCGAATCCCCAGAAACCGAGGACGAGCTGAAGAAGATCCGCGACAGCATCGATGCGCCGCTGCTTGCCAACATGGTTCATGGGGGCAGAACTCCCATGTTGCCCGAAAGCCGCCTGAAGGAGCTGGGCTTTGCGCTGGCCATCTATCCGGCGATCGGGTTCCTTTCCATGGGGGCGGCGCTCACCAAGGCCTACACGGACCTCCTTGAAAACGGCGAGACCACGGATGCCGTGGACCTCTACGAATTCTCGAAGTTCAACGAACTGATCGGCTTCAAGGACGTCTGGGACTTCGAAAAGCGCTTCGCGCAGGTTTGAAGGACCTCCGAGATGGCAGGACGCACGCTCTACGACAAGATCTGGAACAGCCATGTGGCCCGCGACTATGGTGACGGGTCGGCGCTGATCTATGCCGACCGGCACCTGCTTCACGAGGTCTCCACGCCGCAGTCCTTTCTTGCCATCGAGGTCAAGGGGCATGCCGTCCGCCGGCCCGATGCGAACCTGGCGGTGCCCGACCATTCCGTTCCGACCAGGGACAGGGGATCGGAGATCGCCGATCCCCAGGCTCGCGCTCAGACTGCGCGGCTGGCGGAAAACGTTGCCCGGCACGCCATTCCCTTCATCCCGCTGTCGGACGCCCGGCAGGGCATCGTTCACGTGATGGGGCCGGAGCAGGGGTTCACCCTGCCGGGGATGACGCTGGTGTGCGGCGACAGTCACACCTCGACCCACGGGGCGTTCGGGGCGCTTGCCTTCGGGATCGGCGCAAGCGAATGCGGGATCGTCATGGCGACCCAGTGCCTGCGCCAGAAGAAATCGAAGACGATGCGGGTTCGGATTGTCGGCGAGCGCGGTGGCTGGCTGTCGGCCAAGGACATCGCGCTGGCACTGATTTCCGAAATCGGCGCCAACGGGGCGTCGGGTCACGCCATCGAATATGCCGGCCCCGTTGTCGAGGCGATGACCATGGCGGAGCGCATGACCCTTTGCAACATGGCGATCGAGACCGGCGCACGCGTCGGGATGGTCGCGCCGGATGGAACGACCTACGCCTATCTTGAAAACCGGCCGATGGCACCGAAGGGCGCGATGTGGGATCTGGCGCTCGCCCACTGGAAGACGCTTGCTTCCGATCCGGAGGCCGACTTCGACCGGGACATGGAATTCGACGTTACCGGGCTCGCGCCTTACGTCACCTGGGGAACAAGTCCTGAAGACGCACTGCCGATCACGGCCAGGGTTCCCGATCCGGCTTGGGCAAGCGACGCGTCGAAGCGGACCCGGCAGACGGGCGCTCTGTCCTACATGGGGTTGGAGCCCGGGACACCGCTCATCGAGACGCCCATCGACAAGGTGTTCATCGGTTCTTGCACGAACGGTCGTCTGGAAGACCTGCGCGCCGCTGCACGTGTTTTGAAGGGGCGCAAGGTCGCGGACGGTGTCGAACTCATCATCGTGCCGGGGTCCGGGCTCGTACGCGCGCAAGCGGAAGCAGAAAAGCTTGACCGGATCTTCCTGGAGGCCGGCGCCGAGTGGCGATATGCGGGCTGTTCCCTGTGCGTTGCCATGAACGGCGACCGGGTCGCCCCCGGCGAGCGCTGCGCCTCGACGTCCAACCGAAATTTCGAAGGGCGGCAGGGTCCCGGAGGACGCACGCACCTGATGAGCCCGCAAATGGCGGCGGCAGCTGCGGTGACCGGCCGGCTGACCGATGTCAGAGACCTTCAGGAGCTCTCCTCATGATGCCTTTCGAAAAGATATCCTCACGCGCTGTCTGGCTGCCGGAGGACAACATCGACACGGATGTGATCTACCCGGCGCGGTTCCTGCTGATCATGGATCGCGAAGGACTTGGGAGATATCTCTTTCATGACCGCCGTTTCGATGCGCACGGCAATCCGATACCGGGATTTCCACTCGATGCGCCCGGCGCCGAGGGCGCCAAGGTGCTTGTGGCCGGCGACGGTTTCGGCTGCGGCTCAAGCCGGGAGCAGGCGGTCTGGACACTGCTCGGCCACGGGTTTCGCGTGATTATCGCCCCGGGGTTCGGTGACATATTCGCCGCAAATTGCCTGAAGAACGGCCTTCTGCCGCTCACGGTCTCCCGCGAGCTTGCAACCGAACTCGGTGAAGCGGCCGCTGCGGGATCCGTGTTCGAGGCGGATCTGGAAACCATGCAGGTCACCGTCGACGGCCGCGAAGTCATCCGGATTGACCTGGGTGAAAAACAGCGCCAAGCCATGCTGAACGGGTGGGACGAAACGGATATTCTGCTTCGCGAAGACGGTGACCATATCGACGCCTTCGAGGCTGGCCACCGGCAACGGCAACCATGGCTCTTCCACACCGAAACCTGAACCAAGCGAGCAATCTGAAAGGCGCGACATGGCCGACGATCTGGCGGAGAACTACAAGAAGGCCTATGGCAACCAGGTGGGCTACGGGGCAAGGCCTGCACTTGTTCTGATCGATTTCGCCCACGCCTATTTCGATCCGGAGTGCGACCTCTATGCCGGTGTCGACGCTGCACTCGCCAGCGCTTTGAAAGTACGCGAGGCCGCCCGGCAGGCGGGGGTGCCCGTCATCCTGACAGAAGTCACCTATCAGAAGGGTCTTGGCGGCAAGGACGGCGGCCGGTTCTTCGAAAAGGCTCTGCCGCTCAAGGCCTTCGTCCAGGGCGAGAAGACGGCCGAATTTGCGCAAGGCCTCGTTCCCCACCCGGACGAATTGATCGTCTCAAAACAGTATCCGTCCGCCTTCTTCGGAACATCGCTCGCCGCCACACTGACGGCAGCTGGCCACGACAGCGTTATCCTGACCGGCCTCACCACGTCCGGCTGCGTGCGCGCGAGCTGCGTCGACAGCATGTCGCACGGGTTCCGGACGATCGTGGTCGCCGATGCTTGCGGCGACAGGCACGCGGCGCCCCATGAAGCCAATCTCTTCGACATGAACGCCAAATACGCGGATGTCGTTTCGGAAGCCGACATCCTTGCGTATCTTTCGAGCCTTGCCGACGCGAAGGCGGGCAACTGATGCCGGAAGCAAAATCCATTGCCGTCCTAGGCGGCGCCGGCGGCATCGGTCGTCAGCTGGTCGCCGAGCTTCTGGATGAAGGGCACCGGGTGACGGTTCTGGACCTGCCGGCATCTCTTGAAAGACACGAGCCGGGCACGACAACGATCGGCATTGATCTCCTTGACGAAGAGTCGATCGCCCAGGCGATGGAAAGCCTGGCTGCCGAAGCCGGCGCCATCGATGGCTTCGTCAATCTTGCCGGTTACAACGCAAGGCTTACGCCGCTCGCGGAAATGGCAACAGATTATTTCGATGATGTGATCGCGGGCAATCTCAGGGGGGCATTCCTGGCCGCACGCGCAGTGCTGCCGCTGATGACCAGTGGATCAGGCGCAAGCATGGTGATGACATCATCGGGTCTGGCAAGCCACGTCCGGCCCGGCTACGGCGCCTATTCTGCTTCCAAGGCTGCCGTAATCGCCATGACGAAGACACTGGCGCTCGAATGCGCGCCGCGTGTTCGGGTGAATGCGGTCGCGCCGGGGCTCGTCGATACGGCGTTTGTGCGCGGCGGCACGGGTCGCTCGGCAGAGGACGGCGAGTCCGTGGTCGATCTCGATGCCTACAGAAATGCGACGCCGCTGAAACGGCTGGCGTCACCCGCCGATGTGACCGGCCCGATCCGGTTTCTGCTCGCAGACGACAGCGCGTTCATGACCGGCCAGGTCCTCTGGGTGAATGGCGGTATCTACATGCCCTGACAGCGAGGCAATGCGGCCGGAGCCCGCTTCAAGCGAAGCGGGCGGCCTCCTCGAAGGCGAGGCGTGGCAGCCGGTCGAAGTTTCCAGAAGGATCACCGTAGCCGAGGTTGATCAGGAAGTTGCTCTTCCAGGTCGTCCCGGCAAAAAACGCCTCGTCCACCGTCTCTTGATCGAAACCGGACATCGGCCCTGCATCAAGGCCGAGCGCACGGGCTGCCATGATCAGATAGGCGCCCTGCAGCGAGGAATTGCGGAAAGCGGTTTCCTCGGCAAGCGCCGGGCTGGAGGTGAACCAGGATTTTGCATCGGCATGGGGAAAGAGCTCCGGAAGCTTCTCGTAGAACTCCATGTCCTGCGCGAGGATGACGGTGACAGGTGCCGTCATGGTCTTTTCCAGGTTGCCCTTGGACATGGCGGGTTTGAGCTTTTCCCTGCCCTCGTCGGAATGCACGAAGACGAAGCGTCCGGGGCAGCAGTTGCCAGACGTCGGTCCGAGCTTGACCAGCTCGTAGAGCTCGGCGATCAACGATTGCGGAACCGCCTTGTCCTGCCACTTGTTGAAGCTTCGCGCCTCGGTGAACAGCGTTTCGATCATTGCGGTCCGGACGTCCGTTGAAGTCGTCACGTCATGTCTCCTGATATGTTCGGGTATCGTTTCAAGGATGGGATTTGGGGGTGTCAGACGCCACCGGCAGGGTCATTCGGCACTCAGGGCTGGCGCTGCAATCCGTGCGAGCGACAGCAATGCCTCGTCGCAATAGCGCGGCGCCATGAAGGTCACCCCGATGGGCAGCGGCAGACCTGTCGCTTTCAGCGGCACGTTCAGACACGGTGCCCCGATAAGCGTCCACGGACAGTTGAAGAGCGGATTTCCGGGTCTGCGGCCACTGGGCGCGAGGCCAGGTGCGCTCGGTACGACGAGAAGGTCGAACGCGCCGGCAATACCGTCGAAGACCGGCCGGGCAAGGGCGGCGGCATCAAGCGCGGCACGGTAGTCCATCAGGGTCCGGCCATCCCTGTTCTCGACCTGCGCCCTGAAATCCTCGTGGAGCCCTGTGCCATAGAGCATATGAAGGTTCCGGAACGAAGCGCCGCCCTCGCGCCGGAGAATGATGCGGTGCCAGCTGTCGAGTTCGGAAAAGGAAACCGGGAAATCAATCCATCGGACGTCGTGACCCGCCTCCACAAGTCTCTTTGCCGTCAGTTCCATCGCCTCGCGGGATGCGGGTTCCAGATCATCCGCATTCGGACCGAGCGAGATGCCGACGGTCAACTTGCCGTCCGGATTGGCCGCTCCTTCGGCAGGCCAGACCGGGATATCCGCGACGCCGTATACACCAGAGAGCAGGATGATGTCTTCCAGACTGCGCCCGTACCAGCCGACTGTGTCGAGACTGTTGGCATAGGTCTTGACGCCCTCCCGACTGACCAGTCCGAAGCTTGGCTTGTAGCCGAAAATTCCGCAGAAGGACGCCGGACGGATCGTCGAGCCACCGGTCTGGGTCGCCAGGGCCAGTGGAACGTGGAAATCGGCAACGGCGGCCGCCGATCCGGCAGAAGACCCTCCGGACGTGTGCGCCAGATCGTGTGGATTGCCGGTTGCGGCATCCCTTCCGGCAGCAGCGAATTCGGTCGTGTCGGTCTTGCCGATCAGGATGGCGCCTTCGGCGACGAGCTGGTCGACTGCAGGCGCGTTGCGCGCTGGCTGGAACCCTTGAAAGAGGGGAGAATTATAGGTGGTCGGCAACGATCCGGTGTCGAAGACATCCTTGATGCCGATGGGCAGTCCATGAAGTCGGCCACGTTTGGCTTTCGGCAAGGCGTCCAGCCGCCCGGCCTCCTCCAGCGCCCGGTCGCTGACCGCGAGCCACGCCTTCACATCCTTGTCTCTCAGGGAAATCCGTCTCAGGCAGGCAGAAACGAGATCGTGGGCGGTCAGGCAGTCGTCCGCCATCAGCATACGCGCAGTTGCGGCATCGAGGCTGTGCAGATCTTCTTCCACGATATCGAGTACGGTCATCCGTCAGGCTCCCAAAAAGAAAACCGGAACCCGCCACTGCGGCTGCGGGCGAGGGCGGATCCGGTTGCCGCCATACGCCGGGGCAAAGGCGGAAGGGATCGCACCCGGCGCAGTCGGTTCTGCGCCGGGTGCGAGGTCCTATTCGGCAGCCACCTGGACGGCGCTGCGGCTCTTCATCAGCGGCTGGATCTTCTGGCCGAACTGATCGAGACCGACGAGGAAGTCATCGAACGTCAGCATGATGCCCTTGGTGCCGGGAACCTCGGCGGCCTCATCGAGCATTTTTGCAACGCTTTCATAAGACCCGACGATGGTGCCCATGTTGAAGTTGACGGCACCTTCGGGAAGATTGATGGACTTGGCCGTTGAGCTTGCATCGGCGTTGGAATCCTTGCCGCCCTGATCGGCCATCCATGCGAGCGCGTCGACATCTGCGCCGGCACGGTAGTTTTCCCACTTTGCCTTTGCCAGCTCGTCGGTCTCATCCGCGATCACCATGAAAAGCACATAGGCCCCGACGTCACGGCCGGTTTCGGCCGCCGCTGCGATCAGGCGCTCGTTGCCCGGTGCATAGGCGGTCGGCGTGTTGATGCCGGAGCCCATGACGAAGTTATAGTCGGCATATTCGGCGGCGAACTTCATTCCGCGCGGGCTCTGGCCGGCCGCCACGATCTCGATGCGGTTCTCCGGCATCGGCTTCATCATGCAGTCCGTCATGGTGAAATGCTCACCATCGAACGTGCATTCGCCGGTTTCCCAGAGATCCTTCATTATCTTCACGTATTCGCTCGAATAGTCGTAGCGATAGCCGAAATAGTCGTCCCCGGGCCAGATGCCCATCTGGTCGTATTCGGCCATCTGCCAACCGGACACGATGTTGACGCCGAAACGGCCGGGAGCGATGGAATCGATGGTGGTCGCCATGCGCGCGACGATGGCGGGCGGAAGCGTGAGGACCGCAGTGGAGGCGAACAGCTTGATGCGCTCGGTAACAGCGGCAAGGCTCGCCATCAGCGTGAAGGATTCCAGGTTGTAGTCCCAGAATTCGGCTTTGCCGCCAAAGCCGCGCAACTTGATCATGGAGAGCGCGAAATCCAGTCCATAGGATTCCGCCTTTTGCACGACCTGCTTGTTCAGCTCGAAGCTGGGCTTGTACTGGGGTGATGTGGTCGAAATCAGCCAGCCGTTGTTTCCGATCGGAATGAAGACACCAATATCCATTGCAGTTCCCCTGTGCGTTGTGTCGACGCTCTGTGTATATGTACGAACTAATACAGGTCACGAGAAACTGTCTAGCCCATTTTGCACTCAACACAGGCATGCATATCTATTGGGCAGAAAATTTGCTGATTTTCCCGAGGGCATGCAAAAACTATGTGCAGTCGGCCCATGCGGAATCCGTGCCGTGTTTCAGCGCGCGACAGGTAGCCGAAAGGTGTCAGGGAAGGGCAATCAGTCAGTGGGAGTCAGGATGGGGGTTGCGTCGGCGAGCGTGATCGGCTCCCGGGCCGTCACCCGGCTGGCGGGAGGGCGGTATTGAGCTTTTGGGGAAATCAGAGCTCAGCGCGCAGGGTCGTTGTATAGGTGAAGCGGTCTGCGGGCAGGATCTGGAAAGCGTATTCCAGAAGACGGCTACCGCTGCCGTAGTATCGGCGGATCACTATGAGTCCGAGGGAGCCCGGCTCTGCCTCGAGCCGTTCGGCAACCGCGTCGTCGATCAGGATCGGTTTGACGTCCTGCTGGATTTCCTGGATGCGCTCGCCGGTAAATTCCTCAATGTGGTGGAAGATCGCGCGGCGGGCAACGGTTATGTCCTTGACCGCAGCGGCCAGACGATAGTCGACATAGACCTCGTTCCAGGAGAATGGGCGTTTCATGTTGCCGGCGTAGCGCACGCCTTTCATATGAAAGAACTTGCGGCCAGGCCTGCAGCCGAGATCAACAGCGAGTCGTCCCTGTGCGGAGACCTGTTCCTTGTGTTCGATCGCGAATTCTGTTTCGGATGCAATCTCGAACAGCTCGGACCGGGAATGCGCGACAAAGCGGGCGCGATCCGGGTCGAAGCCGGCTTCCACCCGGGTTCCGACGCCTTTGCGCGCCGACAGGCGCCCCTTCTGACGCAGGGTTGCTATGGCCTGGCGAACGGTTTGCCGGCTGACTCCGAGCATTTCCGCAAGCTCGTTTTCGGTGGGTAGCAGTGTTCCGACAGGATAGTCGCCGTCCCGGATTCGGGCCTCGAGATGGTGCGCCACCTGAAGATACAGCGGTGCCGTAGCCAGCTCGGGCTGCCAGTCGGCGCCTGCTCCGCGCGAGTCGTCATCCTTCAAGGTCACGTTTCCGGCTCCCGTCCGTTCACGGCCTTTCAATCGGCTTTCCTCACAAAACGCAAACGAATTCCGCCGCCGTGGGCAATCACGGAGCTGCTCTTGCCAAACGATCTTCAGTTTATTAGTACGTACTTAATCAAAGAATATATTTGGGTGCACGCTCATATGTCGGAACTGACCGACCCTCATCCAGCGCAACAAACGCTCCAGCCCACGCTGGTGCAGACGCTCAGCGTCGCTACGGCAGTCCAGATCACGGCGACCTCCTGTGTCCTCGGCCTGACGGCCATCGCGCCGGCGGTGGCACGGGATCTGGAGGTCGGTTCCTTCTGGATCGGCTATCAGATCAGTCTCGTCTATACCGCAGGCATGATCTCCTCCGCGCTGGCCGGCGCGCTGATCCAGAGGCTTGGTCCTGTGCGGGTCGAGCTTTCTGCGCTTGCCTGCTTCCTGTTCGGTTTCCTTGGCATTGCAGCCGGATCGCTCTGGTCCATCGTTGCCGCCTCGCTGGTGATCGGTGTTGGTTACGGTCTCAACAATCCCGCTGCCTCCGAACTTCTCAGTCGGGTCACGCCACGCGCCCGTCGCAACCTGGTCTATTCGATCAAGCAGGCAGGCGTTCCGCTGGGGGGTATCTTCGCCAGCTTCGCCTTTCCCTTTCTGGCCGGGCTCTATTCCTGGCAGGTCAGCCTTCTGTCGGGCGCCGTCATCAGCCTTGCGGTCATGGCGTGGCTTGTGGCAACGCATCGTCCGGAGCCGCGCATCGGCGAAGGGTCTCTGTCCCTGCTGCAAAATTTCCAGAGCGAGCAATCGGTGATCTGGCGACACAGGCGGCTCAGAGCTCTGTGCTGGCTCGGATTCGCCTATTCTGCCATGCAGTTGTCCGTCTCGACCTTTGCGGTGGTTACGCTTGTGCAGGACGCGGGGTGGTCGCTGCTCGCAGCCGGTTCGGTCGCTGCCGTCATGCAGTTTTCCGGCGCCTTTGGCAGGGTGTTCTGGGGTAGCGTCGCGGACAGGCTTGGTGGCGGTTTCCGTGCCCTTGCTTTACTCGGTCTTCTCAGCGGCCTCGGCTTCGTGGCTCTGGCCAACCTGTCGCATCTCCCGACCGCGGCCCAGGCTGCCGCCTTCGCGCTGACGGGTCTCGTTGCCATCGGGTGGAACGGTGTCCTCCTGGCCGAGGTTGCTCATTCTGCGCCGAGGGGCGCGGTGGGGGCGCTCACTGGCGGTGTGCTCGTCTACACGTTCATCGGCGTCATCGTCGGCCCGTCAACCTTCGCGACGCTTTATGCCGTCACGGGGCACTACAGCAGTTCCTTCCTGATCTTTTCCTGCTTCGGGTTTCTTGGGATGGTCCTTTCCTGGCGCACACAAATGCAGTCGCCCGGTTGA
The DNA here is from genome assembly GCA_008107755.1 of Rhodobacterales bacterium. Lineage (GTDB taxonomy): Bacteria > Pseudomonadota > Alphaproteobacteria > Rhizobiales > Stappiaceae > Roseibium. The sequence continues at coordinate 167,776 of VIRH01000065.1, forward strand.
CGGATTTGTACGTATCTATCTGTTCTTGAACTTCCGGAATCCCTCGATCTCGGAAGCCGCGTGCCTTTGTCCGACGCCAGGTAATGGGCGTTGTAGGCGCATAAAGCGCCAGTCTTCTGCCTGTTTTCGTGCTGTTTGTTCAAATTTTTTGCAGTGTCAATTTGTAAGCATCTTTTGTTTGACTCTCTTCGGAGTATGTACGTACTTTAACAATTATTGATGGGCGGCAGCGACGTCTTGAGACGTCTGCCCGACCGCGTTCCTGCGAAAAGGACACTTTCCGATGCGATCGCTTATTCTCCGTTCCTTCATGACTGCGACGTCCCTTGCCTGCCTGGCCACGCCTGGACTGGCGGACCCGATGGCCGACGCGCAGGCCATCGTTGCCAGCCACAAGGACATGCCGGTTTTCGAAGCGCCGGGCGAGCCTTTCGACGCCAAGAGCTGCATGGCGGACAAGAAGGTGTTGTCCGTTCCGATCTCCATGACGATCCCGTTCAACGTCGAGCTTCAGAAGGCCATGGCCTCGGCGGCGGAGGAAGTCGGCTTCACCTACACGACCTGGGACAACCAGTTGAAGACGGACCAATGGATCCAGGGGATCTCCCAGGCCATCAGTCAGGACTATGACGTCATCGACCTTGCCGGTGGCCTAAACCCGGAATGGCTGGGTCCGCAGCTAAAGGAGGCGCGGGACGCCGGCCTGCAGATCTCGGCCACCCATCTCTATGATGTCACCCAGGACCAGATCGACAGCATCGATTCCGCCGGGAAGATCGATTACACGGCGGCTGGCAAACTGCTCGCCGCCTGGGCGTTCGTGGAAACGGAGGGCAAGCCCAACGTGCTGATCATCGGTTCGTCGGATGTCTTGCCGTCCATTCCCTTCGTGAAGGCAATTCAGGATCAGCTCACCGAGCTTTGCCCGGATTGCAAACAGAAGCATCTGGACGTTCCGGTTTCGGAGTGGGCAACCAAGATACAGTCCGGCACCCAGTCGGCGCTGCTGGCGGATTCAGGCATCAACTACATCCTGCCGATCTATGATTCCATGTCGCAGTTCGTCCTTCCTGCCCTGCGCATCACGGGCTCCGAGGAAGCCGTCGGCGTCGCCAGTTTCAACGGCACGCCCTTCGTGCTCGACATGCTGCGGGAAGGGCAGGTCGACATGGACATCGGCGAAAGCCTCGGCTGGGCGGGCTATGCGGCCATCGACAGCATCATGCGCATGGTCTGCGATCTGCCGCCGGTCGCCAAGCTGAACGTGCCGCTGTTGATCTTCGATGAGGAAAACGTCGAAACAGCCGGCGTTCCGGCAACCTTCGACGACGGCTACGGCGACGCGCATCTGGAAGGTTTCCGGACACTCTGGAAACTGAACTGATCCGAAGAGCCCTGCCGGAGACACCCTCATGAGCGACAATTCCGTTCTGACGCTGAAGGACATCCGCATGCGGTTCGGAAGCCACTATGCCCTCAAGGGCGTGTCGCTTTCGATCCGCCGGGGTGAGGTGTTCGGTCTCCTCGGCCAGAACGGCTCCGGCAAATCCACCTTGATCAAGGTGCTGGCCGGCTTCCATCAACCGGAAGCCGGCAGCGAAATCACCCTCTGGGGCAAGACCATGCCTCTGCCGCTCGACCAGATGGACATCAAGCAGCGCGGCGTTGCCTTCGTTCACCAGCATCTCGCGCTGGTGCCCTCGCTGTCGGTGGTTGAAAATATGCGGGTGACCGCGCTCGACCAGAAGACCCCTTACCGGATCTCCTGGAAACGCGAGCGCGACCGTGTCGCGGCGCTGTTCCAAACCTTCGGTCTCGACATTGACCCGCGCGCAAGCGTCGCCAGCCTGTCGCCTGTTGAGCGGGCGTTCGTCGCCATCATCCGGGCCTTCGAGGACCTGCGTGCATCGGACGCCGGTTACGGCGGCGAGGGCATTCTGGTTTTGGACGAGCCGACGCCCTTCCTGCCGGCAGAGGATGTGAAACGGCTGTTCGATCTGATCCGTTCGATTGTCAGGACGGGCGCATCGGTCATCATCGTCACCCACGACATCGACGAGGTGCGTGACATCACCGACCGTGTGGCGGTCTTGCGCGACGGCGAACTGGCGGGCCTCCTCGACACCGCAACCGCTTCGCGGCAGGACATTCTTGACACCATCGTCGGCGAGCGGATCGAAAGCTTTACCAAGGACCGGCGCGGAGTGCCGGCCGCGGCCGCGGCGGCCGTCGAGGTTTCCGGATGCAGCGTTGCTGGCGCACCGGGATACGATCTCTCCATAGGCGAAGGCGAAACCCTCGGCGTGACCGGGCTGATCGGTTCGGGCTACGCCAGCGTGCCTTACGCGCTTTACGGCGCAATTCCCGCGCGCGGCACTTTGCAGCTCGACGGAAGATCCATCGACCTTTCCCGGCTGACGCCGGCGAGCGCGCAGGCGCAAGGCATCGCGCTCTTGCCCGGCGACCGGCTGGGAGCGGCCGGAGCAGGCTCGCTGTCCGTCACCGACAACATAACCCTGCCCGTCCTGGCGGATCTTGCCGGTCCGCTTGGCCTCGACCTCAAGGCGATGCGCGGGCGGGCGGACGAACTCTCGACTGTCTATGACGTCAGGCCCCACAATCCCGCGCTCACGCTTGGCGCTCTTTCCGGCGGCAACCAGCAGAAAGTGCTGCTGGCCAAGTGGCTGCAGACCGGACCGAGGCTCCTTCTGCTCGACGAGCCGACGCAGGGCGTCGATTTCGGAGCCCGCCAGCAGATCTTCGAAGCACTCGATCAGGCATCCCGAAAGGGGACCTCGATTCTCTGTGCCTCGACTGACAACGAACAGCTCGAACAGATTTGTGACCGGATCCTTGTGTTCTCGCGCGGGCGGCCCGTGACCGAACTGAAAGGCGCGGAGATCACCCGCGCCGCGATTACCGAAGCCTGTTTTTACAGCCACGACCTGGAGGCCGCAGAATGACGTCCCTGGACATGCAAACGGGTAAACCCTCCCTGTCGATGCGGGTCTCGAAGCTGAACTGGAAGACGGAAGGAGAGCGTTTCGCCCTGGTCTTCTCGTGGCTGCTTCTGATCGTCCTGTTCGGTGCGCTGATGCCCGATTCCTTTCTGAGCTGGCGCAATTTCTCCACCATGTTCGGGTCGCAGGCAGTCCTGGTGGTGCTTACGCTGGCGATCGTCATTCCGCTGACGTCCGGCGACTTCGACCTGTCGGGTGCCTCCATCCTGACGATGAGTTCCATGATCATCGCGGTGCTGAACGTCAAGCTCGGCTGGCCGATCGTCCCGGTGCTCCTGATCGCGCTTCTCACCGGCGCGGTCATCGGGGCAGTGAACGCCTTCTTCGTTCTTTATTTCCGCATTCATTCCCTGATCGTCACGCTTGGGGTCGGCACGTTCGTCAATGGTCTGATCCTCTGGATCAGCAACAGTCAGACGATTTCCGGTGTCTCCATGGATCTGGTCGAGTGGGTGATCATCAACCGGCTCTTCGGCATTCCGCTGGCCTTCTTCTATGCGGTCGGCCTTGCCGTGGTTCTCTGGTATGTGATGGAGTTCACGATCCCGGGCCGCAAGCTTCTGTTCGTTGGCAGGGCAAGGGAAGTCGCCCGCCTCAACGGCATCAACGTGACGCGTGTGCGCGCGACGTCCTTCGTCGTGTCCGGTACGGTATCGGCGCTGGCCGGTCTGCTCTATGCCGGCATGACCGGTTCCGCCGATCCGCTGTCGGGCCTTAATCTGCTGCTGCCGGCCTTCGCCGCTGCCTTTCTCGGCGCGACAAGCATCGTGCCCGGACGCTTCAACGCTTTCGGCTCCCTGATCAGCGTCTACTTTCTCGTGACAGGCATCACGGGACTGACGATGCTGGGCGCCAACACCTATGTGCAGAATCTCTTCTATGGCGGAGCGCTGGTCATTGCCGTTTCGCTCAGCCAGCTCGTACGCAACCGACAACCTCAGGACTTCAGCTGATGCAGGATCCGAAAGAAATCGCGGCCAGTCTCGCCGGCCTTTACTGGAACCGACCGGCCAGCACGGCGGAAATCAACGCCATGAGCGGCGAAATGAAACGTGACAGCCGGACAATAGGTGCCCCGCTCGCCAATGATGCCAAGGCCTTCGAGACAGACCCGCTCGGTTTCGACGCGACAATGACCGTGGAGGCTCGCTCATGAGCGGTTCGCTGCCAGATACGCTGCTCGGCATGGCCGCGGCCATTCGCGAACGCAAGGTCTCCAGCGCGGAACTGACGCAGTCGGCGCTCGGCAAGGCAAAAGCCATGCAGGGTGAGTTGAACGCTTTCGTGGCGCTGGAAGAAGCCACTGCGCTGGCCGCGGCGCGCAAGGCCGACGAGTTGACCGCGTCCGGCGACGCGACCGGCCCGTTTCATGGCGTGCCGCTTGCCCACAAGGATATGTACGACCGCAAGGGGTTCGTCACCGGGTGCGCGTCGAAGATCCGCGCCGATCATGTTGCTTCTGAAACCTGCACCGTGCTCGATCGTCTGCAACAGGCGGGAACGCTCCAGATCGGTCGCCTCAACATGAGCGAGTTCGCGCTCGGACCGACAGGCCACAACGCCCATCATGGCCGGGCGCGCAATCCGATCGAGCCAGCGAGGATCACTGGCGGTTCGTCCAGCGGCTCGGGAGCGGCGGTCGGGGCGGGTATCGTTCCGGCGGCCCTCGGCTCCGACACCGGCGGTTCCATCCGCCTGCCGGCGGCCTGTTGTGGCGTCGTCGGCCTGAAACCCACCCAGGGCCGAGTCAGCCGCCATGGGGTGATGCCACTGTCCTTTTCCCAGGACTGTGTCGGCCCGCTGACCCGCAGTGTGGAGGATGCCTATGAAATGCTGCGCGTCATCGCGGGTCCCGACGGCAAGGACATGACCTGCGCCGACGCCGCACCGCTCGGCGATCTTCTTTCTGATCTGAAGCCACTGAAGATCGGCCTGCCGGATGGTTTCTTCACCGCGGATCTCGATCCGCAGGTGGCAGGCGCTCTTGAGACCAGCGTGAGCGCACTTCAAGACCTTGGTATGAACCCGGTTGCAGCCCCCTTGCCGGATCTTTCCGCGATTGCCGACCTGGCGAATGTCGTGGCAATGACGGAGGGCGGCACCTTCCACTTCGACTGGCTCAGGGAGCGCCCCGACGACTACGGTCCGCAGGTGCGCATGCGCCTGTCGCAATCTCTGGCCGTTCCCGGCCCGATCTATCTGCGCGCCCAGCAGGCGAGGGGACTGATGCTGCAGGAAACGCTTGCCCGGACCTTCGGTCAGGCAGACGTGCTGATTGCCCCGGTCATGCCCTTCCTGCCGCCGCTGTCAGACGACGTCGATGTCGGCGACAAGCCGGAAATGGCCTCGGTCGTGGCATCCATGGCGAAATTCACCAGACCGTGGTCCTTCCTGGGCCTGCCTGCAATCGCCTTGCCTGCCGCCAAATCGGCAGAGGGGCTGCCGATCGCGATGCAGATTATCGCAAGACCATGGCGCGAGGATCTCGCAGCCTCGGTCGCCTTCCACCTCGAACGCCATCTGGCGCTCGGCGCCTTCGAACCTGCAGGCTGCTTCAGGAGCGCTGCCTGAGCGCCGTCGCACGCCCCAAAGAAAGGACCGAAGACATGAACTCCGTTCCCAACATGCCGCTTTCCGGAGAAGCCATGACCGGCGTCAGTTCCAAGACATACCGAGACGGCATGTCCCGCCTTGGCGCCGCCGTCAACATCGTCACCACGGACGGGCCCGCAGGTCGTGCCGGGTTTGCAGCGACAGCCGTGTGCAGCGTGACCGATACGCCGCCGACGCTTCTCGTATGCCTGAACCAGTCGTCGTCGGTCTTCGAAACGGTGATGGCGAACAGGGCGCTCTGCGTGAATGTGCTTGCCGGCAACCAGGAAGCGCTTTCCAATCTTTTCGGGGGAAAGACCCCGGTTGAGGAAAGGTTTTCTGCCGCCAAATGGATCTACGGACGCTCGGGAGCGCCGGTTCTGGAAGGTGCGCTTGCCACCTTCGACTGTGAATTGAGCGATCATCAGGATCTCGGCTCCCATCGCGTGCTTTACTGTTCGGTCCTCGACGTCGGGCTCTGCGAAGACACGGCACCGGGCGGGCTTCTGTATTATGGCCGCGGCTATCACAGGGTCGGCCTGACAGGCTGAGGCTTGACGCCGCAAAGATCCCTTCTGCCGAGGGGCAAAGACCAGAGCGCTGGACGGAACTGGCTCGGCCCCTACGCCGCTTCGCTGGCGCGATGAGTCCGCGCCACGAAGCTCGGAGAATGCGTGGTCGATTTCCCGAGCGGGAAGTCTTCGAAGGTGCTGCGATCGATTTGCGAGCTCATACACCCGAGTTGGCGTTCAGCGGGCGGTCCGCGCAGGTCGCGCGGTTCGGCCGACCGCGTGATCCACAAGCGTCCTCTTGGCTTTTGCGCTGCAACACGCTAAGAAAAACCCATCGCAAGGACCCGGGTGTGACTCCCGGGTGGCTCTTCCGGCCGCCTATCCGCCGGACAACCCAAAATTTCACAATCTGAAAACCCGTAGCGCAGTGTTGCTCCGGTTCGCAGACCTTTGGGCGGTTCATGATTTCATACGCAACTTATAAAAACCAATGGCTGGGCAATATCCGCGCGGACCTCCTGTCAGGTCTCGTCGTGGCGCTTGCCCTCATTCCCGAGGCGATCGCCTTTTCCATCATCGCGGGGGTCGACCCGAAGGTCGGCCTTTATGCTTCCTTCTCCATCGCGGTCATCATCTCCATCACGGGCGGGCGTCCGGGAATGATCTCAGCAGCAACGGCGGCAACGGCCGTCCTGATGGTCACTCTCGTCAAGGACTACGGGCTGCAATACCTGCTCGCCGCCACCGTTCTGGCGGGGCTTCTTCAGATCGGGGCCGGGCTCCTGAAGCTCGGATACGTGATGCGGTTCGTCTCGCGGTCGGTGATGACGGGCTTCGTCAATGCGCTCGCCATCCTCATCTTCATGGCACAGTTGCCGGAACTCGATCCCTCACGGGTCCCGATGCTCACCTATGCTCTGGTCGCGGCGGGTCTGGCCATCATCTACCTGTTCCCGCGTCTCACCAAGGTCGTTCCGTCGCCGCTGGTCACGATCATCGTGCTGACGGCGCTGACGCTGCTCTTCGGCTGGGAGGTGCGAACGGTCGGCGACATGGGCGAGCTGCCGGACACGCTGCCGGTGTTCCTGTTGCCCGACATTCCGCTGAACCTTGAAACCCTCAAGATCATCTTTCCCTATTCGATTGCGGTCGCGGTTGTCGGTCTTCTGGAAAGTCTGATGACGCAGCAGATCGTCGATGATCTGACCGACACGGCGTCGGACCGGAACCAGGAGTGCATCGGCCAGGGCATCGCCAACACCGCCACCGGCTTCATCGGCGGCATGGCGGGCTGCGCCATGATCGGACAGTCGATCATCAACGTAAAGTCGGGCGGTCGCGGGCGGCTGTCGGCATTTGCAGCCGGCGTCTTCCTCTTGTTCATGGTGGTGGTGCTGGGGGATCTCGTGGGGCAGATCCCGATGGCGGCCCTCGTGTCGATCATGATCATGGTGTCGATCGGAACCTTCTCCTGGAGTTCGATCAAGAATATCCGCGAGCATCCCCGTTCCTCCTCGATCGTCATGCTGGCCACGGTGTTCTTCGTTGTCTACACCCACAACCTCGCCATCGGCGTCCTTGTCGGCGTGCTGCTGTCGGGCATCTTCTTCGCCTGGAAGATCTCGCAGATCTTCCGCGTCAGAACGACGATCAGCCAGGACGGGCGTCACCGGACCTATATCGTCGAAGGGCAGTTGTTCTTCGCGTCGGCCGAGGATTTCATGAAGGCGTTCGACTTCAAGGAAGCGCCCGACAGGGTGACGATCGATGTCAGCCGCGCCCACATCTGGGACATTTCCTCCGTTGCGGCGCTGGACATGGCAGTGCTGAAATTTCGCCGCGAGGGAGCCGAAGTCGATATCCTCGGCATGAACGAAGCATCGGAAACCATCGTCGACAGGCTTGCCATTCATGACAAGCCGGGCGCGATGGAAAAACTTCTGGGACATTAGGGTGGAACATATGCCGGAAAGCACATTGATAGCCCTGGTGGACGGTTCGAAATATTCCGAAAGCGTCTGCCACTACGCCGCATGGATCGCGAAACGCACGGATGCCGGCGTGAAGATCTACCACGTCATGGGGCGGCGCGAGGGTGCCGACAGCCAGGATCTCAGCGGAGCCATTGAACTGGGCGCGCGTTCGCATCTTTTGTCCGAATTGAGCGAACTGGATGCCAAACGGGCGAAACTGTCCCATGCCAGGGGACGCGCCATTCTGGAAGACGCGCAGGCGATCGTGGAAGCCGACGGCGTGGCCGTCGAGACGCGATTGCGCCAGGGCGATCTGGTGGAAACGGTCCTGGCCAAGGAAGACACCGGCGACCTCATCATCATCGGAAAGCGCGGCGAGGCCGCTGATTTTGCGAAGCTGCATCTCGGCTCGAACCTGGAGCGCATCGTGCGGTCCTGCCGGAAGCCGGTCTTTGTAGCGAACCGTGAGTTCAAGCCGGTCTCGAAAGTGCTGATTGCCTTCGACGGTGGACAATCCTCGCTGAAAACGGTCGATTATGTCGCCCGCAGTTCGCTGCTCGCCGGTCTTCCGGTCACATTGGCGTTTGCCGGCGCGGAAACCTCAGAGCTGCGAAAGGCACTCGAAAACGCCAGGGACACGCTGGCGGCTGGTGGTTTCGAGGCGGACATCGTCATCGAGAACGGCAAAGCCGAACCGACCCTGAGCAAGCTGGTGGAGGAGCGTCACTATGACCTTGTCGTCATGGGCGCCTATGGCCACTCGCGCATCCGCAACCTGGTCATCGGGTCGACCACGACGGAAATGGTCCGGACCTGCAAGGTGCCGATCCTCCTGATGCGGTGATGGCAGGTTAGCTTTGGTCGCGGATCGCAAGCATCTCGGGAAATGACGTGGAGGGTCCTGAAGGTAACTTTTCGCAACCGTACCACGGAAAAAAGGAAAGCCGGCGACAGGAGACCCCTGCCGCCGGCTTTCTCCGGTCTTTAGCGCCCGACGCCAAGGCGCGGGGCAAAAGGCATCAGAAGGAAATCGCGCGATCCCCGTCCGCATCCTTGATACGGGTCGGCAGGCCGATACGGTTCAGGATGCCGAGGAACGGGTGTGGCGGCAGTTCTTCGACATTGGCCATCTTCTTCACGTCCCATTCGCCGGTTGCGATCAGCATCGCCGCCGCGACGGGAGGCACACCGGCCGTATAGGAAATGCCCTGGCTGCCGACTTCCTCATAGGCTTCCTTGTGGTCGGCAACGTTGTAGATGAACACCTCGTGCTCCTTGCCGTCCCTGGTCCCCTTGACGAAGTCGCCGATGCACGTCTTGCCCTCGTATTCAGGGGCGAGGGAGGAGGGGTCGGGCAGGCAGGCCTTGACCACCTTGAGCGGTACGACTTCCAGCCCTTCGGCAGTGGTGACCGGCTTCTCGGACAGTAGCCCGATATTCTTCAGAACCGTGAAGACGTTGATGTAGTGCTCGCCGAAGCCCATCCAGAAGCGGACATCCGCGCCGTCCATGTTGCGCGCCAGCGAATGCACCTCATCGTGGCCGCAGAGGTAGGCCATGCGCTTGCCGACGACGGGAAGGTCGTATTCCTTGCCGATCTCGAACATCCGGTTTTCCTGCCACTCGCCATTCTGCCAGGAATAGACGGTGCCGGTGAATTCGCGGAAATTGATCTCCGGGTCGAAGTTGGTCGCGAAGTACTGCTGGTGGCTGCCGGCGTTGATGTCAACGATGTCGACAGACGTGACCTTGTCGAGATAGTCGTCCTTGGCAAGGCGTGCATAGGCGTTGACGACACCGGGATCGAAACCGGCACCCAGGACGGCGGTAACGCCAGCCTTTTCGCACTCTTCGGCGCGTTTCCACTCATAGTTCGCATACCAGGGCGGTGTCTCGCAGATCTTGCCCGGCTCTTCATGAATGGCGGTGTCGATATAGGCGGCCCCCGTCTTCAGGCAGGCACTCAGCACGGACATGTTCAGAAAGGCCGTGCCGACATTGATGACCATCTGGGACCCGGTCTTGCGGATCAGGTCGGCAGTCGCGTCAACGTCGAGTGCGTTGAGCTCATGACCTTCCAGAACTCCGTCCTGCTTGAGCGCCTTCTTGGCGTGCACGGTTTCAATGATGGCGTCGCATTTCGACTTCGTGCGAGACGCGATGTGAATGTCGCCGAGAACGTCGTTGTTCTGAGCGCACTTGTGCGCCACCACCTGAGCGACACCTCCGGCACCGACGATGAGAACATTCTTTTTCATTTGAAACGTAAACCTTCCTTGGAACCTTGGGGGTTTTGCAGTTCAAGTCTCAGGACAGACTGTCTTCGTAATCCTGGTAGCTGAATTCGCGGACGGTCGTGATCGAACCGTCCAGTTCCCTGACTGCGATCGCAGGCATCTTCACGCCATTGAACCAGTTCTTCTTGACCATGGTATAACCGGCTGCGTCCTGGATCGACACCCGGTCACCGGTCCTGAGTTCTTCCGGAAAGCTGAACTCTCCGAAAATGTCTCCGGCCAGGCACGACTTTCCGCAGACCATGTAGCGATGCGGGCCTTCGTCCGGCAGCACCTTCGCGGTTTCCCTGTAGATCAGCAGATCAAGCATATGCGCTTCGATCGACGCGTCGACGATCGCAAGGTTCTTTCCGTTGAAGAGCGTATCCAGCACCGTCGTTTCGAGGGTGGTCGATCGCGTAATCGAGGCCTCTCCCGGCTCCAGATAGACCTGGACGCCGTAGTCTTCGGAGAATTTCTTCAGTCGGTCGGCGAAAAGATCGAGCGGATAATCGTCACCGGTGAAATGAATGCCGCCGCCGAGGCTCACCCATTCTGCCCGTTTCAGAAGGCTGCCGAACTTCTGCTCGATGTCGCCGAGCATGCGATCGAAAAGCGAAAAGTCCGCGTTCTCGCAATTGTTGTGGATCATGAAGCCGCTGATGCGGTCCATCACGCTGCCCACCTTCTCCACGTCCCATTCGCCGAGGCGCGAAAACGGGCGGGCAGGGTCGGCGAGGTCGAAACTGGACGAGCTGACCTGCGGATTGAGGCGCAGTCCGCGCTTTATGCCCGAGGCCTTGTCCGCGAAGCGTTCCAGCTGTCCGATGGAATTGAAGATGATCTTGTCGGCATGTGAGACGACCTCGTCAATCTCGTAATCCGCATAGGCGACCGAATAGGCGTGGGTCTCCTTGCCGAAACGCTCATGGCCGAGACGGACCTCGTTCAGCGACGACGAGGTGGTGCCGTCCATGTAGTCGCGCATGAAGTCGAAGACACACCAGGTGGCAAAGCACTTCAGCGCGAGCAGGGCCTTCGCTCCCGACCGCTCCCGGACGTAGGCGATCTTCTCCATGTTGCGGAGAAGGCCTGCCTTGTCGATCAGGTAATAGGGGGTCTCGATCATGATCATCCGGTTCCAGCGTTGCGTGCGATCGTCTCATGGATCGCACGGTCAGGCAGAATGGGCGTCAGCCCTTTTTTCAGCCGTTGAGTGACAGGCGCGGGCGCCGATGTCAAACCGCGGGACGGAAATCCCGTGTGCTGACGGGGCTTTCCGTGGTCGTGATCGACTTCGTTTTGGCACCGTGGTGGCAGGGAGCCTGAAGAAAACGCGACGGGCGAGGGACGGGCCAAGGCTGGCCTTCCGACAGGATTATCCGGAACGCGACACATTGGCAGCACGACCAGGTGCCGGATCGATCTGGCGAACCGCCATGGCCGAACGAAGCAAGGCGCGCTTGACAACGGTGATGCCTTACATGTTACACGTTAAATAGCTTAAGTGGACCTGCGCTATTGGGAGGTATAGCCATGACATCCGCCGCTCGTGTGCTTTGTGATCTCGTATCAAAAGGACAGCTTGCCTCCGCGCCCGGTGCTCCTGATCCCTTTACCGCACGACTGGTCGAAAAGGCCGGTTTCGACGCTGTCTACATGACGGGCCTCGGTGCCACCGCCATGCGTCTTGGCTCACCGGACCTGGGGCTCATGACCCAGACGGAAATGGCTGATCACGCACGGGCAATGGTTCGCGCCGTCGGCATTCCCGTGATCGCCGACGCCGATACCGGCTATGGCGGCGCCCTCAACGTGGCGCGCACGGTCGAGGAATACATGCAGGGCGGCGTTGCAGCACTTCATCTGGAGGATCAGGTGACGCCAAAGCGCTGCGGTCAGCTTGCGGGTATCCGTCTCGTCGAGGCTGATCTTGCTGAAAAGCGCGTAAAGGCAGCACTCAGGCAGCGCGGCGCAGGTGACATGATGATCATCGCACGGACGGACGCCCTGCCGGGCGAAGGGATGGATGAAGCGGTAAGCCGTGCCAGCCGTTATCGCGACGCGGGGGCTGATCTCGTCTTTGTGGATGGCGTGAAGACCATCGCGCATGTCGAGGAAATCGCCCGCCGTGTCGAGGGCCCGAAAGTGGTCAGCCTCGTTGATGGAACGGAAGCCGCTTCGCTGACCCGTGCCCAGATCGCCGACATGGGATTCAGTCTAGTGCTTTACGCCGTTACGACGTTGTTCGCGGCGGCCTGCGCCAGCACTGCCGCGCTCGAGACGCTTCGCGAAACGGGCGCAACACCCAAAGAGGGCAGTATGAGTTATTCGGATTTCTGCGACGTGGTCGATCTGAAGGGGCACCAGCTTTTTGCCGACGAGTTCGGCGGATGAGTGCGCCAGTCGTTCTCGTCACCGGTGGTGCTGCGGGCATCGGCCGTGCTGTTGCCGAACGCTGCGTTGACCGCGGCCTGCGTACGGTGCTGTGGGATATATCCGGCGCCGCACTGGAGAAGACCTGCGCCGAACTTGGGCCGCTGGCAGTGGGCCACGTGGTCGACGTTTCGAAGCCGGAGTCGCTCAAGGCCGCAGAGGCCGACCTTTCCCGTGCCGGTGTGACGCACCTGGTCAACAACGCCGGCATTCTTGGTGCCGCGATGGAATGGGATGCGGTGAACACGAAAAGCGTGGACATGGTGCTTGCGGTCAACGTGGTCGGCACGATGGCTGTTACGTCAGCTTTTCTCCGCCAGCGGGATCCCCATCCGGATGCCGCCATTGTCAACATGGCCTCGATTGCCGGCATGAACGGAGGAGCCCCGGGCTATGCGGCTTACGCCGCATCGAAAGGCGCCATCCTCGCACTGACCCGGGCCCTCGCACGCGATCTCGCCCCGGACCTGCGCGTCAATGCGGTCGCGCCGGGGATCATTACCACCGACATGCAGGCCGATATCCAGAGTGACCCGGCGCGTGCCGCGCTCACCCGGACCGGAATACCGATGCAGCGGCCCGGCACCGTCGCCGAGGTGGCCGAAGCCACAGACTGGCTGCTTTTCGAGGCCGGTTACACGACCGGCGAAGTGTTGCGCGTCGCGGGAGGACGGCAGTGAAACGTATCCTGGAACTTTTCTTCACTGTGCTCGACTGGGCGCTTGTCCTGCTGCTGGCGGGCATGACGGGAATGATCTTTCTGAATGTCGTGCTGCGATACGGGTTTGGCTCCGGCATCGACGTTTCGGAGGAGCTTTCGCGCTTCTTCTTCGTCTGGCTGATCTTTCTGGGCGCCATCGCGGCGATGCGGCGGCACATGCATATCGGTTTCGATCTCGTGGTTGCGATCGTGCCCGAGGGATTGCGCCGGGCGATGCTGGCGACGGCGAACGGCCTCGTGCTGTTTGTCTGCGTGCTGATCCTCGTCGGTTCGTTGCAGCAGTTTCACGTCAACGCGACCAACATTGCGCCGGTGACGCGCATGCCGATGATCTGGGTCTTCGGCGTGGCGATCCCGATGGCGATCATGGTCGGGGCTATGGCCGGCCTGCGCATGCTTGGCTACATCACAGGACGCCTGACAGAGTTGCCCTATGCCGCCAATGAGGTCGTGGAATGACACTCGCGATCTTCATCGGCGTTCTTGGTCTGACGCTTGTCATCGGCGTACCGGTCGCGTTTGCCCTGATCCTGTGCGCGGCGGCCATGGGTTTTTACATGGATCTGTTCGACCCGCAGATCATCTCGCAGCGGCTCGTGGTCGGTGCCAACAATTTCTCGCTGCTGGCGATCCCCTTCTTTCTGCTGGCCGGCGAGCTGATGAACGCCGGCGGCATGTCGAAGCGCATTATCGGGTTTGCGATGGCCTTCGTCGGTCATATGCGGGGCGGTCTCGGTGTCGTGGCGATCTTTGCCGCGATCATCCTGGCATCGCTGTCGGGGTCGGCGGCTGCGGACAGCGCGGCGCTGATCGCGATCATGCTGCCGATGATGCGCAAATCCGGACATGACGAAGCCCGTTCCGTCGGACTGATGGCGTCCGGTGGCGTGATCGCACCGATCATTCCGCCTTCGATCGCCTACATCATCTTCGCCGTGGCGACCAATCTGTCGATCACGCAGCTTTTCATGGCGGGGATCGTCCCAGGGGTCATGATGGGTCTCGGAGCCATCATCGCCTGGCTGATCGTCGCCCGCAAGGACGGCGTCCAGCCGCTGGAACGTCAGGGCTGGGACGTTCGGCTGAAGGAAACCCGCAAGGCGCTCTGGTCGCTCGGAATGCCTGTGATCATCCTGGGCGGTATCCGTTTCGGCGTCGTTACGCCGACCGAGGCAGCCGTGATTGCGGCCGTCTATGCGATTTTCGTCGGCATGGTGGTCCACCGCGAACTGAAGATCCATCACCTTTTCGAAGTCTTCCGGCGGGCCGCGCTGACCACTGCCGTGGTGATGATGCTTGCCGCTGCGGCGCTGGCCACGGCTTGGTTCATCACGATTGCGGACCTTTCGGGCATCGTGCTCGATCTGGTCGGACCGCTGGTCGACAGCCCGACGCTGCTGCTGATCACGATCATGGCTGTGGTTCTCGTCGTCGGCACCATGCTCGACATGGGGCCAACGATCCTGATCCTTGCGCCAGTGCTGATGCCGGTCGTCACGCAAGCCGGAATAGATCCGATCTATTTCGGTGTGCTCTTCGTGATCAATACCGCGATCGGACTGGTAACGCCGCCGGTCGGCATCGTTCTCAGCGTCTCGTCCGGGGTTTCGGGCGTGCCGCTGCACAAGGTGGCTCGGGGAGCAGCCCCGTTCCTGATCGCACAGATCATCGTTCTTGCGCTGCTGGTGATTTTCCCGCAGCTCGTCCTGGCCCCGCTCAACTGGCTCAGGTGACAAGAGACGGCGGCAATTGCCGCCGGAATATCCATGGAGGAGGAAACATGACGTTCAAAAGCACACTTGCGGCCCTTGTGCTCGCTAGCACAGCCCTCGGCACGCCTGCACTCGCGGCGGATTACGGCAGCCACACCTTCAAGGTGTCCAACGGCGCTGCCGCCGACCACCCGGTCGCGACCGGCGTCGATTCGATGTCCGCCTGTCTGTCCGAGGGTTCCGACGGGAACATGAAGCTGCGCGGGTTTTATTCCGGTCAGCTCGGCGACGATGCTGAAGCCACCCAGGCTGTTCGCTCCGGCTCCATCGAGATGGTGGTGACCGGTGCTGCCGCCATCGCCGGCATCGAGCCTGCAATGGGCGTTTTCAGCCTTCCGTTCATCTTCTCCAACGAAGATGAAGTCGACGCGGTTATGACGGGTCCCTATTTCGACTATCTCGCCGAGAAAATGCCCGAGCATGGCCTTGTGCTGCTGTCGATCTGGGAAAACGGCTTCCGTGATACGACCAATTCCAAACACCCGATTGCGAGTGTCGAGGATTTCAAGGGCCTGAACTTCCGGGTCATGCAGAACCCGATCTTCCTGGACACGTTCCGCCGGCTTGGTGCCAACCCGGTGCCGATGGCTTTCGGCGAGGTTTTCACCGCGCTTGAAACCGGCGCCGTCGACGGCCAGGAAAACCCGCTTCCCTTGATCGAGGCGACGAAGTTCTACGAAGTACAGGACTACCTGACCCTCACGCGGCACGCCTATTCGCCGACACCGGTGCTGATGTCCAAGGAAGTCTGGGACGGACTGAATGCGGATGAGCAGGAGCTGGTGAAGTCCTGTGCCGCCGAGGCCCGGAGCGCACAGGTCGCGCGTTCGCGTGAAGCCACGCGCGAGGCGCAGGAACAGCTGACCTCCGAAGGCATGGAAGTATCCGAGCTCCCCGACGCGGAAATGGCCAAGCTGCGCGAGCTCGTGGCACCGGTCTATGAAACCGGCATGGAGGCCGTGGGCGCCGAAAACTTCGACCGCCTGAAGGTGGAACTCGACAAGCTGCGTTCCAACTGATCCGACCAGCTCGCCGCCGCGGAGTGTCCGCGGCGGCTTCCCTCTTTTCCAAGATCCGGTTCAAAGATGCCCGAGGAATTTTCACAGACCCACCACGCGCTGTTGGCTGAGTTGTCGGAGCAGTTTTCCGCTTCAGCCCTCCTGACCGGAGACGCCGTTCCGGCGCGCAACGCGCATGACACCAGCTTTCTCCCCCCCGTCGTTCCTCTGGCGGTCCTGCGGCCGGATACTCCGGAAGCGGTGGCCCGGGCGGTGGAAATCTGTGCTCGCCATGGTGTGCCGGTCGTCCCCCAGGGTGGTCTGACCGGACTTGCGGGCGGCGCTCACCCGATTGAAGGATGCGTCGCGATTTCTCTGGACCGGCTGAACGGCGTCGAAGAGATCGATCCTGCAGCCTCCACCATGACGGTGCGTGCGGGAACGCCTCTGGAAACAATCCAGAATGCTGCCGCTGATGCGGGTTTCTATATTCCGCTTGATCTCGGGGCGCGCGGTTCGTGTCAGATCGGCGGAAACCTGGGCACCAATGCGGGTGGCAATCGTGTCATCCGCTACGGCATGGCCCGAGAGATGGTGCTGGGTCTCGAATATGTTCTGCCCGACGGCACGCTGGTCAGCGGCCTCAACAAGATGATCAAGAACAATGCCGGCTTTGATCTCAAACAGCTCTTTCTCGGCTCCGAAGGCACGCTCGGGATCATCACCCGCGCGGTTCTGCGTCTGCAGCCGCAACCGGGCTGCGTCAACGCCGCCTTGTGCGGCGTGGGCAGCTATGATGACGTCGTTGCGCTGCTCGCTGCGGCCCGCAAGGGCCTGGGGCCGATGCTTTCCGCCTTTGAGGTGATGTGGCCGGACTACTGGCACGAGGCAACTGTCACCGTGTCCGGGACGCCGAACCCGCTCGCAGGTGAGCATGCATTCTATGTGCTCGTGGAAGCGCAGGGGCTGGACGAGGAAATCGACGGACCGCGCTTCATGTCCTGGATCGAAGGACAGTTCGAAGCGGGGCGCATCGAGGATGCGGCGATTTCGCAAAGCATGCAGGATGTCGCCGACTTCTGGCTCACCCGCGATGCTGCCGGCGAATTCCAGACGGTCCTCGGGCCGCACTGCGCCTACGATATCGGCCTGCCTGTTGCCAGTATGGACGACTTCGCCAACGCCTGCCGTGCACGGCTGAAAGAGGCCATGCCCGAGGCGCTGTCCGTCTATTACGGCCATATCGGAGACGGAAACCTGCATATCGTTGCCCTCGACCGGGCCCGGGCAACGCCGCCAATGGACGAGATTTCCGGCATCGTCTACGATACGGTTCGCGCGTTCGGCGGTACTGTTTCCGCCGAGCACGGAATCGGACTGCTCAAGAAACCCTATTTGCCCTATACCCGCAGCGCCGAAGAGCTAGCCCTGATGGGGCGGCTGAAAGCGGCGCTTGACCCGAACGGCATATTGAACCCCGGGAAGGTCATCGACTTTCCCGGACGGAGATCCCACACATGAACCCGATCAAACAACGCTTGCAGAACTGCGAGTTCCTGACTGCCGGATGGGTGGAGCTCGGCAATCCGGATGTTGCCGAGATCATGGTGCGTCATGGCTGGAACCTGATCGTCATCGACGGTGAGCACGGTATCGGGGATCTCGAGAACTGGGTTGCCGTTGCCCGCGCCGTGGAGGCTGCCGGCGGCGAGGTCCTGCTGCGTGTGCCCGACGGCAGCGACACGACGCTGAAGCGCGTGCTCGATCGCGGCTTCCGGTCCCTGATCGTGCCGATGGTCAACACGCCGGCGCAGGCAAAGGCAATCGCCGGCCACTGCCGCTATCCCGGGCTGGGAACGCGCGGTTACGCCGCTCCGATCGTGCGCGCGTCGGCCTATGGTGCGCGGCCAGACTATGCCCGCGACGAAAGCCATGACGAATTGTTGCTGTTCGTCCAGTGCGAACACCCGGATGCCATCACCGGCCTTGCCGAAATCGCGGCGACCCCGGGCATCGACGGGATATTTCTTGGCCCGAACGATCTTTCGGCCGCGCTCGGTCACCTAGAGCGCATGGATCACGCGGACACGCAGGCGGCCATTGCCGAGGTCGAGGCGGGCGCGAAGAAGGCCGGAACGATGCTGGCGACGGTACTCGGTGCCGGACGTGGATGGGCGGACCTGAAAGGGCTCGGCTACAATCTCGCCGTCGGCGTCAACGACGTTTCCTTTCTCGTGCAGAGCGCCCGGCAGGCGGCCGAGATGCGCGACGCGGAGCTGAAGGGCGCCTGAGGCTTATCTTTCTGCGGTGCTGAGCGAGTTGATCGCCACGACGCGCGTGCGTTTGATGTGCTCGCTCAGAACCGGTTCCAGCGCGGCAAGATCGTCGCGGCGAAGACAGTCCACGATCTCCACGTGCTCGCCGTAGCTTGCGTCGCGGCGCTCCTTGAATGGTGCGGTCAGGGCTGTGCGGATGGTGGCGATCCGTGCCTCGGCCAGATCGAAGGCGCGGCGGACAAGCCCGTTCTGGCAGTGCCGGAAAAAACTGCCGTGAAACTCCGTGTCGAGCCGCGCATATGCATAAGCGTCGCCGTCATCCTGCGCCGCTTCCATCTTCTTCAGGAGCCTGTCCAGCTCAGCTACAAGGGCTTTCTTGCCGGTCGCCATTGCCATGGTCAGTGCCTCGCGCTCCAGCATCAGCCGGTATTCGCAAAGTTCCGTCACCTCTTCAATGGTGGGAGTGAAAACGAAGCTCCCACGTTTCGGGCGCACCGTCACAAGCCCTGTGAACTGGAGGGCGCTCAAGGCATCGCGGACAGGTGTCCTGCTGACGCCGAATGCCGAAGCGAGCTTGTCCTCGGAAACATTTTCGCCGAAGCCGTATTGCCCTTCGATGATGGCATTGCGAAGCCTCTCCGTGACAATCTCGGTCAGGGTCCGTGGGTGCTCGATTCTCATTCCGTCATCTGGGCTCACGTCCGCTCCGATCCTCCTGCTGTTCATGACTCAAACGTGTAACACGTTACCATCTGCTTTGATACGCTCCAAAGGTGCAATACGGGGATAGTACATCCTGAGCGGGGTCTGGTGGGGACTGGGCAGAAGAGCCCGCGCATCCTGCCGTGCTCGGACGAGCTTGATGGCGCCAATGAGTGGCGAGGGCTGGTCAGTCTATTGACCGCCGTGGTGCTTGAACGCTGATACGACCGCGCCTGCGCCCGCTTCGATAAACCGGGCATCGGATCCGATGGTGACCAGGTTCATGCCGCGATCCACCGCGCCTCTGGCATAGTCGGGTGTGCCGCAATGGAGGCAGCACTTGAGGCCGGCATTGGCCGCCGTAGTCCGGATGTGCTCGATGAGATCCAGCATTTCCGGCTCGCTGCGGTCGAACCCCGGTCCATGACCGAAGGCGGACCCGAGATCGGAAGGGCCGATATAAAGGCCTGTCAGACCGGGAACCTTGACGATGTTTTCCAGATCCTCGACCGCGGATCTGGTTTCGATCATGGCGAGGGTGACGACTTCCCGGTTGGCGGCGGAAACGTAGTCGGACCCGAGAGCAAGACGCGCCCTGACAGGACCCGAACTGCGGCGGCCTTCGGGCGGATAGAGGCAGGCGGAAACGAACCGCTGCGCGTCCGCAGCCGTTTCGATCATCGGGGCGATAATGCCCATCGCTCCGGCATCAAGAGCGCGCATGATCGCGGCTTCATCCACCCAGGGAACCCGGACGAGCGACGCAGTGCCGGATTTCTCGATCACGGGCAACAGGTAGAGAAGGTCAGCGTAATCCGCCGTCCCATGCTGCAGATCCACCGTCAGCACATTCCATCCCGCTCCGGCCATTGCTTCGGCGCTCAAGACCGACGGCACCGCCAGCCATCCGTTGACGGCAGCACGCCCCTCGGCCCAGAGCCGACGTAACGGATTCACGAATGTCTGCATGTGTCAGCCTGCCATGATGTGAGAGAGCCTGGTGATCTGATCATCCCTGATGGGCGCCAGCCAGGGTTCGAGGTCATGCGTGAATGCTTCCCCGCGAGAGCGTCTCTGGGGCAGAGAACAGCAAAATCATTACATCGACCATACCCGCAAGCAAGGCCCCATGCGTGGGGCGCCTGACGGGATTTCAGGAAGCGGATGTGGCGACCGTTGAGCGCGACCAATCGTCTCCGCGCGGCCCTCACCCGAAGCCATTCTGATCTTCTTGTCATGCCGCTGTCGCGGCCTGGCTCAAAACAGAGATTTGGTGCTTCGCAGGTTGGTGCGGGCAAGCTCCATCACCTGATCACCCCTGCCGTTCATGATCGCTTTCAGCATGAACAGACTGAAACCCTTTGCCTGTTCCAGCTTGATCTTGGGCGGCATCGCAAGTTCCTGCTTGGCTGTGGCGACATCAAGGATCACCGGCCCGTCATGGGCCAGCATTTCCTTTACCCCGTCCTCCAGCTTTGCCGGATCGTCGACCCGGATGCCGCGCAGGCCGATGGCTTCGGCCATGGCTGCGAAGTCGGGGTTCTTCAGTTCAGTGTTGTCGTCGAGGTAACCGGCGGCCTTCATTTCCATCGCGACGAAACCCAGAACGCCGTTGTTGAAGATCAGGACCTTGACCGGCAGGTCCAGCTGCCGGAGCGAAAGGACGTCGCCCATGAGCATGGAAAAACCGCCATCGCCGGACATCGAGATCACCTGCCGCCCCGGATAGGCGGCCTGCGCGCCGATGGCTTGCGGCATGGCGTTTGCCATTGATCCATGGTTGAACGACCCGAGCAGGCGCCGCTTGCCGTTCATCTTGAGATAACGCGCTGCCCATACGGTCGGCGTCCCCACGTCGGCGGTGAAGATGGCATCTTCGTTCGCATGGTCGCTCAACAGGCGTGCGAGATATTGCGGGTGGATCTGTTTTTCGGACGGAGAATGGACCGCGAGATCGTCCAGTCCTTCGCGTGCCTTGGCATAATGCTTTTTCGCGTTGTCCAGAAATCCCCGCTCTTCCTTGCGTTTCAGCTTCGGCAAAACCGCTGAAATGGTCGACCTGATATCGCCGACGAGACCGACATCGACATGTCTTCGCCGTCCGATGGCTTCCGGCCGAATGTCGATCTGGGCGACTTTCGCGTCCTGCGGATAAAAGGCCCGATAGGGGAAATCCGTCCCGAGCAGCAGCAGCGTGTCGCAGTTTTCCATCGCGTGGTAGCCGGAGGAAAAGCCGATGAGACCGGTCATGCCGACATCGAATGGGTTGTCCCATTCGATGTGTTCCTTGCCGCGAAGCGCGTGAACGACGGGTGCACCGAGAGCATCTGCGAGGGCGACGACTTCATCGTGAGCGCCCGCCGTGCCGCTGCCGCACATCAGGGTGACTGCGCCGGCGCTGTTCAGGAGCTCTGCCAACCGGTCGATGTCCTGTTCGGCGGGGATGACCGCGGGCGGTGCGGGAAATGTCATCGCAGCCGGTTTGGGCGCAGGCTGCAGCGACACATCGCCAGGCAGCACGATGACTGCGACACCCTTGCGGCCGATGGCTGTGCGGATGGCTGTTTCAAGAACGCGCGGGAGCTGGTCGGCGTGCGAAACCAGTTCGACATAATGGCTGCATTCGCGGAAAAGCTCCTGGGGGTGAGTTTCCTGAAAATAGCTCAACCCGATTTCGCTGGACGGAATATGCGAGGCAATGGCCAGCACCGGCACATGGTTGCGTTGGCAATCGAACAGCCCGTTGATCAGGTGCAGGTTGCCCGGACCGCAGCTTCCGGCACAAACCGCAAGTTCACCCGTCACCGCAGCCTCCGCGCCGGCTGCAAAAGCGCCGGCTTCTTCGTGACGAACATGCATCCAGTCAATCTTGCCGAGCTTCCGCAAACTGTCGTTGAAACCGTTGAGGCTGTCACCCGTCACCCCCCCAGAGACGCTTCACGCCGATACCGGCGAGTGTTTCGGCAAGGTAGTCGGCGCATGTGAAATCGGACATCGGGCTTCCTCGTCTGAGAGACCAACATGTGCAGCATTCTGCTGGCGGAGAATTGAAATTTACCTACCATTTTCAAGATCCTGCAACACAATGTACGCATCGACCGGAAACAGGTTCCCCCAGGTTGTCGTTCAGAACCTGGCAATTGAAGCGGTCATATTTTTCAGACCAGCATATCCGCCGACATCCAGATCACGGAAAGGACGAGCGCGGCTGCCATGACGCGGTTGAAGAGACGCATCCCTTGCGCCGCGACCCTCGCCCCACCCCAGGCCCACAGGGACAGCGACAGCCAGCAGATGACGGCATAAAGCAATGTGAAGACCAGCAGGCCGGACAATCGGTCGCTCAACGGCAGGACGAAGGCGGACAGCGAGGAGACCGCGGCGAGCCATGCCTTCGGATTGAGACCCTGCACGATGGCTCCCGACCAGAACCCGGGCATGCCGGAAAGGTCCGGTCGTTCGATACCGCCGTCACTTCTCGTGAGAGACCATGCCATCCAGAGGAGGTAGGCACTGCCGACCAGCGTCACGGGCCCCTGAACGGCCAGTATCCAGCTCACCCCTTCCAGCATTCCCGCGCCGAGGGCGACGAGCACGACGAGAAAACTCACCGTCGCGCCTGTGACGAAGGCCAGCGCGCGTGTCGGCCCATAGCGGGCGCCGGTCATGGCCCCGATGATATTGACGGGGCCTGGCGTTGCCGAGGCCGCAAGTGCGAAACTGCACATGGCCAGCAGCGTCTCGAGCGGCGGCATGTCAGCGTACCAGAGGCAGGCGGCCGCAGATGCGATCGACAGCCTTGCGGGGGCCGCCAAGCAGGATCGCCTTCGGGGCGTGATCGGCCAGCGCGGCACCACTGATGCGATCGGTGTAGTCGGCATAGTTTCGCGCCTCGAATGCGGCCTGCATATACGCAAGACGGAGCGGCAGATCCCCGGCCTCGCCAAACAACCGGGGCAGGTCTTCTGCTGGCGCGGCAAGGATCGGGATTGCCACGCTGGTAATGCCGGGCAGAGTGATGTCATCTCCGGTCTGTGTGTCGGGACCGACAAGGTCTGGACGCATCTTGCCGAGGCTCATTCCCAGAACGGCGGCGAAATTGGCTTTCAGCCCGACCGGCAGGTCGTCGGCAACAATGATTGCAGGCTTGATGGACATGACGAGCGCTCCTTTTTCGAACCGCTCTGCCATCATTCGTCGGAGTTGGGATTGTACGAAATTGACCTGTCAGTGCCGCAGCAAGGCGCCCGGCGTGACGCCGTAGTGCCGGCGGAAGTGCCGGATGAGATGCGCCTGATCGCAGAAACCTGCAGAAAGTGCCGCGTCGGCTGCCGGAGCGCCGGCAAGAAGAGCGCGCCGCGCCTGTGCGACGCGCGCCTGCATGATCAGGCCATGGGGCGTCAGCCCGGTGGCCCGTCTGACGCTGCGAATGAGATAGGAGACGCTCAACCCGATCAGTCCGGCGATTTCATCGAGGGTCAGCTTCTCGTTGTCTTCAATCCGCGCCTCGATGATCTCGCGGAGCCGGACAACAGCCGCCGGCTCCCGGCCGGCCGGACGCAGCTCGGCGCGTCCGTAATGCGCAAATGCTTTGGTGAGAACATCATGTAGCGCTTCCCCAATGGCGATATTGCCGTCAGTCAGCTCGGCTGTGTTGAGGCAGCCTGCGAGTCTGGACAGCGCACGGGTCAGCTGAAGCTCCTTGTCGCGCGGCGCGATCGTCGAGAAGCCGCGCAACTTGCGTATGTCGAGGATCGAGCGGACAGCAGCCTCGGAGGCATACAGCATGTTGTAGCGCACGTGACCTGCCGCGGCGTGTCCCGTGTGGGCCTCCTCAGGGTTCATGAGCGAGAGCGACCCCTTCGGCAGGACCATGCTCTCACCCCGGCAGATATAACCGCCAACACCCTCCGCGATCGCCCCGATCGCAAACCCTTCGTGCGCATGGCGACCGAAGGTCTGGCGACTGAAAGACGCCTCGAACAGTTCGACGCCATGATGCTCGCTGAGATGATGATACCGGTTTTCGCGCATGGCCGGGACTATGCTGCGGCGTGCGCGGAAAGGCCAGCGGCGAAATCAGGACATGGCTGCAAGGAGGGCGAAAGCCTGGCCACCAGGAGGACGATCGCGATCCTTACCACTCGGCGAAGCTCCCGTCCTCATGCCGCCAGACGGGGCTGCGCCAACGATGACCTTCCTTGGCACGCTCGATGACATACGCCTCGTTCACGTCGATGCCGAGACCGGGTCCCTGCGGGATTGCGGAAAAGCCGTCCTCATAGGCGAAGGCTTCCGGGTTGGTAATGTAGTCCAGAAGATCATTCGATTTGTTGTAGTGGATGCCGAGGCTCTGTTCCTGGATGAAGGCGTTGTAGGAGACAGCGTCGACCTGCAGGCAGGCGGCCAGCGCAATCGGCCCAAGCGGGCAGTGGGGTGCCAGGGCAACATCATATGCTTCCGCCATCGCCGCGATCTTCCGGCATTCCGTAATACCGCCGGCGTGCGAAAGGTCTGGCTGGATCACGTCGACGTACCCGTCGGACAGGATCGTCTTGAAATCCCAGCGCGAATAAAGACGCTCGCCGAGGGCGATGGGCGTCGCGGTGTGGCTGACAATGTCCCGCAGCGCCTCCCGGTTTTCCGAAAGGACAGGCTCTTCGATAAACATGAGCTTGTAGGGGTCGAGCTCCTTGGCAAATGTCTTGGCCATGGGCTTGTGGACCCGGCCGTGGAAATCCACACCGATACCGATGTCGGGGCCAACGGCATCGCGCACGGCGGCGATCGCGGCGATCGCTGTGTCGAGCTTCGCACCCGTATCGATGATCTGGAGTTCCTCGCAGCCATTCATCTTGAGCGCCTTGAAACCGCGAGCGACCATGTCCCGGGCATTCTCCGCAAGGTCGGCCGGCCGGTCGCCGCCGATCCAGGAATAGACCTTGATCCGGTCGCGCAACTGTCCGCCGAGCAAGCTATGAACAGGCTGGCCGAGAGCCTTGCCCTTGATATCCCAGAGCGCCTGGTCGATGCCGGCAAGCGCGCTCATATGCACCGCGCCGCCGCGGTAGAAACCGCCGCGGTAAAGGACTGTCCAGTGATCCTCGATCAGAAAGGGGTCCTTGCCGACGAGATAGTCCGCCAGTTCATGAACGGCAGCTTCGGTCGTCAGAGCGCGGCCCTCGACGACCGGCTCCCCCCAACCGCTGATGCCTTCATCGGTCTCGATCTTCAGGAACATCCAGCGCGGCGGGACGATATAGGTCGTGAGTTTGGTGATTTTCATGTGGCTGGTTATTCCGCAAAGCGCTCTATCGAGGGTGTCAGGTCCGGGAGTGGTCGGCAGCCTTCTGGGCTGCGGACAGGTCGTGTTCGGCGAGGTCGAGCATCCGGCGCGAGGCTTCCCGGGCACGAGGTGCGTCCCGCAGCCTGAGGGCGTCCACCAGTTCTCCATGCAGCTCGATCGCCCGGTCCCGGCTTTCGACCGCCGTATTGGACGCGTGTAACGTGTAGTGGAGAGCCATATGAATTGCGCTGGAAAGCCTTCGGAAAACCTGATTGTGGCTTGCAGCCATCAACACGCCGTGAAATTCCACATCCGCCTCGGTAAAGGCTTCAGGATCCGTGCTGGCATCTCGCATCCGCATCCACGCCGCCTCGAGATCGGCAATCTCCTTGAGTGTCGCGCGCTGTGCGGCGAATTCGGCAACCGCCGGCTCGATGGTGCGCCGCGCTTCAAGAATGCAGCCAAGCAAGTCGAATTCGTGGATGAAGGGGCCGATCCAGTCGAGCACCTCTCCGTCCAGAATGTTCCATTCCTCGCGCTCCGTGACAACTGTCCCGACCCGCGCCCGAACCCGGAGCATGCCTTTCGATTCAAGGACCTTGATCGATTCCCGGATGACCGTTCGGCTGACGCCATAGAGTTCGCAGAGGTCATTCTCGCGCGGAAGCTGCATACCCGAGCGATATTTGTCGGAGCAGATATCTTCTGCAAGGGCGGCCGTCACGCTTTGCCGGACGCGGGGGCGCTTGCCACCGTCCTGTCGAGCGTTCGCCGCATCCTCCCCCAGCGTTTCCAATGACCTGTTTCCTTATTCGTGGAACGTCTGACGTACGTTTCTAACGGATTTATCGCTCTGCGAGAACTGTCCCAGTTCGGGCGATGCAGCGTCGTCCGGAAATGATCTTATGACAATCATCATACCAATGCAATTGACTGGTATGATGATTCAGAATAGATCTTGGGAAGCGCCCGGAGAGGATGGGTGCAGCGAAGTCATTGGGAGGATCTGCAATGCGTGTTTTGAAGAATGTCGTTCTGGCCGGAGTTATGGCGCTCGGCCTCGTCGGAACGGCCTACGCCGCCGACGTGAAGATCGGTTTCGTGGTCAAGCAGCCGGAAGAGCCCTGGTTTCAGGACGAGTGGAAATTCGCGCAAAAAGCTGCTGAGGAAAAAGGTTTCACTCTGGTGGAAATTGGCGCGCCGGACGGCGAAAAGGTGCAGGCCGCCATCGACAATCTGGGGGCCCAGGGCGCGCAAGGTTTCATCATTTGCGTGCCGGACGTGAAGCTCGGGCCGGGTATCGTGGCAAAGGCCGCGGCCAACGACCTGAAACTCATGACCGTCGACGACCGCCTTGTCAGTGCGGACGGCGAGCCGATTGAAGGTGTTCCGCATATGGGCATCTCCGCCATCAAGATCGGCGAAACCGTGGGCGAATCCATCGCGGCCGAAATCAAGGCACGTGGCTGGGACATGTCGGAAGTCGGCGCCATCCGCGTCTCCTATGACCAGCTTCCGACCGCGGTTGACCGTGTCGAAGGCGCGATCACGGCGTTGAAGGCTGCCGGTTTCCCGGCCGAGAACATCTACGATGCGCCGCAGGCCAAGACTGATACGGAAGCCGCGCTGAATGCCGCGACCACCGTCCTCAACCAGCACGCGGACGTGAAGAAGTGGATCGCCTTCGGCCTGAACGACGAGGCCGTTCTCGGTGCTGTCCGCGCGACCGAATCCGTCGGGATTCCTGCGGAAAACGTGATCGGCGTCGGCATTGGCGGGGCTGACTCGGCCATCAACGAGTTCAAGAAGCCAAATCCTACCGGTTTCTACGGCACGCTGATCATTTCTCCGAAGCGTCACGGCTACGAAACCGCGCTCAACATGTACGAGTGGATCGCCAACGACAAGGAGCCGGAAAAGCTGATCCTGACCTCCGGCTCGCTCGCCCTGCGCGACAACTATGTCGACGTGCGCAAGGACCTCGGCATCGAGTAACCCTTCCGGTTGTTTCCGATCCGGTGGCCGCATGCTCGGCCGCCGGAGAACTGATGCGCGAGTGCCATGACTTTTCTTTCTGTCCAGAACATCTCCAAGAGCTATCCGGGGGTTAAGGCCCTTTCGGACGTTTCCTTTTCCGTCGAGAAGGGGGCCGTTCACGGGCTCATGGGTGAAAACGGTGCCGGAAAGTCGACCCTGATCCGGGTCCTTTCCGGTGACCAGAACGCTGACGGCGGAGCCATTTACATCGACGGCGTGAAGCAGGATTACACCTCTGTACGTGATGCGTTCGATGCCGGCGTCATTGTCATCCATCAGGAACTTCAGCTGGTTCCCGAGCTTACCGTTGCGGAAAACCTGTGGCTCGGCCGCTACCCGAGCCGGGCCGGCGTGGTCGATACGAAGCAGCTCGTCGCGAGCGTTTCGAGCCGTCTGGAAGAGATCGGCATCGATCTCGATCCCAACGCCAAGGTCTCCTCGCTGTCTCTCGGGGCACGGCAAATGGTGGAAATCGCCAAGGCCGTCATGATGGAGGCGCGCGTGATCGCGCTGGACGAGCCGACGTCGTCGCTGTCGTCACGGGAGAGCGAAATCCTCTTCGACCTGATTGCCCGGTTGAAAGCCAAAGGCACGGTCATTCTATATGTCTCTCACCGGCTCGAGGAAATCTTCCACCTGTGTGACAGCCTGACCCTTCTGCGCGACGGTCGTCTCGCCGCTCATCACCCGAAGATTGCCGACGTGTCCCGGGAACAGATCATCGCGGAAATGGTCGGGCGGGAACTCGGCAACATCTGGAGATGGCGCGGGCGGACGCTCGGGCCAACGCGGCTGGAAGTCTCCGGCATCTACGGATCGACGTTGCCCCAGCCATCCGGATTTTCCGTCCGCCAGGGCGAGATCCTTGGGTTCTTCGGGCTGATCGGCGCCGGACGCAGTGAAATGATGCGCCTGATATATGGTGCCGATAAACGGCACGGCGGCAAGGTCACCATCGACGGCGTCGACGTGCTGCCGGACAATCCGCGTGCGTCCATCAATGCCGGGCTCGTGCTCTGCCCCGAGGACCGCAAACATGACGGGATTATCCAGGGGCGTTCCATCGAGGAAAACATCGCGATTTCGTCGCGCAGGCACATTTCGCCTTTTGGTCTTCTTCAACTCCGCAAGGAGGCGGCACTCGCAGATCGTTTCATCGACCGGCTGAAGGTGCGCACTCCGTCACGTCGCCAGGACATCGTCAATCTGTCCGGCGGCAACCAGCAGAAGGTCATTCTGGGCCGCTGGCTGTCGGAGCAGGGCGTGAAGGTGCTGATCGTTGACGAACCGACCCGCGGCGTTGATGTCGGGGCCAAGTCGGAGATCTGCGACATCCTCTACGAACTCGCCGAAGGTGGGATGGCGATCGTCGTCGTTTCAAGTGAACTGCCGGAAGTCATGGGTATTTCCGACCGTATCATCGTGATGTGCGAAGGCCGGTTGGCCGGCGAATTCACACGCGATGCTTTCCAGGAAAGCGAGATCCTGACCCTCGCCCTGCCGGATAAAAATGCTGCCAAAAATCCCTGAACTGGACCGTTTCAGATGAATTCTCTCAAGAAAATACTCCTCGGAGACCAGGGACTTGTGGTCATCTTCGCGGTTGCGTTCGCGATCGTGTCCCTGACCGTTCCCAATTTCCTGTCGGAACGCAATATTCTCGGCCTGCTTCAGTCCGTCGTCACGATCGGCATTGTCGCCTGCACCATGATGTTCTGCCTGGCATCGCGGGACTTCGACCTTTCCGTCGGCTCCACCGTCGCCTTCACCGGCATGATCGCGGTGATTGCCTCGAACATGACGGGCTCCATTATTCTAGGCCTTGCCATCGCCCTTGCGAGCGGCGCACTTGTCGGGGCGGTCAACGGCTTCGTCATCGCCTGTTTTCGCATCAACGCGCTGATCACCACGCTCGCGACAATGCAGATCGTGCGCGGACTGGCGCTGATCGTTTCCGACGGCCGCGCTGTCGGCATCAATGATCCCGGTTTCTATCAGCTCGCGCTCTCTCGCTTCCTCGGCATTCCGACGCCGATCTGGGTCATGGGGGCCCTGTTCGTGGTGTTCGGGTTCCTGCTCAACCGGACAGTGTTCGGCAAGAACACCCTGGCGATTGGTGGAAATCCGGAAGCAGCGCGCCTTGCGGGCGTGAATGTCGTGTCAATGCGGATCTGGATCTTTGCGCTGCAGGGCCTGATCTGCGCGGTGGCCGGCATCATGCTGGCTTCGCGTATCACGTCCGGTCAGCCTAACGCGGCGACCGGGTTGGAGCTTTCGGTAATTTCCGCCTGCGTGCTGGGCGGCGTCTCGCTCGCCGGTGGGCGCGCTGCGATGACCGGCGTCATCGTCGGCGTCATGATCATGGGCATTGCCGAGAACGTCATGAACCTTCTGAACATTCAGGCCTTCTATCAGTATGTGGTTCGCGGCCTGATCCTGCTCGGCGCGGTTCTTCTCGACAACCTGCGCTCCTCAGCCAGCCGCCGATGACCGGCGCCGACCGCACGGAGCCGGCCCTGACATCCGGCGACCTGAAGGTGGCGGTCGAGGATCGGGGCGGCGCTCTGCGCTTCGTGGAGTGGCGTGGCATCCAGGTGCTGGTGCCGGCAGGTGGGCCGAAAAACGAGGCAGCCTGTTTTCCACTCGTACCTTTCGGCAACCGGATCTCTGCCAACCGGTTCGATTTCCGCGGCCGGAGTCACAGCCTTGCTCCCAACACCGTTGATCCTCTGGTGCTGCATGGCGACGGTTGGCTGATGGACTGGGAGCTGGAGCAGGCGAAGGACACAGACATCGAGCTTCGCCTGTCACGTGCGGCTTCCGAAAGTAGCCCCTATGCCTATGACGCGGTTCAGCGCGTATCACTTGAGGAGGACTGCCTGTCCCTCGCGCTCGACGTGACCAACCGGGGGGACACCGCTTTACCCTTCGGTATCGGATTTCATCCGTTTTTCCGTCGGACAGCCGACATGACGGTGCAAATGCACGCGCTGGCCATGTGGAGCGAAGGCAAGGGACACCTGCCGGAGACTTGCGGGAAAGTCCCGATCGATCTCGATTTTTCTGATCCTCGCCCTGTCCCTTTGCGCTGGATCAACAACGCTTTCGAGGGTTTTGGCGGTGAGGCGCGCTTGCATTGGCCGGATATCGACTTGGAAGTTACCCTTCGGTGCGATCCGGTCTTTGATGTGATGATGATCCATGCCGCGCCTGAAGAAGCCAACGCCGGTGTGCCTGATTTTGTCTGCCTGGAGCCGATGAGCCACCTGCCAAATGCCCACAACATGCCGGACCTCGGCGGCCTGAGCATACTGGAACCGGGCGATAACCTGACCGGCACCATTACTTTCACCTTTCGGAAATCGCGCAAACCTGCTGAGGAAACACATGACTGATCGGCTTTCCGGCAAGCGCATACTTGTCACAGGCGCGGCTCAGGGAATTGGGCTTGCCATTGTTGAAGCGTGCCTGCGGGAAGGAGCGGCCGTTTTCTGTATGGACCGTGACGCGGCGCTGCTTGAAAAGAGCATTGAAGGTCTTGGCGGCGAAGGCGCAACGCTTGTCGCCCAGGCCGGCGACATCACGAAGCCCGACGAAGTGGGGGCGGCAATCGAGCGCGCGGGCAGGACGATCGGTCGCCCGAATGCGTTGATCAACAATGCAGGCGTCAATGTCTTCGATGAGCCGCTCAGCCTGAGCGACGCCGACTGGGACCGCTGCTTCGACATCAATCTCAAGGGAGCCTGGAATTGTTCGAAGGCCGTCTTGCCCGGTTTACTGGCGGAGGGCGGCGGAACGATCCTCAATATTGCCTCCACCCATGCATTCACGATCATCCCTCACACGTTTCCCTATCCGCTGGCAAAGCACGCCTTGCTGGGGCTGACCAAATCGCTCGCCCTTGAGTATGCGGGGCGGAATGTCAGGGTGAACGCGCTGGCGCCCGGCTACGTTCAGACCCAGAAAGTGATCGACTACTGGAACAGCTTCCCGGACCCTGAAGCTGCACGGCAGGAGACCTTGCGGCTTCACCCCGGCGGTCGCATCGCCACACCGGAGGAAATCGCGAAGGCTGCCGTTTTCATGATTTCCGATGAGTGCCCTTTCATGAATGCCACCTGCCTGACCATTGATGGTGGCCTCAGCGTGCAGCAGCATCCCGCTTGAGCGCTTCTGGCGCGTGACAGGACCGCGATTGCAACCACACTCCTTCTTCTGGTTATTGCCTGCCTGGTAGCACGCATCTTGCCAAGGTGAGTCTCTCCATTGCTCGTTTTGGAGGCCACCGATTCTCTGGAAAAGAGCCGGTTTTGCATGCTCGGCCTTTGATTTCCACGCGGAAAATGTAACTGCCGGAATGGGCTTGGCCACGCGGAGCGAATGGTTGTGGAAGCCGCCCGTGTAGGAGTTCGATTTGCTCGTATCCGCCACGTAGGAGTTTGACTCCGTTAGGGAAATTAACAGGATAGCTGGTTGCCGGTTGTCCCCGGGCAAAGTGCATCGACCCTGGAACGACGACCTGGAAGGCCGATTTGCCCAATCTCTACCGACACTTGTGGCGCGCGGTTAAGGTCTTGTTAACTTAAAACCTCTTGCCCTCATAAGCGATTTTCTGCATCTATGACGGAGTGATTGCTTTATTCAGGCATCAAACCGTCAGAGAGTATAGATGGCCGCAAACGAACAATTTGCCGACGAACGAGATACGATCGCGAAAATCGAAAGTTTTACGCATCGGCTTTCGGACCGTCTGCAGACCATGCGCGAGATGACCTATCCGCCTCAAGCGATGAAGGCATTCGCACGGACTTTTTCGACCACTGATCTCGTTCGCCTCCTGGGTGTGCCTGAAAGCACCTTGAGAACGCTCACGCTTGAAGGCAAGGGCCCCCAGCCACACCGCTCCGAAAACAACCGGCGCATCTATACGGTTGAGCAGGTCTGGGAATTGCGCAAGTTCCTCGCCGAGTTGCGTCCGGACGATGCGGAGCGTCTCCTGCCCCATCGCCGGCCGGGTGAAAAGTTGCAGGTCATTGCCGCAGCCAACTTCAAGGGCGGCAGTTCCAAGACGACGACATCCGTGCACCTTGCCCATTATCTCGCACTGCAAGGCTATCGGGTGCTTTGTGTGGATCTCGATCCGCAGGCCTCCATGACCACGACATTCGGCATTCAACCCGACCGTGACCTGAGCAACGGGGAAGGGGACGACGAGCGGACCGATACGGCCTATGACGCCCTGCGCTATGACAACTACAGGCTGCCGCTCTCCGAGATCATCCGGAAGACCTACTTTCCCGGCATCGACCTGGTCTGCGGCAACCTTCGGCTTATGGATTTCGAATATGACACGCCGACGGCGCTTGCCGAACGGGTGAGCGACGAACTCGGGCTCTTTTTCCAGCGTCTCGACGCGGTCATCCAATCCGTGGAAGAGGACTACGATATCGTCGTCCTGGATACGCCGCCGTCACTTGGCTATACGACGATGGCCGCGCTTTATTCTGCGACAGGCCTGATCATCACCGTTCATCCGGCCATGCTCGACGTGTCCTCCTGTTCGCAGTTCCTGAAAATGATCGCCGACGTCACGCACACGCTTTCGGAAGGCGGCGCGGTCTTCGAACACGATTTCACGAAGTTCCTTCTGACGCGCGTCAATCCCAATGATGGTCCGCAGAAGATCATGTCCGGAACGATGAGAGACCTTTTCGGTACGGATGTACTTGTTGCCGAAGCGATCGAGTCGACCGCTATCGCATCGGCGGGCGTTGCCAAGAAAACGCTTTATGAAATCGAACCGGGAGAGATCGGCAGGGAAACGCTCAAGCGTGCGCTTGAAAGCGCCGACCGCGTGAACGCCGAAATTCTCGACATGATCCGAAGTGTCTGGGGCAGGGAGGTCCGATAGTGAAAAAATCGATCGTCAAGATGATGTCCGACGCTTCCGCTTCTGCCGCCGCAAAGGAGCAATCGGCA
This sequence comes from Rhodobacterales bacterium, assembly GCA_008107755.1. Lineage (GTDB taxonomy): Bacteria > Pseudomonadota > Alphaproteobacteria > Rhizobiales > Stappiaceae > Roseibium. Next base: position 201,356 of record VIRH01000065.1, read on the forward strand.
CCTCAGCCTGCATCGGCGCAGAAGGTGACGACGCCTGTCGTGAATTCGATGGGCCGTGCGCTGTCCCACATGCGCGAGGACAGCATCGTTTCGCTGGATCCTGCAAAAATCGACTCGAGCCCTTTTTCCGATCGGTTCGAGACCGACGAAGAGGCTAGGGCGGCCCTCGAGGAGCTGAAGCTTTCCATCCAAAGCGAAGGCCAGAAGATCCCCGTCCTGGTCAGACCGCATCCAACGGAACGTGACCGGTACCAGCTGGCCTACGGGCACCGGCGTCTGTCCGCCATCCAGGCCTTGATGGCAGAGTCCGAAAAGCCGGAGACGGTCAAGATCAGGGCCTATGTCCGGAAGTTGTCGGATGCGGATCTGATCAAGGAGCAGTCGCTCGAGAACGGCGTTCGCGAGAACCTCACATTTGCCGAGATGGCACTTTGGGCTGTCCAGTTGCGGGACGCGGGCCTGAAGCAGCGGGAAATGCAGCCGGTGCTTGGCCAGGTTCAGACCGTCATTTCCAACATGCTGAAGGTGGCCGACAGCATACCCGCCGATATCGTGCGCGCCATTGGTCGGGCCCGTAATGTCGGCAGGCCCGCGTGGATGGATTTCGCAAAGTTGTTCGAGGATCCGGAAGCGGCCGACCGGATCAGAAAAGTCATGGCCACGGATACGTTCCGCCAGGCCTCGGCTCAGGACAGAATGGCACTTGCTGCAAAAGCGGCTCGCGGCGCGACGGAGAGGCCGAGATCGATGCCGCAGACGACAACCGACATCACGGCTGACGGAGTAGTGGTCGCTCGGCTGAAGACATCGTCTTCGGCCACAACCATTGCCATTCCGAAATCAGAAATTCGGTTCGCGGAGTGGCTGACCGACAACCTTCCGGACCTGCACCGGAAATACCTGCAAGAGCAGAACTGATCAAAGGCGAGCGGCTCCCGGACTTGGGTCCGCGACCGCTATCAAGCGCAAGGAGGTGGCAAACGGAAAGCAAAGTGATGAAATGAAAAGAGACTGAAACGGCGGCAACCGTTCAGCCTCTCATTCACAGGTCCAACTTGGAAAAACCAAACGGGAACCTCAACACAATCCTGTTTTAGGCGAATTCCGAATCACGTGCAAGATCCGTCTTGTACGAACGGTGGATTTCGGCCGCTTTCTCTCGGTTGCACCTCCCGAAATTTATAACACCTCGCTTTTTTGGCGTTGGTGAACGGAGGTTTTCATGCCTGCTGTTTCGAACGTGTCCTCCTTCAGGAAGGTCACGCCGGGGATTCTTGCGTCCCAGCGTCTGGCGATGTCCAACGATATTCCGGACGTCGGCAAGTCCGAAGTTGCAATCACGCTCAAGCGCGCGTCCCAGCCCCTCGGGCTGACGTCGACCGCCTATCATGTTCTCGATATCCTTCTGGGTTTGTCAAAAGCCGAGGACTGGCAGGGGGATGCACGTCCTGTCGTTGCCATTTCAAATGAAAAGCTCGCCTCTTATGTGGGGCGGAGTGAAAGAACGATCGTCAGGGCTGTCCGTCAGCTTGTCGAAGCGAGAATCCTTGCCTACCGCGACAGCTCGACCGGCCGGCGCTGGGTCCACCGGAACAATGCCGGCGAGATCACACATGCCTACGGGCTGGATTTCACACCCGCGAGGGTTCGCTATCGTGAGATCCGCAAGCTTGCCGACGCCTGGCAGGCTGACCTCAATGCCGAACGTGAGGCAAAGCGTACAGTAGCAAGCGTTTCGCGGTCGATTGTCGATATCGTGGACGCTTCGCCGATTGATGCAGAGCTTGACGATTTTCTCGACCGGATGACAGCGATCCTGGAGAGCAACGAGACTATTCGGGAGAAAGCGGCATCCTTGCAGGATCTCTACGATCTTCTCGTTGAAGCCGTCACGGAGGCTAACGCTCAATCGGCACAATCGACAAAAAATGATCAAACAACAGGCGAGCGTGACAGCAGTGTCACCCAATTATATAATACAAGCTCACCAGACTCTTGTTCATCTATAAGGCCATCCGCTAACGCGGATGAATTCGATCCAAAAACTAACGACGCCTACGGCGCCGAAATAGCTCCTGAAAAGGAGCAAGCGGAGCGGGCATGGGTCAATTCAGGCGCCCGGGGTGCGGAAAACCATGACGAAACGACCCGTAACGCACCGGTCGGAACCCTGGATGCGATTTCGATCTCCCTTCTGGAAAGCGCTTGCAAAAGTGTCCAAAGCGACTTCGGGCTCACCTTCAAAAGCTGGCCGGAATTGATATCGGCCGCTGAAGTCATGCGGATCGGGATTGGCCTCAGCAGTTCGGCCTACACGGCAGCATGTGGACGGCTTGGGCGGGAGGCCGCGGCGGCGATCCTTGCGGTTGTTACCGAAAAGAGCTTGCGGGATCCGGAGAAGATCAGTTCGCCAGGCGGATACTTCCGGGCGTGTTGTGACCGAGCGGCAGACGGCAAACTCGCTCTTGCCCGCTCGTTGTTTGGCCTTGCGGCAAGCTCGTGACGCCTTGTGGGAGAGCACCCGCCGGCGCATTCCGGTTCAAGTGCCGGAAGTCGGCCGCGCCGGCGCTTTCGACCGGACGGCTGAGGAGCGGAGGCGGGCGCGCGCTTCAATCGCAGACATTAGGCGGGATGGTCTTGGCTCGGACAGAGCGACCGACGAGGGGCGACATGAATGTGGGTGAACTGGCTGCCGCGGTCGCGACAGGCTCAGGCTCTCGGCAACAATTCTCTGGCCTGCAGCGGGGTGCCTATTTTCGAGCCGGCCAGGCGGGTACCACTGAGGCGCCGAGGCAGCTTTTGCCAAGATCAGAGATGGCTTCCAGCGCATCGCGTACACGCAGGCTTCGCGTGGCAATCCCGTGGTCGCGAAGAGATCCGCTGGCGATTTGTCCACGCCAGGATTGCGGATCATACGCGACATGGGGAACCTGTGCGAGAACCTGCTGCGCTGTCAGACCTGCCAGTTCCGGGGGCCTGCAACATCAAGGGTTCGGTGCGCACCTCATGCAACACGATCGTGGAGGGATGAGCGAAGGCAGGCGTCACGACGTTCTGCAATGAGTTGCTTGTAAAGGGCAACGCGAGCTGCCCGGTTCGATGCGGAGCTCCAGCGGGGTAGCGATTTCCTGAACGCGCGCAAGCATGGCCGGGATAAGGCCCGTCAACATCGTGGAGATCGCATCAATCCGAAAGACACCTTCCGCGTCGGCTTTCTGTCGAACAACGGAACGCCAAGGTCGCGTTCCAGAACCTGGATGCGCTGACTGACGGCGGCGAGCGTGAGCGATTGCAGGGCAGCAACAATAGAGCCGTGCCGGACAACGGCCAACAGGCTTTCCAGAAATCGCGTGTCCAGAAGAAGATCTTTTGCTCTGCCTCAAAATAAAATGCTTTTCCTGTCGCTGCAAACTTTCTACACGGGCACAAGGCAATCTGGAGAGAAGAATGCGATCACTGTTTCACCTCGCCATTCACGTTAAGGACCTTGAGGCCAGTCGCACGTTCTATCGCGACGTGCTGGGCTGTGAAGAAGGCCGTTCAACGGATACCTGGGTCGATTTCGACTTCTTCGGCCATCAGCTGTCTCTGCATTTGGGTGAACCCTTCGAAACGACCCGCACCGGAAAGGTAGGGGATCACATGGTGATGATGCCGCATATGGGCGCGGTCCTGCCTCTGACCGACTGGCTGGCACTCGCCGATCAGTTGCGGGAAAAGGGTGTGGAATTCGACATACCGCCCGTCGTTCGCTTCGAGGGCGAACCAGGCGAGCAGCGCACCATGTTCTTCTTTGATCCGAGTGGAAATCCAATTGAAATTAAAGGCTTCGCCGATTTTGAAGGGCTCTTTGCAAAATAGACCAAGTCCAGGCAGCTTTCAGAATACCGGACGTAGTGGCGCCATCTCCTTAGCGGGCAAAAACCGATATGCCATTGGATGGCCCGAAGCGGTGCAAAGTTTCAAGGTGGAGGCGTTGAAACGCGGAAATGGAAAGCCAGGCTGTTCGCGCAGGCGTACGAAGATCTGTTCGGCCTCTATTTCCTCGATCCGACCTGCACGCATGATTAAGCGCCCGGTCGACCGACAGTCGGACCCACGTGATCCGATACGAGGGAACGATCTCAGCCTACTGTGGCTGGTGCGTTCGATCGGAAGCCTATGAAATGGCGAGGGAAAGCGCGTACTAAATTTTAGTTCCATAAGATAGATTATCGGATTTTTGACTATAGCAGGGGCACATTCTATCCCGAACTGCAACAAAGGCGCTAAGCTGCCTGCTTTTCGGGAGCGATGTTTTTGAGCCGGACTTTTGCCCATTTGAGTTTTGAAGAACGCAAAACGATCTCCCGCATGCGGGATCAAAAAAGTCAGCCAGTTAGAGATTGCCAGACACCTTGGGCGTGACCGTGCAACGATCTCCCGGGAGATCAGACGCAACTATTGGCATGACAATGAGTTCCCCGATGCCGATGGCTACTGGGCGATGACCGCCAACGACATGGCACGCGACCGGCGGCGGCGTATAGGCAAACTCTTTCGCCGCGAGGATTTGCGGATCGCAGTGATTGGAAAGCTGGAAGCTGGCTGGTCACCGGAACAGATTGCCGGACGGTTGAAGATCGAACCAAAGGCCAAGGGTCGAGTCTGCCACGAGACCATCTACCGCTATGTATATTCACCAGAAGGACAGCGGCAAAAACTCGCTCGGCTGCTTCCGGAACGGCGGAGAAAGCGTCGGCCGAGATACGCGCGCAAGCCGCAGAATCCGGTTTTCCCGGAAGCGCGTTCAATCAAGTATCGACCGAAAATCATCAACGATCGCAAGGAATTTGGCCACTGGGAGGCTGATTTAATGATCTTTCAGAGGATCCACGGAGAGGCCAATGTCACGACGGTTGTTGAGCGAACAAGTCGGTTCACTGTGCTGTTCAAGAACAATGACCGGCAGTCCAAGCCGATTATGGACCGGCTTATCAATGTACTCGGCCCCCTGCCCAGGCAGGCACGGCAAAGCCTGACATTCGATCGTGGCTTCGAATTCGTCTCCTGGCGTCGACTGAAGCAAGGTATGGGCACGGACGCCTGGTTCTGCGATCCTTCTGCTCCCTGGCAGAAAGGATCCGTTGAGAATATGAACCGGCGGATCCGTCGCTATCTGCCCAGAGACACTGCTGTCTTGTCAGTTCCTGAGGAATCGATACGAACGCTGATCGATCAGCTGAACAACACACCGAGAAAGTGCCTCGGCTTCAAAACGCCTACTGAGGTGACCTTCCGAACCGATGCTGTTCAACCAAGGCGGCGAACCGATGAATGGACAGTCATGGTAGATTGGGGTAAGGCACAGCACCAGATTGACATGCTGCAGCAAGGTGCAACGCATCTTTGCCAACGAGACACCCGGTTCAAGACCCTTCCATGGACGAGTACCAACTCAAGAATTTCCTGAAATTCTCTCCGGCAAGGCTGGGGGTCGTAAAGAAGAAGCGCTTGCTTGTCCATATTCCCAAAAACGCGGGGATGGCTCTCCGAGGGGCCCCGGAATTGGAGAGCCTGATTGTGCTCGCCAACCGGCGCCGCCTGAAGAGCAAGGCCTATGCAGACGGTCTTCTGGACTTCATGAAATCCAGAGGTCTGCATCCCGGCTATGAACACGCTCGATTGCGAGATATCGACCTGTCCGTTCGTGCGGGCACAGTACCTTTTGCAGTCGTCCGCAATCCTTGGGCCAGGACGTTTTCACGCTATAAGTTCTATCTTCAGACTGGCGGTGGAGATCTCTCGAAACAGGAGCTGTCGCAGCAAGGGTTCGAGGCTTTTCTGGAAACGCGACACGAGTGGGGGCAGAAGGATTACTTCTGGCACAGGGCATCGCTCGGCTGGTATCCGCAAGTTGACTATGTTGTTGATGAAGCAGGGCAGATAGCAGTTGACATTCTTCGCCAAGAGCATCTGACAGAGGAAATTGCCAAGTATTTTGATACATGCCGCCCCCTGCAGAAAAAGAATGTTTCCCGCGATTCTAGGGTTTCCTATAAGGAATTCTACACGGCCAAATCGATCGAGGTCGTCGCAAACTGGTATGCAGGAGACATTGAGGCATTCGGCTTTGATTTCGACTCCGCGGCAACCAAAGGAACCTGTTTTCCTTAGCCCAAGGAAACCGATTGACCGTCCGCTTAAGTGGCGGGCTCGTCGTCGCGGCTCCAGACGCTGTTTCCGTGTATGACCGTTTTGGAGATCCCGAGCGCGTCCCGGTGAGTACGTCCTATGTCCACCGCAACATATTCGCGGCGAGCGCCGATGAAATGATTGCGGAAACGGGCAGTATAAGCGTTGAGCTCCGGATTGAGATAGTTCAGCTGCTTTTCCGGATCTAGGCTATCGTCCATCAGTTCGGCGCAGCGTTTGGCAAAATCTCTCTGAACGAACCCGGGACTTGTCGAGAAAATGGGGCGCTTCTTGTTCAGGCCCTTTCCTAAATCCTTACCGAAAATGATTCTTCGACCGGGCTCATAGTGAAAAAACGATCTGTAGCCCCAATTCTTTTCCTTCGTCATCAAACTGACCTGTGTCACCTTGCGTTTCAGGGCATTCCGGAATTCCTCCGGCCGAACGTCGCGAGTAAGGATCCAGTCGTCTTCCAGATGAAAGAACCAGTCAGCATCAGGTTGGCTCCACAGCCATTTCACTGCCCGCGTAAAATGAGAGCTTTCGGGCTTTCTGGTCACTATTTTAGTGAAAAAATCCCGGCAGATGGCCTCGCATGCCTCCACCTCGTCCGGGCCGCCTTCGAAGGGGTCGATGTTTGCATAGAGCGTTTGTATTTCGAAGTTCCTGAAGAGCTTCGAGGAAAAGACCTCCAAGGTTTCTTGCAGGAGACCGGGCCGGGCTCCGGAAACGAGTGTCACGTCTATTGTGGGTTTGTCTGTCATCGGAACCTTGGCGGATCTGAGCGTCATTGAAGGCCCCGTTTCCAGGCCCCCCGATCGGAGCTTGTTATGCCAAACCGCGGCGGCTTTAGCCAGTTCATTGAGTTGGCAGTCTTGTGAAGCCGGCAGAAAAAGGCTGGGCGGAGCTTTTTTGCGTGCGAAGTGAAGCCGCATTTCTTTCTATTGGGAACTGACGGCTGAGCTACCTCCCGGAACTCGCACTCTGACGTAACCTACGAGTTTTTTGCTGGTCTTTGAGAAAAAGAGATCAGATATGTGAAAACGCAATCAGCACTCACCGGACTTCAAGTCGAAAGTCGCCTTTGAAGCGTTGAAGGGCGAGGAGACGGTATCGGATCCGGCGTGACCGGCTCCCGCGAATGTTTGGCGTCAGGTTTTCAACTGTGAAGCCAATTCTCTATCAAATACGTGGATCTCGTCACCCACGTTCAACTCCGTTTCGAGAACCTCCCTGTGTTCAGGAACAATTCGCCAGCGTTGATTGAGGTCAGTTGACTGGGGAATGTTAAAGTGAACGAGGGCAAAGGGAGTCTGGCACGACGATTAAGCCAAATCTTAGGTCAAATATGTCTTCTACGGTCAGAATGCGATGGGTTTTCATGCGCTATAAATTAGCATTCGGCTTCTCTGCACAAAACAAGTGATTTCAGGTCATTGGCCGCAAGGCGTCTCCCCGTGGCATGCGGGATCTCCGGGCGGCCAGCCATGCGCCTGCCCTGACCGGTGCAACGCCTCTAGCGATTATCGTGCTTGGCAGAAATAGCGTCCTGTCGGCTGGTAACAACATCTTCTCTTGGCGCAGCACCGGGTCAGAATTTCGATGAAAACCGGGCATTCAGACCACGGTTCTGTGTCTCGCTTGCCAGTTGACCGGAGCAGGAAAGCTCCAGGTTCGTGTTTGCGCCAAGGTTGACACCGAGGCCCGCATCAACCGTCGCGATGTCACGGGCGAAGGGGACACCGTCACCGTAAAACTGTCACCGCCGGAAGCGAACGTCTGTTCGAAAGTGGAATTTTCCGAGCTCGCATGCTGCTGGGCGACGCCGGTTTTCGCGGTTGCATTGAGCACCTCCCCGAAATTCGGACAGTGACGGAAGCTACGATTTGACGTCTGCTGGTCTCCATGAACGAGGAGATCGGACTATGTCGAAACGCAGGAACCACGATGCGGGCTTCAAGGCGCGGGTGGCGCTGGAGGCCGTGAAGGGCGAGCGTACGGTGTCGGAGTTGGCGGCCGAATACGGCGTGCACCCAACGATGATCCATCAGTGGAAGAAGGCGCTTCTCGAAGGAGCGCCGGATATTTTTGAGCGCGGTGGAAAGAAGAAAGCCCAGGTCGATGAGGAGCAGGTCAAAGAGCTCCACGCCAAGATCGGGGAGCTGGCCGTCGCCAACGATTTTTTGTCACGAAAGCTCAAGCCCTGGGGCGGCAAGTGAGACGCGGCATGATCGAACGCGACCATTCCACGCTGTCGATCGGAGCGCAGTGCCGCCTGCTGTCGATCTCGCGGTCCTCGTTCTATTACGAGCATCAGGGCGAGACCGAGATGAACCTCGCCCTGATGCTCCTGATCGACAAGCAGTTCCTGGAAACACCGTTCTACGGCGTGCGGCAGATGACCTGGCACCTGCAGAACGAGGGCCATGGCGTGAACCAGAAGCGGATCCGTCGGCTGATGCGGCTCATGGGACTGATGCCGATCTACAAGAAGCCGAACACCAGCAAACCGGCCAAGGGGCACAAGACCTATCCCTATCTGCTGAGCGGGTTGCGGGTCGAGCGGCCCAATCAGGTCTGGTGCGCCGACATCACCTATCTGCCGATGCGCCGCGGCTTCCTCTATTTGGTGGCCATCATGGACTGGTTCACCCGCAAGGTTCTGGCCTGGCGCATCTCCAACACGCTGGAGGTGGACTTCTGTGTCGAGGCGCTGAACGAGGCGGTCCACCGGTTCGGGCCGCCCGAGATCATGAATACGGACCAAGGCTCCCAGTTTACGTCCTTTGCCTGGACCGACCGGCTGAAGCGGGTCGGCACCCGGATCTCGATGGACGGCAAGGGGCGCTGTCTCGACAACATCTTCATCGAGCGCCTGTGGCGTTCCTTGAAATACGAATGCGTCTATCTGCACGCTTGGGAGACCGGATCGCAGGCCAAAGCCGGCGCCGCGAAATGGATCGCCTTCTACAATCACCAGCGGCCTCACGCCGCCCATGGCGGACAGCCGCACGCCGTGGTCTACTTCAACCAGATCGAAACCGACCGGCAGGTGCAGAAAGTAGCTTAATTTACGCCGAAACCTGTCCAACGGAGGGGGAGTAGCTCACATGCCCCGAACAGGTTGAAGGCGCTTTGTGCCCTCAGACCTGTCCGGAAAAAGGTGTTATCCTCGTCGTCCGTCTCAAACGGCTTCCACTGACGACCGCTCGAAAGCAACTCTTGCGAGCCTCCTGGCTTCGACGACCGTCTCCTCGATTGCGTGCCAGCGGTGCTTGTTAAGCTCGATGTTGAAGATCGTGTCTTTCGGAAACCTGTCCAGACAGACGATCTCGTTGAATGGCAGGTTGCCCCAGCCGATCGGCAGATGAAGATCGCCGACACCAAGACCAAGCGCTTCCTGCTGGGTGTGCACGGGAATGTTGCTGGTGCGGCCGAAGCTGTCGTGAATGTGCACATGCTTTGCCAGCGGAACGAGCGGCGCGGCCTCCTCCATCAGGTCCAGACCCAGGCTGTCGCAATGGAGGGCCGCATGGCTGATGTCCAGGCAGGCCATGACGTGGGAGTGGTTGATGAGGCGCAGTTCCTTTGCAAGCCTCGAGGGCGTGGCTGTCAGCCGGTTGCCCTTTTCCGCAAAGATGTTCTCGACGCAGAGTATGACCCCGGCCGCCTTGGCCTCCTCGCCGAGCTTCAGGAAGGTTTCCCGCTGCTGGTCATAAAGGCGCTCGATCTGGGGCTTGGCGAAATGCGGCGGACAGAAGCCGGTGTGGAGCACCATGTGCTCACAGCCCAGTTCCGCTGAAATCTCCAGATGGGCTCGGGCAAGGCGTACATGCAGATCCAGATAGACCGGGTCACTCATGAAATTGATGCCGATGGCAGCGTGGGCACTGTAACCGAAGGGGCGCCCAGCCAGGGCCTGGCGCAGCTCTTCAAGCCGTGCCGGCATGACTTCGCCATTGGCGACCAGTTCCATCCACAGCAGTGGAAGCTCGACGGTATCCGTCCCGATCCTTTCCAGGATGTCGAGGCTCTCGTTGATGGTGACCGGCAGGCCGTTGGCGGATTCGGCAGACGCGCCGACCCGGAATGCTGCTTGTGACATTTCAGTTCCGTTTCTTGATACAGTTAGAGTTTGCCCATGCCGGCAGCCATGACGTCGTCGCGCATGATGCGGCTGGTCAGCAGAAAGACGACCAGGACCGGGATGAGGAGAATAAGGCTGACGACGGCGGCGACCGGAATAACGAGCCCCTGCCCCGACAGATTGACGAAAAGCCGCGTGGTGAGCGTGTGAACGATCGGTGCGCCGATAATCAGGGTGCGCTCGAATTCCTCGAAGCTGCCCACAAAGGACAAGAGGCCGGCTGCCAGCATGGCAGGGACGCTGAGCGGCAACAGGATGTGCCGGATGATGGCGAACCGATGTGCCCCGAGGGTGCGCGCCGCACTGATGATGTCGCCCGGAATGCTCTCGAACCCGCCCGACAGGATGCGGATGGTCAAGGGCAGGACGCCCGCGATCTGAACCAGGATGACCCCTTCCATGGAATAGGCCAGGTCCAGTTTCAGAAATACCCGTCCGAGCCCGACAGCCACGACCATTCCGGGCACGATCAGCGGAGCGAGGATGAATATCTCGATCAGCTTTTTCAGGCGGAATTCGAACCGCGCCAGCGCCCAGGCGGTCGGCATGGCGATGACCATCGAGCTGGCCGTGACGATGACCGTGATCACCAGGCTGTTGATGATGGCAGGGGTCAGGGTCGGATCCGTCAGGAACATCTGCCAATGGCGCGTGGTGTAATCACCCGGCAGGAGGTTGGGCGGAAACCAGCCATTGGAGACAGACCACAAGAGAATGATGCCGATCGGTAGCACCAGCATGAAAAGGATACAGACAAAGGCGAGAAGGCTCAGGGAAATGCCGTGATAGCGCTGCATGTCAGCCCTCTCGTTTCATGTGTTGGAGGGTTCGGGCGGTCAGCGCGTAATAGGCACCGAGCACGAGGAAGGAGACGATGATGAGCACCGTGCCCATGCTGTAGATCGCGATCCAGTCACCTTCGAGATAGGCGTCATACATCTGGATCGACAGCGGCAGGGGATACGCCGGACCCAGGAGGCTGGGTGCTGCGAAATTCCCGATCGACTTGACGAAACACAACAGGGTCGCGGCGGTTACCCCCGGCATTGCCAAGGGCAGCTCAACCATCAGGAAGGCTCTCACCCGGGACGCGCCGAGACTGCGGGCAGCAGGGACCATGTCTTTGGGAATTGCACCGAAGGCGCCCGCGATGATCAGGGTCATGAAGGGAATGTCCTTCCAGAGCGTCGACAGAATGACGCCAATGCCGAATTGATCCCGCACGATCTTGGGCATGCTCAGCCCGATGTGCATCATGGCACGGTCCATGAAGCCCCCCTGCTCGATCAGGGTCAGGACCATGAAGGCGGCGACGATCGAGGGGATCGCCAGCGGGATCTTGTAGAGACCGTTGAAAAGCTTGCGACCGGGAAAACTCTTCTGAAGAAGCATCGCCAGCGGAATGGCGACAAACAGGGTCAGGATCGTTGGCGCAATCGAATAGTAGAGCGACATCATCAGCCCCTTGCGGAACTTGGTCTCCAGAAAGATGTCGGCCAGATGCATGAGCGTGAAGCCGGTTCCATTTGCGCCCAGACCCAGGGATCCGGAAATCGCCCAGTAAAGCGGAAGACCGAAGGTCAGGATGAGAAAGCCGACGCCGGGCAAGAGCAACAGCGGCAGATCTAGGGCCGTTCGCCGCATCACCGGTCTCCTTCAAGAGAAGGGCTATCGGGAGACGGTCCCGTCGAAGCCGTTTCTACATCGGTCTGCTCAAGCAACGTTGCGGTGCCCTCGATGCGGACACTCACCCGCGACCCGATCTCGAGCGGCGCGCCGTTGCTGCCTTGCCTTGACTTCAGGCTATGGTCTCCGATCTGCAGATCGTAGAAGATGTCCGGTCCCATGAAGGTGACCTGGCGCACCTCTGCCTCGCCTGACGCGTCAGCGAAGACCGAGAGGCATTCGGGACGCAGGGAAATCTCGCCCTTGCCGCGGGCCGCCTGATCGAGCGGCAGAAAGCCTCCCCACGGCAGGGTAGCCCGTGTTCCTTCGGCTTCGACCGGCACAAGATTGGTGTGACCGAAAAACAGTGCCGTGAACCGCTTCTGCGGCTTCAGGTACAGATCGCGCGGGCGGCCCGATTCCACCACCCGGCCCTTGTCCATGACGATGATCCTGTCGGACATGCTCATGGCTTCGCTCTGGTCGTGGGTCACATAAAGCGTCGACGAGCCGGTGCTGCGATGAAGGGCAAGAAGATCATCGCGCAGGGATTCACGCAGCTTGGCGTCCAGGTTCGACAAGGGCTCATCCAGCAGCAACAAGGCCGGTTGCATCACCAGCGCGCGCGCCAGAGCGACGCGCTGCTGTTGCCCGCCGGAAAGCTGTTTCGGGTAGCGGCCGGTCAGATCTCCCAAACCGCAAATTGCCACGACATGCTCGAAGCGCCGTAACTGTTCCTGCTTGCCGAGCTTCTTCATCTTCAGGCCGAACAGGATATTGTTACGCACGCTCATGTGAGGGAACAGCGCATAGGACTGGAACACGATCGCGATGTCGCGCTTTTCCGGCGGCAGGCGGGTGATATCGCGCCCCTGCAGCAAGACCTGCCCGCCGGACGGCAGGGTGATCCCGGTGATCATTCGCAGCAGGGTGGACTTGCCGCATCCGGACGGCCCCAGAATGGTAACGAATTCGCCATTCGTCACCGACAGGGATGTGGGGGAAAGCGCCTCGACGCCGCTGTAGTGTTTGGAGATGCCAAGGACATCAAGTTCGTTTTTCAGGGCGGGCATGCCAGGCGCTTTCCGTCTTGTCTTACTTGTCGAGAACGTTTGCCGCGAACGCATCACGGACGACGCGGGACATCACAGGGTTTGCATTGGAAATGCGTCCCTCTGCATAGATGTCTGCGGGAACGAGAAGCTTCCGAGCCTCTTCCGGAATGAGGGAGGCATCGAGCTCGGTTTTCGGCGAGCGCGAAGCAAAGCCGGCCAGCTTCCAGGCCTGATGTTCCGGGGCCAGGATCTCGTCCATGAACAGCAACGCTGCTGCCAGGTTCTCGGTGTTCGAGGGAATGAAGGCCCCTTCAGCACCGCCCGGCTGACCACCGCCGAGAATGGTAACGCGCACCGTGTCGGGAAGCTGGTTGCCCATGACATAGGAGAAGGTGAGATCTTCCCAGGCCGTCCCGATATTGGCGACACCATTTGCCATCAGATTGAGGGTGTCGGTGTTGCCGTTGGTGATCTGCGCTGTCTCGAGCAGGTCATTGAAATAGGCCCAGACGGGTGCGAAACACTCCGAATTGTTCACCAGCTGGTCCGCCGCAGCTTCATCCGCGCTGAGGTCCATCCACCTGGCCACGCAGTCATCGCTCATCAGTTTGTGCGAGACCGCGGTCAGAAAGCCGCTCCCCGACCCGCCTCGCAGTGGCGACGTGATGGCGACCTTGCCCGGATTTGCGGTTGAGTAGGCGAGCAGGTCTTCGAAGGTTTGCGGAACCTCGTCATCCTTCACCACGGAGGAGTTGAAGGCGATGACTGTCTGGTTGCCATGGAAAGGAACATAGGCGCCATTGTGCTCGATACCGCGATATTCGTAGGCCAGCGCGGGATCGAGATCCGCTGCATTCGGCAGAATGTCGGTCAGGCGGATGTTGGCCATCTCGTTCAGGTCTGCCGGCAGATCGGAGGAAAAATATCCGTCCATCGGAGAGGGCTTGCCCTCCTTGTAGGCCGCATCCAGCTGCGGCAGGCCGACGTTGGTCTCGACGGAGTTGAAATTGACCTTGATGCCGTACTTCTTTTCGAAGGCCGGAATAATCTGGTTCTGGAACACCACCAGCGGCGCCGGCGGCCAGTAGCTGTAGAAGGTCATTTCGCCGTCCTTTTTGGCCAATGGCACCAGGACGTCATAGAAATTCTCACGGGTGAGCTGGCTCAGATCCACCGAGGTGTCGGTGACATTGAAAGAGTCGCCAAACGCCGGGCTGTTCGCATCGGCGGCATGGGCCGCTCCCGTCATGGCAGCAATCACTGCGGCAGAGGCGGCAAGGCATTTCAGTTGCATTCTGGGCTCCTGGAGCAAGGTCGGTGGGCTTCCTGATTTCGGAATGGCCACAGGCATAGACCTGCTCAATGACAATTACATTACATAAAGAAAATTAGTGGAGCGGTTGTTTTCCGCCTCGCCCGCTGCCAGAAAGAGCGATCTGAATCGACCGGCTCTGAGAGACGCCATGCTGACGCCGAAATTTTCGCTCGGGCACAATCACCGCAGAATTCTCGAAACGCTTCGGCTGAACGGGCCCCTGTCACGCATCGATGTGGCCGAGATCACCGATCTGCAGCCAGCAACGCTGACACGACTGAGCCAGGACCTGATCGACTGGGGCATGCTTGAGGATGCGAGCCACGAAAGCGTCGCGCAGACACGCTCTGCGGCAAAGCGCAAGACGAGATTGCTGCGCCTCGACAATTCGAAGCTGCGCACGGCAGGCATCGCCTTCACCGTGGATCGGATCGCCTTTTCCCTCAGCTCCCTCACCGGCGAGATCATTGCCGAGCAGATGGTCGAGACAGAGATCCGAGACCCGCAGGATGTCGCCGCCCTGACCAAGGCCACGCTGGAGGATCTCCTCAACTCCGCCGGCGTGGACAGGAGCCAGCTGCTGGCAGCGGGCATTTCGCTGCCCATCAATTTCAGCGACAACAAGGAGCGGTTTTTCACACCGTCCGAGTGGCCCCTCTGGCGCAGCTCACGGCCCCGGGAGCTGTTCGAGCAAGTCCTGGGCGTTCCGACCTGGGTCGAGAATGATGCCCATGCGGCCGCTCTGGCCGAAGCCTACTTTGGTGCAGGCTCCGGCATGGAGAATTTCACGCTGTTTTATTTTGCCTATGGGCTCGGAGGCGGGAACATGATACATCGCCGGCTCTATCGCGGTTCCTTCGGAAATGCCGCTGCCCTGGGCGGGCTCTTCCCACAGAACCTGTCGCGCCCGAGCGGCAGGGACCTGATGACTTTCCTCGCCGATCTGGGAGAAACCCATAAGAGCCTCTTCGATCTTGAGGAAAACCTGGGCGATGATCCGCGCGTTACGCCGTGGATTTCACGAGCGTGCGCGCAGCTCGCTCCGCTGGTACGCCATGCCCAGCTCTTTCTTGACAGCGAGGCAATCATACTTGGCGGACTGCTGCCCCAGAGCGTGCTCAAGACGATGGTGGAGGAGTTGCAGGAGATGTCTTCCGGCTTTGTCTCCGATACGAGGATCCTCGTCTCGACCATAGACCGCGCCCGCTTCCACCTCGGTGCCGCCAGCATTCCCCAATATGAGGTGACGGCTCCGCACAAGTATAATGGACGGGTGGTGAAGGGGTTTTGACCTCAAGCAGAGCTATGCGGGACCCGCGATCATTTCAGGCTTAGGATGAACAGGCCGAAGCTTGGCGGTTTCGGTTCGTTCATCTCAGCCAGAAAGCTCTCTCTACTTCTTTGAGGCCATGCTGAGGCAAAACGCTCAGTCGCCCGATGTCGTGAACTGAATGGGGCGGTCGAGATTTGCCAGCGCTGCTTCCGTCCTCTGCTTTGCTTCGGGAGTGGTCGCCTCGCGGGTTACGATTACCCTCGCATCGTCCAGCCAGGTCTTCTTTTTGATTATGTTGATCCGCAACGTGCCCACGTGGAGCACCTCGCCGGCCTCGACCGTGAACCTCGGAGCGAACAGTTTCTTGAGCTTGTCCTTCCCGAGAAGGGCATCGGTCCAGCTGCCGCCGATCGCAACTGAGGACTGGCCGCATCTGACATTCGTGATCCGGTAAGTTCCGGGTTTCACCGGCGCAGTGTCCTTTTGCATGAGTATCTTGACGGATCCATTGGTGATCCCCCAGGTCTCCTTGGTCTCCTCGTTTATCATCACGAAACTGCTGCCTCCGCAGCGGTTATCTTCGTAATAGACGTCACCAAAGACCAGCGCCTTACCGCTGTCCAGCGATGTTTCAAGCTCGGCAGCTTCGCTGGCATCGACGGTTTCCAGCCCGTCCATCGAGTTCGTCTGACAGGCCGCCAGGACAAGAAAGAGAGGCAGAAAAAAGAGTTTTTTCACGGGGAATTCCTTTGCCAGTTGGGAAGCAGAATGAATTACATTCCCAGGCTGGCGTCGCGCTTACCTCAGGTCGTTGAGCGTCGTTTGCAGCCTTCTTTTGGTGTCTTTGATGGACAGGGAGAGTTCTTGAAGGAGATGAACGGCCGCGAGCGCGGATATCGTTCAGGAAGATGCGTCGCAATTGATCCCGTAGAGAAAGCTGGCGGCGGTGGCATCGTCATAGACCTCACCAAGCGATAACAGACCGTCGTAGGTTGCGCGCTCTTCGTGCCGTGTGTGCGGCCAGTCGCTGCCCCACACGAAACGACCGTCTCCCAACAGCCGGTGCAGAATAGCAATATGGCCAGAAGGATCGGCAACGCCGCGATAAGGCGCGCTCAATTTGACGAAAAATGATGAGCGATCGGCGAGATCCGACAGTGCCTCGAGCCACGGCTCGCGCCCGGCATCCGCCGAAACCGGTAGCCCCACGTGGTCGATAACGACCGGTACGCCGAGACGGGACAGCGGCTGCAGCCAGCCTGCCAGTCGCGGGCTTTCAAGCTGAATCTCGATGTGCATTCCCAGATCCTGCAAGCGACCGGCCAGCTGCCGTACCTGACCTGAGTCCAGGTCGGGCAGCGGCGCATCGCCAACGAGGTTCCAGCGCAATCCACGCACCCTGCCCTGACGGAGACGTTCGAGGTCCGCTTCCGTCACGTCGAGGTCGGTCACGGCAACGCCGGCGAACCGGTTTTCATCGACCTGCGAGAGCGCATCGAGAAGCTGGCTGTTGTCCGTGCCGAGGAAACTGACCTGAACGATCACGCCACCTGTCAGCCCGGTTTCATTGATCTTCTTGCGCCAGGTTGCAAGCGGCGCGGGATGATCGGGAACATAGCGGACTGAACCCGTCGGAATGACGCGTTCATACACATGTGCGTGGCAATCAAACCTGAACATTCAGCCTCCTCGTTATAAAGTTATATATAGAACTGGTTGACTAGAGAGGTCAAATGATGTTTCGTCTCTTCCACGGAGGATGGTCATGGCCGAGACGACGTCGAACATTGATGCGAGATTGCCCGCGTATCTGCGCCTGCGGGACGAACTTGCCGCTCGCGTTGCTGCCGGCGAATGGCGCGCTGATGAAGCGCTTCCATCCGACAACCGCCTCGCCCGCGAAGGGAACCTGTCCGTCGGCACGGTTCGCAAGGCCGTGCAGATGCTGGTGGACGAAGGTCTGCTCGAGCGGCGTCAGGGCTCCGGCACCTATCTGCGCAAGCCGGCATTCAACGCCACCTTGTTCCGCTTCTTCCAGATGCGGGACGCAGGAAGCGGCCAGAGCATCCCGACGAGCAGGCTGATCTCGCGCAAGCAAATGACTGCGCCGAGCGGTGTTGCAGAAGTTCTGGGTACGAATGACGTCATCAGGATCGAACGACTGCGCGACTTTGCGGACCGGCCGTTCCTGAGCGAGGAAATCTATATCCCGACAAACCTCTTCTCCGGCTTCGAAGCGATGCCGGACAAGGAGGTCGGTCCGCTGCTCTATCCGGTTTATCTGGAGCATTTCGGAGTGTTTGTTGCCTCGGCCGACGACGAAGTCAGCTTCGGTACGGCCGACGAGACAACAGCAAAACGTCTTGGAATTGGACCGGGCGAGGCGATCGCCGTGATCGAACGCACCGCCTACTGCATCAGTGGAACGCCGGTCGAATGGCGTATCGCCCGCGGGCCGGCAAACCGTTTCCGCTACCGCAGCCGGATCGGCTGATACAAAACACAACGAGGAGGAAATCCATTGAAAAATCTTCTAATCGGCATCGCGCTGCTTCCGCTTGTCACCTCGCCGGCGCTCGCGGACTATCCGGAACGCGCCATCGAGGTCACTGTCCCGGCACCTGCCGGGGGCGGAACCGACACCAGCGCCCGGAAGCTGGCGATCCTGCTTGAAGAGGAACTCGGGCAGTCGCTCGCGATCCTCAACGTTGCAGGCGGCGGCGGATCGGTCGGTGTTACTCAGTTCATGCAGGCCAGGCCTGATGGCTATTCGCTGCTTGCCACCTGGAACAGCCCGATCACCACAGTCCCCCAGGTTCAGCAGACAGTCTATGGCCTCGACAGTTTCACGCCGATCGCATCGACGTCGGAAACGGCCTACACCATGTGCGTCAAGCCGGACTTTCCCGCTGAAACCGGAGCCGAGTTCCTGGACGAACTCGCTGCCAACCCGGACAAGTACACCTACGGAAACGACGGGATCGGCGGAACGATGCAGCTCGCTGCCGAACGTATCTTTCAGCAGCGCGACATCAAGGCAGTAGCCATTCCGTTCGGCGGCGCCGGTGAAACACTTCAGAACTTCCTCGGCGGACACATCGACATCTATGGCGGTTCGATCTCTCCGGTTCTGCCGTATGTTGAATCCGGCGAGGCAAAATGCCTGATCGTCACCTCGGCTGCTCCGGTCGAGGCTCTCCCGCAAGCCGCCGGGCTGGAAAGCCTCGGGCTGGAAGCTCAGGAAACTCTGCTCTGGCGGTTGGTTCTTGCTCCGGCTGGGCTGGACCAGGCCATCGCTGACCGGCTTGTCGCCGCGCTGGAGAAAACCGTCAACGATCCGGAATACGTCGAGTTTCTCGCGACGAAGGGCGAGCTTCCGAATGTCGTCGCCGGTGAGGCTCTGACGCGGCGGCTTCAGACCGAATACGACGGTCTGGCAGAGGTCTCCAAGAAACTCGGTCTATCCCAGTGACCGCACAGTGGCAAGATATGCTGCTCGGCGCCGCTTTCGCGGTGACGGGTGCGGCGGCGGCTTTCAAGGCTGCCGCCTATCCCGGCGCGTCGGGCGGATATCCGATGGTGCTGGGCCTGATGCTTGCCGGGCTTGGCGCTCTTGTGTCGTTGAAGGCGGTGAAGGCAGGTGAGACTGCGGAAAGACCTTTGACCGAGAACACGCCGCGCATGGTGCTGACGCTGGTGTGCGGCGCGCTTTACCTCGCGCTGGTTCCCGTCCTCGGCTTCTATACCGCTTCGGCGCTGGTCGTGCTCGCATTGCCGGTCGTGCTCGGGTTCCGTCGCCCGGTCTATCTCGGTGCCGTCACCATCGTCTTCATCGGCATTGTCTGGTCGGTCTTCTCCCTTCTGCTCGAGAAGCCATTGCCCGCAGAAATCTGGATGCGGTTTTAGGTCTGGAAACCTCCATGGACACGATTGCAACGATACTCTCGAGCGTTCTGGCCCCCGGACCGTTCCTGGCCATGATCGGCTCCTCGATCCTGGGTGTCTTCATCGGCGCGTTGCCGGGCCTGAATCCCGTCATGGCGATCGCGTTGCTGCTGCCGCTCACCTATTCCATGGATCCGCTTGTCGCCCTCGCGATGGTTGCCGGGATCTACAACGGTTCCATGTACGGCGGTGCCATTCCGGCCATTCTGCTGCGCATTCCGGGGACGCCGGCCGCCATCGCGACCACTTTCGACGGCTATCCGATGGCGCAGAAGGGCGAGGCGGCGCGGGCGCTCAAGATCGCCTGCTGGTCCTCCGCGATTGGCGGCACGGCATCGGCGCTCGCCCTGATCACGGTCGGTCCCCTCCTCGCCCGTGCCACCCTCGCCTTCGGGCCAGCGGAATATTTCTGGATTGCCGTCTTCGGCATGGCGTCGGTCGGCGTTCTGGTCGGAAACGACGCAGTCAAGGGCCTGATGGCCGCTGTTTTCGGCCTGCTGCTCGGAACCGTCGGGCTCGACCAGCTCTCGGGTGTTCCGCGCTACACCTTCGGCCAGACCTGGCTCCTGAGCGGACTTGATCTCATCGTCATTCTCGTCGGGCTTTATGCGATGCCGCCGGTTCTCTCCCTTGCGGAAAAGGCCGACCTGTCCGGTCTTTCGTCGAGAGACCTCAAGCTTGAGGCCGTGCGGGTTCCCTGGAGCGAGATCAAATCGATTATCCCCACATGGATCCGATCGTCTCTGATCGGCATAGGGGTGGGCATTCTTCCCGGTGCGGGCGGCAATGTGGCGGCCTTTCTCAGCTATAACGCCGCGAAGAACGCCAGCGACGATCCGAAGAGCTTCGGCAAAGGCAATCCGAACGGGGTCGCAGCAGCCGAATGCGGTAACAACGCCGACAACGCGGCCTCGATGATCCCTGCCCTTGCCCTCGGGATTCCCGGCAACGTGGTGGCAGCCCTGGTGCTTGGTGCCCTTCTCATCCACGGCTTGCAGCCTGGCCCCCAGCTGTTCCACCAGAACCCTCAACTGGTTGGCGGGTTCATGGTCGAGATGCTGCTCACGTCGCTGATCATTCTTGTTGTCGGAGGTGCGGCGGCAACGCGGGTGTTTGCCCAGGTTCAACGTCTGCCGGGTGTTCTTCTGGTGCCTAGCGTGCTCGTACTGATGACGGTCGGTGTCTATGTGATCAACGGGCGTGTCGTTGATCTCTGGATCATGTTCGCCGCGGGAGCGTGTGGTTATTTTCTGGAGAAAATGTCCGTGCCGCTTGCTCCGATCGTTCTCGGCCTGATCCTGGGACCGATGGCCGAGCAGAACATCCGTCGCGCACTCCTCATCAGCCGCGGCGACGTCACCGAGTTGGTGACGCGGCCGATATCTGCCACGATCGCCGTTGCGACACTCGCTCTGATCGTCTGGCCCATCGCAACAGCGATCTTGCGCCGACGAAAAGCGGCGCGTGAACCCGCGAACACGGCCCCGCAGGACCGGACCACGCCCTGACCCGAGGGACGGCTGACGGCGCAAGCCGGGCCGAGGTTCAGGAGAATGGGTGTCTTTTGAAGAACATCCGGCCCGAGTGGCCGGATGTCTCGCATTGCGACCGGTTGGCCGGCTTTTCAGCGGCTGTTTCATCGCAGCGGAGTAGATACCATGCCGCCGCGGGACGCCGGTCGGATCTATGTTCAGCCGCTCAGGCGCGCATGTTCGCCGCACGCGACGTGACACGGCCGCTTTCGATCAATGCCTTCGTGTAGTCTTCAGCCGGGTGCAGGAAGATCTGCTCGGTATCGCCCTGCTCGACGATGTCCCCGCGTTTCATCACGATCGTCCGGTCGCAGATCTGACGGATGACCGCGAGGTCGTGGGAGATGAAGACATAGGTCAGATTCAGCTCCTTGCGAACTTCCTGCAGGAAGTCGAGGACCTGAGCCTGGACCGAGATGTCGAGCGCGGAGGTCGGCTCGTCGAGGATCAGAAGGCGTGGATTGAGCGCAATCGCGCGGGCAATGCAGACGCGCTGTTTCTGACCGCCGGAGAGTTCGTGCGGATAACGGTATTTGAAGTTTCTCGGCAGCTGAACGATATCGAGCAGAGCCTCCGTGCGCGCATTGATATCGCGCCGGTTCATCGTCCTCTGGATGCGCAAGGGCTCACCGATGGCGTCGCCAATCGTGTGGCGGCCGTTGAGCGCCGAATGCGGGTTCTGGAAAACGAACTGCATGTGCTGGCGGATCTTGCGCAGCGGTTCGCCGGCAATGCCGGAAATGTTCTGGCCTTCGAAGATGATGTCCCCGGCCGTCGGGTCGACCAGGCGGAGCAGCATGCGCGCCAGCGTGGATTTCCCCGAGCCGCTTTCGCCGACGACGCCGAAGATCTCGCCGGTATTGACGGCGAGGCTGATGTCGTTGACCGCGGTGAACTCACCCCCCGCCCGGGTCTTGTAGACCTTGCGCAGGTTCATCCCCTCGAGAAGCTTCGTCGGTTTGGAAGGAGCTTCGGACGCGGCTTCGGCGGCCATCAGGCGGGCGGGCTTGGCCTCGATGTCCGGAACGGCGGCCAGGAGCTGCCGTGTATAGTCGTGTTGCGGATTGCCGAGAATGTCGTTCGTTTCACCCTGCTCGACGATTTCGCCCTTGTACATGACCGCGCATCTGGAAGCGATTGTCGCGATCGCACCGATATCATGGCTGATCATGACGACGGTCAGGTTGAGCTTCTTCACCAGCGACTTGATCAGATCGAGAACCTGGGCCTGGACTGTCACGTCAAGTGCGGTGGTCGGTTCGTCGGCGATCAAGAGGTCGGGTTTGCCGGCAAGCGCCATGGCAATCAGCACGCGCTGGCGCATGCCGCCGGAAAGCTGGTGCGGATACTGGTCGAAGAGGTCGGCGGGGTTTGGCAGGCCGACCTGATCGAGCAATTCTTCCGTGCGGTGACGGCGTGCAGACTTGGGTGAGACCCCCTCCCCTGCCGCCCGCTCATGGGCCGCGATGACATCGGAGATCTGGCGCCCGATTGAAAAGAGCGGGTTCAGGTAGGTCATCGGATCCTGGAATATCATCGATATCCGGACGCCGCGGATCTTGGCCCAGCCCTTGTCGCTGAGCCGGGTAATGTCCTGGCCGTCGAAGGTGATCGTCCCGGCTTTCACGTCGGAATTCTTCGGGCCGATACCCATGACGGACCGGACCAGTACCGTCTTGCCGGATCCGCTTTCTCCGACGATGCCGAGCGTGTCGCCCCGTCTGACAGTCAGATTGATGTCCTTCAGGACATGAAGCGGGCCGTCGAAGGTCGCGATGTCGAGGCTGTAGCCGTCGATGTCGAGAAGTGTGTCGCTCATCGGGTGTGGCTCCGGGGGTCGAGAATGTCGCGCAGGCCGTCGCCCAGCAGGTTGAAACCGAGAACAGTCAGGAAAATGGCGGCGCCTGGGAAGAAAGAGTACCACCACCAGTCGGGCATGTAGGAGCGTGCGACCGACACCATGGCTCCCCATTCGGGTGCCGGCGGCGGTGCTCCAAGACCGATGAAGCCAAGCCCCGCAGCCGCGAGGATCGCCATCCCCATGTCCATGCTCATCTTGACGATGATCGGCGACAGGCAGTTGGGCAGTATGTGATGCCACAGGATCCAAGGCGTCCTGGCGCCGATCGAGCGGGCGGATTCGACAAAGAGTTCTTCCTTCACCGCGAGGGTCTTGGCTTCGACGAGGCGCACATAACCGGGCCACCAGACAATCGCGAGTGCGACCATGCAGTTCGTAAGGCCGGGACCGAGGGACGCGACGATGGCGAGCGCCAGCGCAAGCCCTGGAACGGCAAGGAAAAGTTCCGTCACCCGCATGATGCAGGCCCGCACCCAGCCGCCCTTGTAGCCGGCGATGATCCCGAGCGGCACTCCGACCAGCGCGCCGAGGCCGGTGATCACGATACCGATCCACAGCGACGTGCGGGCGCCGACGATCACGCGGGAAAAGATGTCCGCGCCCATTTCATCGGTGCCGAACCAGTGTTCGGCGCTCGGCGGCAGCAGGCGAGAGCCCATGTGAACGGCGCCTAGCGTGTCTTCCGGATACGGTACGATCCACGGACCGAAGGCGGCCAGGAACAGGAAGGCGATGACCAGCGCCAGGCCCAGCATCGAGGAAAAGCTGCCGCGAAACATATGGGCATAGAGCCTGACCTGACGAATCTGGCTTGCATGACGTTCAGCGAAGGTCATCGGTGGCGCAGAAGGGTGTTCGGTATTGGACATCAGGCCCTCCGGAGGCGCGGATCAATCCAGGCATAGGCAAGATCGACGAGCGTGTTGGCGATGATGAAGAGGAAGCCGATCAGGAGTGTCACGCCGATCACCGGCTTGAAGTCCGAGGCAAGTGCGGAGGAGACGGCATAAAGACCGATGCCCGGCCAGTCGAAAACGGTTTCGACCAGCACGGTCGAGCCCAGCATCCATCCGAAACGCAGACCGATCATGGCGAGGGTCGGCAGAAGCGCATTCTTGAGCGCGTAGATCGCAACGATGCGGCGCGAGGAAATGCCGTGGGCGCGGGCAGCGACGATATAGTCGGACTGCAGCACTTCGATCATCTCTGCCCGGTTGACGCGCAGGATCGAGGCAAGGCACGGAAAGCTCAGGACGATCGCCGGCAGGATGATGTAGGAGAGCGCTGAATTGAAGGTCTTGAAGTTGCCGGAAATCAGCGAGTCGATCAGCAGCGATCCGGTCACCATGTCCGGCGGACGGGCGACCAGCGGCAGCCGGCCGGAGACCGGGAGCCAGCCGAGTTCGACGGAAAAGTAGAGCTGCATCAGGATGCCGAACCAGAAGGCGGGCAGCGCCACGCCGGAGATCGACAGGATGCGGGTGACGTGATCGATCGGGCCGTCCTTGTAGACCGCCGAGAGCATGCCGAGCGGGACGCCGACGACGATGCCGAGCAGCATGGCGACGAGCACAAGCTCGATCGTCGCGGGGGCGTAGCGAAGGAGCTCATCGAGAACCGGACGGGTCGACACGATCGAGGTGCCGAAATCTCCGGTCATCAGGTCCTTCATGTAGATGACGAACTGCTCGACGATTGGCCGATCGAGGCCGTATTCGCTGCGGATCGTCTCGACCATGTCTTCGGTCGCATTGGGACCGGCCACAAGACGAGCGGGATCGCCGGGTGCGATGTTCGTGATCACGAAGGTCAAGACCGCGATGCCGAGCATCGTCCCGGCCACCGTCAGGAGTTTTCGCAGTGTAAAGGACAGCATTTTCGTTCCACAGCGTTCGGGAGGTGAAGGCGACTTGTTCGCCTTCACCGTCATTGTTCATCTTGGGGACTGCGAAAAGATCAGTCTTCCTTGATCCACAGAGGATAGAGGTCTACCTCGCCTGTGAAGCGGACAGGGCTGAAGGTGAAGCCCTGCAGGTAGTCCTGGCGCGCCCAACGCCGGTTCTGCAGCATGCCGAAAACTTCGGGCTGATCGGCGACGATCTGCTTCTGGATCCTGGCATAAAGGTTGGCGCGGGTATCCCAGTCGGTTGCCGCACGGGCCTCGTCGATCATTTTCGACACTTCCGGGTTGTCGTAGTGGGCAATGCCGTAATACTGGCCCCAGCTGTTCTTGTGGTACTGGTAGGCGACGGCATCCGGATCGGTTGAGATCGGCGTGGCGTAGATCGACGTCATGTTCGGCGTCGTTTCGACGTCGGCACCGGCCGCAACCATGTTCGGCCACTGTTCCGGCCTGATGTTGACCTCGATGTTCAACGCCTTGAGGTTGTCGAGCAGCACGAGGCCGATGCGGCGGGCTTCTTCGAGGCCTGCGACATGGACGTAATCGAGCGTCAGGCCACCTTCCGGATAATCCGACTTGGCAAGGTATTCCTTGGCCTTTTCGAGATCCTGGCGCGGCATGCCTTCAACTTCGATATGACCCTTCATCGCATCGGGAAGCGGGCTGGTCTCGAGCGAGGCAGCGCCGTTGTAGATGGCGACCATCGCGTCATAGTCCATCGCATAGGCAATGGCCTTGCGCAGGTTGATGTCAGCGGTCGGGCCTTTCTGCGTGTTGAACTTGATGCCGAAGGTCGTCATGCCCTTGTGGTCTTCGATGACGATGTTGGGCACCTTGGCGATCTGGACATAATCGTCCGAGGTCAGGCCTTCGACGATGTCGGCTTCACCGCGCTGGAGAGCGGCCTTTTGCGCGGCCGGTTCGCGGATCATGCGGTAGATCACGCCGGCGGGACGGTTTTCGCCCTGCGGCCAGCCCTTCCAGTAATCTTCGACGGAGGTGACTTCATATAGGACATTCGGTTCCCAGCGGCCGAGCGTGAAGGGGCCGGAACCGGCTTCATGATCGGTCAGCCACTTCTGGCCGTAGTCACCATCGACTTCGTTGGCCTTGACCTGTTCCGGGTTCACGACGAACCACCACGGCAGGAAGGACAGGAACGGAGCGTAAGGTGCCTTCAGGTCGAACTTGACGGTGTAGTCATCAACGGCGGTAATGCCTTCCGGTGCAAGGAAGTCCTTGAGCATCCAGGCGACGCCCTTGTTGAGCTTCAGGCCGCGCTCGAAGGAATAACGGACGGCTTCGGCTGTGACCGGGTCACCGTTGTGGAACTTGGCGTTCTTGACCAGGTGGAAGGTCCAAGTCATGCCGTCTTCGCTGGTTTCCCAGCTTTCTGCAAGCCACGGCTTCACTTCCGCCGGATCGCCTTCGTATTTCACCAGTGCGTCGTAAACGCCCTGCTGGATCATGCGGGTCGACCAATCGTAGCGGATATGCGGATCTAGAACGGGGATTGCCTGGCGGCCGCCGAAGACGATGACATTGCCTTCATCCGTCCGCTCGAAGGCGTGGGCGGGGGCAACGAGAGCCGTCGAAGCGACGAGCCCTGCCAGTGCGATGTTTCTGATGCTGCTGAACATTAAGTTCCCTCTCTTGTAGTGACGCGGCTTGTTGGTTCAGATCATCTGACGGACAACGCCTGCAACGAGGCGTCGCGACAGCAGAACGGGGGCGCTGACTTCAGCGCGAACGGTCTCAAGCATCTCGGCCGAGTAGCCCATGCAGTGCATGACAACGAGATCGCAGTCCTTCAGTTTGGCTGCGCTTCTGGCCATATCCTCGCCGGAATAGGGCGATGCGGCGACCAGGCTGGGGTTGCCGGCAAAGACGTGACGCTCGTGGAAGTCGTTGACCTGTCGCTCGAGTGGCAGGATCACGCCGAGGCGGCTGGCCGACGCGGCAAGCGCTTCGACGGTTGAATCGACGATCCGCTGAGCTTCCACGACAAGCGTCTTTTCGAGCGGGTCTATCCGGGTGCCGGTGCACAGGAGCACAATCAGGTTGAAGCCCTGCTGGTCGATCGATTTCAGCAGGTCATTGAGTTTCTCTTCCGTGCGCGGCTTGGAAGAAACCATTTCTTCCCCGGTCGCAAGCCGGGTTGCGAAGGAATGTTCGCCCTCCACCGCACGCATCCCGTCGAGCTCTTCCGGGCTCATGCCGTCGAGAACGCCGAATTCCTCGAATGCGATCTTGCCGTCGGGCAGTCCAAGCGTGATGTCGTCCATCATTTCAGGCACCAGGTCGATGCGTGGCGTCTGTCCAATGGTCACGAATGCTATTTTGAAAGGGGGTGCCATGACTGTCTGTCGTTACCTGTGTGGCTCACTTCACTGGCAGTCAGCCTAGCGTTCGCGACATCGCATCCTCTATAGGGTAATGCCCCTATATGGACGTGAATCCGTCACAAAATTGCCGCCTTAAAATTAGGCAACTTTCGTGAAAATCGGATTTTTTTGCCGAATATGGCGGCACTTCCCCAAATTGCGATCAGGGATGGCCCGCTGCAACGACCATGCGAATAAGGGTGTTGGACGAGTTCACTTCCATCTTGCTCATGACATTCGAGCGATGGATCTCCACCGTCTTCGGGCTGATGCCGAGCTGGCGGGCGATCGCCTTGTTGGAAAGCCCTTCCGCAACGAGGGAAAGTACCTGACGTTCCCGCGGGGTGAGCCGCTGAAGTTTTTCCGAAAACTCCGGCGCGACGCCGGGGACTGCGACGGGGTGTGTGCCGTGGAGGAGAAGTCGGATCGCGCTGGCAATGATCCGGCGCGCCAGAATGACCGGTTTGCCGCTCGCCTTGGCGACCATCTGCCGGTCCGCATCGGTAAAGGTCACGGAATTCAGCACGATGATTTCACACTCGGCAAGATCGATGATGGCGCTGGCAAGCAACGACTTGTCACCGTCCGCGGCGTGGCTTGCTGAAATGCGATAGGAGGAAAGGGCCGGAATATCGAGCTCGTCCACCTGTTGAGCAAGTGGCTGGATCAGCCCGACCGGAGAGCCGGCGGAGGCCAGGGAAATCACGGTGGATTCCATGGCGCGCTGCGCATTCACTGTCGGGCAGGTGCTTTCGAAATCGCGGAAGAGGCCTGTCGAGAGGATGACCACGAGATCGTACTGGTTTGGCTGAAATCCGGCCGCGATCCGGGCCATGCGCTCGGTGATCCGCGGCTTGGAGACAACGACGTCCGAACCATCGGCCATGCGCGTGATGATGCTGAGTTCCCCTGGGCGCACGCGAAGGTCATGGATCTGCGCATCCGTCAGCCCGTCCAGTGCTCCGATTTCCATCGCTTCGATCGGCAGGTCCAGGCTTTCCAGCATTTCATCGATGATATCGGCGCGCGGCGACTGGCCGACGCTCAGGAACATCACCTTGTAGCGGTGCTCGGCGGGGTTTGCCGCGGTCGAAGGCCCAGTCTCGGATAACGTCTTCGCGGTCAGGGGTAGGTCCTTTCGATCGTCGTGAGCCACCCTTCTAGCGCTGCCCAAAACCAAGGCAAGTTTATTATAGGGGCAGTCCCCTATAGGCAAGGCTCGCGGCTCATTGCTAGGTACTAGCACATTCTTCGGAGGTAAACATGATCCGTGATTTCGATGAGAGCGAAATTGATCCTCTCGCAGTGGGTGCCTGGATTCTGGGGACCGGCGGCGGCGGGAGCCCCTATCTCGCCCAGCTCAACCTGAAAAAACTCTACAAGGACGGCAAGCGCGTCAAGCTGATCGATCCGATGGCGCTGGAAGACGGCGATGCCGTTGCTGTCGTGTCGAAGATGGGGGCGCCGCTGGTCGGCCAGGAGCGCCTCGTCGATCCGGCTCACCTCGCCCGCGCCATGGAACTGATGGAAGGTTACACCGGCCGCAAGTTCCGCGCCGTGATGAGCGTGGAAATCGGCGGTGGCAATGCCCTGTCTCCTTTCCTCGCGGCTGCCATGCTCGATATCCCGGTCGTGGATGCAGATGCCATGGGCCGTGCTTATCCCGAAGCCCAGATGACGAGCTTTGCCATCGGTGATCTGCCGATGTATCCGCTGACGCTGGTCGATTGCCGCGATAACGAGGCGATTGTTGCCAAGGCAGCATCGTGGAAGTGGATGGAGCGGATCTCGCGCAAGATCTGCACCGAGGTCGGCTCGACGTCCGCAACCTGCAAGGCGCCTCGCACCGGCAAGGAAGTCAAGGAATGGGGCGTCCTGAACACCGTGACCAAGGCAATCAGCCTCGGCCGTTCGGTGCTCGACGCCCGTGCCGCCCACACTGACCCGGTGGACGCCGTGCTGAAGCATGAAGGCGGCAAGGTTCTGTTCAAGGGCAAGATCACCGATGTCGACCGGACCACGACCGGCGGCTTTCTGCGCGGCGCCGCCCATGTCGAGGGTCTCGATGACGATCGCGGCGCAAAGGTGGAACTCGCTTTCCAGAACGAATGGGCCGTTGCATTCCGTAACGGGGAAGCGATTGCAATGACGCCGGATCTCATCTGCCTTCTCGACAGCGTCTCGGGGGAAGCGATCGGCACGGAGACCGTACGCTACGGCCAGCGCGTGACCGTGGTCGCCCTGCCCGCACCTGGCGTCTTGACCACGCCGAAGGGGCTCGAACACGTCGGCCCGCGTGCCTTCGGATATGACCTGGACTTCAAATCGGTGTTTGCAGCATGAAGCGGATCGGAATTGACGTAGGCGGCACGAATACGGATGCCGTCCTGATCGATGGCGAAAAGGTCGTCTCGGGTATCAAGTTTCCCACCACGTCCAACGTGATCGAAGGCGTTGTCAACGCGATCGGCCATGTCGTGAAGGACCAGCCGGCGGACGCAACGCCAGTTGACGCCGTCATGATCGGCACGACCCATTTTACCAATGCCGTGGTCGAGCGCGCCCGTCTTCAGCGGGTCGCCGCAATCCGCATCGCCATGCCGGCCGGGGCATCCCTGCCCCCGATGGTGGACTGGCCGGATGACCTGCGCGCCGAGGTGAACCCGCTCTCCTTCATGGTTCATGGTGGCCATGAATATGACGGTCGCGAACTGGTGCCACTGGCGCGTGACGAGATCCGCGACGCGGCGATGAAGATCCGTGATCAGGGGATCGACGCGGTCGGCATTACGGCGCTCTTTTCTCCACTGACCGCCGAGTGCGAACTCGAAGCTGCCGAAATCGTGCGTTCGATCATCCCGACGGTCAGCATCACGCTTTCGCATACGCTTGGCCGCATCGGTCTTCTGGAACGCGAAAACGTGACCTTGCTCAACGCAGCGCTTCAGAGCCTGGGTCACAAGACCATCGATGCCTTCAAGTCCGCCCTCGTGCAGGCCGGTATCACCGCTCCCTTCTACCTGACGCAGAACGACGGCACGGTCGTGCTGGCCGATGTGGCTGCGGCCAATCCGGTCTACAGCTTTGCTTCGGGCCCGACGAACTCCATGCGAGGCGCTGCCTTTCTGACCGGCCTCAAGGAGGCCATGGTCATCGACGTCGGTGGCACCACGTCCGACATCGGTTGTCTGGTCGGCGGGTTCCCGCGCGAAGCCAACAACGTGGTTGAGGTCGGCGGTGTCCGCACTCTCTTCCGGATGCCCGATCTTCTGCCGATGGCACTGGGTGGCGGCACGATCATCGATCCGGTGACCCGCAAGGTCGGACCGCGCTCCGTCGGTTACCGCATCACTGAAAAGGCACTTGTCTTCGGCGGCGATACGCTGACCACGACAGACGTTGCCGTTGCGGCTGGTCTGGTTGAAATCGGTGACCGTGACCGGGTGAAGCATCTCGAAAAGGACCTGGTTGACGATCTCCTGAAACGGATCGAAGTCATGGTCGAAGACGGGGTGGACCGGATGAAGACCTCGGCCGATGGCGTGCAGCTGATCGCGGTTGGCGGCGGGGCCTTCCTGATTCCGGAAAAGCTGAAGGGTGCCAGCGAAGTGCTGCGCGTCGAGCATGCCGGCGTTGCCAACGCACTCGGGGCGGCCATGGCGCAGGTCTCGGGCGAAGTGGATCAGGTCTTCTCCGGCATGTCGCGCGAAAACGCGATCGCGGAAGCCGATCGGATTGCCCGTCAGCGTGCCGAGGACGCCGGTGCCGATCCGAACTCGATCGTCACCCTCGACACCGAGGACATCCCGATCGCCTACATCCCGGGTGATGCGCGCCGCGTGCGCGTGCGCGTCGTCGGCGATATCGCCTTCATGAACGATGCGCAGAAACGCGCATCCTGATCTTCGCCTCCTCCTCCCAAGAGGCGACGTTGCGGGTCGGCCGTCCGGGCCGGCCCGCATTCGGTTTGGTCCGTGACTTCCGGACGCTGGTCAAGACATTGACTGGCCTTGTTCCCGTCGGAGCAGAATGAGCCCCCGGTCGCCGGGCCGACAGAAGAAAGTGTATGGCCGGATATCAGCCCTCGCGAATCTTCTTTATCAAGAAATTGCACGCCTGTTCGATATCCATACGAATGGCGTCTCCGATGTGTCCGGGTCATTGGTTTTGAGCGCATCGAGAATGCGGGCGCGGCTGTCTTTGTCCATTCCGGTCTTGCCGTAGTCCGGGTAGATGACGTTCAGATATGAACCCATTTTCAACCAGCAGGTTTCGATGATCCGCTGCAGCATTGGCATTTCCACGGCTTCATATATGCCGAAATAGAACCGCCAGTTCAGTTTTATGACCTTGGTGGTGGTCTTCGCGGCATCCAGTTCGAGAAGTCGATCATGGAGGTTTGACAGCTTGTCGATACCTTTGGACCCGAGATTCGGCAAAGCCTCTCGCGAAGCCAGCTCCTCAAGGCGGATACGAATGAGGGAAAGTTCGCGAATATGAGCTTCTTGCAGCTTGGGGACATAAATGGTGCCGTTGGCGCCGCTCTGGAGTATGCCTTCGGCCACCAGATTGTAGAATGCTTCGCGTGCAGGGGTAATGCTGACAGCGAGAGCGTTGGCGACTGCCCGGATGGTGAGTTTTTCCCCGGGCTGGAAGTGGCCGGCCATTAAAGCAGAGCGCAATTCCTGCCGAACAATAGCGCCGAGTGTTTCTTTCCGTGTGACCGGTGGAATACTCTCGAGTGCCGACGACATGAAGAACCTCGTATTTCCGGAATCGCGAATGACAAACTCTCAGGTTCTATCACAGCACGTATAGGGCGCCGCGCGTCTTCTGATTGTCAAACATGAGGTGGCGAGTTTTGCGTTTGAAATCGGTTCGGCATCGGACGACACCAAAAAGCTGATCTTTCTGCTTTACGTCGGAAACGGCGATGTCTGTCGGCAACAGTTACCGCTGTGTCTGGTGCAGCGTGCTGTTCAGTTTCTTCGCGAGGCCATCTGGTCGAGGTCCCGCCGGCGAAGATGTCGATGGAAGATATCCCTCAGCATGAATCTCCCGGTCCACAGTTACGGACAGAGTGGCCGGATTGAAGAGGGAGTTGAAGACCGTCAGGGGTGCCGACACTAGTCGAGCGGCCTGGTGTGCTGCCATGCCCGCCGGCCGCGACACGGTCAAGAGCGGTTAGCTGCGGTCGCGTGCCTCGGTGCCGCATACCAGCAACATGTTTCCCATCGCTGGCGGGATGATTTCCAGGCTTCGGCCGGTAGGTGCGAGCCGGCAGATCGTTAGATATGGCCGACCGGCCCCATTCAAAATTTCGAACGAGGCCGGCAGGCTTTTACGTTGTTCGGACGGGAAGGCCTCAGGCGGCGTTGACCTCGCTGAGGAAATGTTCGACCACCTGTCGCATGCTGGTGGATTGCTCCATGAGAAGCTCGGAAGCTTCCACAACGCTTCCGGAAGCGGCATCCGTTTCGCTTGCGCCCTTCGATACGACGACGATGCTGCGGCTCACCTCGTTGGTACCTTGAGCAGCCTGATCCACGCTGACGGAGATCTCCGAGGTCGCCGTTGCTTGCTCTTCCACTGCAGATGCGATGGAAGAAGCAACGGAATTCACCTCCGCAATGATCTTTGCGATCTCATGGATGCCGCTGACGGCTTCGCGTGTTTCTCCCTGAATTGCTGAGATCTTGGAAGAGATTTCTTCGGTGGCCTTGCCGCAAGCTCTTTCACTTTAGCCGCGACCACCGCGAAACCCTTGCCTGCTTCACCGGCGCGAGCGGCTTCGATCGTGGCGTTAAGTGCCAGAAGATTGGTTTGCTCGGCGATTGTCGAAATCAGCGCAATCACTTCGCCGATATCTTCGGCGACGTTTGCGAGCCCGGAAATCTGCTGGTTGGTGTGCCGGGCCTTCGATTCAGCTTCGCTGGCTGTTTTCGCCGAGTGGACGACCTGCCCGCTGACCTCTCCGATCGTCGCGGAAAGCTCTTCCGTCGCGGAGGCGACCGTCTGCACGTTCACACTCGCCTGTTCAGAGGCGCTCGCCACGCGCAGGCCGGGATTGTCGGCCGACACGGGGTCGGTCTGTGCAAGTTCGATGTCCGCCTCGTGGTGATCGGCGACCGCCTTCACAAGGGCGAGCCCGAGGCCACTTCCCGGCTTGCTGCGGGCACTGTCGATCCGCTTGAACAGATCGAAGACTTCTCCGTGCTGTCCGTCCGGGATGCCGTCGCCCGTGTCCTCGATGACGAGGTCGAGCCTTTCGGGCAGATCGTGCAGGCGCACCCGGATCGCGATGCCCGGCCCACCGTGGACAATTGCATTTCCCACGAGATTGGCGAGCATCTGCTGGACCATGCTCTTGTCGCACAGGAGCGGATAGTCGGACGCCTCGCCTGGCAGGTACTCGAGCGTCTGGCCGTTTTCACTCGCCAGCGGTGTAAAGAATTCGACAGTGTTTTCGGCGAGAGCCCCGAGGTCGTTCAGTTGCATGTCCTTGCGCGGCGAACCGGCGCGAATGCGCGTGATCCGCAGGATCGTGTCGATGATTTCGTTGAGGGAGCCCGTTTCTGCAAGTGCCCGCTCGATCTGCTGTGCCGGATCCCGGCCGGCGTCGATCGCGTCGAGAGCATCGTTCAAGATGAGGCCGACGCGCGCCAGGGGGGTCTTCAGGTCATGGGCGATGGCCATCGTCGTCGCGCGCATGCTGGCCATCAGGTCGGAGAGCGCGTCAAGGTTGGCGTTGATCTGGACGGAGATGCGATCGATCTGGTCCTTTTCGCTTTCGATCGCGATCCGCGCGTCGGATTCACCGGTTGCGACGCGCGCGAGCCCCCCTTCGATCGACCTCAGTTTCGCGAAGCTCTGCCGGCTGGCCAGCAACCCCAGAATGAGGGTGCCAAGGGTCAGAAGAACGGTCATGAGAACGAGACCCACAACCATGTGAACGCGCAGGTCGTCCACACCCTTCAGACTTCGGCCGACAACGAGCGTGGCGTCGTTGAACCTCTGGACGGACAGCATGAAATGGTCAGAGCGTTCGGTCGCGGAGATCGTCTGAAGGGTGGTGTCGCGGACGCCGATGAAATCCGGCATCGCTAGGTCCGCACCGGCAAGATTGATGCCCTTTTCGTCGAAGACAGCCGAAACACGGTCCTCGCTGTTGACGAGGTCGCTCAACGTCCCGATGGCCTTCACGAGACCTTTCCGGCCTTCCGAGGAATATATGTCACTCAGCAGAACCGCTTCCTCTAGGGTCTGCAGCTCCGTCGCATTCCGCAGGGCTTGCGTCGCCGACCAGATGAACAGGGTCCCGCCAACACACATGAGGACGAGAACGCCGATCGCGACCTTGGCGGACGTGCGGAAGGAACTTCCCGAAAGCAGGTCAGTGAGGTGCACGGATCCGGTACCCCATGTTGCGGACAGTCTGGATCAACGCGGTACCGAAGGGCTTGTCGATCTTCTGGCGAAGCTTGCTGATATGTGTCTCGACAACGGTCGTTCCCGGATCAAAGGAAAAATCCCAGATCTTTTCCAGGATCATCGTCCTGCTCACCACGCGGCCTTCGGCTTCCATGAGCAATTCGAGCAGGGTGAATTCCTTGTTCTGAAGGTCGATGACCTGTCCCTGGCGCACGGCCACACGCTTGAGCAGGTCAAGCGTGAGATCGTGGCAGGTGAGTTCCGTCTTGTGGCTGCTTTGCTTCGGGCGCCGCGACAGAGCATGAATGCGGGCGAGAAGTTCGGAGAAGTGAAAGGGTTTGACGATGTAGTCGTCGCCGCCGGCCATCAGACCCTCGACCTTGTCTTCGAGGTCTGAGACCGCCGTCAGGAAGATGACCGGCAAGGCACTGTTGGACGCCCTCAGCGCCTTGACCAGCGAGAGGCCGTCGAGGCCCGGCATCATCCTGTCGATGATCGCAAGGTCGCAGGTGTTGTAAAGACAATAGGTCAGCGCTTCGCGGCCATCACTCACCCAGTCGACCGAAAAGCGTTGCTCGAGCAGGCCCTTGCGAACGTATTCCGCCATCGTCGCATCGTCTTCTGCAACGTCGATGGCCCCGACAGGGTCTCTTCAGGCGCGGTTATCCTGGTGTGCGAAGCAGGCGGGCGGCCTTCTCCAGAGCGCCCCTGCGCAGGTCCCCCTCCCCCATTCCCGGCAACTCCACCGCCCAGTCCACGTCGGGGCCCAGGCTGGAAAGCAGTGCGTCGATGGGCAAGGCCCCGGCATAGGGCATAAGGCGACCGCCGCGCGCCTCGGCGATGATGTCGCCTTCAAGCTCAGCTCGCGCGTCGCAGATCTGGACGAGCGATATGAGCTCGCCCGGCACGGCGGCCAGGTCCTTGACCGTGCTTCCCGAGCGAACGAGATGCAGAAGGTCGATCAGGATACGCGCATTGTCCTGGCCCGATCGCTCTACGACCTGCTGGGCTGCCGGGAGTGTGCCGACATCGCGCCAGCGCATGAACTCCAGGTGGACCAGAAGCCCATGGTTCGCCGCGTCTTGGCAGAGGCTGCGGAAACGCTCCACCAGCAACGCCTCGTCTGCAATGTCGCCGGTTACGATGAGCCCCCTCGCCCCCAATTCGTCGGCGACTTCGAGCAACGGCTGGAGATCCGCGATGCGGAGATCCTCGGTGATGGGGACCAGTTCGACCTCGCTGACGCGGACACCGCGACGCCGGCCGTGTTCCTTAAGCGCATGCGCTTCGCCAGTGCCGGGCGACAGGGGATAGACCGGCGTCCCGGGCGCTGCAGAATGAAGCCTGAGGGCCACGGAGGAATATCCTGCAGAAGCTGCAAGATCGATGAGATCATGCGGGGCGAGGTCGATGGCACTCAGATGCGCAAGTCCAAGCGGGCGAGACGTCAATATGTCGCCCTCCCCCCCGAAGCGTCGAAGACGAAGCCGGTGGTAAAGGATGAGGCCGGGCTTGCCGCAAAGTGCACAACGTTTGCCAGTTCCTCGATCGACAGGAGACGTTGCATGGGGATCTTCGCCTTGGAGGCCGCGATATGCTCCGGTGTCATCTGGTCCAGTAGCTCTGTTTCCACCATCACCGGGGCAACGGCATTGACCGTCACACCCGTCGTGACGAGTTCCTTGGCGAGGGACTTGGTGAAGCCGATGGCGCCGGCCTTGGCCGAGGCGTATGCCGCAATACCCGGAACGCCTTCCTTGCCGGCGATCGAGGCGACGTTGACAATGCGCCCATACCCCTTTTCCACCATTGCGGGGACGAACGCCCGGCTGACCAGAAAGACGCTGTCGAGGTTGATCTGCACGACGCGGCGCCAGGTTTCGTAGTCGTAGTCGGCGACCGGCTGCACGGGCCCGTTGATACCAGCATTATTGACGACAATCGACGGTGCGCCATGGGAGGCAATTACCTCCTCCCCTGCAGTCCCCACGCTGACCGGATCCGCTACGTCCACGGTCATCGTGGCCAGTGGCGCGAAGCCGGCAGCCGCCGCGTCGAAAAGCTCCGGACGGATGTCCCAGATGACGACGCGTGCGCCGTCTTTGGCAAGCCGTTTGGCAATCCCGAGGCCGATCCCGCGTGCCCCGCCCGTGACGACGGCCAACTGGCCCTCCAGTGCTGCTGCCATGATCAGAGTTTCCTTTAGTAATGTTCGTTGCTTTTTGTCAGGCCTTCCGCCAGTGGGGTGGGCAAACAGCTCGGCAGGGATGCAGAGCTAGCGTCTGCTGGTGGCGTCGCGATCGTCATGGGCGCGCCGCTGGCGTCGAT
Source organism: Rhodobacterales bacterium (assembly GCA_008107755.1). Classification (GTDB taxonomy): domain Bacteria; phylum Pseudomonadota; class Alphaproteobacteria; order Rhizobiales; family Stappiaceae; genus Roseibium. Next base: position 238,369 of record VIRH01000065.1, read on the forward strand.
GGTCACCCCTGGCACGGCGAGGTCCTGTAGGGACACCGCGACTGCGCGTGCGTCTAGCCGTTGTCCGGATTGAGCCATCGAAATGGTAAGGGTGGCAGGTTTTGGAACGTGAAATCCTCCCCAGTGCGCCACCCATTGACACACTAACATACAGTGTGTCAATGGGTGGCGCACTGTATGTTAGTTTGGAATTTTATATGTTGTAGAGGTTGTTAGGGCTGGTAAACTGGGGATCGACTACCTGCGGAGAGATGATGACGGCGAACGTGAAGAACAGAAAGACGGTCAAGCTTGCACGCATCAGACGGCCTCGCACTCTGGCGCAGGAGGTGGCCGACGAGCTGAAGGCGGCGATCATCGGTACGAAGATCGCGTTGGGAGAAATGCTGTCGGAAGAGAGTGTCGCGACACAGATGGGGGTGAGCCGGACGCCCGTTCGCGAGGCCTTCTCGATCCTGCAGCACCAGGGCCTGCTCACCGTCCTGCCCCAGCGTGGAAGCATCGTCTTCCGGCCGGACGCACATGACATAGAGCTGCTGGTGGATTTTCGGCGCCAGATGGAACTGGGTGCGGCGAAGCTGGCGATGCGCAATGCTCCGGCGGCCACCTGCGAGGCGTTGCAACGGACCATCGATCTGATGGATCGGGCACGCCGTGATGACGAACTGCTCGCCTATACGGAAGCAGACGACAGCTTCCATCAGTCTTTTTTTGACCACTGCGGCAACCCGTACTACGCGCAGGCGTATGAACTCATCTCCGGGCGGATCAGTGCCTTGCGGGCCCACCTCTCGGTCCCGCTTCAGATCTATCGCACGCGCGCCTATGACGAGCATCTCGCGATGGGGCGTGCCTTCGAGGAGAAGGATGAAGAGCGGGTACTCTCGATCCTGTCCGATCATATTTCGGCAATGACCGGCAACTACGTGCGCGCCCTCTCGTCACTTTGACACGCCGGCGATCCGACCGTCGACGGGATGTCAGCTGTTGCTGCTCGTGCCAGGCGGTGAGGCGCAGCGCCTCTCAGGCCGTGTTTGCGCAATAGGAAATGAACATGTCGACATTTTCCGGTGAACCGAAAATGAGTGGCACATTCTCATGCAGACTTTCCGGCAGCAGGTCGAGAATGGGGGTCAGTCCGTCCGTCGCCTTGCCGCCGCCCTGCTCTATCAGAAACGCGATCGGCACAGCCTCATAGATCAGACGCAGACGCCCTTTCTCGAAGCCGGGCCGATTGTCGCCGGGATAAAAGAAGAGTCCGCCCTGTAGCAGAATGCGGTGAAACTCGCCAACCGCGGACGCCAGCCAGCGCATGTTGTAGTTTTCGCCGAGATGACCTTCCTCCCCGGCAAGAACGTCCGCGGAAAAGCGCCGGACCGGATCCGGCCAGTGGCGCGCATTCGAGGCGTTGAAGGCCAGGGTCCGCGCCTTGGCCCGAACTTGATGGTTTTCACGCAACATCCGGAATTCACCGATGCCACGGTCAAAGACGGCAAGGTGAAGTCCGTTGCCGAGACTGAAGCCGAGGTCGGTCGAGTGACCGAAGGAGACATAGCCTGCAGCGACAACCGACCGCCCGGTTCGCAGGAACCCTTCCGGCGCCGCCGGCAGGATGGAGAACAGTGTTCCGAGGGGCGCGCCGGTGCCGATGCTGCCCGATCCGTCGATCGGGTCCATGGCGACATCGAGTTTTCCGTCCGGATTGAGATGGATGACCTCTTCGGCTTCTTCGGAGAGCAGTTGCCGGACCTCCACGTGGCGAAGGATCTCCACCATGTGGAGGTGGGCACCGACATCGAGCGCTTTCTGTCTGTCGCCGCTTTCGTTGGTTCCAACGACCTCACCGGGATCTCCGGGAAGGCTTCCCGCAGCAAGCCTGTCTGCCAGAACGCTGGTTGCGTCGGCGATAGCCTCGATGACGGCTGCGGCATCTGCTGCCTCAGGTTGACGTGCGAAAAACGCTTTCAGCGTCTCACCCTTTACGTCGGTATCTTTTGATAGTTTGAGCACGGCCTCTCCCCGGTACAGGTCAGATCTCGAAATCAGGCGGAATGGAACTTTGAGTCCACCGGATATATGGCGTCAACATCGCCGGTGGAGCGGCCGTTGACGAAAAAGGGTTACTTCAAAATGGCGTATGCGTCTGTCTTGATGACTTGCGGGCCAACAACCCGGGCGCCCAAGGCGATGCACTGGGCATTTCGTGAATGAGGCGACGAGCCCTGCGAAATAAATGTCTTTGGTCCTTGCGGCCCGGAGGGCGACGTTGAATGTCGCTACGTTGAACCACCCGGAAATTGTCGAACCGAACGCGTCTATGGTTCTTCCCAATTCAGCCTTTTGTCAAGTTGTTGGGAATAATATCAAAATAAGGTTGCAGGCAGCATCGGGTGCACCTGAATACCTTGCGTGTGAAGGATTTAGCCTGGGGCTTCCGGATGCTTGAGTGCTGCCGCAAGTGTCCGCGCAATTGCGTGCGGCCGGCTTACTGTTGCCAGCTGGCGCTTCGTATCTCCCCTTGCCTTCAAGTCCTTTAGTCGCGTCCCGGCCCCGCCAGTTTTTTTCCTTCGGTCCCTGCGTTGCGACGGACGTCGAGAAGTGGCACGTGGATGGTGGTTCCGCGAGAGCGTCTCGATGCGGCCAGCCCGACAATCATCTCGGATGGCCCGGTTCAGTCATGGATATAGCAATTGCTATAAAATGCCCGAGCCTCTCTTATGTAGCCTCGGCAGGATGTCCGCTGAAGAGATTATAGCAGTTGCTATAAACTGGGTCGGTGCAGATTTGCCTATATCGTTTTCGGCGCCTGCTTCAGTACGCGTTCTCGCCATCCGGAGTATGTCGCCGAGCAAGCGCGTCGCATCGCTTGATGCGCGATCGCCGCTCCCGTGGACGCCAGAGATTTGCTTGCAGTAAAAATGCCGCAGTTCAGCTCCGGCGGCGCCGGCTTTCGTGGGTTGTCTTGCGCAAATGAGTGCTGTGTTTGAGCAATGCTTGGTTTCGGTGAGTTGCGCTAAAGTTAATCTGGCTGTATGAGGCATCACCCACTTTTCGCCAGAAAGGCAGTGGACAAGATCTTTTAAAAAAAACAGGCAACCCCCAAGGACCGCCATGAACGATATACCTGAAAACGACACCGCTCAGGATGCCGACTTCATCGAACTGACCGCCGACATCGTATCGGCCTACGTCGCAAACAACACGATCGCATCTCAGGAGCTGCCTGACCTGATCGCGACGGTTCACTCTGCACTGACCACGACAGTCCAGAAGGCGCAAGAGCCGGAAGTTGTCGAGCTTGTTCCCGCCGTGCCGGTGAAGAAGTCCGTCGGAGAGGATTTCATCATTTGCCTGGAAGACGGCAAGAAGTTCAAATCCTTGAAGCGCCATCTTCGCACGCATTACGACCTGACCCCGGAAGAATACCGCGCGAAGTGGAATCTTCCTGCAGACTATCCGATGGTCGCACCGAGCTATGCAGCGTCCCGCTCCGAGCTTGCTAAGAAGATGGGCCTTGGTCAGCAGCGTGCTCAACAGACTCGCAAGGCGCGCAGAAAGTAAGGCGCTTTATCAAACCCTATCACGCCTCATCCCAAGCAGGTTACGGGGTGGGCGTGACGGGTTTGATCAGTCCCTGCCAATCCAGCGGGAAGGGACGAGATGATGTCCCGAGAGTTCACCGTTCAATGCCGCGGGTGTATCGACCGCCTGAACACTCAGAACTCGACAAGCCTGCACCGAGTCATCGCTGACAATGTGCAGCACAATGGCAGGGCTGTAGGTTGCGATTGAAACCCGCCGATGCTGGTTGAGGGAAAGACAATTCCCAACCTTGCTTTCGGTTGGATAAGCTGGCCAACGATCCTCCGACCAGTGCCCCCAGGCTCATGTTCGGCTGCGCGCGCCGGCGGCTATCTCTTCAATCTGCCGGACAACGCCAAATGCGTGCAATTTGCCGAAAATGTCTTCACCAACTATCAAAGCCGACAGGATGAGCGCCGTCTGGTCTGTCATGGATACGTCCGCGATTGCCGCGCAGCTTTGAGATAAGTCTGCCGGGGTTTTCTCGGCACCAGATGGGTCTCCGAATTTCGCGAACGAATTCGCCCCTTTCAGAGGCTGATAAAGGCGGGCGCTTCGCCATGGCGGGGAGGGGGCTGCACACTTCGGAACTTGACAAGAATGCTACTCAGTAGCACCTTATCAGGGAAGGAGCGCGCCCATGAGCATCAAATCTTCCATCTCGTTGACGGAACAGCAGAACGCTTTCGCGCGCTCGCTTGTCGAATCCGGCCAGTATTCAAGCCTCAGCTCCGTCCTGCAACAAGGCCTCGAGCTCCTGCGCCAGAAGACGGAACTGGAAACGCTCGAAGCCCAGGCACTTCGGCAGGTCATCCGCCAACGACTTGCAGGCCCAATGGTATCCGCCGCGGACATGGGAAACCGGGTCGAGGCGATGATTGAGCGCAGACGGGCCGCACGTGACGTGGACGGTTGAGTATTCGCTCGCGAGCGAGCGCGATTTCGAGCTGATTTTCGACCATCTTCTGGCAACGTACCTTGACCTCGGCGAGGACGCCGAGGTCGCATTCGACAGGGCGGCTGACAGGCTTCGCTCCATTCGCACCACGGCGGAAGCCTTGGCCGAGACGCCGTATATAGGCACGCTTCGTCCGGATATTTTTCCAAACATTCGGTTCCTGAGAAAGGAGCACGCCGCCATCTGGTTCTTGCCGGATGGCGAGCGCCAAACGATCGTTGTCGCCGCGATTTTCTTCGGGGCTCAGGATCACATCCGTCACATGCTGACGCGCATTTTGGTGGAGTAGCGCCGCTCGTAATCGAGAGAGTGCAGGCTTGCCGGCCTTCAATCCATCATCCTGGCCGACCGCCTGCGGCTCCGGCCGGCGTCGTTATAATACGAGGACGCCTGGGCGAGGGAGCGGTGCCGGGATTGCTGCATGGCGTCCTGGATCGGAATGTCCCGGTTGGCGGCTTCTGTCAGAAAGCCTGAGCGCAGGCCGTGAGCGGAAAAATCATCCGGGTCAAGGCCCGCCAGACTGCAGCGGGCCTTCAAGATGGCGTTGACAGACTGGGCCGAAAGTCCACGCTTTTTGACATTTCCCCACCGGTCGATGGCCCTGAAGACGGCGCCGTCGCTGATAACGGCCGTTTCCAGCCAGGTTTTCAAGGCGTCTACAGGCCGACCGATCAAAAGCACGGTGTTGTCGTCGCCCGATACTTCCGTCTTGGTGCGTCCGAGACGCAAGCTGGCGGCGGGCAAAAGGAGGCTATTCGGGTCGGTCGGGTCCTTCGGCAGGGGATCCTCCCACGTGAGTTGAGCGATGCGCAGTCCCGACAATTCGGAGCGCCGTCGCCCACCGGAGGCGAAGCCCACCAGCAGCAGCGCCTTGTCGCGCAGGTCCGCTAGCGATGGTTTCATCACGTCGGAGCCGTCACAGGTCGCAAGCAACCGCTCAAGGAGATCCGCAGTCACTGCCTTTCGGCTTTTCCGTGCCTTTGGCCGGTCGGAAACGCGGCGGGCGAGGCGCAGGGCCGACCGCACATCAGGGTCCGAAAAGGGGGCCGAGAGACCCCGCCAGCGATGCAGCGTGGACCAGGAGGCGAGGCGGCGCTGCACCGTGGCGACGGCATGCGGGCGCCGAGCGGCCTCCGGCCCCTTGAGCGTCCTGAGGAACTTCTGGTCTTCAAGAGCGCCTGCAACCTCGTCCGGCATCCCGTGGGAGGAATCGGATCGCTTCTTGTCAGGATCCCAAAGGTGATGAGCGATGAATTTCAGGATCAGAGGCACGGGTGCCGGCCAGGGCAGGGGCGCGTCGGTCGCTGCCATGCACCAGGCCTCTAGATAGGCACAGTCGGAGGTGAGGGCTCTCAGGGAGTTTTCGCCGATGCCTTCGTGCGCCAGATGACGGAGCGTGGCGATATCGTCGTCCGTTAGCAGCGATGCCAACCGATCGGCGCTGGAAGGGCCGGCGAGTGAGGGCAGAATGGCAGCCAGTGCATCAAGACCGTCCAGCTTGCTCTCTGCATTTTCAGTCGGTGTGTCGCCTGATCGCTCTTCCAGGGAGCCGCTGTGGCCGCTCCAGGCGGCGGCGAGCCGTTTCTGTCGACCTGCACGTTGCTGTTCAGCGGGGGCCTTGCCGTTCTCGGTGCGAGGGCTCTCGACGTGAGTTGGGTCATCGCTAGTCGGTGCAGAAGCGGCTGCGGAGGTGGGAAGATGTCTGTCCGGCATTGTCAGAAAGCTCGAGATGCGATGGATCACTACCCAATTTCTAACAGAACGGCGCCTATATGTCTAATCATCGATAATAGTTTGTTATCGCCAGTCAGAAATCAGAGTTCCATGATATACATCTGATGAAAGTTTTGGCTCGCATCGTTATCATTAATGAATTATTATCGTGCGATGAAAACGGCTTATGATCTAGATGTCCTCGTTGGGAAACTGCCCTTTGATCGCATCGTCACTTCGTTGGACGCGGCCGGGCGCGCGCTCACGCGCGCCGACGAGCGCATCCGCAGATCAGAAGAGCTATCGCAGGGGGTGAAGGCCCGCGTCGACTTCTTCGACACCTGTGCTGCCGTCGCCCTGGGGGGGGACCTGGTGCATCTGGAAGATCTTGTGCTGCATGATGCGGGCATGGACCGGCGTCCGCCGACCCACGAGCTGACAAGAGCTGCTCGCCTGCTTCACGTGCGTCGTCGCCTCGCCAAAAAGCCGCCTGCTGGAATTCTGACGCACAACGGCATTCTTGCTCTGACCGGCGAACCGGACCCGGTCGGCGACTGGGGCGAGCGTGAGCGGCAAAGCGTAACGACGGACAAAGAGACCGGCGCGCACGCCGGGGCAGGGCAGGGGAGGCCCGCGTTCGCACGCGGAGATAGCTCACCTGTTGGCAAGAATGCCCGAAGCACGTCACCCGATATAGCGTCTGCTGGACCGACCGACCATCTGGGAACCCGCCAGACCGAAGACGAGCTTTTCGCGGAAATCGACAACGTACTGGCGCGGTCCGCACAGCTCGCACGCGGGGATCTTCCGGACGAGCGCTTGTCTGGCAGCGCCAGATCCCGTGAAAACATCTCAAAGCCCCTCACCAAGGGCAGCAGGTTGCGTTCCGATATCGACGACAGGCCGGCGGACAGGATCGGCGACTGGCTCGCCGTTCTGGAGCGCGCTCGGCAAAAGTCGCTTCCGGAGGTTCTGACAGCTGCCCTTCTGCTGGACGCCTGGGCGCATCTTCAGCCGCTGGAGGGCTGGCCGGAACTGGGGCGCTTTCTGGTCCAGTCCTACCTCATGAGCAACGTGACGCCGAACCATCTGTCGCCGCTCTGCGTCGGCCTTCGAAAGAGCCCGTTTCGCTGGCGTCGCCGCGACCCGCTTGCGCTGCGCCTCGCAGGACTTCTCGGCGCCTTTGAGCGGGCTGCCTCCGAAACGCTTGAGCACATGGACCGGCTGCAGATCGCACGCGACCGCTTGATGCGTGCCTCAAGCCAGACCCGCAAGCAGTCCCGTCTGCCGGAGTTTGCCGAAATGTTCCTGTCCCGGCCCCTGGTGACCATACCCATGGCCCGACGCCACCTCGGCGTCACCGCCGCCGCCGTCGACAACATGATCCGCCAACTTGGCCCGGCTCTACCGCGCGAATTGACCGGAAGGGACAGGTATCGGGCGTGGGGAATTCTTTGAGGTCCATCAAGAAGCGGACTGCGCGACATTGGACTGCTCTCGATCGAAATCCCGGAGCGACGCGGCTTGTGTTCGTAGGTGCCGCTTCTCAGCGGTCTGTGTGAGAACTAGCCACCTCGGGAAGCGCAGCACATCTATTCAGAAAGTGAATTTTCTCCCGCCACAATATCATAGACAGCTATATTCCAACCTGCCGGCAACTGCCCTAGCCTCGCTCTTCAATCATCTGGAGACTATGTATGGGCGCTCTCGACGGCATTCGTGTGCTGAGCTTCAATCACTTCCTGTCCGGCCCCGCAGCGGCCCAGCACCTGGGCGATCTCGGCGCCGATGTCATCGCCGTCGAACCCCTCCTGGGTGCCTTCCAGCGAAACTGGGCTGTCGCGAACCGCTACATTGACGACACATCCGTCAACCACATCTCGACCGGCCGCAACAAGCGATCCATCGCGATCGATCTGAAGTCCCCGGAAGGCATTGCCGTTGCTAAACGCCTTATTCAGGGCGCGGATGTCCTGATGGAGAACTTCCGGCCCGGAACGCTCGACAAGCTCGGCCTCTCGGAGGCTGAAATGCGCAGGATCAACCCTCGGATCATCTACGCGGCAACGACAGGTTTCGGCGCGGACGGACCTTATGCAAAGCGTCCCGGACAGGACGTTCTGCTGCAGGCCATGGCCGGCCTCGCCGCCCATTCGGGAAGCATGGAAAATGGTCCTGTCGCAGTGGGATCCGTACCGATCGATCATCACGCGGCTGCCCTCACTGTCACGGGCATCATCGCGGCCCTCTTCGAACGCGAGCGCAAGGGCGTTGCCCGCCGCGTCGAGGTCAACATGCTGCAGGCGGCGATGGATCTTCAGGGCGAATCCATAACGGCCTGGATGAACGGCGCGGATCATGCAGGGCCACGCGGATCGGAGGGCATGGCCAACTGGTTCAGCCCGGCGCCCTACGGCATCTATGCCACGTCCGACGGTCACGTGATGATCTCCATGTCCACTCCTCCAGATCTCGCCCGAGCGCTCGACCTGCCAGAGTTTATCGAGTTCTCGGCAAAGGACGGTTTCGACAGGCGCGGCGAAATATCCGCGAAGGTGCGCGGTGGCATGGCACGGCTCACCACGGAAGAGGCTGTCAGCAAGCTGGGCGCCGCCGGCGTCTGGCATGAGGTCGTTCAGGATTACGACGGCCTGAAGGCCAACCCGCAGGTCGCGCACCTGAACGCTTTCACGGAGATGCCGTCGAAGTCCGGCGAGCCCATGGTGATGCTGTCCCATCCGGTTCGCTATGACGGCGAGACCCCTGCGGTTCGGCGGATGCCGCCCGCCCTTGGAGCGGAAACCCGCGAAGTGCTGGCCGAGGCCGGATTTGCCGATGACGAGATCGAGCGGCTGCTGGATGGCGGCTTTGTCGTTCAGTCCGACAAGATGCGCACCTCCGCCTAACAAGAAGACAACTGGAGCATACGTCAGATGGATTTCTCGATCTCCGACGAGATGAAAATGGTCACCGAAGCGATTGGCCGTTTCGTCCGCGAAAAGGTTCAGCCTCTCGAGACAGTGACGGAGGAGGACGCGCAGATCCCTCCCGAGGCGCTTGCACGGGTCAAGGCCGAGGCACAGGCGCTCGGCTTCTATGCGCTGAACATGTCCGAGGAGGTCGGCGGCGGCGGCCTCGGCGTGCTCGACATGTGCCTGGTGGAAGAACAGCTCGGCCAGACCTCGGACGCCCTGATCCGGCGCACCTTCGGTCAGGTCTATCCGATGCTGGAGGCTTTCGAAGGCGATCTGCGCGAGAAATATCTCTATCCCACGGTCAAGGGCGACAAGATCTGCGCCATGGCGATCACCGAGCCCGGTGCAGGTTCGGACGCTGCCGCGATCAAGACCAATGCCCATCTCGATGCAGACGAATGGGTGCTCAACGGCACCAAACATTTCATCTCCGACGGTGACATTGCCGACTACGTGATTGTCATGGCGGTGACCGACGCGGAAAAGCGGGCCCGGGGCGGCATCACTCTTCTGATCGTCGACAAGGGGACGCCAGGTTTCACCGTCGCGCGCAACCAGCCGATGATGGGGCACCGCGGCTATGGCCATGCGGAGCTCAACTTCGATGATGTCCGTGTTCCCAAGACCAATGTGCTCGGCGAGGTGGGCAACGGCTTCAAGGTCATGATGGCCAATGTCGGCGGCATTCGCCTCGGGCATATCGGCGCACGGGCCGTCGGCATGGCGAGCCGGGTTCTGGAGATGATGCGCGAGCATGCCGCAACCCGGCAGCAGTTCGGCCAGCCCATCGGCGACTTCCAGATGGTGCAGCAGATGATTGCCGACAGCGCGATGGAAATCTTCGCAACGCGGATGATGGTGCTCAATACCGCATGGGAGGTCGATCAGGGTCTCGACCCGCGCGACAAGGTCTCCATGGTGAAGGTGCAGGCGTCGGAAATGCTCGGACGCGTCGCCGACCGGGGAATTCAGGTCTTCGGCGGCTACGGCTTCACCAAGGAACTGCCCCTGGAGCGCATTTACCGCGATGCGCGGGTGACGCGCATCTATGACGGCACCTCCGAAGTCCACCGCATGTTGATCGCGCGCTCCGTCATCAAGCGTGGGCTCACGCTCTGACATGCCGATGACTGGGCAGCCCGCACGGACCAACAAGAGAAAACGATGACGCAGGACACACTGACAAAAGGCGAGTCGATCACCTTCCGCAAAACCATGAGCGTGGCGGAGCAGGGGTTCTTTACTGGCATCTCCGGCAATCTCGGCGGGCTTTATGTGGATCGCCGCCAGGCGCAGTCGCTGGGACTTGCAGACATGGCGGTTTTCGAGCTCGCTGCCGGCGCTCTCTTCAGCACCGCGCTGGCCCGGCTGGCGGGAAACGGCTGGCGCATTTCGGCGATATCCTTCCGCTTCAGCCGCGCCCTCGTCCTTGGCGAAACGCTTGCGGCGACGGCGACCCTGGAAACGGTCGGCGACACTCTGGCCTTCGATCTCTCCGGGGCCGTGGGGGATGACATCGTGATCGAAGGCGAGGCATCGATGGCGCCCGTGGCCAGCAATGTATGACATCCGGCAGATCGACGAGCTTTCCGTTGGAGACAGCGTCACGGTTTCCAAGACCGTAACGGAGGCCGACGGGGCGATGTACATCGCCGCAACTGGTGACTTCGGTCCGGTTCACGTGGACGAGGAATATGCCTCCGGCACCCGTTTTGGCGAACGCCTGGCGCCGGGCATCCTGGTTGCCGGCATATGCACCTCCGTGCTGACCGCCGAACTTGTCGGGACGCTCGGCGTCTCGATCCGCGACAGCTTCTGGTTCACCGGAGCCGTGCGCTATGGAGACACCATCACGTTCGATATCTGGATTTCCTCGAAGGACGAGGAAAACCGGACCGTGGACTGGCAGGCATCTGCCCGCAACGAGGAGGGCGTCGAGGTTCTGAAGGTGGACGCCACGTTGAAATTTCCCCGAAAGAAAGTGACGACATGACCCTGACCGGCAAGGATCTTCGCGGCATCACGGTTGCCACCGTTCTGCCTTTCGCTGAAGATGGAGCGATCGACTGGGACGGCTATGCCGCAGTGCTTGACCACTGCGCCCGGCCCGAGACGACCGACTGCGTCTTCGTCAACGGCCACGCCGGCGAAGCGACCGCCCTGACCGACGGTGAGAGGGCGGACGTCATCCGCCGCACGCGCGACCATATCGGCAAGGACCGGCCGCTTCTTGCAGGGGTGGTGCCCACCGGCCTGCCGGATGCGCTTCGCCAGGCCGAGGCCGCTCGGGAGGCGGGGGCAGACGTGGCCGTGATCTTTCCCGCTGAAGCGCTCGGCGGCGGCAATGCGGCGACACCGGCGGCTGTGAAGCTGTTCGAGACGCTTGGCCGTGAGCTGCAGATGCCGCTCTCCCACTTCCAGTTTCCCATTGCGTCCGGCTTCGGACTGTCCACGCCCGTGCTTGCGGAAGTTGCGAAAGTGCCCGAGGTGATTGCAATCAAGGAAGGCTCGGCAACCATGCTGGCCTATGACGAGAACCGGCGTGCGGTCCGGGATGCGGCGCCCGATGTTGCGCTTCTTCCGTCGAACTTTCACTGGTTTTTCTCGCAGGTCGCTCTTGGCGGCGACGGCATCCTGTCGGGTCTGGCAAGCCTCGTTCCGGGCCTGCTTGCCGACCTCTGGAAAGCCTCCGAGGCAATGGATCTTTCCGCCATGCGCGAAGCCAACGACCGTCTCTATCCGGTCGTTCGGGCGATCTACGGACCGGCACCGGTCATCGACATGCATACCAGAATGAAGGACGGGCTACAGATGTTGGGGATCATTCGCAATGCAACGCCGCGCCTGCCGCTGCTGCCGCAGTCGCACGAGGTGCGCGAAGGGGTGCGCAAGGCTCTGATTGCTGCGGAGGTTATGCGATGACTGTTGGAACCAACGGCGGCCTCTATGCGGCCACGATCTGCCCGATGCATGAGGATGGTTCACTGGACCTTGCGAGCCTCGAGCGGCATTTCACCGAGGTGCTGGCGGACGACGGCCAGGCGGGGTTGCTCCTCAACGGGCATGCAGGTGAAGGCATTCACCTTGCGAGGTCAGAGCAGGCCGAGGTCGTGCGGATCGCCCGTTCTGTTGCGCCCGGCCGGCGCATTCTCGCTGCGGTGAGTTCGGAAAATACACGTTTCGCCGCGCAGGATGCCACCGCGGCACTTGAAGCCGGCGCGGATGCCGTCATGGTATTCGCACCGTTCTCCTGGGCCCTTGGCGCCGATCCGCGGTCCATCGTCGATCACCACAAGGGTATCGCGGAAATGACCGGAGCGCCGGTCTATCTCTTCCAGGGATCGGTCGGTGCCGGACGTACCGCATATGCGCCCGACGTGCTGCGCCAACTTCTGGAGATCGATGCTGTCGTCGGCATCAAGGAAGGCAGCTGGGAAACCAAATCCTATGAAACGACCCGCAGGATCGCGCGCGAACTGCGGCCCGATGTGGCTGTCATGGCGTCGGGCGACGAGCATCTCTTCACCTGTTTCACGATTGGAAGCGACGGTTCGGCGGTCAGTCTCTCTGCCATCCTGCCCGAGTTGATCTCCGCACTGGACAGGAACGTGCGCGAAGGCCGGATGGAAGACGCGCTCGAGATCCATTCCGCACTCTTCGATTTCGCGGCTCTCGTCTACAGGGCGCCCGGCCATCTGGCGGCCGCCCGTCTGAAGGCCTGCCTGCACGAGTTGGGCCGTATCTCCAACCCTGCCTGCCGGCGTCCCACTCCTCAGATCGACCAAGCCGAACTGAGCGCGCTGATGAACGCTCTACGGCCCTGCCTGAACCTGATCCCATGAGCGAAACCCAGACCCACATCGTTTTCGTCGATATCGACCCGGAGCATGAAGCCGCCTTCGACGAATGGTACGAGACGCAGCATATTCCGGATATTCTGGCCTGCCCCGGCTGGCTGGCTGCGCGCCGCGAAAAATGCATCGAGGGCGGCCCGCGCCACGTCGCGATCTATACGATCACCGGTCCGGAAGCCTATGAAACCCCGGAGTTCGATGCTATCAAGGGCTTCGGCCCCTTCAGCGACAAGGTGCGCAACTTCCGCCGTATCCGGCTGACGCAAAGCGAGCCGGCTTCTCTGTAACCGGGATACTTATTGCGAACATGCTGAATCTCAGACAGCTCGAAATTCTGCGGGCCGTGGTTCAGTACCGTACCACTGTGGGCGCCGCGGAGCGGCTGGGGATGTCCCAGCCGTCTATCTCGAATACCATCCGTCACATAGAATCGGTGCTTGGCTTTCCTCTGTTCGAGCGCGTCAGCAACCGCCTGTCCCCGACGGAAGAGGCGCTGATCCTTTTGGAGGAATCCGAGCCGCTCTTCATGCTGCGGGACGCAGTGAACCAGCGCGCGTCCGACTTGCGGCTGGGAAGGATCGGCCGTATCCGCGTGGCGTCGACCGCCGAATTGAGCGAGGCCCTGCTGCCGCGTGTCATCGCCGAGTACGCCGAAGAGTTTCCCCGCATCCAGATCTCCCTGGAAACCCGACCGCTCGACAGCGTCCTGCAGGTCGTCGAAAACGGGCTGGCGGATGTAGCCTTCGTCATGTCCGCCTATGAGCGGCAAGCGCTTGATTACGAACTGATCGATCAACTGAGTGCCGTGTGCCTGTGCCCCGAGGACGATCCGCTCGCAAAGCTCGATGTGATCACCCCCCGCGATCTCTACGAGCGTCCGCTGGTCGGACCTCAGGTGGCCAATCGGGTCGGATTGATGCTTGCCGACAGCTTCCGCGTCAGCGGTTTCGAATACAGTCCGGCGATCGAGACGCGGTTCATGAATGCGGCCGCCCGGATCGTCAGCGAAGGCTGGGGGATTACGGTCGTCGATGAACTGTCGGCCTTCAGCGCGATGCGGCACGGTCTGGTCGTGCGGCCTTACGAACCTGCCGTGCGTTTCGAGTTGTCGGCGGCGCTCCTGAAAACGAAGCCGCGCTCACGTCAGATCACGCGCTTCATCAATGCCTTCAGGGAACATGCGGCCAACCGGATCACCGAAGTCAGGATGGTGAGCCAGCGCGCCGGCTCATGACGGGTCGGCAGTCGGCTCGCGTCCGGCATCGCGAAGCTCCGGTGCCGAAGGCCCTCAAGGCAGGGCCCGGGAAACCGTTTCCTGGCGCACCTCCTCCAGAAGCCGCGCACCGCCGTCAATGATGAGATTCGTCTCGTTAGTGGCGACGATCAGCGTGGCACCGAGGTCAACCGCGTGTGATTGAATCAGATCGCTCGGCAGGCCCATGATTCCGTAACTGCAGCCATGTGTCCGGGCGGCGGCGGCGATGCGCATGCACGCGGTCAGGAAGTCAGCGTGGCGAAGCTGCCCGCGCAATCCAAGTCCGTCGGCGAGATCATTGCTCCCGATCATCAGCCCGTCGATGCCCGGTGTCGCGGCAATTTCCTCCACTGTATCCAGAGCGGTCGCGCTTTCGATCATCGCAATGACCTGGGTGCCAGTGTCTGACCTGGTGCACAATTCTTCGGCAGGAAGCGAGTGGTAGTCGAAGGTCGGCAGGGGGCCGGGCAGGGCGCGTGACCCTGTCGGACGGAACCGGCAGGCATCGACGATTCGGCGTGCATCGTCCGGACTGTCGACATGGGGAACGATGACGCCGGCAGCGCCGCAATCCAGGACGCGGGCGAGGTCCGGCGACCCCGGGCCGGTGACGCGGCCATAGACCGGAAACCGGCTTGCCTGACCGACGGCGGCCATCTGTCCCAGTTCTGCGATGCCGAGCGGTCCATGTTCCATATCAACGACAGCAAAGGCGAAGCCGGCGCCACGCGCCAGCAGGATTGC
The DNA here is from genome assembly GCA_008107755.1 of Rhodobacterales bacterium. Classification (GTDB taxonomy): domain Bacteria; phylum Pseudomonadota; class Alphaproteobacteria; order Rhizobiales; family Stappiaceae; genus Roseibium. The sequence continues at coordinate 253,450 of VIRH01000065.1, forward strand.
TTCCGCTTTGCCGAAAAGGCAGAAGGCGAGGCCATAATCTGTTGTTGCGTGACCATCAATCGGTCGTTTTGATGCTGCAAAAATCATCAATTGCCTATATTTTATACTGTAGTTATTTGATTTACTAATCACTTAGCGAATTGATCGCGTAATTGCCAAAAAAAACAGGGCAATAAATACTTGCTATTCGTATATTTATAGTTCCGCATCTTCCTCGCGCCGCCAGAGTTGGTAACTTGCCCCAAAGATGGGCGGGGCTAAAAAATACCCAAAGTATGGCCGCCGCCTTTGTATGAGTTTCGCTCGCGGTCCAGCGAGCGACAAAGAGCATGCGGAGAAAAGATGGTCGCGAACCGCACCGGCACATCCGGGCCTCTCGGACTTTTGCGTGTCTGCCTTAATATTCTGCGCCGGCTTGTTGATGTGGTGGCCTTGCTGCTTCTTGCGTATATGGCTCTTGCCATTCTCGCGCAGATCGTCGGGCGCTACTTCTTCAACTACTCCATCGCCTGGAGCGAGGAAACCGCAACCTTCGCGCAGGTCTGGCTGACGCTTCTCGGGGCCGGCATTGCGATGCGCTACAACCAGCACGTCGGCGTTGACCTTTTGATCCGCATGGCGCCGCGTGTCGTCCAGCGCGTTTGCGTCGGCGCGGGCCTTCTCCTGAGCCTCTGGTTCCTCGGGGTGGTGGTTTTTGGATCGCTGTCCATGGTGGCGATCGGCTTTATCGTGAAGTCGCCGGCTCTGCAGATCCCGATGGCCATCCCCTACATGGCGTTGCCCGTCGGCTTCGGCTACTTCCTGATCGAGACCGCAATCAGCACGCTGCCTCGGGTCCTCCATCCCGGCAGCGACGCGTCCGCCAAAGTCGAAGAAGAACGCGAGGCGGCAGCATGATCTGGGCAGCCGGCGGATTTCTGCTTCTCCTTGTTTCGGGCGTTCCGATCGTCCTCGCGCTCGGTATCGCGGCTCTGCTCGCCATTGAGGTGACAACGTCAACCCCGGTGTCGATCGTCGCGCAACGTGTCTATGGCGGTATCAATTCCTTCACTCTCATGGCGATCCCTTTCTTCGTCGCATCGGGCCTGTTGATGGATGCAGGCGGGATTGCCCGCCGGTTTGTCAATCTGGCCAGCGCGCTGGTCGGATGGATCAGCGGCAGCCTCTACCTGGTCTCGATCGTCACCGGCACGGGGCTTGCCGCGATTTCCGGATCCGGCTCCGCCGACACGGCCGCCATCAGCGCCGTCATGACGCCGGAAATGCGCAAGAGGAACTACAATATCGACCTTGCCGCCTCGGTCATCGCGGCGTCGGGATCGCTGGCGTCCATCATTCCGCCGTCCATCGTCATGATCGTGATTGCCATTACCTCCAACCAGTCTATCGGGGCGATGTTTCTCGGAGGCATCATTCCCGGCCTGCTCGTGATGATCGCTTTGATGTTCGGTTGCTGGCTCTATGCCCGCCGGGGGGGCGACGCCGTCTCCGACACGGAGGCCTTTACGCTGAAGCGTCTCGTGGAGGGTTTCGTGGATGCAGCGCCGGGTATGCTGGTCCCGGTGGTTATCATCGGCGGGATCGTCGGCGGTGTCTTTACGGCGACGGAAGCAGCCTGCGTCGCCCTGTTCACGACGCTGTTCATCACGATGGTCGTCTACCGCGAGCTTCACGTACGCGATCTGCCGGCAATTTTCCTGAGGGCAATCTGCCTTTCGGCGACGGTGCTGATCATTGTCTCGACGGCTTCGGTGTTCACCTGGATCATCGCGACCCAGGGCTTTCCCGCAATGCTCAAGGAATGGCTGACGGGCGTCACCGACAGTCCGGTCGCGTTCTTGCTGATCGTCAATATCCTGCTGCTGGTCGTCGGCATGTTCATGGAAAGCATCTCTGCGATCCTCATCCTTTTGCCGATCCTTCTGCCGATCGCCCAGAGCTACGGCATTCATCCCGTCCAGTTCGGCGTGATCACTGCGCTGAACCTGTCGATCGGCCTGATCACACCGCCTTACGGCATCTGCCTCTATGTGGCTTCGTCCGTTGCGGGCCGGCGCATTGAGCAGGTCTCGCGAAAGGTTTGGCTTCCCCTGTCCTGCATGTTGCTCGCGCTCATTCTCGTGAACTTCGTGCCGGCAGTCTCGCTCTGGCTTCCCTCACTCCTCAACTGAGGCGGAACACCAACCTTCCTTCCAACCAAAGAAAGTGAAAAGCAAATGAACAAGAGGGTAATTGCGACAGTTGCGGCGCTCGCCGCGTTCACCGCCACTCCGGTCTTTGCCGCCGACTATACCTTCAAGGTGGCCCATACCAACGCCGCTGACGAAGTGCAGGACAAGGGTCTGCACAAGATGAAGGAACTGCTGGAGGAAAAGACCGACGGCGCGGCGACACTCGAGATCTATGCGGGTGGCCAGCTCGGTGACGAGCAGCAGACGGTCGAGGGCGTCATGCTCGGCTCGCTCGACATGGGCATGACCTCCAACGCGATGCTGTCCAACTATGTCGAGGACTTCAAGGTCTTCGACCTGCCGTTCCTCTTCCCGTCCATCCCCGCGCTCGGCGAAAAGGTCGATGCCAACTGGGACATGCTCGAGGAGTCTGCCAACGGGTCCGGTTTCCAGCTCATCGCGGTGTTCTCCTCCGGTATCCGTCATCTGATGACGTCGAAACCGATCGATAGCATCGATGATCTTGAGGGCATGAAGATCCGCACCATGCAGAACCCGGTGCATGTCGAAGCCTTCCGGGCCTACGGCGCCAACCCGACGCCGATGTCCTATTCCGAGCTCTATGGCGCATTGCAGGCCGGCGTCGTTGATGGTGCCGAAGGCGCCTCCACCGGATATGACGGCATGAAGTTTTACGAGGTTGCTCCGGATTTCGCACTTGTCGGCTGGCTCAACATGACCGCTCCTGTGACCATGAAGAAGGACGCCTTCGACGCCCTTCCTGAAGAGATCCAGACAGCTCTCATGGAAGCCGGTTCCGAGGCTGCGACGTGGCAGCGCCAGTACGTTGTCGACATGGAGCAGCCGCTGCTCGATTCCTTCAAGGAGCGCGACGTCACGATCACGACGCCGGACACGAAGCCTTTCATCGAAGCGTCCAAGCCGCTTTATGACAGCCAGCTCACGACCGATGGCCAGAAGAAGCTTTTCAACGCCCTGACCGGAGAGTGATGCAGCAGGCCCGCAGCGGATGTTCTCATCCGCTGCGGGCCAAAGCCTCTTTTCTCGCGTCGCGGCCCACGGCCGGGCGCGGGAACTGCGTATAATTTAGACCACCTTTTCACGCTCAGAATTCGGAATTCAGAACATGCTCGATACCGCCATCCGCAACGCGGAGATCGTAACCGCCGCCGACCGCATTCGCGCCGAAATCGGCATCCGCGACGGCCGTATCGTGACCATCGCCGAGGATGTTGGGCCGGCACGGGAGGAGATCGATGCGGCAGGGCTGCTCGCGCTGCCCGGCGGGATCGACGCCCATGTGCACCTGGAACAGCCGCAAGGCGAAGGTATCGTGATGGCGGACGGGTTCGAGAGCGGGACACGTTCTGCGGCTGCCGGTGGCAATACGACGGTCATGCCCTTCGCTCTGCAGCAGCGCGGGCAGTCACTGCGCGAAGCGGTGGAGGCCTATCATGCAGCCGCAGACGGCAAGTGCCATGTCGACACCTCCTTCCACCTGATCATCACCGACCCGACGCCCCAGGTTCTGGGTCAGGAACTGCCTGCCCTGGTCAAGGCGGGCTACACCTCCTTCAAGGTGTTCATGACCTATGACGACATGGTGCTCAACGATGCGCAGTTGCTCGACGTTTTTGACGTCGCGCGGCGCGAACGGGCCATGGTGATGGTGCATGCGGAAGGCTACGACGCCATCAAGTACATGGCGAAGCGACTGGAAGAGGCAGGCAAGACGGCGCCCTACTACCATGCGGAAAGCAGACCGCAGAGCGTGGAGCGAGAGGCGACGCACCGGGCCATCTCACATGCGGAACTGACGGATGTGCCGATCACCATCGTTCACGTGTCGGGCCGGGATCCGATGGAGCAGATCCAGTGGGCAAAGAAACGCGGCATGAATGTCTTTGCCGAGACCTGCCCGCAGTACATCGCTCTCACCGCGGATGACCTCAAGGGTCTCAATATGGATTTCGAAGGCGCGAAATATGTCTGTTCGCCGCCGCCGCGCGATGCCGACAGTCAGACAGCCATCTGGGAAGGGCTGCGCGACGGAACCTTCGACATTTTCTCCTCCGACCACTGTCCTTTCCGCTTCGAGGACAGCAAGGGCAAGGACGTCGAGGGCGCGCGCACGTCGTTCCGCTGGGTGCCGAATGGCATTCCAGGCGTTGAAACCCGCCTGCCGATCCTCTTTTCAGAAGGCGTCTCCAAGGGGCGCATATCGCTGGAGCGCTTCGTCGCACTGACCGCGACCAACCCGGCGAAGCTGTTCGGGCTTTATCCGCGAAAGGGATCGATTGCGGTTGGTGCGGACGCGGACATCACCCTGTGGGATCCGGAGCGGGAGGTGACGATGTCCCAGTCGCTGCTCCACCACGATTGCGACTACACGCCTTATGAAGGGCTCGAGATCAAGGGGTGGCCGGTCAGAACGATCCTGCGCGGGTCGACCGTGTTCGAAGACGGCGAAGTCACAGGCGCGCCGGGTGCCGGCGTCTATCTGGAACGTGGGACCAGTCAGGCTTTCAAGAGCTGAAGCTGGTCGCCTGACCGCCCGGTGCGAAGCGTGAAATGAGGTCTTCCATCATCGCCGCGTTCTGCATGCGCAGAATTGCCTCTGCGACGGCTGCGTCCTGGCGGCGCAGCGCGTCGACGAGCAATTGCATCTCTTCCGCCATGATCCGCCGTCGGCCGGTGCCATAGCCGTATCCGCGGCGAAAGGCGAAGATCGTATCCCAGCCGCGCAGGAAAATTCGAAGGGCTTCCTTGTTGCCGCCGAACTCGACCAGCCGGGCATTGAAGAGACGATTGGTTTCGATCGCTTCGATGTCCTCGTCGGCAGCCAGATGCTCCCGATATCTGACGGCGAGTGCCTCCAGCTCGCGGATCCGTTCCAGCGTCAGCGATTCCATTCCCCGCCGGACCGCAAAGATCCGCAGTTCCGTATTCAGCTCGAAAAGATCGGTGATATAGGCCCTGTCGAGCTGGCGCACCGCAGCGCCGCGATTGGGTTCGATCTCGACGAGCCCTTCGCCCTCCAGCTTTCGCAGAGCCTCGCGAAGCGGCATGGTCGAGAAACCGAGCCTTTTGGCAAGTTCGGCCGTCTTCAGACGCTCGCCGGGCGCAAGGCGGCCCGAGAAGATTTCCTCGCGAATGAGAGACGTCGCCTGGTCGACGGAATTCTGCGGCGCATCCAGAGGCTGTGTTTCATCTGACATGCGGCGATATTTCATGAAGGGGCCATGCGGATCAAGGAGATATGCTCGGCGTCGATCAGCAGGGCGCCGCTCGCGTCCACAAGCCGGACCGCCTCGGTGATCACACCTGCCGGACGGGAGCTGCTTTCGCGTTTGGCGGTGAACTCCATCTCCACACGAACCGTGTCACCGGCGAGGATCGGTTTGACGAAACGCACGTTGTTCCAGCCAAGAGAGGCAATCGAACTGGTCTCGTAGTGACGCAGTTCCGTCTTCAGACCTTCCATCAGTGCAAGGCCGTAAAGACCATGCGCAATGATGGCCGGAAAACCCGCAGCCTCTGCAAAGGCTGCGTCCGTGTGCAGCGGATGGTGGTCGCGGGTGAGGCGGCAGAAGTCGGCGATATCCTCTGACGTGATCGTGTGATCCGGCGTTGTGTAGCGCGCGCCGACCTCGATGTCCTGGTAGTAGAGGCTCATGTGTAGGCCTTCTGCACCTGGCGGGCGATGATCATCCGCTGGATCTGGTTGGTGCCCTCGTAGATCTGGCTGAGACGAACATCCCGGAACAGACGTTCGACCCGGAATTCGCGGGAATACCCGTTGCCGCCGTGAATTTGCAGGGCATTGGAAATGTGGACCTGCGCCATGTCCGTGGTGAAGAGCTTCGCCTGCGCCGCTTCCTGCGCGATCGGGTGACCGGCATCGTAGAGCCTCGCCGCATGGTGGATCAGCAGCCGGGCTGCGGAGATGTCCTTTGCCATGTCGGCGATCATGAACTGCACCGCCTGGTGCTGGAAGATGGGTTTGCCGAACTGCTTGCGGTCATGCGCATAGGCGACCGCATCCTCCATCGCGGCCTGGGCCATGCCAAGCGCCATGGACGACATCATCAGCCGGGAGAAGTTGAAATTCTCCATGGCCATCTTGAAGGCCCCATGCTCGGCACCGATCAGGTTCGTGACCGGGACGCGCACTTCATCGAACGTGAGCATGCATTCGGCGAGGCCATGCATGCCGAGAAGATCCTCGGATTTGCCGCGAATGACACCGGGGCGATCGGTCTCGACTAGGATGCAGGAGATGCCCCGATGTCCGGCGTCGGGATCGGTCTTGGCGAAGACCATCACGACGTCCGCCACCTGACCGAATGTCACCCAGGCCTTGGTTCCCTTGATGATGTAATCGTCGCCGTCGCGGCGCGCAGTTGTCGTCATGGCTGCGACGTCGGAGCCGTGATCCGGTTCGGTCACGGCGGTTGCCGGGATCAGTTTTCCCTCGACGATACCCGCAATCAGCTTCTGTTGTTCCGCCGTGCCGTGGTGATGCAGGAAGAGGGCCGCCTCCACCGGGATCGCGAAAGCGTTTCCGACGGCTCCGGAGCCGCGGGCGATTTCCTCCATGACGATGCAGGCGGTGACCGCGTCCAGCCCGACGCCACCCGCGACTTCCGGAAGCGGGATGCCGAAGAGGCCTTGCTCCGCCAGCGCCTCGTAGACGGCGCGGGGGAAGACGTCGTCGCGATCGATGGCCGCCGCCGCCGGGGCGACGACATCGTCGGACAATTTGCGGGCGGTCTCACGGACCATCCGCTGGTCGTCTGAATAGAAGCGATCCAATGTGATCTCCAAATAGCAAAAAAAGCATTTATTTGATCACAAGGTAGTCGAGCTAAAAGCGGGGCGTCAAGCCGCAGGGGCGCCGGCATGGAAGGCGTCGGTCGGCTCCCTGTCGCAAAAATAGATGATGATGTTTTCCGATCCGACCCCGTACGCCCGTTCAATTGCCTCCGTCATCGTCTTCGCCGCATCGTTCTTTGCCTGCTGGGGGCGAGGGAATGCGTGGACTTTGATGAACATGCGAAAAGTTTCAGCATTTCTGCCGAATTTTGAGGCATGTCCATAGGAATAGTTGGGTGCGGAAAAATAATAGCAGGTCACGATTTCCGGCTTTATTTTGAAGGCCTCACAGAGGGCTTCGGTCATTGCAGACGTCGCGAGCTCGCGCATTTCCTCTGTTGCGTCGCGGTCGATGACTTCGATGAAAGGCATGTTTCGTCTCCTTCGTTGCGGGCTTTGTCGGCGGAGTCGCCGGGTGATCGAGTTGACTCAATATCTGATTAAGTAAATTCTCATTTCAAAGAATTTAGATACAATCAAGATGCCGGAAAGGGCGCCGATGACGTTCCAAGGGAGTTATACTGTGTGCGTGACGCCGTTCGATGCGAACGGTGCGGTCGATCTTGCGGCGCTGCGCGCCTATGTCGACTGGCAGATCGAGGAAGGCGTCCACGGCCTCATTCCTCTTGGCAGCACGGGCGAGTTCCTGTCGCTGACCCGCGAAGAGCGTACTACGGTTGCGCAAACGGTGATCGAACAGGCCGCCGGCCGGGTGCCGGTGCTGATCGGAACCGCAGCCGAATGGACCGACGAGGCCGTTGACCTCAGCAAGGAAGCCGACGGACTGGGCGCGGACGGCGTCATGGTCGTGCCGCCCTACTACTCCTCGCCGACGCACGAGGAGCTGGTGGTGCATTTCACGCGCATTGCCGAGGCCATCTCGATCCCCGTGATGCTCTACAACAACCCGTTCACGGCCAATGTGGATCTGACCGCGGATCTGGTCGCACGGCTCTCCGAAGTCGACAACATTTCCTACATCAAGGACACCTCCAAGAACGTCCACAGGGTGACTGAGCTTCTGGAGGCCTGTGGCGGGCGGATGACGGTCTTTGCCGGCTATTATCCATGGGAAAGCTATCGCGCCGGAGCACAGGGCTACAGCTCGGTCATGGCCAACATCGCTCCGCGGCTGTCATCTCAGACCTATGAGCGAACCGTGGACGGGTCGGGCGAGGGCCGCGCGCTCTATGTGAAAAGCCTGCCGCTCATCAACGAACTTGCCGGCGATCTTTATGTCGCGGCGACCAAGGCCGCGATGGAGATGGTCGGCCGGCCTGCCGGAGTTCCACGCCCGCCACGCCTGCCGCTGCCGGAAGCAAAGCGTGCGGGGCTGACGGCCATCCTCAAGAACACAGGGCTGCTGGCGGAGGCCTGAAGCCGGTCGTGTACCGGACGAAAACACCGCCCAAACGGAGAAAATCTCCTCCTCCCAGAGTGAAACACTGACAAGGATCGACAGATGAAGATTACAAACCTTGCCCTCTGCCTCGCCCTCGGCGCGACCGCGCTATCCATGCCTGCCTCCGCACAGGAAGTCACGCTCAAGGCCAGCCACAACGCCAATGCCGACGAGCCTTATGGCGTCGGCATGCGCGAGATGGCGGAGATCCTGAAGGAAAAGACCGACGGCAAGGCCGTCATCGAGGTCTACGACAACGCCACGCTCGGCGACGAGATGGAAAGCATCCAGGGAACCCAGATGGGGACAGTGGATATTGCGGTAACGGCGACCTCGACCCTTGCGAACTTCGTTCCGGACCTCTCCGTCTTCTCTCTGCCGTTCCTGTTCGAAGATGCAGAGCAGATGGACCGGGCGCTCAGCAACCCGGACGTTCTGGCTGAAATCCAGGCAGCACTGGACGAGAAAGGCTTTCATCTCCTGACAGTCTTTTCCGCTGGTACCCGCCACATCATGACGAAGAAGCCGATCGAGACGATGGACGACATGGAAGGGCTCAAGATCCGCACCATGCAGAACCCGGCTCACGTCGACGCGTTCACCGCCTTTGGCGCCAACCCGACGCCGCTCGCCTACACCGAGCTCTACGGCGCCCTTGAAACGGGAGTGGTCGACGGCGCAGAGGCGGCCAACACCAACTTCTTCTCGCAGAAATTCTACGAAGTCGCACCGGACTGGGCGGTCGTTGGGTGGCTGGAGCTGGTGGCGCCGGTCGTCATGGGCAAGGATGCCTATGAGGCCCTGCCGGAAGATGTCCAGAAAGCGCTCGACGAGGCAGGCCTCGCCGCAGGCAAGGCAGAGCGAGCCGCTTATCTGGCAAGCGACAACGCCCGCTTCGCCGATCTGGAGAAGGTGGGTGTGAAAATGACCCATCCGGATACGGCTCCCTTCCGCGAAGCCGCGACCACCGTTCAGGAAAAATATCTGGAAACCGACAAGCAGAAGAAAATCTTCGAAATGCTGAAGTCGGTCCAGTAAGGCCCCAAAGCCCACTATCTGCCCGGCCGTATCAATGCGGCCGGGCAGTTTCCTGACGAAAGCCGCACATGCTGACGCACCTGAAACGCCTTTGTCTTGCCCTTCGCCGCCTGGTCAGCGTCGTCGTCATCTGCCTGTTCGCGGTGATGATGGTTGCGGTCCTCGTTCAGGTGGCCGGGCGGTACCTGTTCAATTATTCCATCGCGCAGGCCTCAGAAATCGCGACCTTCAGCCAGATCTGGCTCGTTCTGCTTGGTGCGGGCGTTGCGCTTGCAAAGGGACAGCATGTCGCGATCGACATCCTGCCCGCGCGATTGCCGCTTCCGTGGGCAAGAGCAGCGCTCCTGCTGATTGCTGCTGTCGTCCTGTCCTTTCTGGCGGTGCTCGCGTGGGGCAGCCAGCCGCTGCTGCGGATGGGCGAGTTCCAAACCTCGCCGGCGCTGCGGATTCAGATGAAATACATTTACCTCTGCCTGCCGATCGGCGCGGCCTACATGGCCTTGGAGCTGCTGCTGTCGGTGATGTTGCGATGGAACGATCCGTTTCCCCCGCCGAAGCCGGACACCGAGGAGATCATGTGATGGCAATCATCGCGGCTGCTTTCATTCTTCTGCTGGCCCTCGGGGTGCCTGTCGTCTTCGTTCTCGGCTCCTCTGCGGTCTTGTCCCTTGTCCTCACGACCAACGTGCCGGTTGCCATTGTCAGTCAGCGCGTCTTTGCCGGACTGAACTCCTTCACCCTCATGGCGATCCCGTTCTTCGTCTTTGCCGGGGTGATCATGGACGCAGGGGGCATCTCCCGCCGCATCGTCGATTTCGCCTCCGCCCTGATCGGCTGGGTTGTCGGAAGCCTCTACCAGGTGTCATGCGTCGCAGCTGCCGGCCTTGCCGCCATATCCGGATCCGGGTCGGCGGATACAGCGGCAATCTCCGCAATCATGCAGCCCCAGTTGCGCCGGCGCGGTTATGATATCGATTTCGGCGCGGCCCTGATCGCATGCGCGGGCTCGATCGCCCAGGTGATCCCGCCCAGCCTGACCATGGTCATTCTGGCGGTGGTCTCGAACGTATCGATCGGAGCGCTGTTCATTGCCGGCATTTTGCCAGGACTTCTGTGCATCGGGATGCTGATGATCATCGCGTATCTCACGGCGCGCAAGGGCGGAGAGGCGTACCGGGAAACCGAGGCCTTCACGCTCGCCCGCCTCGGCCGCACAGCATGGGCCGCGCTTCCGGCGGCCGGCATGCCTGCCGTTATTCTGGGCGGCATCCTCGGAGGTGTGTTCACCCCGACGGAAGCAGCCTCGGTTTCCGGATTTTATGGTCTCCTGATCGGGGCGTTCGTCTACCGTGATCTCAAGCTGTCCGCCTTGCCTGGTCTGGTCCTGCGCACGGCCTCGCTCTCTTCTGCGGTCATGCTGATCATTGGAACGGCAAGTGTCTTTTCCTGGTTGATCGCGAACGCCAACGTGCCTCAGATCCTGGGCGGCTGGATCTCGAGCGTTTCCACCAGCCAGTTGATCTTCCTGATCATCGCCAACGTGCTGTTTCTCTTTGTGGGCATGTTTCTGGAGACGATTGCTGCCATTCTCATCATCGTGCCTGTTCTCCTGCCGATTTCCGCGCAGATGGGTGTCGATCCGATTCACTTCTCCCTGCTCGTCATTCTCAACTGTGCCATCGGCACGGTGACACCGCCCTACGGCGTTTCGCTCTTCGTGGCCTCCAGCGTTGCCGGACGGTCCGTGCTCGACGTGTCACGCAAGCTTCTGTGGCCGTTGACCGGGCTGTTCATCATCCTGGTCGCCGTCACCTTCATTCCCGACATCTCGCTGTTGCTGCCGCGGCTGTTCGGGCTTATCGACTGATATCTCAAGGAAAAATCATGGCAAATCTCAAGGTCACCATTGCCGGCATCGTATTCGATGCGCGCTTCGAAGAGGAAAAGGCCCCGAAGACGGTTGCCGCTTTCCGCGCGCAATTGCCGTACAAGAGCCAGGTGGTGCACGTGCGCTGGAGCGGTGAGGGCGTCTGGATCCCGCTCGGCGAAACCGACTTCGGTGTCGATTACGAAAACCACACCAGCTTCCCGGCGCCGGGGCAATTCATTCTTTATCCGGGCGGGATCTCGGAAACGGAAATCCTCCTTGCCTACGGCGGGGTGCATTTCGCGTCCAAGATGGGCCAGCTTGCTGGCAATCACTTCATCACGCTGACCTCGAACCTGGACAAGCTTGCCGAAATCGGTCCGAAGGTTCTTTGGGATGGCGCTCAGGAAATCCTGTTCGAGGAAGCCTGAGCACGACGAGATCCGGAGACAAGGCATGAGCGGTTTGGCAATCAGCTACGGGGCGCGTCTGCGTCAGCTTGCAAGGGAACGGGGCGCAGCGGAAGCGGTGCGCTTTCTGGCGGCCGGAGGTCGCGAAACGTCCCTGAGCTGGACTGAGCTGAATGCCCAGACGGACCGTTTCGCCCAGGCGCTTCTGGCGCGGGGCGTCGGTCAGGGGGACGTTGTCGCCTTTGCGCTTGGCAATGTGCCCGCGCACATGACACTCGCCCTTGCCGTCTGGCGCTGCGGCGCCACCACCCTGGTGCTCGACCCCGGTATGAAACCGGAGGCCGTGCGGGCCATGCGGGAGCGGAGCGGCGCGCGACTGGTGATCACGCCTGCTCCCGCCAAGGGGGATATGACGCTCGAGGAGTTCGAGGCGTTTGCCGATGCGATGCCGGATCATCCGGTGGAAGATCTCGTGTCGACACCGGGCAAGATCGTGCTCTCCGGGGGCTCGACCGGGCTGCCGAAGATGATGGCCGATGACCGGCCCTTCATGCGGGTGCCCGGCCAGAGCTGGGGCCGGGTAGCGCCCCGGCTTGGCTTCCGCAGCGACCAGATACAGCTCGTCTGTGGAGCGATGTCGCACAATGCCCCGTTCACCTGGGCCCAAAACGGCCTCTTCGAGGGCAACGTCCTGGTCCTTATGGAACGCTTCGATGCGGTGCGGGTGCTTCAGGCCATCGACCGGTTCGATATCGGTTTCGCCATGCTGGTTCCGACAATGATGGTGCGGATGCTGGACCGTCTGGAGGACAGCGGCGCAACTCTTGAAAGCCTCCATGCGCTCTACCACACGGGAGCGCCATGTGCGTCCTGGCTCAAGGAAGCCTGGATCGGGGTGCTTGGGCCGGAGCGGGTCACGGAAATGTACGGTTCGGGAGAGAACACCGGGCAGACCGTCATTTCCGGAGAGGAATGGCTATCCCACCGCGGCTCCGTCGGGCGGGGGTTTGAAACGCAGATCCGCGTCTATGGCGAGGACGGCACATTGCTTCCGGCCGGCGAGAGCGGTGAAATCTTCATGCTGCCCGACGATACAGCCGGCCGCAGCCTCTATATCGGGCCGGACGCACCCGAGCCGAAGCGCGATGCCGACGGCTACCAGTCCATCGGCGACACCGGCTGGCTTGACGCGGAAGGCTATCTCTATCTCGGTGGTCGCCGCGACGATGTCATCAACACGGGCGGGGTGAAGGTGCATCCTGAGACCGTCGAAGCCGTTCTCCACCGCCACCCCGACGTACTCGACGCCGTGGTTTTCGGGATTGCCGATCGCGAATGGGGACAGAAGATGGTGGCCTGCGTGGTGGCGAAGACGGATCGCAGCCTCGACACCAAGTCACTTCAGGATTTCTGTGCCGGACACCTGAGCTCCCAGGAAATTCCCAAGATGTTCCGGTTCTACGAGATCCTGCCCAGGGACGGTTTCGGCAAGATCCGCCGCAAGGCCCTGCGCGCGGAATTCGAAGCGGACTGAGCGGTTCGCGGGGTTGAATATCCGCGATCGTTCGCAAACTTCGCCAACAGATCACGAGGCTTATCTCTCGCGAAGACAGTCTCGTTTCATATTGCTCCCTCGCTGGCAGACCGTCCGGACTGATCTGTTCAACGCGGCACAGGGGTCATGCGTCCCACCACCCCGACGCCCAACTCCGGGAGGTCGGGTTCCTGGTTCCCTGGGTCAGCTTGCACGCCCCTCAGGAACTTGAAGAGATCGCTGTCCGTCGACAGCACCAGGGTCGTTCCGGAAGAAATAATGTCCTTGTAGGCCTGCATGGTTCTGGAGAACTCGTAAAATTCCGCAGCTAGGGGCGTGACGTTGTACGCCCGTGCGTAAATGTCCGCGGCGTTGGCGTCGGCCACTCCGCGGATTTCTTCCACCGCCCGGTAGGCTTCTGATTGGATCTTGTTCAGATCGCGCACTCGGTTACCACGGATCCGTGCCGCTTCGCCGTTGCCTTCGGACAGAAAACGTTCGGCGATCTGACGCCGCTCGGAGACCATTCGGTCGTAGATCTTCGGCCGGACACTCTCATTGTAGTTGATGCGCTTGAACCGGATGTCGAGGAGTGCAATGCCGAAGACGCGAACCTTTTCGGCCGCCGCTTCGAAAATTTCCTGCTCGACAAGCGCGCGACCTTTCTGAATCGGAACCAGTGAACCGATATCCTGGGCACGTTCTTCATCGGTCAGGAGAGAATCCCTCAAGGGGATGCGCCCCCTTGTCGTGCGAATGATCTCGATCAGTTCATGCTTGGCAACCGCGTTGCGCGTCTCGCTGCCAAGGATGTCGTCGAGCCGCGACTGAGCGCTGCGCTCGTCACGCAGACGAAGAAAATATTGCAAGGGATCCGTTATCTTCCAACGGGCAAAGAGGTCGACGGAAATGTACAGCTTGTCTTTTGTCGGCATGTCTGAAGGATTGCCGTCCCACTCCAGAACCCGGCGGTCGATCCGGTTGACGTCCTGGATGAAGGGCAGTTTCAACTTGAGGCCGGATGTCGTGACCGGCGCGCCAACGGGCTTGCCGAACTGCGTGATGATCGCCTGTTCGACTTCGCTGACCGTGTAGACGGCGGTGGAGGCGGTTACGACCACAACGGCGGCAATACCGCCAAGAAGTCCCCATACGATCTTCATGGCTGGTTTTCTCTCTGGCGGTCGAGATTGAGGAGCGGCAGGACATTGCCGGTTGACCCGTCGATGATGATCTTCGACCCGATATCGGGCATCACATCCTGAAGTGTCTCGATGTAGATCCGTCGTCTGGTTACGTCCGGGGCTTTCAGATACTCCGTGAGCAGTGCGGTAAAGCGCGCTGCATCGCCCTCAGCCTCGTTGATCCTTTTCAGCCGATAGCCGTCGGCTTCACGGATACGCTGATCCTTTTCGCCTTCCGCCAGCGGAATGACCTTGTTGTATTCGCGGCGGGCTTCGTTGATCAGGCGCTCCTTTTCCTGCTGGGCCTGATTGACTTCATTGAACGACGATTGAACCGGCTCCGGCGGATTGATGTTCTTGAGTTGCACCTGGTCGATGCTGATGCCCATGGCGTATTTGGTGGCCAGTGACTGCATCTTCAGCAGCGCTTCGCTTTCGATTTCCTGTCGGCCGATCGTGATGACTTCGTCGACCGTGCGGTCTCCAACCACTTCACGCATGACGGATTCAGAGACATACCGAAGCGTCGCGGCCGGTTCGCGCACCTCGAACAGGAATTTGACGGGGTCGGAGATCCGGTACTGAACCACCCATTCGACAAGGGCTGCATTCAGGTCGCCCGTGACCATTTCGGTTTCGCGCCGACCGTCAGTGGGGCTTTGATAGGGATCATTGCCGCCAGGTGTGGTGAAGCCGAATTCCTGTTTGAGCTGTCGCTTTACCGGAACGATTGTCGCCGTGTCGATGCCCATGGGAATCTTGAAATGAAGCCCCGGCGGCACTTCTGCGACGAATTTCCCGAAGCGCTGGATCACGGCAACGGAGTCACTCGGGACAGTATAGTAGGACGACCAGAGCCCCAATGCTGCGATGGCGATCGCGCAGGTTACAAGAATGCCGCGCAGTGACGGTGCGCCACCCGGCAGCATTCCACCCAGGTTCTGCCGCCCCTGTCGCAGAAAGGCGTCAATGTCCAGTGATTGGTTCTTCGGCCCCGTCCCCCATGGCCCGGAGTTCTGCGGCCCGTCTTGTTCAGAAGACATAACTGTTCCTAACGGCATTTAGGGCCCAGGGAGGGTGTGTGGGGATGGCTTGGCGAGATTTCAAAAAGATCCATTTGGCGATGTGTGACGTCAGCAAAAATGAACCGAGGGGCGACGTGTTGTCGTGTTTCGGATCTATTTGCCGGTATGTCGGGGTTCGCGGGCTGAATAGAGAATGTGCTCTCCCGGCGATTTTGCCCTGTCCGGCAGAAGAACCCCCGGACTTTCACGTTCTGCTTCACATAGTAGGCCACGGTATCCTCCGCCTCGGATTCGAATTGGAGGGCTTTTTCTTCCGGCATGATTACAACCCCGAGCATCAACCGAGAACCTATTGCCCTCAAGAGAGATCTTGCCGAAGTGCCGTGAGGCAGGCTTGGGCCAATTCCTGGTTTGCGGTATCGGATCCCGGCATCGTCGCCCAACCTGTGCCCATGAGTGCCGTCCTGCGCTGGTAGGTTGACGTGTTGCGGATTTCCTCCAGCTTGGCCACGCGATCCGTATCACTACGGGACCGCCCGACGCAGACCGGCACCAACGCCGCGATCACCTTGTCATGTGACATCGCGTTCGCCATTTTCGCCGCAGTTCCACCGGTGACCCAACCGCCCCAGGAAAACCCGACCGTGCTGACGACAACCGCGCCGATCACGGCACCAAGCGCGACAGGTTTCAACCAATCAGGAAAATTCATGTCAGATCCTCCGGCGGAGTGGGCGCCGCCTCGCTCTTTTGCTTGTCATCGTTGGCGGCCCGGTCTCGATTGAGCACTTCTTCGAGATCATTGCCGGAGATCTCCCGCATTTCGGTCCTGCCTTTGCCGGAGACGATCAGATACGTGGCCGTCTTTCGATAGGCGAGGAAGCTCAGTCCCTGAAGAAGTTCTTCCTCGACAAGAATTTCATAGTTTCCGGCAGGTAGGACTTCCGGTTGCCCTCTCAGAGAGAATGGATGGAAGAACTTCACCGTCGATCTGGTTGACCGGGTATTCATCGTAAAGACCGCCACTTTTCTTGATTTTAATCCAGACAGAATCCCGGAACTGCCTTTTCCGGCAAATTCTTCGAGGCGCGACTATTTCAAAGAACTTAGATGGAAACAGGTCATCTTGTACTGATCGAGGTTAGTCACGCGTGTATTTTCGGTTTGATGCAGCCAGGATCATGATCCGCGAAAAGGGGGCTGTTACAGACTTCCAAGGGGGAGCAGCCCGCGAAAGCGGACGCGTCTGTAGCGCCTTGTTCCGGCCGGCTACATTGATGGAACCGGGCTGTTCCGAGACTGGATAGGGCGAGCGAGGGACCTACTTCAGCAATGGTCCGGTCTGGTCGAGATATTCAGGATCGAAGTGTGCAAATTCAACGAGGCGGTCACGATCATCGAACTTCACCTTGCCATTGCGAAACGTGACGAGCCCGTTCTCGCGCAACTGCCGCAAGATGCGGTTGACGTGGACGGCACTCAGTCCCAGTGCATCGGCGAGGTGATACTGTGTCAGCGGACAGTCATATCCCGTCTGGCTACCAATACCGACCAGCGCCAGCCTGGACCCTAGTTCGAGCAGAAAATGGGCCATGCGGCCGTCAGCATCCCGTCGTCCCAGGTTGACGAGATGCTCGACGACCATGGCCTCGTCGCGAGATGCGGCCCAGAGAATGGCAGTCGCCAGGCGAGTGGTCTGTGCGAAGGCCGCAAGCAGTTCGTCTGACGGGACTTCAGCTGCTTGAATATCGGTGACCGGTTGGAAACTATGGTCCGAGGTGCGCAACAGAACGCTTCTTAATCCCAGGAAATCTCCGGGGATCTGGAAATCGATGATCTGCCGTGACCCGTCCGGCTGAAGTTTGTAGGAACAGACCCAGCCTTCGGAAAGGATATAGGCAGCTCGTTCCGCCTGTCCCTGCTGCACGAGGTCGCGTCCGGCAACGAAGGAGCGACGACGGCGATGCAGACGTTGCAACACGTCGAGTTCGTTCGGCGACAAGGCCACAAAGCTGGAAAGTTTGCGGGCAAGCGGACTTTTCTCGATGGAGTTCAAACGCTTTCTCCCAGGCAATGAATCATTTTCCAGGATGTCTGGGCCAAGACTGCTTTCGATCAGTGCAGCATACTGAATATCTGCCATAGTGGTGAAGTTTATCGGACTGGCACCCAATTCGAACCGCAGCCGATGATGGTTCATCAGCCCGTTTGTCGGGGCATTTGGCTGGGAGCGGTGCGACGGTCGATACGCATCATCAGCCTGCAAGCACGACGGTTTGCATGGATCCCGACAGCACAGTCTCTCGTGGCGCATCGTAGCCGGGTTTGGGATATGCCTGGCTGCTAATCCTTGAAAGGGGCAATCATGATGCCTGACCAAAGAGACTATTCAGGAATGGCCGCGCTCTCGATCTGCGAAGCCCTGTTGCTGGCAATGAACGACCACAAGATACTCCCCGAAAACGAGATCGTGGGCATCTTGCGCGATGCTGCTTCGACGCATGAAAACGCAACCGGTCCACAAGACGACGCGGAAACTCACCGGGCCGTCTCTGATCTGATCAAGCGGATCATCGCCGGAGGGAACTCGGTGAGGCGGCCACAGTCTACCTAGTGTTTGCGACCAAACGGAATTGGGTCAGTTCTGTCCGGGGGACACGATCTGAACCACAGCAAATGAGTGTCGCCTGTGCCATGAAGCTACAAAACAACACGGATTTGCTACATGAAATTGTCGGCACTTTGCGACGTGCCCGGCGAAATTTGCGATACGCGCCTCTGGTGCCTCGGGGAGATGCAGCAGGGAGACCTTATCTCGTCACATCCAGATGATGACGCCAGGTTTAAGTGACGCTGCTCCCGTATATGCAATAGATCCGATTGAGCTGGCTTCTGCGAGAAATGAACGGACGCGGTACCAATAACAAATACGAATTTTAATACTTAAAATGTTATCTAATTCCGCAACGGAAAAAATGCCGTAGAAAAATTGTTTCAAATTTTATCGGTATTGGAGCGCGTTTACGTTTGCGGAGTTCAGTTTTATTTACTTTTTCGGCTTCATTTAATCTCCAACGAGAACATTTGATGGAGACGCTCACATGGGTATTTTTGCAGGAAACTCCTGGAAGGCGGTTGTGCAGGCCGTTAGCGCCTCCCAGGCGATGATCGAGTTCACGCCGGACGGAACGATCCTTACCGCGAACAAGAACTTCCTCGACGCGATGGGCTATACGCTCGATGAGATCAAAGGCCATCATCACAAGATGTTCGTGGATCCTGCCTATGGAGAGAGCCATGAATATCAGATGTTCTGGCAGGAGCTTGCACGCGGCGAGTTCAAGTCCGAGGAGTTTCAGCGTTTTGGCAAGCACAGTAAGGAAGTGTGGATTCAGGCCTCCTATAACCCGGTCCTGAACGCATCGGGCAAGGTCAGCAAAGTCGTCAAGATTGCGTCCGATATCACCGCGCGCAAGATGGAAACCGCAGATCTGCAGGGCCAGGTCAATGCCATCAATCGCGCGCAAGCGGTCATTCACTTCGAGCTGGACGGCACGATCATCGATGCAAACGAGAATTTCCTGTCCGCGGTGGGCTACACCCTTGATGAGATCAGGGGACAGCACCATCGGATGTTTGTTGAGAGCGGATACGCAGCCAGCTCGGACTATGCGGACTTCTGGAAGGAACTCGCTGCAGGCAATTTCAAGTCCGACGAGTTCAAGCGTGTCGCGAAAGGTGGGCGGGAAATCTGGATCCAGGCTACCTACAATCCGATCTTCGACGCGGCCGGTCGACCCTTCAAGGTCGTGAAGTTCGCTTCCGACATCACGAAACGCGTCATGGAGCGCCATCGGAAGGCCGAAGCGCAGAAGAGGATCGACAGCGACCTGACCGAGATTGTGAGTGCCATAACGTTGGCGACGGAGCAGGCCAGCGGAACCGCTTCAGCGTCGGAGCAGACCTCTTCCAGCGTCCAGACCGTGGCCGCTGCCTCGGAAGAGCTGTCCGCCTCCATTCAGGAAATCAGCCGGCAGGTGCAGACGGCCATGGAGGTATCGAAAAGAGCCATCGAAGAAGCCGAGCAGTCCAGTCAGATCATGTTCGGCCTGTCTGAAGATGCCAAGACCATCGGCTCGGTGCTCGAACTGATTGACGGAATTGCCGGACAGACCAACCTGCTCGCCCTGAACGCGACCATCGAAGCCGCGCGCGCCGGCGAGGCAGGCAAGGGATTTGCTGTGGTCGCCTCCGAGGTCAAAAGCCTCGCCTCGCAGACCAGCAAAGCCACGGAAGAAATTTCGGCCCAGATCAATTCGGTGCAGACCACGACCGAGAGCGCGGTGCAGGCAATTGAGTCGATCATGAAAGTTATCAGCGAGATTGGCGACATTGCCACAGGCATTTCCTCCGCCGTGGAGGAGCAAACCGCCGTGACCCATGAAATCTCCTCGAACATGCAGTTCGCGGCCCAGGGTGTGGAACAGATCACTGCCAACATGCAGTCGGTCTCTGCCGCAACGTCCCAGATCAGCACGGCGACCCAAAGCGTGAAGGAAGCCTCACAGTCGATCGCCGCGTAAGGCGGTTCACCCGAGCCCTCATGCTGAAACCGACGGCTTACCCGAGAGTGTCGCATAGCTGGCACTCTTCGGGCGAAGTCGGGCCGGCCAAAGTGATGCTCGGGGAACTTGTCGGATAAGTATAGGTACTTAGGAATTTTCAAATTACAGAATTCTGCGCTGGTGAGCGCCATTCTAATAATTGCGGATGACCTTGCGATATCAAAGGTCTATGGAACGCGTTCCTTACGTAATGGGACGAATGGCGGACCTTCGTCCTGATCTGCGAAACATATGACGACTTCGACGCTGCAGACTGAGGATTCAACTTGATGGGCGTTTATGACAAGGATCCAATGGAAGTTGGTCTGGCAGGCATATTCACGCTGGAGGATCTGCTGGAGCAGGACTACAAACTTGTTCTCCATTGTGTCGCTGTGGGAAGCATCGGGCTGTCGAGACGCGTCATGTCATCGAAAGACTGGGCAGAGCCTTCCCGGTTCATATGATCGCCTCGCGGGGTGAGCTGCTGGACATGCAGCGCTGTCATCCGAAAGATTTTGTTCTGAATGTCGCGACCTCGTGATGTTGTCGCACGACCGGTGACGCCTCCGATTTCACGCTTGCCGGCCTGGTAACGGCCGGCTTCGCAGATCATCATCCGCAAAACCCGGCATCTGAACACGGGACGTCTCCCGCTCCTGCAATGTTCGTCTTTCAGAGCACTGTCCGTAGCAGGAAGTCGCCCGGGCTCCCGGTGAGCTCGATCCCCGTTTCGTATGGCGGGGTCCGTAAAGGTTCGGCGCTTTTTCCATCTCGCCCGGAACCTCCCACCTGCAAGCGAATAACATCTTGCAGCATCTACGCTCTTGCGGCACAACTTCGCCTGCATCAGGAGAAACAATTGCCGCCGAAATCCGATACCAGCTCTCCGATCCGAGCTCTGGACATGTTGGAGCTTATCGCGACAGAGGGCGCGGTCGGCCACACAACAATCTCGGAAAGCCTGGGAATTCCCAAAAGCACAGCCAGTTCGCTGCTGAAATCCCTTTTGACCGCCGGCTATATCCTGCGCGGAGAGGACCGGAAGTTCACGCTGGCACCCCGGGTCCTGCGGCTGTCGGAAGGTTTCCACGCGCAACGGCAATGGCTCCCCCCGCTGCTGCCGCTGCTCGACCGGTTGCGGGACGAAACCGCCGAAACGGTGTTCCTGATGGAACGCCGCGGCCCTAACCGGGTTATCATGGCGCGCAGGCTGGTCAGCGAAGGGCTGAGCTTTACGGTCCCCGTCGGTGACATCGCTCCGCTAAGCGGGACCGCGGGCGGCCATGCCCTGTGCCGACCGGACGAGATTCCCCTGGATGCCCAAGGAAATCCCGAGCCGGTGCAGCGCAGTCCGTCCGGGGTCAACTTTGCTCCCTCGGCCATTGTTCCGGGCGTTTCGTCCTTCGCCGTCGCCCTGCGCGTTCCAAGAGACGTGCCGCCGCTGGCCTTTTCCGTGGCCATGCCGGAAGCCCGGTTGACGCCGGAAATCCGGGTTGGGATCGAAGCGGCGCTCGTCGGAATCCGCGATGCGGCCGAAAAGATCCTCGGCACTTATTCCACGGCGTAGATCAGCGCGAGTCCCGCACAGCAGATCGGAACCGCGAACATGGTGTAGAGGCGGTTCCAGCCCCAGGCGATGCGGCCACCGGGCACCTGTGCCAGCTGCGCCGACAGAAGCAGGGTTGCCGACACCGGCGAGACCAGCATGCCCATGGCCCAGCCTGCCGATAACGCCATCGACAGGGACAGCGCATGAGGCCCGGCCAGAGACGTGGCGGCCAGAAGCTGGGCAAGCAGGATCACCGGAATGGAAGGCGGCGTCGACAGGGCCGCAAGCGCCCAGATCGCAAGGAAAATCAGCACCGGCATCAGCGGCGAATCGAACTCCATGATGGCACTCGGACCGTATGTCGCGAACACATAGGCAAACAGCGCCCCGATCACCGTTGAAGAAGCGAAGATGAACATCTCGTTGCGCAGTTCCGACAAGCGGGTCGCCAGGATCGCCGGCTTGCCCCGCCGTCCATTATCGTCAGGCTCCACCCATATCCAGGCGAGCGCAAACAGAGGCACGACCAGTGTGGTGGCTGTAAGAAACGGCAAATCTGCAAGGCCGTAGAGCGCCGATGTCACAAGCAACAGGGCGAGTGCGCCTGTCAGCAGGATCAGGAGGGCGCGGGGGCTGTCCGGTGCTTTCAGATCAACGTCTTCGTTCAGGTCATCGCGGGGCAGGAGACTGCCCATGGTCAGCAGGATCAGGGTGAGCCCGAGGCCCACGGAGATGTAGGTTATCGGGTTCAAGGCCGGAAAGGCCGTCGTCACGACTGCAAACCCCATGGCGAGCGGCGACCATATGGCGATTGCCGAGGAGCCCCGCATCGCGCCGAGCAGGAGATGGCGCGCCGTCGAATGGCGGCTGAACTCCAGCCGCGCCGCGCGAAGAATATCGCCGATAAGCTGGAGCACGCCGACGTTGAAGATCAGGGCCAGGAAATGCGCACCGAAACTGACCGAGACATAGCGAAACCCGCGCGGCCGGGTGATCAGCCAGGCGGCGGCCGTCGCAAGCAGCCGTGAGCGCTGCATCGCCGGTCGGAGCGTTGCCAGCGCCACGAGCAGACCGGTAAACGCGAGGCCCTGATCAAGGGCTGACACGATCACGGGCCTTGCTCCGGGCAAAAGCGCGACCGCAATACCGGCGGTCACAAGGGCCGTCGCCATGAAGATGCGGCCGGACGACCTGACGCGGGAAAATTCGAGAACGACAAAGCAGGCCAGGGCGAGGACGCCCAGCCATGTCAGGCCTTGCCAGCCGAAGATCCGGCCGAGAACGGAACAGACCGTTGCCAGGGCAAGAAAGAAACGTCCTGCGCCTTCCGCCCCTGCGAAGGGGCGGGTCATGATGTTGACTGTCATGGGCTCAGGCTGCGAAGGCGTGGAGGGCGTCGGGCGACCAGCTCACCCAGACGTCCTGTCCGGGCTGCAAGCCACAATCGGGAGTTCGGGCGGTGATCCTGCGTCCGGTCGGAAGCTCCACCGTGTAGCTGCTTGTCGCACCCTGATAGATCGCCTCGGCGAGACGGCCGTTAAGCGCCGGCCCGTCGGGCTTGGCGACGCTGAGCGACAGACCTTCGGGACGCAAGGCAACGAAACACTCCTGTGGCACACCGGCGTCCATCGTCTTTTCTGCGGTCACGCCCTCGAAGACCAGTGCGCTGCCGCGAGACTGCGCGGGGAGGAAGTTGGACAGGCCCATGAACTCCGCAACGAACCGGGTTTTCGGCGCACCGTAGATCTCGCGCGGGGTTCCGTCCTGCTCGATCCGGCCTTGGTTCATGACGACGATCCTGTCGGACAGCGTCAGGGCTTCCTCCTGATCGTGGGTCACGAACATCGCGGTGATACCGAGGCTGCGGGTGATCCGGTACAGCTCGATCTGCATGCTCTCGCGCAGTTTGCGGTCGAGCGCGGAGAAGGGCTCGTCGAGAATGAGGATCGAAGGTTCGACGACCAGTGCGCGCGCGAGGGCGACGCGCTGCTGCTGACCACCCGATAGCTGGTGGGGATAGCGCTCCGCCAGATGCCCGAGTTCAACGAGTTCCAGGGCGCGGGACACTTTCGGACGGCGCTCTGCTTCGGCAAGGCCGCGCATTTTCAGACCGAACGCCACATTCTCGGCGACCGTCATGTGAGGAAACAGCGCCAGCGACTGAAACACCATTCCGATATTGCGTTTCGCAGCGGACAGATGGGTGATGTTGCGTCCGTCGATCAGGATCATGCCGTTGTCGGGCTTCGACAGACCGGCGACGATCCGCAGTGTGGAACTCTTGCCGCAGCCGGACGGGCCGAGCAGCGTGGTGAAGCTGCCTTTGGGAATGACGAGGGAAATTCCGTCGACGGCGGGCGTCGCCGCACCGGGAAAGAGCTTCGTGATGTGCGTCAGGGTGACTTGGGCCATATGGATTAGCTCCCGAGGAATTTCTTGAGACCGAACACGCGTTCGATCGCCAGCGCGCCGGCCAGGGTCAGGCCGATCAGCATCGAGGAAATGGCTGCGACGGATGGGTCGAAGTTGTATTGCATGTAACTCATGATCGCGAGCGGCAGGGTCGACGTGCTGCTGTCGATCAGGAAGATCGAGACGGCGGCATCATCGAAGGAAATGATGAAGCCGAAGATCGCCCCGGCCATGATGGCCGGCCGAAGCACCGGCAAAGTGACCTGTGTGAGGGTCTTGAAGCGGCTCGCCCCGAGCGTGTGGGCGGCCTCCTCGAGCGCAGGATCGAAATTCTGCAGCGACGCCAGGGTGGTGCGGATCACATAGGGAAGCACCAGCAGGACGTGACCGAGGATCAGACGCAGCCAGGCGTCACGCAGTCCTGCGGAGGACAGGGCCACCAGAAGCGCCACGCCGATCACGATGCCCGGAACAATCAGCGGCGACAGAAAGACGGCTTCCAGAAGCCCCCGGACGGCAGACGGGAGCCGGCCCCGCGCGATGCCGAATGCCGCGGCAACGCCAAGCGGGGTGCCCACGGCAGTCGCCAACGCGGCCAGGAGAAGGGAATTGAATGCCGAGCCGGTGAAAGCCGGGTTTGAAAGTGCCGTGCCGTACCACTTGAGGGAAAAGCCTTCTGGCGGGAATTTCGGTGTCGTCCCCGCATTCACGGAGACGACGATGACCGCTGCGAGCGGCGCCAGCAGGAAGAGGAACAAAAGTCCCGTTCCCGCGCGCCGGAAGAAGTCGGAGTATGGGCTCATGCCTTGCTCCATTTGGCTGTCATCCTTGCGGCCAGCGCGAGGATCGTGGTCAGGACCAGCAGTGTCAGCGCCAGCAGCAGCGTCACGAGCACCGCCCCGAAGCGCCAGTCGAGCGTGACGGCAAATTGCTGATAGATAAAGGTCGTCAGCATTCCGGACCGGGGCCCGCCCATAAGAGCTGGCGTCACATACGAACTGATGGAAAGCGAGAAGACGATGGTCAGTCCCGACGCAAGTCCGGGCACGGTCAGCGGAACCAGGATGCGCGTCAGGACCGCAAGGCGCCCGGCTCCGAAGGTCATGGCGGCTTCGGGGACGTTCGGGTCGATCTTGTCGAGCGACGTCAGGATGCAAAGCGCCATGAACGGGACGAAAACATGCACCAGTCCCACGATCACGGCCGCCGACGTGTACATGATCTGGATCGGTTCATCGATGAGGCCAAGACCAAGGAGAAACTGGTTCAGGATTCCCCGGTCTCCCAGCACGATCATCCAGCCGTAGGTCCGGGCCACGATGGAGACGAGCAGCGGCGACAGCACGATCAGGACGATCCACCCGCGATGCGCCGGCTTCGCCGTCCAGATGACGAGGGCCAGCGCATACCCGATGACGGCCGTGATGACAGTCGTCAGACCCGAGACCCAGAGGGTCTTGATCAGCGTCGAATAGTAGAAAGGCTGTGAGAAGAACCTCAGGTAGTTCGCGATCGTCCAGTCGCCTTCCATCGAGAAGGCTCCAGCCATGGACGGTTTCAGGCTGAGCGCCATCAACCATCCGACCGGCAGAAGGAGCACGAAGAAGAGGAAGACCATCCCCGGCAAAACGAGCCAGGCTGGAGAGGGAGGCGGCTTGAGCGCTCCCGAGCCGGCCGGAGCCACCTCCATGTCCGTTATAGCCATGTGTCCAGAATCCTTCGCGACGGAGTAACGATGCCGAAATAGGTCCGGATCTGCTCCAGGCTGGCTTCATGCAGATGAAGAACGAGATCCTTCACCGCCACACAATCTTCGGCGACGATCATGTCGTAGTCGCACATGGCAAGATCGCGGGCCGTGCTTTCGACGCAGCAATTGGTGGTCACGCCCGCCAGGACCACGGTTTCGATGCCGTGCCGGCGCAACTCGCCGTCCAGTGCGGTGTCGAGCCAGGCCGAATAACGATGCTTGCGGATCACGGTCTCGCCCGGCAACGGGGCCAGGCCATCCACGAAGTCCGCACCCCAGCTTCCCTCCCGACAGACTTCGGTCATGTCCGGATCGAAGACCGGCGTCTCACCGTCGATAACGGCGGCCGACGCACACCAGACGGCGCCTTCCCGGGTCAGGTCAGAGGGAAACCGGTACGGCGAGCCCTGTCCGCGGAACATGGGGCCGTAGATCGCCTGAACATGGATTATGTGCGTGCCCGCCTCGCGGGCGCCTTCCAGAAGCTCGCGAATACGCGGCAAGGCATCCGTCACTTTCGGCATGCGCGCATTCGTCTGCGAGATGACACCGCCTTCGATGCAGAAGTCGTTCAGCACATCGATAAGGATGAGTGCGGTCCGGCTCGGCACCAGCCTTTCAGCAAACGGACGCGCCATGCGCCGTGCCTTGACATCCGGGTGCCAGTTGCGCGGCCCTGGAGTTGTGCCGGCCAGCAGCCCCGAAAATTCGGCCGATGACATCTGGGGCAGACGCAAGCCGAACATGTCCGTCTCCGTCCTGGAAGAACGTACCATGACCGGGTCGTAGCCTTTTCGCACGGCGTCATAGGCAAGACGCGAGGCTGCGAGAGGGTCGCCGGTTATGTAGAGTGTCCGGATCCCGTTGGACCTCAGCACGAGATCGATGTCCGAGGCGAAAAAGGGCGACGGGCCGGTGTGGCTGATCCGGACTGCGCCGGGTTCGTCCAGCTGATGACCCGCTTCCACGTCAACGGTCTCAACGACGTCGATCCGAAGAATGTCTGCGTCGCGGGCTGCGTCGACAATCGGATGCGCGTCGAGGTCTCCAACCCGGACGAGAGCCGCCGCTTCCGGCGCTTTAAGGCCCCGCAGCCGAATGGTCTGCGGGGCATTCATTTCAATGCTGTTGGAGGTCAACGAGAGACCTCGTAGTTCCAGCGGTCCGTCAGCATCGGCATCTGCGGTACAATCTTGAACCAGTCGAACAGCGTCAGTTGATCCAGTGCCGGGACACGCTCGGCCGCCTTGCCCGTCAGCTTCGCATCGGAACGCACGGGTCCGGCGATGACGGCATTGCAGAAGGCTTCCTGCGCCTCTTTCGAGATCGCATGGTTGATGAACTGCTTGCACAGCTCCTTGTTGGGAGAGTTCTCGGCAATGTGGTACGACACCATGCCAACCATCGCGCCTTCGGCCGGGAAGACGAAGTCGACAGGCTTGCCCGCATCGATCAGCGCATAGGGCGGGATGTTGGTGGTCATGCCGACGGCAACGACCTCGCCCGCATCAAGCATCGACATCGCATCGGTCGAGGACGAGAAGAAGCGGCGGATATTCGGCTTCAGCTCGGCCAGGGCCTCAAACGCGGGTTCCAGATTGTCCTCGGATCCGCCGCGGAGCTTGGCGAGCATCACCAGCATTTCCCAGGAGCCCCAGGTGCCGATGTCGGGGATCGTGATTTTCCCTTTCAATTCGGGCCGGAACAGGTCTTCCCATTTGGTGATCGGCTTGTCGACGAGATCGGTACGGTAGGCGATACCGTAGGAGGCATAGTCGAGGCCTACGCCCCGCTTCTTGTACTGCTCCCACCAAACCGGTTCGATGTCGGCGATGTTCGGAATGTCCTCGGGTGTCAGTTCGATGCCGATGTCGGCCATGATTGCCTTGATGCTGTCCGGATAGGGCAGCATCAGCATATCGATCTCCGGATCCGACTTGTTCACGATCGCATTGGTCAGCCATTCGGCGGAAGAGCCCAGCTGAAGCTTTACCGTCGCGCCGGATTGAGCCTCGAAGCTGTCGACGATGGCTTTCCGGTAGTTTTGTTCCCACACACCGCCGAAGACTGTCGTCGTGAAGCTGCTGCCCTCTGCACGGGCAATGCCCGGCACCATGGCGCCGAGGGTGATGGCGCCGGTTGTTGTCAGGAATCCCCGTCTGGTAAGGTCTATAGACATGTAAGTCTCCTTTTTGTTCCTAAATAAGAATACTAGTTCATAAATAGGAATTAAAGGCGCAACGGCCCGCAATGCTCGGAAAGCGGAGTCATTGCTCAACATTCAGTCCGTTGACTATTATTTGACCTGTCTTCTGCCGAAATAACCAACACAAAAGCGGGCCGTCGCAGAGTTTCTTCGTTCACTCGGCTGCGATGTTCGGGGGTTGGAAAGCGCCTGTGTTCGGTTGCAGGGCGTCGGCATGATCCCTAATGCGATTGCCGAAATGCGGAAACGCCACTCGAAGGTTGATGTCAGCGAGGGGCAATTCCCGGCATAGCCGCTCAGCCACGCGGCCCTGATACATTTCGGCTCAAGGGATGGCGGGGAGGCGAAGCTTCGCCCGCCCCGTTTGCGCCCTGGTCAGCTCAGTTGGTCGCTGAGCGCTTGCGGCCGTCAAGCCCATAGACAAGGGCCACGCCAAGCAAACCGGCCAGCCCTCCGATCATTGACGTTCCCGCATAGCCGGAGACATATGTGCCGAAGCCGAAGAGAACCGAGCTTAGCCCCGCGCTGAGGAAGAGGTTGACCGAAATAAGCGAGCTGCCAAGGCCTGCCAGATCCGGGATCAGATCCTGCAGATAGGTGATCGGCAGACTGATGATTGCGGCCGCTCCCAATCCGCTGATCAGGCAAAGCGCATAGACGTGAAAGGGCGAATGCGACTGGCCGAGCAGCACCAGATAGATCGCGTAGATGGCGGCGCCCGTGCAGATCGACAAGACCGAACCGAACCTGGGTTCCATGCGTCCCCAGACCATGATGAAGACGATCTCAAGCATGGCGACCACACCAATGACGATGCCGACGTCGGTGAGGGTGCCGCCAGCGGTCTCGGTGGTGACAAGCGGCAGAACCGCCGCATTCACATGCAGCATCGAGGTGATGAGCGAGATCGCCAGAAGGCGCACGAGAACGCCGGGCCTAGCAACGCGGCGCAGGGAGGAAAAGAACTGGATTTCAGTCTTCATCCGGCCTTCCGAAGGCAGCTTGCGCGGCAAGGCAAACTGGAACAGCCCATAGCAGACCAGACAGGCGCACATGGAGATGAGATAGGCCGGCAACATGCTGGAGGCGTGGGCAAGAATCATCCCCACCAGACCCGGCACCAACACCCAGGACAGGGAGATCATGGCGCGTACGGCGGCGTTGATACCTGCCAGTTCATTGCCTGGAAGCGTGACCGAATAGGCCCGCACATTGGCAAAAATCAGCGAATTCATCGCGCCGAAGATCGGTAGCAGGGCCAGCAGTCCGATGAGAAAGCTGAGCGTATTCGCTCCAAAATAGATCAGGCCAGATCCGGCGATGCCGAAGTAGCTGACGATGATCAGGGCGCGGCGATAGTCGCCCAGTCGGTCGGAGAAGATGCCGATCACCACGCTGGCGATCACGTTGATGATCGCCGCGAGAAGGATCACGGCGGAATACGCCGCATCACTCAGGCCGAACTCCTGAATGGCGATGACCGACTGGAAAGGGTTGGTCGCGGCGCCCGCAAAGCCGAAGAAGAAGATCGCAATCGCACTGACCCGGATCGGGGCATGGCGAAACGCTGCCGCGTACATCTGAAACATTGAGTGAAACCGGAAAGGCGGCTGCCGGACGATCCCGGCAGCCGAAAGGGAACTTATGCCTGCCAGCGAGCCGAGAAGCGCGCTTCAGGCGTAAAGCTGAAGGTCTTGTCGAACGGGAAGGCGGGCGTGGAGCGGCGGTCATTTGTCAGCCGCTCGATGTCCTGATTGACGACCCCGTTGGTCAGGGCCATGAGGTTGGGGGCCGCGATCGGGGCAAGCTCCGGAGACAGATATCCGGATTTGACGACGACCAGCCGTGCGGACCGCGGGTCGAGGCCGAGCCGCGTGAAGTCCGAGATATTGTGATAGGGCCTGCGCCGTGCCGCCAGAACCACGGTGTTTCCGGCGACTTCGATCACTGCCTGGCGTTCGTCCCGCGTTCCACCCGGCATGTCGTCCAGCTTCAGGACCCTGGCGGTCACCTCGACCTTCTCGCTGGACGGATCCAGGGAACCGCCGATGGTGAGTTTCGCTTCACTGCCTTCGCCTGCGGCAAGGCAGGCTTCGACTGCGGGTTTGTCGGTAATGCCGGCCACAACGGCTCCAGTGATCTCACGGCGAAGAAGTTCCGCGAGAACATCTGCCCGGTCGCCGACACCACCACCAGTCGGGTTGTCGCCGGAATCGGCCAGAATGACTGGAGATGTCGTTGCCTGTTCCGCGAGATCCATCATCTCGGACAATGGACCCGTGACCGGTCCGAAGCGAAAGTCATTGCGAGCGTCCCAATAGGACCGGGCGATAGCTTCTGCGGCCTTGGCGGCGGTGGTCCTGTCTGTGCCGGTCACGACAGCACAGGCGGTTGCCCGCGGCTCGTCCGCCCAGACATAGCCGACCATCAGGTTGGCATCGAGAACCCCGGGCGTTTCGTCATGACCGGGCAGGGCTTCATAGAGCCCGGCCGCCGGATGATCTTCCGTCGAGGTGCGCTCGCCGGGCAGCAGAACCGGAACGGGCGCCCAGGCGATGCCGGGGCGCGTGCCGGACTTCAGGCAGTCCACCAGCATCGTGTAGGCCCGGACCATGGTCTCGCGAACATCGATATGGGGCGCGGTGCGGTAGCCGGCGAAGATATCGAGCTGGTCGATGATCTTCTGGCTGACATTTCCATGAAGGTCGTAGCTTGCGGCGATCGGAATGTCCGGCCCGGCGAGCTGGCGGACGGCGGAGATCCAGTCGCCTTCCGCGTCGTCCATGCCCTCGACATTCATCGCACCATGCATGGCGAGATAGATGCCGTCAGCGGGCAGAGCCGCCTTGAGCCTTTCCAGGAACTCGGCCTTGAAAATGTCATAGGTCGTCCGGGACACCGGCCCGCCTGGGACCGCGCGGGCATGAAGGAGCGGCGCGATTTCGACGCCGGGCTGCGGCAGGAAGGAGAAATACTCCGACTTCGGCAGATCTTCTCCGCGCATGACGAAGAAGTCCTCCGGCTGCATGAGAACGGGCGAGTACGTACTGCATTCCGTGTGAATGCCGCCAACAATGATACGCATCTGTCAGTTCCTCAAAGCTTCGGGGAATGGGGGGCAAGGGCTGCAAAACGCTGCCAGTCCTTGACGGACCGGGGCGACCATGCCGCTTCCGCGACCGCGCACAGGCGCGGGAAGACGAGATGGTTGAAGTATCCGCG
Source organism: Rhodobacterales bacterium (assembly GCA_008107755.1). Classification (GTDB taxonomy): domain Bacteria; phylum Pseudomonadota; class Alphaproteobacteria; order Rhizobiales; family Stappiaceae; genus Roseibium. The sequence continues at coordinate 284,723 of VIRH01000065.1, forward strand.
CGACAGGAAGTGCTCCGACCAGATGCAGGCCTGAACGCCTTTCATGCGGGCGCGAAGCTCGTCCGGGAAATCGCCCTCGGCTTCATAGGTGTAGCTTTGCTCAGGCGAAACGGTTCCGGCCCAGCTGGCACCCGGTTCCTGCCAGGCTTCACTCTGGACCATGTCCAGATAGTAGGCCTGACCCGGTGTCATGACGACATCATATCCCTCACGGGCGAGTTCGATCCCGACTTCCGGCTTGCGCCAGGCCATCAGCAGCGTGCCTTCCGCGCTGACACCGCCGCCATGGGAAACCTCATCCCACCCGGCAAGGCATTTGCCACGCTCCTGCAGCATCTGCTGAACCCGCTTCATGAAGTAGGACTGGAGGCCGAAGGTGCCTTCTATCCCTTCTTTCTGCATCAGCTCCCGGGCCATCGGAGAGGCGAGCCAGGAGCCATCGGCAACCTCGTCGCCGCCAATATGCACATAGCGGGAGGGAAAGAGCTCAGCCATTTCGTCGAAGACCGTCGCAACGAAATCGTACGTTCCCTCGATCGCCGGGTTGAGGGCGTTGTTCGGGAAACCCTGGACGGAGTGGTAGCTTTCCGGAGCTTCTTGTCCGTCTGTCAGATCCGGGAATACGGAAAGCACTGCCGTGCAATGGCCGGGGATGTCGACTTCCGGAACGACTTCGATACCAAGGCTGGCCGCATGAGCCACCAGCTCCTTGACGTCTTCCTGAGAATAAAAGCCGGAGACAGGTTCCGCGCCATCGCCGAGCTGAGGCAGGAGAGGTGCGTCCGGGCCACGGGTCGCGCCGACCGTGGTCAGCTCCGGATAGGCCTTGATCTCGAGGCGCCAGGCTTCGTCATCGGTCAGATGCCAATGGAAGATGTTCATCTTGAACCAGGCCAGAATGTCCACCAGACGGGAGACATCCGCGAGCGGATAGAACTGGCGGGACACGTCCAGATGACAGCCGCGCCAGTCATAGCGCGGGGCGTCCTCGATGCTGCCGGACGTCGGGAACGAGAAACTGCCGGCATCCAGCCTTGCACCATGGAGCAGCTGGGCAAGGGTGGTCAGGCCGTATTGAAGACCGACCTGGGTGCCGTAGGAGAGGGAGACCTTGTCCGCGCTGAAATCGAGACTGTAGGCGGAGCCGGCAAGGCTGGCGGTCTGGCTGAGCGAAAGCTCGCGGCCTTCATGAACGGGGCTCAGGGCAAAGGGAACGTGGGCGGCCTCGAAGAGCCGCTGATACAAGGACTGGACCTTCTGGACGGCTTCCTTTTCTTCCGCGCTTGCCGAGGCAAGGACCAGCGCCACCGGATAGGCGGCAGTGCCATCAAGCGAGACGGTCTTCGGCCAGGGCTGCAGGAAGTAGGGAGCCTCGATCTTGCCTTCCGGCAGAAGCGGAGTTGCCGGTTCGCTATGGGCGCCTTCCAGCATCAGGTCGCCGACCGCGCAGGGTTTGTGCGTGCCGTCGGCCAGGGTCACATAGGCTGACTTTGCGCCGTCCGTGCGATGGCGTGCCGGGCGATGCAGACCGTCGACCTTGAAGGACCAGGAGGCACCCGGTGCAAGTTTGAAACCTGCCGGCGGGCTGAGCTCATGGAAATTGGCGTTGCGCCGAAGGAAGACCGCATTTTCGCAAACGGCCTTGGCCGTGACGCGGGTCAGGCTGGTGAAAACGACCCGGAAGTCCGAGATTTCTTCTCCTGACATGTTGTGCAGGACAAAGGAAAAGCCGCCGGTAAGATCGCCATCGATCGCATGCCAGCTGTTTTCAAGCACAAACGGAATGTTGGCCATGAATGGTTCCTCTGGGAGTCTGATTGTTCTTAGTAGTTGTCGGATTGGCTGAAGGTGCGGGCGAGTTCCGCCTGACCGGCCAGCAGGCCGCAGTCGACCGGCAGGCAGACGCCCGTGATCGCCGAGGCTTCCGGACCGGACAGGAACGCCACTGCATTGGCGACGTCTTTCGGGTCAACGACGCGTTGCAGCGGATACCAGCGTTTGGCATCTTCGAAGACATTCGGATTGGCGGCAGCGCGGGCTTCCCAGGCCTGTGTCTTCACCGTACCCGGTGCGATCACGTTGCATCTGATGCCGTATTTTCCGTATTCCACCGCGATCAGCTTGGTCAGATGGATCATCCCTGCCTTGGCGGCGCTGTAGGCCGGATGTCCGAACACGGCGAGACCATTGACGGAGGCGATGTTGACGACGCTGCCGCGGGAGGCCTTGAGGTCGGCCTCAAAGGCCTGAAAGGTCAGAAACGCCGCTTCGAGATTGAGCGCGGTATCCTGGCGGAAGATCTCAGCCGTGGTATCACCCAGGCTTACGGCGCGCGCCGCGCCTGCGTTGTTGATCAGTGCCGAGACCGTTCCGTGACGGGCAGCTTCGGCTGCCAGCGAGGCACAGTCTGCCTCCTGCGTGACATCGCAAGTGACCGGGACGAATGCGTCGCCCTGACCTTCGGCAAGCTTGGTGACCGCCTCGGTGTCGATGTCGGCAAGGATGATCTTGTCGTGGGTTTGGGAAAGGCGCTTGGCAATGGCCAGGCCGATGTCACCAGCGGCGCCGGTGACGACTGCTACGGTTCCAGACATGTCGAGTCCTAGTTTGGGGAGAGACTGGAGCCGCGAACGCGGTCAGTCTCCGAGCAGCTGCCTGTCGTCTTCATCACGATGGGCAACCAGTTGATGTTTGATGTGGCGCAGGGTGACGGTCGCCTGAGACGGGTTCTGGTAGGCGGCCAGATTGGCCAGAATGTCGACCAGAGCGAGATAGGCGAATCGTGTCGAGGTTGGCCGGAAGATGTTGTTTCCCTCCGGCAGGTCCACGGCCAGGACGTGATCGGCCGCCTTGGCGACCAGGCTATCTGACTGCGTGAGCGCAATTGTCGTTGCCCCCACCTCCCGCGCAAGCGTGAAGGCCTTCGCCAGCTCGCTGTTCCGGCCGGAGAAGGACGAGCCTATGATCATATCCGCCGGTCGGGCGGCTGCTGCGATCATCATCTGCATGTGATAGTCGGTGCAGGCGGACACTCTCAGGCCCAGACGGAACAGGCGGTTGTGCAGCTCGTGCGCAATCATCGAAGAGTTGCCGCCGGAGCCGAAGGCATGGATCATTCCGGACCGGGACAGCAGTTCCGCAACGGTCTGCGCCTTGGCGGCGTCAAACGCGTCGTGGAACAGGTACAAGGCGTTCTGGGCCTTGGTCACGATGTCTTCCGCGACATCCACAGGCTCCGTGCTCCTTGTGCCCGGATTGAGATACCGGGCGCCAACGAACATGGTTTTGGCCAGTTGGACCTTGAAGTCGGCATAATTCTGGCAATTGAGCCGGCGGCAAAAGCGGGTGACCGTTGGAGGCGAGACCTCCGCCCGTTCCGCCAGCTCGACAATGGAGGCATTCACCGCGAAATCAAAATCGTTGAGCAAAATGTCCGCAATCCGCTTTTCGGATTGCGAAAACTGCTCCTGCTCATTTTGTATCCGGGCGAGGATGTCCATGTGCCAGTGCCTTGTCTGCGAAGTTAAGCCTTTGATTTATAGGCTACGCAGTCGATTTCGATCTTGCAATCAACCATCATGGAGGACTGGACACAGGCGCGTGCGGGTGGATGCTCGCCGAAATAGCTCTGGTAGATCTTGTTGAAGGTCCAGAAATCCCGGGGATCGTCGAGCCAGACGCCGCAACGCACGATGTCAGCAGTGGTGTAACCGGCTTCCTCCAGGATGCTCAGCACGTTCTGGATGGTCTTGTGAGTCTGGGGGATGATGCCGCCCTCGATCACTTCACCGTCTTCCATCGCGACCTGACCAGAAACATAGAGCCAGCCGTCAGCTTCGACGGCGCGTGCGAAGGGGAGTGTCTGACCGCCGGCGCCTGCTTTTTCGGCGCCATATCTCTTGATGCTCATGAGGATAGGTTTGCTCCGTTTTTGGAAATTATTTTCTTTATCGATTGACATAAAACCATATCAGCAGGAAATTGACTAGGAAAAGTCGCCAAATATGAAAATAATTTAGATAAGAGGCCTCTATGCGGGATCCCTTTCTCAATCCGTTTCCGGAAGATGACGCCGATCGCAGAGCCATCTGGGACATGCTGGTCACCCGGGACATCGCAGCCTTTCTGGCAGCAGACTGGTCCATGGTCGAGGATGACTTCGTTGCGGACGGCTTCCTTGCAGTCAGCGGCAACAAGATTGCCGATCCGGACAGCTGGACGCTGGCCTTTCCGACGCTGGAGCGCTACCGGGACGAATGGCTGCGCCAGGCAAAGGACTTTGCCTCTGTAGAGCTGGCGGAGGATGCCAGAACAGCGATTCACACGGCCACCCGTCTTGAGGAAATCGACATCCAGGAAGGAACCGCGCTGGTCCGCAAGAAGTTCGACGGCGGCATCAAGCTCGCCGACGGCGGCTTCGATGTCATGCAGTGGCAGACGCTTTATTATTGCCGCCTCCATGAAGGGCGCTGGAAAATAGCTGGCTTTACCGGTTATCTGCCCTTTCCGTGGAAAGACGCCTGAGTTCGCGAGCGGCCTTCAAGTCAGGAACCTACATTTGAAACTCTTCACTGCAGTCCTCGCGACGGAAACCAACACATTCTCGCCGATCTGTGTCGACAAGCGCGCCTTCGAAGCCTCTCTTTATGCGCGTCCGGGCGAGCACCCGGCGACCCCGACACTCTGTTCCGCGCCCTTGACGGTCGGACGGAAGGTATGCGCCGAAAAGGGCTGGTCACTTGTTGAGGGCACAGCCACCTGGGCCGATCCGGCAGGTCTCATCAACCGGCGGACCTACGAGGAACTCCGCGACGAGATCCTGGAGCAGCTGCGTGCAGCGCTTCCGGTCGACGGGGTCGTGCTCGGGCTTCACGGCGCCATGGTGGCTGATGGATATCTGGATCCGGAAGGCGATTTTCTCAGCCGCGTAAGAGAGATCGTCGGACCGGACGTTCTCGTTTGCGCCGAGCTTGATCCGCACAGCCATCTGACGGCAAAGCGGGTTGCTTCCGTCGATTTCTTCGTGGCCTTCAAGGAGTTTCCGCACACGGATTTTGTCGATCGTGCGGAGGATCTCTGGCGCATTGCGGTCGATGTGCTGGAAGGCCGGGTGAAACCCGTCATGTCCGTGTTTGATTGCCGGATGATCGATGTCTTCCCGACCTCTCGCGATCCGATGCGGTCCTTTGTCGACAAGCTCATGCGGATCGAGGCGGAAGACAGTGACGTCCTGTCGCTGTCTGTCATTCATGGTTTCATGGCTGGCGACGTTCCGGAAATGGGGACGAAGATGATTGCCGTGACGGACGGCAATGCCGAAAAGGGCGCCCGGCTTGCCAGTTCGCTCGGCATGGAGCTCTTCGCCAACCGGGGCAAGCACCTGATGCCTCAGCTGACCGTTGACGAGGCGGTGACCCGGGCGATGCGTTCAGAAGCCGGACCGGTGGTGATCGCCGACATGTGGGACAATCCTGGCGGTGGCACGGCCGGAGACGCCACGGTTCTTCTTGCCGAGCTTCTGGAGCGCAAGGCCGAAGGCGCCGCTGTCGGAACGATCTGGGACCCGGTCGCGGTTCAGATCTGCATGGCTGCAGGCGAGGGGGCGGAGATCGCGCTGCGGTTCGGCGCGAAGTCTGCTCCAGGTACCGGCAATCCGATTGATGGCCGCGTGAAAATTGTGAAGCTGGTTCGCGATGCGGAAATGCGGTTCGGCGAGAGCTTCGCCCCGTTCGGGGATGCGGCTCACATTCGCCTCGACGGAACGGATATCATCCTCAACTCCGTGCGGGCGCAGAGCTTTGATCCGTCTCTCTTCTCGGTCATGGGTATCGATCCGACCTCGATGAAGATCCTGGTCATCAAGTCCACGAACCACTTTCACGCATCCTTTTCCAAGATTGCGTCCGACATCCTGTATTGCTCTGCAGGAACCCCCTATCCCAATTCGCCCGCGCACACTCCCTATCGTCTGGTGCGCCGGGACATCTGGCCAATGATGGAGAACCCGCATGGAACGGAAGCTGCCTGACCCGACCCCAGGAGCCGATCTCATCGGCGCGCGCATCGCGCAGCTTTCAACGCCGGTTCCTGTCATCGATGAGGATCGCATGGCCGCGAACATTGCCCGCGTGCAGGCTTGCATGGACAAGGAAGGCAAGGCCTTCCGTCCGCATATCAAGACCCACAAGATCCCGGCCCTTGCCGAGCAGCAGGTTGCCGCCGGTGCACGCGGCATCAATTGTCAGAAGGTCACCGAAGCGGAAGTCTTTGCGGATGCGGGGTTCGACGACATCCTGATCACCTTCAACGTGCTCGGGCCCAAGAAACTGGAACGGCTTGCCGCGCTGAACGGGCAGATCTCCGGCCTGAAGGTGGTCGCTGACAATATGGTCACCGTTCAGGGTCTGTCGGAGACATTTGCAAACGCGGCACGGCCGCTTTCGGTGCTGGTGGAATGCGATACCGGCGGTGGTCGCTGCGGGGTTCAGTCTCCCGAAGCGGCATTGGACCTCGCCAAGGCTATCGAAGCCGCGCCCGGTCTGACCTTCGTGGGACTTCTCACCTATCCGCAGGCCTTCACCGAAGAGGCTGTCGAAACGTTCTTCTCGTCTGCTTTGAAGCTTCTTGAGAGCGAGAATATTGCCTGTCCGATCGTCAGCAACGGGGGCACTCCGAGCCTCTTTAACGCGGGCAAGGTGCCATCCGCCACTGAGCATCGGGCAGGCACCTACATCTACAACGATCGGGCAATGGCCCGTGCGGGGCACTGCACGCTTGACGATTGTGCCATGCATATTCTGGCGACCGTGGTCTCCCGGCCGACCGACACTCGAGCCGTTATCGATGCGGGATCAAAGGCTTTGACGTCGGATTTGCTCGGATTCGGTGATTTCGGCCATGTGGTGGACTATCCGGATGCGGTGATCACCGGTCTTTCCGAAGAACATGGTGTTCTGGATCTTTCCAAATGTGCGCCAGACGCGCGGCCGCAGATCGGCGAGCGGATCCGGATCATCCCGAACCATACCTGCGTGGTCTCCAATCTGGTGGACCGGATGGTATTTCATCGAGACGGGGTCATTACCCGCGTGGAATCCGTCGCTGCCCGCGGCCGCGTCTGGTAAATCGGTCTTCATTTGCCAAAGAACATCCGGCCCCGGAGAAATCCGGGGCCGGTTTTTTTTAGGCTGACTGGACGGCAAGCTTCTCGATGTCGATCTCCGTCAACGCCGTGCTGCGTTCCAGAGCGATCTCGTTCTCATCAAAAAGATGGCAGTCGACAGTGTTGAAGGCGATGCTCACCGGCTCGTCCACGACAACGGGAGCTGCCCCGGGCAGCAAGGCGCTGAAACGGTTTTCCTCGTTGGTCGAGGAATAAACGATGGTGTTGACGCCAAGGCGCTCGACGACCGTAGGGGTAATCCGGAAATCCAGATCGCCCTCGCCAATGAAGGTGTGCTCCGGACGGATGCCCAGGGTCAGCTTCTGGCCGACAAGATCCTCGCGTGGCTTGACCGGCACGATGACCTCCCGGTCAAGACAGTTGACCGTGACACCGTCGTCGCTGACCGCGGTGCAGGTCGCGGGCAGGAAGTTCATCTTCGGATTGCCGATGAACCCGGCTACGAACATGTTCTGCGGCTTGTGATAAAGCTCCAGTGGCTTGCCGGTCTGGGCGATGTAGCCGCCGTTCAGAACGACGATGCGATCGGCCATGGTCATGGCTTCCACCTGATCGTGGGTCACGTAGATCATCGTGGCAGCCAGATCGTGGTGCAGCTTCGTCAGTTCGATCCGCATGTCGGCGCGCAAGGCGGCGTCCAGGTTGGAGAGTGGTTCGTCGAACAGGAAGATCTTGGGTTCGCGTACGATCGCGCGGCCGATGGCAACGCGCTGACGCTGGCCACCGGACAGCATGCCAGGCTTCTGCTGAAGGCGCTGATCGAGCTGGAGCACCTGCGCGACGTCTTCGACCTTCTGCTTGATCTGTGCTTCCGGCATCTTTTCGACGCGTAGCGGAAAGGCGATGTTCTCGAACACGGACATGTGCGGATAAAGCGCATAGGACTGGAACACCATCGCAATGCCGCGATTGACGGGGGCCAGATCGTTGACCTTCAGACCCTCGATGACGATGTCGCCTCGTGTGGCGTCATCCAGCCCGGCGATAATGCGCAGAAGCGTGGACTTTCCGCACCCTGAAGGACCGACGAAGACAACGAACTCGCCGTCCTGAATATCGAGTGTGACACCCTTGATAACGTCAAGATCCCCGAAGGACTTGGTTACCTTGTTGAGATAGAGCTGTCCCAAGACTGACCTCTTTCCGTCATTGCCATCTGTTCCGGCAATGAGACTTGGCGTGGACGGTATCGCCGCCGCGGTCTCTGGGACCGCGGCGACGCGTCAACGTGCTTACTTGTACTGCTCTAGATCGGCAGTGGCTTTTTCAAGGGCGTCCTTCGGCTCGGCCTGACCGGTCACGACGGACTGAACCATCTCGATCATCACGTTCTGGAAGCCCTTGTAATCGGTGAACAGCGGTTCGGGACCTGCATTGGCAATGCCGTCGATGAACGGCTTCCAGTACGGATCCTTCTTCACGAATTCATCCACCTGTTCAGACGGACGCAGCGGTGTCAGACCGGCGCCGCCCTGCAGCTCGTATTCACCCTGCGGACCGGGAGAGGTGATGTATTTCGCGAATTCGATCGCTTTTTCCTCAACCCCGGAATCCTTGAAGATGGCCAGGCTGTCGGTGATCAGCAGAGTGCCGGGGCCGGTTGCTGACGGGCCAAGCGGCAGGGTCGCAACGCCCCAGTTCATGCCGGCATCGATCGCACGGACGGCAGCGCCGGAGCTGTTCTGGATCATGGCAACCTTGCCATCCAGCCAGATCGCACGGATTTCGTTCTGCTCGTAGGCGGTCGGACCTTCGACGGAATAGGGTGTGATGTCCTTGTAGGCCTGAAGTGCTGCCAGCACTTCCGGGCTGTCCATCACGATGTTGCCTTCGTCGTCGATCACCTTGCCGTTGTTGGTGTAAACCCAGTGCAGAAACTGGTGCATGGTGTTGTCGAATGTCTTGGCGGGCAGACCGTAACCGGGGATGCCGGTCTTCTCCTGGATAATCTTGGAGAATTCGATCTCTTCTTCCCAGGTCTTCGGCGGAACCTCCGGATCAAGGCCTGCCTCCTTGAAGAGATCCTTGTTCCAGAAAAGGGCCTTGGTCGAGAAGGCAATCGGAACACCCCACTGGGTGCCATCGAAGGTGACCGTGTCGACGATGTTCGGGTAGTAGCTTTCCTTTTCCTCATCGGACATCGGTACGTCGATGATGAGGTCGCTTTCTGCCAGCTGTTTCAGAGCGCGCGAGCCGACATAGGCCATGGCGACCGGCGAACCGGCTGCTGCCAGCGTCGTTGCCTTGTCCTGGCACTGGGCCCAGCCGACGACTTCCGGAGCGATTTTCCAGCCCGGGTTCTTCTCTTCCCATTCAGCGATGTATTTTTCGTGGATCGGATCGATCTTGTCGCCGCAGTAGATCCAGCTGATTTCCTGGTCAGCAGCCGAGGCGCTCAGGGAGCCCGCAGCTGTGGCTCCGAGAAGAGCTAGGGCGCAAACCCCGAGTTTCATGGATGTCAATTTCATTGTCTATCCCCATACTCTGGTGTGGATTTTCGTTGTTTTCTCATTTCACCGCGCCAGCGGTCAGCCCGCTGACAAGGTATCGTTGAAGGAAGAAGATCACGATCATGGCGGGCGCAATGCCGACGAAGCTTGCTGCCATGAGTTCGTTCCAGATCACTTCCTGACGGCCGAAATAGCTGAACAGGCCGATCGGCAAGGGCATGTATTCCGTCTTGGAATTGAACGTCAGCGCAAAGATGAACTGCTGCGCATAGGCTCCGATGAAGGTGGTGATGGCGACAACCGTGATGCCGGGCATCGCCAGCGGCAGAATGACCCGCCGGAAGGTGTAGAACCGGCCTGCGCCATCCACATAAGCGGCTTCCTCCAGCTCCTTGGGAATCCGCACCATATAGGTTCGAAGCAGCCAGATGGCGGTCGGGATCAGGAAGGCGACGCCGGGAATGATCATTGACGCATAGGTGTTGAGGACCCCCAGAGACCGCATCAGGCGGAAGAGCGGGATCAGCAGCACCGCGCCCGAGAACATGTTCACCGCCAGAAAGGCCGCCAGCAGCGGGCCGCGCCCCATGAACTCGAAGCGGGCGAAGGCATAGGCCGCCGGAACGACAAGGACCAGGACGATGGCCGTGGCGACCGTGGAGATGAAGAGGGAGTTGAAAACGTAACGGGCAAAGCCTGGAACGCTGTCCCACATCGTCACATAGGCGTCGAAAGACCCGTTCTCCGGCCAGAACCGGTATGGCGAGGAAAACAGCCGGCTCAAAGGCTTCAGCGATACGAGGAAGCCTTCGACAAAGGGACAGAGAATGAAGATCAGGAAAAGGGCGATCCCGGCATAGATTGCGAGGGTCTCATACCACTTGTAGCGGTTGATCATGGCCGTCTGATTGCTCATCGTGCCGTCTCCGTGGAAAGCCGGTTGGTCACCCGGAAGTAGAAGAAGCAGAAGATCGACAGGAAGATGCAGATCAGCACGGCACGGGCAGCGCCCTCACCATATTTGTAGGAGCCGATTGCGGTCTTGTAAGTGTCGATGATCATGGTGGTGGTAGAGCCGCTGGGTCCGCCCTGGGTCAGGATCCAGATGATGTCGAACGAGTTGAACGTCGAGATCAGCGAGATCATGGACATCGTGATCAGCGAAGGGACCAGCAGAGGCAGCGTGATGCGGCGGAAGCGATACATGCGACCGGCGCCATCGGTCCAGGCAGCCTCATAAAGATCCTGAGGAATCGCCTGGATGGCTGCGAGCATATAGAGCGTGACCATCGGAACGCCGATCCACACGTCAGTGACGATCGTGGCCCAGAAGGCGGTGCTGCCGTAGGCGAGGAAGGCAACGGGACCGTCCACGAGACCCCATTTCTGGAGCATGCCGGAGATCATGCCGAACTGACCGTTGTACATCCAGCCCCACATGAAGATGCCGATGGCCATCGGAACGATCCAGGGAGGCATGGTCAGGATGCGGAAGAGGGCACGGCCTGGCACGGCCGTGTTCAGCATGAGCGCGCCGAAGGTGCCGACGATCATCTTGATCAGGACGGAAAAGAACGTCCAGACGAAGGTTCTGATGATGACGGCCGCAAAGGTCTCGTTGAAGATCTTGTCGTAGTTCAGCCATCCGACATATTTGTATGTCTTGCGCAGCGACGCGTTGGTGAAGGACAGATTGACGGTATCGAACAAGGGGTAGATGACGATCGCCGAGATGTAGAGGACTGCCGGCAGCAGCAACATCCAGGCAAAGATCACGGCACTCCGCTTCGCATTCATCGTCTTTTCCTCAGGCCGACTTCAGGGGGAGGCGTTCAGCTGGCCCGTGCAAGGCATCGTCGTATCGCTGCCACACCGGAGCCAGATCCACGACCGTCCGGGTCTTGCGCGCTTCGTCCATCGCAAGCGCCAGAATGCCGGCCTCAAGAGCGTCCAGAGCGGAAACCGGCAAGGCAGCGCCGTCGCGTACGTGCTTGACGACGTCTTCGGCCATCTGCTCGTCAGCGCCATAGTGATGCGAGGTCTCGCTGGGCGCCTGATAGGACTTGCCGATCACCTTCTCGTTGTCACGGGCATTGTGGACGTCGAGAAAGCCGCGCACGAAGTCGCCTTCGGCCATACCTTTTGCACCGATCACGCAGAACCGGCGGAATTCGTCCGGCACGTTGATGTTGGTGTGGAAGGTCATCGACACGCCATTTTCGTATTCGACGATGGCGGTCTGGTAGTCGACGATATCGCCATCACTGTCGAAGACCTTGTCCGCGCCGAGCCAGCCACTGGGCTTGCGGTGATAGACTTCAAGATCGTTGACGCCTTCGTTGGTCGGCGCATTTTCCGGCGTGAAGCTCTTGCGGCCGCCGAAGCTGGCCACGAAGCGCGGGCGCGCGCCGACAACCCCGTTGTAAAGGTCGAGGTCGTGGCAGCATTTTTCGAGCATGAAGCTGCCGGCGTAGTTTTCGTAGCGTCGCCAGTCGCGCATGAAGAAAGCGCCGTGATAGGGCTGGATATGCTCGGACGCCTCGATGGAAACGACCTCGCCCAGCAGACCATCCTGCTGCGCCTTGCGCAAATCCTTGTAAAGCGGCGAGTAGCGCAGGACCAGACCGACCAGGAGACGCTCATGGCCGTGCCGGTGCAGGAGGTCGGCGAGTTCGTAGCTTTGCTCGACCGTCATGACGATCGGCTTTTCGCTGAAGACCTTCAGACCGGCTTCAAGACCAATCCGGATATGCTCCAGGTGAAGATGGTTCGGTGATCCGATCATGAGGAGATCCATCTCCTCGTTCGCGATCAGCTCCTGAGGCGTCGCGTAGGAATTTCCCGCGGAAATACCCTTTTCCTCAAGCATCGGCAGTCCGGCTGGCGCTGGGTCTACATAGCCAACGATTTCGAAATCCGGATCCATCTGATCGAAAACGAACCCGAGATAGCCGAGACGGAACCCCAGACCGATTATTCCAACCTTCATTCCTGACGCCCTCAGAGTGTGTAATTTATTTTCTTGAAATTGCGATACATCGACGCCATCGTCAACATAGAACAGCATTTAATGTGATTTTGTGAAAATAAATTTCACATTCGCTGCTCGCAATCCGGATTTTTGCCGGTTCGTGCATGGGACATCATGTTCCTTGCTGCCGTTTCATCGCGTTGGTCTGATGAAAACCAACTGTCGATACCAATGCAATACCAAACTTGCGCCATTGTGTGCCGCATCAATAGGCCGTTGTGATAAAAGATAGAAAAATCAAAGGCTTGGGTGTCGAAAAAAATCGAACGGTGAGAAATTGAAAAAAATATTCGACAGATCGAAATTTGGTATTTATTTGGTATCTATGGCCGCGAAGGTGGCTTGTCTTGAGGCGCGGGGTGCGATTTTGTGCCGGAGAAGGGCGTAATGAGGGGTATTTCAGGACTCCAGGGATTTCAGGACCGTTTCGACGGCCCGCTCTATATGCGCCTCAAGCTGGCATTCGAAGCCTTCATCCATTCCCAAAAGCTTCAGCAAGGTGACGCGCTTCCCTCCGAGAGAGATATCTCCGACACCTGCAACGTCTCCCGTGTCACCGTCAGACGAGCCATTGATGCATTGGTGAACGAGGGAACTCTTGTTCGCCGACATGGGTCCGGGACCTATGTGGGGGCGCCCCGCGAGCGTCTGGAACAGCCGCTTTCTTGTGCAACCTCCTTCTCCGAAGACATGGCGCGCCGTGGCATGGTGTCATCGTCAAGCTGGCTTGACCGGGGGCTGTATTTGCCCAATTCGGATGAGATGATGAGCTTCGGTTTGAGCGGCAACAGCATGGTTGCCCGTCTCAGACGCCTGCGCCTCGCAGGTGGTGTGCCGGTCGCCTTGGAAAATGCGTCTCTGCCTTCTGATATTCTGCCGGATCCTGAAAGTGTGGATCTGTCGCTTTATGCCCATCTTGCACGGTTGAACGCGCGCCCCGTCCGAGCCGTGCAACGTATCTCCGCGCGCCTGCTCACTTCGGAAGAGGCGCGGCTTCTCGCCGTTCCGAAAGGTGAGGCGGGCCTTGCCGTGCACCGGGTCGCCTATCTGGATAGTGGCAGAGCCATTGAAACGACCAAAACCCTCTATCGCAGTGACCTTTATGATCTCGTCGCCGAACAGATCATTGCGCCTGCCTGAGCCGAAACCGGAAAGTCCATGACACAATCCCACATGCTTCGCGAAGTTCACGAAATCCCGGACGCACTCGAGCGTCTGTTCTCCAGTTCTGCCGCCGCTCTGACCGCATGCGGAGCGCAATTCCGCGAGCTTGATCCGGCCGTTGTCGTGACCATCGCGCGAGGGACATCCGACCACGCGGCCGGTTTCCTGAAATATGCGATAGAGCTGCAGGCAGGTGTTCCTGTTGCTTCATTGGGGCCATCGCTCGCCTCCATCTATCAGCGCTCGCTGAAGCTCAAGGATGCTGCCGCGATTGCCATTTCCCAATCCGGAAAGAGCCCGGACATCGTCGCCTTGGCAAAGTCGGCCACCGAAAGCGGGGCACGCTCAGTCGCTCTGGTCAATACGGTGCCTTCGCCTTTGGCGTCGGCCTGCTCGGTCACCGTTCCGCTGGAAGCCGGGCCGGAACTGGCCGTGGCCGCGACCAAGTCCTATGTCGGGTCCGTCGCGGCGGGGCTTGCGATCCTTGCCGAGTGGATGCAGGACGATGACCTCAAGAAGGCGCTCGGTGCCTTGCCGGATCATTGCCGCAAGGCGCTGGACATGGATTGGAGCAGCCTCACCACTCATCTGGAAGAAGCGCAATCGCTGTATTTCCTCGGACGCGGCCCGTCTCTCGCGATTGCTGCCGAGGCGGCGCTGAAGTGCAAGGAAACCTGTGAGCTGCACGGCGAAGCCTATTCGTCAGCGGAAGTTCTGCATGGACCGGTCTCGCTGGTTGGTGGCGGTTTTCCCGTGCTGGTATTTGCCGCTGCCGATGCAGCGGAGGCGTCTGCCGCAGGCATAGCCGACAAGCTGGCTGAGAAAGGCGGCGCGGTTTTCTCCACCTCTCCGCTCTCCAAGGTGGCAAACGGTCTGCCGACAGTGCGCACGGGCCACCCGCTGACAGATGCGCTGACCCAGATCGTGCCCTATTACAAGATGGTGGAACGCCTCTCGTTCCTGCGTAATCTCAACCCGGACGCACCAGCCGCTCTTCAGAAAGTGACAGAGACCCTATGAACGTAAGAGCCGAACAGCCTGGTCCGAGAGCCATTGGCGGTGCCCGCATTTTCGACGGGCGCGCCTGGCATGACGGCAAGGTCCTTGAGATCCGGGGCAGCGAGGTTGCCGCGCTGTCCTCTTCGGCCGCCGCGAATGACGTACACCAGTTGCCGGAAGGCAGTGTCATCGTGCCGGGGTTCGTCGATCTTCAGGTAAATGGCGGCAGCGGTATTCTCTTCAACAATGACCTCACGGTGTCCGGCATCGAGACAATCTGCCGGGCGCACCGCAGGTTTGGCACGACGTCGCTGCTGGTCACCTTGATCACGGATACTCCGGAAAACACGCAGCTGGCTGTTGCTGCCGGCATTGAAGCTGCGAAAAAGGGGATTCCCGGCTTTGCGGGTCTTCATCTCGAAGGGCCGCATTTGTCCGTTGCACGCAAGGGAACCCACGAGCCGAAGCTGATCCGCCCGATGACCGATGCGGATCTTGGGCTCTTGCTGGAGGCAGCGAAAGCGCTGCCATGTCTGCTGGTGACGCTGGCCCCTGAAAACGCGGCACCTGATCAGGTTCGCAAGCTTGTCGACGCAGGCGTCGTGGTCAGCCTCGGGCACAGCGATGCCGGCATTGCCGAGATCCGCCCGTTCATCGAGGCCGGCGCTTCCATGGTGACCCATCTATTCAACGCCATGAGCCCCTTGCAGCACCGGGAACCTGGCATGGTCGGAGCCGCTCTCGGGTTTGGCGAACTGAGCTGTGGACTGATCGCGGACGGCTATCACGTTGATCCGTTGGCAATCAAGGTCGCCTTGAAGGCCAAGCAAGGGCCTGGTCAGATCTTTCTGGTGACCGATGCCATGTCTTCCATCGGCTGGGACGGTGATCGGTTTCAGCTCAATGGCCGCGAGGTGTTCCGGAGGGATGGCAAGCTAACGCTGGCAGACGGCACGCTGGCAGGCGCCGATATCGATATGCTGTCCTGCGTCCGCTTCATGGTGGATCGTATCGGTCTGGAGCTTGAGGAGGTCCTCAAAATGGCAAGTGTTTATCCTGCCCAGGCAGCCGGACTGTCCGGGATCGGATGTCTTGCAGCTGGCAAGCAAGCGGACTTTCTGGTCCTCAATCCTGATTTGACCATCCATGCCAGCGTTTGTGCCGGGCATTGGATGGAACACGGCAAGGTTTCCGCATGATCGTCTGTTTCGATATTGGTGGCACCGCGATCAAGGGGGCCTACGCCCGCACACCGGAAGAAATCCAGGTCCTGCCGAGGATCCCAACGCCGACCACCGATCTGGACGCCTTTGTGGGGGCGCTGCGTACGGTGATCGAGGGCGCCCCGGAGCCGGTGCTTGCCGTCTCCCTGTCGATTGCCGGCGTCATCGACCCGGACACGCGTCAGGCGATCGTCGCCAATATCCCATGCATTAATGGCCTACGTCTTCAGGAGGAGCTTGAAAGCCGTCTCGGACTTCCGGTCGCCGTCGCGAACGACGCCGACTGTTTTGCCATGGCCGAAGCCGGCTTCGGGGCGGGGCGCGGACATGATGTTGTCTTCGGCGTGATCCTCGGATCAGGTGTCGGCGGCGGGCTTGTGGTCCGCGGCCGTCTGATCAATGAGGGCGGCGGGTATGCCGGCGAGTGGGGTCACGGTCCCATCTCCGCGACGACGGCGGGCGCCGGCCGGCACTCGGTTCCGCAGTTTGCCTGCGGGTGTGGTCAGACCGGCTGTCTGGATGCAATCGGCAGCGCGAGAGGACTTGAGCGTCTCGACAAGCACCTTCATGGACGCGACCTTTCCAGCATCGAGATCATTTCCGCTTGGGAAGGAGGCGATGAGGCGGCGGCTGAAACGATCGACGTTCACGTCGATATTCTCTCCGGTCCGCTGGCTGTTCTCATCAACGCAACAGGAGCCTCGAGGGTCCCGGTCGGGGGCGGCCTTTCGAATGCGGCCGGTTTGATTACACGGCTCGATGAGGAAACGCGCGGAAAGACATTGCGCAGGTTCGCGGCTCCCGTGGTTGTCCCCGCCGCCTGCAAGATCGAGCCCGGCCTGATCGGCAGCGCAATGCTCGGTCTCCAGAAGATCTCCGGGATGTGAAGTCTCTTTTCAGGTGGGATGAGCAGGCAATTTGCCAGACCTCGCACCTGGACATACAAACCGGCCCTGCTCCAGGCGTTTGGAAAACAGACAAGCCCCCTGACTGTCCCACCAGATGATCTTCGACAGATCACCCTGCCGACCACGGCATACGAACAAGCGCCCAGAATACGGATCTTCGGCCACGACCCCGCTCGGCTTGCACAGACTGGTCTCGGGCGCGCAACGAAAATATCTGGTCTGGCAAGACAAGCTACCGGAGAAAGTTCAAGCTCAACGAAAAAAGCACTCTCAATGAGATCCGGTTCAGCTGGCATTGGCGCAAACCGGGGATCCTTCAACCAATTATGGATCATATTGGCATTCGCCGAATACCGGCGCGCCACTTGGGCCACCGAAGCACCGGGAGGAACCGCTCGCCGGCAGATTTCCCGCTTCTCATCATCAGACCATGTCCGCCGTTTCTTTCGCTTGAACATTCAGGGATCATACACGTGCCCATTTCACTAAGCGGACACTTAAGGCGCAAAATCGAAAGGCGGGAGGTGGGATTCAGCGCACGCTCACTGACGAATAAAACGCAAAGCTGCAGAAGCTGCGTGAGCGTCTAGAAAACGTGGGACTATTCAGTTATCTCTTGAGAAATTTGCTACTGCAACACTCTAGTTTCGAGTAAGCAGCATTCTGGCTAAACCAGCGGTAACGACGGGTGACATACTTGGATACCACGCAAGAGTTTCTTGAAGCATTTGAATGTGAAAATCCTCCCGAGTTCCACGTAGAAGAAGGCGCCATCACTGCGGTCGTTCTTGCCTACAATGAAGCTCTGCGGTTTCCTTATTTCTTGGACCATTATAGGTCGTTGGGTGTTTCGAATTTCATCGTCGTCGATAACAACTCTGACGATGGATCGGAAGAACTCTTGAGAGCCGCGAGCGATGTACTCGTGCTGAGAACCGGAAAACCGTATCGTGAGTACAAGTCGAAATGGCGCCACCTGATTTGCGATCAATACCTCAATGGAAGATGGGCGATCTTTCCGGATGTCGATGAATTATTCATCTATCCTGGCTGGCCTGAGGTCAAGATTGACGCGCTTGTCGCCTATTTGGATCGCTACGGCTACGAGTGCATGTTCACGACGATGATCGATATGTATCCAGCTGGCCCCATCCAGGACCTGAAGTACAAGCCCGGCGCTTCCTTCATCGAAGCTTGTCCTTACTTTGATGGTTCGGGTTATCGGCACGTGCCGCTCAAAGGGGCTGGCGGACGGGAATTCAATACACCAAAGAGGCATGTTTTCGGGGGGGCTCGCGAGCGGCTCTTTCATCATAGCTCCAAGCGGAAGCCCAACATGCTGGATGCTCTTTTGTTAGGCGCGCTCTTCCGTTTGCGGAGCAAGGCACCTAGTTCTCGATTGGGTAGATATGTTGATCGTCGCTTGTTTAAACTGGTCAAAGACGGCTTGCCTGGCGTCGATCCCCTTATGAGCAAAGTGCCCTTGGTCAAGTGGCGCCGTGGGCTGACTTTCTCTGGCGGTGTTCACAACATCACGCAAGAAATCAGTATGGCTCCCGATTGGGGGGCATTACTTCACTTCAAATATCTCGATGACTTCAGTGCGAAAGTGACCGAGGCTCTCGAGCGTGGCCAACATGCCGTTAGCAGCCGCTTTTATAAGGACTATGAACCTCATCTGGCAAAGATTATGAGCGCTGGCGCATTTTCGGAGTGTAGTAAAAGATTTGTCGGACCGGAAGTGCTTCTGGAATGTGGACTTATGAGAGAGACACCCAAATACCGTCAGTTTATTTGAATGACGTTGCCCCCTGGAGATAATCTAGGCCGTGTGGACGAATTGACTCAGGTATAAATTTAGGGATTCCTGATTTGATTTCAAAGTGATTCATAGGTTGCCGACGTGATTTGGAGGTCGGCGATGTGTACCAAGATGACAGAACGGGATTTCGAACTGGCACTGGAGGTTTTCCGGGCTTGCTTGCCACGGGTTGGCGCGAAGGCAAAG
>VIRH01000075.1 GCA_008107755.1 Rhodobacterales bacterium
CCCATGGCAATCAGCGTACGCGCCCAGTGATGCGCCGTCGCACAGGCCTCAACCCCGATCACACAGGGCGCCAGTTTCGAGAAGAATGGCAGCATCTGTTTGCGGTGCAGCTTCTTCACCAGAACTGTCTTGCCCGACGCATCTATCCCATGCGCCTGGAAAACGCTCTTCGCCAGATCCAGCCCAAGTGTTGTGATGTTCATTGGTACCTTCCTTTCCTGCCTTCGCTTCTTTCACAGCACCATACTTGGCGCTGCGCTGGCAGGGGCGTCCACATCATCAAGCTCCTGAACAGGAGTTTTGAATGGCGCGTTTCGATATGAGCGATTTCGAGTGGTCAGTAATCCGTCCCCTTCTGCCGACCAAGGTTCGCGGGGTCGCGCGTGTTAATGACCGGCGTGTGATCAACGGTATTCTGTGGCGCTGGCGCACGGGTGCACCCTGGGCGGATATTCCGGAGCGCTACGGTTCTCACAAGACCTGCTACAACCGCTTCGTCCGGTGGCGTCGTGCCGGCGTCTGGGATCGGATATTGAAAGCGGTTTCAGAAGCTTATGATGGCGATATCCAGATGATCGACAGCTCTTCCATCCGCGTTCACCAACATGGTGCCAACGGGGATAAAAAGGGGGATCTGGTTGCATGGGCCGTTCCAGAGGCGGCCTGACCAGCAAGATCCACGCTGTGGTGGACGCCTGCGGCCTGCCGATCCGACTGAGCCTGAGCGAGGGGCAAGCCTATGATGGTCATCAGGCCATTCCGCTTTTGTCCGGCCTGCCTGAAAACGCCGTTGTCCTTGCGGATCGTGCTTACGATGCCGATGCCATCCGCAAGCTGATCAGGGGGCAGGATGCTTTTCCAAATATACCGCCCATGCCACAGCGCCGCCGCCAACCCGCCTTCTCCAAGTACTTCTAAAAGATGCGCAATCTCGTCGAGAGGTTCTTCAACAAGCTCAAACATTTCAGAGCTATAGCCACAAGGTACGAGAAGGATCCGAGCAACTACATGGCTGGTGTTAAGCTCGCATCAGCACGCATTTGGATCAGATTTAATGAGTCCATGACCTCGAGTTAATGCGTCGGGTCGCGCAAGCAGCGGCTTGGTTGCATGACCAATGCCAGAAATTTGAGACGATAGTGGGTGAAGTCGTTGTTGCACCACGATCAAACGCTGCTGCATTAACGACTCTTCCTTTCGGCTAAGACGGAGACTCTGGTCCGCATACGCCGAGAGAACAGAATGATCAGATCGCTGCAGAACCCATCACGAAGTTTGGTCACGGTAGTCCGTTGGTGTGATGCCGGTGAAACGGCGGAAGGCACGTGCAAAGTGTTGAGGGCTCTCGTAGCCGGCCATCATTGCAACATCAATGACCTTCAGCGCGGGATTTTCGAGGTTCTGGCGAGCAAGCTCAAAGCGTGCCTCCTGAAGCAAACCCGAATAGGAACTTCCGCAAAGCTTGAGCCGTCGCTGAAGTGTTCTTTTGCTTATACCCGCCATTTCGGCGATGAAGGCGACATTGGTGCGTCGATCGGCAAGATACGGCTGAACCATCTTTCGAAGAACGGTGACAAACTCCCAGTCCTCCGATTGACCGATTTGGTCACTATCCAAAGGTGCCGGACCTAGCGTTTGCGGAGCCGGCCGATGCGTTGCCTGGGCGTTCGTAGCCAGAACGCTCGTCGAGAGTGCGAGACACGCACGCTCAACCACAATGGAAGCAAAGGCCTGGCCAACTAGTATGCGCGTGTCGGGAAATGCGAGGTGTACGGCATCGGGAAGACGATGCGTGGAAGTGAAGCACAACTCACTTGGAAACCAAGTTGGGCCAACAACGCTGCGTAAAACCGAGATGATCGCCTGGAGATTCAACCATTCCGCAAAACACACGTGAGGGTGGCGCTCCATTCCCCTCATGTTGCAGGTCACGCGAACATCGTCGGCCTCCTGGCGGATGCTCATTTCAAGGGCACTGTCCTCGAAACGCGACAAGGCGCTCAAGGCCTTCAGGCGTTTAAGGCCGGTTTGCGCCGTCATGATGGCAGCCTGCTGGGTCGGACGCAAAGAGGACAGCGAGGCTGCCTGCGCGCCAATCAGCCCAAGTTCCATGGCTGGAAGGTCGCGTCCGGTCCGCGCGACCCATTCCATGGCAACAGGTAGGCTGACGTAGAGATCCGGTGTCTCTTCAATGTATTTCGGCAATCTGGACTGTGCGAGCTCGCGATCTATTGGAGCGCCCATGTCGCGAAGTACGGAAATGTAGGTGTTCAGATGGGTCGCCCGGACGAGCGCAAGCCTGTTTTCCAACCGAAATCCCCTTGGTGTGACCGCCCGAATTTTGGCGCGTATTGGTCGGAGTCAGTCTTCCCGATCGGCCAATGTGACCATTCACCATCATTCAACTTAGGGTAACATGGATGCCCAGCCGTACAAAGGGTTCCGAACAGGAACTTGCAAGAATTCGGTCGGTGGTCGCCGGACTTGTTCTGGCCGGCACAATATCGCTTGAAGCCGCGGCAGAACGTCTTGCGACCAGTCCGCGAACTCTTCAGCGCAGATTGAGCAACCATGGCATGACCTTCTGGGAACTCGTGGAAGACAACCGGTTCAAGATCACCAGTGCCCTGCTGCGCGAAACCGACCTGAAGGTTCAGGAGATTGCCGCAAGGCTTGGCTACTGCACGCCAAGCACCTTTGCCCGGGCGTTTGCCAGGTGGACCGGCCAGTCTCCCAATGCCTACAGGAAAGCTCAAACAGACCGGCTATCCGACGCAAAATAATGGCGCGTAATGGGCAGAAACAGTGACTGACCTAAGGTAACCTTCGAAAGCGGTCCAGAGCTGTCCGAGGAGGAAGACGAATGATACGCCTGTCTGCCATGAGCGCCATTGCGTTCGCCCTAGCCGTTGGCCCTGCGTTGGGGCAGGTTTCAACCGTCGAACTCGACGCGATCTCCATCCCCGACAAGGTTGAGACCTCCATCGGGACGCTCGAGTTTTTCGATGGCGTCCCCAAGGACACGACAATCGCCGCGGTCTATGACAACCTTGACCGTATGCGCGGCATGGAGGTTTTTCTGGACAATGTCGGTGCGGTGTCGATGTACAGCGTGCGTACCGGCCTGGCCGACGCCGGATCGAAGGGCGCGAACAAGATCGCAATCTTCGAACAGTTGCTGAATTCGCAGACCCTCGTGGTCACCGCCAACACCTCGACGCTTTATGCCTATACCTACACGGATCTCGCCACTGACGGCCCGACCGTGATCGAGGTCCCGCCCGCCATGCTCGGCTTTCTCGATGACGCCTGGCAGCGCTTTGTCGGCAATATGGGCGTCACCGGGCCGGACAAGGGCAAGGGTGGCAAGTATCTGGTGGTGCCCCTAGGTTTTACTGGCGACATCCCGGACGGCTATTATCTGCTGAAGCCTTCGACGAACCGCAACTTCATGTTCCTGCGCGGCTCGATAAAGAATGGCCTCAAGCCGGCCGTGGAAAACATCACCTCCAAGCTGAAGGTCTACCCGCTCAAGGATGCGGAAAACCCTGCAGCAACCGAGTTCGTCAACATGTCGAACAAGCCTTTCAACACGGTTTTCTCGAGTGATTTCAGCTATTTCGAGAACCTCAACGAGGTCATCCAGGAAGAGCCCATCGACGCCATCAGCCCCGAAGTTCGCGGCGCCATTGCCTCGATCGGCATCATCAAGGGCAAGCCCTTCGCGCCAGACGACCGCATGAAGAAACTGCTCACCGAGGCGGCGACGCTCGGCGATGCGACGTCGCGGGTCATCACCTACCATCCGCGTATCGAGGGCGTGAGGATTTACCCCGACGATCCCAAGAGCGTCTGGTCAACCGCCTTCGCCAACAAGAATACCAGCTTCGAGGCCGACGGCATCATGGGGCTCGACGCGCGGGTGCTCTATTACTTCAACGCAGGCGGGGTGACCCCGGCCATGGCCGCGACGCGTGCGGGTGAGGGATCGGATTATGGCCTGGCAGTTCTCGATTCCAACCAGCAGCCCTTCGACGGTTCGAAGACCTACAGGCTGCATCTGCCGAAGGACGTGCCAGTCAACGATTTCTGGGCTGTCACCCTCTACGACACGCAGACCCGTTCTCAGCTCCAGACCGGCCAGCCTTTCCCGACCATCGGCAGCCAGACCGACGGGATGACCAGGAACGCCGACGGCTCCTATGACCTCTTTTTCGCCCCCGAAGCACCTGCAGGCAAGGAAGGCAACTGGCTGCAGACCGTTCCGGGCAAGAGCTGGTTCACGATCCTGCGCATGTATGGCCCGCTGGAGCCGTGGATCGACAAGACCTGGCGGCCGGGTGAAATCGAACCAGTGAAGTAGGGTCTCGAGCCAAGTCTCAACAGGACCCCACACAAGATCATTGTCAAGAAAGGAATATTTTCATGCATCGTCTCTCCATGAGTTGCGGACTGGTTATGGCCCTGTCACTGGCCGGTGCTTCCCATGCCGAAGTGACAGAACAGGTCGTCCAGTCACTCGGCGCGCCCGACAAGATCGACACGTCGATCGGTACACTGAACTTCAAGGACGGCGCTCCGAGTGCGGAAACCGCGCAGACGGTCTTCGATGCACTGGACTTCACTCGTGCGCTCAACGTCTACAACAACAGCTTCCGCGGTGCCTCGGCGCTAGGCTTTCACAAGGGTTTCAAGAGCATCGGCGCCGACTACAACGATGTCATCATCACGCCCGAGCTGCTAGACTCCGCCTCGCTTTTCCTCACCGGCAACGCAGACACGGTCTATTACCTCTCCGTCATCGATCTTTCGAAGGGGCCGATGGTGATCGAGCAACCCTCAGACGGCGTGGGCACCATCAACGACATGTGGTTCTCCTGGATCATCGATGTTGGCGGGCCCGGGCCGGATCGCGGCCTGGGCGGCAAATACCTGATCGTCGGCCCCGGTTATGACGGCCCGCTGCCCGAAGGCGGTTACTTCGTTGCCCACTCCAAGACGAACCGCATTCTCTACGCCTCGCGCGCCTATCTGGTCGACAGCGACCCCAAGCCAGCAGTCGAAAACGTGAAGGCGAACATGAAGATCTATCCCTATGCCGAAGGCGCATTCGGGACCAGTATTGCCCAGGCGCTGACCGGTGCGGTCCGCCTTGGGGCGGATGCCAGGATACCCGAGACAACCTTCGTCGAGGCGAGCAACCTCTCATTCAACACCATCCCGCCCAGCGATTTCGGTTTCTACGAATGGATCAACGAAAACGTCCAGGCCGAGCCCGCAACCAGCTACGATGTGGAACTTGCAGGACAGCTTGCCGCGATTGGTATCGTCAAGGGCAAGGAGTTTACGCCGGATGACCGAATGAAGAAAATCCTCGCCGATGCGGCCGCTGTCGGGCAGGCCGCCGGGCGAGTGCTGAACTGGCGCCCCTACGGCGCGCATCCGGGTTGGGCGTACTACCCTGGTTCTATGTGGGGCAACATGCTCTGGGAAGGCGGCGCCTTCTTCGAAACTCCTCCGCCCGCATTTGAGGACGGCATGTTCAAGCCGCTTCCGCCTACCGGCGCCCGCACGCTGGATTCACGCACGGCCTTCTACTACGGCTACACGCTCGACAGCCCCGGCATGATCATGAATATCCCCGGCGTCGGGTCGCAGTATCTGATGGGCTTCCTGGACGCGAACGGAGACACCTACGACGGTGCGAAGACCTACAAGGTGACGCTGCCAAAGGACATACCGGCGAAGGCTTTCTGGTCCTTCACGGTCTATGACAACCAGACACGGTCGATGTTGCAAACACCGCAAAAATACCCGCGCGCCGGGTCGCAGAGCTATCCCTCGCCGGCGGCAACCTCAGCCGAGGACGGTTCCACCACTGTCTGGTTCAGCCCCGAGCAGCCCGATGGTGTGGACCGCGGCAACTGGATCCAGACCAATCCGGAGAAGGGCTGGTTCACCATCCTGCGTCTCTACAGCCCGCTACCATCCTTCTTCGACAAGTCCTGGCGGCCGAGCGAAATGGAGCAGGTTCAATAGGAATGCATGGAGTGACCGGATAAACCGGCCGCTGGACTGTCAGGGCCATCCCGGAGCCGGTTTTGTAAGCCAAAGTGTAGCGCCGGGGAACCCCCTGTCATCTCAATCCAACGTGGAAACCTTTCGAATTCTGTCCTTAAGCCACTTTCGCGTATCGGGAGTGGACCCACTATCAATGTGTCGGGAGACTTCAGATGAAACCGCAGGAACTTGCAGTAAACAGACGGACACTGGTAACGAGCCTGGCCGGAACCGCGGTAATTGCGGCGGCAGGCTCCTATTCGGCAGCACATGCCGCGGAAGACAATGCCGACTTCCTTTTTGTGCAGACTTCGAAAAGCATGGCATTCGATCCGGCAGCAATGACACTGACGCTCAAGGATGTCAGCCCGACGACGCTGTTCTTTTCCGACAGACCGGAGCGGATCGCCGGCAACATGACCACCGCTGCATTCCTTCCGTTCTGGAGCGAAGGCACCGACAGCTTCCTCTCGGATCCGCCGAATGCCGATATTTCGGTTCTTGAAGGCGACGCGCTTCGTCAATCTGTGGTGGTCCTGATGGATCCTCGTCTTGAGGGAAATGATCTGGTCTATGCGGTGAAGACGATTGAGGGCGAGTTGCCTGCGATCGGGAAAAACGTGTCCGTCTTTATCGATGTCATTGGCATGCCGATGACGCCGCTTTCCTATGCCGGCGCCCGGCGCCGTGTCTATCGCCGGGCATATATGTACCGATAAATACGAACCGGAATGCGATATCGGCTCGACAAGTCCTGGAAGCCAAGCGAGATCGAAGTCATAGAAAGCATCGTAAACTTAATGGCTGTTCGCGAAGATACATGTCTCCGATCAGGCGGCTGTTCGGCTTTCTGCAATCAAAATGCCTGAATTGAAGGGTGCACGCTACTGCGGCAGCCTCGTGCACCGGCCCACAAAATAGGTGTACTTCGCGATGTAAGGGCTTCGGCTTGATCGCTCAGTGGAGCGTCCGCGACCAGAACGATCTGCTTGCGCATCGTGCGGAGGAAACCCTGGGCGTGCATGTTGCCCGGATCGACGAACGCCCATCGGAACGGACTTCTCCGACGCCAACGACCAGCCTTCCGCCAGAGATGTCGCAAGGCAGTGGCCTGGAATTCGGGCTACAGAAGCGCTGACAGCTAAGGAAACAATCGTGAGTCGTATCAGGGTGCAGCTACTCATAAGCGGTGCCGTCGGGCGCAACACTATTTTTTCCGAACTTGGCGGACATCAGCTCGTGGCAACGCGCGTCGTTGGCCGGCTTCTGACTGAGCTGTCGCTGGAGCTTCCGGTGAGAACGCTATTCGACAAATCGGCGCTGAGCGATCTGGCGGCGCATATCGACGGGATGCAATTGGAAGCAGAGAACCCCGCTGGAAGCGAATGTTCCCCCGTCAGCGCTTGCAACAATGCTGCGGTTCAGCCTTCCCTTGTGGAGCCATCCAGCAGATCAGCCAGACTGGCCCCGAGCTCTTTCGGCGACCACCAAGCCAGGACCTACATGATCGGACCACATACCTGAGTCCGGTTTGCATCGTTCCTGTCGGTTTCGATTCCAAACTTTCATTGGACGGGATGGCGCCTCGGCGCACAGATTGCCATGATGGAAGACGATCCCGACCCAGTGCTTCTGACGCGCATCGACCCACGGCGGAACATGGCCCGGTTCTATGCGCTGTCGATCGAGCCGACCCTGTTCGGCGATTTTGCCGTTTGCCGATCCTGGGGGCGGATCGGCACGGCCGGTCGCCGCCGGCTCGATCTGTTCCGCGATCTTGCGGCCGCCCGGGCCTGCAAGTTGGAGCTCGAACGGACAAAGCGCAAGCGCGGCTATCGTTCGAGCGCGCCGGCGCGTTAGACGCCCCTCACCTGTCATCCTTGCGCCTGGCACAGACGCGCCTGACCCCTCCCCTCACAAAGGGGCAGAGATCCAGCTGGCGTCTTGCCGGAGGGATCGACTTAAGCCCTTTCCACCGCTTGGTAACTTTTTGTTAATGATAATGAGATGGCATCTTATTATCATTACATGGGTTGCCGCAAACTTGGTCGATTCACCAATGATAAATAATGCTTATCGATGGTGATGCGTTTTAGCCAGGGGATGGTCAGAAACCGACCCGCAATCGCGCCGCCAGAAGCAGTGCTGGAAGGGGCGACCGAAGTCTTCGGCGGCAGGGCAGCTTACATCCTGGCCAATCCCAACGGCATAACCTGCAACGGCTGCGGGTTCATCGGCACGCCGCGCGCGACCCTCACCACCGGCACCCCGGAACTCGACCCTGCCAACGGCGCGCTGACGGGATTGTCGGTCGATGACGGTGCGATCAGCATCGGCGCCCTCGGCCTTGATGCGCGGGGGGTAGACTACTTCGATGTCATCAGTCGCAGCGTTGCGATCAATGGCGCAATCCACGGCAAGGACGTCAGCGTCATCACCGGGCGCAATGATATCGACTATGCCAACCGTGTCGTGAAGGCTGTAAAAGCGGACGACGGTAGCGCAAAGCCTGAATTCAGCATCGATTCCTCCGCCCTTGGCGGCATGTACGCCAACCGCATCTCGCTGGAAGGCACCGAAGCGGGCGTCGGTGTCCGCACGCCGGAAAACATGGCGGCCGGAGCTGGAGGCATGGTGCTCACTGCTGACGGCAGGCTGGTGATGCGCAAGGCGTCGTCAAAAGGGGCAATACGGGCCAGATCGAAATCGGCCGGCATCGAAGTGTGGAACGATGTCCACGCTGCATCAGACCTCAGCCTGACCAGCAAGGCCAGTACGTCCTTTCTCAACCATGTCATTGCGGGTGCCCGCGGCAATGTTGAAATCGTATCGGGTCAGGATGTGGAGCTTGCTGGTGCCCTGACCGGCGCCGGCATGAACGCAGACGGCAGTTTTGCCGCCGCTGAAGGCACACTTTCGGTAACTGCCGCGGGCAATATCACTGTTGCCACCGACAACACGGTCAATGCGGGAAGTACGCTCGACTTCTCGGCCGGCAATTTCCTGAATGTGAATGGCACGATCCACGCCTACGACAGCATCACGCTGGGTTCCGGGCTGACTTTTGAGACGGCAGAAGGTTCGAAGATCTCCACCCAGGCAGGATATGTCTCTTTGGCAGCGGCGACCTGGCTGCACAACGGCGAACTGCGTTCGGGCCTGGACACGATCATCGACTTCGATGGCGACATCGTCAACAACGGCAAGATCGGGTCGGGCCGTGACACCTTGCTGACCGTTTCGGGAGCCTTCAGCAACGCGGGCTCCATCAGCGCAAACCGCAATACGGTCCTCAACCTCGCCTCCGCCGCATCAAACAACGGCATTATCGGTGCGAAACAGGATGTCACGCTTGCGCTCAGTAGCGATTTTACAAACACCGACACCGTACTTGCGGCAGAAAACCTGACGATCCATGGCGCGACCGCATCCGAGCGCGCAGGCACGGTCACCAATGATCTGGGCCAGATGGAGGCGATCGCAGGGGATGTTTCGATCCTTGCCACCTCGTTCGTCAACCAGGGATCCGAACCGTCGGTCACCACCACGACAACCAGTTCCCGGACGATGACGGCGTGCAACTGGAATGGCGGCAGCATTTGCGACCAGTTCGAAACGATCATCACAGTTGTCACTGAAACACTCGATCAGGACGGTGAAGCCGCCAAATTATTCGCAGGCGGAGATATCAGTATCGACGCCGCGACTATCGAAAATCTTTATTCCGAAATCGCTTCCAACGGAAATGTATCCCTGACGGGGGACACTCTTCTCAACCAGGGGCGAGAAATTGTCGAGACCACGACAAATGCCCGCAAGAGGTGGCGGTACAAGAAGAAGAGCGGCAAGAAGACCCTGAGAGACGTGCGCGACGATGGAGCCACGATTTCGTCGGTCACACTGGATTCCATTCCAGCCACCATCGCAGCCGGCGGGGCGTTCGAAGGCACGTTTACCGACCGGATAGACAACGAGAGCATTCGCGAAAACGGTGATCAGGTCGGTCTTTCCTCTGGAGATGCCATCCCGCAGACATCGGATCTGCCGCCCGTTTTCCAGCCGCCGTCGTCTTCCCTGACGATCACCAACCCGGCGCCCGAGGCCAAGTTCCTGTTTGAGACCCGGGCAGAATTCGTCGATCTCTCCCGCTTCTACAATTCGGATCTTTTCCTGGCGCAGCTTCCTGCCTTCGCGCCGGAGGTGACGCAAAAGCGGCTGGGGGATGCGTATGTCGAATCCACGATGATCCGCGAGCAGCTTCTGAAACAGACCGGCCGGCGCACGCTGGAAGGAACAGCAAGCGATTTCGAGAGCGTCAAGCAACTCTACAACAATGCAGTTGCCGCCCAGGCGGATCTCCAGCTCACACCCGGCATCGCTCTCACGGTCGACCAAATCGCGGCCCTGACAACCGATATCGTCTGGCTGGAGGAAACGATCGTCAACGGTGAGAAGGTGCTGGCCCCGAGGCTCTATCTTGCACCTGGCAACCGCTCGACCATCCAGCTTGCCGGTGCCCGCATCACCGGCGGATCGATCAAGCTCAGCTCGGACGAGATCAACAATGAAG
Source organism: Rhodobacterales bacterium (assembly GCA_008107755.1). Taxonomy (GTDB): domain Bacteria; phylum Pseudomonadota; class Alphaproteobacteria; order Rhizobiales; family Stappiaceae; genus Roseibium. The sequence goes on from VIRH01000075.1 coordinate 10,631, forward strand.
GCGCACTGACGGCCGTTGCCTCGCTCGACATCGAGGCCGAAACCAATCTGACCAACAGGGGCGGCTCGATCACGGCGACCGATGTGACCCTGTCTGCAAACGAGACCGTCGCCAATCTTTCCGGTGTGATCAGCGGTGAAACCGTCGCGGTCACTGCCAGAAACATTCGAAACGAGACCCTGGTTCGCTCCGGCGAATACGTCGGCGGCACCACCCAGACCAATCAGCAACGGGCATCCATCACGGCGTCGGAGACCCTCTCGCTTGAGGCCGACGAGGATATCGTCAGCATTGGCGCGAACATCGGATCGGAGGGAGACGCCTCTCTCAAGGCCGGCAGAGATGTTCGCCTGGAGACCCTTGAAACCGTCACCGCCTTCAACATGAACCTTGGTGACAGCGTCAACAGCCTGGACGAGACAAAACATCAGTCGTCCAATCTTGTCGTCGGCGGCAACCTGAGTGTCGATGCCGGCCGTGACCTGACAATCAGCGGTTCGAACGTCTCGGCTGAAGGGGCAGCGGACCTGAGTGCAGGCGGTGATGTCAACATTCTGTCGGTCAAGAACCAGCGGCGCGAAGAAATCCGCTATGAGTCCGGCGGCGACCTCAGACACCAGATCTGGGACAATTCCTCCGTGGTCGGCTCCAGCGTGGATGCCGGCGGCAATCTCACCATCACATCCGGTGCGAATGTCAACGTCAGGGCCAGCAATGTGGTTGCTGGCGAGGACCTGTCGGTCACGGCTGCCGAAGGTCTCAGCGTAACCGGCGATACTGCCGAAAATTCCAACTTCTACGACAGCCGCTCCAGCGGCTTCATGCGCAAGTCCTCCACATTGACGCAGGACGCATCGACAAGCCAGACGGCGTCTCTTCTCATGTCCGGCGGCGACCTGACGCTGAAAGCCGGCGACGACCTCACAGTAAAAGGGTCGTCCGTCATTGGCGGAAACGATGCACTGCTGGAGGGCCAGAACGTTCAACTGGAGGCCGACCAGGTCTCCTCCAGCTTCAGTGACGAGCGAAAAAAATCCGGTTTCTTTGCCGAAGCCGCATCCGGCGGTCTGGGAGTGACCGCAGGGTATCGCAAAACCGAAGACGATTATAAAAGCGCAGCGACCACGAACATCACGTCTGCTGTCAGCGCCGGTAACGACCTGACCATCCGTGCGACCAAAGACATCACGTCGGAAGCGGCCATTCTCTCAGCCGGAAACGACCTGAAGCTGGAAGCCGGTGGCGATGTCGTGCTCGACAGCGTCTCGGATCTCGCCTCCAGTAGCGAAAAACACAAGCTGGACCAGGTGGCGGTCACTGTCTCCGCCTTCGAGAATATTTCCGGGCCGGTGAAGACGCTCATCGATACACCTCGGGCAGTGACTTCGGGAACCGGTAACGGTGCAGCAGTCGCAATCAGCGCCGGGTCGGGCGCCCTTCGCGCTGTCGATGCGGTCAACAGTCTCAACGCCCTGCGCTCCGGCGGCACGATTGCCGGGGTCAAGATTGGCGTCGGGGTCACCAGCGAGCGCAGCGAAGACTCCCAAAGCAGCAGCCAGGCGATCGGTTCGTCCGTCTCCGCCGGAAACGACCTCACAATCGAGGCTGGCCGCGACATCACGGCATCCGGTGCCAGGATTGACGCCGGCAACGACATCACCTTGCAGGCCGGCCGCGATGTCACGCTGGAATCGGCTCAGTCCGGCATGGAAAGCGAAGGCAGCAATTCCTCAATGTCGGCTGGCATCGGGGTCACCCTGGGCGTCGGCCTCGGTGGAGCCAACGCAAGCGTAGGGTTCGAGGCCTCCGGTCAAAACGGCAGCTACGAGTACAAAGAAACCACGCAGGTCAACACCACCGTCACGGCCGGCGGAAATCTCGATATTGATGCGGGCCGCGACCTGACACTTTCAGGCGCACGCGCCGAAGCCGACACGGCCGATATTAACGTCGGTCGCAATCTGACCGTGGAAAGTCGTCTCGACACGGCAGAAGGCTCCAATAAGAGCGCCGGCTTCAACGTGGGTGTTTCCGTCGGTGTCAGCCTGGGGGGGGCGCCGGGCGTCGGTTCTTTCTCCGCTTCAGCCGGCGTAAACGGGTCGAAAGGCGAGCAAAGCAAGGCGTGGGTGAACGAAGCCTCCGGCATCGTCACCGATGGCAAGCTGGATGTGGATGTCGGCGAAAAGACGACGGTCGTCGGCGGCGTTATCGCCTCACGGTCCGGCGAGCTGACGCTCGATACGGAAACCCTGGAAACGCAAGACATCGCCCTTCAAGAGACCTCCACCCAGGTGTCTGGCGGCATCAATGTCTCGGTCGGGACATCGTTCGGCACCGATGAGAATTCCGGTTCGTCCGGTAAGAACCGTGATGCGGAGGGCGCCTTCAAGCCCGGTGTGTCTGTCGAAGGGTCCTATCACAACGCCGAAAAGGAAGGCATCGCCCACGCCACGATCGGCGAAGGCGACATCACCGTGCGCGACGGCGACGGCGACGGCGTGAAGGCCGACGATCTTCTGGCGGACGCGGACGCGGCCGAGGCGGCTGGCGACGTGGATCAGGCCGAAGCACTACGCGCCGAGGCGGATGCGGAAGCGGCGGAAGACACCACCACCACCGAAACCCAACTCGCCAACCTCAACCGCGACCCGGATGCGGTCATCGAGGTGACGTCCGAGAAGGAGGTGGGGTTCGAGGTTTATGCCACTGATACGGCGCTGTCCGAGATCGCGAAACTCGGCAAACCGATTATCGAGTCCATCCAGCAGCAGCTCCAAAAGTCTCATGAGCTTGACGAAGAGACGAGCGCTGCGGTTGACGACATATTCAAGGACCTTTCTGACGGTACGGTCAGTCTGAGTGAATTAGCGGCCTGCGCCAACCGGCAAGGTTTCAACCTCTTCGATCTTATCATCAGTCCAGCCTATGCGGACGGGGCGTGCAGCAGGTACTCAACTGACGCAGTGCGCATCTGTGTCGATTTCATTGACGACATGCGCGAGGGCCTTGTTGAAGCAGGTGCTAATACTCTGGCGCAGTTCAATCGCCGCCTTGTTGAAGACCCCGAAGGTTTTCAGGACCTGATGAAAATCATTAACAACATGCCAACGTCGCTGGCACTGGGGCCACTTGAAGAAGAATTCCGCCAGGCGATCATGGAAAACCCGGACGACGTGCAGCAGGTCCAAAATTTTGTGTCTGGGATTATTCAGCGTCAAATAGCAGCCGTCGAAGATGGCACTCTCTCCCCGGAAGCTGCCACCATAGTTGCTTTGTCTGGTGTCGCCCTCATCGCGAAGCTTGCTCCCAAAAAACTACGTGCCAAACTCGTCGCAGCCGCCAGCAAGCCCGTCGAAAAGCTTCTCAGCGCGGCGCAAAAGTCCCTGTGGAAGTCCCGGGGCTACAGCGACAATCAAATAGCAACGGCCCAGCGGCTGGGTATCAAGCCGAAGCATGTTAACAAGGATGGGAGCGTCAGCAACTCAGCGATCCTGGAAAAACTCCCGAGGTTTATTACCCGTGCCGACGGACAAGCGTTGGATAGGAATTCCATAACAATACCTGGGCCGACTAATTCGCCTTACGGAAAAATGGATTATCTTCTAGGTAAGGTACCAGGAAGTCCGGAGAGTGCTGGAAAAGGTGGTTATTTCGGGGCTGAACTGGGCTTTCGATCAAATGAGGAGCTTGCAAATGCTATGCGAAGCCATTTGGAAACCAATTTTGGCACAGCGATCATAACCGGTCACAAAATCGAAGTGACGGCCCCCTTAGTCGGGCCTAATGGGGCAATGAGAAACGTCAAGGCAGCATGGATGTTAAAATCTGACGGTTCGGTAAGCTTTGTGACTGCTTTTCCAGGTCCTAAACTATAGGTGTAAAGTGAAATACTTTTCTTGTGTGGCTCACACTGTAGTATTTGGCCTCCTTGAAGAGGGGAGTGGTTCAGATTACTCCAAATACGAACTGACTAAGGATTCATCGGCTATCGGATTTTGCGAATTTCCTTCACATCTACCCCCAAGGTTTTCCGTTTCAGAAGATGGAAGTTTCGCCGTTTATGCTGGCTGTAATGCTTACTTTGTCACTAAGAAGCAATCACTTATACATATTGAAGAGAAGGAAGAGATCAGCAATATTTGGTTTCTTGATGGGTTTATTATTGTTAAATGCGAAACTCTTTTCATTAAAATGTCACTTTCGGAATTGCGGATTCAGCGTGAGTACTGGCATGAAGAAATAATAACCGCGGCGTTATTGATGGAATGCGGAGCGATAGCCTTTCAAGATCTTAATAATGGTGTTTACGAATTGAACTTAGACGATTTTTCGGTAAAATCGTCGACATATCCCTTCGATAAATTATCGTGACTTGGCAATCCTCTCCTCGCTTAATGAGCCTTCCGCACTTGGCTTCATCGTGGGCGCTAATCCCGCATCCATGCCGTAAGGGAATATTGTATGAAAGATTTACGTCCAAAAATAAAGTTGATGGCCGACTATGATTGCTGGCCGCTTTGGGACTTGTCTGAGATTAGAAACATCGACGCTGAAACCCTGCCATTGTCGCTTTTGACCAAGCAGAATTTGAAGATGGTGTCCCACGGAGTGGTGTAATTTGTGTGGTTCGCGCGGGCTGAGCGGAGCTTTCGCGAAGCGAAGCGAAGCCCGGGCGGTTCGCTTGGCGGCCACGGTTGTTCTTCGGCTAAGGTTTGGTTT
>VIRH01000048.1 GCA_008107755.1 Rhodobacterales bacterium
CGTGCCGCCAAGGTCGATATTGCTTATGATGGGCAGTTTGGCGTTGGCGAACGTCAGAATGCTATGAAGGCACACTTCGAATACAGCTTCTGAGCCTTGCAGGACGCCAGAGGGCAGTTGAGGTCGATCGGCTTGCAGTTACCCATAAGTGTCTAGAGCATTTTCCGAACATTCTGAATCGCAATAGGATTGAACGAAGCCGCCAACGCGGCTTCGTTCAATCCTGTCTTCTCCGGAGCCGAGCGCTTGGAGGAAAACTCCGTGGTGCCCTGCAGGATCAGGATGGGACCACCAGTGGCCCGAATACGCAGGGCAGACGCAGAGTAATGCCCCTCAAGGATCTTGTCTTCGCTGACATCCCCGTTGGAAAAGAAACGGTAGGCGGCCTTGGTGTTTGACCCGTCCTGAAACGCCGTAGGCAGTGATTTACCTGGACGTTCTCCGAGAGCCTCCAACATTGCCCCCCAGGCGCCGGTTCAGCCGGACATCCCCAAGATCACACTCGGCAGTTTCTGTTTCCACCCAACTCCGCCCCATGCCTGCACCTCAATCATTCGGTGCCACATGACGAATCATGATTGCTTGATCACAGGCAAGGCAAAGTCGGACGGGTGAATCAATTCGCCACACCACTTATGGGTAACTGCAAGGTCGACCGGGGCATCGCCTGTTCCTTTGAACGAGCGATGCCCCGACACTTTGGACGCAGGCAAACTGAAACCAGTAGGTCTGGAACGTCTCCGGTGTTCGAATTCGGGATGACCTCACCTTCAACGACCTCGCGGCCGCTCTCCCCTTCCCGGAAGCGATCCTTATGCCAGCGAGAGCTTTCCGGGATTTCTTTTTTCGGCTTTGAAGGGTCCGGCAAGGCGCGGCTCGCCGGTAAGCGGTAATGGTTCATCAAAATGGGACGGGGCTGTTTCTCTCGGGTATTCGACAGTGGTCTTTGCTTACCTTCAAACGGGCCGCGCAGGCGATATACGCGCGGGTGGGGCAGACCTGTCCTGTCCTTCTCCGAACGTCCTCTTGCTCGCTCTCTCCATGAGCAGCCGGCTCTCCGAATCAGTCAAATGAACCCAGGTTCTCTCACTTCTGCATGAGGCAAGAATACGCGGCAGAAATGGGCGCTGTAGTCGAGGCTGGGCGCGCAAATCGCATTTATATAGCAATCAAAAGAAACAATGGTCTTTTACCAAGCGTTAAGATTTGTAAATAATGAATTAATATTTACTTGTTGTTCATGATTTCATGGGGCCGAAGTTCTTGGATTTGCACGCATTGCACATAAAATTACACGTAAACATTATTCTAAAGCCTGCCGATAACACCCATAATGGTTCGGCACTGAAGAAAATCACAGTGCTTAGGTGGAAATGTAATGTAAGTGCCGCCGCGTTGGAAATAAAGAGATAGCATGAAAACATGCATCTTTTGTTGGGCGAGGCGCTCATCGTGCAGGAGTAATTATAGTCATGGCAAATAAAAGCCAATTTAACAACCGGCGGAAGATAAGTGAAAGCCTATCACCTAGGGATTCTTTGCTGCGCCGCGCTTGCTGGCTGCAGCAATTCGGTGAGCAAAAACCAAGAAGCCAACCACCTCTCTCAGTTGCCTGAGCAGAAAGTGGCGGTGCATATGCAGGAGAGCATGGAGCCTCGGCAGGCAGTTTTGCCGCCTTCAGGCGATACCAAGCGTCGGAGCACTCTCCGGTCTGAAGATCGGAGTGTCGGTCAAGGGCGTTCTGTGCCTCTCGGCGAGCTGCTCGCAAATGCCCTTACTTACAATAGTGAAATTGCCAAGGCGGCCAAGTCTGTCGACAGGGCCAGCGCGCAGAGGATGAATGCATACCTGGGCTACCTGCCGCAGGTCAGCCTTTCCTATACCGCGGACCACCTCAATGAGAAGATCCTCGACTCCGACAACGTGGTCTATCAGCTTGGCGAGGCTGCCTATCCCGTTGTGACCGCGGGAGTTACCATCGAGCAGCCCCTGTTCGATCTGGCGCGCCTTTACGGAATCTCCTCCGCCAGCGCTTCGCGCAAAAAGGCGGAAATGGATTATATTTCGGCTCTTGCGAAGGTGAGCGGCAACGTCTTCGAGACTTACCTGTCTGCGCTTCAGTCAAAGGGGCGCATAAAAGCCTTGAAAAAGCGCTCTCGCCTGCTTGCGAGCCAGGTCTCCGGCGAAGATACTTTGCAGCGTACCGGTCTCGGCGATGTTGCCAGACTTGCGGCCCTGCGTAGCAGCAACTCCGACCTGGCGGCCGAAGAAGCGCTCGAAACGGCAAGCTACGCGGATGCGCTCGCTGCCCTGTCGCGTCTAACCGGTACCCTCGTCCACGATGTCGAGCCTGTTCCCGTTCCGAAGAGGCTGCTCGGGGTGGAGCGAACCTTTGATGTTAACGAGGCTGTCGCCGATAGCCTTTCGCGCAATCCTGAGTTGATCGCTGCGGCCCTTGCCTTGACGAGCGCGAATGCACGCGCACGTCAAGCATGGGCGCAGGATTTCGTACCCGTTATTAAAGGCTATTACACCTACGAGGACGAAGATCGCTCGGCTAGCCGGTTCGGCGGAGGTTCCCATACCCAGGATTCGCGGTTCGGTATCCAGCTTTCCGTACCAATCTTCAACGTTGGCGGCGCTGGCTACGGCAATATGGCGGCCTCTATCGATGCCCAGGCGAGCGCCATCGACTATGACGCGGCCTCCCGCCAGCTCGAGATCGAGATCAGATCCACTTACCGACGCATGTCTGATCTGACCGCTGCGCTCGCAGATCTGGATGCGGCGGCGGCTCAGGCGCGTAGTGCCCACCAGGCGGAGCAGGCGAAGCTCAGGACCGGCGAAACCACGGAACTCGCTGTTGCTGCACGCGAATTCGATCTCAGTAAGGCGACGGAAAAGACCGAATTCTATCGCGCTGAGTATCTGAAGCATTGGGGCAGGTTGCAGGTCCTGCTGGGTAGAGACCTCTTCAATATGGCGGAAACCTGAGCTATGTGGCGGATCGGGCTATTTCTTCTTTTTGCGGCATCAGCAATTGCCACGGCGACTTCGGCGGGGGCTGTTGACATTTTCGGCCCTGACCAGGTTGCCGATGAAGGTGGAGAAGCCCTGAACTGCACTATTAAGCCGCTGCGGGTTGTGGAGGTCAGTTCTCCGATGCGCGGCATCGCGGCCAAGGTGCTTGTCTCCCCGGGTGAGGTGGTCAAGACCGGCGACCCGCTGGTTCAACTCGATGCTGACATGACCGAGGCGGATATGCGGCTCAGCGCTGCCCGCGCCGAGGCCGATGCGGCTTTGAAAGCCGCCATAGTCAAGCGCGACGGTCTCGAACGAAAGAAAGCCCGGCTTGAAGAAGCTGTTGCTGCACAGGCAGTCTCACTGGCTGAGTACGAAGCCGCGGCACTGGATCTCGATATGGCCAAGGCGGCGGTGGAGAGTGAGCAACAGCAGCTCAGGCTCGCGGAACTCGACCATGCCAAGGCGGTCCTGGCGGTTGAGAAATCTCTGATCCGGAGTCCTGTTGCGGGGGTCATCGGAGAGGATCTGATCGACCCGGGCGAGAGCGTCGAAAGAGCGGCGCTGGCGACGATCTATGTCAACAAGCCGCTGCGGGTGGAGGTTTTCGTTCCGGCCCCGCGGCTTCGCCGCCTGCTCGAGCGCAGCAGTTTTTCGATCTATGTCGATGACACTGCTGGCAACGCGATCCCGGTTTCCCTCGACTACGTCTCCCAGGCCGTCGATCTCGCTTCCAACACGGTCTCTGTCTTCTTTACGCTCACAGAAACCGGCATTCGACCCGGTAGCCCGTGCATGTTCAACGATATCAATACGCCCGCAGCTGAAAGCCATCGCCGCGTGCCAGGCAATCGGCGCGGTTCGTTGCTCACTTCTGCGCGAGGCAACGTCTTTGCAATTAAAAAGGATCTTACGCGATGACCAATGCGCTGGGGCACGCCGATGCACCACAAGCCCTGGCGCACGTCCCTGACTGCACAGCGGCGCCTTTGCCACTTGAACCCAGGATGATGCTCGATGCCAATATCGAGTGGGATTTGAGTGGGGCGAGCGGTGTTGCCGCTGCGCTCGATCATTTTGCTGAGGCCTTTTCCGATCAGTTCGACGACGTCACCGAGTTTCTGGAGCACTTCCAGGATCAGGTAGCAGACGCCGGGGCGATTCTCGATTCCCTCACCGGCGATGCTCAAGGTTCCGGCGTTTCCGACGGATTGACCGAGACCGTCGCTGCCGTCGGCCGCATCCTGGAGGCCATCACTCAGCTCAAGGAAGGCGTTCTGGCGGAAATCGAGGACCTGGTTTCCTCTGGTGCAGAAACCACTGATGGTCTTTCCGTGTTCCTCGATGATGTTCAGATCGATGGGCAGACCGTCATTGAGTTCAGCGAAGACAATGATCCGGGCGACAACTCCACGGTCGATGTTTCGATCAAGTTGCCCGATACCTGGATCGACCTCGATGCCTTTCTTGCCTCTGTCTTGGGCGACAGCTCTCTATCGGCTGCGCTCGGTCGAGAAAACGGCTCTGGCGGGGCGATCAGCTTTTCCTTCTCCACTTCCGTCGCGCTCAATGGTAACGGGACCATCGCCAGCCTCGGCCTCGGTATCAACGATTTTGATTTCACGGATCTGTTCGCACTGGACGGAGAGATCACGGTTACGGACAACACGCAGCTGACGCTGGGCCTTCTCGATCTGAGCGTGACGGCAATCGACCTGGCTTCCCTGCGGATCGGCGTCGATGCGGCCGGCCTCGATCTGGGCTTCAGCTACGACGCCGGGGGGAATACAACAACGCCGCATTTCGACGGCGATAGCGAACTGACCGTTCAGGCCGAGATCAGGGAAGTCGGGGCCAACGACTATGTAAGCGTCGCAGCCGATCATGCCTATGATCTGCTGAGCCTGTCTGCAACCGGCACTTTGAACGTGGCAGGCCACAATTATGACTTCACCTCCGCCCTGTCCCTGAACAGCATTCTGGACAGCTCGGTGGCTTCCTCGCCGCTGTCGAGTTTCATGGAGACTGCGTCGGTCGACTTCTCGGTGACGCTCGACGACCCGAATGTCGATGCCTCTCAGCGCGAAACGGTCGAAACCATGGTCCAGGCCTTCGGGGTCCTGGGCGCGGACGAGATGCTCGCGCTGATCACCGACATCGGCGAGTCGCTCAGCAAGATACTCACGAGTTCGGTTTTCGACATTGACCTTCCGCTTGCAAGCCTCGGCACAGCCGATGTGCTCGACAAACTGGCGGAGATCGTCGCCGCGCTGCCGGACATGTTCATCATCGATCCGGAAAAACTCGGCTTCGGCGAGGACAGTGATAGTGTGAAGCTTTTCCACAGTGTGGAGTCCCAGCTCAGTGGCGAGATCTCGTCCGCCATGCTGGACGCTCTCGGCGGATACAGCGATCTCACCCTATCGATCATCGATCCCTCGGGAACGATCCAGACGGTTACGGTCGCACTGCCGGCGGGCGCACTCGATACGACGGCCTCGGTGGAGAGCCGTCTGCAGGCTTTGGCGGGGGCGCTCAACGCCCAGCTCGCCGCGTTCGGCATCACCGCGGCCGTTGCCGCGAGCGGTTCGGCGCTTCGGATTTCCGGTAGCAAGATCACAAGCCCGCTGGACGGATCGAGCGTGGGCTACGCGACATTTGCCATAACCTCCGCCACCACGTCCGGTGGTGAAATCGACGACGACTTCGGCATCGCCGACCTTGGCTTCCAGGGGGCGTCCTACGTCTCGGCCAGCGGAGTCTTCGACAGCGACAGCGATGCAGAGGAAGATGTTCTGCTGTTCGGCGAAGAGAATCTGACGGGCACCACCGGCGAGATTGATCTGGCGGAGCTGGACGGCGTTACTGTTCTGCGCTTTGTTGTCACCATCGACGGAAAAGATCGTTATCTCGACGTGCGGTCGGACGATGGCTGGTCGACCATCGCCGATTTGGCCGCCGACATGGAAACCGCGTTAACCGAACTCGGCCTTGGTGTCTCCGCAACCGCGAGCGGGGACACGATCAACTTCGCGCTCGATGCCGGCGAGACGCGTGACATTTCCATTTCCGCCGACGCCACGCAACTCCTGCGGGCTCAAGATATAAATTCGCTGATCGACTGGGTGAACACCGAACTTGACGCGGTGTACGAAGGCATTTCGCTGACGCTGACAGCCGATGGCGAACTGATGTTCGATATCGCCAGTCTCACCACGACGATCGAATTTGACGGCGAGGAATCCGTGGCGTTCTCCGCGAGCGACCTCGGCCTGGACAACCTTGAGGGACTAACCCTTTCCGGTCAGCTCGAAGGAGAGATGGCAGCCTTCCTCAGCGGCGGCATCGGGCTCGATCTCGTGGCGATGGCTGACGCCCTTGCCAATGACAACGATATGAGTCTGATCGATGCGGAACGCCTGCTAGACAGCGATCTGACTGATTTGGTCGAAGAGCACATGTTCTTCGAGGAAGTCGCGCTTGAGGTCGATGTCCATGCGATGGCGACCGGCATTACCGGCTCGGGCAATATCGGTCTTGTGGGGATCGAGATCGGCAGCCAAGACCCGTTGGCGAATTTCCTGGTCCTTGACACGCAACTCGACGCCACACTGGTCGGTACGGATGCAACTGGCACCTATGGCGACAGGTTGGGCTTCCAGTCCGTTCTGGACGCCTTGCTGACGCGCGTCAACGAGGTCGATGGGGAGATCGTCGTCACCGAGGCGCTCGGTGTCTCTTCACTGATTGGCCGCTTCGACCTGCGCGGCGGCATCGTCACCGATGGTTCCGGCCGCGGTCTCGACGCGGATGGTGGCTGGGCGAATGATGCGGATGCCGTCGCCGTGATCGATCGCAACACACAAGGTGACGCCAGCGGTTCGCTTGCCGAACTGCTCATTCACCTGGGGGACGTCAAGATTTCCGAGGCCGGAATCGATGGTCTCAGTGAGGACATGCTCGGCGGAATTGGCATAACCGTCGGCGACTTGCTCGCGCTCCCCGATACGGCGGAAGTTGCGCTGTTCGCAGACGATGGAAGCGATCTGGAGGCATTCGCGGCGCTGGCGGACCTGCAGACCGAAGACATATTCGATGCGCTCGTCGCCATCGCCAACATGCTGACGAGCGTGGCGGACGTGCTCGCGGTGGAGTTGCCCTTCCTCGCCGGGGATATTCCCCTGCTCAATTTCTCGCTGCTCGACGCCGTCAATCTCTCCCGCGACTTTATCGAGGCACTGAAGGACCTGCGCGAGGCGCCCTTGACTGGCCTCGACGCGTTGGAGACCGCTCTAATGCAAGTCTTCGGCACCGATACTGTCGAGGTGTCCTGGGATGCGCAGAACGAAACGGTTCTGTTCGATCTGAGCTTCGCCTTCCTTGAAGACTATTCGGAGAGCGTTCCGCTGCAGCTCGATCTGGCGAGCCTGCTTGGGGACGCGCTCAACGACATGCTCGGCGAGACGCTCGCCGATGCGGTGACCAACTTGACGGGCGCGGACGCAAGCGACGTCCTGATCTTCGATCCGCTTCTCGGGTTCACATTGTCCTTTGGCATCGATCTGTCGGGCGGGGGGCATACCGCCGACGTTACGGTGACACGCGACACGCCGCTCAGCGAACTGGCGGGCGGCTCCCCGTTCAACCTCAATCCCAATGGCGGAGGCGACATAAAGATCGTCTGGTCGAACACGACGACCGACGAAATCGCCACCTTGAAGTTCGATGCGGATGGTTACGAGACGTTGGGAGAACTGCTCGACGCGCTCGATGCGGCAGCACGGGACGCCTTCGGAGACACCGTAAGTGTCTCTTTCGACGAGGCGACCGGCCAGGTTGTGCTCAGCGATAGCGATGGCAGCAAAGTCGACACGACCGACGTCAACGCGCTCTTCGGAAGTGACGAGGCGACGTCGATTGATGTCGACGGCGTCGAGACCATCGCAATTTCTTCCGAATTCACAGGCTACGACGAGGCGGTCAGCTTCACCGTTACGATCGGAGGCGAGGACCACGCCCTCTCCGTTGAGGCCGAGGAAGGTCGGTCGGCGGAAGGCTTCGTTACCGCCCTCAACTCGGCCCTGGCCGGTCTCTCTGTCTCGCGGGCCGTGATGGGAGGGAGCGGTGCGATGACCATCGCCGCCTCGCAACTCGTCAGCTTCTCTATCGCCGAGAATGGCGACGTGGTGCTGAGCGCGACCAACCTGGTGGACGCCGCGGGCTACGACGCCCTGACGTTCGGCGTCAGCGGGGAGGTCATCTCTGAAAGCGTGGAATTCACCATATCAGAGCTGGGCGGCTCCAACCTTGCCACGGTGCTGGGGTTGACGACTGGCGCAGTGTCGGAAAACGGTGCGATTGTCGGCAGCGTACTGCACCATACGGAAGGGGACCACGCGCCGCGTGTCTTCCTCGACACCGAGAAGACGGGGATGACCCTTTCATTCACGGCGGGCACTGACGACGTCAACGTCGAGTTTGACTTCGGCCCGCTGTCGGTGACTGTCGCGGATGGCGTGGCGATGATCACCGACGGGGAGGGAGGCGCGGCCTTCCTCGGCCTCACCGTGAACGATATCGACGGCGACGCCCATGTGGGCCAGTTAGATCTGTCCGCCCTTGGTGCGCTCGACGGCGTTGGTTCGGCCTTGCAGAACGACCTGTTCGATGTGGTCGCTAAGATAGCCATCGACATCGACCTGCCTTTCAGCGACAGCGCCGGCCTGTTCGATCCGGATCAGCACGGAGTGTCGTGGAACGTCGAGCTGCTTGTGGGGCAGGACGGCGATTTCGAAGGTGCCTTGGTCGACCTGGAGCGGGACAAGGTCATAGATCTGACCGCATTCCACTTCGATATTCCCGATCTGGAAGCGTATTTCGAGAACCTCGATATTGTCGACGTTCTGCAAGACCCCCAATTTATCCTCGATGGGCTGGATACGATCTTTGCTCAGATACAGTCGCTGCTCGAAGACTATCTGGGCGACATCACGCTGCCTATCATCGGCGATGCGCTCGGCAACAGTGTCACCGTCTTCAAGCAATTCCGGTACTACGTCATCGACGTCGTCATGGACTATGCGTCCGAGCAGATTATGAACGGTTCGATGCCGACGGCAACCGATCTGCTTTCCGGCTTCATGAACCAGGTGATCAATGAGCTGTTTTCGACCAACGACGTGACGTATGTGCAGGCTGCGCTCCAAATCGACCCCACCACCGGAGAAAGTTACGTCTACGGCGCGCTCAATTTCTCGCAGATATTGTTCGCCGAGATGATCGACATCGACTTTGATCTGGGCATTCCCGGATTGAGTCTCGAGGTCGAGGACGGATCCCAGGTCCTTCTTCAGATCGCATATACGGTCAATATTGGCTTCGGCTTCGACAAGCGCGGCTTCTTCCTGCTCAACGACACCGATCAAGCAGAGGTGGAGCTGGAATTCCTGGTCGATGCCGGCACTTTCTCTGGTTCGATGAACATTCTTGAAATTCTCGGCGTCAGCGCCGACGCGGTGACGACCGACGAGAATGGCAACATCGTCGGAGGCGAGGGCACCGCGGAGGTATCCGCTACTCTTGAAGCGGACCTGTTTGGCGACCAGGGTCTGGAGATTCGCGACCCGGACAAACAGGGTAAAAACAAGACGGTCACGAAAACCGATATCTACCGCGACTTCTCGGGCATAACGACATTTGACGGAGACGGCAACCTCCTGGATTTCGAGAAGGTCGTCTACGTCTCGATGCTCAAGACATCGGATCTGGTCGACTTCGGCTTCACCGCAGCCTTCGATATCCAGATATCCCTTGCGGCCAACATCTACAACCCGACAACCGGCGAACCGGTCTCGATCAACGGCGCCCAGTTGTTCCCGACGGTCGCGGGTGAATTGATCTACAACGGCTCCTATACCTACGACGGAGGGCTCGTCACCGACCGCTTGGAATTTTCCAATGTTCGCATCGACGCCGAAGTCATCTACGACGCAATTCTCAAGCCGGTCCTCGATCCGATCATGGCGTTTCTCAAGCCGCTCGAACAGGCCTTCGGCTTCCTGAACGATGCTCCCTTTAGCCTGATCGCGTCCGAGCTGAGCAGAGTCTTTCCGATACTGGGGATTGTTACGACGGTGGGCAACGTCATCAGCGACGTGACGAAGTTTCTCGAGGAGATCAAGGGGAATGACGGCTGGATTGTCCTGGGAAGCTATGATTTCACCTATGCCGTGAACGACGCGCAGGAGGAGGACTCCAAGACACTGGACAAGAAGCAGGTCCGCTTCGGCTCCTCGGGTGGCTCGTCTTTCGGCGAGTTCGGCAGCAAGTCGTCCGGCTTCTCGATCAATCTCGATATCCTCACCGATCCCTCGAACATCCTCAATCTGCTGCTTGGGGACTTCAACCAAGTCCGGCTTGTGTCTGCTAACTACACGCTGTTTGATCTCGATTTCACCTTCGATCTTGCCGACGAGATCGTCAGAACGCTCGGCATGCCGGGCTGGGCCGCCAAGATCATCCAGAGCGCGTTCAAGTTCACCCTCGACTTCGACATGGAGTCCCGCTTCAGCGTCGTATTCACCCTCGACGGCATCGTCAATTTCGTCGAGACGAAGGATCCCGAACGGCTTCTGGACAGCATCAGTCTCGACACTGATCTTCTGTACGTCAGCGTCCGCATCTCGGCTGGGCTCAATGTCATCGTGGGCGGCCTTGATGTCGAGGGCGGCGTCTCGATCGACATCAATCTCAACGATCCGAATGGCGATGGATTGCTGAGCATTCCCGAGCTCAATCTAATATTCGATGCCGTGAGCGAAGCACAATCTTTCTGGCAGGGGCTTGGTTATATTTTCGATGGGCAGTTCCATGTCGATTTCAGCCTAGACGTCTGGGTAGGCATTGACGTCGGCTTCTTTAAGTTGAAGTGGTCGGTTAATGTATTCAGCTTCTCTATTGACCAAGATTTCGGCGGGCTCGATGTCGGCGCCGTCATCGCCACCAAGGTCGGCGAAGGGACAGGCATCCTCAACATAGGTGCCAACGCAGCCGCGAATTACTCGAAGATCAAGAGCGACGGCAACGATACGATCATTGCCTCGGGTTCGGGCTCCTCCATCGAGGTCACCTATGAGCAAGGCACAAAATCTACCAGCGACACGATCGACTTCACGGCCAATACGTTGATCATTCCTGCCGGCAACGGCGACAACGTCGTAGATCTCGGCCGACTGACCGCCGCGGCGACGATCACCTACACGGGTTCGGGCAAGGACAAGATCATTCTGCCTGACGAAGGGGTTCACGTCGTTTTCGCCGGCGACGGCAATGATGTCATTACGGCAAGTGAAAACGCTTCGGGCGTCTATGTCGTCTTCGGCGAGGAAGGGTCTGACACGGTCGACATCCGCGGCGGAACCGTTATCTATATCGGTGATGACGACTACGGGATGCGCGATCTGTTCCAGAGCGAATTAGACGAAGGCAAAGTCACGGCCGAGCAAATCCTGAAGCTTGTCGGTATCAATGCTGATGGAACGGTGCGCGAGGCAGCACCGGCGAACTATAGCGTTGGCTCGGCCACCTACAACCTTGCGGACCTTATCGCGAATTATACCGTCGCGACCCAACCGTTCGGGTCTCGCGATGCCGATACCGTCTCCGTCAGCGGCAGCGGAAACGCCATCGTTTTGACCGGCGGTGGCGACGACGTCATTCAGATCGATCTGACCAGCGAGGGTCAAGCGATCATCCGGTCCGGTGCCGGGGACGACACGATTTCCGCCGCCGGATCCAGCGTCTATATCGAGGCTGGCGCCGGCAGCGACACCGTGGTGGTCGAGGCTGAGAACTCCGAGATCTGGGGATGGGGAGCAGCCGCGGGAGAAGAAGGCCTGACTGGAAACGTCTCCAATCTCACCAATCTGGCGCTGGCCGACGGCGACGACATCATCATCGGCGGCTCGGGCAACGACGTCATTCATGGCCAGCTCGGGGACGACATCATTGCTGGCGGTGGAGGCAATGACAAGCTGTCCGGCGGTGCCGACAACGACATCGTCACTGGCGGTGATTTCGTCTTCACCGTCGGTGACACCGTCGTCGATCCGACAGATCTTGATCTCTCCCGCAATCTTGGCGGCAAATTGACCATCGGCGTGGTCGATGCAGCGGATGGCGACGACACGCTGGACGGCGGCAGCGGCGACGATGTCCTGCTGGGGGGGGGCGGCTCCGACACGATTGATGGCGGCAGTGGCCGCGATATTCTCATCGGTGACTTCGCCGACGTGATGCTTTCGTCCAACAGGATCGTCGAGCGCCTTGTCTCCACCGCGACGACCAGCACCAACTCCGGGACCGACCGTCTGTTCGGCGGGATCGGCAACGATGTGCTGGTTTCCGGCTCGGCTCTGGCTGGCGAAATGGAGATCTTGGAAGATCTCTCCGGCGACAATGTTCTGATCGGAGACTTTGCCGAACTGAAGGGCGCACGGCTGCTCGATGCCATCACATACATCGGTTCCATTGTCGGTGAGAGCGGCGGCGGCGACATCCTGACCACGGGCCGCGGCAACGACATAATTATCGGTGGCGAAGGGGACGATAGGATAGATGCCGGCCTCGGAGCGGATATCGTGCTGGGTGATGGTGGTGTCATCGACCTGTCGAAGGGCACCATCACCTCGATCGCCACAGAAAATGACGGCGACGACACGATTATCCTGGGCAGGGACCAGCCAGATGGTGGCGGCTCGACAGCACCTGACGATCTGATTGACATCGTCATCGGCGGCGGTGGCGACGATGCGATTTCGGCCCAGAACGGCGGCCTTGCGGCTCTGGCCGACAACGGCAAGGTGAGTTTGAACACAGCCGCGTTCGCCTTGCTGCGTTCCTACCAGGCACTGGATGCGGACGCCACGGATGCGGAGAAGGAAGCGGATGCCAAGACAAGGGCGCTGATGGCGATGGTCGCGCGCGCTCTTGAGAGCACCCCTTCCGGAAACGCTGGCGACGACAGCATCATTTCGACGGGCGGCAAGGTCACCGCGATTCTTGGCGGGGGCAGCGATACAGCCACGCTAGGCGACGGAGAAGCGTTCATCCTCGGCGATGAGGGCAAAATCACCATCGCGCCGAACGACGACTACACAGGAGCGTTCGTCGCCATGTCGAGCATGGCGAGCCTTGTCGCCTCAGCCGGCGACACGATCTCGGCCGGCAATGGCCGGGTTTACGTTGTCGCGGGCAAGGGAGCCGACAGGGTGACCTCCGGCGACGGCGATCATGTCGTCATTGGTGACGACGGCGAAATCCTTGCTGATTTTCGTACCTCCGAGACCAGCATCGCTGCATCCAGCAGTGCTCTTGACACGGACGGGGAAGATACAGTGACGCTGGGTGACGGCGACAGTCTGGTGATCCTCGGCGGCGGTTCCGATACGCTGACGGCCGGTGACGGCGATCATGTGGTTCTGGGCGACAGCGGCACCATCGATGTCACTCGAGACGACGAGGCCAGTGAGCTCGAACTCGCCAGCGCCTCGTCCGGCACGGACGGCAACGATGACGTGACGCTTGGCGACGGAGATGTTTCAGCCATTCTGAGTGGCGGGAGCGACCGCCTCACAGCTGGCACGGGCAACAAGACCCTGCTTGGCGACAGCGGCGCCATTACCCGCACGGCGACCCCGTCGTCGTTGACGGTTCGCCTTGTCAGCGAGGATGACGCGGGCGATGGCGACGATACGGTGACACTGGGCGAGGGCGACAGTCTGGTGATCCTCGGCGGCGGTTCCGACACGCTGACGGCTGGCAACGGCGATCATGTGCTTCTGGGTGACAGCGGCACGATTGATGTCACCCGAGACGACGAGACCAGTGAGATCGACCTCGCCAGTGCCTCGACCGGAACGGACGGCGACGACACCGTGACGCTCGGCGACGGTGATGTTTCGGCCATTCTGGGTGGCGGCAGTGACCGCCTGACAGCCGGCACGGGCCGGAAGACCCTGCTTGGCGACAGCGGCACGATTGATTTCTCGCAAGCGGCTGGCGAATTGATGATCGAGGCCTC
>VIRH01000043.1 GCA_008107755.1 Rhodobacterales bacterium
CTGCTCTCCTACACGCCGACCTCGGTGTTCCTGGAACTCGAGCGGAACGATACCGCCATCACCGATATCGCCGAGACGCCGAACCAGGCGGCGGTCGGCGCTGCGGTGGATGCCCTGCCCAACGGTAACCGGCTCTACGATCCTTTCGTGCTGTTGCAAGATGCGGACGAGGCGCGCGATGCGCTCGACCAGCTTTCGGGCGAGGCCCATGCCTCCGTTCAGGGCACGATTGCACAGGACGCCGGCCGGATCCGCGACGTGATCGGCAACAGGATCAATGGTGCCTTTGCCAGCGTGGGAACCCGTGGCTCGGTGCAGGTGTCGACCAACGGACCGGGAGACGGGCAGCCGATGATCCAGCCTGGCGGCACCATCTGGGGAGAGGCCTACGGTTCGTTCGGGCAGGTTCAGGGCGACGGCAATTCGGCCGACCTCAAGCGCAATTCGGGCGGCTTCATCGCCGGGCTCGAGAGCACCGGTTTCTATGGCTACCAGGCGGGTATCGTGGCCGGCTATGGCCGGACGGAGGCCCGGGTCGCTGACCGCAACTCCGACGCCGACCTCGACAACTTCACCATCGGAACCTATGCGGGCCGGGCCTATGGAGCGGTGCTGACACAGCTGGGAGCAGCCTACACCTACAGTGCGGTAAATACGAAACGCCAGGTCGCCTTCACCGGGTTCTCCGACACGCTTTCAGCGGACTACAGCGCCAACACGTTCCAGGCGTTCGGTGAACTGGGCTACGCCATCGGCACACCGGCGGCAATGCTCGAACCGTTCGCAGGCCTCGCGGTGGTGCATGTTGAGACGGACAGCTTCAACGAAAAGGGCGGAACAGCCGCGCTTCATGTGAACGGCTCCTCGCAAACTTTGGGCGTCAGCACGCTCGGCCTACGGGCAGGTTACGAATATGGAGTTGTGAACCAGGGTACGGTGCTGAGCTTCAACGGCACCCTGGCCTGGCGCCACAGCTACGGCGATGTGACGCCGGAGGTCTCTTCCGCCTTTGTGACAGACGGCACACAGGCGTTCACAGTTGCGGGCACGCCGATCGACGAAGACACCGTTCTTGTCGAGACCGGAGCAAACCTGAAGATAACCGAAAGCCTGAACCTGTCCGCCTCATACAGGGGCGAGTTCGGCACGAACGCACAGGACAACACCTTGAACGCAAGGTTCGGTCTGACGTTTTAACCTGTCAGGGCGTGTCGCGTTTAACCGCAATAAATCCGCATCGCTTTGGCGTGGAAATCTCTGAGAAAAGCGGCCAAAAAGCGATGACGATAAAACGCGACCTGCCCTCCAGGGGGACAACCTGCATTGTGGAGTCCACTCACCGCCTGATCACCCTCAAGGGCATTGCCAACTTGTTGATCACGTTTGGGTTTGGTAGCTCGCTCTGACGTTTGAGCGTCTCGATTTGCCGCGCCTCAAGGGCTTCCGTTTTCCCAGATCGGTAGTCTCCTATGCGATTTGGACCGGTTCTGTCGCAAAGTTCTTGGCCAAGGTTCCCTTTCATGCTGCCGGCCTTCAGATCCCCGGACTTCTACAGGGATCTAGAGCCTGTCCTTTAAATGTTGGGTCATTTGATGACGTCAAGCAGCTCGTTCGGCAAGGCGCGTTGCGAAGCGCGATGCGGTGCATCGTGCAAGCGGCGCAACGCTGCCGATGGGCTGCTTGTCGTCACCCGAAGGGCCGGGCTCTTGCGTCCGCTGACCGCGTTGGCTTGCGCTTGTGGTGGGACACACCATCGCGTGCAACCCGCCTTGCCACCGAACGCAATTGCTCCGGTCAAATGACACGACATTTAAAGGGCTGCCTGCTGGAGGAAATCATGCAGGAGCGAGGCGTTGACGTTGAACAGCCACGCTGAACCGCTGGCTCGTTCGCAACAGCCCGGCGATCGCCGCAAAAGCCAAAGCCAGAAAGCAGCCGGTTTGTTTATCCTGGCGGATGAATGAAACCTACCTCAAGGTCCGGGACAGATGGGTCTATCTCTATCGCGCCATCGGCAAATACGGCGATACGGTTGATTTCATGCTGTCCGAGGCGCGGGACGAAGCGGCGGCAACGGCCTTTTTCGAGAAGGCCATCGGGACCAATGCTCTGCCGGAAAAGGTTGTGATGGACAAGAGCGGCGCCAACCTGGCGGGCTTGACCAACGTCAACATCTATCTGCTTCTCACCGGCTGTTGGTGGTCCTTCATCGACATTGTGCAGGTCAAATATCTGAACAACATCGTCGAACAGGATCACCGGTTCGTCAAGAAACTGACCAGACCGATGATGGGCTTCAAGGCTTTTCATTCAGCAAGCGCAACACTGGACGGGATCGAGACGGCTCACATGATCCGCAAGGGACATTTGAACCAAGCTGGCGTTCCCGGTTACCGACAGTTCATGGCGCTCGCAGGATAACTGCGTCCAGAGGGAGACAGGACCCTGCGCCAACCAGGAGTTTGCGACAGAACCGTGGCGCCTGCCATCCAGCAAGGGCTTCCGGCGTCAACCGCTGTGTCAGGCTGTCGCGCCGCCGGAGACCCGCATCGTAGTCCGACCAGTTCGTCACCTTGAACTTCATCTTCGGGGTCCGGTGACGGCGACAGGGGTGGTGTTTATAAGGCATCGCGCAAAAGTCATCTCGTTGGTGACCTCGCCTGCCTATCGGCAAACCCTTGAAAAATGATCCACGCCCCAACGCCCTTTCCCGGCGAACACACGCTTGGGATTTGACGCTTTCTGGCAGCGTCAAGTGGGAAGGTCTGGCTCGCAAGGCGGTTATCGTCGCACGCAAACGCAACCAATATGCACTTAACTGATACCGCAATAGCTCTGCGTGTATTAAGGTTGTTCTTGTTTGACGAAATTAGGATAAAATTCCAATTATGACGGCATATATATCAACTAAGGATTGCCGCAATAGTAAATCAGTCAGTAAAAGTGTAAATTAGTATTTATGATAGCAAAGTAAAACGGCAAGTCAAGACTTAATGAGGGCAACGTAACGTAAGTAGGGAATGTGGAAATGGAATCGAAGGATGGGTTGCTTTCGTGCTCCGAATATCTTCGTACAGTTAGCTATTCCAGTGAGGCATTTGATGGAAATGCGCAATTTGGCAGTTGGCGACGAATGCTCGCACCTTTTGCCCATGTGAAGAGCGCTGAGACACCGCCGTCGCGATATTTCGCGAAAGCGACGGGATGCAGCCTCGACAGGCTCCATATCGCATCCGTCACGACCGATGGCTTTACGTACAGCAGAACTATGCGTCACGTGCGCGACTTTCATATCGAGCACTGGTGCCTCAGTCTGCGAAAAACGGGGTTTGAGATCAGTCAGTTCGGCGAGAGAGTCCTGCGCGAGCCGGCGGGGGGGATCTCGATGAAATCGTTTGCTGTTCCCTTTTCCGGAGGCTGCAGCCGCACTGAAGTCGATTACGTATTTCTCAGCCGCGAAGCGTTCCAGGACGAGGCTCATGTCTTTGATGCGGCCAATCACACAACGCTGTCCGGGTCCATGGCTGTGATCCTCACGAACCTCATCTCGTCTCTGCATCAATACATGGGGCATCTGACGCCTGCCGATATCCCGTTCGCGACTAACGCGGTTTCCGCACTGCTTATTGCCACGATACGATCGAGTTCCGACAATCTGGCGCTTGCAGAAGACGCTATTTCGGCCAGCCGTTTCGACCTTGCAAAAAAGTATATCCAGAAGAACCTCTCCCGCCCGGACCTTTCTCCCATGGATGTCTGTCGGGCGCTGAACTGCTCGAGGCGTCAGCTATACTATCTCTTCGAGCACCACGGCGGTGTTGCCAAATTCATCCGCGAGCAGCGCTTGGCAGCATGCCATGCGACCCTCGAGAACCAATCGGATCATAGGCGTATCAGTTCAATCGCTTACGATTATGGGTTCACCAGTCCGTCCCAGTTCACGCGGCAGTTCCGCACGCGTTACGGCTACAGTCCGTCCGAGGCTGCCGAGGCACGCTTTCACGGGCAGGCCGTCACCACAACCATGCCAAAGACCTTTTCAGATTGGCTGCTTCAAATGCGGTGTGGAGAGAGCGCCTAAGATTCGTTGGTGAGCCGGGACCAAAACGAGATGGTGTGCATTTCTGCGCGGCATGTCGGTCAGGTTGCGAGAAAGTGCACCAGTCGCTGCGACCACAGCCGATATCTGTTGGCGGTTGCTTACACATGACCGCACGGGCTCAAAACGCGCAACGGAACCAGTCTTTCAAAAGTCTGGGAAAGACCCTTTCGCCAGGTCCCGTAACCGCTTCTGCCGTATTCAAGGTCTCGCGGAGTGCCAGTCCCTGGAGCGCTCTACGGCCTGTGCGAAGCGGGTTCGTTCGGCATCCGTCACGGAACCGTCCGGCCGGAACACCGCCGCATTGGAGCGGGCGGGCGATGCGTCGATACCACAGAGTTCGGCAAGACCGAGTGCGGTCAGTTCGTGCATCGGAGGTACGCAGATTGTCCGATTGCTGGCAGATGCGAGAAACTGTGCGAAGTAGCGGTTCCGGGACAAGCCGCCGTCGATGGAGATCGTTTCGCTAACGCGTGTGACCGCGGCGGTTCGCTCGATCAGCGTTGCGGTCAAAAGCGCGATGCCTTCCAGAACCGAACGGACCATGTCGAGCCTGTCCGTCGCGTGATCCATGCCGATGAAGAGGGGAGCGGCATCGCGGTCCCAGTAGGGCGCCGCGAGACCGGAAAGGGCGGGCACGAAAATCAGGCCCTTGGAAAGAGCGGAGGGCCCTTCCAGCGCTTCCAGGTCTTCGACGCTCGAATAAAGCCCGATCCTTGCCGCCCATTCGAGGGCGGCTCCAGCATCATAGACGCCGGCTTCAACCGCATGCGCCGTTTCTGTTTCCCTTTTGCGCCAGGCGATGGTGGGAAGAAGGTCAGCCGTATCCGACGGCCGTCCGTCCGAGACGCAGAGCAGGAACGCGCCGGTGCCGAAGGTGATCTTGCAGTCGCCGGACCGGCGGCAACCGTGACCGTAGAGGGCGGCCTGCTGATCAACGATGGAGGCTCTGACCGGCACGTCCCCGTACTCGCCGAAGGTCTCGTCGACGGCCAGGATCTCCGGCAGGCAGTCCATTGGAACGCCGTGAAGCGCGCAGAGGTCCGGGCTCCATTCCTCGGTCGCGAGGTTCATCATGCCCGTGCGCGAGGCCGTGGCGGCATCGGTTGCAAACCGCCCGGTGAGCCGGTCAAGGAAGAAGGCATCTGTCGTCCCGAGCCGGAGCCGCCCGTTGGCGTGGGCAGTTGCGACAGCAGGGATGTTCTTCAGCATCCAGGTAAACTTGCTTGCCGAAAAATAGGCGTCCAGCGGCAGACCGCTGATCTGTCTGGACAAGGCCTCGGCATCGGCGCCGAGGCTCTTCAACGCCGCCGCGGTTCGGGCATCCTGCCAGACAATCACTGGCGAGAGAGCGTCTCCCGTTTCTGCATCCCAGGCAAGGCAGCTCTCGCCCTGATTGGCAATGGCGATGGCATCCACTGATCCCGCTTGAGAGAGAAGCTTGCGGATATTGCCGAGAAGCTCTTCCGGATCGTGCTCGACGTGCCCGGGCCCTGGGTGTCGCTGTGCGTGTCTGAGGCTGCCTGCGACGCGCCAGGAGGCATTATTTTCGATCACGAGGCAGCGGGTGGACGTCGTCCCCTGATCGATTGCGGCAACGCGCATCACTTGTCCTCGTCGAAGCTGAATCGGATGTCCCGCGCCTCGAAGGCGGCACGCGGAACAGGGGTCAGAACGCGCCGTTCGGGATGCCAGCTTCCCCGCTTGCGGAAGACAGGTTCGCCGTCGAGCAGCAGCGTCAGAGTTCCGGTGCTGCGCCGGGCGAACCGCAACTGGAAGCTCTCCAGGCCCGTTACGGCGTCCCTGCGGATCAGGTTCGGCACGACAAGCTTGATCGGATCGTCGTGCCTGACCTCGACGGCGCGCGTTTCACATGGCTCGCGCTCCAGATCTCCTGCGACGGCCAGGCCGATCGCCCGGCCTTCCCGGAAAGCCCAGCCTCCGGTTTCAATCGGGCGCAGCAGATTGCCGGCGGCGAAATAGATGGGGTTCTCACAGCGTCCGGACTGATCGACCGCGGGACCGCCGCTGCCGGTGTTCAGCGCGAATTGCGAATTGCGCACAAGGGAAGCCTCGGGTGTGAACTGGCCGGTCAGCAGTACTCCGTCGCAGGCAAGATCCAGCTGCTCACCCTGCCAGGAAATCCGCACATTCTCCACCCGGTCACGGCCACGGATGTCGAGGATCTGGGCACCCGGGTAAAACGGGATGCCGGTCACCCGAGGCAGCCAGCGGAACGGGGCACGTGCAAGGGCGTGAGGGCTTGGTTCAACCATTGCCACCGGTGTTGCGCCATGAGTGAGGCATGAGAGGATCGCCGATTGGGAAACGAGTTCCGAGCCGACGATAACGGGACGCCTGAAGGGCATCAATCCCTGAAAAGCCATATAGGATTGCAACGTCCCGGTCGTCAGAACGCCGATCGGCCGGTCGCCCGGCAGCATACGTGCCGACCGCGGCGCCTCGCGGGCGCCCGTGCCAAGGATCACCCTATGGCCGGAAATCTCCTCGACCCCGCGGCCATTGGCAATCTCGAGACGTCCGGTCTCGCCGAGATTGGTGACAGAGTGGCCGAGACGCACGTCGATCCCGGCGCGCTCGGCTTCCCGTTCGAGCCTTCGGCCATAGGCTGCGCCGAAGTAGACTCGTCCGAATTCGCGCATCCCGAATGGCGAGTGGCTGCAGTGGCGCGTGGCGCCGCCGAGATGACCTTCGCGCTCGACAAGCACAATGCGCTCGACACCCTGCTTTCTCAGGGCGAGGGCGGCGGCCACCCCGGCCGGACCGCCTCCGACGACAATCACATCCGCTGTCGGCTGGCTCACGGCTTGTCCTTTCCATCGACGGCGAGAGGAGCGTTGAACAGCCCCTGGGTCATCTCTGCAAGCTGTGAATTGCAGTAGAACCCCTGGCAACGGCCCATCCCCGCACGCGTCCTGCGTCTCAATCCGCCGAAGTCTCCGGGTGGAAGAGGGCTTTTCAGGGCGGCCTCGATTTCCCGCCGCGTGACCATCTCGCAATGGCAGACGATGTCGCCATGGTCCTGCCGTTGCCAGTCCCGCTCGCGTGTTTCCGTGAGATTGGGAACGGTGAGGGACGGGACATCGTTCGGATGAGCCGTTTTCCCCGCAAAGCCTTCATAAAGCGACAGCGCATGCGCGCCGAGGCCGAGCGCCGCGCTCAGCCCCGTCGAGCGAATGCCTCCAAGCACGATGGCGCGCTTCTCGGGGTAATCCTTGACGCGGTATTCCTTCTTCTCCGAGGCCGGACGCAACCCGGCGTAAACGGCCGTGATCGGCATGTCGCGCAACGCGGGGATCAGCTTTTCGCCGTGAGCCTTCAGCATGCCGAGCGTTTCGGTCTCGACCGTAGCGCGGTCCCGGTCTTCCTGCTCTTCCGCAGTCGGACCCACGAGGACATTGCCGAAGGCCGTCGGGCATATCACGATGCCCTTGGTGATCTCGTTGGGCACTGGCAGGACGATCTTTGGCACGTGTCGCGCCGCAGCCTTGTCGAGCACGATGAACTGGCCCTTGCGCGGGCGGATCTCGAAGTCCGCTTCAATTCCGAGGCGGACATTGACCCTGTCCGCGAAAAGACCCGCCGCATTGATTACGGCGCCCGCCTTCATGCGGCCTGAAGACGTCTCCAGATGCCATTCGCCGTCATAGGTTCCGAAAAGCAGCTCGCAGTTCCTGAAAACCTCGGCCCCCATGAGGATAGCCTGTGTCAGATAGGCAAGCGGCGCAGACCACGGGTCGATCACATGTTCGCCAAGAACCTCGACTGCCCCGCACAGCTGACGCGAGAGGCCGGGCACCATGTCCCGCGCGGCGCCAGCTCCAGTCACGCGGAGCTCCGAGATACCGTTCTGCCGGCCGTGTTCGGCGATGCCTTCCAGCTTGCCCGCTTCTTCCGGCGTCCAGGCGCAGACAAGTGCGCCGGTTTCCACCAGAGAAAGGCCCATGGACCCGAAGAGCGAGAGATATTCCTCGCGCCCGGCCTTGACCAGGTCAAGTTCGAGGCTTCCTGCCGGTGCGTCGAAACCGGTGTGCAGGATCGCACTGTTCGCCTTGGAGGCTCCCGAGAGAATGTCGGTGCCTTTTTCGACAAGCGCGACTTTCGCCCCTGCAAGGGCGAAGCGGCGCGCGGCCGCGCATCCGACGACTCCGCCGCCGATGATGACGACGTCGAAACGGGGTGTTCCGTCGGGATGGGATTCTGCCGCGGTAACTGACATCCTGTTCTTTCGCTTCCTGCCTGCCTCAAGACCTGCGGCCGGGGATCCGTGAGAGATTCTTTCCTAATGCGAAACTGACAAAACAGTCAAACAAAATTGCATGTTTGACTGTTTTTTGACCGAACTGTCTTTTTTATCCGGCGCTGGTGTCGATGGGGCGGTGCGCTCGGGTCAAATGCAGAAGGTGACATCGGCTTCGGCGAGACCGCCGCCGAGAGCCGAAACGGTCCCGTCGGCGCGCCAGCAGGCGGCGCCGGTCATCGGCCCGCCTTGAGAAAAGGCGATCGCGTTCATGCCCCCGCCGATATGCGGGACGATCCTGACGTCGTGGCCGAGGGCCTTCAGCGCGTCGGCATGATGTGCAAAAGCGGGCTCCAGCTCCACGTGGTCGCCCTGCGTCCAGACCCGTGGGGCTTCAACCGCTTCCTGAAGCGGCAAGCCGTGGTCGATCAGATTGACGATCAACTGCATAGCCGAGGGAAAGATCCGCACGGCACCCGGCAGGCCGAGAGCGTAAACCGGCTGGCCGGATCTGGTGACGATCATGGGAGCCATGCTTGTCGGCACGCGCTTTCCGGGCTCGACAGAAAGGGCGTGCCCGGCATGCGGATCGAAGTTGTGCATGTAGTTGTTCGGAATGATACCGGTATCCGGGACCATGAAACGCGCGCCGAAAAGTCCGTTGATGGTGTGCGTGGCCGTGACGATGTTGCCGTCGCGATCCGCGACGGTGATGTGCGTCGTGTTGTTGCTTTCCACCGTTGGGGCAACAGGCATCGCGTCGCCCGTCTGCCGCAGCCGTCCGCGCGCCTCTTGCGCGTAGGCTTTGGAAAGGTAGCGTTCAACGGGTATGTCTACGAAGTCCGGATCACCGGAGGCTGCTCTGCGGTCCTCGAAGGCGACGCGGATGGTCTCCAGGATGAGATGCAGGCGGTGCGCATTGTCGAACCCCATTCCGGCGAGATCGAAGCCCTCCAGGATGTTCAGCATTTCCGCTACATGAAGGCCTGAGGAGGCGGGTGGCGGCGGGCCGTAAACCTGGAAGCCCCTGTACTCCCCGGAGATCGGCGTGCGCTCGACAGGGCGGTAGGTCAGGAGATCCTGAAGGTTGACCTTGCCTTCCGGGCCCTTGTCGCGGGCGAGCGATTGAACCATCGCCGCACCGAGCGAGCCGCCGTAAAAGGCGCTGATCCCTTCCTTTTCGATCAGCTTGAGGCTCTGTGCGTAATCGCTTTGGACGAGCCGGGATCCGGGTTCCAGCGGAACGCCTTCCGGCAGGAAGTGCCGCGATATCTCAACATCGAGCAGCATGTCCGCCGCGTGCTGCTCGATCGTCCCCTTCAGATACGGCGTAACCTCGAAGCCTCTTTCCGCGAAACGGATTGCTGGCTGGAGCACGTCTGAGAACGGCAGCCGGCCGTACTTTCGGTGCATCATGTGCCAGCCAGCCAGGTTGCCGGGCACGGCAACGGAAGCGGCCCCGAATTCGCTTCGCCGGCCCTCTGTCTTCATGTAATCTGGTCCGCTGTCGGCGACGGGCCGGAACATGTCCGGCGCGGCGGAACCTGCCGCGCACGACAGGGCGTCGACAACCGTATGCGTGCCGTCGGCAAGGCGGACATGGGCAAGGCCGCCGCCGGCAATTCCGACCATCATCGGTTCGACGACTGTCAGGGCGAGCAGGGAGGCTACCGCAGCATCGACCGCATTGCCGCCCGCGGCCAGCATCTCGTGTCCGGCGGCGGAGCCGAGCGGATGATTGGCGACGACCACTCCGGCCGTTCCGGAAGCGGGTGACTTTCTGCACTGGAAGGGAAGAGAATGTCTTTCGGTCGCCATCGGCAAAGCTCCGGATCGGCTGGAGGTTTAGAACAATCATGAAAGACCGGGCGACAGGGCATTGCTTGCGAAGAATTGCCCTGAACGCGGACCCGATCCCCTGGGTTCGTTGCGCCGTCACGGCGTTTCTGCCAAAGATCGCACAGTTGCTCGATCAATAAGACGCCATTTGCGCAAAAACAACAAAATAGTGAGTTTCAGCAACCGAGGCGGGCAATAATGATACTTATAATGACCGAATACGCTTATAAGTTGGTATTTTTTGACAAATACACACAAGATTGTTGCCTGTTTGACTTTTTATGGTAGTTTGCGCGCACTCTTCCGTAAGCATGTCGAGAGGCGGGGAGAGAACCGAGACGCTTTCGACACCAGGCATTCGCTGAATGCGGACGCCGACGAGTTCAGATAATACGGCTTCCTGAAAGTCAAAGAACGGAGCAGCAGATGATCGACAGACACTTTGTTCGCAGGTGTATCCTGGCAGCGGCAACCGCAGTGGTTCTGGCCGCACCGGCTCAGGCCCGCGATATCAAGATTGGACATTTTGGTTCCCCGGGTACGCCCTTCAACGAGGGCGTCGAATTCTTCAAGTCCAAGCTTGAGGAAGTGTCTGGCGGCGAATTCACCGTTAGCAATTTCCCGTCCGGGCAGTTGGGGAACGAGGCACAGCAGATCGGCGCGCTTCAGGGTGGTCTTCAGGAGATGCTGATCACGTCCTCCACCAACCTGATCAAGTACAATCAGCGTTTCCAGCTCATCGACCTTCCCTTCGCTTTCGCCAATGACGAAGCCACGGACAAGGTGCTTCTGGGCGATGTCGGCAAGAAGATGCTCGACGGCCTCGAAGGCTCACGGATGGTTGGTCTGACCTTTATCGACAACGGTTTCCGGGATCTGTCCAACTCCAAGCATCCGATCGCCAAGCTGTCCGATTTCGATGGCCTGAGCTTCCGCGTGATCGGTTCGCCGGTCTTCATCAACTTGTTCCGTGAACTTGGCTCCAATCCGGTGCCGATGCCGTTCCCGGAGGTCTACACCGCCCTTGAAACCGGCACCGTCGACGGACAGGACAATCCGATGCTGACCGTTCGCGACCAGAAGTTCTACGAGGTCCAGAAGTATCTGACGCACTCCAAACACGCGTACTCCGCTCTGGTCATGCTGATCAGCGAGCCGTTCTGGAACAGCCTCAGCGACGAACAAAAGGGCTTCATCCAGGAAGCCGCTGACGCCACTGCCCTGGAAAACCGCAAGGTCATGCGCGCAGCCGTCTCCGAAGCGCGCACCTTCCTGGAAACCGAAGGCGGAATGGAAGTCATCGATTTCCCTGAAGAATCCATGCCCGAGATCAAGAAAGCCGCTCAGCCGGTAACCGATCAGCTGGTTTCTGACGAGCTGCGCCCGCTGTATGAAGAAATGCAGTCTGTTCTCAACTAACACGTCTCAAGCAGATGGGGGCGGCGTCTCGGGATGCCGCCTCATTTGCTCTGGCAGGGAGAAGCCGTATGATTTTTTTGCGGTTTTGCGAGAAAGCATGTGAAGCCATCGTGGCTTTCTTCATGCTCATCCTCGTGGTGATGGTTTTCGTCAATGTCGTGCTGCGTTTCGGCTTCAGTTCGGGAATCGTCGTTACCGAGGAATTGTCGCGAATTGTCCTCAGTGCATTGATCATGGTCGGAGCGTTGCTGGCGCTCATACAACAACGCCATATCGCCATGACATTGCTGGTGGACCGTTTCCCCGCCCCGGTGAAGAAGGTCCTCGTGATGGTCACGGGCTCCCTGATGCTCTACTGCAACTGGCTGCTGACATCCGGCGGTTGGACCCAGGCAGAGCTCAACTTCTCCTCACAATATCCCATCTCGGGCTTGCCGATGGCGACGACATATCTGATCGCCTCAGCCGCCGGTGTCGCTTTCAGCCTGGTCATCCTCGCACGCATGGTTCTGATCCTTGCGGGGCGGATGCCTGCGGAGCGTTTCTTCCAGGCAGCTTCGACGGACTAGGCGCAACATGACCCTTCTCATCTTTCTTGCCGTCCTCATCGCCGCCATCATGTTCGGCGTGCCGATCGCATGGTCCCTGATCATCTGCGGCATCGCGCTGATGCTGCATCTGGACTTCTTCAATGCCCAGGTCATTGCCCAGAACATCATTCTGGGGACTGACAACTTCATCCTTCTGGCCATTCCGTTCTTCATCCTTGCGGGTGAACTGATGAACCGTGGCGGCCTGTCGCTGCGCATCATCCAGGCGGCGATGGCCGGCTTCGGGCACGTGCGCGGCGGCCTCGGCTATGTCGCGATCTGCGCCTCTCTGATCATGGCCTCGCTGTCGGGCTCGGCCATTGCAGACAGTGCCGCGCTTGCCGCGATCCTGCTGCCGATGATGCGCATGGGCGGCTATCCGGAGGGCTCATCCGGCGGGTTGCTCGCTGCCGGCGGTGTCATCGCCCCCATCATTCCGCCTTCCATCGCCCTTGTGGTTTTCGGCGCAATTGCGAACATCTCGATCAGCGGCCTTTTCTTCGCAGCCATCCTGCCGGGCATCATGATGGCGATTTCGCTGATCGTGACCTGGCGTTTCGTTTCCCGAAACGGGCAATTCGAGCAACTGGAGAAGAAGCCGAGGGCCGAGGTTCTCACTGCCGTGCGCAAGGCACTGCCGGCTCTCGTCCTGCCGGTCATCGTCATCGGAGGCCTGCGTGTTGGCGTCTTCACGCCGACCGAAGCCGCTGTGATCGCCGTTGTCTACGCAACGCTCGTGGGCGCCTTCATCTATCGTGAACTCACGCTGCAGAGCTTCTATCAGGCTCTGATCGATGCGGGCCGGACCTCGGCAGTGGTCATGTTCCTGATCGGAACCTCGATGGTTTCCGCCTGGCTGATCACCATCGCCAATCTTCCGGCGCAGATCATCACGACGTTGACGCCGTTCATGGATACGCCGCAGCTGCTGGTTCTGGTGATCGTGGTCCTGACCCTGCTTCTGGGCATGGTTCTGGATTTCACGCCGCTGATGCTGATCCTGATGCCGATCATGATCCCGCTCTGCAAGGCCGCGAACATCGACATGACCTATTTCGGTGTGGTCTTCACCATGGCAGGGGCCCTCGGCATGCTCACGCCACCGGTCGGTAACGTGTTGAATGTGGTGGCCGGCGTTGGCCGGGTCCGCCTCGACAAGATCATCGTCGGCGTCATGCCGTTCCTGCTCGCGGAGATCGCCGTCCTGCTGCTGCTGGTCGCCTTTCCTGCGATCGTGACCGTACCCATGTCGCTTTTCCAGTGATCCATCGCGCGTGGAGCCTGTCTCCACGCGCGACTGCCGCGCCTCTCTTCGGCCTCCGGTATATGAGGCGACGGCACAGTCGGTTTCCATGCTGCCGAATGTCCCGTATTCGAACGGGTTCCGGCGGGGACAGGACGCAATGACCAAATACGTGGATTTCCTGAGCGCGCTTCGCGATGGCGGTTTTCGGGGCGACCTGAGCGACGCGATCTCGACGCGTGTGGTGTTCGCCACGGACAATTCGATCTACCAGGTGATGCCGGATGCGGTTGCCTATCCGCGCGACGAAGCGGATCTGGTGCGGATCGCGACGCTTCTGGATGACCCGAGGTTCCACGACGTCGTCATCCGCCCGCGGGGCGGGGGAACCGGGACCAACGGTCAGTCGCTGGGCGAAG
>VIRH01000067.1 GCA_008107755.1 Rhodobacterales bacterium
CCCATAGACCTCCGGCGCATCGATCCAGCGACCGCCCGACTTCAGAACACGAATGATGCCGCTGATCACCCGCCGATCATCGACACGAGCCTTGCCGCGTGTATCGGTCGGCAAAAGCGGCCGCAACCTCGAAAACTGCTCATCGCTGAGCCAGAAGAACCCATCAGACATCATCAAACTCCTGTTCAGGAGCTTGAATCAAACTTCAACTGATTTGCATAGCTATTTTATGGGTCTGAAGCCTAGGCACCCCCATGACAGAAAGCTGACGATGACCGTCAATAGCGTCATCCCGAACATTTCAGCCTACCCCTAGAGTTTCAGCCAGAATCGTCCCTATATCCGTTCCTGGAGCGGTGAAATCGATTGAGTGCTCAATCGGTCTGAGTGCGTGGTGCGGGTGAATGGAATAAAGAGGCTGGTCGTAGCGATCACGATAGCGCCGATCCAAAAAGTAGACTGGCCGATAGCCGATAAATGGCCGGGATGCGGCAAGTTTGACGACCTGTACGCTGGGATGAAGGCTCATCAGTTCATCCGGCGTGATTAGAAGGCGGCCAGCCAGCCCGTCAGTCATCGAGCGATAATCCGGTGAGCCGAAAAATGAAACGCGCTGATGCGCTGAGCCGTAGGCTACCCGCTCAATCGTGCCAGACCCGCCGAGTTGAGACAGATAGCGGGCAGTGAAAAAATCGTTTGTCCCAAAACACTGCACGCTTGCAGCGTTCGCAATGAAGGTTTCCCAGCGACTTTTATAAAGATCGTTGAGCTGCGTGAAATCCTGAACCACGCAGACAAGTTGAAGACCGTAACCAGCCATCTGACCGAAACTGCGTTCGATGATTTCCATCCGTTCAAGCGTCGGCATTTCCTCCAAGAGGATCATCACCGGAATGGCTGGCTTATCTTCAAGGGTCGTAACAGTGTTGATGAAGGTGGAGACCAGCACCCGCAACCAGCGTTTTGCTGCGCGAATTCGACGACCCGGCAGAACGATGTAAATCGTCGTGTTCTCACCGATGTTGCGCAAATCGATGTCTGTGCCGGATAAACTGGATGAGAGACTATTGCTTTCCAAAAAGTGCGTATTGCGCTGCGCGGTGGAGATAACGCCGCTTAGCTCCCGATCAGCCTTGTTCAGGATACGAGCAGCAGCAGAGCGGACAAGCTCATATGGGCTATAAGTCATTTGCTCGACAAGCTCGGCAAATCGTTCAGCATCACGATTGAGCTTCCTCCTTACGCCGCCGAGATCGCCGCTTTGTTGCGCTTCGGAAAGGATCAGACCCGCGATTATTGCTGCGGCTTCACCGCTCCAATGACTTTCGCCTTGACCGTCAGGAATGACGCAAGCCTCGGCGATTTCGAGCGAAGCATCGAAGGGATCGAGGTCTTCCAGCCCTACACCATCGACTGGATTCAATCTGGAAGGTGATAGTCCCAATTTGCTGCAAACGCAGTCATAGGGAGCGATAACGTGCACGCCTTGTCCGAGAATATCGCGACGATAGAGCGCTGAGATGAGGGCAAGTTCACCGTCCTTGATGTCGAGGACAACGGTCGATCCAGGGTGGTCGAGCAGGCGGGGAATTGCACCCGAAACACCTTTGCCGCCGCGTGTTGGTGCTACAATAAGCTGGTGGCGTGCTCCGCCATATGTGACAGGCATTGCGCCGTAGTCGGAATATTCGGATGGGAGATATCCAAGCAAGTGATGGGAACTCGGGCCATAGCCTCGAGACACAAGGTGGGCTGAATCCGCCCACCTTGCCGAACCATGCTGATGAATATCTGA
Organism: Rhodobacterales bacterium; assembly: GCA_008107755.1. Classification (GTDB taxonomy): domain Bacteria; phylum Pseudomonadota; class Alphaproteobacteria; order Rhizobiales; family Stappiaceae; genus Roseibium. The sequence goes on from VIRH01000067.1 coordinate 1,796, forward strand.
AACCCACTCCTGTGTGTTTCGATAATCGCTCATAGGTCAGGGCATCGCTGTTTGAGGGCATTGGCGCAGCTTGAGCACAGTCTGTTTGCGGTAGGCTTCGCTCACCACATCGAAATACTGACCAAGAGTGCCCGCAACATCGCCCGTATGCTGCAGGTAATTATCAGCGATCCCCTTGAGCCAGCGATCTTCACGGGAGCCCAAGAAATACACGAAGGTCGGTGCGCCGCCTTTGTTGGCAAGCACCTGCGTTCCCATGTTCTTGTTGTCCGTGACTGCGCCGTCCGTGACTGCGCCGTCCGTGAGAATAATGACCGCCTTCTGATGGTTCTTGCGGGACGATTCATTGAGCCACGCATAGCTGGTGTTCAGCGCAGGAAACAGATTGGTACTGCCGCCGATAGCCATCTTGTCCAAATCGAAGTTCGAAGGCTGACAGAGTTCGGTTCCCAGACCCTCCGTCTCATCGAAGCTGGTGGTATCCGCAAACGCCCCGACCGAGCAGGTTGCCGTATCCGGCAGGTTGTCAATAAAGGACAACGCGGATTTGCGAACATCGTCCATTACGGTGCTCATCGATCCGGAACGATCCAGAAGAATGACAAACGTCATCGGGAAGGTTTTCGGTTCGACCTCAATGATCGTGCGCTCGAAACACAAGGCTTTACCCGCCGTTGTATAGGCGGCAAGCCGCTCAAGCGGAGGCACGACAATGCGCCCCTGCTGATCTTTGAATAGCCCGGCGACAACCAAGCCAGAAGGCGTTTGCTGCACCTTGGTAATTTCCGTCGTGCCACCTGACCAACCGACAACAAGGTCATGCTGCGCATCAATCGCGTAGCCACGCTTAATCGAAATGCCGAGCCCATCTTTGATGTTGATAGACTTGACCATTTCCAGAACCCTTGCTGATGGAACAAGGCTAGGATCGGTTCGAACGTTCAAGGTGACGCTGGCTGAAAAATCGAGCATACGTTTCAGATCAAACTGAACCGTTGGTGCTTTTTCAACCTGTGGGATGATCTGGATTTTTGCCTCGGCAGGCGAGAAAACCAGTAAGGACTGGATGATGGCCGAAGCCATCGCCCTTTTCATGCTGGAGGAACGTTTCATATCAGCGCCCCTCCAGAATTTTGCCGTTTGCTGCGCGCGTGCGCGCAGCATCCATAAGATCGAATTCAATTTCGCCCTTCTTTGCACGCCGAAGAATGCCCGCCTTCTGAAGGTAGTTAAGGTAGACTGCGTCCTGATCGGCATGGACGTTCAACAGCGTGATCTGACTGGCCTTCTTCGCCAGTTCAGCGAGCGCCAATTTCTTTGGCGCAGGTTGAGGCAACTTGATCGTCGTGTCGCCTTCATCGCAGGGGAAACTTGCGTTGATCATTGGGCCGATGCCGATAAGGCGAATTTCTTCCGGCATTGTGATCTTAGTCGTCAACTCTACCTGCTCCCAGGCCAAGACCAGATCCGAGCAGGTGTCCTTGAACTTGATGAGTTCAAGAACTGCATGTCCCTGTTCGTAGAGCTGGGCAGGCGTTCCAGACCAAGTGACCTCAGTTGGGTTTGCTGAGAGCACGATATGGATCAATGCATGTCTAGTAGCGCGGCGACGACGGAACTTGACCAGTTCGCCAAGCAGGTAGTTGATCGACGTTTCGGCTGCCTTGCGATCCGTAACAACGCCACCATTTTCGACGACCAGGAAGATGGCGATTTCATTTCGTTCTTTCGCCGTCACGGTATTCGGCATGATGCCAAACACGGTGACGGCCAGAGCGACGAGTGCTTTCTTCAACATGCTGCTCACCTCGCCAACTTGGTTTTCAAGGAATAGGCTGCACGCACGGCCAAAAGGCCAAGCACGGTGTTCACGATGGCAACGAGTGCAGCGACGAAGACGCCGAGCCCCTGATTGTTCGCAAGGAACTCCATCATCGGGTTAGTATCGGTGGTCTGGAAAGACCACCAACAGACTGACGGGCGATCAGTGTGTAGAGATTGACCGTTTCGAGCGCGAAGACCAGGCCATACCCACCAAGGGCAAGGATCGCGTAGATCTTGTTGGTCGGATCGGAAAGCCAAGCTTTGGGGTCACGATAGATACCGCGGCTGATCACTTCCGACCAGATTGCCATCGGCACGGCAATGCTGAAGACAGCCAGCAAAAACGCGAGCAAATGCGAGACGGTCATCTCGTCATCGATCCCGCAAAAGATACTGCCGGCACCTGGCAGATCGCACAGATACACATTCGACATCATTCCCATCGTTTCGGAGTAAGTTCCGAACATCAAGACCAACATGCAGCCTTTAAGGCATCCTGTGGCTACCAATGCCGCGATCTCGGCAATCGGCGCGCCACCCGGCATCGGCGGCGGCACTACGTGGAAGGGTTTTCTGGAGTTTGGCATGACACCATCCTTGTTGAAACGCCCGCTCTCTTATTCGGCAGGGACTTCGCGATGGTGTTCTTAGCGTTGAGAAAGCGCCCCCTTTTCTCGACTTGCACTTGTCGATGAATTGGGAACAAATTAGGAAAATTTCATGCCAAATTCGACACGGGAAATGCGTAGACGCGCACCACTGCACTATGAGGCGAAGGCCGACAACGCACGGGTCGCTGCAAGAATTATATTAGACACGAACGATGCAGCGCGGGCGCAAGCCGCAAGTTCGATCGGCTATACCGGAAGCACCGGAATTGCATTACGCGAGTCTTTTCTCAGGGAATGTTCGATAGCGCTTGAGCTCGTTGTGAAGGCTGTGATCGCCCAGAAAATTGAAATGAAGCGCTCCAGTAAGAAGGTGACAACTGTCCCGTCCTCCCACGATCTGGTGATGCTGTGGGCAACTGCCGGGTTGCCGGAATTGTCTTTGGAGGATCGTGAAACATTGGTGATTGCTAGGCGCGTTCTAAATTGGGCGGGACGTTACGCTGCACCTAAAAATGATGAGCGAGAGGACAAACTGTATTCCGAGGAAAGGCGGTACCTAAAAGACGAACCGCGACCCGGCGAGCTTCGAGTTAAGAAGCTACGGAGCATCGATTGGGATCAGTTTGACCGCCTTTACACAATTGCAATTGGAATATTTTGGTCGCTCAGGACAGAGGCAAATCCCGAGCTTTCGTGACTGATGCTATTGAGCATGACAGCAGAGTTAAGCGTGAAGGCAAGATGTTCTTTGTAGTACAAAGAAATCTTGTTTAAGGGAACCCGCTGTCGCGTTCCCGTTAAAAATCCCTCCGGCCATTGGCTCTTCCAGGGTATCGAACCCATTCCAGAGCCATCCAACCCGTATCGCCGGATTGAACCACTCGCGGGAGACTTCGCTCTCCCTGCACCCATCGACATGGAGGGCGTTCTTGCCCCCAAGACCCCAGACAATTCCATTGAGGCCATTTCATGGAGACGATTTCATCGAGAGCAAAGGGCGTTCCTGCCCTTGTGCAATCCTGACCAGGAAGGGAGCTTTCGCGCAGCCCTTCCTTGGAACCATCCCATCGACCAATGAGCCTTCTTGCCCCTTGGAACCCTAACCAACCTTCCGCAGATTGGATGTGCGTCAGCGTATCGACGCTGAACCCGATTTTGTGCGTACTTCTTTTTGAGATCATTCAGCCAAACATCGTTGCGGCGCCGTTTTCTTCTATCTGCCGAAGTTGCCTTAAACTCATCGGGACAGGCTGCTGTAGTCCTGCATACAGGCCATGATCCGAGAATATTAGAAATGTCATTGGTTTCTTGGTGTGGAGAACCAGACGCTGCCAGCTTTGTCTGTCAGTAAAGGACGGAATAGCTGCTCCGCCAGGATGTGTGTGCCATTCACCCAGCCAATCAACAGTCTTTCCGGAGCGGCGCCATTCGTGGAGCGCGAGCTTCTTGTGTCCTCTCATACTTCGCTTGAACAAGACGGGCGTCGCGTAATCCCATTTTTGGGGAACCGTATAGCTGGTTATTTGCAGAGTGTTTGCTTTTCGGTACCCCAGCAATAGGCCACCTTGTTCATTGCCTGTGCGGCTCGCCTGAATTCGTCGGCGAAGTTCATCAATTATCGCATTCGGAAAAAGTACTTCGGTCAATTGGCCTCCCGTTTAGACCCACAGGCAGGGCAGTGCACAGAAGGCTTCGGGGAAACAGGTTTTTGTCCTCTTCCGCGATCTATGTCTACTATGACCGTCCTCAACCGCTTACCTGGCTTACCCTCAGCCCAATCTAATACGGCTCTATTGGCAAGGCTGGCGGCCATTGTGGATGCATCAACCGAAAACGGGACATAAGAACCTTCTCCACAGCTAGCAGGTTGCAAGTTGAGTTCATCATGTTCATGGCCTGCAGGATATCGCCAAGGGCCATCGAATTTAGGCTTCAGACAGCGAAAACACGCAAACTCGTCATTTAGATTTAGAAAGCTTTGAACGGCTGCCCCGTTCATAAAAATCCAAGAGTGCAAAATACCTTTGAGTTTGCCGCCCTGATTGTTCAGAAAATTATCATTGAGTGCCGACTGAACATTCCACTCTCCCGTCGCATCAATTATCAAATCATGTTTCTGCAGCATATCCCACTTTGCAAGGGCGTCGTCAGCGACGGCGTGCACATTGACCTGGGGGTGAAAGCGTTCAAGTTCTTTCTTGAGCGCGGTCGCTTTTTTCTCACCGACGGCGGAAAAACCTAACAAGTGCCTGCCAATATTACCTGCGCTCAATAACTGGTTGTCGAAGAGGGTAAGCTTACCATTCGTTCCAGCGCCACTTTGAACCAACATACGAGCAAGGTGGCTCCCAATTGTTCCGCACCCCACAAGAGCGATTGATGTATTTTGCAAGCTTGCGCTATCCAAATAGTTTCTAGAAGCAATATCCTCCATAGAACACCAAGTCCCACTGTAGCGATTTAGGTTTATTTCGTGTTTTTTACCACGGACAATCTCAGGAAGCTTGACCTTACGTATTCCGCCGCGCTGAACAGCAGTCGTCAGGATCTTAGGTATTTCCAAGTCGAAGCCAACAACGGCATTGGGGGCTGCGATAACGAGTGTGCCGCGTTCAATCAAAAGTTTCTCGGCTTTGACCCAAGTCATACTTGATGTCAAAGGTTGACCACTAAGCCAAGTCTCGAGTTCCGCCAATGTGGAAGGGATTTTGATGCTGTTAGCTGGGCCGATATTCTGGGGCAGGTACCATATTTGTGCTGGACTGGTATGTTTGGTTATATAACGGCGGAGTTTCTTTTTGTCGTGAATACCAAGGAATAAGGGTTGACCATCGACGCATGCGAAGAAAGACCAAGCTTTGTAGATGCCGAAACCTAAGGACTTAGGCAGAAATATGCGGATGCCCAAATCCGCATCCCAATAAAACTGATATTCATCGACAACTTCTTGACGCGCGCGTCCTTTGTAGGATAATTCCAACGTTCGCTCAATTTCGGCCAGAATACGCAAAACCGCTTGCCCAGGTTCATAGAAATCAAGTGGAAGCCCTGCTCCTGAAGCGTAACAAATGCCATATTCAGTCTCGATATGAGCAAGGGTCTCAAGAGGAATTTGCTCTCTATCGACCAAGTAGGCTTTTGCTTTACTGGCAAACTGAACATCAGGAATGAATAATTTGATGTCGACTTTATTGCCGTGAACGCTCACGGAGCCCTGATAGTCACAAGAACCCGAGCCTATATATTCAAAGCCTCTAGCTCGTAAGGTAGCGTCGATAATCTGAATGGCTTTGGTTTTGTCCATTATCCAGATGTTGAAGCAATTACGCTGGGAGCTGCGACCTTATCAGGGGAAGACTGTTGCACGGCTTCAATTCTTGAGCCAATTTTTACCGCATCGGGGCGATATGGAATTCTGTCGCCAAAACGGTCGCGAAGTTTCTGAACGACACGTTCAGCATCGCCTGTTCGGTGAAGTGCCGAGGTCATTTCATCTTTTAGGTCATTTGCCGCTTTAACGATGACTGACCTCTCTTTATCTTCCCACTCATTCAAGTGCAGGTTTGTTAGGACAGGATTGCTAATTTTGCCATCGAAGTAATCGGGAACCAATTCTGCCACTTTCAAAATCAATTCATCATCCCGCTCATCAGAGGGAAAGCCGTCAAATTCATTGAGGGCCATTTCGACGGCGCGCATGATGCAGAGGGACGAGAGGGGCGAATCGATCCAAATGAAGTCCCTCCACCCTTTATAAAAGCGGCACAGCCTCAAATACACGGCTCCGAAACGGTCTTTTCTTTCTTGAACCCACTCATGCAATTGCTGCGGGTCAGATTGAACCCAAGTACCATCGCTGCGCGCGAGCATTACCTGATCCGAAGGGAGGCGATTCATTTGAGAGATGCGTTTCTGCGAGAAAAGCCCGTCGGCAAAATCCATTTTTGTTGCGGCTTCGACGAGCTGTTCGAATTTTATACGCGGGATTGAATAAATCGGAATGTCAATATGGGCGCCTTGCCAGAGCTTTACACGAACGCAGTTCGCCTTTTGGGTAACTCGCCAGTCATTCTCGTCGCAAAGAGGTTTGAGGGCGGTCTCCACAAACTCAAAGAGCGCCTTGGCAGCCAACGCAGGTTCACCACTTTCAAGAAAATCAACCGGAACATACATTCCATCGTCGAGATCGATTTCTTGCCGAGGCGCTTGAGCGGGAGCATTCAATGTCCCGTAGGCAAAACTGCCTTGGGTCATGAACTTGAGCTCAATTGCGTCCGGACGCTGGCGCCAGGAGTCCTTGAAACGAGTTCCTTCCTGCCAATACTTGTCCTCTATGACAAGGTGTTTCGCCGCTGATTTTAGAGTGGCGCGGATTGCTCTGCGCGCATCCAGGAGTCCCTTACGCGCTTTATCGTCGATTGTAAGATTTGCCAAATAACTTGGCGTGGACTTCAGGCCGCAAAACAAGGCATGTGCATTAGCTAAGGTCACGAATCGTCCTTTTTGATCACGTTTTGTTCAATTTAGGGCTTCCGCAACGTTGATACAACCTATAAGGTAAAACTATGTACAGGATTCTGCCTAAAAAGATCATTTTTGTCGCTTTTGCTTGGTTAGTTGTTGGCCTCTATTTTCTATTTGAAACTTTGACTGGGTTTACCGAACTAACCCTGCGTATCGCGTCCATACCGACCGTTGCGTGGCTTCTTTTTGGCACTTTGTTGCTAAACCCTGTTTGGAGGTTTTTTTGGAAGAAATTCCCATATCTGCAAAGGCTTGTGTTTCCAGACCTGAACGGCAAGTGGAAAGTTGAACTCTATTCAAACTGGCCGCGCCAGCTGCAACTACTTGAGGCAGCAGAATCGACAGATTCAGTGATAGACATGCGGCGGTGTCCCGAAGCCGAACTTGCTGAACTAACACCTATGATCTTGGAGGCGGAGATTTCTCAAAGCTGGTGGACCATAGAGATGAAGCTTTATAATCCTGCAAGCAACACTCCCATCGACAAATCCAATACGATCAGCGTTGATCCGTTTCCTCGTAACGGTCTACGAGATCCAGGCATCTGCTATATCTACAAGCAGGAAAATTTGACTGGCAACGTATCTGACGACAGTGAGTTTTATGGGGCTGCTCGGTTAGAATATGATTTTGAAAAGCATCAGCTCAAAGGGTTCGTTTGGACTGCTAGAATGTTGCAACGCGCTATGAATACCGCATCTAGTGCTGTTTTTACTCGTGTTGACTAATCGACAATGACGCAACGATGAATCTAATCAGGTTTGTAAGTAGCGCAAACTTTCGATGAGCAGAGCTAACTTGTCAGAATGTTCTTTCGCGGTGTTGATCATCGCAAATTGCTGAAGTCCAAGTTTTGGGGGTATCAGTCACTCTAGCCGTTTTAGACGATTTGAAACTGCCCCTTGAATTGAGTCTATCAAAGTAGCCGGAAATCCCTTCGGAAGTTCCTTGATCGTTTTTTCAATGGCCTTTGGAACGTCCTGATGAAGTTCCTCGAACAGGCGTCCCACGGCATCCTTCGATAAGCCAGCTTCGACTCCCGTTTCGACAATATGCCGCCCGTAGATGTTTTCGATCTTGTAATGATTGGATTTGCCAAAGCGCATGGCCAGCTTGAAATCTTTCCGCTGGATCTGGCCTTGATCATAGGTTGGCTGCACCGTTAGGACGTCGTAAAGCGGTGTCATGCGGAAGAGGCCACCGGGCATAAGCGCAATACTGAAATTCTTCGCATGGCCATCTGTCGCGCCCATCAGCCAGAACAGAATGTTTGCTTTGAAAAAGTCCAGCCGATCTTGCGTCGGCTCATCGCTCCCGCGCAGTCTGTCGATAATTTCAACGATGCCGGGGCCGCCTTCATTTTGGTATTTTCTTGTCGGTGGAATTGAAAGCACCTGACAGAAGTCTTCTTGTGGCAGGCGGATCAGGCGGCCATCCTTCGCCCATCGACGATCAAACCTCTCGATAACAAGAGCTTTGCGTTTTCCGAACGTCGCCATTTCGACATTGGCTGTGCGTAAGCCAAATGCCTCAAGGAGTTTCAGGCACAGATATTCGTTTTCAACGCTGTCCGATAAATCCATACCGTTCGGCAGCTTGCCTATCTGCGGCTTGATGATGTGTGTTGTTGGCGTTGTTCCTGATGGCTCAATCCATTGGCCTTCATGGTAGAGCAGCGCGGTTTTTTCCTGCGCACCCGCTATGGAAATCCTGAAATCTCTCTCTTTGCGGATACCGAGCGGCGCAACATCGAGGTCGTTTAATATCTCCTCGATTTGTTTGTCGGTGACAGGTTCTCCGCTCAGATTGCTGGTCGCTTGCGGTTCTTCACCTTCTGGTAAGAATTGCAACGCGCCGATGCAGTCACGTCCAATTTCCGAAAGCATACTGTAAGCATCGGTGCCCTGGGCACCGACGCGTTCGGCAACGCGTTTTCGGATGTCGTCGTTGTCTGGAAGCAGGTTGTCGAATGCAGCCATCACGGGTGCGCCGATATAACGATCCTTGCGAAGGGGCAAGGAAAGGGAAACAGGCATAGCACTTTCCCAATCCAGCCAGCTCTGGTCGTAGGCGAAGCTGATGGCACCCGTGCTCTCACGCGTAAGTGTGCCAACATGGCGCGTATTCATGAAAACGTTTAAGGGGTGATAGCTGCGCCGGCGTCCCATTTAGAACAAGTCCTCCATAGAGGACGGTGCACCCTTGCTGCGCGGTTGTACCTGGATCTCAAGATCCAAAGCCGCAAGCACGTCAAAAAGTGTTTCCATCTTGGTGCTCGCTACGCCGTTTTCTATCTTGGAAATGGTTTCCTGCCACAGACCGCTTCTTGAGGCGAGTTCAGCTTGAGATAGTCTTTGTCCCTTTCGCGCTTCGCGAATGGCGTGGCCTATATCTTTGGGTGTTCGGGCTAACTGTTTCATATATCGACTCCTTTCTTAAATATGATCTTTAAATCATATAGAGTCAATATGATTTGTAGCTCATATGGAGTAATTATGATTTATAGATCATAAAGAGTCATTATGATCTTTAGATCATAGAATCGAGTTGGAGGGCAACTGATTGAGTTAAATGTGACTCACGCTTTGAACTCAATCGTGACACCGCAGCGCGACTCAAAAATCGCAAGCCTATTTCCAGGGCGTCCAGGCGGGCTGTCGTGAACCGAGCCTGAGGTCTCGGCCATTCGGCTTCCATCCCTGACGCGTTTGTTTTGAGCTGTGAACCGCGCCAGGTTTGCCGGAGGCTCCAACTCCTGAGTAGGATGGAGCACGATGAGCAAAACGACGAACAAGTTTTCCCCTGAAGTACGCGAGCGGGCGGTTCGCCTTGTGCTGGACAATGAAGGCCAACACGGGTC
>VIRH01000128.1 GCA_008107755.1 Rhodobacterales bacterium
CGTTTTAACCTGTCAGGGCGTGTCGCGTTTAACCGCAATAAATCCGCATCGCTTTGGCGTGGAAATCTCTGAGAAAAGCGGCCAAAAAGCGATGACGATAAAACGCGACCTGCCCTCCAGGGGGACAGCCTGCATTGTGGAGTCCACTCACCGCCTGATCACCCTCAAGGGTATTGCCAACTTGTTGATCACGTTTGGGTTTGGTAGCTCGCTCTGACGTTTGAGCGTCTCGATTTGCCGCGCCTCAAGGGCTTCCGTTTTCCCAGATCGATAGTCTCCTATGCGATTTGGACCGGTTCTGTCGCAAAGTTCTTGGCCAAGGTTCCCTTTCATGCTGCCGGCCTTTAGATCCCCGGACTTCTACAGGCTCTAGAGCCTGTCCTTTAAATGTTGGGTCATTTGATGACGACGTCTTCGAGAGCTTGCGCGGTCTCGTTTAAAGCAACTTCTGCCGTCTGGATGGCCTCGGATAGCGTCTTGAATTGTTGCTCTGTTTCGCTGGCCGCTTGGGATACCATCAACCAGTGCGTTGAACGTACTTGAATCGCACAGCTTTGTGCGACCGATACACCATATTCCACACTTTCAATAGTCAATAGTAGAAAGGCGCTCTGCTTGCAGGGCGTAGTCGCCTTATGTCGTCTGTGCATCCTAAAAGGGCACCGAGAGGACAGGCTCGTCTTGAGCTTAGCTCCAAAGAAGCGTTGCTTCCGTCGGAGCGCGGCCGAAAGTCCCGCCCAGCATAGGACAATCGTTGTTATTTGAACGGCATGTTACATGTCCTGCGCGTTGGCTGCCCTTGGCGGGACATGCATGAGCGTTACGGAAATGGACTCGGTCTATGTCCGGTTTCGCAGGTGCGCGGAGCAAGGCGTTTGGGACGGGCTGCTGGAAACGCTGGTGGACCTCGGGCTTACCGATGACTGGCAGCACATGATCGACAGTACGACGGTCCGCGGCCACAGTCAGGCGGCGGGCGCAAAAGGGGGACTCGTAAGGAGGCTTTTGGTCGATCACGCGGCGGCTTTACGACGAAAATCCACGCCCGAACAGATGGTCAAGGACGTCCTCTCGGCTTTGTCCTGACAGGCGGTGAAGCATCAGACTATAGTGCTGCTCCCGCCCTTCTGGATATGCATTGCCGCAAGCCCCGACTGTTCCTGGCCGACAAGGGATACGAGAAGGCGATGCTGTCCGTCAAAACTTGCTGCTCGTTGGCATCAGCCCGGTCATTCCACCAAAGTCAAATCGCAGGGAGCCGATACCTTGCGACTTCCGAGCCTACAAGGACAGGAACCGGATCGAGCGAATGTTCAACAAGGTCAAACAGTTCCGAAGGATTGCCACTCGGTACGACAAAGCCACAAGATCCTTTGCCGCGTTTCGCAATCTCGCAGCCGCACCCATCTGGTTACGCGACTTTGTCAACAGGACCTAAGAAGATACCTCACGTGTGGAAAAAGTATCTTTCGCTACAAAAACGAGTGCCGCGATTCATCGACGAAATCAATATTTTCATGGGCGGGTTCGGTCACATTGACAATTGCAGTACTTCGCCATTTTTGATAGCGAAGGATGAGGTCAACTGCCCTGATTTAGGCTGATTTAAATTTAATCAGTCGCGACAAATCTGCTCACTGTGAAAGCGTTAAGTACAACTTCTGTAGTCAGCGATTACAAACCATACGGTTCGAGCAACAAGAGAAATGACAAATTCAGCGCTTAAAACAGGAAACACTGGAAAGGCCTTCTCATTCTTGATTGAGCTCCTAATCGGAAGGTGCGTACATGTGCCGCTTTTCAACGATGAGCGTTGATCTTAGATGATCGAACACACACACCAGAAGACAGGCCGAAAGCTCGTCATTGTCGAACGGAAGCTTGTCCGGAATCGCGGACATCACCATACCCAAATAGGTGCACTTCAAAAATTGCTGCCGTCTCATCAGCTTTATCTGGTGACGGGCGAGGACTACGATGGTTTCCTCGGCGAAGCTGCCGCCCGAACGTCCACCCACTTCAGCGATTTGTCGAGGTTGTACTGGCGTATCAGACATGGTTCTGCGCGCCAGAAAGCCGACGCTCTCATCCGTGCCACGATTTCTGGAAACTTCCTGTCGTTGCCCAGGTCTCCATTTGGATTGGAATTACTGAAGGTCTGCGCCGATTTGCGGCTTGAGGCGGATGATCTTGTGATTATCCCGTCTGCCGATCTCGGAGCCCTCGAATCCGTATGTCATTTTGTCGAGCGCAACAATGGAGAAACGCCACACGTCGTGCTGCGGTTCCTTGATCCGGAATTGGGCGAACACAATCAGATGCGACGGAAAAAGCGTCTAGAAAAAACCGCGCACGTGCTATCAGACAGCAACAATCTGGCACTCTTTTGCGAGACAGAAGAAATGTCCTCACATTTGAGCCAGCAATACGGGCTGGACGTGCAGGGCGGCTTCTATCTCCCTTGCAGTTTTGACCCCGCCGACCGGGTTTTGCAGCCGGAAAGAACAAACGCAGCAACGTTTAGGGTTGGGCTTTTTGGCTCGCCGCGTCCCGGCAAAGGCTATGAGCGTATCGAAGGCATTGTCGCTTGCTTGGAAAGACGCGCTCAGACAAGACCTCCTGCGAAACCTATTGAGATATTGCTGCAGGGTTCAAGCTCCGAATTTGAGGGGTGCGGCGCCTATGCCTTCGCGCGCTCACGTGCCGGAACCGATGCAAACGTGCGTATCGTGTCGCTCTCCGACAAGTTGAGCCCGGAGGAATTCGCGGAGAATTTCCTGTCCGCCGATGCAATTCTGCTGCCTTATGAAACGTCGATCTATGGATTGCAGGGATCGGGTATCATCCAAGACGCAGTTGCCGCAGAGAAGTTCATCATTCATACAAAAGGGATCTCGATGCAGTCCTTTTTGTCCCACGGAAATGCCGTGGCGGCAAATAGCGATGATGAATTCGCAATCGCTATTCTCAGATTTGCGGAAAATGCGGGCATGTTGACCGAGAACTTTGCCGACGCAAGGAACTATTTTGTCCAGCTCATCGGAAACTGGCTATCGCCATAGCGCGCGAACCGCTAAACCTCGGCATCCAACCGCAGGCCATTGAATCTGGGACGTTGAAAATTCTGGCCCTTTATCGAGCGTTTTGGCGCGCCGCGAAGAAAGAAGCACCTCTTCTACGCCTGTTGAAGAACCAGATGTTAGGAACGAAAGGGAACTGTTTTGTGCGGAATTCTCGGCGCGGTGGGCGCGCTTCCTGTCGGACCTCTTGACGAAACGTTGATCTTGGAAGCGCGCGACCTGATGAGATCGCGAGGGCCAGACTCCGGCGGGTATCTGGAACTTTCCGACGGTCATGCCGGAAGCTGCTTTCTGGCGCATCGCCGCCTGGCGATACAGGACTTGAGCGAAAGCGGTTCTCAGCCCATGCGGTCCGCCGATGGCCGCTATGTCATCATCTACAATGGAGAGGTCTATAACGCCGGCCCGCTTCGAAGCCAGCTTGAAAAGCTGGGTACATGTTTCCGATCAACTTCAGACACAGAGATCATTCTCGAAGGCTATGCCCGTTGGGGCGCTGATGTGGTCGAGAAGCTTCACGGCATGTTTGCCATCGCAATCTGGGACGACATCGAGCATCGTCTTTTTCTTGCGCGCGACAGACTGGGCATCAAGCCACTTTATATATCGAACTCAACGGGTTATTTTGCATTCGCGTCGGATTTGCGCGCCTTGCGTCACTTGGGCCTCGGCCGCGAAATTGCTCCCCAAGCACTCTGGCTATATCTAGCGCTGGGATATGTGCCTGCACCGCGCTCGATCTGGGCAGGCATCGAGAAGCTGGAGGCCGGGCAGTACCTGTCGTGGCGCGCAGGCAAGAAACCCACTGTCACGCAATACTGGCGAGCCCCTGACGACACGGACTTTGAAGGCAAGCCCGAAGCAATCGAAGCTTTGATTAGCTCCGTCGTCGAGGAGCAGCTCCTGTCAGACGTTCCTGTCGGGCTATTCTTGTCTGGCGGTTTGGACTCGAGCCTGATCGCTTCGTCGCTGGCGGAGCTGGGAAGAACCAATGACAATCTGGTGGCAATAACAGCAGCCTTCCCCGGAAACGACCTCAACAACGAAGCACCGATTGCGGAACGCACGGCAAAACAATTGGGCATTCCCCTCTATTGTCTGGAACTGGCGCACGATATCGATCCCTATTTTGACGCGGCCGTAGCCGCGATGGACGAACCGATTGCCTATAACGCCATCGTAACCCAGGCGGGTGTCTCGCAACTGGCTTGTGAGGCCGGCTTGAAGGTCGTGCTCACAGGGGACGGCGGTGATGAGGTATTTGGCGGATATACTTGGCACTATCCCAAGGCGGGGGAAACGCAAGGATTGTTCGATTTTCGTTTTATCGACCTGTTTAACTCGAAGGAATTGAAACGAAAAGTCAGCCAACTCAAGGCAGCCAGATTTGAAGCGAAATCTGAACATTTTTCTTACATGCGCAGCGTTTTTCCTGCACTGAGACCGGGTGAAATTGCTGACCTCCTGTCTGGCGCCCGTGCGACGCACATTGAAGATCTTCTGTTGGAAGTATTTGAAAGATATAATGCGCCGCGGCTTCCTCAAAAAAGACGCTGGCAACGCATTGACCTCTATACGTTCTGTCAGGACGTCGTCCTGCCGAAAGTCGATAGAACGGGGATGGCGTTCAGCGTGGAGGCCCGCCCGCCGTTGCTGGATCATAGGATCGTGGAGTGGGGGCTGTCACGTCCCATGAGTGACAACTTCGACGCGGTTCCCAAGAATGTCATTCGCCAAATCCTCGAAAAGCGCGGGCTTGGATTTCTTCTGACGGAAGCCAAAAGGGGCTTTAGTCTGAAAAGCCGGGGAGGCCCTAAGATAGCCAAACGTGAATTCGTGAAGCAAAACATCCGAAACGTCGGTCTCACCGGAAAATGGGAACGAAGCATAAACCGGAAAACAGAGTCCTTCGGCCATAAACTGGAAACGCTTTACTGGCTGTCACGCTGGCACGAGGCACATAACGCCTGATGGGCCAGAGTATCCGATTTGACCAGATTGGAGCAACTTTCAAATAAAAGTCCAGCGCCAACAAAAAGAACTTTATCGCGAGTGCATAAAGAGCAGTATCAATGAACTCAGATTTACGTCAATTCGATGATTTACGAATCGTTTCCAATCCAAATTTGGACGAAAATTTATTTACGTTGATCGCGATACTTCGCAACGAGATGTATTTCCTGCCGGCGTTTCTGAGACACTATCGCAAGCTGGGTGTTCAGAGATTTGTCTTTCTCGACGACCGATCCGACGATGGGTCGAGGGAGTTCCTTCTCGAGCAATCGGATGTAATGCTTCTGGAAAGCGAGTACAGATATGGCGATCAAGTCGATTTACCTGATGCGATCGACAGAAAGCTAATTCTGCCCAGAATTCTCTACGTCTGGCGCGCCCTCCTGCAGGAGAAATTCGCAGTGGATCGTTGGGCGGTGCAGGTTGATCTCGATGAATTCCTACATCTGCCTGAAAACACTAGGTTTCAGGACTTGCTGCCGGAGCTTGACAGGGAAAATGCAACGGCTGTCTGGAGCGTCATGCTGGACATGTATCCGGCCAATCTGTCCGATCTGGTTACAAGCAGAAGCCAGCCGAGGATCGATCTGGATGCGGACTGGTATTTCGACGGCGAGGAGCACCTACAACTTCGTACCAGTAGCACCCCAAAGATGGTCTACCCGGGGGCGCGCGCGCGCCTCTACCAAAAGTTCGGCGTGTACAGGCATTATCATGAGTATGGCCTAGGGCCAAAGCGGAACTTCTTTTCCAGAATGAAGAAGACCCGGTTTGGCAATAGGATCCTGGAATACAATCAGCTGCAGAAGCCGGTGTTGTCGAAATGGCGGCGGGGAGGTCTGTACTTCAGTTCCCACAAGATGAGCATGTCCGCCTCCGATCGTTTCTTGCTGCCGATGCAGCATTTTCGCTTCACCGGGTCGCTCTACGGACGGCTCGAGCGAGCACTGAAAGAAAATTCCTATAGCGGCGGGTCGCGCGACTATATTTTTATGGCCATGCTCATGGAAAACATGCAACGGAGGGGAGGCTCCTTCCTGTACCGA
The DNA here is from genome assembly GCA_008107755.1 of Rhodobacterales bacterium. Classification (GTDB taxonomy): domain Bacteria; phylum Pseudomonadota; class Alphaproteobacteria; order Rhizobiales; family Stappiaceae; genus Roseibium. Next base: position 6,140 of record VIRH01000128.1, read on the forward strand.
AAATCCAATAAATTCGAAAACTTCCGCAATTTGACTCAGACCTTGAACGCAAAGGGTTTTTGATTGGAACAATGTTATGGCCTTGAGGGAGTCTAGTAAAGCCGCCGATGACAGCTATGTCTTGCTGCCGGAAGATGTTCTGGAGGACTGCGCCTGCCAAGAAATAACTTCAATTGATAGTGCTTGAGAAACTGACTTGAACATACCGAACAGGCCCGCTGGACGAAACAACGTATCAAGGAACGATGTGACCGATTTAGCTGAAGATCACGCGAGCGACCGCAGCAGTCTCTCCAATGAGATATTCGTCGTAGGCGCAAGCGTCTTGTTGTTTGTTCTTGCCGTTACCCTGATTGACAGGGCACGCGAGGTCGGAGGGTGGGCCGACATTGCAGCCGTAGGTGTTGCTGGAGTAATTTGCCTGGTGTTGCGCGGGCCTCGCGCGGACGAGATATCGCAGCCGACAAATATCATCATTCGTGTAATTGCGATCATGCTGGGCATTTATGTGCTGCTCTCCCCGCTGTCCTTTCCGTCCGGAGTATCCTCTTACACGGACAATCTGATGACGGCATCCCGGGCTGTTGCGATAGTGAGCGTGGCCTTTGGGTTCGCTGCAATCCGATATCCGATCTTTGTAATCGTGCCATGCGTAGGTGTTCTGGCAACTAAGGCCATCGGTGAGGACCTGTTCGATATCGGGATTTCCCCCACAGACTACATTCCTGTGGTTGAGATCGGTCTTTACTTGGGTATCGGGCTTTGTCTGCTTACGCCGCAGCGCAAATGTTTGCCTTTCCCGCCGGGCAAAATGATTGCCTCCGCAGATGCTGAAAAGACGTCCACGCTCCTGTTCATGGTAGGAGTGGGTGTCCATTTTGCGAATTATTTCTATTCGGGCATGGCCAAAATTCTTCTGGACGGTGGGCCGCTGCTGTGGGTGATGCAGAACCCAACCGAAGCGCTGACCCTAAACGCATGGGTTGGCGGTTTCCTGCCGAGCACCTTTCTTTTCTCTGGGGAAGGTAACAGGGGCTGAGCTTCTTGGAACGTTGCGGCCCCTGATCAATATCTCCATCCTGCTGGCCCAACTCGGCTCCATCGTCTTCATACTCAGAAGAAGAAGCATGATCCTCGCCACGCTATTCTACGACCTCACACACGTTGTCATTTTTTTGGTGAGCGGGATTTTTTTCTGGAAGTGGATTATATTGAAATTGGGCCTAGTTGCGGCGATGCGGAAACTGCCGGAATGGGTTGAAACACCCAAGCCGATAGTCCTGAGCGTCGCAGCCATTCTGTTGTCGCCCCATGCATTTCATATCGCCCGTCTGGGTTGGTACGACTCACCCGCTCTCGTGCTTTCAGACGTCTACGCTGTGACTAATGATGGCAAAGAAGTGCGCGTTCCATCCAACTTTTTCGGCACTTGGTCCGTAACTGCTGCACAACATCGGCTGGGGCGAGTAAGCTCAAACCATTTCCCCACTGTAACCTGGGGAACAACGCAGTCGATAAGAGTACACGAAAATGCAATGAAGGACTGCTCCTTCGGCACTGGCGAAGATTGGCCTTTCCGAACCAATCCGAGCAAAATCAGCCGCATAGTCCAGCTAAATCATGCTTATGCCGAACAACAGGCAGCCGGCAGAGAAAACTTCCACTACAACTGGTTTCCGCATCACATTTGGTCGAACCCTCTGAGCTTCAGCGATTTTAATGTCGTTGCCCTCAAGGAAATAGATCACTATTTATACCGGACGGTTTCCGCCTGTGTTCGCCTAGGTCCTGACGGACCTGACGTGACCGAGGTCGCGCGTGATGAATTTGAAATACCCTTGCTTCCTGACGTCAAGGATTAACCCCAAACTGAAGGCATAAATGCTGCAAATTGTATACGATGGGGCTTGCCCGTTTTGTTCACGCTATGTTGCACTGATGCGCCTGCGAGATGCTGTCGGAAAAGTCGAACTGATTGATGCACGCTCGGGTCACCCTCTGGTGGGGGAAGTGGGGGACCTAGGGTACGATCTAAATCAGGGCATGCTGGCGCGATACAAGGGCGTCGACTATTTCGGCGCCGATTGCCTGAACCTTCTGTCAATGTTGTCAAGCCGGGTGGGGTGGATGAACCGCCTAGCCAGCATTATGTTCTCTAACAGGAGGCTGGCTCGCTTTGCGTATCCGGCCTTGCGGACGCTGCGAAATATGACGCTGCTTGCTCTCGGGCGCCGTCCCATTCACTAACTTGGCTACGAGGCAAGCGATTCCCCTGATGATTGCGGACCGGACAATAATGCCGCTGTAAAATCGAACACATCTTTCCGTTTATCGCGGATATTCGGGCATGCGGCACGCGACCCCATTTGACCGTCCGTTGACAAGTTGGTACACGCATTAACCCTTAACCGCCCGCCACATGCGGCCCGGTGCTTCTGTACAGAATGAAAGTCCGATTCTTAATGCTCTCGCAGAAGGTTGCAAAACGGCCCTACAGGGTTCAGCATCTGGCCGAAGCGGACAATGGCGGCGGTGCGGCAAAAGCGGCCCAAAAGTTGCACGCGGGCCTTCGTGCCCTGGGCATGGATAGCCACATGCTGGTTGCGGAAAAGCGAACCGAAGATCCGACATCAGTGCAACTGGATCTGAATATGGGTTTCTTCGCAAAGCGTCGCCGCCGCTCCCTTGCAAGGACCCAGAAGCAGCACCTTAAGCAATTTCGCGACACAAAGTCTGAAAAGCTGGAGATTTTCACGCATGGGAAGGGCATATTTGGATGGGACCTTGTCTCGCAATTGCCCGACGCGGATGCGTATATTCTTCATTGGTCGGACCGTCTGATCGACTACGAAACCCTGTTCTCGAAGATCCGTCCGGACATTCCGGTACTCTGGAGAATGCCGGATATGAATGCCATGACCGGCGGCTGCCACTACGCATGGGACTGCGAGAGGTTTACGGGAACCTGCGGGATGTGCCCGCAACTGGGATCATCGGTCGCCGAGGATCTGTCGCGACAGGTATTTCGCCACAAGCAACGCGCCTACGCGAAACGTAATCCAAAACTGACCTGTTTTGTCGCGCCAAGCCTCTGGTTGGCGGGCGAGGTCAGCAAAAGCACCTTGCTTCGTGACTTCGAGATCGCGCATATACCTACCGGCGTAAACAGCGAGACCTTCAGTCCATCGGAAAATTCCGCAATACTCAAACGCTACGGCTTGCCAACCGGCGTTCCCCTCCTGTTGTTCGTCGCGCAATCAGTCACGAACTATCGCAAAGGATTTGATCTTGTCGTCTCGGCAATGGAGGGCATGTCCGAGCCGGCGAAAGTCGCCTTAGTTGCCCTGGGTAATTCGTCAAACATTGAGGATCTGCCTACCAATTGCTACAAGATCGGGCGTATCGACAAAACCGCCGATTTGGCAGCGCTTTACTCTGCGGCAGATCTGTTCGTCCATCCGGCTCGCGAAGACAATATGCCCAACGTGGTTCTGGAGGCCATGGCGTGCGGAACGCCCTGTGTGGTCTTTAACGTGGGTGGCTTGCCCGAACTGGTAAAACATGGAAAAACCGGCCTGATTATCGAGCGGGAAGACGTGGTGGGCCTACGCAAGGGCATCAACGACTTGTTGGCCAGCGCGGATTTACTCAAAGAAATGTCCCGAAATTGCCGAGATCTTGTTCTGGCCGAGTACCGGGAAGACCTGATGGCACAAAGATACCGTGATCTCTTGGAGGACATGCTTGAACGGGCGGAATCACATCGGCATGTGGCCAAGCGGTAAGGGCTGGAATGAAATTGTTCACAATTTGTACGGTAAAGACATGCGTTGATCTTATAGAATGCCCTAACCCCAATACCCTATCGTCTGCAATTGCTTCCTGGCGAACTTGAATGAAGAGGCCCTGATGAACGCAACGAAGAAGAACGTGTCGGCAGGAAAGCTGTTGAAGTACAAGATATTAGGCCGGTTTCCAGGACGGTTCGGGCAGCGCTACTTTGACAAGTACTCGTCCCTGACCGCCATGGAGTCCATGCCGAAAGCGCTCGAAAAATGTGCTGGCATGGTCTGCATCGATCTGGGTGCAAACGTCGGCGAATTCAGCGAGATGATGGCAGCCAGGGCCAGTCGCGTCATCGCTTTCGAGCCAGATCCGTGGTCGCTCCAACGACTCGTTGAGCGCGTCGGTGGTCTTGAAAACGTTGAGATCGTCGAGGCGGCGGCAGGACTGGAAGACGGCTCCATAACTCTGTACCGGCATGAAGACTTCGACGCCGATCCGCTCATTAACTCACAGTCCAGTTCTGTCATTGCTTCAAAGAAAAATGTAAGCGCGGATGGCGGGCATGTCGTTACTCAGGTCAACTTCCTGCGCTTCTTGCGGGAGCTAGACGAAGATATCGGTATCCTGAAGATTGACATCGAAGGCGCGGAGGTGGATTTGCTCGAATCCTTGTTTGCGAATCCTAAGTTGTTTCGCCGTATTCGATATGTATTCGCAGAGACACATGAAAAAAAAATACCAGGACATAGGGAACGAGTGAGAGCACTCAGAGAAAAATCGCAGAAAACCTGGAGGCCGGTGGTAAATCTATATTGGCATTGAGGTATTAAATTCGAACACCCTGTTAAAAAATGAAAGGGTCTAACTTTCTCCTAGTGGATTGATCGAAACAAAAGGTTCCGTTTTGCGATTCCCAACGGTTGCAGATTGTGCGACGGTTGGGGATGCGCACAGGGATCACATTTGACGTTACGGCCGGCGACCGAGCTCGGCTTGAA
>VIRH01000071.1 GCA_008107755.1 Rhodobacterales bacterium
CGTGCCGCCAAGGTCGATATTGCTTATGATGGGCAGTTTGGCGTTGGCGAACGTCAGAATGCTATGAAGGCACACTTCGAATACAGCTTCTGAGCCTTGCAGGACGCCAGAGGGCAGTTGAGGTCGACCGGCTTGCAGTTACCCATAAGTGTCTAGAGCATTTTCCGAACATTCTGAATCGCAATAGGATTGAACGAAGCCGAGCGCTTGAAGGAAAACTCCGTGGTGCCCTGCAGGATCAGGATGGGACCACCAGTCGCCCGGATGCGCAGGGCAGACGCGGAGTAATGCCCCTCAAGAGCCTTGTTGCAATAATGCGGGTCCGTGCTTACCTGCTCGGCGTTCTGTCGCTTTTGAAGTTTTTTGAATGCCGTTCAAATTCCACGCGTCGCGTCGCCACAAGTTCACGAAGTCCAAGCATCGTGTGACGAACTGGTCCGAGTACACGGAAAGCCTGCGTCGGCGTGCGGATATCACGTTCTGGGTTGATGAAAGCGTGATGCATCAGTGGGGTATGGCGCGCACCTGCAAGCGAGGCCGACCGGGCCGGTACTCTGATCTTGCCATCACGGTTTGCCTGGAGATCCGGACCGTTTTCCGTTTGCCCCTTCGACAAACCCAAGGGTTTCTTCGCTCACTGTTCAGGCTGATGAAGCTGGATCTGGCGGTTCCCGACTATTCCACGCTCTCGCGCAGAGCCGGCCGGCTTGCTCCTTTGCCGCGGGAAAGATCTGAGGCGCCCGGTTTCCTTGAACTTGTGCTGGACAGCACCGGCCTGAAGGTCTTTGGTGCAGGCGAATGGCAGGAAACCAAGCATGGCAAAACGCCCAGGCGCCGTTCGTGGCGCAAACTGCACTTGGGGCTGGATCTGGAGACAGGTCAGATCGAATGCAGTGAGCTGACGACAGACGACATCGGCGATCCGTCGGCCCTGCCAGGTCTTTTGGACCAGATTGATTGCCCCATTGCTCGGTTTCTTGCAGACGGTGCCTATGACGGCACCTTGTTGCGCAAATCATTAGCCGGCACGTAGCGGTTCCCTAGCCGGATTTTGGCATCATGAGATGCGCACGAACGTCGGACGTCCGAGGGAAGTCATCTTATTAAGGACCGAGACGCCGATCCGGCTCTCGGTTCTCTGATTGTCCAGGGTACGTGATCTCAGCCTGTCCCCGATGACCGACTTCCAGCGGCCCATTTGCGTTTCCACCCGCGCTCTCTGGTTATATCCGGTGCTCTTTTGCCAGGCCATGCGGCCATGGGCCTTGATCGCCAGAACATCCAGATCCCGCGCGGTGGGCGCGGTCTCGGCCACAGGGCTGGCAACGGCCGTCTTCGGTGGCGGGATGATGATCTCCACATCGGCAAACCGCCGTGCAATCTCTTGCCGGGTCGCGAATCCGTCATAGGGCCTTGTTGCACAGATCGACGATAACCCGGAGCGCGGCCAACCCGAGACGGATTTCAGGCGGTGCGTTCAAAAATGGGGCGGCCAAGTCGGGTCATCCGGTTAAGAATGCCGGCGCTAATATTAGCCTCAGCTTTCTGGTTTTCGAAGCGTCGAGCCTTTAGCTTCGGCCCGATGACGGTCTTCCAGCGACCCATGAGAGTCTCAACCCGGCTGCGCTGATTGTAGCCTGATTTCTTCTGCCAAGCCATCCGCCCACGGGCTGAGATGTCGGCAATATGACGATCACGAACGGTTGGATATAGCAGCGCATTTGGACTGAAGGCCGCGTTTTTCGGTGGTGGGATCATGACTTCGACCGTCGATCCAAACCGAGCGGCCAGCAGGTCTGACGTTGGGTCCCCGTCATATGCTCCAAATCGTCAGATCACCACGCTGCCGCAGGCCTTCGTTGTACTCAGGCCAGTTGGTCTCCCGATACTTTTGCTTCGGGATCTTGTCACGATGAGCGGCGTCAAATTTGTGCGGCATTGACAGCATCCTGAAAAGAACAGAACGCCTCGATATCAGCCGTCCGGCGATCCCTGCAACAATGCCGTACGCAACACTTCGGCCAGGGCGGAGGAGCAACAAGTCAAAGCCTTGCAATGAGGTGGCGCGGAATTCGCAATCTCCAGGTGACGTCCTCAGGTCGTCACCAGCTTTGACAGGAACCGTTGGCTCCGCTCGTTCCGGGCAGCGGTGAAAAACTGTTCGGGACTTGCGGTTTCGACCACCATGCCGGCTTCCATGTAGACCACACGGTCGGCAACCTGGCGGGCAAAGCCCATTTCGTGGGTCACGACCACCATGGTCATGCCTTCCTCGGCCAGGGTCACCATGACGTCCAGGACCTCCCGGATCATTTCCGGGTCGAGCGCCGAGGTCGGCTCGTCGAAAAGCATGACCTTCGGCCTCATGCAAAGGGCCCGAGCGATGGCAACGCGCTGTTGCTGGCCGCCCGACAATTGGCCGGGAAACTTTGCCGCCTGATCGAGAATATGAACCCTGTCGAGGAATTCCCCGGCGCGCGCCTCGGCTTGCCTGCGGGGTGTCTTGCGGGACAGGATCTGCGGCAGTGCGCAGTTTTCCAGTACGCTCAGATGCGGAAACAGGTTGAAATGCTGGAACACCATCCCTGCCTCGCGGCGCACGGCATCCAGATTGCGCACGTTGTCATCAAGCTGAATGCCGCTGACTTCAATGTCGCCGCTGTCATGCTTTTCCAGCTGGTTGATGCAACGGATCAAGCTGGACTTGCCCGATCCCGACGGTCCGCAGATGACAACCCGCTCCTTTTCGGCGACCGAGAAATCGATGTTCTTCAGGGCATGATACTGGCCGTAAAACTTGTTCAGGCCGCGCACCTCGATTGCATTGTTCATGTGCGGTTCCTCGCTTTGACGCCCATTTCCAGGTGGCGGGAGTACCTGGCAATGGCGAAGCAGATGACGAAATAGATGAGGGCGACGAACAGATAGGCCTCCTTGGACGGAGCGGGCCACATCGGATCCGTCGCAGCACTTCTGGCAGCACTCAACATGTCGAAGACGCCGACGATCAGCACAAGCGAGGTGTTCTTGACCATGACGATCGCCGTATTGGTCAGGGGCGGAATGACCTTTTGCACCGCCTGCGGCAAAATGATGTGCCAGACCATGCGCCAGTAAGGGATGCCGAGCGCCTGGGACGCCTCGATCTGTCCGGAAGGCAGGCCTTGCAGACCGCCGCGAATGACCTCCGCAAGATAGGCCGCGGCAAAAATGGTCAGGGCTGCAACCGTGCGTCCGAGCTTGTCGATGGTCCAGTCGGGCGGGAGAAACAGCGGCAGGAGGATGGCTGCGACGAAGAGCAGCCCCACCAGGGGCAGGCCGCGCACGACCTCGATCAGGAAGACGCTGACGCCGCGTGCAACGGGCAGCTTGCTGCGGCGCCCCAACGCCAGCAGCACCGCAAAGGGAAACGCCAGACCGAGAGAAATCACGGCCAGAAGAAGCGTGACCGGAAGTCCGCCCCATTTGGAGGTTGGAACATAGTTCAACCCGAAGAGTCCGCCCCGCATGAGCAGCAGCATGACCACCAACCCGAGCGTCCAGATCCCGAGCAGCCTAGCTCCCCAGACCCTTGGCGACAGGGACAACAAGACGAGCGTGAGCAGCAGAGCAATGACTGTCAGCGCCCGCCATTGCGATTGTGGCGGGTAAAGCCCGAACAGGATCAGCCGCAACTTGGCGCCGATAAAGGCCCAGCATGCGCCGCCCGCCCGGCAATCCTCCGGAGCGGCGACGGTCCAGTGGGCGTCAACAAAGGCCCATTGAACCAGCGGCAGGAGCGCCAGGATAAGCACCGCCGAAAGCAGCGTGAGCGCTGCGGCGAGGGGATCCCCGAACAGGAGTTTCACAAGTCTGGCGACGGGCTTTTCGCCTGAGGGAGGTGTGGCAGCATTGGCCATGTCAGCGTTCCACCAGGGCTATTCTGGCATTGTACCAGTTCATCAGAAGGGAAACCGAGAGCGAAATGGTCAGGAAGACGGCCAGCATGATGAGGATGCTCTCGAGAGCCTGACCGGTCTGGTTGATCACCGTGTTGACGACAAGACCAAGCTCCGGGTAGCCGACCGCGACGGCGAGGGTCGTGTTCTTGACGGTCGAAAGATATTGCGAGGTCATGGGAGGCACGATGACGCGCAGCGCCTGGGGCATGATGATCCTGAAGAGGATTTGCCTTTCGCTCAGGCCCAGGGCCCGGCCGCCTTCCCATTGGCCCTTGTTGATCGCCTCGACACCGCCGCGGATCACCTCGCCGGCAAAGGCGCTCGTATAAAGGGTCAGTCCGATGATGATGGCTGAAAATTCCGGAGAAAGCTGCAAGCCCCCCTGGAAATTCAGGCCTTTCAGCATGGGCATTTCGAGACCGACCGGCCGGCCCGTCAGCAACCAGCCGAGGAGGCAGATCCCGATCCAGACAATGACAGCAACGGCCACAGAGCTGACGGCGGACAGGTGTTTCCTGAGCGAGCGCCGGGCCAGAACGGCCGTCAGCACGGCCAGGCAACACACCACAAGGAAGAGGCCGCTGCCGGGACCAAGCGTCAGGGATGGGGCATAGACCCCGCGCAGGGACAGATAGACCCCGGGCATCACGGAAATCGCGCGGCTTGGCGGAGGAAACACCGATGTCGCCAGCCCATAGAAAAACAGAAGCTGAACGATCAACGGAATGTTGCGAAACAGCGTCACGTAGCCGGAGGCGAGCCGGGACAGCAGCGGGTGGCTGGAAAGACGTGCCAGAGCCAGGCAGAGACCGCCAAGGGTTGCCAGGACAATCGTGATCATCGACAGCCAAAGGGTGTTCGCTACCCCAACCACATAGGCCCACAGGAAGCTGTCATCGGGCGAATAGGTGACGACGGTTTCGGAAATCGGGAACCTTGCCGGAGCCGTCAGAAAGTCGAAGCCGGTCTTGATTTGGCGTTCGATCAGATTGTCGACCGTATTGGAGCCGATCCACCAGGCGAAGCCGATCAGACCGCCCAGAAGGGCGATCTGAATGGCAAGGCCGCGAGCCTTGCTGGAATACCAGAGAGACGTGATCATCTTACTGGAATGCAAGGGGGAACATCAGGCCGCCGTCCGTATAGAGGGCGTTGTAGCCGCGTTCCAGCTTCAGCGGGCTGTCCATGCCGACATTGCGCTCGAACATCTCACCATAGTTTCCGAGCGCCTTGACGATCTGATAGGCGAAATCATCCTCAAGGCCCAGGGCTGCTCCATTCCCGGGATCGGTCCCAAGGAAACGGCGAATACGGGGATTGTCGCTCTCCAGCAAATCGTCGACATTGGCCTGCGTGATGCCGAAGCTTTCCGCCGCAATCAGGGCCTGGACCGACCAGCGCACGATGTCCATCCACTGGTCATCACCGCCTCGGACCGCAGGTGTCAGGGCGTCCACATAGGGCGTCGCGGGGAAGATGACATAGTCGTCGGGCCGCTCCGCCATGCTGGCGCGCACAGAGGCGAGGGCGCCGGCGTCAGTGATCAGCGCATCGCAGCGTCCGGAGAAAAAGGCCTGACGGGTGGCCGACGTGTTGTCGAAAACGACCGGCTGCAGGTTCAGCGAGAACTGGGCCGAAACATCATTGACGGTGATCTCGGTGGTTGAGCCCGTCTGGACACAGACGGTTGCCCCGCTCATGTCCTCGACCCTGGAGATGCCGAGGGATTTCGGCATCATGAAGCCGGTATACTCAAAATAGTTCGGCGTGGTGAAGTTGATGCCATTGGCATCGCGCTGAAGCGTCCAGGTCATCGTTCGCGGCAACATGTCGACTTCGCCGGTCTGCAGGGCAGGAATGCGCTGCTGGCCGGACAAGGGCAGATAGTCGACCGCATCCTTGTCGCCCAGAACGGCGACCGCAACCGCCCGACATGTCTCGACGTCGAGACCGCGCCAGTAGCCATTGTCATCCGGCGCTCCAAAGCCGGGCGTTCCCTGGCTTGCCCCGCAGATGAGACGGCCCCTTTCCTGAATGGTTTCGAGAGTGCCGGCAGAGGCAGCGGTCAGGGTGGTGCAGACAGCGGCCGCTGCCGCGCCTGTCATCAGCAGTTTCTTCATGCGTTTCATGAGTTTCCTTTCTGGTCGGTAAAATCCGCCTGTTGACCGGCGGTTATGTCAGGAGGGGCAACCTCAGGCCTTGGCGAGGAGGTCGAAGAAGCGCGACAGATCCGCCCGCAGGTCGGCCGGATCTTCGAGGCCAATGCTGATGCGGAGAATGGTGCGTTCATTGCGCGGATGGTGAGTGCTGCGGTGTGCTGCCACCGTCATTGGCGCGATCAGGCTGCGCGTTCCGCCCCAGGAGGCGCCGATCGCGATAACCTGCAGGCTGTCGAGCGCCGCATCCAGACGGCTTTCCCAGGCTTCCGGCAGCACGACTGAAAAGAGACCGCTGGCGCCGGCAAAATCGCGTTTCCAGATGTCATGTCCGACACAGGTCTCCAGAACCGGAGAGAGCACTTCCACCGGATAGGCCGCGGCGATCTCCTGCAGCATCCCGGTTGCCACGGAGCCACTGTGCGCCAGCCGGACCGCCATGGTCTCCAGGCCGCGCAACACAAGGGTGATCGCGTCCGGCGCGGTATGCAAACCCAGCATGCGCATGATGTCGCGAAGGCGCTTGCGCAGGGCGAGGTCGTTGACGCAGACCGAGCCCATCAGGATATCGGAGTGACCGCTCGGGTATTTCGTCAGCGCCTGCATGGAGTAGTCGATCCCCTGGGCGAGCGGCTTGTAGAGAAGGGGGGTCGCCCAAGTGTTGTCGATGCCTGTGCGGATGCCCTTTTGCCGCGCAATTGCGACGATGGCGGGAATATCTTCCACTTCCATGGTGGTGGAGCCCGGGCTCTCCAGCCAGATCAGTCTTGTCCGCGGGGTCACATGCTCGGCAATGCCGGCGCCAACGCCGGGGGGATAGGTTGACCACGTGACGCCAAGTGTCTGCAGGAAGTTCCTGCAAAAGCCGCTGACCGGCGGATAAGCGGTTTCCGCAATCAGAACATGATCGCCGGGTGTCAGCTCGGCCAGAAAGATCGCGGCGATCGCGGCCTGCCCGGATGGCAGGACCACGGTCTTCAGGCCGCCTTCCAGCGCCGTCAGCTGGGCTTCCAGGATCCGCTGTGTCGGTGTGCCGTGCATTCCGTAGGAATAGCTGTCCAGGTCCCGCGCACCGCGTTCCGCATAAGCCTTCGCATTCCCGAATACGATCGTCGAAGCCCGGTGTGTCGGAACGCTGAGGGACGCATATTCCTCTTCGTCGACTTCCGGATGAACAACGGTGAGTGTCATGTCACGCATCAGCTATCTCCAATTCGATTGAAGACAGCCTTGCACTCCCGGATCATGCGAAATACTGATGTAGCGGCATAACTCTATGCGGAAACCTGATATGAAGTTTCGCCAGATCGAGGCGTTCAATGCCCTGATGCAGGCCGGATCGACGGTAAGGGCAGCGGAAATCATGGGGATCACCCAGCCCGCCGTCTCCCGCTTGATCGCCGAACTCGAGGCGTCGGTCCGCTTCCCACTTTTCGACAGGGTGCGCGGTCGTCTTGTGCCGACGCCGGAGGGCAAGCTGTTCTTTCGCGAGGTGGAAGCCAGCTTCAGGGGGCTCGATCGCCTGCGATCCGCAGCGGCCGGTATCCGCGATTTCGGCGAAGGCAGCTTGCGCATTGGCTGTCTGGCAGCCGGGAGTATTTCGCTCGTTCCGGCGGCTATCCAGAAATTCCGACGGCAGTACCCGGAAATTCGCATCACCTTCCACGTGAAGTCGTCTTCCGACATTCGCGACGGGGTCCTGGACGGGCAATATGATATCGGGCTGGCTGCCGACGAGATTGACAATTCGGGCGTTGATACGCAGGTTTTCACCAACCTGACCGGCCTTGTGGCGATGGCCCGCGACCATCCTCTGGCCTTCCATGATGTCATCCGGCCGGAGCATCTCGACGGCGTCCCGCTTCTCGGACTGGTGGCCGAAGATCGCGCACGTCAGCGGCTGGACGTTCATCTGACCGAGGCGGGGGTCGAACCCGCTTATGTTCTGGAAACGCCGAACTCCGCCACCGTCTGCACCCTGGCAGAGGAAGGCGATGCGGTTGGCCTGGTCAATCCGATGGTTGCGGGACATTTCCGCTCTCGGCCCGTGACCTTCCGTCCCTTTGACCCGACGGTGATGTTCAAGTCCCTTCTCGTCTTTCCTGCCAATGTCCAGAAGTCGCAGCTCGTGCGACGCTTCACGTCCATGTTGCTGAGTGTCAGGTGAACGCTATCCACGAGCAGGCCCAAGAGGCCCGAGGCTACGAAATCGGACAAGAGTAGGAACAAAGACAGAACATTATCTCTGTGACTTTGCCAGATGCATCGCCGCCACCTTGTTGCGCAAATCATTAGCCGGCACGTAGCGGTTCCCTAGCCGGATTTTGGCATCATGAGATGCGCACGAACGTCGGACGTCCGAGGGAAGTCATCTTATTAAGGACCGAGACGCCGATCCGGCTCTCGGTTCTCTGATTGTCCAGGGTACGTGATCTCAGCCTGTCCCCGATGACCGACTTCCAGCGGCCCATTTGCGTTTCCACCCGCGCTCTCTGGTTATATGCGGTGCTCTTTTGCCAGGCTATGCGGCCATGGGCCTTGATCGCCAGAACATCCAGATCCCGCGCGGTGGGGGCGGTCTCGGCCACAGGGCCAGCAACGGCCGTCTTCGGTGGCGGGATGATGATCTCCACATCGGCAAACCGCCGTGCAATCTCTTGCCGGGTCGCGAATCCGTCATAGGCACCGTCTGCAAGAAACCGAGCAATGGGGCAATCAATCTGGTCCAAAAGACCTGGCAGGGCCGACGGATCGCCGATGTCGTCTGTCGTCAGCTCACTGCATTCGATCTGACCTGTCTCCAGATCCAACCCCAAGTGCAGTTTGCGCCACGAACGGCGCCTGGGCGTTTTGCCATGCTTGGTTTCCTGCCATTCGCCTGCACCAAAGACCTTCAGGCCGGTGCTGTCCAGCACAAGTTCAAGGGAACCGGGCGCCTCAGATCTTTCCCGCGGCAAAGGAGCAAGCCGGCCGGCTCTGCGAGAGAGCGTGGAATAGTCGGGAACCGCCAGATCCAGCTTCATCAGCCTGAACAGTGAGCAAAGAAACCCTTGGGTTTGTCGAAGGGGCAAACGGAAAACGGTCCGGATCTCCAGGCAAACCGTGATGGCAAGATCAGAGTACCGGCCCGGTCGGCCTCGCTTGCAGGTGTGCGCCATACCACACTGATGCATCACGCTTTCATCAACCCAGAACGTGATATCCGCACGCCGACGCAGGCTTTCCGTGTACTCGGACCAGTTCGTCACACTGAACCGCGCCGAGTTTGCCGGAGGCTGTTTGGTTTAAGTTATGCGGCCACGGCTGGTTGTTCCAGCGAGGCGTAGTATTGTTCTTCCGCTTCAGCCGGAGGGATGTTTCCTATTGGCTCCAGCAAG
>VIRH01000051.1 GCA_008107755.1 Rhodobacterales bacterium
CGAATGGCGTGACCTGAAACCGAGAAGGGAAAAGGCACGACATGGCCGCAAGGCCGGGGTGAGAGATCGACGAGGAGTACGCGACACGGACTTCGAAGTTCAAGGCAGGGAAATTCAGACCCGGGGCTCGAGCGCTTGCGGCTCTCTGAACCGATGTGAATCCAGCTTTCCGAACAGCATACCGGCCCGTGGCGTCATCGAAGGCCTCAATCTGAGGCCCGACACACGTCCGATCGAAGATCCCGCCGAAAGATCGAAGATAACGCTTGCCAAACAGGGGGCATCCACACACGTCATCTACTGCGCTCGCGGTCAGGCCGAGAACCTGATCAAGATGCATAAGATCCAGCTTGCCTGCGCAAGGCTGAGTTCGCCATGCTCAGGCTACGCCTCCTCAAGCTCGGCGCCCGCGTCACCGAAACTGCCTCGCGCATTCGCATCGCCTTCGTCGCCGTGTGCCCCGAGGCTGGGATCATTCGCCACCTCGCTGGCGCTTTGCAGCCGGCCGCGCCATGAAGGCCGGGGCACCGATGTCCCGGGCGCCCACACCCTTCAACGTTATACGCGTACAGCCAAGTCCGAGCTCAAGCGCGGCGAAACAGGCGCCACGGAGCAACAGGTACAGGCAGTGACATCAAGAAGACCCAACCATTCATGAATAATACGGGCTAGCGAGTGCCCCTCCCCAGCAGCGTCTGAGCGAGATGTATTCGAGTGGAAATCGCTCACTCCCTTGAGCTCAACACGGCCGACTTCCTAGCGCTACCTCGAACAAGTACGGACGTGCCGTAGCTATATATTGCTCGAGCTCAGGGTCGCTCTTAGTCACCATGCTGGAAATAGCCTCTGGTTTGACACCTTCACTCTCTGAAAACAAGAGAATACGAGATAAACGAAAGCGTTCACTACTCGTAAGCGGGACCATATATTGCTCTTTATTAGCAATGCCGCGAATAAGCAAAAAACTCAAAACAGTCAGGACAGCGAAAGAAACGATTCGCATATGTGAAAATACCGATACGTATACATTAAACAATATCGACCACAATATGCCCGGAACACTTCACTGAGACGGGCATAAGCACGCCACGCACATATTTTTGCATTAAAAGACAATGTTTTCTCGAAAGAATTGAGTAATTCTTAATACACAAATCGGTTCATCCGAGTTGAGAGAATGAATCTGCGGCATAGCAAAAATAGTTTTATTATAAAAAGAAAAATTAACTCCGTATTTTGCGTTGTCGCAAAACCAAAAAAGAAACACCGGCAATGCAAAGACGTGTCTCAACGGTCAACTCCGTAGCGCATAACCATGCTCGCACTCACTTGAATATTTCCGAAAATGTCAAGAACGACTTGACTATTGGAAATACGGCGTATTCCGGCATTCCTAGCCTTAGTGTGGAGATCCCCAACATATCGGGGCCTGAACAGTTCGAGAGTTTCGCACGGGCGTTCTCTCCATTTGCCAAAGTGAGGCCACCCAAAGGTGCCAGCTACGAAGACGGCTTCGAGGCATACTTGAAGGGATACAATCTTGGACAGGTCCGGGTCACCCTCGCACAGGTGCAGGAATGCAACCTTGTAAGATCGAGCCAGGATGTGATCCGGCTAGGTTTGGAGGACTGGATACTTTGGCTCAGCCTTCGCGGTCGCGCGCGTATTGATCTGAATGGCATTCCCCGCCAGATCGATGACCATCAACGTCTGACCCTGATCTCAAGTGAACAGCCATTTACGGCTCATTGCGCCAATCACGACTTTGCTTATTTCTTCATACCCCGTCATCTTCTTCCGGGCCTTGAAGGGGTCATGGACAGTATCGCCGACGGGCCTCACGGTGCGATAAAATTCCATCCTTTCCTTGTCGATTACCTGGATGCACTTGTTGGAATGCTTCCGCGAATGACCGTAAAGGAGGCTAAACTTGCGGAAGAGACGACTATCAACATGATGCGCGCCGCCGTTCTCTCCGACAAGAATCATGGGTCTGCATCCTGTTCACCGATCATGGCAACGCGATTTGAACTTGCAAAGCAATTCATCGACGCCAACTTGACATCGCCCGATCTCTCCGTCGACGTGGTCCAGCGCGCCTTGCGTGTATCGCGACGGCAGCTTTACAAGATTTTCGAAACGCGCGGAGGTGTGAACCGATACATCCGCATGCGGCGACTGCAGGCGTGCCACCGGGCCTTGCTGGAAAATGTCGACGCACGGCCGATCTATCAGATCGCCGAGAGTTTCGGATTTGCCGATCCGGCCAATTTCAGCAAGTTGTTCCGCGCTGAATTTGGTGTCAATGCCCGAGACGTCTCCAAAGGCTCTACCAGGACGCGAGGTGCACAGACCTACTCCGAATGGCTGCGCGGCCGCTAGAGCCTGTCCTTTAAGGTGACGTCCCCGGACGCGTTTAAAGCGAAGGTCGCGCTTGAGGCATTGCGCGGTGACAAGACGATCCAGGAGATCGCAGCCAAGTATCAGGTACATCCGAACCAGGTGAGCACGTGGAAACGTCTGGCTGTCGAAGGCATGGCGGATGTGTTCGCCCGTGGGGGCAAATCCGAGGGGCCGACGGAAGCGGAGGTCAAGGAATTGCACGCCAAGATCGGGAGGCTGAGCGTCGAGAACGATTTATATGAGACGGTTTCTGTCAACAGGGTTGCAAAGCACCATCGCCCGCAGAGCGCGAGTGCTGATACGTTATAGTTCGGACGGTTCGATCGTTGCGCGACGGTCATGCGGATATGCCCGCATCAACTTAAATCCGGTAGCTCCATGACGGCTGACCACAATCTTGCATTCACGCGGACGGATCGGGGACGGGTTCACACTTTTTGCCGGCGCTCCGAAGGCGCGCCAATCGTTGACACGACGCCCGTCATCCCGCCCTCAGACCTCTGGCCGGAGGTCTGAAGCTCTTTCGTTCTTCAGTTTATGCCATGGTTGGTGACAGCCGTGCCCTGTCTGGCAGAACGCCTGTTTCCACGTAGCGCCACAGCACGATGGCAAGCTTGCGGGCCAGCGCGATCAGCATAATCCGGCGCATGCGGCCGCCCTGGCCTTGTGTTCGAGCCAGATACCAGCGCGAAAGGGGACTGTCTGGCTGATATTTGATCCAGAGCCAGGCGATCTCAATCAGAATGCGCCGTGCCCACGCGTTGCCAGCCTTGGAAATGCCTTGGCATTTGGTCACAGTTCCGCTGTCATATGCACTCGGTGTCAGGCCAAGATACGACGCCAAGTGGCGGCGCGATGCGAACGTTCGTGCAAAGACTTCGCGGGCAAGAATGGCGGAGGCTGTTCCGCCGATACCGTGAAGGCGCTCAAGATCCAGCCGCTTCTGCTCGACCGCTGGGGACTGCGCATCGGCTGTGTCGCGCTCTTTCTCGACCTCACGCAGTTGATCTTCGACCATGATCAGGCGAGCATATTCACGCTGTAATTCCGCGAGAAGACGTTGTGGAAGCCTGTGTCCCTCTGCTGTCTGGAGTTGGGTGAAGTCAATGCGGCTTCGGCGCAGTCTCGGTTCAACGTCGCGAATGCCCTGGGCAAAGAGCAGCCCCTTGATCCGGTTGACGTGGGCTGTGCGCTCATGGATGAGCCTGTCCCGCTCGCGATGTGACCTTCGTGCGTCTTCTTCTTCGACGCTCAGTATGCGCACTTGCGCGCAGACATGACGTTCTCCGCGATCAAGTGCTGCCAGTGCCCTGAACATCGCCAAAGCATCGATACGATCCGTCTTGACCCGTCGCGCCCGGCGATTGACCTGCAGGCTTGCTGGATCGAGCACGCGAATATCAAAGCCGTGTGCGATCAGGAAGCGAGCAATCCAGAATCCGTCATGTCCGGCCTCAAAGCAAATGACCATACGCCCACTGCTGCGTGTAGCGGCCAGTCATCGAAGAAGACCCTTCGTGTCGCCACCGGAAAGGCGATGTATCGACGGCTTGTCCCGGTCTGGATGGGCGATGCCGATGATCCAACTGCGATTGCTAAGCTCAATCGCTACGTAGGCCGCGGTGTTTGCATCGTGATACTGATCCATAATGTGCCTCCCATATCAAATTAACGCGGTCAGCCTATCCGAGAGCCGGAGCCGCTCTCATAGGATCTTTTTAGCGCAAGGGCTCAAGAAGTGAGCCCGGCAAAGAAGAAGGCGATGATCCGCCGGGACCATCCGGATCTGAGCATCAGTCAGCAATGCAAATTGGTGAAGCTGAGCCGTGCGGCGTTCTACTACATGCCAGTCGGGGTCGGCGGGGCAACGCTGGAGTTGATGAAGGCCATCGACCGGGCCTTCACCAAATATCCGTTCTTCGGAGGCCGGCAGATTGCTGCCTATCTGCGCCGCGACAGTATCGTGGTCGGCCGCCATCGGGTTCGCCGTCTGATGGCGAAGATGGGACTGGAAGCGATCTACAAACGGCCGAGAACCAGCCAACCGCATCCGCAGCACAAGGTTTATCCCTATCTGCTGCGGGGCATGACGATCGACCGGCCGAACCAGGTCCTCCTCTCGGCGATTAAAACATCGCCTGCCGGGCAACGGGTGTCCGGACATCACCTTCATCCCCGTGAAGCACGGTTTTCTGTATCTGGTTGCGATTATGGATTGGGCGACGCGGAAAGTTCTGAGCTGGCGGCTGTCGAACACGATGCACGCCGACTTCTGCGTCGAAGCCTTGAACGAGGCCATCGCCCGCTTCGGACCGCCTGAAATCATGAATACCCCCTCTCGGGCATTTGCAGCGCAAATACCCTGCCGGGCAATGGATTAGGGATCTCAGTTCACTGGATCGGCCTGGATCACCACGCTGACCGAAGCTGGCATACGCATCTCGATGGACGGGCGTGGCCGGTGCATGGACAACATCTTCATCGAACGGCTGTGGCGATCCTTGAAGCAGGAAGCGGTTTATCTCGAAGGCCTGACCGACGGCTTCACGGCGCACGGTGTCATTCGTGACTGGATGACATTTTACAACACCGAACGGCCTCATTCAGCCCTTGAGCACAAATCCCCCAAAGAGGCATATTGGGCTGACAGGAACATGAAACTGGCGGCATGAAAACCAACCTGGATACACCTTAAATCAGCCGCTAACTTGCCCAAAAAATCGGGACCACTTCAAGAGCCGGCTCCAGTCACCTAGATATCTCGGATGTTGATATCCGCCTGAAGTTCCGGATGTTCCGGGTCGAGACCAAACCGGCGGAAATATTTCTGAACATTCAGCTCGAACGAGAACTTCTCAAGCTCCGCGCTGAATTCATGATATTGTCGGACAGCCTGCGCTTGAAGGCCCTGCACGGGGTCCTGTGCCAATCGACGCCGCTCCATCGTCATGTCCGACGATCGGAAGCCGGTTCTCATTGCATTCGGTACCTTCGGCGATCGCATTGGTGAAATGCTTTCCTCAAGCGCACAATAAATCAGCTCCGCCCGAAGCAGGCTGAAACTCTGCCCTTTTTTCTCTATTTTGACCCCTCCATCTTCCAGTCTTTGAACACCAGCAAGAACCGGCTCGGCGCCATATCCAATCCCGATTGCCACAGACGCGACAAGCCTCGGAAGTTCCGGCTTGAAAAACTGAGGATTCTGCTCCTGGTAGCGCTTGACGATCTCGATGACCTCATTCCGCGTGTTCGCATCCCGGCAGTAAACGAGGGCGGAATCTCGTCTGAGACTGTTCCCGGGAGCTGCAACTTTCGCGCTCTTCAGTCCGTCTACGTCCCATATTCTTCTCACGATCCAGGCGAATGCTGTGGCCCTGAACGTTTCCGATAGGTTAAGATAGACGCGTTCTCGGCACGACATTCTTTTGTTCCTATAGACGTGAATGAATGCGCCTTTCCATTCGGTCGTTGGAATTGCGTCGAGGTTTCCAAGCTCGCGAAAGACCCCGGTTTGCAGCTTGAAGGTCGCTTTTCCCGTCCATTTGCTGGAAACAAAGGACTTCTGCAGGAGCAGCGTTCGGAGTTGCCTTGCAAAGTGCGCCAGTTCCGCGTCGGAACATCCCCCGTTCCTGGACACAACGCCGCAGAGGTGGCCATATATCTTGTATTTCCCGGACTCCCGGTCCCGGCTGGCATTTATGATGGAACGTCTCGCGCGCCAGGCCCAGTCCACGACATTCTGGAGATCCCTGTGCAAAGCCATTTCAATTCTCCTGGTTCGACAACGACTTTTCTTGCAGGCTAAAGTGACAAATCAGGTGTGCCGCGCATCACGCTGCAGAACAACTGAGTGAATTGATTACCCGAACGGCGTTGGTGCACGAAATCAGCATCAGACACACTTCGCTCTTCGATGGCGACTGCTATGCGTTGCTCGCCAGGCAGCGGACGGGCTCCGGGCGTGCGCACTCTGTCATACGGTTGAGGACGGCACAGCCGATGGCGACTTCGGTCTGCTGAGCAGGAAAGGAGGTGGCCCGCAGGCGCCTGCCGATTATGCCTTTGTAGCGCCCGATGGCGGTCTCTATAAGGGCGCGCTTGCCATAGTCGGTGGACACCTGCCATTTCAGCCTTCCGTCATTGGCAACCGCCCTGATGTGACCATCCCTTTGATCGGGGGGCGGTACAGTCACCCACCACGGCCGTTGAACGCGGTGGGATGACGATACTTGCGGTGGCGCTGTGGTGCCGGACGGTGCAGTAGGCTGGATTGCCATCATAGGCGCCGTCGGATGTGAGCTGATCGATCTTTCCGCCGCTGTCGGCGTCCAGAGCCAGGTGAAGTTTGCGCCAGGTTCGGCGCGATCTTGCGCCGTGATTGTCTTCCAGCCACTGCCCGGCGCCGTAGACCTTCAAGCCGGTGCTATCGACCAGTACATGCAGTGGGCCGGTAATCATCCCCGAAAACCATTGGGTTGAAAATTGGACTTCTCCGGCCTTTGATGCGTTTGGAGAACGAGATGAAGAAAGCACGATTTACGGAAAGCCAGATCCTGAGGATTTTGAAGCAGGGTGAGGGCGGTGTGCCGGTTGCTGATCTTTGCCGGGAACACGGGATCAGCAACGCGACGTACTACAACTTGGCAATACCCGTTGGGATCGTCTTCCATCGTGGCAATCTGTGCGCGGAGGCGCCATCGCGTCCAATGAAACTTTGGAATCGAAACCGACAGGAACGACCCAAACGGCCTCAGGTGTGTGGTCCGATCATGTCATGGCCTGGTCGCCGCCGAAAGAGCTCGGGTCCAGTCCAGCTGATCTGTTTGGATGGCTTCACAAGAGAAGGTGGTATCGCAGCACTGTTGCAGGCGCTGATGGGGAACATTCCCTTCCAGCGGCGTTCCAGGAGGTGTCCCGTAAACGGGGTTTCGTGTCGTCGTGAAGTTTGATCGAACCTCCTGCACAGGAGGTTTGAATAAGAGGTGAAGGCAAGAGAGGCCCCACTTTGTTGCATCCAGCCGACCAGCCCGCTGGAGTAGGTAGCATGAAAGGGCGTGTCGTCTTTCACGCCGACGCCATCGCCAGCAAGGATGGGTTCCGCAGTGCGAGGTCTCGCCTCAGAACTTGATTCGCTCATTATTGTTCCGCTGCGTCCGATGTTGCGGTCCCTTC
>VIRH01000037.1 GCA_008107755.1 Rhodobacterales bacterium
AAAGCCTGAACCTGTCCGCCTCATACAGGGGCGAGTTCGGCACGAACGCACAGGACAACACCTTGAACGCAAGGTTCGGTCTGACGTTTTAACCTGTCAGGGCGTGTCGCGTTTAACCGCAATAAATGTCAACGGCGGAGGAAAAGTCGGCCAATCGCGGCGCACGCATGAGCCCCCGCTCGTGCTACGCCCTCCCGGCGCTATCATGCGTGCGCCGCGATTTTCCGGGTGGGGATCAGCCTGCCTTTCGGGCGAGGCGGTAGCTGTCGCCGTTCATCTCGAGGATTTTGACGTGGTGGGTGACGCGGTCCGGGCTCGATGATGTAGATGGCCACCGCTGTCTTTGATGCGGGAAGGTGGTATTTCCTCAATCCTAAAGGAGGGTATTGACAACTTGTTTTGTTCATTCAGCAGGGTGTCCCTTGTCGGGCGGATTTCAGCCGTTCATCTCGCCGGTGCAGTCCCGCCATCGACTAAACGCATCAGCCCTTGCGTGCCGGTATGAGGCGGCCGACAGGGTGTATCGACGGGGCCGGAAGATCGTCTTGATCTGATCGTGGGCGGACAGAAACCGCTGCACTTGGCAGGGTGACTTGAACCGGCCCGTGATCTTCTCCCGTTTCCGCGTCGAGCGGTGGGAATTCTCTAGAGCATTTTCCGATCACTCTGGGTCATACCCGGCAGCAGCAAAATAGTTTTTGCACTCCGCTGGCGTGAACAAATCGATACCTTCAGCGATGGCGTCCGAGAGGTCGTCCCTCGTTCTCGCGGCTGTTTTCTTGATGAAGCTCTTGAGTTTCGAAAAGGCCATCTCGATCGGGTTGAAGTCGGGGCTGTACGGCGGCAGGAAGCGCAATTGCGCGCCGACAGCCTGGATCTCCTCACGTACAGCTGCGGGTTTGTGAGCCGGCAGGTTGTCCATGACCACGATGTCACCGGGTGACAGGGATGGCACCAGCACCTGCTCGATATAGGCTAGAAAGGCCAGGCCATTCATCGCGCCATCCAGAACCATCGGCGCCGTCATACCTTCCAGCCTGAGCGCGCCGACGAATGTTGTGGTTTTCCAATGTCCATGCGGGACCGGAGCTCGGCAACGCTCGCCTCGCAACGCCCGACCTCGCAGGCGTGCCATCTTGGTATTGGCTCCGGTCTCGTCGATGAAGACAAGACGTGCGGGGTCAAGATCAGGTTGAAGGTCGAACCAGGCTTCCCGCCGCCGAAGAACATCAGGACGCTGTTGCTCGCTTGCGTGCGCTGTTTTTTTGAAAGTCATGCCGTGACGATCGAGAAGACGCCACACCGTGCTTTGGGAAACACGCATCCCATGGGCCTTTTGCAGATGCTCAGTCAATTCGGCCAAGGTGATATCTGGCGTCACGTCGATCAGAGCCAAGACTTCATCTGCATGAACTTCCATCCGCTGGGAGCGGTTGTCTCCACCTTGCGGGGACGAATCGACATGTCCTTCTTGGAACCACTGATTGACCCACCTGATCGCTGTCGAAGGCGAAACGCCAAATCGTTTGGCTGCCGACCGGCGAGACATCCCGTTTTCGACGGCAACAACCAAACGGTGACGCAGATCAGTCGACAAGGTGTGTGACATGGAGGCTGGCCTCCTTCACCAGCCCGTATTTTGAATCAGATCTGAAGCCAGATGGGAAACTGGAGGGTTCTGTGAGGTCCTCGGGTACGCCGCCACGGCCGGATCGCCGTGGAGCGGACCTGATTGAAGCCGGATTGAGCGAGGCCGCGGGCGAATTGGCTCTATGGGGATTGTGGCGGCTGCATCGGTGTGGAGTGGTGAAAGCAAGGCCGCATGTGGGGATGCATCGCGCCGGAGAGCCATTTGGCAGGGCCGGCGTTTTCTGCACTCGGCGGCTGACCCGGTCCAGTTTGGCAGCCGGTGGTCTTACCGAAGGGCCGAAGCGCTTGCGATCTGGTAGTTTGCTCGCAGGCGAGCGGGCCGGTTCTCGTGGAGGCCAGCCGCCTATAGGGAGCTCGTGATCTGCCATACGCATCCATGAGCTGTCGTTCCAGGCTGGGTGATCGGGCGGTGCTTGCCCGTGATACCACACGGCGAGCGTAACCATCGGGCTGCCGCAGCAGGGACATGGGTGGGCGAGGGGGGCCATGTCTGCCACGGGCTCGGCAAGGAAGGTAGTCTCCTGCGCCCGGGCGCCGAGCAACTGTCTGCACGACGCGAGCCGTGCAGCGCGCTGGCCGTTGGCGAGGAACCCGTAGTGACGGATGCGGTGGAAGCCGTCCGGCAGGGAGTGCAAGAGGAAGCGCGGGATGAACTCGTCGGCCTCAAGCGTCATCAGCTTTGTCTTGCGGCTATGGCGATAGTCGCGCCAACGGAAGGGCACCTTGCCATCGGCCAGGCGGACCAGACGGGAATTGGAGATGGCGACGCGATGCGTGTAGCGGCCCAGATAAGCTAGCACCTGTTCTGGCCTGCCGAAGAGCGGTTTGGCATAGACGACCCAGTTGCGGCGGCGAACTGCGGCCAGGAGGCGGGCAAAGGCGGCCGGATCGGCCAGGTCGGCGATGTCGCCGAAGAAGTGCAGCCGTCCAGCCTCGAAGGTGGTGCGCAACGCCTCCAGAAACAGCCGGCGGAACAGGCGCGACAACACCCGGACGGCCAGTAAGAAACCGGGGCAGCAAGAGATCCCGCGGCTGCCATCGGGTGACGGGCCGCCGCCCGGCACGATGCAATGGAGGTGCGGATGATAGGTCAGGGTCTGGCCCCAGCTATGGAGCACCGCGATGAGGCCGATCTCGGCGCCGAGATGTCTGGGATCGGCGGCGATCGTGCGCAGCGTCTCGGCGGCCGTCCTGAACAGGATGGTGTAGACGACCGCCTTGTTTTGGAAGGCAACCGCCGCGATCTCGGTGGGCAGCCTGAACACCACGTGGAAATAGGGCATCGGCAGAAGTTCGCTCGCACGCGCGGCCAGCCAGTCCCGCGCCACCGCGGCCTGGCACTTCGGGCAGTGCCGGTTGCGGCAGGAATTGTAGGCCACACGCACCGCTCCGCAGGCCCGGCACCCCTCGATATGGCCACCGAGCTGCGTTGCCGGCGACAGATTGCGGACGGTCATGTCCTCGATCATGCGGCGGCGCAAGGGGCTGATGGCTTTGGTCATCGGGGTGCTCCTGACTGACTGGATAGGGCTTCAACAACCGCAATCCTCGCAGACAGGGCACCTTTCCCCAACCGCCGCACCAAATGCCGTGTTATACCAAGCGCATTTATAGGTGACTCATATTTGAGCTTTCCAATTCCGGGCAAATCATGATTCACGATGGCAAACAGGGAGTGTGCCACGGGTATTCGGATTGCACTTCGAGATGATTTTGATGCCGGAACGCTTCGGCGTCTTGCCAAGCAGTCAGGCGATGCCAATCAAACGCGGCGGTTGCTGTCCCTTGCGTCGATTTACGATGGCGGCAAGCGCCTTGAGGCGGCCCGGATCGGCGGAGTGACCCTACAAATTGTTCGGGACTGGGTGTTGCGCTTCAACGCCGAAGGGCCAGAAGGGCTGATTGATCGCAAAGCCCCCGGTGCCGTGCCCAAGCTGACGGCAGAGCACCGCGCAGCTCTGGCGCGGATTGTTGAAGCCGGGCCGATCCCGGCAGTCCATGGCGTGGTCCGCTGGCGGATCAAGGACCTGGTCGTCTGGCTCCATGAGGAGTTCGGCTTGAACGTGGCCGAAAGCACGGTGCGTGGAGCCTTGAAGGACATGGGCTTTGTCAAGCTGACTGCCCGTCCGCGCCACCATGGCCAGAATCAACATGCACTGGAGGCTTTTAAAAAAGTTTCCCCGCAGAACTCGAGGCCCTCAGAGCCCGTTTGGGTCCGCAAACACCGGTAGAGATCTGGTGGCAAGACGAGGCCCGGGTTGGTCAGAAGACAAAGATCACAAGGCGGTGGGCGCGCAAGGGTACGCGGCCCATCACCCCAAAGGATCAGCGGACGAATCAGCATGGATCTTCGGCGCCATCTGTCCGCAAAGGGGCGTGGGGGCCGGTCTTGTTGTCCCCCGGTGCAATACCGCCATGATGCAGCTTCACCTCGATGAAATCTCGGCTCATGTTACTCCAGGTGCGCATGCGGTTCTGATGATGGACCGGGCTGGATGGCACATGACCGGAAAGCTTCAGGTACCGAACAACATCACGATCCTGCCTTTGCCGCCCAAAGCGCCGGAGCTCAATCCGGTCGAGAACATCTGGCAGTTCATGCGAGACAACTGGCTCTCAAATCGCGTCTTCAAGTCCTACTAAGAGATACTCGACCTATGCTGCCGGGCTTGGAACAAGCGCGTCGAGCAACCATGGACCATAATGTCAATCGGCAGGCGGGAATGGGCTCATCGGTTCTGATCAACTGCGCTTGGTATTAGCAACCTGTCCGGATTTCCGGGACCACTTCAGAGTGATGCCCGGCACACGGTATTTTGGAGAGAACCCACTACTCTTGCGACAGAGGAAACAGCCCGGCAAGGACAGCGAAATGACTTTTCATTCGGAACTAACCGCACGCTTCAATTGGACGTGGTCGAACAGAGACACGGTCTTGCAGCATGCGCAGAGTTCTAGCGGCGGGAGGCCGAAGGGCGTGACGCATATGAGGCTCGAGCCAACCTGGGACAACCAACTCTATACTCACAATAATGGTATAGAAACGGTTCTTGAGCATTACGCGTTCGCCCGCATCACGGGCGGTGGACACACCACGCACGCAGGCTGCCCTTGGAGCAGCCGAGCTTCGACGCTATGGCACAATAGGCGGCGCCATAGTCGCTGCGGTGGTCTCGAAATAGCCCAACGCTCTGGGGTTTTTGCGGGGGGCCAGCTGTATATCTCGGGGGAACTGCCTTCTGATCCATAACGGGTATCCTGTGAGAGTTTTACTCTCCGGTTAACCCGGGGCGGCTCAAAGAGAGCAAGGCACTCGAGAGTTTTCTGACGCAGATCTAAAATAAACGTGGTGCCTGTCTAGGGCGGAATGAAATAGTTTCGCTATTTCACGCAATACCTATGATAGCACTACCTTTACTTCACCTAGAAATACTCTTTTACACGAATCGTATTACTGATGGGTCATCAGATGCTAAATGAAGTACTGCCACGTTTTCTTAATAGGAACATTGTCTTCGACAGCACCCGCTGCACAGATAGTGAATCAACAGAACGCAGTTATCATTTCGATACAAAATGGATGGAGAAAGAACTCCAGTTTGATGCTCATGCCAATGAACTCTCCTATCTGTGCGAGCTGTGCTACAAGAACATACAAAGTACAAGGCAGGGCCACAGAGCGTCAAAAAAGGGATATAATCTTGGAGATATACGTGTAATCGACAGAATTGGCGAAGAAATGTCCTTCATAAAATCGAAGCAGGACGCAATAAGGCTCAATCTCGACGACTGGGTATTCATGTACGCCGCATATGGCGGTGCAACTGTTGACGGGAATGGCGTGAGGAGCACCATCAACTCTCTCAATCGCCTCGCTTTGATCACCGCGGAACATCCGTTCAATGTGCATTTTGCGGACCATGAAATCGTCTATTTCTCCGTACCCCGACAGCGATTGGGGGGCCTTGAAGGGGCCATGGCCACCCTCACCTCTCTGCCGAATGGGGCCAATCGGTTCCATCCCATGCTCACGAAGTATTTTGGTACGCTTACTGCCGAACTTCCGAATATGAGCGAAAGTGAAGCTGTGCTTGCCGGGGATGCGACCACGGCGATCATCCGAGCGGCAATCGCTCCATCGAAAGACAATATCGCCGAGGCTCAACCGGCGATCATGGCGACGCAATTCGAGACGGCAAAACGTTTCATAGACGACAACCTCCGTTCCCATGATCTAAACGTGCAACGGGTACAGGCCGCTCTGCGGGTGTCGAGACGTCAACTCTTCAAGATCTTTGACAAATGTGACGGGGTGAACGGGTTTATTCGCTCGCGAAGACTTCATGCCTGCTACAGAGAGTTGATCTCTGACGGAGTTGGAAGGCCAATCCATCAAATCGCGGAGGATTATGGCTTCACCAATCCTGCCAATTTCTCCAGATTGTTCCGCCGCGAGTTCGGTTTCACAGCGTCGGATGCCCGCGAAGAAATACATTCCAGACCAAGGGTATCGACCGATTCCACACACGGCTTGGCGCTGAGGGGCTATCCGCCAGCGCTTCCGGCCCGCCTTCAAGGTACCGATCATACCAGCGGTAGAACGTCCAGCGGGCAATGCCGAGTTGGTCCAGCGTGCGCTTGGCCGGCAGGTGCGACTGCTCCACGATCCTGATGATCTCGAGCTTCTCGGATGCGGGATACCTCATTCGTCGTCGCCCCCATCTGTCACCCGGCAGGTTTATGCATGGCATTCACCGAGCGGAGGGCGGATCAATGACATCGAAGATCAGCATTTTGGCGATCGACTTAGCAAAAGGCAGCTTTCAGGTTTGTGCGGTCGGATCCGATGGGACGGTTCTGTATAATCGTGCACTGT
>VIRH01000033.1:0-2500 GCA_008107755.1 Rhodobacterales bacterium
TTGGTTGCGGGAGCAGGATTTGAACCTGCGACCTTCAGGTTATGAGCCTGACGAGCTACCGGGCTGCTCCATCCCGCGTTGACCGGTTGTTTTTGCGAGCCATTTTGGCAAGCTGTAATTTGTTTTTGACCGGACTGTTTCGCTTTTATTGGCCGAGAGATCCGGAGCGCATTTGAGGCAAGGCCGATTGGCCGCCGGGCGGTCAGGGCGTCCCTCGCGAAGGTCGGGGTGAGGCCCGTACGAGCGAGAGCGCTATGTTGAAGAGATACAAACTGCGATTTGCAGGCCTGGCGGCGACCTACTCTCCCACATCTTAAGATGCAGTACCATTGGCGCTGGGGAGTTTCACGGCCGAGTTCGGGATGGGATCGGGTGGGGGCTCCCCGCTGGGGCCACCAGGCCGGCGAAGCGCAGTTTGTTGTGAACTGGTCTTGTTTTGATATCGATCTTTTTGATTGTCTGTCTTTTCCGCGTGGTTTCCAGAGCTTTTGCAGGGAACAAGAATTCCGAGCATAGCGAGGCAAGGCCAAGCGGCCGTCGGCCGGTCAGGCCGCGTGGTTCCCAGGACAGGCCCTTGAGGGCCGATACGTCCGTGAGAACAAGACAAACTGGTCAGATTGGTTTTTAGCGCGCTCAAATAGCCCGAAGGGCGGTAGCGCACTAAAGGAACCAATCAGATTGCGTGGTACGGCTGGGCCAAACCGAAGGTTTGGCACACTGCCGGACCATTCAAGATGAACATTGACTAATGAGAGGATCAAGCCGAACGAGCTATTAGTAAAGCTAAGCTTCATGCGTTGCCACACTTCCACACGCTTCCTATCGACGTGGTGGTCTTCCACGGCTCTTCAGGGAGAACTGGTTTTGAGGTGGGTTTCCCGCTTAGATGCTTTCAGCGGTTATCCCTTCCGTACATAGCTACCCTGCAATGCGGCTGGCGCCACAACAGGTCCACCAGAGGTACGTCCATCCCGGTCCTCTCGTACTAGGGACAGATCCTCTCAATTCTCCTACACCCACGGCAGATAGGGACCGAACTGTCTCGCGACGTTCTGAACCCAACTCACGTACCACTTTAATTGGCGAACAGCCAAACCCTTGGGACCTGCTCCAGCCCCAGGATGTGATGAGTCGACATCGAGGTGCCAAACAATGCCGTCGATATGGACTCTTGGGCATCATCAGCCTGTTATCCCCGGCGTACCTTTTATCCGTTGAGCGATGGCCCTTCCACGAGGGACCACCGGATCACTATGGCCGTCTTTCGACTCTGCTCGACTTGTCAGTCTCGCAGTCAGGCAGGCTTATGCCATTGCACTCAACGAGCGATTTCCGACCGCTCTGAGCCCACCTTCGCGCGCCTCCGTTACCATTTGGGAGGCGACCGCCCCAGTCAAACTACCCGCCACACACGGTCCCGGATATTGTTGTACCGCGGTTAGATATCCATGACGACAAGGGTGGTATTTCAAGGGTGACTCCACAAGAGCTGGCGCTCCTGCTTCAACGTCTACCACCTATCCTACACATGTCGTGACGAATACCAGTGTGAAGCTGTAGTAAAGGTGCACGGGGTCTTTCCGTCTGACCGCAGGAACCCCGCATCTTCACGGGGAATTCAATTTCACTGAGTCTATGCTGGAGACAGCGGGGAAGTCGTTACGCCATTCGTGCAGGTCGGAACTTACCCGACAAGGAATTTCGCTACCTTAGGACCGTTATAGTTACGGCCGCCGTTTACTGGGGCTTCAATTCGGTGCTTGCACACCTCCTCTTAACCTTCCAGCACCGGGCAGGCGTCAGACCCTATACGTCGCCTTGCGGCTTCGCAGAGCCCTGTGTTTTTGATAAACAGTCGCCACCCCCTGGTCTGTGCCACCCCTCTCCGGTTGCCCAGAAAGAGGTCTCCCTTCTCGCGAACTTACGGGAGCATTTTGCCGAGTTCCTTCAGCATAGTTCTCTCAAGCGCCTTGGTATGCTCTACCAGTCCACCTGTGTCGGTTTCGGGTACGGTTTATACGGTGGAGCTATTTCCTGGAACACCTTCGCTGCACCCCCAATCCAATAAGGAGATACAACACACGGCATCCGTCACTACCACCAAGCTGCAGAATATTAACTGCATTCCCATCGACTACGCCTTTCGGCCTCGCCTTAGGGGCCGGCTAACCCTGCGCCGATTAGCGTTGCGCAGGAACCCTTGGACTTTCGGCGAGCGGGTCTCTCACCCGCTTTATCGTTACTCATGTCAGCATTCGCACTTCTGATATCTCCAGGAGCCCTCACGGGTCTCCCTTCGCAGACTTACAGAACGCTCCGCTACCGCGCATCATAAGATGCACCCGCAGTTTCGGTGTATGGCTTGAGCCCCGGTACATTTTCGGCGCGGAACCCCTTATTTAGACCAGTGAGCTGTTACGCTTTCTTTAAATGATGGCTGCTTCTAAGCCAACATCCTGGTTGTTTTGGGAGTTCTACATCCTTTCCCACTTAGCCATAA
>VIRH01000031.1 GCA_008107755.1 Rhodobacterales bacterium
ACGATGTCGTCGGCCTCTACGTCTCCCCGCCAGCCCACGCCATTGTCTTGTCGGTTGATGAGAAAAGCCAGATCCAGGCGCTCGACCGGACCCAGCCGGGTTTGCCGCTCAAGAAGGGGCGCGCCGGCACGATGACCCATGATTACAAGCGCCATGGCACCACCACCCTGTTTGCCGCCCTCAATGTTCTCGACGGATCGGTGATCGGCAAAAACATGCAGCGCCACCGGCATCAGGAGTTTATTCGGTTCCTCAACGCCATTGAGGCGGAACTTCCCAAGGACAAGGCCGTGCACGTCATTCTCGACAACTACGCAACCCATAAGCAGCCGAAGGTCCGCGCCTGGTTGGCGAGGCATCCACGCTGGACCTTCCTCTTCGTGCCGACATCCTGCTCTTGGCTTAACGCCGTCGAAGGCTTCTTCGCGAAACTGACACGCCGGCGGTTGAAGCATGGCGTCTTCCAATCCGTCGTCGATCTCCAGGCGGCCATCAACCGCTTCGTCAAGGAGCACAACCGAGAACCAAAGCCATTCATCTGGAAAGCAGACCCGGACGACATCATTGCCGCAGTCAAGCGGGGGCACCAAATGTTGGAATCAAACCACTAGAGGAAGGGGCGGCAAAGAATTGGTTTACGCTGTAATGCGATAGGTCGCATTCGGCGTTGGCGTAATTCTTCTCGTCGTGTAACTGACGGTCCCGATGCGTAGGGCTGAGTACTGGGATTTGAACCAGAACGATATTGGAGTGATTTTCGATACTCCCTCAGTCCCTTTGGACACAAAAGGAAACCGATGCCGCACGATTCCCTAAAGACGGTAAACGACAAATCTCTTGCCAGCAAAGGCTTAGTCTCGCTTACCGAACATGGCTACGTCAGCCAGGATCACTTCATCTCCCACTTTCGTTGCGGGTTCAGACATTTCGGCATCAGGACACTGTCTCCCGGAAGCTATTTCAAACCAACGAGCCGAACGGTGTTCGCCGTTCACGAGGAAAATGGCGGCGACGTTTCGGCATCCCTCACCAGTCCGGAGAACGGGACTGTGGCGGTCTTCGAATTCAGCCCGCCAAAATACTGGAAGGCGGCAAATATTCTTGGCGATTATGTCAGGGCTTACGCGATCGTCATCCTCCTTACCGCCATCTTGCCTTCGGCAGCCTACCAAATAGCGTTGCTGTGTGCCGACCCGCACCCGGACATGAACACCTCAAGGATCGAGGACATCGTGCAATGAGTTATCTTGAAAAAACGGCACGCAACAAATTGATCCAGGCCCTTTTTTTGTTGGAAGTGGGGTCCGCACCTCTCGTCGGCGCTCTCGCGATTGCCGAGCTCCGTCCGAAGGATGAGTTGGCTCGAATGTCTCTCGCGCTCTACGACTGGCCCGGCCAGATGAGTAGCATTTACGGCCTGTCGATCGAGAACCAGACACTTCTCGAGCTATACAGCGTTTTCGCCGTCTTCGGCATTATGGTTGCCATGATCGCCTCGTGCTACGTGCTTCTCAAGCTTCCCTACAAGCGATCGGCCGTCATCGCGACGATCATCATCACCATGTTCGGGTTCAAAACGCACACTCATCTGACCGACTGGCTCACAGGCGGCTCCTATTCAAGGTACCAGGAAGCGAAAACGGAATTAGAATCCCTGACACCCGATACAACCGCGCCAAATACGAATTCTTCAATCGATGAAATGCCATCCCGGGAAATAGGCATCGTTGCCGACGAAAAGAGTGCCGCCGAGGATATCGCTAAATTGAAGGAACTACTGAAGAATACGACGGACGACGAAGAAGCGGCATTTTTGGAGAACGGGATAGCCGCGGCCGAAAACCTGCTGAGCGGTGATATCGGCGAAAATGAGTTTTTGGCGCAACTTTTTGAGGTCGACGAAGTAGATCAGGAGCAAGACCTACCGACCTTGTGGGAGCGCTATCTTCTCCTAGTCCGTGAATTCGAACCCTATGCGCTCGCCTTCAAGGTCAGTTTTCAGCTTGCGTCGATAATTCTGGCCGCCATGATAATCCTCGACCCCTGGCCGCACCGCCTTTTGGCTCGGCGTCGGCAATCAGGAGACCTTCGGGATGGCATTGAGGCTTCCGATTAATTGGTCGACCAAGCAGGAAGCGATCTTCCGGAGAGAACATCGTCCCAAATGTCCGATTCGCTGCCACCTACATTTGAAAAAGTTCGCAGTCGCCACCCTTAGAGAGCTTAGGCCAGTTTTACATCCAGACATCGAGGTCGCGGACGCCCTCGATGTCCACAACGGCTTTCCCGATCCTCAATCTCGCATGAATAAGCCAACTTCTCACCAAACATGGCCGAGCGCTCACAGCCAAACGTGAATTTCCATAATTTTACCTAGCAACAAATTCGTTTCAGTCGAGCAAGCTATGTCCGTCCGGTGAAGGCGGTCTTCATGGTGGCGACGCGCTCTGTTACGCCGCTTTTGCAGCGTAACACCAAGGCATGAGTTCGTTGATGCGATTGATCTTGTGGTCGGCGATTTGTGCCAGAACCCAGGTCAGCCAGGCTTGCGGGTCGATGCCGTTGAGTTTGGCGGTTTCGATCAGGGTATAGGCGATAGCCGCGGATTTGCCGCCGCCTTCTGAGCCCATGAAGAGGTAGTTTTTTCGTCCAAGGGCAATTGGTTTCATTGCCCGCTCCGCGCAATTGTTGTCCAGTTCCAGATGCCCGTTGCCGAGGTACGGCCGGGCTTTCGGCAGGCGGCTGAGTGCATAGCGGATCGCTGCGGCCAGCGGTGATTTTCCGCGTGCCCGCTTTTCGATTTCGTAGAGCTTGGCGATCCGCTGGATGGTCTCAGCGGCGATGGATGATCCCTGGGAAGCATGCACATCGACGAATTTGCGCCGGATATGGGCCATACAGGCCATCTCCCGCGCCTTGTTCTCCCCGATCAGGCCGTTGAACCCGGCATACCCGTCCGCGTGAACCCAGCCCTTGTAGCCGGACAGGTGCCCCTCAGGGTGTTCGCCTTTACGATCAACCGTGAACCGGTACCAGGCGAGCGGCGCAGAAGAACCTGCCCAGGGGCGTTCATCCCTCACATAGGCCCAGATCCGGGCGGTTTTGGTCTTCTTCGTTCCCGGAGCTTGAAGCTTGACCGGGGTATCGTCAGCAAAGAGCGCGTCCCCTTGCCGGACCATGCGGCCGATGGCATCCGCTAGGGGCTCAAGCAAGGTAGTGGAGCGTCCCACCCAATCAGCCAGGGTGGAGCGGTCCAGATCAATGCCTTCCCGGCCAAAGATCTGAGACTGGCGGTAGAGCGGCAGGTGGTCCGCATATTTGGAAACCAAAACATGCGCCAAAAGTCCCGCTCCCGGCCGTCCGCGCTCAATCGGACGCGATGGCAAGGGCAATTGAACAATCCTCTCGCAGCAAGAACAGGACAGGCGCGGCCTGACAATACGGTTCACGACAAACCGGCCCGGCACATATTCCAGCTCTTCGGTGACATCTTCAGCCAGTGTCTTGAACTTGCCGCCGCAGCGACAGCAGTCTTCATTCGGCATCAGGACGGTGTCCTTGCGCTCAAGATGGTCCGGTAGCGGCTTGCGGCTGTGCTGGCGTTTGGTATCTGCGGAAGGATCATCTACCGAGGCTGGTTCCGGCATGTTTTGCGGGTCAGCAGCGACACCAATGGCCTCTTCCTCGGCAAGACTCAGCTTGAGCTGATCGAGGCTTTCCGATTTGGAGCCGAACCGGTTCCGGTTTGCCCCATGAAGCTGATGCTGAAGCTGCTCGACCTTCAGGCTCAGTGCCTTGACTTCGTCCGCCAGAAGCCGGTTCACGGCTTTCAGTTCAGCCGGATCGTCAGGCGTGATGTCCAAGTCCTTCAGCATGGCCAGATTTATACCGGATGCGGTCCGCAGCAGAAAGGAAAAAACGGAATAAGCCTCTGTATTTATGGCACTATCCAGTCGTCACCCTGTTGTCAGCGGTGTCCATGTGCGGACGGGCATGCGCCAGTCAATCCCCTCAAGCAACATCGACAGCTGCGCCGCCGTGACACTGACCTTGCCAGCCTTCGCGCCCGGCCAGACAAACCGGCCTTTCTCAAGGCGTTTGGAAAACAGGCAAGCCCCCTGACTGTCCCACCAGATGATCTTCAAAAGATCACCCCGCCGACCGCGGAACACAAACAGGTGCCCAGAATAAGGATCTTCCGCGAGAACCTGTTCGGCTT
This sequence comes from Rhodobacterales bacterium, assembly GCA_008107755.1. Taxonomy (GTDB): domain Bacteria; phylum Pseudomonadota; class Alphaproteobacteria; order Rhizobiales; family Stappiaceae; genus Roseibium. Next base: position 4,220 of record VIRH01000031.1, read on the forward strand.
GTGCGGCCAAAGAGTTGAAGCCGCGCCGCATGTCCGTCACACCAGCCGCCAGCCAAACCCGGGTGTTCGATGGAACCGGGATCACTCCATCAAACCCTGAACCAGTCCCATCACCGCGGCCAGGGCCGTTGGGCCTTCGATCAACACCCTTCGGCCATCCGAAAGGGTCATATCAACCCGGCTTGCACAGACAGGTTCCGGGGGCGGGACAACGACCCCTGGCGGGGCAGGGCAAGCTGCCGGGGCCAGTTCCAACTCAACGAAAGACGCTTCCTCGACGTGGCCCGGATCAACTGGCATTCGCGCAAACCGGGGATCCTTCAGCCAATTGTGGATCATATTGGCATTCGCAGAATGCCGGCGCGCCACCCGCGCAACCGATGCACCGGGAAGAACCGCTTGCGCGCAGATCTCCCGCTTCTCCTCATCAGACCAGCTCCGCCGCTTTCTTCGCTTACTCATTAAGGGCCCTTAAGTGTCCATTTAAATAAGCGGACACTTAACGCACCAAATCGAAAAGCGGCAGGTCGGGTTCAACGGACGCTCACGGATAGCCTCGGTACGCTCGCCATCATGGCCGCCACGGGTAAGTCGAAGACAACCGTCTGGCGCTGGCAGGATCGGTTTGCCGAAGCGGGTTCCGCAGGTCTACTGCGCGACAAGACGCGGCCTCCAGGCAAGGCGCCGATCTCCGCTGGCAAGACCGCCGAAGTGGTCCGGTTGACGCAGGCGCCCCCACCGCATGAGGCGACCTACTGGACGGCACGTGCGATGGCGGAGGCCGTGGGGCTCGGTGTCACGACGGTGCAGCGCATCTGGGCCGCGCATGGGCTCAGTCCCCATCGCTGGCGCGTCTTCAAGCTGTCAAAGGACCCTGCCTTCGTCGAGAAGCTCAATGACATTGTCGGGCTGTATGTTGCTCCGCCTGCCCATGCCGTAGTGCTCAGTTTTGATGAGAAGTCCCAGATCCAGGCGCTCGACCGCACCCAACCAGGGCTGCCGCTCAAGAAGGGCCGATGCGCAACGATGACCCACGACTATAAACGACACGGGACGACCACGTTGTTCGCGGCGTTGAACGTCCTGACTGGCGAGGTCTTCGGACGGAATATGCAGCGTCACCGGCATCAGGAGTTCATCCGCTTCCTAAACGCTCTGGAGCGAGACATTCCAGCCGCCAAGATCATCCACGTCGGTCTCGACAACTACGCCGCTCACACGCACGAGAAAGTCCGCGCCTGGCTGGCCCGGAATCCGCGTTGGACGTTTCACTTCACGCCGACATCGAGCTCATGGCTGAACGCCGTTGAGGGCTTCTTCGCCAAACTCACTCGCCGGCGGCTGAAGCATGGTGTCTTTTGTTCCGTTATTGAACTGCAGGCCGCGATCAATCGTTTTATCGCCGAGCACAACGAGATCGAGGCAAAGCCCTTCGTCTGGCGAGCCGATCCAGACGCCATCATCGCTAGCCGAAACCGAGGATTCCAAGTATTGAACCGCGCCGGGTTTGCCGGAGGCTCCAACTCCTGAGTAGGATGGAGCACGATGAGCAAAACGACGAACAAGTTTTCCCCTGAAGTACGCGAGCGGGCGGTTCGCCTTGTGCTGGACAATGAAGG
>VIRH01000072.1 GCA_008107755.1 Rhodobacterales bacterium
CCCTTTCAGGAATTCCACCGCCGAGATCCCATGTTCGACATCTTCAGTTCCTTTTCGCCCAGTCTGCTGATTTTTCTCTCCGTCGTTCTCTTCATCGCCGGCTGCGTCCGCGGGTTCGCCGGCTTCGGCGCGGGCATGATCTTCATGCCCGTCGCAACCAGCGTGATGCTGCCCTCCACCGCCGCCGCAGGGTTTCTTTTCATCGACGGCATCGTCGCCATGCCCCTGGTCATTCGGGCCCTGAGGATCTGTGACTGGTCAACCGTGCTGCCGGCCGTGGTCGGTGCGGTCGTCTTCGTTCAGTTCGGCGCGTGGCTGCTCGCCACTGCGGACGTCCTGATCCTGCGCTGGTCCGTCTTCGTGATCGTCGCGGGCCTGCTGCTGCTATTGATTTCCGGCTGGCGGTATCACAAGAGGCCCAGCGTACCGGTATCCCTTGGCGTCGGCAGCGTCGCCGGCGTTCTTGGCGGCATTTCCCAGGTGTCCGGCCCGCCCGTGGTTGCATTCTGGCTTTCAAGTGCGAAGGAACCCATGGTCGTGAGGGCCAACCTGATCGTCTTCTTCGCGCTTGCCAGTCTCGGCACCTTCGCCGCCTACATCCTGAACGGCTTTTTCACGCTTCAGGTGTTCCACCTGCTGATCATGGCGATCCCGGTCTATGCGCTGGCGATCTACCTCGGGTCGAACGGCTTCCAGAAGGCCAATCCGTCCTCCTACCGCAAGATCGCCTACGCGCTGATCGCGATCGCCGCCGTCACCAGCATGCCCGCGCTCGATCCGCTGTTCCGGTAAACGCCGTCGGCATCACCGGGTTGAAACGTCGTCTTTCAGCTTTTCCTGCCACTTGGCGCATTTGGCCGTCATCAGCCGGTCGAGTTCCGCTTCGAATTCCTCGCGGGTCTCGCAGGTCTGCGCCAGCACACTGAGCGCAACGATGGCCGCATCAGCGGCCTCCTCGCGCACATCCGCCAGTGTGTGAGACTTGTAGGTGCTGCCGGGCGCGTTCGTCACGGTCAGCACGGCCTGCGCCAGTTCGCCGGCCTCCTCGCCGAGCTTCAGCGTCCGCTCCTGCAGCGTTTTCGGGTCCTGCCGGGTAAGATCGAAGATGGTGAGCACGAAATCGGACATTCGAAGACCTCTGTAAAAACGAGCCCGGAAAAACAAAACCCCGGCGGAACCGGGGTTTCGATTGATCTGCGTGCGGACTGGCCTCAGGACGCGAGCGCGGCCATCGTTTCCTCATCCACATCGAAGTTCGAATAGACGTTCTGGACGTCGTCGTCGTCTTCCAGCATGTCGATCAGCTTCATCAGCGTCTGCGCCTTGTCGGCATCGACCGGCGTCAGGTTCTGGGGCTTCCAGATGATCTTGGTGCTGTCGGCCTCGCCGAGCGACGCTTCCAGCGCGGCGGCGACTTCGTTGAGATCCTCAAAGGCGGTGTAGATCGTATGACCGCCTTCGTCGGACTGAACATCCTCGGCGCCAGCCTCGATGGCCGCTTCCAGAACGGCATCCGCTTCACCGGCTTCCGGCTTGTAGACGATCTCGCCCACCCGGTCGAACATGAAGGACACGGAGCCGGTTTCGCCGAGCGATCCGCCGCATTTGGTGAAATAGGAGCGGATGTTGGACGCCGACCTGTTGCGGTTGTCGGTCAGGGCCTCGACAACAACGGCCACCCCTGCCGGGCCGTAGCCTTCGTAGCGGACTTCCTCGTAATTGTCGCCATCGCCGGTTTGCGACTTGTTGATCGCGCGCTGGATATTGTCCTTCGGCATCGACTGGGCCTTGGCGTTCTGAACGGCAAGACGCAGACGCGGGTTCGAATCCGGATCGGGATCGCCCATCTTCGCAGCGACGGTAATTTCCTTGGACAGCTTGGAAAACATCTTCGACCGGGCCGCGTCCTGGCGACCTTTGCGGTGCATGATGTTCTTGAATTTTGAATGGCCTGCCATGGCTCTTCTCGGTTCTCTAGGGATGCTTTTGATGAAATCTGCGCCGCTTATAGGCAAGTTGGTGCTGAAAATCCAGATCGCTCTATCGCGCCGCGATCTCGCTCATGGCGTCTCCTGCCAGAAGGACGGCGTCACCGGTTCAAGACGGCCACCGATGCGCAGCGGCGCGATCCGCTCCGCCAGGCCGGTGCCGTCGTTCGTCTCGATGGCAACGCCGCAGATGGTGGCATCGCCCGAGGCGGGCGTGAACCGGGACCCGGGAACCTTGCGCTGAAACCGATTGACCGGCTCTTCCTTGTCCATGCCGAGCACGCTGTCATAGGCACCGCACATACCGGCGTCGGACATGTAGGCCGTGCCGTTTTCGAGGATCTGGTGGTCGGCGGTCGGAACATGCGTATGCGTTCCGACGACGAGACTGACGCGCCCGTCGAGAAAGTGACCCATCGCCTGCTTTTCGCTCGTCGCTTCGGCGTGCATGTCGATGATGATGGCATCGGCCACCTGCCCCAGCGGGCAATCGCCCACCACCTTGTCGATGGCGGCGAAGGGATCGTCGAGCGCATCCATGTAGACCCGGCCCATGACGTTGGCGACCAGAACCTGGGCCCCGTTGCGCGCGGTGAAGAGGTTTGCTCCACGTCCCGGCGTTCCGGCAGGATAGTTGAGAGGACGCAGCAAGCGATCCTGCCGCTGGATGTAGACGAGCGTGTCGCGCTGGTCCCAGACGTGGTTTCCGGTGGACACCACATCGGCGCCGGCATCCAGAACGTCCTGCAGAATGGCTTCCGTGATGCCGAACCCGGACGCTGCGTTCTCTCCGTTGACGATCACGAAATCGAGCCTGTTGGCCTCGACCAGTTGGGGCAACTTCTCGATCACGGCGCTGCGGCCGACGCGGCCCACCAGATCTCCAAGAAAAAGAATGCGCATCAAATCCTCGTTCGGCGTCGCACGGGCGGCATCCGAAAGATCAGCCGAATGCCCGGTAGCCCGTTTCCGTCATAATTCCGTTCAGCGGCTTGTCATGCGCTTCCGCGGGCACGCGGTCAACCTCCTGCACGGCAAAAGCCAGTCCGATGCACAGGAGTGGCTTCGTTTGCTCGAGGGCGGCAATGGTCTTGTCGTAGTGCCCCTTGCCGTAGCCGATCCGGTTGCCGGAAGCATCGAAGGCGGCCAGCGGCATCAACAGGACGTCGGGCACCAGTTGCTGCGCATCGGTCGGCGGCTCCAGCGTGCCGAAGCCCGCCGAAATCAGCTCGGCACCGCGCTCCAGCTTGCGAAACATCAGATGCGGCTCGGCGATCGCCGGAAGACACAATTCGTGACCGCGCCGGCGCAAAAGGTCCATCAGCGGGCGCGGATCGATCTCGTCCCTGATCGGCCAGAAACCGGAGACGATCGCCCGCTCCGGCACGGGAAGAGCGTCGGCCAGATCCGTGAGCGCAAGGCTTTTCTCGATCCGCTCGACACCGCTCAGCGCAGCGCGGCGTGAAAGGGCCTGCTTTCGCAGAACGTCTTTTTCATTTGCAAGGATTTGAAGGTCTGTCACGGGCCCTCCGATGATCGTTCTGGTTCCAGGCCCGTCCGACAGGAGATACTCCGCCCGAGAGCGGTAAGGTGCAGCCGACCGACCGTTGGATTTGCAATCCCGGAAACCTACAGTGTAGGTGGGCGCCGTATGCAACGGACCACGGTCCAGCGCAGGGACAGCTCCCTTAGGAATGCGTAAGGCCCCGGGGATAATGTTCCTGACGTATCGGGCAGCCGCAATTAACGCATATAGACCCGCACCCTGGCAATTACCAGAGCGGCATGAAATTGATCGCAGGCGAATTGTGAAAAGATTTGCCCCGGCCGCGCACACCGTCAGACGGATGCCCGGGACACAAGGCTTCCTGAATCAGGAAGCTTCGGACGGTTTGAGGCTCTTGGTCAGGCTGTCGGCAAGGCTTTCGATCCTAGCCGCCGCCGTATGGACGGCGCGAGAGAGTTCCTTCTCGTTGTGGCTCATGTCGTCGAGAGCCGCCACCTGCTGCTGCTCGGCGTCCGCAAGTTGCTCCTCCAGACGCGCCACCCTGCGCTCCAGCTCGGATAGCTGGTCGGTCGCCATGATGCCCGCCATGACGGTGAGGCGCTGATCGCCGATTTCGCCAAAGGCGCCTTTCAACTCGTGGATCCAGCCGTCGAAACGTCCGGCAAGACCCTGCAGCCGGTCTTCCTCGCCGTCATCACAGGCCATGCGAAAGGATTTGCCGTTGATGGTAACCGTTATCTGCGCCATGTCGGCTTACCCTCCATGCGCGTCGAGGACGCTGCGGATGGTCTCCATTGCGGAGACGAGACGCCGGGACACATCCTTGTTGGCTTCCTCGAGACGGGAGGCACGGGCTTCACTTTCATCAAGAGAGGCAGCGAGCTGGGACCGGTCCTCGCCAAGCCGCTGCAGGTCGTCCTGCAGGGAATTGAGCGATCTGTCCGCGTCCATCCGTCTCTGGACGGCCGTTTCCAGCTGACCTACCGCCATATCGAGACGTTTCACCGCATCGGCAAGGCTGGTCTTTTCCACGCTCTCGATTTCCGCATCCGCCATCGATAACTCATCCCAATCGTCTTCTTGTTCGGCGGGCCCTTGAGCCGTCGTTCCCCAGACGGGATATTTACGTTTTCGCTCTCTATGGCTCCGGCCGGGGTATATACCCTTGGCACGTTGTCATCGGACAAAATGTTTTTTTTGCGAAAATGCAAATCTTTCTTGGAACATCAAGCTTAGGCGCCGCAACTTCCGTGCGTCAATGGCGGCATCGGCAGAATCCTCAACTCTATCATGCTTCGGGTCGATAAATCCCGTTGCGTCGGCATGCCGGTTTGCGGGCCAGCAGCTTTATTGACTCGTTGCAGGTTCCTGATATTTCTCTGGCGCCTGATACAAACTGGCAACCATGTTATTTTGAGCAATGCTCCTCAACTGAACCTCGCCGGACGCCCAGCTTCGGTGGAGGGGGCTTCAAAGCACGCAACGGGATGAAGATGACCGATCTTGAAAAACACCAGCGCATGGCAAATGCAATCCGCTTTCTTGCCATCGATGCCGTGGAGAAGGCCAATTCCGGTCATCCGGGACTGCCAATGGGGGCAGCCGATATCGCGACGGTCCTGTTCACGGAGTTTCTCAAGTTCGACCCGACAGCGCCCCACTGGGCCGACCGTGACCGTTTCGTGCTGTCCGCCGGGCACGGCTCCATGCTGCTCTACAGCCTCTTGTATCTGCTGGGCTACGAAGACTTTACCCTCGACGAGCTGAAGAACTTCCGCCAGCTCGGCTCGCGCACCGCCGGTCACCCGGAATATGGACATGGCGCCGGCATCGAGACGACCACGGGGCCGCTTGGTCAGGGCCTCGGCAACGCGGTCGGCATGGCCATTGCCGAGCGTCTGCAGGAAACCCGCTTCGGCAAGGACCTTGTCGACCACTATACATATGTTCTGGCCGGCGACGGCTGCCTGATGGAAGGCATCAGCCAGGAGGCCCTGTCGCTGGCAGGCCACCTCAAGCTGAACAAGCTGATCGTCATCTGGGACGACAACGGAATTTCCATCGACGGCAAGGTCGACATCACCGATTCGACCGACCAGCAGGCACGCTTCGCCGCTTCGGGCTGGAACACGCTCAGCGTCGACGGGCATGATCCCGATGCCATCGCCGCGGTCATCCGTCAGGCCCAGGCCAGCGACCGCCCGACGCTGATTGCCGCCAAGACCACGATCGGCTTCGGAGCCCCCACGAAATCCGGCACGGCCAAGGTTCACGGGTCCCCGCTCGGCGCGGACGAGATCACCGCGACCCGCGAGGCGCTGAACTGGCCGCACGAATCTTTCGACGTCCCGAGCGACGTTCTGGATGCATGGCGCATATCCGGTCTCCGTTCGGCCCAGGCGCACAAGGACTGGCAGAAGCGCTTTGCCGACGCCGATGCGGAAACCCGCGCCGATTTCGAGCGCCGCAACCGCGGTGATCTGCCTTCCGGCTTTGCCAAGGCGATGCTCACTTACAAGAAGAAGATCGCCGAAGACCAGCCGACGATGGCGACCCGCAAGGCGTCCGAGGCCGTTCTGGGTGTCATCAACGACGTCATTCCGGAAACGATCGGCGGCTCTGCCGACCTGACAGGCTCCAACAACACCAAAACCGCACAGACCCTGCCGGTCACGCCGTCGGACTTCTCCGGCCGCTACATTCACTACGGCATCCGTGAACATGGAATGGCCGCGGCAATGAACGGCATGGCGCTGCATGGCGGTCTTATTCCCTATTCCGGCGGCTTCCTGATCTTCTCCGATTACTGCCGTCCGTCGATCCGTCTCGCCGCCCTGATGGGCCAGCGGGTCATTCACGTCATGACCCACGATTCCATCGGCCTGGGTGAAGACGGACCGACCCACCAGCCGGTCGAGCATTACGCCGCCCTCAGGGCGATCCCGAACCTGACGTTCTTCCGTCCGGCGGATATCACCGAGACGCTGGAATGCTGGCAGCTTGCCCTGGAAAATCGCGACGGCCCGTCGATCCTGGCGCTCACCCGCCAGAACCTCGCCTCCCAGCGCAAGTCCTTCGAGGAAGGCAACCTGTGCGCCAAGGGCGCCTATGTCCTCATCGACAACGAGGACGAGGCCGCCGTCACCATTTTCGCATCAGGCTCCGAAGTCGAGATCGCGGTGGACGCTCACAAGGACCTGACTGCGGAAGGTATTGCCGCCCGGGTGGTCTCGGTCCCATCTTTCGAGCTGTTCGAAGCCCAGTCCGACGAATACAAGTCGTCTGTCATCGGCACATCGAACGTGAAGATCGCGGTCGAGGCAGGCATCCGCATGGGCTGGGATCGCTTCATCGGCACCGAGGGCGCCTTCATCGGCATGCATGGCTTCGGTGCCAGCGGACCGTACAAGGCTCTCTACGAGCATTTCGGCATCACGAAAGAGGCCGTCGTCGCCGCAGCGAAGGAAAAGCTGGGCGCTTGACAGGCACTTGAATTCCGGCAGCGTGACTTCCTCCCATGCTGCCGGCCCCGGGCACGCTCCGTGCCCATAGTCGCGACCACGTCATGTGGTTTTTCAGTCGGCGCCATCAAGTGATCAGAGCGTCGAAGATTGCGGGAGTGTAATATGGTTACCAAGGTTGCTATCAACGGATTTGGCCGCATCGGCCGCAACGTCCTTCGCGCCATCGTCGAATCCGGGCGGACGGACATTGAAGTCGTCGCCATCAACGATCTCGGCCCGGTCGAGACCAATGCGCATCTGCTGCGCTACGACAGCGTGCACGGCCGTTTCCCGGCCGAGGTGACCGTCGAGGGCGATACCATCTCCGTAGGTGGCGGCAAGCCGATCAAGGTCACCGCGATCCGTGACCCGAAGGACCTGCCCCTTGGCGAACTTGGCGTCGACGTCGCTCTGGAATGCACCGGCATCTTCACTGCCAAGGAAAAGGCATCGATGCTTCTGGAAGCGGGCGCAAAGCGCGTTCTGGTTTCCGCTCCGGCCGCCGGCGCCGATAAGACCATCGTCTTCGGTGTCAATGACAGCGCGCTGACCAAGGACGACCTGGTCGTTTCCAACGCTTCCTGCACCACCAACTGCCTGTCCCCTGTCGCCTATGTGCTGAACGAGACCGTCGGCATCGAGAAAGGCTTCATGACGACGATCCACTCCTACACGGGTGACCAGCCGACCCTGGACACCATGCACAAGGATCTCTACCGCGCCCGTGCAGCGGCCATGTCCATGATCCCGACCTCGACCGGCGCCGCCAAGGCCGTCGGCCTGGTGCTGCCGGAACTGAACGGCAAGCTGGACGGCGTCGCGATCCGCGTTCCGACGCCGAACGTTTCCGTGGTCGACCTCAACTTCATCGCGAAGCGCGAAACCACTGTCGAAGAGATCAACGACGCGATCCGCGAAGCGGCAGACGGCAAGCTGAAGGGCATCCTCGGCTACACCGACGAGAAGCTGGTCTCCTCGGATTTCAACCACGACAGCCATTCCTCGATCTTCCACACCGACCAGACCAAGGTCATGGACGGCACCTTCGTGCGCATCCTGACCTGGTACGACAACGAGTGGGGCTTCTCCAACCGCATGGCCGACACGGCCGTTGCGATGGCAAAGCTCATCTGAGCCTGATCATGGACCGGCGAACCGGCCATATGGACTGAAAAACGGGCGGATGCGGTGCCTCTGCATCCGCCTTTTCTTTCTCCCCTGCCACAGGACCTCAGGTGCTCGAACTCTTTACCGTCATATCGCTGACGATCGTCGTTGCGGTGGTCCCCGGGCCGGATTTCGCCGTCGTATTGCGCAACGCCCTCACAGGCGGTCGGCTCGCCGGCATCATGACCGCGCTTGGCATTGCCATGGCGCTCGGGGTGCATGTCACCTACGCGCTTGCCGGCATCGGCCTGATCGTCTCCCAGTCGATCCTCCTGTTCAACACGCTCAAGCTGCTCAGCGCCGCCTATCTGATCTTTCTCGGCGTCACCATGTATCGGACCGCATCGAGCGACATGCCGAGCGGCGCGGACAAGAAGGGCATGTCGCCGTACCGGGCGATCCGCTGGGGCTTTCTGACCAACGTCACCAATCCGAAGGCGACCATGTTCGCCCTCAGCGTCTTCCTGCAGGTCACCTCTCCGCAAACGCCTCTCTGGACGCAGATCGGCTATGGTGTGATCATGGCCAGCGGCGTTTTCCTGTGGTTCGTCCTGGTGACCCTTTTCTTCACCCTCCCCTCCGTCCGGGCCCGGTTCCTGCGCGCCAAACTCTGGATGGAACGTTCCTTTGGCGTTGTGCTGGCCCTGTTCGGCGTCGGCATAGCCCTGACCACGAATTCCACCCGTCCCTGACAACAGGCGTTTCCATAGGTGTTTCCATGGCTTTCAAGACTCTCGATGACCTGACCGATATTGCCGGCAAGCGCGTGTTGCTGCGTGTTGACCTCAATGTTCCCATGGAGGCGCACAAGGTGACGGACACGACCCGCATCGAACGGGTCCTGCCGACGATCCGCGAGCTTTCCGACAAGAAGGCAAAGGTGATCCTTCTTGCGCATTTCGGCCGTCCGAAGGGGGAACGGGTCGCGGAAATGTCCCTTGGTCCGGTGGCACCCGCCGTCGCCTCGCTGCTCGGCAAGGACGTCGCCTTTGCGGATGACTGCATCGGCAAGACGGCGCGCGACGCCATTTCCGAGATGCAGGACGGCGATGTTCTGCTTCTGGAAAACACCCGCTACTACAAGAGCGAGGAAAAGAACGACGCGGATTTCGCCCGTTCGCTTGCTGAAAACGGCGATATCTACGTCAATGACGCTTTCTCGGCGGCCCATCGCGCGCACGGTTCGACCGAAGGCATCGCCCGGCTGCTGCCCTCCTATGCCGGCCGCACCATGCAGGCAGAACTGGAAGCCCTCGGCTCGGCCCTCGGCGAGCCGGTTCGTCCGGTTCTGGCCGTCGTCGGCGGCGCGAAGGTATCTTCCAAGATCGACCTTCTGGAAAACCTCGTCTCGCGGGTCGACATGCTGGTGATCGGCGGCGGCATGGCCAATACATTCCTGGCCGCGAACGGGGTCGATGTCGGCAAGTCGCTGTGTGAGCACGACCTTGCCGAAACCGCGAAGAAGATCACGGCTGCCGCCGAAAAGTCCGGTTGCGAAATCGTGCTGCCGGTGGATGCAGTCGTTGCCCGCGAATTCAAGGCAGGGGCTGCCAACGAGACGGTCGCGCTCAACGCCATCCCGGCTGATGCGATGATCCTCGACGTCGGCCCGAAATCGATCGAGACGGTAAAGCAGAAGATCGATGCCGCGAAGACACTCGTTTGGAACGGGCCGCTCGGCGCCTTCGAAATCGAGCCGTTCGACAAGGCAACGGTCGCTGCCGCACAGCACGCTGCGGAAAACACCAGGGCCGGCAAGCTGAACTCGGTCGCAGGCGGCGGTGATACGGTCGCCGCTCTGAACCACGCTGGCGCCGCCGACAGCTTCTCCTACGTCTCGACCGCGGGCGGCGCATTCCTGGAGTGGCTCGAAGGCAAGGAACTGCCGGGCGTCAAGGCGCTGGAAGCCTGAGGGAAACCGGGGAGGTTGGGGATGAAACGACAATTCACCAACATTCTGACCGAAGAGGTCGCCCTCACGGCGGCCTTTTATGAACAGCTCCTTGGGCTAAAGCCGCAGTTTGCCTCAGACTGGTTTGTCAATCTGGCCGATCCGGAGACACCCGGCCTCGAACTCGGCATCCTCGACCAGACCAGCGACATCGTGCCGGCCCGAGCTCAGAAAGCGCCGGCCGGTATCATCCTGACCTTCGTGGTGGAGGATTGCGACACTCTTTACGAGCGCGCACGTCAGATGAACGCGGTCATCGTCGAACCGCCGCGCGACTTGCCCTATGGCCAGCGTCGCATGATCGTCCGGGATCCAGCTGGAACCTTTGTCGATATCAGCTCGCCGGTTCGTTAAGCCGGCAACAGGATCCTGAAGGCCGTTAATTATTTCGAAAACCGAAATAATTAACGGCCTTCATTTTGCGGCAGGCCTTTGTATTTTAATTGATTTAGACGATTTTCCCCCTCTTTCCCTGCTGGAAAATACTGTTAGAACCACTAAGGATTGACGCACCGCAACACTGGTGACGAGATTTGTTGCTAGCCTCTCGGGCTAAACGGATCCGGACCTTCGGGAGACATCTAATGGCACGCATTACCCTCCGCCAGCTTCTTGACCATGCCGCAGAGCACGACTACGGCGTTCCGGCATTCAACATCAACAACATGGAACAGGCGCTGGCCATCATGGCCGCGGCCGACAAGACGGATGCTCCTGTCATCATCCAGGCGTCCCGTGGCGCACGGGCCTATGCCCACGACGTGATGCTGAAGCACATGATGGATGCCGTGGTCGAGATCTACCCGCACATCCCGGTCTGTGTCCATCTGGACCACGGCAACGCGCCGCAGACCTGCATGACCGCGATCCAGGCCGGCTTCACCTCCGTCATGATGGATGGCTCCCTTGAAGCCGACGGCAAGACGCCGGCAGACTGGGACTACAATGTCGGCGTCACCAAGACCGTGACCGACATGGCCCATCTCGGCGGCATTTCCGTCGAAGGCGAACTCGGTGTGCTCGGTTCGCTGGAAACCGGCATGGGCGACAAGGAAGACGGCCACGGTGCCGAAGGCAAGCTGAGCCATGACCAGCTTCTGACCAATCCGGACGAAGCGGTAAAATTCGTGCGCGAGACCAAGGTCGATGCGCTCGCCATCGCCATGGGCACCAGCCACGGCGCCTACAAGTTCACCCGCAAGCCGGACGGCGAGATCCTTGCCATGAACGTGATCGAGGAAATCCACCGTCGCCTGCCGGAAACGCATCTCGTGATGCACGGCTCCTCTTCCGTGCCGCAGGATCTTCAGGAGATCATCAACAAGTACGGCGGCGAGATGCCCCAGACCTGGGGCGTGCCGGTCGAGGAAATCCAGCGCGGCATCAAGAACGGCGTGCGCAAGGTCAACATCGACACCGACAACCGCATGGCGATGACCGGTCAGATCCGCCGGATCCTGAGCGAGACCCCCGGCGAGTTCGACCCGCGCAAATATCTGAAGCCGGCCCGCGATGCGATGGAAAAGCTCTGCGCCGAGCGGCTGGAGGCCTTCAACACCGCAGGCCAGGCCTCCAAGATCAAGAAGATCGTGACCCTCGCGGACATGGCGGCACGCTATCAGTCCGGCGAACTGGATCCGAAGATCGCCTGACAATCAGGCCCCATTCGACCTCATTTCTCTCAAAATCCTGAAAGAGGGGCCTTGCGTCCCTCTTTCGCCGTCTTTAGGGACAAGAACGAACAAAGATCATTCAGGACAGATCCATAGTGAACCGCCCCCGCCTCTTCCTTGTCACGCCGCCCCGGTTTGACGTCGCAGACCTCGCCGAAAAACTCCGGCAGGCCTTTTCCGGCGGCGATATCGCCTGCGTGCTGATCTACATGCCCGAAGCCAGCACCAAGGAGATCCAGGCCGCGGCCGAGGTGCTGGTGCCCGTGATCCAGGAAGGCGGCGCGGCTGCGATCGTCTACCGGGACACCCAGGCGGCCGGTCGCAGCGGTGCGGACGGCGTTCACGTCGACAGCTCGCTGGACGACCTGAAGCTTGCGGTCGAAAGCTTCCGCCCCGATCGGATTGTCGGCACCGGCGGAACCAAGCTGAAGCACGAGGCGATGGAGTGGGCAGAGACCGGCGTCGATTACATGTTCTTCGGCGTGATCAACCTTCCGGAAAAGGAAGGTGCGCACGACAAGACGATTACGCTCGCCTCCTGGTGGGCGGAACTCTTCGAGACGCAATGTGTCGCCCTTGCCGGCTCTTCCATGGATGCCCTCGGCGATGTCGCTGCGACCGGCGCCGACTTCATTGCGGTCAAGGATCTGGTGTGGCAGTCGGACAAGGATGTTTCATCGGTCGTGGCTAAGGCCAATGACATTCTGGAAGCCTATCCGTTTCCCGAGCCCGAGTGAGGCCGACCAGCACGGTTGTTCGAAATGGCAGTGCCGAAAAATTGCCCAATCGGGAAGGTAGGACAATGAACATGCCTTTGAATCTTGAACAGGCCCCTGTTTCGTTCTTGCGGTTTCCGGCGCTGCTCCGGTGGGCGAAGACCCGTGTCACCACCGAAGGTGACAGGCGCAGGCTCGCAACCCGTCCGTTTCGGCTTGCGGCCGCCTGCCTGCTCACATTGGCTGCCAGTTTCCCCGCGCACGCCCAGGACAATTCGGATGCGTCCGCCGACACGGTCGCGACCCCGGAAGGAGAAGCCGGCGAAAAGCTTCCCGTCCTGATCGACGTCACGACCCGCGACAAGACCATTCTCAGCATTGTCGATGCGGGGCCGCCTTCGCTTGGTGGAGAGGAGACGGCAACCGCCGATACGGCCTACTCCGCGTTCCAGCGTGGCTGGTATCTGACGGCCGTCGGCCTGGCAACACCGCTTGCCGAGGAAGGCAACACGGCGGCGCAGGCCCTGCTTGGCGTCATCCATGAAGCGGGCCTCGGCATCCGGCAGGACAAAACCAAGGCCGCCGACTGGTACCGGCTCGCCGCGAACGCGGGCGATGTCGGCTCCGCCATGCAGCTTGCCCAGCTCTATCTGCTCGGCACCGGGGTCGAGGTCGACAAGAAAAAGGCCGCTGATCTCTTCGAGAAGGCAGCCGACGCCGGAAACCCGTCGGCGCTCTACAATCTCGCGCTGATCTATCAGGAGGGCGAAGGGCGTCCCTTCGATGAGGACAAGGCCCGCGAGCTTCTGGAAAAGGCAGCGCAGCTCAATGATTCCGACGCGCAATACGCACTGGCCCTCTCCTTCCTGGAATCCCTGACCGGTCTGAACGATCCGGGTCAGGGCGCCTTCTGGATGGGCCGGGCAGCACGCCGCGGCAACACCTCGGCGCAGGTCTATTACGGCATCCTCAGATTCCAGGGCAAAGGCGTCGAGCCGGACGAAGCGGAAGCCGCCGACTGGTTCGAGCGGGCGGCGACGTCCGGAAATCCCGTGGCGATGAACCGGCTTGCCCGAATCTATGCCTATGGCAGGGGACGCGAGCAGAACATGGCCGCGGCGGCGGGCTGGCACCTGATCGCGCGGACCCTCGGCGTATCGGACTTCTCCCTCGACCGCATCGTCGAAGGGCTGGACGACGAGACCATGACGGAGGCGCGCAAGCTGGCCGAACAGTATTCGGCGACGCTGATGGCCCCGTCCGAAGACCCGGCACAGCACACGCCCTGACCGGCTGGTTGCCTGCCGCATTCGCGCGCCAAGGCCGGCAATCGCAAGCATGATTGCCTTTTTTCCTTGAATCCGTCCCGCTTTTGTGGTGGACAGGCGCCAGCGAATTCCGGCGCGCAGACGCGCGCCGGCCTTGCGCCGTTTCAAGATCCAAAACAAATCAGAAGTCGGTCGTTCCATGAAAATCAACGGAAACGAAATAAAGCCCGGTAACGTGCTGCAGCATCAGGACACTTTGTGGGCCGTTGTAAAGGTACAGCACGTCAAGCCGGGCAAGGGCGGCGCCTTCGCGCAGGTCGAAATGAAGAACCTGATCGACGGCCGCAAACTCAACGAACGTTTCCGTTCTGAAGACAAGGTCGAGCGCGTTCGCCTCGAGCAGAAGGACTTCCAGTATCTCTATACTCAGGAAGACATGCTGATCTTCATGGACACGGAAACCTACGAGCAGCTTGAACTGCAGGCCGATTTCGTCGGCGACCGGGCCGCCTTCCTTCAGGACGGCATGATGGTCACCGTGGAACTGCACGAGGAACGCCCGATCGGCATCACACTGCCCCAGTTCGTCACTCTGGAAATCCGGGAAGCAGACGCAGTGGTCAAGGGCCAGACGCAGTCCTCTTCCTACAAGCCCGCGCTCATGGAAAATGGCGTCCGCGTTATGGTTCCGCCTTTCATCACCGCCGGCGAAAAGATCATCGTCGACACCGGCTCTCTGGAATACGTCCGCCGCGCGGACTGATCCACAGCCCCATAACAATCAGGACAGCGCGCCCGGACTGGTCCGGGCAGCGCCCAGCTACAAGTAACGATCAATGGCTCGCACAGCACTCCTCAACGTGATGGTCCAGGCCGCGACCAAGGCCGGACGCAGTCTGGTTCGCGATTTCGGTGAAGTCGAAAATCTCCAGGTCTCCCGCAAGGGTCCCGGCGACTTCGTATCGGCCGCGGACCGCAAGGCGGAGGAGATCGTGCGCGCCGAGCTGACCAAGGCACGGCCGACCTACGGCCTTGTGATGGAAGAAAGCGGCGAGGTCGAGGGCACGGACGGTCAGCATCGCTGGCATGTCGATCCGCTCGACGGCACGACGAACTTCCTCCACGGTATTCCGATCTTCTGCACATCGATCGCGCTTGAGCGTGCGGGCGAAATCGTCGCCGGCGTCATCTACAACCCGGTCATGGACGAACTCTACACGGCCGAACGCGGCCGCGGCGCATTCCTGAACGATCGCCGCCTGCGGGTTGCCGGCCGCATGGAACTGCCGGATATGGTCTTCGCGACCGGACTGCCCTTCATCGGCAAGGGCGACCACGGTCGCACCCTGCGCGAGCTGCGCTACATCATGCCCGAAGTGGCCGGCATTCGCCGCGCTGGCGCAGCAGCACTCGATCTGGCGTGGACGGCATCCGGACGTTACGACGGCTACTGGGAGCGCAATCTCAACTCCTGGGACATTGCCGCCGGCCTCCTGATGGTGCGCGAAGCCGGTGGCTTCGTCAGCGATCTTGCAGGCAAGGGCTCGATGCTGGAAAGCGGCGATGTCGTCGTCGGCAACGAATTCGCCCATAAGCAGCTTCTGGCGCTTTTGAAAAAAGCCGCGACTCCAAACAACAGCTGAACCTACCGCCGACCACCGCGTGTAATCGCTCCGGCGTGCCATCCGGCCCGCCGGATTTTCGGCTGTCCAAAGCAAATTGGGGGCTTTGCGGCGAATAGAGGTTTCCAACGCCTTTAAAATCACGCTATCAATCAGTTACCTTTTCTGCAGGTGATTGATTGCGCAATATGGCACGTGAATTTGACCCCTATAGTCTGTCCAGCCCGAGGGCGTATCTGACGTTCATGATCATCTTCCTGGTGATCGTCGCCTTCATCGCATTCATCCTCTTTCCGCAGATCTCAACCGCCTTCATGAGCAATCCGGGCCTCAACGGCCTCATCGTGCTTGTTGGCGCTTTCGGCATCGTGCTGCTTTTTGGTCGCGTCATCCGGCTGTTTCCGGAAATTACCTGGGTCAACAGTTTCCGCGTCGGCGACCCCGGTCTCGAAACCCGTTCGCCTGTCCTCCTTGCGCCCATGGCCGCCCTTCTGGGCAACAAGGCCGGCGACATGGCCCTGACGCCGACGACCGCCCGCTCCATCCTCGATTCCATCGGCATGCGCCTTGAGGAATCGCGGGAGATGTCGCGCTATCTGACCGGGCTCCTGGTGTTTCTCGGCCTGCTCGGCACCTTCTGGGGTCTGTTGCAGACGGTGTCCTCCGTCGGCGCCACCATTCAGTCGCTAGATGTTGGCTCCGGTGATGCGAATGTGATCTTCGAGGACCTGAAGGCCGGCCTGGAAGCGCCGCTTTCCGGCATGGGCACGGCGTTCTCGTCCTCGCTCTTCGGCCTCACCGGCTCGCTCGTACTCGGCTTCCTCGACCTGCAGGCCGGTCAGGCGCAGAACCGTTTCTACAACGAACTGGAAGACTGGCTTTCCACCGTCACGGACATCGATCCGGAAGAAAGCCTTTTCAGCAACACCGATTCTCCCGGCGTCGAGCAGATCCAGGCATCGATCAATACACTGCAAAAGAGCATTGAGGACGGCGGCGGCAGCCGCAATTCCTCGCAGGCCATGGCCAATCTCGCAGAAGGCATTCAGGGATTGGTGAAACACGTGCGTTCCGAGCAGCAGATGATGCGCGACTGGGCAGAGTCCCAGAGCGAACAGCAGAAACGGATCGAGGGCCTGCTTTCGTCCATCGCCGCTGCCTTCGACCGGGCAAAGGAGTGATCCGACATGGCCCGACGAAAGACGGGGCGTTTCTAGATGGCTAGCCTGCGCTCCCGCCGCCGCGCCCAATCGACCGATTACTGGCCTGGCTTCGTCGATGCCATGGCGACGCTTCTGCTCGTCATCATCTTCCTGCTCTCGATCTTCATGATCGCGCAGTTCTTCCTGTCCCAGCAGCTTTCCGGACGCGATACTGTTCTGAACAGGCTGAACGCGCAGATCAGCGAGCTGACCGAGCTGCTGGCGCTGGAACGCGCAAACTCCGGCGAACTGGAAGACACTATCCTGGGCCTGCAGGCGAGCCTTTCCGATGCGGAGGCAGAGCAGTCCCGGCTGCAGGGCCTGCTCGACAGCAGTTCCGGCGAGGCCGATGCCGCCGGAGGACGCGCAAGTCGTCTGGAAAACCTTCTGGACGACGAGCGGCAGGTCAGCCAACAGGCCCTCGCACAAGTCGAGCTTCTCAACCAGCAGATCGCGGCGCTCCGCCGTCAGATTGCTGCCGCCAATGCTGCTCTTGAGGCCTCGGAGGCCAAGGAAGACCAGAGCCAGGCCAAGATCGCCAGCCTCGGCAAGCGCCTCAACGCCGCTCTCGTACAGCGTGTTCAGGAACTCTCGCGCTACCGCTCCGACTTCTTCGGCCGCCTGCGTGAGATACTGTCCCAGCGCTCGGACATTTCCGTCGTCGGCGACCGGTTCGTGTTCCAGTCAGAAGTCCTGTTTGACAGTGGACAGGAAGAGATCAACCCGGCCGGAGAGCAGGAACTCGACAAGCTCGCCGAGGCGATCCTCGAACTCAGTGCGCAGATCCCCGATGAGATCAACTGGGTCTTGCGTGTCGACGGCCATACCGATGCCCGACCGCTTTCCGGTTCCGGCCGACTGCGCAACAACTGGGAACTCTCCGCGGCGCGCGCGATTTCCGTTGTTCGCTACCTGATTTCCAAAGGCGTCGACCCCAAGCGCCTGGTTGCCGCCGGCTTCGGCGAATTCCAGCCCCTTGAAGAAGGCGACGGCCCGGAAGCTCTCGCCAGAAACCGCCGCATCGAGCTTAAGCTCACGGAGCGCTGATCTTTTTCATGTGATGAAGGTTCGAGTGAGCCGGCAGATGAGGCGTGGCGCCTGGCTGCCGGCATCCTCGGGAGAAAGTCACTCCGGCTTGCGAAAGCTCATGAGAGTGAACAGCTTGAAGGGCGGCAGCGTTTCTTCGTGTTCCAGTTCCAGCTGCGTCCGGCCGAGAATGCGGGACCGAGGGAACTCGGGGTTCCAGCCGAGACGGTGGCCGAAGCGTTCCAGCCCCTGTTCGAATTTGGCACGAACACCGGACTGGGCCGAAAAATGGTTGACCAGCAGCACAGTGCCGCCAGGCTTCGTTACGCGCTCCAGCTCTCGCATCACCTTTTCAGGATCGGGCACCACCGTGATCAGGTACATCGCGACAACCGCATCAAAGTGATTGTCGGGATAGGCCAGCTCGCCCGCATCCATGACCTGCAGATCCTGAATGTTGTCCCGGTGAGCGACGCGCTTGCGAGCGCGCTGCAGCATGTCGTCGCTAACGTCGATCCCGGAGATTTTCAGGTGATCGCCATAGAGCGGCAGTGACATTCCCGTTCCGACCCCGGCCTCCAGCACATTGCCCTCAAGCTTGTTGAGGTGGCTGACAGCAGCACGGCGGCCCCAGTAGAGTGGTCCTGCAAAGACGAGATCATAAACCGGCGCCCATCGCGCGTAAGCGGCAAGTACCGCAGACCCATCGAGCTTCTTGCTGTTGCGGGCCGCAGGATTCAGCATCCCCCCGACCTTCTGTTTCATGCTTCGAATACGGCTGGGAAGAATGTCGCTTTGGTTCATGGGTACCCGTTTTCAGGATCTTTGAATTTGAAATGACAAAAGCATCGCGTATGGATGCCTCAAGCGAAGACGATCAGGGTTTGAGCAAAGACCGCTTGCCGCACGACGGAAAGCAGAGCGCCCTGTTCGGGCAAACGCAGGAAACCACCTTGCAGTTCCGCGAAAAAAACCGGCGATGGAGATCGCCGAGGCATTTACGCCCGAGATCGAACCGGAACACCTTTCCACGAATACCCCAACCGGTTCAATACCCTGGTCCGGTTCGCGCCGTCGCAACGATTGGAAATCCGGGTCATCCTGCCGCGTCATGCGCCTGAAGATCGCATGACCGCGCGTGTCTCTCGCGCCCGCGAAACAACGCGGACCAAGATCGAGCCCAACCCGGTCCGCGTGGTTCTGTCGCAGCTTTCCTAGTCCGCAGACTTGTCCTTGGTCGGATCGTAATGGGCAAGCGTTTCGGAAAAGCGACCGTTGATGTAGGCCCCCGATGTGATCGGCTCGTATTTCGGCGGATGGTCCGCATCGACGCAGCTTTCCAGCGGCTCGATCAACGCGTCGTAGTTCGGTCCGAAGAAGAAGGGGATCGAATAGCGCTCGCTGCCCGACCGGTTGATTGCCCGGTGGATGGTCGAGGTGAACAGGTCATTGGTCCAGCGGGCCATCTGATCCCCGACGTTGACCACGAAATGCCCCGGCAGCGGCGGGGCGGCAATCCAGTCACCATTGGTGTTGAGTGCCTGAAGGGCCTGGATCTCGTCCTGGCAAAGAATGGTGAAGCACTCGTAGTCCGAATGGGCACCGATGCCGATCTGACGGTCGTCGATCTCGCCGAACTGCGGCGGATAGTAAAGAAGACGCATGGTCGCCAGCGGCTTGTCAACGAGGGCGTCGAAATGGTCTTCCGGCAGTTCAAGTGCCAGCGAGAAGGCATGAAGGAGATGATGGCTGAGCTTGATCATCTCCGCGTAATAGGCGTCGACGCCCTTGCGGAAGGCCTCGTCACCGGCGGGCCACTGGTTCGGGCCGTAAAGCACCTTGCCGGCTTTGACGTCCGGATCGTCCTTTGGCACTTCAAGAGCCACATCGAAGCTCTCATGCAGGTCGCCGCGCGCCGTCGGATCGGTGTTCTCTTCCAGAAGCGCCGCATAGCCGCGATTGTTTGTCGACTTGGCAACATGAACGGCCATCTTGTCTTCGGTGCTCTGGGCAAAGAAGCTTTTGGCCGTTGCGAAGGCACCGTCGATGACGGACTGGGGAACGTTGTGGTTCTTGATGTAGAAGAAACCGACTTCGGTGCAGGCCTTGCGGAGGCTTTCCGCCAGTTGGGCCTTCGCCTCAGGATCGTCACCGAAGATCGGTGCGAGATCGATCACGGGAAGCGTATCGAAAGGAACGGGACTGGCATCAAGGCCGGTGTCCTTGAGCTGCCTGAGGCCGTTTCCGGTGCTGAGTGTTGCCATCTTGATATCCTCTGGTTTCGTTACTTCGTGTCTCGGGAAGGAGTGATTTTCCCGCCCGGGAAGCTCAGCGACTCGACGTAGTAGCGAGGCCCCGCGAAAGCGAAGCCAGGCTGGAAATAGGTCTTGCAGAATTCGATGAAGGCCCGCGTCTTGGGCGCGACATATCTCGGATCGGGAACACGGATGCAGATGGGCCGCGCGTCGGTCTCCCAGTCAGGCAGCACCGGAACCAGATGCCCCTGCTCGCACTCCAGCTCAGCGAAGAACTGCGGCAGCAGCGCGATCCCGGCGCTGGCGACGGCAAAATATTTCAGCGTCCAGTAGTCGTTGGCGACGATGTCGCCGGGCGGAAGCACATCGGCGGACCGCTTGCCCCGCTTCAGCTTCCATGGCTGGACACCTTCGGGCGTGCGGTAAAGAACACCCCTGTGGCTTGCGAGATCCGCGGTATCGCTCGGAACACCGAAGGCGTCGAGATAGCGCGGGCTGGCGAAGAGACCGTGACGAACGGTTGTCAGGACCTCCGCCCTGCGGTCCGAGCGCCCTTCCTCGTCGAAGGACAGAACGGCGTCGAAGGCTCTCTGACGCGACAGGTCCATGAAAACCGACGGGGAGAAAAAGACGAGGTCGAGCTGGATCCGAGGAAAGGCATCGCGGAAGGCGCACAGCATCTGGGCATTCAGCGCGGTTCCGAATTCGCCCGTCGCCCCGATCTTGAGCACGCCGGCGGCGTCATCGGAGACCGATGCAACCGCCGCGCTTGCATCGTCGCAAAGCGCAAGAATCTGCTGCGCCCGCTCAAGTAGCACCTCTCCGGCGTCCGTCAGCTCGAGCGTCTTTCCCTGCCGCGTGAACAATTCCGCGCCAATCTGCTCTTCCAGTTGCCTCAATCTGAGGCTGATCGTCGACTTCGGCAGATCGTGCTGTCGCGCCGCCGCGGACAGGGAACGTGATTCTGCCACCTTCACAAAGGCTTCAAGAGACTGAAAATCCAACGATTACCGTCCAGAATTTTAGACAAAGAGAGATATTTTCTGCACAAAAAAGCGTCTTGTTTGAACGATAGTATGGTGATTTAGTCTGCTCCACAAGGACTTTAAACCACGGTTTCCTCCTGCTTTTCCGCCGCAGGAGAGGGCCGGACACCTATGGGGAAAGCCAATGCCGACACGTCTCTCCTGGCATGCAGCCACCTTGTCGATCACAGCCCTGATCGGCCCACTTTCCGCCGAAGCGTTCGAGCTGAAGGGAGACCCCAAGGTCGCCTTCATCTATGCCTCGGCAGCCCAGGACGGCGGCTGGAACGAGGCGATCGAACTTGGCCGCGAAGCCGTCGAGACGGAACTCGGGCTGAACGTTGCCGTTGCGGAAAACATTCCGGAAGAAGCAACGCGACTGCGCGCAGCAATCGATCTCTATGTGAAGCGTGGTTACAACATCATCGTCGGCACGACCTATGGCTATTCCGAAGCCATGAGCGAAGCCGCCAAGGCCTATCCGGACGTCGCCTTCTTCAACGCATCGGGCGTTCACAACAGCGACAACATGGAAAGCTTCTACGCCCGCACCTACGAAGCCTGGTACCTGGCCGGGATCGCAGCGGCGGAAACCTCCGAAACCGACAAGATCGGCATCCTCGCCGGCTTCCCCGTCGGCGTCGTCAACTGGGACATCAACGGCTTCGCTCTGGGCGCGCAATCCGCAAAGCCGGACATCGAGACCTTCGCGACCTACACCAACAGCTGGTGGGATCCGGTCAAGGAAGGCCAGGTGTCGGAAGCGCTGCTCGACCAGGGAGCCGATGTCATTGCGACCGACCTGTCTGCAGCCTCCGCACTGAAGGCCGCCGAGGACAGAGGCGCCCACGCCATCGGATACCAGCTCGACATGTCCGACGCCGCGCCCGAAGGCATCGTCACCTCGGTCGTCTTCCACTGGGACAAATATCTGGTTCCGCGCATCCAGTCCGTTATTGACGGCAGCTGGGAGCCGAGCGAATGGGGCTGGTTCGAGGGACTTGATACAGGTGTCGTCGGCCTCGCCCCGTTCGGACCGGACGTCACCGAGGAAACGAAGGCCAAGGTCGAAGAAGCCAAGGCGGCCATCGTCGCTGGCGACCTGAACCCCTTTGCCGGCCCACTCATGACCAGCAAGGGCGACGAGCGGGTCGCGGAAGGTGACGCCCTTCCGGAGGAAGACCTCTGGACGATGGACTTCTTCGTCTCGGGCATTACCGGAACCATGCCAGCCAGCCAGGAATGACGCACAGGTCTTTGAACGATGCTTCTCCGACGCCCCAGCAGACGGGCGCCGGCGAGGCACCTGCCCTGCTTCTGAAGGGCATCGACAAGGCATTTGACGGCAAGGTTGCCCTCAGCAAGGCCGGGTTCCGGCTTGCCTGGGGCGAGGTTCACGCGCTGGTCGGCGAAAACGGCGCCGGCAAGTCCACGATCATGAATGTCGCCACCGGCGTCTACGGCCCGGACGCCGGTGAGATCATAGTCGATGGACGGGATGTCCCTCTGCGCAGCCCGGGAGATGCGGTCGACGCCGGCATCGGCATGGTGCACCAGCATTTCCGCCTCGTTGGCCGCTTTACCGTCGCGGAAAATGTTGCGCTCGCCCTGCACGGCGCAGGGCGCCGGGTAACGCTTGCAGAAGCGGCGCGTCTCGTGAGCGAAAAATCAGCCGAACTCGGCTTCGGTCTAGACCCGAATGCGGTCATCGGCCGCATCTCCGTGGCCGAGCAGCAAAGGGCGGAGATCGTCAAGGTTCTGCTCCTCGGCGCCCGCATCCTCATTCTCGATGAACCCACGGCAGTTCTGACCGGTGATGAAGCCAGAGCTCTGTTGACGCTGGTTCGGCAACTCTCCAGGTCGGGACACGCCGTCGCACTGATCACACACAAGCTTCAGGAAGTCTCCGACCACTGCGACCGCATCACCGTCATGCGCCAGGGGTGCACCGTGATGGACGCGGTCGCCATGGAAGAGACGCCCGTCGACACGATCATCCGGGAAGCATTCGGGGAAGTGCGCGAAGCCCCTCGCCGTCAGATGGCCGCGCCCGGCGCCGAACTTCTGCGGATCGACCATCTGAGCCTGACACAGGACACACCCGTTCTGGACGATGTCAGCCTCTGCCTTCGCGCAGGAGAAATTCTCGGCATCGCCGGGGTCGGTGGCAACGGCCAGTCCGAACTGGTCGCCTGCCTCAACGGCGTGCTGCGCCCGGACAGTGGCCGCATCGCCCTCTCGGGAGAAGACCTCGCCAAGGCATCGCCTGCACACCGGCGGCGGGCAGGCCTCAGGATCATTCCGGCCGACCGTTTCGACAGCGCCATGGCAAGAGGGCTGACGCTTGCCGAGAACCTTGCCCTGACCGGCCTAGCGGACGGACGCTTCGGCCCCTGGTGGCGCCTTTCGCGGCGCAAGATGAAACAGGCCGCGGCAAAAAGCCTGACCGCGTTCAACGTTCTCGGCGGCACCCCGTCGACGCCGGCCGCACTTCTGTCCGGCGGCAATGCCCAGAAAGTACTGCTGGCACGCGAACTGGCGGCCGGCACGAAAGTCGTCGTCGCGCATTCTCCCGCACGCGGCCTTGACCTGCGCTCGGCACGCGCCGTGCAGGACCTGCTTGCCGAGGCCGTTGCGGACGGCGCAGCCTGCCTCCTGATCAGCGAGGATCTCGACGAGATAATGCGCATGTGCAGCGCCGTGTCCGTCCTGAACCGTGGACGTCTCAGCGCGCCGCTGACGGGCAGCGACCTCACCCCAAACCGTCTTGGAGAATTGATGGTCGGCCATGCTTGACGGAACTCTTCTGCTTCGCCGCCAAACCGTCCCCGGCTGGCTGAGAGGTGCCTGCTACACCGGCGGGCTGGTCTTCGGCCTCGGCCTGTCCGCGGTCCTTCTGGTCTCCATGGGCATAGCGCCGTCGGATCTCTTTCAGGAATTCGTCATCCAGACCTTCATGACCTATCAGGGGCTCGGCCAGACCGTGACCGCGGCAACGCCGCTCGTTCTCGTGGGGCTCGGCACGGCGCTCGCCATGCGCGTACGGTTCTGGAACATCGGGATCGAAGGCCAGCTCTGGTGTGGCGCCATGGCGGCAACCTGGGTCGCGATCAACGACATCGGTCCCGAAAGCCTGCGCATTCCCCTGATGATGGCCGCGGCAATGATCGCCGGCCTTCTGTGGATCGCCATTCCGCTGATTCTCAAGCTCTGGTGGTCCGTCAGCGAGGTGATCTCCACGCTGCTGCTCGGCTCCATCGCCTTCTTCTGGGTGCAGCACATGCTGTTCGGCGCCTGGCGTGACACGACGACAGGCTTCGCCACGTCGCCGAGCTTCGATGCTGCGGAAAGACTGTCGCTTCTCGGGTGGGAGCAGGTCCACGGCGGCATCTGGATCGCGCTGACCGCAGTCCTCGTGTGCACATGGCTCACCGGGGTCAGTCGGCTCGGACTGCAGGCAAAGGCAGTCGGGGAGAACATGCGCGCCGCAAAGGCTGCCGGGCTTCCCGTGCTGACCACAATCGCAGTCTTCGTGCTCGGGTCCGGCGCCCTTTGCGGCCTGGCGGGCGCCGTCATCACCGCCGGCACCGAATACCGCCTCAGCCAGTCCCTCGGACAAGGCTATCTCTTCAGCGGCATCGTCGTCGCCTTCCTGGCGCGCGCCAACCCGCTGGCCGTTCTGGTTGTCGCCTTTGCCCTTGGCGGCATCACCACGACCGGCGGCGTTCTCAAGGTCTTTTACGGCGTCTCGGAAGCTGTGGTCCTGATGGCGCAAGGCATCGTTCTCCTGTCCGTCCTTGCCGCCCAGCTCTTCGCGGATTACCGCCTCAGCGAACGGAGGCTCGCATGAGCGACACCTTTCTTGCCTGGCTGACCGTTCTTCCCGGCTATACGCTTCCCCTGCTTCTTGCCAGCCTCGGCCTGATGATCTCCGAACGGGCCGGCGTCCTCAATCTGTGTCCGGAAGGGTTCATGGCCGTCGGCGCCATGACCGGGGCGCTGGCTGTCCTGGCCGGCTACAGCCCCGCAGTGGCAATCCTGTGCGGCATCCTGGCCGGAACCGGCCTGTCCCTGCTCTTCGGTCTTGCCACGGTCGTCTTTCGCGCGGACCACACGCTTGCCGGCCTTGCCACAGTCGCGCTCGGCCTTGGCATTACCGGCGTTCTCGGCCGCCCCTACGTCCAGAAACCCTTCGACGGCCTTACACGCCTTTCCGAGACCTCCTGGGGCGAAGGCCTGCCTCGGCTGCTTGGTCAGCAGAACCTGTTGCTGCCGATCTCCCTTATCCTTGTTCTGGCCGTCTGGTACTGGATCTTCCGCCGACCCTCCGGTCTGAGCCTGCGCGCGGTCGGCGAGGACCCGGCAGCAGCCGACGTCGTGGGGATCGATGTGCAACTGACGCAGCTCGGCGCAGTGCTGGCAAGCGGTGCCCTCGGCGGGCTCGCCGGCGCCTATCTCAGCGTCGCCTCCGCGCATGTCTGGGTAGAGGGCATGGTCGCCGGACGCGGCTGGGTGGCCGTTGCAATCGTCATCTTCGCCGGCTGGCGCCCGCGCGGCGTCCTCTTCGGGGCAATCCTGTTCGGTGGCGCGGAAGCTGCCATGCTGCGGCTCCAGACACAGGGCGTCGAGTTTCCGCTCTATCTCGGCGCCATGCTTCCCTATGCGCTGACGCTTCTGGTGTTCTGCATTGCCTGTGCCCGACGGGGCCGGGACAACGGCGCCCCGGCGGCGCTCGGCCGCGTCTATCTGCGCCAGGACAAGCACTGAGACAAGGCAGCGGGAGGATCAGCGCCCTGCCGTTTGTCAGGGTTTCGACGGCTGCCCTTCGCACGTTCGACATCGCCTTCGGTCAAGAACGCTCGGCTTTCCGCCGTTTTTTCTTGGCGCGCCTCCCCCGGCGCGCAAAAAACACCATTGGTTAAGCGCGTTTCCGGAACTAATTGCCCGATCCAAAAGTATTTTTTCTTTTGCCTTGTTCAAAACACTATTTGCGAATATATATGTCCCATCGATATTGCTTGACGAACTTTGTTACTGCGCGGCTTGCCGTGGACTGAACGATCTTCCTTATCAACGTCGACCTAACCGAGGCAACGCCTTACTGCGTGTTGCCTTCAAACTCATGACCGATTGAAAGGAAATCGTTATGACCATTGGAACCGTTAAGTTCTTCAACTCCACCAAAGGCTTCGGCTTCATCCAGCCGGAAGATGGCGGCGCGGACGTATTCGTGCACATCTCTGCTGTTGAGCGCGCCGGCATGCCGCCGCTCGTCGAAGGCCAGAAGGTCAGCTTTGAAGTTGTTCAGGACCGCCGCTCTGGCAAGTCCGCTGCTGACAACCTTCAGGCAGCTTAACTGACACGACGATCTGGTGCACGAATGTGACCGGATCGCTGGAGCGAACCATATGCAAATGTCGAAATTTGCATACGCAATGCTTCAACACGACGCGAAAGGCCGGGCCGCAGTCCCGGCCTTTTTTTTGGACTTTGCAGACGAGCGGGAGCCCCCGAAATGCCGCATGAAAAATCCATCAAACCGAGACGCGAAACCGCTGAATCAAAAGCCGAAACCACGAAGCGCGTTTCGGAAGAAATGATGCAGACCGAAGCTGCCGCGCGCAACGCGAAAACCATGAGACTGCGCGCTGCACGTCTGGCCCAGGAAGACACTGCTCCTACCCCCGAGCCGACGAAACGCCGCAAGAAGTAAATTCAAGACAGGTGTGGCGGCTGCCTGCGCCGCCGCCAAACAACAGGGTGCTAGATCAGGACGCCGCCCCACACACGGGCTGTCCGCGTCCTAAAGTGACGCGGTCTTGGCACCCTTCGCCTGTGCCGCGCAGGCGTCAGCGAAGGAATGCAGCCGGCGAATCGCTTCCTTGAGCTGCTCATCGGGAACCGTCAACGCAACGCGGATGAGATCAGGCGCATTTTCGCCGAAGGAGCTGCCTGGCATGACGGCGACCGCCTGCTCTTCCAGAAGTTTCCAGGCAAAGCTCTCTCCATCCAGACCAGTCCGGCTGACATCGATCATGATGAACATGCCCCCGGCCACCTTGCCCGGCACAAGCACCGGACAGGACGCAAGCTCATCCTCGATCATCTTCACCCGGGCCGCATAACTGCGCCGCATGCGTTCGGCCGTATCGAAACTGCCGCGCAAGGCCGCTTCGCTCATGTCCGCAATAAAGGGCTGGTTTCCGAAGAGGATGGTTTCGGAGATCGGCAGCAACCTGGTGCAGAACTCCGCAGGCCCCACGGCCCAGCCGCTGCGAAAGCCTGTTGCCGCGAATGTCTTGGAAATCGACGAGGTGACGATCGTGCGCTCCCGAAGGTGCTCGAACTCCAGCGGTGAGGCGAATTCCATATCGTCAGCGAAAATAAGATCCTCGTAGACCTCGTCGCAGACGATCCAGAGATCATGTTTTTTCGCGATGTCGCCAAGCTTGGCGATCGTCTCCCGGTCAAGCAGCGAACCGGTCGGATTGTGCGGCGTGTTGAGCAACAGCACCCGGCTTTCAGGTGTGATCGCAGCTTCCAGATCCGCGGGCTGCATGACGAAGCCGTTCTCGATCGCAAGGGGCACAGGTTGCAGGATCGCTCCCGGCGAACGGATCACCCCGGCGTAGGTCGCATAATAGGGATCGCCGACCAGAACCCCCTCGCCCTCGTCCACCAGCGCGGTGATGACAGCGTAAAGCGCTGTCTGGGTTCCCGGGAAGCAGAGGATGTTGTCGGTCGAAATATCCGGATAGAGCGGCCGGTACTTGTCCGCCAGCGCCTCCAGCAGCCCGGTTTCGCCGCGACCGTTGGAATAATGCGTTCGCCCGCGCTTCATTGCATCGGTGCACACGTCGACCAGCGCCGGGTCGACGGGAATATCAGGCTCGCCGATGGTCAGCTCGATGACGTCACTGCCTGCGGCCGCCATCTTCCTGGCGGCATTGTGAACGGCCCATTTCTCTCCGCCCAGGCTTGCAAGTCGTTCGGTGATCCCGGCATAGCGCATGTGTTTCGTCCTGACGTTACTGTTCGTGTTCCGGTCCTGAGAGACTGCCCGCCGGCAAACCCAGCAGGCGCTCGCTGGCCTCGAGAATGAGATCGGGCAGAATCGCGCGGCTGAAGAGGCCCGAATTGAGAGAGCCCTCTACCCAAAGACCATCGATGAGCCCGTTGAGGGCAATCGCGTGCCGACGGCAGGCGGTGCTTCCGGCAGGCAGGCCATGCAGCACGAGCACCGGCTCGATCAGCGTTTCGAGCACCGCCAGAAAGTCCCTGTATCCCTCGCGGTGTATATCGGCAAAGGGCGCCTCGTAGCGGACCCGCCCGACAAAGGCCGCCCAAAGGGAAACCTTTTCTTCCGAAAGGTTCGGCGTCGTCATGTTTGCCAGCAGGAACTGCCTCAGCTGCTCCGCCGGATCCCCCTTCGACTGCCGCGCCCGCTCCTCGGCCTCATCGGTCAGCTGCCCGACGAAGTAGGAATAGGCATTGGTGATCAGCTCGTCCTTGCTGCCGAAGTAATGCCTGACGAGACCGGCGGTCACGCCCGCCTCGTCGGTGATCCTGCGCACCGTCGCTCCCGTGAGGCCGTGCCTTGCGATGCAGGAAAGGGTCGCCTCCATGAGACTGCGCCTTCGGGCATCGAGCGACAGACGCTGAAACGCTTTCCTGCTCATTCGCCGCCTTGCAAACCTGCTTCAGGTCTTCTTGTTATACAATTGAATAATTTTCATGCATCCGCAAGCCCCTTGCACCGAGCGGGCCTCAGTAGCCCTGAGACCGGTCGATGGCGAGTTCGGGACGCTTGCCGGCAGCCAGTTCCCTGCCGGACTGGATCACCTGGTCGGCGACGACACTCGGCGTAGAATCGCTCGCGACATGGGGCGTGATCCTGAGTCGGCTGTCTTGCCAGTAGGGATGATCGGAAGGCAGAGGCTCCGTGCGGAAGACATCCAGGCTGGCACCGGCCAGCTTGCCGCTGTCCAACGCCTTTTCGAAATCGGCCTCGTGAAGATGTTCCCCACGCCCGATCTGGATGAGCCAAGCACCGTCCGCCAGCCGGTCGAACAGATCCGCATTGAGGATGTTCTCGGTCTCTCCCGTCAGCGGCAGGACGTTGATGAGGACGTCCGCGTCTTCGGCAGCTTTCTGCACCGCCCCCTCGCCAGCATGGTAGATGATGCCGTCCAGCGGATCTTTCGGCTGACGACGGCAGGCGACGGAGACCGAGAAGCCCAGCACCGACAACGCCCGCGTGACCGCTGCGCCCATCGTGCCATTCCCCAGGACCGCAATCCTCGTCTTTTCAGGAGCTTCCATGGGCAGCGGCGCCCATTCCCCTTTCGACTGGCTGACTTCCATCTTGGGAAAATCGCGCAGATGACGCAGCGCTTCATGGACCGCGTAGCCGGCCATGAGGTCCGCCTGATGCGGATCACGCACGCGGCAGATCATGGTGTCGCTGCCAAGACCCGGATGGCTCATAAGAGCGTCGACGCCCGCCCCGATGGACATCGCCATTTCGAGATTGGGATAGGGTGCGAAGGCCTCCTTGCTCGGAAGCCAGCAGACGGCGAAACGGATCGCTTGCGGATCGGTGACTTCATCCGGGTTGAACAGCCGTACGGTGCCACCGCCCGCTGCGGCATCAAGCCCGTAGAAGCTCTTCAGATCCATGGCTGCGCTCAGGAGAACGCCGTCGATCGTTTCAGTCTGGGCCATATGCCGGTCTCCGGAATTGGAATTTACTGATCAGTTCATCACCAGAACACAGTTGCATGTACCCTTGAGGGACGCGGGCGAAGGCGGATCTTGAACACCCGCCGCCCGGAAACAACTTGCGTCTGGCCGCTCGGCTTAGTTATACAAATGTATATCAACGAGTAAAGGCGCAAGCCTGGACCGGGCATACCGGATCCGGCGACCGCGGCACTCTCTCCGCCGGTGCAAGGACGCACCGCATATGAAACGTCTGGCAGTGAGAAAGACCCATGCTTGAGACCAGCAAAGCAGCTCCAATGAGCGAAGCCGAATATCAGACGCGCGTGGAGCTTGCCGCCTGTTACCGGCTGGCCGCCCACTACCGCATGACCGACCTGATCTATACCCACATCACGGCACGCGTGCCGGATGAGCCGGGCCGATTCCTGATCAATCCCTACGGCTATCTGTGGGAGGAAATCACGGCTTCATCCCTGGTCAAGATCGACGTGGACGGCAACAAGGTCGATGACAACCCGAACCGCGTGAACCCGGCCGGCTTCACCATTCACAGCGCCGTTCACATGAACCGCCACGATGCCGCCTGGGTGATGCACACGCACACTCGCGCCGGTGTCGCCGTCGCCAGCCTGGAAGATGGCCTGATGCCGTTGAACCAGATCGCGCTGCAGTTCCATGGCCGCACCGGCTATCACGATTACGAAGGGATCGCGCTCGATCTCGACGAACGGTCACGGATCGTGGAAAGTCTCGGCAGCTATCCGGCTCTGATCCTGCGCAACCACGGCCTGCTGACAGTTGGCGCCACCGCAGGCGAGATGTTTTCCAACATGTTCTACCTGAACCGCGCCTGCGAGATTCAGGAATCCACCCTGGCGATGGGCCGACCGGTCCTTGAGGTTCCCGAAGAAACGGCGAACCATGTCACCAGACAATATGACAGCATGGCCAATGACGATGGCGATCTGGAACTGGA
The DNA here is from genome assembly GCA_008107755.1 of Rhodobacterales bacterium. Taxonomy (GTDB): domain Bacteria; phylum Pseudomonadota; class Alphaproteobacteria; order Rhizobiales; family Stappiaceae; genus Roseibium. Next base: position 30,604 of record VIRH01000072.1, read on the forward strand.
GTGGAACTCGCAGATGCGGATCGCCGACCGCCTCGATCCGGGCTTCAGAGACTGATTCTAATGGAACGTGCGCCGCAACATGGCGCACGTTCTCTCAACCTTCCGTCGCGGGAGAAAGTTAACCTTTTCTTGATTTTACCGATTTTCAGGACTGTTTCGCAGAGCAAAACACGCATGTTGTCTGATTAATCGCTGCTCTTGCCCAATATATATGCGTGCACGTTCTTGACTTCCCATCGTCCCCTGCATAGCATTTTCTCAACTTTGAAACAGCTGCGCCCATCCGCAGCCCGGCGCGCAAGGGCGCGCCTCCATGAACTCAAAGCTCCGGCAGCATCCGGGACCGCAGCTGCGTCCCACATTGCCGGATCTGGCCGGATTGCCGCAGGATCTTGCGCGGCATCCTTCGCGGCAGGTCATGTGACCCCGCTCCGGCCGATCGGTCAGGCGCATTTTTGACCGGTTTTTGAAAGCAACACGTTCTTCGCCCGTGGGGTTGTCCATTCGCACCGGACAGGTCCCCGCAGGCACCAGCAGGCCGGACGTCCGCCCGGCACCGCCAAAACTGTGTTCCGACCGTCTCACGTGCCGGAGTTCGCGGGTTTTGACGTGTGCATGGTTGCGATGAGGAAGGTCTCCTGCCTGGACCAACGACCGCTGCGCACGCAGGGGTCGCGAGACGCCCTAGTTGATCTAAAGAGGAGAGAAACCATGCAGATTTCCGAAACAGTCGATTGCAACGGCCTGTCTCCGGCGCCAACCGTTCTTCGCATCAAGCAGGCCCTGATCGGCCGCGACGAAGACCGGCTGCCGCTGGAGATCCTTGTCGGTTCCGACTGCGACCGCGAACAGCTGATGAGCTGCCTCGGCAAGGATGCCGGCGACGTCCGCTTCGTCGCCCATCCCGCCTGAGGCTTCTCACGCGGCAACACCGCGTTCAGCGGGCAGGAACCGGCATATCTCGATGCCGGCTTCTGCTGCCGCCCTTTCCCATCGGCTTCGAGAAGCCGGTCTTCAGCTCCCAGCCAAGGTCAAAGGTCCGACGGATCTTTGACTGTTTCGGTTCGCGCCAAACGGCATTGACGACCTGCAGGGAGCTGCCCGCACAGCAATTTGGCCGATATCCAGGGCCGCGCAGGACACGTTGAGGCTCCGGAGCCGGCTTCGATATGGCCAGACGCGCGGACATGAGACCGGCCAGAACCAAAGGAATGAAGATGAATGCACCCCTCGAACCCGAAGCTGCTCCTTCCGGCGAGCCCTACACCTTGACGCCGGAAGCCCCCAGTTTCGCTTTCGACCCGACCGATCCATGGACCGAAACCTTCCAGAGGGGTCTGGAGATTGCGGATCTATCCGGCAAGCGGGTGTATGAAGTCGGGATCGGAACAGGAACCAACGCTGCCTTTCTGCTGCAGCTCTGCGATGCTGCCTATGTATCAGGCAGCGATCTGGACCCGCGCCTGATCGAGCTTGCCGAACGCAACGTTCACAGCCTCGCCCCCCAAAAGTCCGCCCAGTTTCACCCGGTCCGGGGTGCCGTCAGCCTGATCGACACCGACGAGGCACGCGCCCAGATCGCCGAGACCGACGTCGTAATCGCCTGCCTGCCGCAGGTCGGCGACCCTGGCGACAAACGTCTCGCCGCTTTTCGCGAGGCCCAGTCCATCGACCTCCCGGAAACGGCGAGCGCGCAAGCGGACGACCACATCGCGCATTACTACCCGTGGGGCGCATTTGACAATTACCCGTTCAACTCGGTTGGCCTTGGTCTCAACGAAGCTCTGCTGCAACGCATCCGCGAGCACGCGCCAAAGGCACAGGTCGTGATGAATTTCGGCTGCCGGATCGGAACGAAGGTGATCTTCGAGCTGTTCGAGGCCAACGGCTTCAAGCCTGAGGAACTTTACTCCCAGATCGTGAAGCAGGACGCGGGAACGGATATTTCCTTTTTCGTCATGCTGGAGAAGGCCCTGGACGGTACTGGGCTGGAAAAGGACTTCGTCTGCAAGTTCTTCACGGACCCGGAGGGCAAGCAGCCGCTTTCAGCCTGCGACGCGCAAAGCCTGCTCGAAAAGGACGTCGAGACGCCCATCTACCACAAGGTGGCGGTCATCCGCGGCATCCCGGCCGAGAGTTGAAATCCAGCTGCGGCCGGGTCGGCCGCAGCCGCTGTTGCCAAGCCTAGGGTGTGAACCCATAAAATTGAGTTTTGCGGCGTCAATCCGGCAAAGGAGAGGAAGGAAAAGCCTGCAGAGCTATGCTTTCGCATAGGTCAAAGGCTTTGACGCGGCTTTTCAACGCCCGCTTGGCGTCCTCCGGATCGTTCGGGAAAGAACTGTCTCCTGCGTTGTGGAAGCTTGAAAACCCTCCAGGTTTCCTGCGCTTTCACGCCTTGGTTACAGTTCTTTCCCGAGCGACCTGTACGTCCAATTTTATGGGTCCGTACCCTAGTGCTCCAGAACGAAATGCCCGGTGCCGACCTCGAAGAGCTTGCGCTCCGGCCTGACCCAGTCGAGGGCGCGAACCGGGCTCTTGAGTTCTTCCGCGATGAGGCCGGGACGCACACGCCGGTTTTCCGGCTCGGGAACGGGCACGGCTTCAATCAGCTTTTTCGTGTAGGGATGTTGCGGATTGCGCAGGATCTCGTCGCGCGGGCCGATCTCGACGATCTCGCCGAGCAGCATCACCGCGATGCGGTGGCTCACCCGTTCCACAACGGCGATATCGTGGCTGATGAAGAGATAGGCGAGATCGAGTTCCTTCTGCAGATCCAGCATCAGGTTGATGACCTGCGCCTTGATGGAAGCATCCAGCGCGGACACGGATTCGTCGGCAACGATCAGCTTCGGCTCCACCGCGAGACTGCGGGCGATACAGATGCGCTGGCGCTGCCCTCCTGAAAACTCGTGCGGAAAACGCAGCGCGTGCTCCGGTTTCAGACCGACGAGCTCCAGCACTTCCCCCACCTTCTGATCCGCATCGAAACCGCTCGACAACCCATGCACCTTCATCGGCTCGGCGATCGCGGCACCGATCGTCTTGCGCGGGTTGAGAGATCCGTAGGGGTCCTGAAAGATCATCTGCAGCCTGCGCCGCGCCGCGCGCACCTCGCCGCTGGTGGCCTTCATGAGATCCTGTCCCTCGAACAGCACCTGCCCCCCTGCCGGCTCGACGAGCTGGAGGATCGACCGGCCGGTCGTCGACTTGCCGCAGCCCGACTCTCCGACGAGCGCCAGCGTCTCGCCCCTGGCGATGTCGAAGGAAACGCCTTCCACCGCATGAACCCGTCCGACCGGACGACCAAGCAGTCCTCCGCGCACGGTAAACTGCGTGGTCAGGTCCCTGACTTCAAGGATCCTGTCGCCCCGCGTGTCCTTTTCGTTCTCCGGCTCGGGACCGGCGCCGTTCTCGTCGAGCGTCGGAAAACGCCGCGGCGTCGTGGTCTCTCCCAGCGCCCCGAGCTTCGGCACGGCTCCGAGCAGCATCTTGGTATAGTTGTGCTGAGGTGAGGCGAAGAGGCCACGGACAGGCGCCTCTTCCACCTTGTCGCCGCGCAGCATCACCACCACCCGGTCGGAGATCTCCGCGACCACGCCCATGTCATGGGTGATGAACATCACCGCCATGCCGATTTCCTTCTGAAGCTCGGCAATAAGCTCCAGAATCTGCGCCTGAATGGTGACATCGAGCGCCGTCGTCGGCTCGTCGGCAATCAGGAGCCGAGGCTTGCAGGCGAGCGCCATGGCGATCATCGCGCGCTGGCGCATGCCGCCGGAAAAGCTGTGCGGATATTCGCTCATGCGGCGCTTCGCATCGGGAATACGCACCAGTTCGAACAGCCGCAGGGTCTCCGCCTCCGCCTCGGCGGCGCTCATGTTCCTGTGCCGCCGAAGCGCCTCGCTCACCTGGAAGCCGATCCTCAGCACCGGATTGAGGCTGGTCATCGGCTCCTGGAAGATCATGCCGATATCGCCGCCGCGCACTTCCTGCATCGCCTTTTCGTCGAGCGTCAGGAGATCGCGGCCCTCAAGCTCGATCCGGCCCTCGATACGAGACTGGTTCTCCTGAAGGAGCCGCATGACCGACAGCGCAGTGACCGACTTGCCCGATCCGGATTCGCCCACGACGGCGACCGTTTCGCCGGCGGCGATGGAAAAGCTCAGGTCACGCACCACGGGCACCCACGCCCCGTCGACCCGGAACGACGTTGTCAGGTTCTCGATGTTCAGAACGGGCTCTGTCATTGTTCGCCTTTCAGCCGGGGGTCGATGGCATCGCGGAGCCCGTCTCCGAGGAGGTTCAGGGAAAAGACGACGATCAGGATGGCAAGCGACGGGAAGAGCGCCAGCCAGAAGCTGTCGAGAATATTCTCGAAGCCTTCCCGGATCATGCCGCCCCAGGTCGCGGTCGGCGGATTGACGCCGAGACCGATGAAGGCGAGCGACGCCTCGACGCGGATGGCGGTCGCGAGCCAGAGCGACCCCATCACCAGCACCTCCGGCGCGATGTTCGGCAGGATGTGACCGAACATCAAACGGGAGTGCGAGTAACCCAGCGCATGGCCTGCCTCGACGAATTCGCGGTTCTTCACGACGATCGTCGGCGCTCTCGCGATCCGCGCGAAGGGAGGAATGGCGGTCAGCGAGATCGCGATGACGAGGTTCATCACCGACGGACCGAGCATTGCGACCACGATCAGACCGAGGATCAGCGAGGGGAAAGCCAGCAGGACGTCCATCACCTGCATGACGATGATATCGGTCCGCCCGCCGAAATAGCCGGCGATGAGCCCGATCAGCGTCCCGATCACCATTGCCGATCCGATGGCCATGAGACCGATGGTCAGGGAAATCCGTGCGCCCCACAGGATGCGCGACAGCGTGTCCCGGCCGTAGTAGTCGGTGCCGAACCAGTGCGCCGCGCTCGGCGGCTTGAGACGGAAGAGGATGTTCTGATCGATCGGGTCATAGGGCGCGATCACGGGCGCCAGAAGCGCCAACAGACAGACCAGCGCAAAAACGCCGAGCCCCACCCAGGAAGTCTTGTTGGAATTGAAGGCCTTGATCACGCCGGCAAGGGTGCTGACGACCGCGACCCGGAAATAGGCGCCGCGCGAGGGCCGTGTCGTGGAGATGTGAGCGCTCATGAGTATTTGATCCTCGGGTCGATCAGGCCATAGGTAAGATCCGTCAGCAGGTTCACGAGAACGACGATCAGCGTATAGATCACCATCATCCCCTGCAGCATGGTGTAGTCGCGCTGGTTGAGCGCGCCGACGATCAGCTTGCCGAGACCGGGTCGGTTGAAGACGATCTCGGTCAGCACCGAGTTCCCGATGAGAATTCCGAGATAGAGACCGACGACGGTCACCACGGGTATCATCGCGTTGCGCAGGCAGTGCCGCCGGACAATGATCGCAAAGGCCAGGCCTTTCGCCCGGGCCGTGCGCACATAGTCCTGGTTGAGCACTTCCAGCATCGCCGAGCGCGCGACGCGCGTGATGTAGGCCGCCATGATAAGCCCGAGATTGATGGCAGGGAGAGCGAGATTTCTCAGATGTTCGCCCAGCCCGCCGCCCTGGCTGGAGCTGATGACGGGAAACCAGCGAAGCTGGATGGAAAAGAACATGAGAAGCAGCACCGCCGACACGAAGGCCGGGAACGACAGGCCGAGCAGCGAGGCGATGCGGGCGACATAGTCCGGAAGCTTGTTCCGACGGACCGCAGACCAGACACCGACGGGGATGCCGACGACGGCCCCCAGAATGAGCGAAGCGATCGTCAGTTCGAGAGTGGCCGGCAGAACCTTCAGGATCTCGTCGATTACCGGCCGCCCGGAGACCATGGAGACGCCCCAGTCGCCGACGAGAACGCCGCCGAGAAACTCGAAATACTGCTGGTAGAGCGGCACGTCGAGACCAAGACGGACGCGCAGCGCACTCAGCGCTGCTTCGCTGGCCTGATCGCCGAGGATCGCCATCGCCGGATCGCCGGGAAGAACCCGCACGATGAAGAAGACGATGGTGAGAACCGCAAAAAGCGTGACGACTGCGAAGCCGAGCCGCTTCAGGATGAATGCTGTCATGTATCCCTCATGAAACAGGAGCCGCGATTTCCCGATAGTCGGCGTGCACCGGTGACACCCGCCAGGGCCGTCATCCGATGCACGCCGCCACCATGAGCTTGCGGCTTATTCGCTGAAGGACGCCTGCTCGGTCACCGGCGGGCTGAGGTTCAGGGAACCGTTTACTTCCACGCCAAGGTCAAGCGTGTCTTTCCACGCCCAGAGCTGCATGCTCTGAACCACCGGCACGGCACAGACCTCTTCCATGATCTTCTTCTGCGCGGTCGCCCACAACTCAAGCTGCTTGTCCTGATCCGTTTCCGTGCGCGCCTCTACGATCTCGTCATCGGCAACGGCGCAATGCGAGAAGTTGGTGATGGCCGTATCGGTGCCGACGATGGAATCGGAATGGAAGAACTGCGTCAGATAGACATCCGCGACGGGAAAGCGGGCCGCCGCGTAGTGAACCACCTGACTCATGTCCTTGCGGATCTGCTCGTGGAACGTTGCGTGTTCGACGGTCTCGATTTCCATGTTGATGTTGGCTTCACGCAGCAGTGCCTGAACCGCCTCCATGGTCGTCAGCATGCCGGGCAGCGTGGTGTGGATCGCCTTGATGGTCACCCCGTCCGGATAACCAGCTTCGGCCAGAAGCTCCTTGGCCTTGTCGACGTCATAGTCATACGTCGGCACGTCCGCGGTATAGCCAAGATGGCCCTCGGGAACGGGCGAGATCGCCGCCAGCGTCACGTCCGGCCCCTTGAACTGGACCATGGCGTCCCGGCTGATCGCGTGGGCGAATGCCTTGCGCACCAGAATATTATCGAGTGGCGGCGCGCTCATGTTGAGATGAAGGACCGACATTTCGCCCGGCCGCATGACCACGACCTTCGTGCCCGGCACCTCGGAGATGCGCTTCACCCAGCTCTGCTCCTGCTTGCCGTAGATCATGTCGATCTCGCCGGCCTGGAAGGCCAGATCACGGGAGGCATCTGACGGGATGTAGCGGTAATAGATCTCCTTGATCTTCGGTTCGCCACGGAAGTATTCCGGGTTGGCCACCAGCTTCACGTATTGCTGCGGCTGGTACTCGGCGAACATGAAGGGGCCTGTGCCGACCGGCTCGCGCTGATAGGTCTCGCCCAGCGCCTCGACCGCGTCCTTGCAGACGATGTTGCCGCCATGATACGGCACCAGCAGGCCGAGAAGGCTCGGCACGTTTTCCGACAGCTTGATCGTCACTTCGCTCGGCCCTGTCGCCTCGACGCTCTCGAAGGCCGAGTAGTCCTTTGCGAAGGACGAGATATCCGGGTTCATCGCCCGTTTCAGCGAAAAGACGACGTCTTCCGCATCCAGCTTGCCGTAGTCGCCATGACACTCGACATCGTCGCGAAGCTCGAACGTCCAGGTGAGACCGTCATCCGACGAAGTCCAGCTCTTGGCGAGATCCGGCTCGATGAACTCCGGGCTCGCCTCGCCCGGCTTGATGCGCACCAGCCCGTTGAACATCCAGTAGAGAAGACCCTTGTCCGGCGTCGTGGTTGCCACATGCGGGTCCAGCTTGCCGGCATCCGCACTCGCCATTCCCACATTCAACGTCGTTCCGGCAGCAAGGGCATTGCCCGCCGCCAGCATGGTCGCCACCGCGACCCCTATCCTAAGCTTCATCTTTATGTCCTCTGGTCGGTTCTTGTCGTTGACCCAAAGGTTCACGCCGTTCCCTAAAGCGTGTCCTCAAGCCGGCAGTTCACCAGCATTTCCGCCATGGCTGCCGTGTTCGGCAGGGCCAGCGCCAGGGCGGTTATTTCTGCAAAATCCTTCGGATCGATCATCTCCTCACGGCTCACCTTGGTGACGCCGGACGTCAGATCCGTCGCAACGAAGCTCGGGCAGATCGCGGTGGCACGGATGCCATGATCCCAGCCGATCCGGCGCGTCCCGTGGGTCAGCGCCATCACCGCATGCTTCGTCATGTTGTAGGCAATGTTCTCGTTGCGCACGCGCTTGCCGGAGAGCGATGCAACGTTGATCACGCGTCCCGAGCCGCTGTCCTTGAGATGCGGCAGGCACAGGCGTGTCAGGAAAAGAGGTCCCTTGACGTTGGTCGCCCAGAGCGCATCAAGCTCCTCTTCCTCCCCCTCCTCGATCGAAAAGGTATTGGAGGTTCCGGCGTTGTTGACCAGTGCGTCCAGACGTCCGAAGCGGTCGATGGTGGCCTTGACCCAGTCGGCGTGGCTTGTCCGGTCGGCGGCGTCATATCGGCAGCACAGCAATCGGTCTTCCGGAGAACCGGAAAGCACGTCACTCAGCCCGCCCGCGTCCCGGGCACCCGCACTGACGCAGTACCCTTTCTCAAGAAGCATTCTGGCGATCGCCAGTCCGATCCCTCGGCTGGCTCCTGAAATCATGACGACGCGTCCGTCCGGGTTGAGCACTGTGTACCTCCTAACCGTGCAGCGTAAGCGATGCCTCCGCCTGATCGGTGTTTTCGAATCTGTCGAACCGGAAGGCCTCGGCATCGAGATCTGGTGTGATGCCGAGAGCAATTTGCGCAGCCATCGGACCCGTTACCGGACCGATGCCGAAACCGTGGCCGGAAAACCCGGCGGCGATTGTCAGATTATCCATTCCGGGCGCCTTGTCGATGACGGGAAGAGCGTCCGGCGTCAGGTCCAGCGCGCCCGCCCAGAAACTTTCCAGCGTGAGGGCGCCAAAGGCCGGCAAGACGGCACTGACCTTGGCGATCGTATCCTGAACCGCGTTCATGTCGGGGCGGATCGCAGGCCAGCCCTGGCGTGTCGTGAGGGTCCAGTCGCCGAACCGGGCTCCACTCGTCACCCGCATGCGGCCGCAGCGCTCCTGGCGCGCTGCCATGTCCGCATTGGCAACGCCGAGGACGGGCTCAAGCATCGGTTCGCAAACCGCGCTGCGCAGCACCGTCACCACTGGTCGGCGAAGAGGAATGGATGACCCAAGCGGCTCCAGCAATTCGTTGGCGAGAATGCCGGTCGCAAGCACGACCGCGCCGCAAGCGATCTTGCGGTCGGAAGTTACAACCGCTTCGACCCTGTGCCCGCTGCTCTCCAGGCGCGTCACTTTCTCGCCAAAACAGGTTTCGACGCCAAGGCGTTCGGCCTTCTTCACATAGGCTTTGACGGTCAGGTCGGGATCGGCATGCCCGTCGCTTGCGCAGAAGGATGCGGCGAGGACCTGGTCGGACAGCGGCGGCGCGATCTCGCGCACGCTCTGAAGGTCCGGCAGAAATGTGATCGGCAGTCCCGCAGCGGATTGATCCGCGACCAACGCGCGGATCGTGGCGACTTCCGCGTCCGTACGGGCGAGACGCAGATTGCCCTTCTGGCGATAGCCCGTTTCCTGGCCCAGTTTCTCGGAAAGGCCGGGCCAGAGCGCAACGGCTTGCAGCGCCAACGGCAGCTCCGCCGGATGCCGGCCGGACTGGCGTACGCCCGCCAGCGTCCATCCGGACGCCATCGAAGCCGGACCAAACCCGTCGACAAGCGTGACCTTCGCGCCCCGTTCCGCCAGTTCCAGGGCCGCCGCGGCGCCGGTTATACCGGCCCCGATCACAACGACATCTGAAGCTGCGGATGTCAGAACCATCAGGCCGCCTGCCTCCTGCCGAACCGGTCAAGCCGGAAGGGTGACGGATCGACAAGTGCTTTATTGTTCGTCAGCTTCTGAACCGCCAGTTTCGCAACGCCCGGTCCGATGCCGAAGCCGTGACCGGACAGCCCGCTGGCGATCAGCAGTCCGTCCCACCCCGCCGGTTCGTCGATCACGGGGATCTCGTCCGGCATGGTGTCGATCAGCCCGCCCCACGCCTCGGCGACCCTGACCTCCGCAATGCGCGGATGGAGACGCTTTGCATTATTCAGAACCGACGTCAGAAGCTTCATGTTCGGCTGGGGCGACATGACCCGCACCTGCTCGAAGGGCGTCACATCGCTCGCCGACCACCGGTGCCGGCCCATTGGCCCGAAGAAACCCGGACCGAATTTCAAGGTCATCATACGCCAGCGTTCGGCAATGACGGGCAGGAAATCGAAGAAATAACGAAATGCCGCCGGCACGATTTCGAACTCCGCCGCGCCGCTCTTGGCAATGGTGTAGCCGCCGTCCGCGCGCCGGCGCAGCGATGCATCTGTCGCCCCGATCGCGCCGGAGACGACTTCCGGTCCCGGCGTCGTTCTCAGGACGGACGACTTGATGGCAAGCTGCGGAAAGGCAATGCCCATATTCTCCAGGAAGGTGCGCGACCAGGCACCGCCTGCCAGAACGACTTTCTGGCACCGGATCTCGCCGTGTTCCGTGACGATGGCGCTGACGCGCCCCGCCTGCCGTTCGATGCTTCGGACCGCACAGTTTTCCAGAACGATCGCCCCGCGTTTGCGGGCAAGGCGGGTGATGGCGGGGACTGCCAGCGCAGGCTCTGCCGTCGCATCGGACGGGGTGTGCAGCGCGCCGACAAATGCCCGGTCGTTGCGGTTCAGAAGCGCGTCGGTCTGCTGACCGTCCAGAAGAACGGCGCCATGGTCGAACGCCGCATTCTCCTTCAGCCAGACCTCGTGCTTGTGGAACTCCGCCTCCGTGGCGGCGAGATAGGTGGTGCCGCGCTGGCCATAGCCGATATCGTCATCGAGATTGGCAACGAGATCCTTCCACAGCCGGGCGCTTTCGATCATCAGCTGAAGTTCGCGCTTGTCGCGGCCTGCCTTGCGGATCCAGCCCCAGTTGCGCGACGACTGCTCCCCGCCGACGATGCCCTTTTCACAGACGACGACCGAATGACCGGCCTCAGCCAGATAAAGGGCCGTACAGATGCCCACAATGCCGCCACCGATGACGGCCACGTCCACCTGGTCGGGAAGACTGGTTTTTTCGACAGGTTCGACCACTTAAGCCCCCGGAAACCATAATCGAATGGAAGCTTGCGGCGCGGCAAAGTATAAGACAAATACAATTAGCGAAGACTCTTATACGGAAATGTTATGGTCAGTTCTCTCTCTCCCAGATCTCTGGAAGCATTTCGCGCGGTGATGAGAACCGGAACAGTGTCCGCCGCGGCCGACGAACTTCTCATTTCCCAGCCGGCCGTCAGTCGGCTGATCCGGGATCTCGAAACCCGTCTCGACATGGCGCTGTTCAGCCGGCACGGCAGCCGCGTGGTGGCGACCAACGAGGCGCATGAACTCTGGACCGAGGTGGAGCGCAGCTTCATCGGCCTCACCCAGATCGAACGAGCGGCCGAGCAGATCAAACACGGCTACCGGGCGACGCTGTCCATCGCCTCCGCCCCGGCCTTCGCCCAGTCTGTGCTGCCGATGGTCATCTCGGACCTCCTGGAAGAACGCCCGAATTTCCGCGCCGAATTCCTCTCGATGACCACCCTGCCCGTTGTGCGCCAGGTCGCGCTTCGCCAATGCCAGATCGGTTTCGGCATTCCAACGCAGCACAAATACGAGATCGACGTCATCAAGACGGGTTCGGTGCCCTTTCGCTTCATCGCGGCACCCGGCCATCCCCTGGGCGACGTCGACCACATCGAACCGGACCAGCTCTCCGGCCTCGACGTCGTCGGCTTCGTGGACACCACCGCAACCGGCCGCGCCTTCGACAGGCTGTTTGCGAAGATGGCGCATCCGCCGGTCCTGAAGATGAAGTCCTACCTCTCCCACATCGTTTCGGCGCTGGTGCTCAGGAATGTCGGCGTCGGCATCGTCGACGCCTTCACCGCCGAGGACCACGCCCGCATGGGCGGGATCGTCCGGCCTTTGAACGTGAACGAGCGCTTCGAGTATTCCGTCATCAAGCCACACGGCGACAAGATCAGCTCGGAATGCGAGGCCCTTGTCGAGCAGTTCGAGAAATACGCAGGGCGGTATTGAGCGAGTTGCGGCAAGCCCGGGCGAAGGAGCACCGAACCGGGAGGGCTTGGTCTTTTCGACCAGCAGTCTGAAATGCCGGGCAGCGCCGGCGGCTCTTCCCTCTTTCAAACGCGAGCCCCCAACTACGTCGCCGCCCATGCTTCGAGACGGACCTGACGGTCCTCCTCAGCATGAGGTCGAGTGGAGGTGAGGTAGAAAGATATCAGGAGGCCTGCTCTCGGCCCGTCGCTATTTCCGGAGCAGCGCGCCTTGCTCCTGCTCGGCATGAGGCCGAGTAGAGCGGAGGTCCAGACATCCGGAATGCACCACACGGCCCTCCGGCCCGAACCACTGACATTGCCACCACCACCTCCTCATCCTGAGGAAGCGCGAAGCGCTGTCTCGAAGGATGGGCCGCTTGCTCCGCTCACCAAGGATAACGGCCGCGCCAAGGACACCCTCCCCCCCCGACGGAAGAGATGTCCGAGGCTCCTTCTCCGCAAATGCGGACCAGCAATGGTCGAAGGATCTCGGCATTGGCAGCTTAGGCACAAGCGAGTATCAGGCAGCAACCTGAGGAACGTGCCGCCCATGCTTCGAGACGGACCTGACGGTCCTCCTCAGCATGAGGTGGCGTGGAGGAGAGGTCGAGAAGATCTGGAGGTCTGCTCTCGGCCCGTCGCTATTTCCGGAGCAGCGCGCCTTGCTCCTGCTCGGCATGAGGCCGAGTAGAGCGGAGGTCCAGACATCCGGAATGCACCACACGGCCCTCCGGCCCGAACCACTGACATTGCCACCACCACCTCCTCATCCTGAGGAAGCGCGAAGCGCTGTCTCGAAGGATGGGCCGCTTGCTCCAGACAGGCCCGCAGCAAGAACCGCTGAAATGAAAAAGCCGCCGGCGCAGTGCGGCCGGCGGCTTCCATCAGTCGTTTCGAACACGGCAGGACTTACTTGTCCTCGTCTTCGTCCTCGTCGGCATTTTCGCTCTTCAGCGAATTCAGCTTGGCGAAAACGGCATCCGCATCGATTTCCTCTTCTTCCTCGCGCTGGATCGGCTTGGACGGATCGAGCGAGAAAGCGGCGGCGATGGCGTCTTCGCTGGTCGAATCCTCAACCGACATCAGCGTTTCTTCCGTACCCGGCGCCGGCTGCGGTGCGTTCTTGGCAGCCTTTTCGACTTCCATATCCAGTTCCAGCTGGCTGCAAAGCCCCAGCGTGACGGGATCGGACGGCGTCAGGTTTGCCGAATTCCAGTGGGTGCGCTCGCGGATGGCGGCGATGGTCGGCTTGGTGGTGCCGACGAGACGCATGATCTGCGCATCCTTGATTTCGGGATGATTGCGCACGAGCCAGAGGATGGCATTGGGGCGGTCCTGGCGGCGGGACACCGGCGTATAACGCGGTCCCTTGCGCTTGGATTCCGGCACCACGACCTTAGAGCCCTGAAGCTTCAGCTGGTAGTTCGGATCCCTCTGCGCCTTTTCGACCTCCTCCCGGGACAACTGGCCGGTCAGAATCGGATCGAGCCCCTTGATTCCCTGCGCGGCTTCGCCATCGGCAATTGCCTTCACTTCCAGCGGATGAAGTCTGCAGAAGGCGGCAATCTGAGTGAAGCTCAGAGCGGTATTGTCAACGAGCCAGACGGCCGTTGCCTTCGGCATAAGCGGCGTGTTCGCCATCGAATAAATTCCTCTCGTCTGCTCCCTCGCCCGGCGGGGCGAAAAAGCGGTGTTCCATAGCTGTTTTTATGGGAAGCGGGCGCAATATAAGCTGAACGCGACGGAAACGCAAATATGCAATCTCCACCGCCTCCAGCTCCCCAAACCCGGCCTCGGCATCAGCCGGTGGTGAGAACGATTTTTCCAATATGTCCAGAGGTTTCCATTCGGCGATGCGCCTCGGTGACGTCCCTCAGGGCAAAGGTTGAATCCATCACGGGCAGCACCTTGCCCTGCGACACCAGCGGCCAGACCTCCGATTCGAGGCTCTCGGCGATCCGCGCCTTGAACGCGTCGCTGCGCGGGCGCAGCGTCGTCCCGGTGTGGGTGAGTCGCTTGGCCATCAGCCGCGAGAAGTTGACCGTTTCCGAAACCCCGTGAAGGGTCGCAATCTGGCAAATGCGCCCCTCGACGGCAGCAGCCTTCCAGTTCCGCTCGACATAGTCTCCCCCCACCATGTCCAGAATGACGTTCACACCCTCACCGTTCGTCAGGTCGAGCACGGCTTCCTCGAAGGCCTGCTCCTTGTAATTGATGACGTGATCGGCACCGAGCTTGCGTGCGGCGTCCACCTTGTCCGCCGACCCCACGGTCGTGAAGACCTCCGCGCCGAATGCCTTGGCGAGCTGTATGGCCGTGGTGCCGATGCCCGACGTGCCGCCATGAACCAGAAAGCGCTCTCCTTCTGCCAGGCCGCAGCGGTCGAACACATTCGTCCAGACCGTGAAGAAAGTCTCGGGCAGCGCGCCCGCCTGCTCCATGGTCAGCCCCTCCGGTATGGGCAGCGCATGGCCGGCATTCACCTTGCAATATTCGGCATAGCCACCGCCGGGCGAAAGCGCCGTGACCTTGTCGCCTTCCTTGTAACGCTCGACACCGTCGCCGCAGGCCACAACCTCGCCCGCCACTTCCAGCCCCGGCAGATCGGACGCACCCTTGGGAGGCGGATAGGCACCCTGGCGCTGGAACACATCGGGTCGATTCACACCGGCCACCGCCACCTTGATGAGAACCTCGCCTGGACCGGGCACGGGAAGCGGCCGCTCCTCCGCAAGGAGAACCTCGGGGCCGCCGGGTTCCGAAATCGCCATTGCGGTCATTTTTGCCGGCAAGGTCTGCATGGTGGTATTCCTTTTGGTTCATTTCGGGACTGGCGCGAAGAACTGCGCCTGTCCTAAGTTGGGATTTCGCGCAGGGTATTTGAACGGGACGCGCAAAAACAAGTAACCTGCCGCGAGCGAACGAAACCCGCGCGCAGCGCCAGCCACGGAAGGATCGCGGCAATGAGCCTGTTTGATGACGATGTCCCCAAAAAATCGGCGGCCGCTGCGATCACTGTGGGCGAGGATCTCGGCAAGCTGTCGGAAACCGATCTGGCAGAGCGCATCGAGGCTCTGGCTGGGGAAATCGAGCGCACGAAGAGCGAACTGGAGCAACGCAGCACTATTCGCGATGCTGCCAACGCATTCTTTCAGAAGTAGATACGTCTAATTACCAGTTGCCTTTGCAGTTCCTTGAAGCAAAGCCGTGGCCAACAAGGCATACATTGCGGTTAAAGTTTTACACGTTTACGTCTCATTAATCTTTCCAAATTATAAATGAGGCTATCCAGTCATCTGGATGTGAGTGGCTCCTGTCCACTCTGTTTGACGCCTCCCTGTTAAAGACTTCAGAGCCGCAACCGTGCGGCTCTTTTTTTTGGCAACGCCTCATAGTATCGTGCATTAACCATGCAATCCGGTTGCATTTTGCAGTGACTGGCATGCCGCTTGCTCAGTGATTGGCATGAAGTCTCGCATCGTCCCGAAAAGGGACAAATTGGACCAGATGTTGCAATCTGGGACAGCCAAAACGGGATGCGGGTGAACCGGACAAGCAATTGAGGCGTAGCAATCCTATGACGGAAGACACGAAAAAAACGGGCGGTCACCTCGGCGCGGTTCAGATCGCACATCACCTCGCCAGCTCCGATAACTTCCAGAACCTCTTTCAGGAAGGCATGTCCCTCGTCGAGGAGACGGCCATCTATCTTGACGGCAATGGCCGTGAGGAAGCCAAGCAGCTTCCCCGCCCTGCCTCCCTCGCCTACGCGACGGAATCCATGCGTCTGACGACCCGGCTGATGCAGCTCGCCTCCTGGCTTCTCCTGCAGCGTGCCGTGAACGAGGGCGAAATGTCCCGCGAACAGGCCGGCAGCGACAAGAACAAGGTGCGCCTCGAGAAGCTCAGCAGCCCGAGCACCGGCGCGACCTGGGACGGGCTTCCCGAAACCCTGCGCGACCTGATCGATCGCTCGACCCGCATGCAGGCCCGTGTCGTGCATCTCGACAAGATGCTCTACCGCAAGGATGCCGAGGAAGAAGAGATCGAGCCTGCGACCAACGACAATCCGGTCGCATCGCAGATCAACCAGCTTCACGCCGCTTTCGGCAAGCTGGGCTGATCAGCCGGATCTGACCATCTGACATCACGGATCAGGATGACGAGCCGCCGAAGCGCGGCTCTTTTTTTGTGAGACGTCGCCAGGTCGGGCACCGCAGATGCCCAGAAGGCCGCCTCCTTCAGCCACCGCGTGATGGCTTTTCCATCCCTCGCAGCGGGTGTCCGACGCCCTTTGGTTGAGACCCGGGTTCAGCTAGCATTCGGCGACAAACAAAAAACCCGGCCGATGGCCGGGTTTTCCGAAAAAGCTGAAGGTTGTCTTCGGGCTCAGGAGCCCAGGAAACCTGCAAACTTGTTCTTGAAGCGGGACACGCGGCCGCCGCGGTCCATCAGCTGACGGTCGCCGCCGGTCCATGCCGGGTGGGACGTCGGGTCGATGTCGAGGGTCAGCGTGTCGCCTTCCGCACCATAGGTGGAACGGGTGGTGTATTCGGTGCCATCGGTCATTACGACCTTGATGGTGTGGTAGTCGGGATGAATATCCGCTTTCATGGCCGGTCCTTTCAAGCGCCTGACAGGCGGCTTTGCTAGAAAGCGCGCAGCAGACACAAAACGAAGCAAAGGGCCGCCGATCCTTATGCGGACGCCGCCCTCAGAAACATGAGGCGGGGATATACCGTAAGGCGCCAGTCAAGACAAGGGGCAAATTCCCCCATTTCCCCCGCCGATGCCACAGAGCATTTCCTTCCGGCCGGAATCGGCCACATCCGCTTGAGCAAAGTCATTGAGCAGCTTACCGAACATGGTAAGACCAAGACGCAAGAACAAGGAGACCACAGTGGCCGACGCCCCTGCAGCAGACACGCAGACAGACCAGACATCGAAACGCAGATCCATCCGGCCACTCTTCAGGCTCTTTCCCTATCTCCTGAAACACAGGGGCATGGTCGCGGCTGCCGTGGTGGCGCTGTTTTCCGCCGCGGTGATCACGCTGATCCTGCCGACCGCCGTGCGCCGCATGATCGACTTCGGCTTCGGCGCCGACGATCCCGCGCTCGTGAATTCCTATTTCCTCGTCCTGATCGGCGTCGTCTGCTCCCTCGCCGTTGCCAGCGCCGTGCGGTACTTCCTGGTCATGTGGCTTGGCGAGCGGGTGGTTTCCGAACTCCGCTCGGACGTCTTCGACCATCTCACCAATCTCAGCGCCACCTTCTACGACAGCGCCAAGTCAGGTGAGATCCTGTCACGCCTGACAGCGGACACGACCCAGATCAAGTCCGCCTTCGGCTCCAGCGCGTCGCTTGCCATGCGCAACCTGATCATGTTCCTGGGCGCGGCGATCATGATGGTCGTCACCAGCCCACGCCTGTCCGTCATCGTTCTGGCAGCCATTCCCGTCATTCTGGTACCGATTATCGGCTTTGGCCGCAGGGTCCGCAAGCGCTCCCGCTTTGCCCAGGACACGCTGGCCGACGCCTCGGCCTATGCGGGCGAAATGCTCGGCGCGGTGCGCACGCTGCAGGCCTTCACTCACGAACGCCTGAGCGCCGGTCACTACCGCGATGACATCGAGGCGGCCTTCCGGGCCGCCCGCCAGTCCATCATCGCCCGCGCCGCCCTGACCGGCTTCGCCATCATGGTAATCGGCGCCAGCATCGTCGCGGTGTTGTGGATCGGCGCCAGCGACGTCTTCGCGGGCAGGATCAGCGGCGGGGAACTCAGCCAGTTCCTGCTCTATTCGATCCTCGCCGCCGGCTCCCTGGCCGCCCTTTCGGAAGTCTGGGGAGAACTCTCGCAGGCCGCGGGCGCAGCCGAACGGCTGTCGGAGCTTCTGGACATCGAGCCGGAGATCCGTGCACCAGCCAATCCCATCGCCATTCCGGACGCATCGCGAGGCGACATCGCGTTCCAGAACGTCTCCTTCGCCTATCGCAACAGCCGCGACATGCCGGTGGTGAACGACCTTACCCTGAGCGTCGCGCCGGGTGAGACGGTGGCCGTGGTCGGCCCTTCCGGAGCCGGCAAGTCCACGCTCTTCAGCCTGCTGATGCGCTACTACGATCCGGATGCGGGCACGATCCGCCTCAACGGCGTCGACCTGAAGGACATGGATCCTCAGGACCTGCGCCGGCGCATAGCCCTCGTTCCCCAGGACACCGCGATCTTCGGTACGACCATTGCCGAGAACATTGCCTATGGCCGTCCCGACGCCTCACGCGAGGAGATTGCCGAAGCGGCCGAGGCGGCTCTGGCCGCCCCCTTCATCGAGACGATGAGCAATGGCTACGACACTCTGGTGGGCGAACGGGGCATCACGCTTTCAGGGGGCCAGCGCCAGCGGATCGCGATTGCCCGCGCGGTGCTGAAACGCGCGCCTGTGCTGCTGCTGGACGAAGCGACGAGTGCTCTGGATGCGGAAAGCGAGAACCTGGTACAGCAGGCGCTGGACCGGCTGATGGAAGGCAGAACCACGCTCGTGATCGCCCACCGCCTCGCAACCGTCCTGAAGGCAGACCGGATTGTGGTGATGGATGCCGGCACGATCGTCGAAACCGGCACGCATGAGCAACTGAGCGCGGCGGGCGGGCTCTACGCGAAGCTCGCCCGACTTCAGTTCGGTGCGGAAACGGTATTGGCGTCAGCTAGGGCGTGACGCCATGGTGCCGGAGGATCAGTCCTCTTCCGGCACTTCCACCGTGTAATTCAGCGGCAGGCGGCCGCCGTCGGCATAGATGACCTGACCGGTAACATAACCGGCATCATCCGACGCCAGAAACGCGGCAACGCCGGCAATCTCGGACGGCTCGCCGACG
Organism: Rhodobacterales bacterium; assembly: GCA_008107755.1. GTDB lineage: Bacteria > Pseudomonadota > Alphaproteobacteria > Rhizobiales > Stappiaceae > Roseibium. The sequence continues at coordinate 49,471 of VIRH01000072.1, forward strand.
CGCAGCATCGGCGTTCGCGACATGATGCGCTGCTTGGCCACTGGGTCGCTGTTCACCGAGGCAAGCATGTCGGTCATGATCGAGCCAGGCCCGATTGCATTCACGCGGATGCCGTATTTGGCAAGGGCCAGCGCGGCCGTCTTGGTGAGCTGGTTCAGGCCGCCCTTGGAGACGCAGTAGGGGATCTGATTGGGGATCGCGACGACCGAGTTGATCGAAGACATGTTGATGATGCAGCCAGGCGCGCCATCATTCTCCACCTTCTCGACCATGTGACGGGCCACCGCCTGAGAACACAGGAAAGCGCCTTTCAGGTTGATCGAGAGCACCCGCTCGAAATCGTCCTCTTCCAGTTCCAGAAAGTCGGCGCCGACGACGATCCCGGCATTGTTCACCAGAATGTCGATGTCGCCATAGGCGTTCAGCGTTTCAGCGACGAGATTGCGGACATCGAGACGTTCAGCGACGTTGCAATGGATGTACATTGCCTCGCCCAGTCCCTTGAGGTCCTCCACGGCGGCTTCACCGGTGTCATCGTCCACATCCGCGAGAACGACCTTGGCACCGTCCATGACAAAACGTCTTGCGACGGCGAGACCGATTCCACGGGCTGCGCCGGTAACGATGGCGACTTTATTCTCCAGGGACACGGATAACCTCACGGCTGTTTGTAAAAGTTCATGTGCCGCGCGGGATGCGCGGGCCGCTTCGCGGCGGCCCGACATTAAGTGTCAAAACCCGCCATGTCGATGGCTGTTCTGGCGACGGCGACCACCTCCAGTAACGTCAACCGAAGGCGTCATACGGAAATTCCGTGCAATTTCAAGGCGTCGCTGATTTCATCCAGAATCGCAGGATCGTCGATCGTGGCAGGCATCTTGTAGCTTTCGCCGTCGGCGATCTGGCGCATTGTGCCGCGCAGGATCTTCCCGCTTCGCGTCTTGGGCAGACGCTCGACCGTGATCGCGATCTTGAAGGCCGCCACCGGCCCGATCTTCTCGCGCACCAGCCGGATCAGTTCCGCCTCGATCTCGTCCTGGGAACGTTCCACGCCGGACTTCAGCACCACGAACCCGCAGGGCAACTGGCCCTTGAGCTTGTCCGCGATGCCGATAACCGCGCATTCGGCGACATCGGGATGGGTGGCCAGAACCTCTTCCATGCCGCCAGTCGACAGCCGGTGTCCGGCAACATTGATGATGTCGTCCGTCCGCGCCATGATCGACAGGTATCCATCGTCGTCGATGGTCCCGGCATCCGCGGTCTTGTAGTATCCCGGGAACTCCGCCAGATAGGAATCGAAGAAGCGCTTGTCCGCATTCCAGAGCGTTGGCAGCGACCCGGGCGGCAATGGCAGTTTGACGACGATATTGCCGAGCGTGTTCGGCCCGAGGGGGTGGCCCGCATCATCCAGGACGCGGACGTCGTAACCGGGCATCGGAACTGTCGGCGACCCCGGTTTGACGGGCAACTGACCGAGGCCGAGCGGATTGCCGACCATGCACCAGCCCGTTTCGGTCTGCCACCAGTGGTCGATCACCGGCACCTGCAGCTTGTCGATGGCCCAGTTCACCGTTTCAGGATCCGCCCGCTCCCCGGCCAGGAACAGGGACCGGTACTGGGACAGATCGTATTTTTGGATCAGCTCGCCATTGGGATCTTCCTTGCGGATCGCGCGGAAGGCGGTCGGTGCGGTGAAGAGCGACACGACGTTGTGTTCGGAAATCACGCGCCAGAAGACGCCGGCATCGGGCGTTCCGATTGGCTTCCCCTCGAAGACCAACGTGGTGCACCCGTGGAGGAGCGGCGCGTAGCAGATGTAGGAGTGTCCCACCACCCAGCCGACATCGGACGCGGCCCAGAACACCTCGCCCGGCTGGATGTCGTAGAGATTGGACATCGACCATTTGAGCGCAACCATGTGGCCGCCGTTGTCCCGCACCACGCCCTTCGGCTGCCCGGTCGTTCCGGACGTATACAGAATGTAGAGCGGGTCCGTCGCCTTGACCGGGACCGGCGCTATCCTGCGTCCCGCTGCGATGGCGGCGTCCTTGAGCGCCCCAAGATCCAGATCCCGGCCGGGCTTCAGGTCAGCCGAAAGCTGCTCACGCTGAAACACCAGGCAGGTATCGGGCTTGTGGCTGGCCAGATCGATGGCCCCGTCGATCAGCGGCTTGTAGGCGACCACGCGCCCAGGCTCGATGCCGCAGGAGGCCGCGATGATGGCCTTCGGAGCGGCATCGTCGATACGGGTGGCAAGCTCGTTGGCGGCAAATCCGCCGAAGACGACCGAGTGAATGATCCCGAGACGCGCGCAGGCCAGCATCGCCATCACGGCTTCTGGGATCATCGGCATGTAGATGATCGCCCGGTCGCCCTTCTGGAGGCCGCTGTCCGCAAGGACACAGGCCATCGCCTCGACTTCTTCCAGAAGTTCGAAAAAGCTGTAGGTCTTTGTCTGGCCAGTGATGGGGCTGTCGTAGATAAGCGCCGGCTGCCCGGTACGTCCACGCTCCACATGACGGTCGAGACAATTGTAGCAGGTATTGCATTCCCAGTCGGGGAACCAGCGCCCGTATTGACCCTGATCCGGATCGAAGACCTTGTCGCCGGTCGAGATCCAGTCGATCTCCGACGCCGCCGACTTCCAGAATCCGAGCGGATCCTCCTTCCAGCCCTGATAAACTTCGCTGTACCGGCTCGACATGAGTGTTCCTCCCAACAGCCATTCGGCATCTCGCGATAGAGTGCTGTAAGAGAAAGGCGGAATGCAAGCCTGAGCGCATAGGCAATTAGGTGATCGGGACTTTACGTAATCTCCCGGGCGTGCTTGTTTGGTCCGACAAACCCTTCGAACTGTCTGATCTCTTTAGCCGATGCATCCAATTTCCGATCCGTGGTTTTACGCTGCGGCCATACCAGCCGTCGCCCTCGTCGGCATGTCGAAAGGCGGCTTCGGCGGCACCATGGCCATGCTGGGCGTGCCGCTGATGGCCCTTGTCGTCTCGCCACTGCAGGCCGCCGGCATCATGCTGCCGATCCTGATCGTGATGGATGTGGTTGCGCTGATTGCCTACAAGGGAAAGGCCGACTGGAAGACGATCTCGATCCTGCTCCCGGCAGCCGCTCTCGGGATCGGTATCGGCTGGGCGGCCGCGGCCTATGTGGACGATGCATTCGTGACCCTTCTGGTCGGCGTGACCGCCGTCGCCTTCGTGGTCGATTACGTCTTCAAGCAGCGCAAGCGCACCGAAGCGAGCGGACACAGCCTGATCAAGGGGACCTTCTGGGGCTCGATCGCCGGTTTCACCAGCTTCATCAGCCACACCGGCGGGCCGCCCTTCCAGATGTACACGCTGCCGCTGCGCATGGCGCCGACCCTGTTCGTCGGCACCGGCGTCATCTTTTTCGCATCGGTCAACGTGATCAAGCTGGTGCCGTATTTCCTGCTCGGCCAGTTCGACACCACAAACCTTGCGACTTCAGTGACGCTTTTCCCGGTCGCCCTCGTCGCCACGCTGGCTGGTGTCTATCTCGTGAAGATCATCAATCCCCAGACCTACTACAACATCATCTATGTCTTCATGGGCATCATCGGGCTCAAGCTGACCTATGACGGGATCGTCGACCTGTTCCTGTAGGATGCCCGGCTGAGGAAGAGGCGCGCCCTCTGTGTCATTGCCGGATTGCAGAGGAACGCAATAGCGTTATTCATATCGTGACAGTCGGGCGCAAGAGGCGTGCGCCCGGCGCGCGATCAAGGGAGGGCCGTTCGGACTGTCCATCAGGCAGGCGGAATGGCCGGGGAGGAGTATCTTGGATAAAAACGTCAACGCGTTCACGCAGGGGCTGGAGAAGAACCCGGCGAATTACGCCGCGCTCAGCCCCTTGAGTTTCCTCGCCCGCGCCGCGGATGTCTTTCCCGACCACATCGCCATCATTCACGGGCGCCAGCGGACCGATTACCGCACGTTCTACGAACGCAGCCGAAAGCTTGCCTCCGCCCTCGCCTCACTCGGGATCGGCAAGAACGACACCGTCAGCGTGATGCTGTCCAATGTGCCGCCGATGCTGGAGGCGCATTACGGTGTCCCCATGACCGGGGCGGTGCTTCATTCCATGAACACCCGGCTCGATGCCGCCATCGTCGCCTTCCAGCTGGATCATGCCGACAGCAGGGTGCTGATCACGGACCGCGAATTTGCTCCGGTGGTAAAGGAAGCGCTTTCCATGGCCAGCGTGAAGCCGGTGGTCATCGACTATTCGGATCCCGAATTCCCGCAGACCGGTGACCGGCTTGGCGACCGGGATTATGAGGATTTCGTCCAATCGGGCGATGCCGATTTCGCGTGGGCGCTTCCGGACGACGAATGGGATGCCATCGCCCTCAATTACACCTCGGGCACGACCGGCAACCCGAAGGGCGTCGTCTACCATCATCGCGGCGCCTATCTTCTGGCCCAGGCCAACGTCATCACGGCATCGATGGCCAAGCATCCGGTCTACCTCTGGACCCTGCCGATGTTCCACTGCAACGGCTGGTGTTTTCCATGGTCGATTTCGCTGGTGGCCGGAACGCATGTCTGCCTGCGCTGGGTTCGCCCCCAGGCCATGTGGGACCTGATTGCAGATGAGGAGGTGACTCACCTGTGCGGCGCGCCGATCATTATGTCGACCCTTCTGAACGCCGCTCCTGACCAGAAGCGCGACATCGACCGGGAGATCGAGTTCTTCACCGCCGCTGCCCCGCCGCCCGAGCCCGTGCTCGCGGCCATGAAGGACGCGGGCTTCAACGTTACCCATCTTTACGGTCTGACGGAGGTCTATGGCCCGGCGGTGGTCAATGACTGGAGGCGCGAATGGGATGCCCTGTCCTCCGCCGAGCAGGCCCAGAAGAAAGCCAGACAAGGCGTTCGCTATGTGGCGCTCGAGGGCCTCACCGTGCTGGATCCGGACACGCTTGAAGGGGTCCCGGCCGACGGGCAGACCCTTGGTGAGGTGATGTTCCGCGGCAATGTGGTGATGAAGGGATATCTGAAGAACCCTGAGGCGAACGACAAGGCGTTTCGCGGCGGCTGGTTCCACTCCGGAGACCTCGGTGTCCTGCATCCGGACGGGTACATTCAGCTTAAGGACCGGTCGAAGGACATCATCATCTCCGGCGGCGAGAACATTTCCTCGATCGAGGTCGAGGAGGTGCTCTACAAGCACCCGGATGTGCAAGCCGCTGCGGTGGTGGCACGGCCGGACGAGAAATGGGGAGAAACGCCCTGCGCCTTCGTCGAACTGAAGGCCGGCTCCGACACGAGCGAAGCCGACCTGATAGCCTTCTGCCGGGACCATCTTGCCTCGTTCAAGGCACCGAAGACCGTCGTCTTCCGCGAGCTGCCGAAGACCTCGACTGGAAAGATTCAGAAGTTCGAACTGCGCGAGATCGCCAGGGGGCTTCCGGCGTGAGCCAGGCAGGCGCCTGAAAAAACAAAAACGCCGCGGAGGTCGCGGCGTTTTCTGTATCTTGGAATATGGCGTCTAGTGAATGGTCACATCCTGCCTTATTCGTTCGATTTCGTCCTTGATCTTGAGCTTTTGCCTTTTCATGTCAGCCAATTGGAGTGAGTCAGTACTCGGATGTAACTGAGCGTTTTCGATCTTGCGTTTCATTTCCGCGTGACGGCGCTCGAGTTCTGCGAGATGCGACTGCATTGACATGGAAAAACCTCCTGTCTGTTTGGCTCAACGCGAGAAGCTTGCCATACGAATTCCGGACTTGTCGATTGCCGATTCCGCATATCTCGTCCCTTTCGTCGGCATAATATGCATTCTCGCGAACATCCTTAGGAAACTCTGAAATTTTGGCGGGATTAAGAGCTTCAAAACTCGGGATTTTTTCCCCTGCGACATTTGCCAGATAAGCTTAATACGGTGGCCAGAACTGCGACGTTTTCACACTGTGTTTTCCACATCGTCGCACAGGAAGCGAAATCGGGCCATTGACATGCGAAAGATGTTATCTTGCCGCCGACAACAACATGGAATCGGACTTGCGTCCTGCTTTCCGGGGGAATTTGATGGCGCAACAGGATATTGACGCTTTGCGGAGCGAGCTGGCTCAACTTCGTCAGGAGCACCGGGATCTTGACGTTGCGGTGGAGGCCCTTGCCACAAGCGCAAATCACGACGCCCTCCAGCTTCAGCGCCTCAAGAAGAAGAAGCTCGTCCTCAAGGATCGGATCGCGGTCCTGGAAGATCAGCTGCACCCGGATATTATCGCCTGACGTGCACACCGGGTTGAATTGCTTTTCGGCCCGAATTTCCCCTCCTCGCATCCTCTGCCGCAACCCGCCAATTCGGCCTTGCGATACGCGGCGCGCTGCCTATACTCCGCGCTCTTCAAGATCAGCGGACGTCCGATCGAAACCGATGGACGTCCGCTGATCGTTTCAGATGTGTTCGAATAGCCCTGAACCGGAGCAGCAAATGGCAAGAGCGGACGTCGCAATCATCATGGGCAGCCAGTCGGACTGGCCGACAATGAAACATGCGGCCGAAACGCTCGACCAGCTCGGGATCAGTTACGAGGCCCGCATCGTGTCCGCGCACCGCACACCCGAGCGGATGTACGATTTCGCCAGGAACGCGAAGGCGGAAGGGTTCAGGATCATCATCGCGGGAGCCGGCGGCGCGGCCCATCTGCCCGGCATGACGGCCGCGCTGACACCGCTTCCGGTTTTCGGTGTCCCGGTTGAAAGCCGGGCCCTTTCCGGCGAGGACAGCCTGCTGTCCATCGTCCAGATGCCAGGCGGCATTCCCGTCGGCACGCTGGCCATCGGCAAGGCGGGCGCCACCAACGCGGCGCTTCTGGCCGCCGCCGTCCTCGCCCTTCACGACAGCGGCGTCGAGGCCGCGCTGGACAAGTACCGGGCCGAGCGCACCGCGTCGGTTGGAGAAGTTCCCGTAGACGATCAGGCCTGAGCCCGCAGGTACGAAAAGGATTTGATGCGATGAGCGCGCGCGCAAGGTTGACCCCCGGCGACACGATCGGAATCCTCGGCGGAGGACAGCTTGGCCGCATGCTGGCGCAATCCGCCGCAGCCATGGGCCTGAAGGCCCATGTCTTCTGCCCGGACCCGAACAGTCCCGCCTTCGACGTCAGTGCGTTTCACACGGTAGCGCCTTATGAGGACATCGCGGCCCTGGACCGCTTTGCCGCCTCCGTTTCCGTCGTGACCTACGAGTTCGAGAATGTGCCCGGGCCGACCGCAACCCATCTCGATGCCATCGTGCCCGTTCGTCCCGGTGCACGGGCGCTGGAAGTGTCCCAGGATCGCCTCTTCGAAAAGCGCTATCTTACCGAGGCCGGCGTCTCGATCGCGGCATTTGCCGATATCAACTCGCAGGCCGACCTCGACAAGGCGATCGAAGTCTTTGGCGGAACAGGTGTTCTGAAGACCCGCCGCTTCGGTTACGACGGCAAGGGCCAGCTCATGATCCGCAAGGCGGAAGACGCTGCCGGCGCCTTCGAACGGCTCGGCTCCGTTCCGGCGGTGCTGGAGGAACTGATCGGATTCGAATGCGAGGTGTCGGTCATCGTCGCCCGCGATCTGGACGGCACCTGCGCCAGCTACGACATCGCCCGCAATCACCATGAGAACCATATCCTGAAGACCTCCACGGTTCCCGCCGGCGTGTCCGAGGAGACTGCACGCGCCGCCGGTGACATGGCCCGCAAGATCGTCACCGGTCTCGACTATGTCGGCGTCATGGGCGTGGAGATGTTCCTGGTGCGGGACGAAGCCGGCGAGCGCCTTCTCGTCAACGAGATCGCCCCGCGCGTCCACAATTCCGGCCACTGGACCCAGGATGCATGTCTGGTGTCCCAGTTCGACCAGCATGTGCGAGCCGTCGCCGGCTGGCCAATCGGTTCGTGCGACCGGCACTCCGACGCCGTTATGGAAAACCTGATCGGGTTCGATGCGGATGGCTGGGACGCTGTGCTGCGTGACCCCTCCGCCCAGCTCCATCTCTACGGCAAGGCGGAAACCCGCGAGGGCCGAAAGATGGGCCACGTCAACCGGATCAGCGACAAGACTGCCTGACGGACACGTCCCGCCGCCTCAGCCGGCGGCGGGGACCAGTCCGAGCGCATTGCGCCGGGCAAAGCGCCGGTTTGCCAGAACAGCCACTGATGCCAGGCCGCCGGCAAGACCACACCAGATGCCGACGCCGCCCCAGCCGGCCGCGAAGCCGAGCCCCAGCGACAGGCTGATGCCGACCACCCAATAGCCGAACAGCGCATAGAACAGCGGTATCTTGGTGTCCCCGAGGCCGCGCAGATTGTTCACGCCGATGATCTGCGCTCCATCGGCCAGTTGGAAGAGCGCGGCAACAAGCAGATACGACGAACCGAATGCAAGCACCTGCGCCGCCTGCGGGTCATCAAGGTCGAGGTAGAAGCCGACCAGCATTTCAGGTGCGATCCAGAAGATGATCGCGAAGCTTCCCATGCAGATCATCGTGACGACAAGCGCTGTCCAGCCGGCACGGCCGACGCCTTCCCTGTCGCCTTTCCCGGCTGCAAGGCTCACCCGGGTCATGGCGGCGACCGAAAGACCGACAGGCACCATGAAGGTGATGGAGGAAATCTGCAGCGCGATGCCGTGACCGGCCAGGGGCAACGTCCCGAGCCAGCCGACCATGATGGACGAGGCAGCAAACAGCGCCCCTTCGGCGATGATCGTAAAGCCGATAGGCAGCCCCAGCCGCACGATCTGGAAGAACACCGGCCAGTCCGAGCGCCAGATCCTGCCCAGGATGTGATACCGGCGCAATCTGGGATGACGAATGGCAAAGACCAGAAGAAAGAGAAAGGTCGTCGTCGAACTCAGCACGGACGCAATGCCCGCACCTGTCAGCTCCAGCCGCGGAAAGCCGAAGTTCCCGAAGATCAGCAGATAGTCGAGAATGGCATTGGCAATGGCGCCGGCAATAGTCGCCCAAAGCACCACCTGCGTCATTTCCATCACGGTCAGGAAACCGCGCACCGCCATGATCAGCAGGGCGGGCAGCATGGTCCACTGGAGGAAACGCATGTAATGACCGGCGAGCGCAGCGATCTCCGGCTCCTGGCCGAGCAGCAACAGGATCGTCTCGGTGAAGAAGAGCAGGACCCAGACGGGAATGCTGAAGATGACCGCGACCCAGAATCCCATGCGCACCGCACGGCGCAGGTCACGCGGCTTGCGCTGGCCGAGCGCACGCGCGGCAAGGGGAATGACTGCCTGCAGAACGCCCATGCCGAAGAACCACAGCAGCATGTAGAAATTGAAGGCCAGGACGGAGGCCGCCAGTTCCGGCGCGCCGAGACGGCCGATCATCAACACATCGGTGGTATTGATCGCCATCTGAGCGATCTGGGCCCCGGCGAGCGGCAGACCCAATGCGAGCGTCGGCAGGACGTCGGACCGCCAGAGAGACGGGCGCGTTTGCGAATCGGCCGCCATCGATGCATTCTGCGGCATGAGGTCCTCCAGGATGCGGGACGAAGACAGGCCCTCTCGTCGGGAGGTCCTCGGTCTGGGAAAGGCGTCCAGCTCTACTTGTCATCGGCTGGTCTGTCCAGAAAACTTCCGCTTTTCCTTATGCGGATCATCCTTTATTTTCTCAATCACTGTGGACACATGCCGAGAGCTCTGGTATTAAGCCGGCCACAGTGAGCGACGCGTCAGCGGCGATCAGGTTTCTGTATACAGTTGAATGCATTGCGATCGAGCGGTTGCATTCGTGCTTTGATTGGCTTGGGGTCAAGCCAGTCGCGGAAATCGCTGACGAAGTCTCGCTTCAATCATTGTTCTTTAATGGCAGTTGCCGTTTTACGGCAAAGTCAAATTCTGGCTGCGGATAGGCCGCAGCGCTTAGAAAACGGGAAAAAACGCGTGCAGGTTTTGGTTCGCGACAACAATGTCGATCAGGCGCTGAAGGCGCTCAAGAAAAAGATGCAGCGCGAAGGCATCTTCCGTGAAATGAAACTTCGCGGTCACTTCGAAAAGCCGTCCGAGAAAAAGGCGCGTGAAAAGGCTGAAGCAATTCGCCGTGCGCGCAAGCTGGCTCGCAAGCGGGCTCAGCGCGAAGGTCTGCTTCCGGGCAAGTCCGCTCGCCGCTGATTGCGGCTCGAGTGGCCCGGCAGCTACCACTGTCGCCAGTTCTGGCAGATTTGCCGTAAGGCCGGCCGGTATAACGGTCGGCTTTTTGGCGTTTTGCGGATATGTTCCGGACAGACGCCCACGATTCCCTTGAGGTCTTTTTCACGCCCTGTTGGCGTTTGAAGAACGACCTTGTCCGATAGCCGACTGTTAAGAGAACAAATGAGCAGCATGCGCCCGTACCTGCCACGTGCCACCCTTTTCAGCCTGGCGATGCTTCTGGCCGGCTGTGTCGGCGGCAATGTCTACAACGACGTTCCGATCAACACCTCCGCCGGCTCCTCGACGAACATCGCCTCTCTCACGGCCGTTATCGAGGCGAACCCGTCGGACGCCACCGCTTACAGCACGCGCGGGATCGCCTACGGGCAGGCCGGCAAGCTGGACCAGGCGATCGAGGACTTCAACAAGGCGCTTCAGCTCAACCCGCAGTCCTACCAGACCTACGCCAACCGGGCGCTGGTCTACCGCCGTCAGGGCCAGGACCAGCTTGCAGTCTCCGACTATACCCGCGCGATCAACATCAAGCCGGATTATGATGTGGCCTATGTCGGCCGCGGCAACATCTATCGCCAGCAGGGCAACTATTCCGCAGCGCTCGCCGATTTCAACTCGGTCATCGCCCGCGACAGTTCCGACGCCCGCGCGTTCTACAATCGCGGGCTGATCTACCAGGCCCAGAACCAGAACAATCGCGCGATCGAGGATTTCGCCACAGCCATCGGCCTGAACCCGAAGGCAAGTGCGCCCTACATTGCACGCGGCATCTCCTATCTGGCGGTCAACGACCCGAAGGCAGCTTTCTCCGACCTGTCCATGGCCGTCAATCTCGACCGGGATTCGGCAATCGCCTGGGCCAATCGCGGCCTTGCGCTGGAACAGCTCGGCAAGCCCAAGGAAGCCCAGCGCAGCTATAGCCGCGCCATGACCCTGGACAATTCCAACAAGATCGCCCGCGACGGCCTCGGCAGGGTCAGCCGCGGCTGACCCTCGGACACCATCTGACCTGCGCCGCGGCCAGCTGTATCGCAAAACCTCACGTTAGGTGATCGGGATCAACGCAGCTTCGCGACGGGCACGGCTTACTGCCCGCAAGAACGCCACATGGCCAGCGGGGTGTCTCATGAAATCGATCCTTGTCATCAACGGCCATCCCGATCCTGCGGATGAGCATCTCTGCCACGCCCTCGCCCGCGCCTATCAGGACGCTGCGCGAGAGGCCGGGCACAACTCCGACCTGATCCGGATCGCCGATCTCGATTTCCCGGTCCTTCGCATTCCTTCCGAGTTCGAGAACGAGCCGACGCCGGAGCCGCTGCGCCCTGCCCGCGACGCCCTGCTCGGCGCCGACCATCTCGTTCTGGTGTCTCCTCTCTGGCTCGGCACCCTGCCCGCCTACACGAAGGCCTTCCTGGAGCAAATCCTGTACCATGACACCGCGTTCGAACGCCACGAACAGGGCAGGTGGCCGAAAGGCAAGTTCCATGACAAGTCGGCGCGCATCGTTTTGACCATGGGCATGCCTGCCCTCGCCTACCGGCTGTGGTTCAGGGCGCACGGACTGAAGAACCTCCAGCGCAACATCCTGGGATTTGTCGGCTTTCGTACGGTCCGCTCCACCCTCTTCGGCATGGTCGGCGAACCGGATCCCGTGCGCTTTGAAGGCTGGTTCGACAAGATGCGGGACCTTGACCGCAAGGCGGCCTGAACAATCTGGAATTGCTGTCGGCATCCAGACCGGGATTTCCCCCTGTTTTCCAGGCCCGTTTTCGACGCCTTCCGGCAACTATGCTAGTTTTCGCGCTCCGATTCGCGTTCTCGCGACCCTGCCCTCGTGCTGAAGGATCCGGTTCCGATGACCGCGAGCCCCATCATCATAACCTCGCCGATCGCCGGGTGCGGCACCTCGCTGTTGCAGCGCCTGGTCACCGGCTCTGCCAACGGCATCTGCTACGGCGAGGTTCCCGGACGCCGCTTCGCGGAACTCTGCGACTTCGCGCACAGGGAAATGGTCGCGGTTCAGGAAAACCAGCAGCGTCAGTCACTGGACTGGAACGAGGCATTCGGCGGAGATGTGGACCTCTGGCTCGACCATCTCGACCTGCCGGGTGACTTTCCAAAACATGCCCTCGCCGGCGCGGTGCGATTCTACAAGGATCATATCGACGAGGCGACTCGAGCCATGGAGATGGACGTTTGGGCCCTCAAGGTCGACGCGCTCGAGTTCACCCATGTCACCAGGATCGCGGACCTCGTCAACGATCTCAAATGCCTCTTCATCTACCGCAACATCTTTGACGTCATCCGGGCGCAGAAGGCGCGAGGCCTGATCGCCGACAAGCAGAAGCTTCTGGAGGCCTGCATCCAGTGGGTCAAGAACACCGAGGTGATCGCAGCCTTGAAGCGGCGAAACTTCGAGAACCTGCCGACGATGCTGCATGTCATGCAATATGAAGATCTTGTCGAAAATGCCGACGCCCACATTTCTAGCCTTGAGAGCTTTGCCGACCTGCACGGGATGAAGCCGGACGTCATCGCACTGGATACGGACGACGCCACCTCACACGGCTTGGCGGAGCTCACGGCGGAAGAGACCGATTCCATCACCACGGTCTGTGGGTCCCGGATGCAGGAAATCTACCCCGCCTTCAACCTTCTGCACTAATACCAAAGGGCGCGCGCACCCCTCAAAAGGGAAGCGGCGAGTGGAAGAGAACGCGCTCACCGTTTGCGGGGTGATGAACCTCCAGGCTTTCCGCATGAAGAGCCAGACGGGCGGATGCCACAAGCGCGTCCGCGTGGGCATAGAATCTGTCGCCAAGGATCGGATGCCCCAGCGCCAGCATGTGGACGCGGAGCTGGTGTGAGCGTCCCGTATGCGGGAACAGCCGCACGCGAGTGACCGATCCCGATCGCGTGACGACCTGCCAGCGGGTCAGCGCTGGACGGCCATGCTCGAAGCTGACCATCTGTTTGGGCCGGTTGGGCCAGTCGCAGACAAGTGGAAGGTCAACCTCGCCTTCCTCTTCCGCAGGCGCTCCCCAGATATCGGCGATATAGGTCTTGGCCGTCTTGCGCCGCTCGAACTGCAGGCCCAGATGCCGGTGGGCAGCCGGGTTCATCGCCAGCACCATTACCCCAGATGTATCCATGTCGAGCCGGTGAACGATACGTGCGTCGGCAAATTGCTCCTGCGCCCGACGTTCCAGACAGTCCGCATGTTCCGCAGCCTTGCCGGGAACGCTCAACAGACCGCTCGGCTTGTCCACCACGAGCAGGTCTTCATCCTGATGCAGGACCGTCAGATAGGGATCGGCAGGCGGATCGTAAACGAAGGTGCCGGGCGCGGCTTGGGTCATTACACAAATCTACGGAAACTCGGGAGAAACGCAAAAGGCGCGGGGCAAGCCCCACGCCTTTCTTGAAATCAGTCGCTGCAGCGTCGCGAGGACCCGTCAGACGAACAGGATCGCCAGGACGCCGGTCAGGACGAAGACGGCTGCCGGCGGGATCCAGCCGGAGGCGCCGAGAGCGATGCCGATGGCTGCGGAAACGAGGGTTGCGATCAGCATGAGCCAGCCGAAAACGACGGCGACCGTTCCGCCGAAACCGAACAGGATGAGGCACAGCACGACGTTGAGCACAGCGATTGTGCCAACCTTGGAGAAGTTGATGAACCCCTCGTAAGTCCGCTCGTGAGAGTCGTAATCCATTGCCGGCGCGGTTTCGTCAGACATGCAGTCTCCCCCAGGGAAAATTCGAATTGGAAGCCTTCATACAATAAAGCCTTCCGGTTGGGCAATAATCTGAATGACATTATCTTGCCGGCCCCGCGCACCGCGGCACCTCGTCCAGCAAGCGCCTTTGGCCTCAGGCCGCATGGGAAGCAGTGCCGAGTCCGGCGGCGGCGAGCGCTTCGTCCTGCCTGCGGCGCACCACCGCCGCGTCGAAGCCGTCGATCTGTTCGTTGAAGAGCTGGAAGAAATTGAGCTCGGCCTTCAGATGCAGGAAGACGCCGCCAAGCCCGATCGCCGCCCGGTCCATGAAGACGAATTCCTGAGGCACTGTCACCGGTCCAAGCTGCTTGAGAGCCGAATGAACCCGGAACGCCTCCTTGCGACCGTATTCCGCCGCCGATACGCCATCTGCAAGCGAGCGCACCCGGTCGCTCAGAAGCGGGCCGTAGATGAACCGCGCCCAGATGTTCAGGACCTCGATGACTTCCTTCTTGAGATTGGTGAAGCCCCAGCGCTCGTAGGCGGCAACGACCCTGTCGTTATCCTCCTCCAGCAGCCCCTTGTAGAGGTCCACGACACCTTCGACGAAGCTCTCGGGAAAGACCCGGATGCAGCCGTAGTCCAGAAGATTGATGCCCGCTGGCGCTCCCTCTTCTTCGAAGACCGCGTAGTTGCCAAGGTGCGGATCGCCGTGGATGACGCCGTAATGGCTGAAGGGATGCCACCAGGCATGGAACATCGTGCGGGCGATCAGATTGCGCTCTTCCTGACTGTGATCCCTGTAGTCGAGAAGCGGCTTGCCGGTGAGCCAGCCCATGGTCAGAAGCCGGCCGGTAGACAATTCATCCACCACATCCGGCACCCTGACGGCGTCGCTTTGCGACAGGATTTCCCGGTACATGGCGATATGCCCGGCCTCGCGCACGTAATCCAGTTCCTCGCGGACGCGATCGCTGATTTCCTTGGCGATTTCGCGTGTATCAATCGCCGGGCTCATGCGCCGGTGCAGCGAAAACAGCATCTGCAACTGTTTCAGGTCCGCTTCCACGGCGGAGGCCATGTCCGGATATTGGAGCTTGCACGCCAGCACCCTGCCGTCATGGGCGACCGCCCGGTGCACCTGGCCAAGTGAAGCGGCCGCGGCAGGTTCCTTTTCGAAACTCTCGAACCGCTCCTGCCAGCCGGCGCCGAGTTCTGCACGCATCCGGCGCTTGACGAAAGGCCAGCCCATGGGCGGCGCACTTGCCTGCAACTGGGCAAGCTCGGTCGTGTATTCCGGCGGCAGCGCGTCGGGGATGGTCGACAGAAGCTGCGCCACCTTCATCAGCGGACCTTTCAACCCGCCAAGGGCAGCGGCGATCTCGGCCGCATTCTTGGCATTGTCCAGCTCCATGCCGAACAGCCGTGCCCCGGCCACCTTGGCGGCGATGCCGCCCATGTTGGTACCGACCTTGGCGTAGCGGCCCATACGGGCACTGAATCTGTTGCTTTCCCGGTCCCTGGATTCGGCCATTCGCAGTCATGCTCCCTTGTCGTCCGGGGCGCAGCCCCCAGACGTCTTAAATATGCACTCCTCCAGTTTAATCCAGAAGGATGCGTGCGGAGCGGCCAAATGGACGCATCCGCAACGGCATTTACTCCGTCATCGCCTCCAGCGACCGGGCCAGGTCGTCGCGCAGATGCGTGATGCCCTTGTAGTCCAGTTGCTCGCCGTCCAGGGCCATGAGCTGATCCCTCAGCCCTGCGGCAAGCCGCCCCCTCTCCGGATGCTGTTCCAGAAGCGCCAGCGGGTCATGATGGACCTTGATGGTGAAAAGGATATCACCCGTTTCCTCAAGCCGGCGCAGAGTCTGCCGCTCGACCCGGAGGAAGAGCCGCGGTGCAATGTTCGTCGGAGAACCGAGATGGATCCGTCTGGATTGGGGGTGATACAGATCCGGATCATCATAAAGCGACCAGTTGAACCGGCAGACGAGATGACCCGGTTTCAGGTTCACGAAGATGCGGGCGACGGTCGTCCCCATTCGTCCGCCGTTGAAGCCGGGAACGCTCTCGTGGATCGCGCTCATGGATTTTCCGAATTTCTCCATCAGCGACCAGGAGGACGGAAAGCAGAGCGATGCAGCGGCAAGACGATAGCCGTCCACGCCAAGCCGCATCAGAACGAGATCCTCCTGCACCAGCCGTGACGCGGTCAGCAACGCCGGCTGCCCGTCGAGCAGGATGGGATGGTCCAGACCGGCGATATCGACTTGTTCAGGACTGATCGTGTAGGTCCCGCCGTGATACCGGCGCAGATTGTCCAGAACGAGAGCCAGCACGTCTTCCTGTGCGGCGCCTGTACCGTCCTCGGCCTGAAAAACCTTCTCGAAGGCTGCCTCGAAAAGCTTTTCCTTTTCCTGGAGATAACGGCGGAGATACCGATCCGGCTCCAGGAAAAGCTCTTCCCCGATCGGTTTCAGGCCGACGGAGAAAGGCTGGCTGGTGCCGTCATAGGGCGTGTGGGCGAAAGGCGGCTCGCCCCTCGCCTCCAGCCCAGGCCGGCCCTCAGGCGCGGTCGAGCTCTTCGAGTTCATCGATGATGCGTTCAATGACCGACAGACCCTTTTTCCAGAAATCCGGATCGGTCGCGCTCAGGCCGAACGGGGCAAGCAGTTCGGAATGATGCCGCGTGCCGCCGGCCTTGAGGAGACCGAAATACTTGTCCTGGAAGCCGGTCTCCGCCTCTTCATAGACAGCGTAAAGCGAGTTCACGAGACAATCGCCGAAGGCATAGGCATAGACGTAGAACGGTGAGTGAATGAAATGCGGAATGTAGGTCCAGAAGGTTTCGTAGCCTTCGCTCAGCTTGATCGCCGGACCGAGGCTTTCGCCCTGGACCGAAAGCCACAGTTCGCCGATCTTCTCGGACGTCAGCTCGCCGTTGCGCCTTTCCGTGTGGACCTTGCGCTCGAAGGTGTAGAAGGCGATCTGGCGCACGACCGTGTTGATCATGTCCTCGGCCTTTGACGCCAGCATGATCTTGCGCGTTTTGGGGTCGGAGGCCTTGGCGAGCAGGGACTTGAAGGTCAGCATCTCGCCGAAGACGCTGGCCGTTTCAGCAAGCGTCAGGGGCGTCGGCGCCATCAGCGGACCGTTCGGCCCCGCCAGCACCTGATGGACCCCATGGCCAAGCTCATGGGCCAGCGTCATCACATCACGGACCTTGCCCTGGTAGTTCAGGAGAACATACGGATGGGCACTCGGAACGGTCGGATGCGCAAAGGCGCCGGGGGCTTTGCCGGACCTTGCCGGTGCGTCGATCCAGCCCTTGTCGAAGAAGCGCGAGGCGATTTCCGCCATGTCCGGCGAAAAGCCTTCATAGGCCGAAAGCACAGTTTCCCGGGCTTCCGTCCAAGGGATGATGCGGCTATCCGCATCGGGCAGTGGCGCGTTCCGGTCCCAGGTGTTGAGCTGGTCCATGCCGAGCCAGCCCGCTTTCAGCTTGTAATAGCGATGCGACAGGCGCGGATAGGCATCCCTGACCGCCGAAACCATCGCATCGACCACTTCCCGCTCCACCCGGTTCGCGAGATGGCGGCTGTCCGCGATGTCGGAGAAGTTCCGCCAGCGGTCGGAAATTTCCTTGTCCTTCGCCAGCGTATTGGTGATCAGGGTGAAGGTTCTGAGGTTATCGGAAAAGGTCTTCGTCAGCGCTTCGGATGCCAGCTTCCGCTTTTCCGGATTGCTGTCCACCAGGAGGTTCAGCGTCGGTTCGATCGACAGCTTTTCCCCCTCGACCTCAAAGGTCAGGGACGCCATCGTTTCATCGAATAGGCGGTTCCACGCGCCGGCGCCGGTGACCGACTTTTCATGGAAAAGCTGTTCGACCCGATCCTCGAGCTGATAGGGCTTGCCCTTGCGCAGATCCTCGATCCACGGACGGTAATGGGCCAGTCCGCTGTCTTCCAGCGCCGCGTCCATCACGGCGTCATCGATCTTGTTCATCTCCAGCGTGAAGAACAGGAGATGCGAACTTGCCGTCGTGATCTGCTCCTGCACGTCGCCGTAGAATTTCTGCGTCTTCGGGTCGACGGTATTGCCGGCATAGGCCAGTCCGGCGAAGGAAATCAGTCGGCCCATCAGGTCTTCGAGATCCTCATAGGCACGGATCGCCAGAACCAGCGCGCTGACGTTTTCGGCGGCAAGCTCCGCAAGGCGGCCCTTGTAGGACGTCTCGAACGTGACCGAACGGTCGAGCATCGCCTTGAGATCCGCCTCGACTTCCGGCGCATCCATCGAGGGATAGAGGTCCGTCAGATCCCACTCAGGCAAATCGCCCAAAGTGGCCGCGGACGAAGACTGGGGCGCATGGACTGGACGCGGCGTCGGCATTTCTTTCTCCGGTGACAGGCTCGTTTCAGGCTCAACTCTTTTAAACAGTTAGGTCATGCAGGCACCAGACGCCAATTGCAAAGACCTAAAATTTTTCCTTTCTCCTGGACGATTTGTTTACCCAAGTGCGACCAGAATGGTTCGAAACGAGACAATCCGGAACGAACCAAGGCGCCTCATGCAAGCTCTCAGCGGTAAAATTCTTATTGTCGATGATGATCCGATTCAGCGCAGACTTCTTCAGGAAGCGGTGAAGAAATTCGGTTACAGGTCGAAGACCGCCGAAAACGGTGCGGAAGCCGTGCGCATCATGAGCAGCGCCGAAGCGAGCGAGATCGACCTCATCATTCTCGACATGGTGATGCCCGAGCTGGATGGTCTGGGTGTCCTGAAGCAACTGCGGTCAGACAAGAACGCGACACCGGTCATTGTCCAGACCGCCCATGGCGGCATCGATACAGTTGTGAACGTCATGAACGCGGGCGCGCAGGACTTCGCGGTCAAGCCGGTCGCTCCCGAGCGTCTCAACGTCTCGATCCGAAATCTTCTCAAGACCTCCGCTCTGGAAGAGGAAATCACAAGGTTCCGCAAGCAGGCATCGGGCACGTTGACCTTTGCCGACATCATCACCAATTCGCCGGCCATGGAACGGGTGATCAACCTCGGCAAGCGCGCCGCCGCGTCCAACATCCCGATCCTGATCGAGGGCGAAAGCGGTGTCGGCAAGGAGATGATCGCCAGCGCCATCCAGGGGTCCAGCGACCGAAAGTCGAAACCGCTCGTCACGGTGAACTGCGGCGCAATTCCGGAAAACCTGGTGGAATCGATCCTGTTCGGCCACGAAAAGGGCGCCTTCACCGGCGCGGTCGACAAACATGTCGGCAAGTTCCAGGAAGCCCATGGCGGCACGCTTTTCCTCGACGAGGTCGGTGAACTGCCGCAGGACGTTCAGGTGAAGCTGCTGCGCGCCATTCAGGAAAACGAGATCGATCCGGTCGGCTCCCGCCGTCCGGTGAAGGTGGACTTCCGCCTGATCTCCGCGACCAACCGCCGCCTGATCGACCAGGTCAAGGAGGGCGTGTTCCGCGAGGATCTCTTCTACCGGCTGAACGTCTTCCCGATCTGGATCCCGCCGCTGCGCGATCGCCGCGAGGATATTCCCGCCCTCGCCCGGCATTTCCTGGCGCGCTTCGCCGCGGAGGAAGGCAAGCCCCAGGTGGCCGGCATCAGCGGCGACACCGTCGCCATGCTTCAGGACTATCATTGGCCGGGCAACATCAGGCAGCTCGAGAACGCCGTCTTCCGTGCGGTCGTCCTGTGCGATGGCCCGCAGTTGACCGTTGATGATTTCCCGCAGATAGCAGCGGCGACCGACCATGGTCAGATACAGGGGCACGCGCCGGCTCACGGACATGGCCACAATTCCGGCCACGGATACATTCCGGGTCAGGGCCACGACCAGAGCGCAGCAACAGCTGCAACGCCGCAGGCACCTGCACGCACCGACGCCGGTCCCGGAGCATATGAACAGGGCCATCCGGTAGCGTTTCACAGGTCACACGAGCCGTCGCACAGAGCCTCGCATGCGCCCAATCCGCATGCGCCGGTCCAGTCCGGTTTCGAACAGTCCGCCCCCTTCGGCTTCATGCGCAACCTCGATGCGGAAGGCCATGTCCGCAAACTCACCGACATCGAGGAGGAATTGATCCGCGCGGCGATCAATCACTATTCCGGCCGCATGACGGAGGTCGCCAGACGACTCGGGATCGGTCGCTCGACCCTCTACAGGAAGCTCAAGGAATATGGCCTTGAGGAAAACAACAGCGATGCGGCTGCTTGATTGACACAGTTCAAGGACACCGCTGCGTGGATCTCCTAGAATCTCGTTGTGGATACGGTTGACGGCTTCGATCGCCCGTGACCGGCCGCTACGGAATTTTCCGTGGGGGCCGCGTCGATTTGGACGATATTTTGACGCATTCTGCCGTTATCCACTCACGCAGGGGTGTTTTGACCCGAACCGGCTTGCAACGTTGCAGAACTGCAACGATGATCAGGCAACTGAAATTAGGGTAAAAACTTCTTAACCTGCTGCATCTAGATTGTCTCCTGCTGGGGAGCAAGGGATGGGCGAAAGCCCTCGGAAACGGCGAGATAGAGATTGCGTATTCGGTTAGTTGATTTCGACGCCGTCGGATGGTTGAAGCGTGCCGCCAGAATGGTCGGCGCGGTTGCGATCGTTTCTGCCTGCTTCGCGACAGCCGCGGAAGCGGAAACCCGCACCCTGAAGCTCTACAACAACCACACCAAAGAACGCGTCACCATCACGTTCAAGAAAAACGGCAGGTTCCTGCCCGAAGGTCTGCGCGAGGCGAACCGCTTCCTGCGCGACTGGCGGCGCAACGAAATCACCAAGATGGATCCCGAACTGCTCGACCTGATCTGGGAAGTCTACCAGCAGGTCGGCGCGCGGGATTACATCCACGTCGTCTCGAGCTATCGCTCGCCGGCAACCAACAACATGCTGCGCAAGCGGTCTTCCGGCGTTGCCAAGAACAGCCAGCACACGCTCGGCAAGGCGATGGACTTCTTCATCCCGGGCGTCAATCTGGCAAAGCTGCGGGCAACCGGCCTCAGGAAGCATGTCGGTGGCGTCGGCTATTATCCGACGTCCGGTTCGCCCTTCGTGCACATGGACACCGGTAGGGTTCGCCACTGGCCGCGCATGACACGGTCGCAGCTCGTCAGGGTGTTCCCGAACGGCAAGACGCTTCATGTCCCGACAGACGGCAAACCGCTGAAGGGCTACAAGATTGCGCTTGCGGAAGCCAAGTCCGGCAAGCTCGGCACCGTTGGCGGCCGGTCTTCCCGGCCGACACTGGTGGCTTCCAATGATCGCCCGGCCCGAACGAACCAGCAGAGCCTGACCAAACCGGGTGATACCGTGCCGATTGCAAAGCAGGAACGCTCGTCCGGCGGCGGCAATCTGTTCGCGACGCTGTTCGGCGGCGGCAACAAGGATGAGGGCGACAATAAACGGCGTCCGGGTGCGGTCGTCGCAACTGCCAGCGCGCCGGCAGCGGAAAAGGTTTCGCCTGTCGTCGACAATCCGCCCGTTCCCGCTCCCAAGATTCAGGAAGCCAAGCCGGAAGAGCCGGTCGAGGCTCCGATACAGGTTGCCAGCGCGGCCCCGCATGCCAAGCCGGCTGTGGACGAAACGCCTGTCGCCACCGCACCGCCGCCCGCGCCCAATACGCTTGATGCGCAGCGCGTCGCGCTTCAGTCCGGCCAGCCGGCACTTGAAGAGGAAGTTCTCGATTCAAGATTCCAGGTTGCCCGTGCGCCGGCCCAGAAGCCATCTCGCAATCTCAGCGAGGCTGCTCAGGCCGCTGCGGCAAACCTTGGCCTGAGCGACCCCGACAGCGTTCCGGTTCCGGAGCTTGCACCGGCGGAAAACGCTGTTGCCGCCATTGCAGCAGCCACCGGCATAGTACCCTCTCCTTCTCCGGCGCCGAGACCCGAGGCCACGCTTGCCTACGCCTCCGCGTCGGCAACACCGCCCTCCCTGACCCGCTCGCTTCGCCAGCCCTCGACCGGGCAACAACAGCAGGCGCGCGCGGAGACACAGGAAAAGGTCATCCGCAAGAACCGCCCGGCCGCCGCAAACCCATCCGTTTCCGGACGCATTCCGCGTGATCAGATCGTCGATCCGCTGGCCGGCTTCGCCAGCCTGCCCGACAAGTCGGAGCCGACGCTTCTGTCAGGCACCGGCACAGCGCGGCACCAGTCCTTTGCCTGGCTGAGCCATCCCAACCAGCGCCAGCTCAAGAACGTCATGACCCCGGGCAACCGCTTCGTGGCCGCGAGCTTCGAGCAGGCCTCCACGTCGGGCCTGCGCACAGACCGGTTCGATGACGGCCCGGCCGTGGTCATTCTGCCGGTCCGCTTCGCGCGGTAAGCCTGACCTCTTCAGATGAAGACAAAAAAAGAGCGGCCCGATGGCCGCTCTTTTCGTATTCCGGTCTGTTTGCTGCTCAGCCTTCGGAAGCCTCGGCAGCTGCCGCCATGCCAAGCGCATGCATGTAGAGGTCCAGAACGGCTTCCTCTTCTTCGCGCTCGTGGGGCTGCTTCTTGCGAAGCGACACGATCTTGCGCATGATCTTCGCGTCGTAGCCGTTGCCCTTGGCTTCCGCGTAAACGTCCTTGATGTCATCCGCGATGACTTTCTTCTCTTCTTCCAAGCGCTCGATGCGCTCGATGAATGCTCGCAGCTGATCGGCTGCCACACCACCCGGATCTGACATAAATCTCGTTCTCCTGTTTCTTACTTCTTGTCCTGCAGAAAACCGCGGATCGGTTAAAGGATCGCTTCAGCCGCCGCACTCGCAACTGGCCCCCGGTGCCCTGCCAGACTCGCAGCATGGCGTCAAGCAGTCAGGAACCGATCTGTATCCGCCTCAGTGCTGCGGTTTGCTCTTTTCGAAGGCTGCCTTCTGTTCGGCGCTCGCTTCGCTCTGGAATTTCGACTTCCACTCGTCATAGGGCATGCCATAGACGATCTCGCGGGCGTCGGCCTTGGTGAGATCAATCCCCTTTGCCTCGGCTGCGTCCTGGTACCAGTTCGACAGGCAGTTCCGGCAGAAGCCGGCAAGGTTCATCATGTCGATGTTCTGCACATCGGTCCTGTTGCGCAGGTGATCGACAAGCCGTCTGAACACCGCCGCTTCCAGTTCAATCTTTGTCTGCTCATCCATCAGATGACATCCCTTCCCATCGTTTCCGATATCGGCGCCTCAGATATCACAGCGGGACTTGAAATGCCGCACCTTACGGCAGTCTTCCATCCGCGAAATGGAATTCATGACCGGCTCCAGCCTGTCGGCCCATTCCAGCACGCCCGCCTCGTCGGCAATCAGGTCCTGGCGCAGCTCCAGAAGAACATGCGCAAATCCACGGCTGGTGGCGTGGCGATACATTGTGTCGTTTTTGAGGGCCCCGTCATAGGGCTCGTTGTCCCCGACGATCAGCCCATCCTGCGCCCTCAGGCCCTCCAGCATGGGCGTGACTGCCCGCGGATCGCAATCCCACAGGACAGTGACATGCCACGGTCGGGGCACGCCCCGCCAGACCGGCGTGAAGCTGTGTATGGACACCAGAACCGGCGGTGGCGCGGCCGCTTCCATCCGGTTCAGCGTTGCGTCGATGAGGTCGTGATAGGGCTTGTGAAAGCGCTCGATCCGCCGCGCCCGCTCCTGCGGCCCGACCTTGGCATTCCCCGGAACGACGGCGCCGTCGGAAAGACGCATGATCAGGGTCGGATCGTCCTCTCCGCGGTTCGGATCGATGAGAAGCCGCGAGAAAGTCGACAGGCAGGCCGGCGCCCCAAGACGCCTCGCCAATTCGAGCGTCACGTCCCGAGCGCCGATGTCGTACCCGATATGCCGCTGAAACTGCTCGGGCGGCACGCCGAGGTCACCGTACTCAGGCGGAACGGTGTTGCGTGCGTGATCGCACAGGAGAAGCAGACCACGGCCGAGGTCGCCCTCGATATATTCACTTGGCTGAAAGGCCTCGTCAGCCACTGTTGCAGTCTCTGTCATTGTTATCGTCACGGATTTCAGAAGCGGATCGGCCCCCTGGGGCGTCGGCACAGGCGCACAGGTTTACGTCAAACCGGGCGGTGAACCAAGCCGCAATTCGTGCAATCTGGCCTCTGCGCAAATGCAATTGGACCCAGCCGCCAACTGGTCGTCGATACGTCCAGTCGAGAGCCACGCCGAGACGATCTCCACCTTAGATTTCCCAGGCGCACCTGCTGATGATCCGCAGAAACGCCGCCGTTTCCGGATAACGCAACGTCAGAACAGTGACCCGCAACGCGTCCGCCTTCACGAAGCCCAACTTAGGCACGCCCCCTGCCCTCGGGCATTTTAACAGCCCGCACCATCTTGTTTGGCGATAATTGACGGCAAAGTTTTCTCACCGCTGATACCGCCATGTTACCGCCCCATTTTTGACGGCATAGGAGGGCAATCTTTCCATCGGGACATAACCCGCATGGACTGGTTCCGGCGACAAGGTGGGGTAAAGCTGCCGCAACCGGGTTAACGACGTTGACAAGTCCTGTTTGTCCACGCAAAAAGCGAATGTCTGTAAAGCAGCAAAGTGAACGACTGCAAATGTTTGAGGTTGGGGAACGGTACCAAGGTAGGTCTCGGGAACGCGTTGGCGTGCCCACGAAATACCTCCTTGCCGCCTGCCTCTCGCTGCTGTTCTTCTCGGCTTCCAGTGATGACGCAAGAGCCGACCTGCGGCTCTGCAACAAGACCGACAGTCAGGTGGGTGTAGCCATCGGCTACAAGGACAAGACTGACTGGGTCACCGAAGGCTGGTGGAATCTCGCCTCCAATTCCTGCGAGACTCTTGTTCCCGGCTCTCTTGTGTCACGATACTATTACATCTACGCAGTTGATTACGACCAGTTCGGCGAATGGGGTGGTCGCGCATTCATGTGCACCCGCGAAAAGGAATTCACGATTCGCGGGATCGAGGACTGCGTTGCTCGAGGGTTTGAGCGGACAGGCTTTTTTGAAATCGACACGGGAGAACAGAGCAGCTGGACGGTCCAGTTGACCGAACCCGTGCAACAAGGGACAGGTGGGCGATGAGGCGTAACCGGCGAGTCAAGATACTAGCAACTCTCGGACCCTCCTCCTCAGAACAAGACATCATTGAACAACTGTATCGCTCTGGCGCTGATGTGTTCCGCATCAACATGAGCCATACGGATCATGATCGTCTGAAGATGCTTGTCGACCGCATCCGTTCTGTCGAGGAATCCGTAGGTAGACCGATCGGCATTCTTGCCGATCTGCAGGGGCCGAAGCTGCGCGTGGGAACATTCGCCGATGGCCCGGTGATGCTCGAGAATGGTGCGAAGTTCACGCTCGACGCCGACACCTCCGGCGGTGACGTCAACCGCGTGCACCTGCCGCATCCCGAGATCCTCCAGGCGCTCGAACCCGGCCACCGTCTGCTCCTTGACGACGGCAAGGTCCAGCTCAAGGTGCTCGAAGCCAGCGCCACCAAGGCGGTGACCGAAGTCATCGTCGGTGGCAAGCTCTCCGATCGCAAGGGCGTCAGCGTTCCCGACAGCGAGATCGCGACCAGCGCGATGACCGAGAAGGACCACAAGGACCTGATCGCCGCCCTCGACCAGAATGTTGACTGGGTTGCCCTGTCCTTCGTCCAGCGTCCCGACGATCTGGCGGAAGTCCGCAAGATCACCCGTGGCCGCGCAGGCGTCCTCGCCAAGATCGAAAAGCCCCAGGCCATCGGCCGCCTCGATGAAATCATCGAGCTCTCCGACGCGATCATGGTTGCCCGCGGCGACCTCGGCGTCGAGCTGCCGCTGGAACAGGTACCGGGCCTCCAGAAGCGGATCACCCGTGCCTGCCGCCGCGCCGGCAAGCCGGTGGTGGTCGCAACGCAGATGCTGGAATCCATGATCACCTCGCCGGTTCCGACCCGTGCGGAAGTGTCCGACGTCGCCACCGCCGTCTTTGAAGGCGCGGATGCTGTCATGCTGTCCGCTGAATCGGCCGCCGGCGATTTCCCGATCGAAGCCGTCTCGACGATGGACAAGATCGCCCAGCAGGTCGAGCAGGACGCAAACTACCGCAACATCATTCACGCACAGCGCACGGAACCGGAAGCCACCGGCGCCGACGCGATTTCCGCAGCCGCAAGGCAGATCGCCGAAACGCTCAACCTCGCCGCCGTCGTCTGCTACACGACCTCTGGAGCCACGGGTCTGCGCGCCTCCCGCGAGCGCCCCTCAAGCGCGGTGATCGTACTGTCGCCGGTCCTGGCGACCGCGCGCCGTCTCTCGCTCTGCTGGGGCCTGCACTGCGTCGTCAGTGAAGACGCGGCCAACGAGGAAGACATGATCGACCGTGCCTGCCGGATCTCCTACAAGGAGGAATTCGCAAAGCCAGGTCAGCGGATCATCGTGACCGCCGGCGTGCCCTTCGGCACCCCCGGCTCGACCAACCTGCTCCGCATCGCCTTTGTCGGCAATGACGGTCAGGGCGGCATCTGACGATCTGATCTATTCTGAGAAAAAGGCGGCCTCCTCGGCCGCCTTTTTTGTGTCAGCGGCCGGTCACTGCGCGGCGGCTGTCTCGTCCTTCCGGACCACCCGATCGACAAGCCGCTCGATGCCGGCGACAACGTCCTGTGTTCTCGTGTGATGGGGCATGTGTCCCGCGCCGTCCAGCACCAGAAGCTCCGCTGCCGGAAGATCGCGCAGCAGGCCCTCGCTGTGGATCGACGGCCAGACGACCGTATCCTCCGTCCCGGTGATGACGAGTGCAGGCCGGTCGAGCTCCGGATATCGCGGAGACAAACGGGTGACGTTTTCCTTCAGACCGGCTAGATCGGCGGAATTCGCCTGAAAGTTCTCCGGACGGTAAAGCAGCGGCAGATGGATCTTGTCGCCGTAGCCATCCGGAGCCGCCTCGGGAGCGAAGACATTCAGGATCGCATTCGGGGCGAGCTGTTCGGCGACGGGCAGCGTGATCGTTCGGGTGAATATGTCACCGATGACCGGCATGGCTGCGACATGATGATACCAGGCGACGCCGCCGGGCCAGGGATGGCTGACAGGTGCGATGAAAGCCATGCCGGCAATCAGGTCTGGCTCCGCGAGACCCAGAGCCGCCGTGACGGCCGCGCCATAGGAATGCCCGACGACGACGACAGGGCCGGTCTTCAGATGCTTTAACAGGCCTGCGACCAGCGCCGCCTGCCCCTCAAGGCTGTTTCCCCTGTCGCCGCCCCGCTCCGAGAAACCGAAACCGGGCCGGTCGATGAACAGCAGTGCATACTGGCCTGCAAACGCCTCCTTGAAGGCAAGCATGGTGTCATATGCATTTCCGCTCGCGCCATGCAGAAACACCAGGACAGGCGCCTTGGCACCCGTCTCCTTGCTGGCCGGAACGTGATGATAATGAAGCCGGACGCCATCGACGACGGCGAAGTCGCCGTCGGGCACATTACGGGCCGAAATGCCGTGGATGCGCCACGCGCTGTAGACACCCCCCAGCACGAGGACAACGGCGACAACGAAGAACAAAAGCATGAGAAGTCGAATGAGGAGCATGTCAAGCGGGAACCTTTTTGGTCTCCCACCTACGCATCACCGGTCAGGCCGGTTCACCCTCGGCGCCCTTTTCCAGATCCTCGACCGCCTCTCCGGCATTTTCCAGATTGGGATTGATCTCCAGCGCCTTCCTGAACGTCTGCAATGCCTCGTCCGTGTAGCCGAGACGGCGCTGGATGATCGCAAGCCCGGACAGAGCGCCCCAGTGACGCGGCTCAAGCGCAAGCGTCCGCTCGATATCCACCAGCGACTTGCCGAACTCCTCGCGCATGTAATGCACGGTTGCCCTGCGGTTCCAGCCTTCGGCGTAGGACGGCTTCAGAATCACCACCACGTCGAGAAGGTCGAGCGCGAGCGCCGAATCGTCGGTCCGGATGGCCTTGCCGGCACGGGACATGAGAACGTCCACCGTATCGCTGCCAGACTTTATCCAGATCATCTGGATTTCGCGGGCGATCCGCTCGGAGGCTTGCGGCGTGTCGGCTTCGGCAAGCTCGGCGTAAAGCTCCTCCAGCCGCGATTTTTCCTGGTCCGGATTATCCTCTTCCACGACAACGTCAGCTCCGCCTTCGTCAGGCAGATCTTCCGGAAGCGGGCTGAAGTCTTCCGCCGAAGGCGGATCGACATCCGGTCCGAGGTCGGGAACGGTCTGGGCGGCCGCAAGAGCCACACCGGCGATAGAAACAAGGGCAAACACAAAAATCCGCATCCGACGATTATGGATCGTTGGATGCGGTGGTCAATCCGGGGATTTAACACTTATTTGTGCGCTGCTGCGGCCATGGGGCCGATCTACGGATGAGACGTCATCTAAACCATTCTAACGAAAGGTTTATTTCCGCCAAACCCGACAGACGACGCAGGCTTGATCAGCCCTGACGTGCCTTGAAGCGCGGGTTTTTCTTGTTGATGATGTAAACGCGGCCCTTACGACGAACCATACGGTTGTCCCGGTGCCGGGTCATCAGCGCTTTGAGCGAGTTCTTGATCTTCATGTCACCGTCCCCCTCGAAGGGTCCTGCTTCTTAAACCAAATGAGCGCCAAAGGCGCTCACATTCAGGTGGACTTCCCTGTCAGCGGCAGCATATCTGCGCCCGTCTTCAGTTGGTCCGCGCCTCATGGAACCTTCAATCAGCGCAATAATGGTGGGCGTGACAGGGATTGAACCTGTGACCCCTTCGATGTCAACGAAGTGCTCTCCCGCTGAGCTACACGCCCGAATTTCTCGGTAGTCCGGCGCCACCAGCGCCGTGGTGGAGTGCGATATAACGGGGATCGACGACCTGTGCAACCCCCCTTTTGACCCAACCGGCAAAATTTCCGGCAACCGTCCACGAACCTGTTGAAGAAGACCCGCGACTGCCCCTCAGGCAGCCAGCATTCGCTCCACTTCCTGAACGAGGTCCTTGAGATGAAAAGGTTTTGAAAGGACCTTTGCATCCTTCGGCGCGTCCGATTCCGGATTGAGGGCGACGGCCGCGAAACCGGTGATGAACATCACCTTCAGGTCCGGGTCCAGCTCGGTCGCCCGCCGGGCCAGTTCGATACCATCCATTTCGGGCATGACGATATCGGTCAGCAGAAGGGAAAACGGCTCCTCGCGCAGACGTTCATAAGCGGATTTGCCATTATCGAAGGAAACAACATCGTGTCCGGCATTCTCCAGCGCTTTGGCGAGAAAGCGGCGCATATCGTTGTCATCTTCGGCGAGCAGGATACGCGGCATCGTATAAAGACCACTTCTTTCTTCTTCATGCGTGGGACGGTGTATGCACACCTGCTGCCGGTTATAGCTTGAATTCCACAGAATGATAGGGAGAATTGGTTCTCCAGCGGTTTTGAAGCCGTCGTTGTGGACTGCGTGTTGATTCCTTGGCACCATAGGAAAAGCCATAATCGGGACAGGTCATTTGTCAGACATCAGTCAGCAGCCGGCGGAGACGCCCTTCGAAGCGGATTTCAACGGTTGCCCTGCATTCGATGTTCTCAGTCCGGCTGACCAGCGCCTGCCCTACGTTTTCAACTCCCCCCATTCCGGCAGACAGTACCCGCGAAGCTTCCTCGCTTCCTCCCGCCTGGACGAGCTGGCGATCCGGCGGTCAGAGGACGCCTATGTGGACGATCTCTTCGCCCATGTCGTGCCGCTCGGCGCCCCCTTGCTTCGGGCCCATTTCCCCCGCGCCTATCTCGACGTCAACCGCGAGCCCTACGAGCTCGACCCCAAAATGTTCGACGGCCGGCTGCCGCCCTATGCGAATGTTCGCTCGATCCGCGTCGCCGGCGGGCTTGGCACCGTCGCGCGAATCGTCAGCGAGAACCACGAGATCTACCGCCACAAGCTGCCGGTCAGAGAGGCTCTCGCCCGGGTGGAGGAAATCTACAAACCCTATCACTCGACCCTGCGCCGGCTTCTGGCCCAGACCCATGTGACCTTTGGCTATGCGGTGCTGATCGATTGCCACTCCATGCCGTCGACCGTCAAATGCCAGACCACCGACACCAGGCCGGATTTCATTCTGGGAGACCGTTACGGCACGAGTTGCAGCAGCGAGCTGACCGACTTCGCCTGCATGACGCTTCGCAACATGGGATATACGGTCAATCGCAACAAACCCTACGCAGGCGGCTTCATAACCGAGCATTACGGCCGCCCCGCCAGCGGGCTGCATGCCCTGCAGATCGAGATCAACCGCGGCCTCTACATGAACGAGACCACCCAGGAGCCCTCATCCGGCTTCGCGGACCTGTTTGACAATCTGCGGGAATTCACCCGCGAACTCACTTCAATGCCTGATGCTGCCCTGCCCGCCGACTCCATTGCCGCCGAGTGACCGTCCCGGCCCTCGCGACATCAAAATTCCTGCAAGAATCAAAAAAAAGAGCCGCTCAAAATGAGCGGCCCGAGTCTAGGGAGGAAACGCCCAAGGAGGGCGATGCGATAGAACGTATCGCACCGCAATAAATTCGCATTGCAGCGCACAAACGTCAAGTCTGCAGGCGGGCGACCCGTGATCAAACTATGAGCAGATAACCCGGTTTTTCAGATTCATTTTTCATCATACGAGGCTATAGAAGCGGCAATCGGCAAATCGGCCCGATTTTCCTGCTTTTGGCCATCAGGAGTTCAAATGACGCAACGTATGCCTAGTTCCCACCCTCTTGCGCCGTTTCTGGACACGCTGGCCGATGCCGCCAGCGAAGCCATCATGCCCCATTTCCGGCAGGGCTTCGCGGTGGACAACAAATGGGAGAGCGGCTTCGATCCGGTGACCGTGGCCGACAGGAACGGCGAAACTGCCATGCGGGCGCTGATCAACGCCGCCCATGCCGATCACGGCATTCTGGGCGAGGAACATGGCCCCGAAAATCTGGACGCGGACAATGTCTGGGTCCTCGATCCGATCGACGGAACCCGCGCCTTCATCACCGGTCTGCCGACCTGGGGAACCCTGATCGGTCTGAAGACAGGCGGCAAACCCAGCCTTGGCATGATGGTGCAGCCCTATATCGGCGAGCGCTTCGGAGGCGACGGTTCCGCGGCCTGGTATCAGGGCCCGCTCGGCGCGAAAACCCTGCGCACACGCGCCTGTTCGAGCCTTGCCGAAGCCACCATCTTCACAACCACGCCATCGCTGTTCACGCCCGAGGAACGTGCGCCCTACGACAAGGTCGAGGGGGCGGTGCAACTGTCGCGCTACGGGACTGATTGCTATGCCTACTGCATGGTCGCAGCTGGTCATGGCGACGCGGTGATCGAGTCCGGCCTTCAGGCCTATGACATTGTCGCTCTGGTGCCGATTGTGGAAGGCGCCGGCGGCGTCGTGACCACATGGACGGGCGGCTCTCCGGTCGATGGTGGCCGGATCGTCGCCTCCGGTGACCCGGCCCTCCACGACATCCTGCTGCGCGAACTCGCCATCGCGCACTGACGCACTGTTTGAGGTGCGCCCGGCTCCCGATCAGCTTCGGGCGCGCTCCAGTTCCTGCTCGACTTCCTGCCCCGGAACGAACGCATCGAAGGCCGCCCAGAACTGGTCTCGGAACTCGTCCCGTTCCATCAGGATTTCGTGCTCCGCGCCCGGAATCTCGATATACGCGGCGGCCTTGGAGCGCGAGACGAAATCCTCGATCAGGGGCGTGGAGACGATGCGGTCCTTGCCGGCTCCGAAAACGAGGCAGGGCAGCCGGATTGCCGGGCCCGCGGCTCGCTTGCGAAGGGCGAGCATTGCCCGCGCCGAGGCATTCAGCCAGCCAAGCGTCGGACCGCCAATGCCAAGCTCCGGAGCCTTTTCGAGCACCTTCTGGAAACGCTCGAAACGCGTTCGGTCCGATGTCTGACGGTTTGTCTCGAAGGAAACCTGCGGGTAGGCACGCGCGCCCGGTACGAACAGCCTGCCAAACCCGAGGAGCGACAGGAGCCGCGCCAGCGGAAACCCGATTTTCTCGACAAGTGCGGAGGTCTTGGGCGCTTTGGCGCGCAGTTTCGGCCGCCCCAGAAGTCCCAGACTGACCGTCTGAAGGATCGCCCGCCAGATGCCGCCGGGTTCCTTTCCCCAGGCGCCCGGCGAAATGCCCAGGAGAGGCGCGATCAGCACCGCTCTGTCCAGCATGGTCCGGAGCCGCTCCGCATCGGAGAGAACGATCAGCGCAGCGGTGCTGTGGGCGAGCACGAAATGGGGGCCAGGATAGGTGGCGAGGGACACGGATTTCAGCACCGTTCGCAAATCCAGCCGATATTTCGCGTAGCTCGACACATGACCGCGTCTCGGACTACGGGTCAGCCGATCCGAGCCCCCCTGCCCGCGCCAGTCGAAGGTGACGACGGAAAACCCGCGCCGACGCAGGTCCTCGATCACCTCGAAATATTTTTCGATGAATTCCCCACGCCCCTGAAGGACCGTCACGGTACCCTTGCGCACCTCGTTTGAGGCCGGCCAGTGGGCGAAACGGATCTTGATTCGGTCGGGCGTTTCGACGACCCCGCAAGTGGCGCCCTTCGGCACGGGATTGTCCGGGAGATCGATCAGGTTCATGACATTCCAAATTCACTGGACCGGCCGAACTCACTTGATCGGCTTGTGAGTGCCGGCCGCACCGGCGACGGCACACAGAAACCGAACGATCCGCATCAGGCTGTCCGTATTTGCCTGTCCCTGTTTGATAGCGGGCTTCCGTCACCGCCACAACACACTTCAGGCCGGCTCCCGTGGGAACCGGCCGAGAAAATGGCGCAGGCGCTGGCCTGTCAGTCCTGATCGGACCTTACCAGCGGTGGTGACCGTGACCGCGGTGCAGCGGACGGCTGCGAACGATACGCGCCGTGCGGGCATCAACGACCAGACGCATCGGCAGACCGCGCCAGCCGCGGGCCTTCACGACATACACCGGACCGCGGCGATCGATGATGTTGATCCGGTGGTAGCCGCGATGACGCAGGCTGCGCCTGATTTCACGCGGGCCGAGGGCGTGGAAACGCTTGCCGTGATGCTTGTGGAAATGATGGCCGCGATGGCCACCGCGGTTGCCGATCTTGATGACCAGCTCGGCCCGCGAGGCACTCTTGCCGTGATCGACACTTGCCGGGGCAGCAGAAGCGGTGGCAAGGCCGGCGGACATCAGAAGAACGACGCCTGCAACGGGAGCAGCCAGTTTGGAAATAGATTTGAACATGTCTTTTCTCCTTCGGTTTTGCCAGCGTCTCGCTGACGTTGATCCGAAGATGCACCAGCCCAATTGAACCGAACCGGAAGGAGCTGTTCATTTTCAGTTCATGTCGGAATTCATGTTTGCGTGACGAAATGTTGGGGCGAACGGACCCCGGCTCCAACACTTCAACGACGGCAGGCGCTGGA
Source organism: Rhodobacterales bacterium (assembly GCA_008107755.1). Classification (GTDB taxonomy): domain Bacteria; phylum Pseudomonadota; class Alphaproteobacteria; order Rhizobiales; family Stappiaceae; genus Roseibium. The sequence goes on from VIRH01000072.1 coordinate 82,797, forward strand.
GCGCCCGTCATGACCGGTGATTATTCCGGAACCGCCCATCATGCGGGCGACCGCAACACGACACGCCGCGCGCTGAAAACGGGAAACCGGGGCCTTGAAATGAAAAAACGGAGTTCCCACCTCTTTCATGCAGGCGCCATACAGGGTCTGCGACATAAACCCGTCCCGCCAGTTCGGGGGACAGGATTGAAAACAGTGAAGTATCAGTTGCTCAAAGGAGGACGATATAATGCGTCACTTGGATTTTTCCCCGCTGTACCGGTCAACCGTCGGTTTTGACCGTCTTTTCTCGATGCTCGACAGTGCCGGCAACGAGGCTCCCACCTATCCGCCCTACAACATCGAACGGACAGGCGAAAACGCCTACCGGATCACGATGGCAGTTGCGGGTTTCAAGGACGACGAACTCTCAGTCGAAGCCAAGGAACATGCGCTGACGATCAAGGGCGAGAAGGCCGAAGAGGAGTCGGACCACGAAATCCTGTATCGTGGCATCGCAGCCCGCAGCTTCGAACGCCGCTTCCAGATCGCAGAACATGTGCGCGTGAACGGTGCAAGCCTTGAAAACGGCTTGCTGCACGTTGACCTTGTTCGCGAGATCCCGGAAGCTATGAAGCCCCGCAAGATCGAAATCTCGACCGGCGGCTCCAGGCAGATCGAAAGCTCCGTCAACTAAGCACGCGTTAGACAATGCAAGCGTAGGTGGGGTGCCCGGGGGACCGGGCACCCTTTATTTCGGCCAGAGGCACTGCCCCATGGGCCCGAATTGCAAACAAGATTGCGTTCTGGCTCTCTCGTCAGCCGGCTGACGCCAGTGCCTTTGCGAAGGCGGCGACGTCATCCTCCGTTGTGGCGAAACTCGTCACCATGCGAAAGCAGACTTCATCCTCTTTCGGCGCAATATTGTCCGCCAGATCGCCGACGGGCCATTCGTAGATATGCGCACCGGCTGAGCACAGAGCATCAAACTGGCTTTTCTTCAGAATCGGGAACAGCTCGTTTGCCTCCACCAACCACGCCGTGCGCCCGCCGTTGTCACCGACGACCGCCTCGAGCTTTTGCGCCATGGCGTTGGCATGCGCTGCCGTTTTCAGCCAGTTGTCATTCTCGAAATAACCTTCGAGCTGCGCAGCGACGAACCGGCTCTTGGAAAACAGGTGCCCGGCCCGCTTGCGCAGATACTGAAAGCCCCTGGCCGCCTCCAGGTCGAAGAAGACAACAGCTTCCGCACACCAGCAGCCGTTTTTCGTTGCACCGAAGGACAGGACGTCGACACCGGCTTTCCAGGTCATTTCCGCCGGCGTACAGCCGAGCGTTGCCAGCGCATTGGCAAAGCGCGCGCCATCCATGTGAAGCGGGATCGAGCGCGAGCGCGCCGCTTCCCTGATGGCCCCGATTTCGTCCAGCGAATAGACCGACCCGCATTCCGTTGCCTGGGTGATCGACACTGTCGCCACCTGCCCGTGATGAACGACGCCATCTGGATAGTCCGACATTGCCGCGCTCAGCCCATGTGGCGTCATCTTGCCGTGAGGTCCGGCAACGCCGACAAGCTTCGCCCCGCCGGTCATGAATTCCGGGCAGTTGCATTCATCAACCTGGATATGCGCTGTCTTGTGACAGAAGACGATCCCGCCCGGTTTTGCGTAAGCCGCCAGGGAAAGGGAATTCGCCGCCGAGCCGGTCGCCACGAAAAAGACGGCAACCTCCCGCTCGAAGATCTCGTTAAACCTGTCGGAGATGCCGGAGGTCAGAGAATCCGAACCGTAAGCGGGTTCGAATCCGGTCTTATGGCGGGACAGCGCCGACATCACCGCCGGAGCCGCACCCGCCCAATTGTCGCTTGCAAAATTCATGGGCGGGTACATAGCAACTGCGGTCGGCGCTGTCTCGCCCATCCTTGAGGCAAGACACCCCCAGGCCCGGCTTTTCCGGGAAACCGCCCCCGGAAAAGCGAGGTGCTTCCGTCCTCGGTCCTAGTAGTACATTTCCCGCCGGCGATAGTAACTGCCGAGCAGCCAGTCGAGCGAGACGATGCCGGGCCCCTTCAGGGTCGGCACCAGCAACAGGAAGATCCACAAGAGCCGGTCGTCGGAAATGATCGCGTAGGGCTCGCCGTCGAACAGGGCACCGATGGTCTTGGCGTCCGCGCCGTGACCGTAGATGTCGACATAGGTCATGACCATGATGAACACGATCATGCCCAGGCTGGCGAATCGAGTGAAGAGCCCCACCACGACGAGGAAAGGCAGGATGAACTCGCCCCAGGTGCCGACCAGCACCATCAGCCCGTACGGAAAGAAGGCAATCTGGCTGGTGTCGTAGCTGACCTGTTCCATCATCTTCGGCAGCATCTGCGCATAGGCGCCTGCCGTCGGCGTGAAGATGTTCATGATGCTTCCGCCGATCTTCGTCATCGCCGAGTTCCAGAAGAACTGCAGCAGGATCGCCGCAAAGATGAACCTTGAGGCAAGGCCCAGGAACCAACCGTCTGTCAGCCGCTCCAGCGCCCCGAACACAGCCGTATACAATCTAACGAAAAATCCGATGAGCATGCCCATTTGGCACCCTTTCCCTTTCCCAGTCCCCGGCTATTGCCGCTTGATTTCAGTTCGTTTCCAGTCCCTTGAACGCACCTGCGCCGAGGCAATCCGACAGACAGTCGGACAGTGAAAATTCCGCGCTCGCGTCCGCGCCGAGACCGGCCGCCTCCCCGAGGCCGGCGCCCGACAGAAGCGCATCGACAAAAGCGGCGCCTCCCGGTCGCAGAGGAACGACGTCCACGTCGAGGTCCGGCCGCGTGATCAGCAGCGACTGCGCGGCCCCTAGATCAATGTGCGCGCCGTCACCCGGCGAAAACCGGTTTGCCCGCAACAGATCGGCGAGCGGCCACTCGGAAGAGACGCGGCTCGTTGCCGGATGCCTGACAAACCTGGCCGAAGCCAGCTTTTCAGGGTCGATCGAACCCAGCACCGCCGGATCGAGCGGCGCAGCATCCTCCGCATGATAGGCCTGCAACCAGGCCCATTCCGCCCGCGCCACATCCGCCAGATACGGGTAGTCCTGCAACGGCGGAAACGCCTCGACGAAATCGGCGAATGCACCGCCGTACCAGATCAGCACCGGCGACGAGGGCGGATGATCCGTCACGAAGGCACGCGCAAGCGCATTGAAATAGTCGTCCCCGAGCAGCGTTCTGACTGCCGGGTATGTCTGACCGAGCGCCTCGCACAGGCTGACGATGACATTGTTGCGGTAAACCGCAAAGCGCTTCGGCGCCGCCTTCCCGTCCGGACCAATCAGACCCGGTGGCGACGGGGCATCTGCATTCAGCAGCGCATTTGCAAATTCCGGGGCACCGATCTTCGGCGCCGCATCCGATCCCGCCATGGTCAGACCGCCTGCCGGAGAGCGGCAGTGTCGTGACCGGCCAGAATCCGGTCAGCGGCCTGCGTTTCCGCCTGAAGCACCGGCCATTCGGGAACCTCGTTGTCCCATTCGATCAGCGTTGGCAACGACCCATGTCGGCGTACCACCGTCTCGTAGAGCGTCCAGACGGCGGCATCGACTTCCCTGTCATGGGCATCGATCAGCAGAGGCCGTCCGGCGTCGTCCGTATCCGGCGCATGCCCGCCGAGGTGAATTTCGCCGACCGCGCTCATCGGAAACGCTGCGAGATAGTCTTCCGCCGATCTCTGGTGATTGATGCAGGAGACGTAAACGTTGTTGATGTCCAGCAAAAGCCCGCAGCCCGTCCGGCGCGCGATTTCCTTCAGAAACTCCAGTTCGCTCATCGTGCTCTGCTCGAAGGCGACATAGGTCGACGGATTTTCCAGGAGCATCGGTCTGCCGACGACATCCTGGACCTCATCGATATGATCGCAGACCCGCGCCAGCGTTGCCTCATCATAGGGAACGGGCAGCAGGTCGTTGTAATAGGTGGTGTCATGGGTGGACCAGGCGAGATGCTCGGAAAACAGCCCCGGCTCGTAGCGCCGGTTCAGCTCGGCAAGCCGCTTCAGATGATCACCGTCCAAAGGGCCTTCGCCGCCGATCGAAAGACCGACACCGTGCAGCGAAAGCGGATAGCGCTCGCGAATGGCCTCAAGCTGGCGGTGCGGCGGTCCGCCGGCGCCCATGTAGTTTTCAGCATGAACTTCGAAGAAGCCGACATCTGCCCCGGTTTCCAGGATCTCGGCGACATGTTCCGGCTTCAGTCCGGCGCCGGCCCGCGCCGGAATTTCGGCGGCCGTCCGCGATTTCGAATTGGAAGGGGTTTCGGAAAACATCGGTTTGCTCCGAAGTGTCATGAGGTGTTCCGGACGGCGGAAGCGTGTCCGCCTGTCCGTCTTGCGCAAACCGGCCCGACGGCCGGAGGTACCCAATCAGGCGTCGGGAAGGTCGCGCTTCAGTTCGGTCAGGGAACCGTGGCGGTCACCCGGCACATCCATGGTGGTGCAGGTGCCCTTGGGAACCAGCGTCCAGGCATTGCCCTGGTAATCGACGGTGGAGGTGCCTGCGCAGGTGGTGCCCGGACCCGCCTTGCAGTCGTTCTGACCCTTCAGGGAAACGCCGTAGCACTTTTCCTTGGCCTGGGCGTGGGCTGGTGTGCTTACGGTCAGACCGGAAATCGCGGTTGCGACAGCACCGGCGACAATGGCCGCGGACATAGCCTTGTTTTTCATCTCAAACTCCTCAGCTCGAACCTTGTAATTCCTGCGAACGCCTGCGCCTTCCTCAGGACGCCGGCATTTTCAGTAAATGAGCGTCCAAATGATAAATAGGAAATCAAACGCCTGTGACCTTTTAGAGAGCAAGGGCTGCACAAACATTTAACAAACGAAAGATTGTTACTTGAAAACAATCCCTCACGACCGTTACGGACGCATGGCACTTTGCGCGCGAAACATTTATAATCGCGTCCTGTAGAAACGGACTTGCCCCATAACGGGAAATCTGTCATGTTCGCGCCGCCCGGAATAGGACAGGTATACTGTCCCAATTGAGGCGGTGCTACGGGAGACCGGAAGACGCCGTTTCGGAAAAAAATCGGGCGGGCCAAATGGCGGATCCGGGGAGGTTTCGCCAATACGCGAGACACACGACGTTTCGGCAGCGATAAATCGCTGCGTCAAACCGGCGGTTTGTTTTGACAAGCCGGCGCGGTAAATACAACAACAGAGCCGGGGCACGGAAGCCAGGGTTCGCCGAGCCGCATTCTTGATGGAATGCGACCCGAACGAAACCGGACGCTTCAGGCCGCGGCAGCACTGGGCTAAGTGAGGGCGCACATGACGAGACACGAGCTGACGACGAGCACAGCCATGCAGGCCAGGTATGCGGAGAACGAGACCACCGCCACCACGCTTGCCGCGCGACTGAGCAACGCCGCCGGCAATGGTCTTTATGATCCGTCTCGTGAACATGACGCCTGCGGCGTCGGCTTTGTTGCGCACATGAAGGGCCAGAAGTCCCACAGGATCATTTCCGATGGCCTTCAGGTTCTGGAAAACCTGACCCATCGCGGCGCGGTTGGTGCGGACCCCCTCATGGGCGACGGCGCAGGCCTTCTTGCCCAGATCCCGCACGCCTTCTTCAAGGAAGAAATGGAAAAGGCGGGCACGTCGCTTCCAGAACCCGGCGAATACGGCGTCGGCTTCATCTTCATGCCGCAGGACGCGGACCTTCGCGCAAAATGCGAAGAGATCATCGAACGCATCATCAACGATGAAGGCAAGGAACTGATCGGCTGGCGCGATGTCCCGGTCGACAACTCCTCGCTGTCCAAGGCACCCGACATTGCGGCAACCGAGCCGGTTTCGCGCCAGGTCTTCATCCGCAAGACCAACGGCGACGATGACGACGGCTTCGAGCGCCGCCTCTATGTTCTGCGCAAGGTCATTTCGAACACCGTGCGCGCGGAAACCGGCGCGGTGGCGAAGGGTTTCTACATTGTTTCCCTGTCCAGCCGGACCATCGTCTACAAGGGCATGTTCCTCGCCTACCAGCTCGGCGCCTATTACGCCGATCTGAAGGACGAGCGTTTCGAATCCGCTCTCGCCCTGGTTCACCAGCGCTTTTCGACCAACACCTTCCCGTCCTGGGATCTTTCGCATCCCTACCGGATGGTCGCCCATAACGGCGAGATCAACACGCTGCGCGGCAACGTCAACTGGATGGCCGCCCGCCAGGCTTCGGTGTCTTCCGCTCTCCTCGGCGACGACATCTCCAAGCTCTGGCCGATCTCCTATGAGGGCCAGTCCGACACCGCCTGTTTCGACAACGCGCTCGAATTCCTGGTCATGGGCGGCTACTCGCTCGCTCATGCGGCCATGATGCTGATCCCGGAAGCCTGGGCCGGCAACCCGCTGATGGACGAGAACCGCCGCGCCTTCTACGAATATCACGCCGCTCTCATGGAGCCGTGGGACGGCCCTGCCGCCGTTGCCTTTACCGACGGACGCCAGATCGGCGCGACGCTCGACCGCAACGGCCTGCGTCCTGCACGCTACATCGTCACCGACGACGACTATGTCATCATGTCCTCCGAAGTCGGCGTGCTGCCGGTTCCGGAAGAAAAGATCGTGCGCAAGTGGCGGCTGCAGCCCGGCAAGATGCTGCTGATCGACCTCGACGAAGGCCGCATCGTCTCCGACGACGAGATCAAGCGCCAGCTTTCGACCGCCAACCCCTACAAGGACTGGCTGCACCGGACACAGATGGTTCTGGAAGACCTGCCGGGCGTGCGCCAGCGTGCACCGATTGCCGGCGAGAGCCTTCTCGACCGTCAGCAGGCCTTCGGCTACACCCAGGAAGACATCAAGCTTCTGATGACGCCGATGGCGACCATCGGCCAGGAAGCCATCGGCTCCATGGGCACGGATACGCCGATCTCTGCGCTGTCCGACAAGTCCAAGCTGCTCTACACCTATTTCAAGCAGAACTTCGCTCAGGTCACCAACCCGCCGATCGACCCGATCCGCGAGGAACTGGTGATGAGCCTTGTCTCCTTCATCGGCCCGCGCCCGAACATCTTCGACTTGGAAGGCCTGTCCACCTCCAAGCGTCTGGAAGTTCGCCAGCCGATCCTCACAAACGAGGACCTGGAGAAGATCCGCGCCATCGGCGATGTCGCCGACAACCAGTTCTCGGCCAAGACGCTGGACATCACCTACAATTCCGAAAAGGGCGCCGCCGGCATGGAAGGCGCGCTTCAGGAACTGTGCGAGCGTGCCGAAAAGGCCGTTACCGACGGCTACAACATCATCATCCTGTCCGACCGCCTGATCAGCCGGTCCCGGATCGCGATCCCGGCGCTGCTGGCAACCGCGGCCGTGCACCATCACCTGATCCGAAAGGGCCTCAGGACCTCGGTCGGCATCGTCGTGGAAACCGGCGAAGCCCGTGAAGTGCATCACTTCTGCGTTCTTGCCGGCTTCGGCGCCGAGGCGATCAACCCCTATCTCGCTTTCGAGACGCTCCTGTCCATGCACATGGAAATGGATTTCCCGGAAGAAGTGGATCAGGACGAAGTCGTCGAGCGCTACATCAAGTCGATCGACAAGGGCGTCCTCAAGGTCATGTCCAAGATGGGCATCTCGACCTACCAGTCCTATTGCGGCGCGCAGATCTTCGATGCTGTCGGGCTGGCAACCGGCTTTGTGAACAAATACTTCTTCGGCACCGCCACCATGATCGAGGGGATCGGTCTGGAGGAAGTCGCAGAAGAAACCGTCCTGCGTCATGCCGAGGCCTTCGGCGATCTCGCCATCCTGCGCCGGTCGCTGGAAGTCGGCGGCGAATACGCCTATCGCGTGCGCGGCGAAAGCCACATGTGGACACCCGACTCCATCGCCACTCTGCAGCACGCGGTACGCGCCGATCTGCCCGACATGTACCGCGCTTTCGCCCAGCAGGTGAACCAGGACAGCGGTCGCTACGCCATCCGCGGCCTGTTCCGGATCAAGTCCGCCGAGGAAATCGGCCGGACGCCGATCGAGCTCGACAAGGTCGAATCTGCTGAAGAGATCGTCAAACGCTTCGTCACCGGCGCCATGTCTTTCGGCTCCATTTCCCGCGAGGCACACACGACGCTGGCGATCGCCATGAACAAGATCGGCGGCAAGTCGAACACCGGTGAAGGTGGCGAGGAGCCCGAGCGCTTCAATCCGCTGCCGGACGGATCGATGAACCCGCAGCGCTCCGCCATCAAGCAGGTCGCCTCCGGCCGCTTCGGCGTGACGACGGAATATCTCGTCAACTCCGACATGATCCAGATCAAGGTCGCCCAGGGCGCCAAGCCCGGCGAAGGCGGCCAGCTTCCCGGTCACAAGGTCGACGCGGTCATCGCCAAGGTTCGTCACTCAACGCCGGGTGTCGGTCTTATCTCGCCGCCGCCGCACCACGACATCTACTCGATCGAGGATCTGGCGCAGCTCATCTACGATCTGAAAAACGTCAACCCGGACGCCGACATCTCCGTCAAGCTTGTCTCGGAAGTCGGCGTGGGAACGGTTGCGGCCGGCGTTGCCAAGGCACGCGCCGACCACATCACGGTCTCCGGATATGACGGCGGCACCGGCGCGTCGCCGCTGACCTCGATCAAGCATGCCGGCTCTCCCTGGGAAATCGGCCTTGCCGAAACCCAGCAGACGCTGGTGCTGAACGGCCTGCGTTCGCGCGTTGCCCTTCAGGTCGACGGCGGCCTGCGCACGGGTCGGGATGTTCTTGTCGGCGCGCTCCTTGGAGCCGACGAATACGGCTTCTCGACCGCGCCGCTGATTGCGGCCGGCTGCCTGATGATGCGCAAGTGTCACCTGAACACCTGCCCGGTCGGCATCGCGACCCAGGACCCGGTCCTGCGCAAGCGCTTCAAGGGTGCGCCGGAACACGTCATCAACTACTTCTTCTATGTTGCCGAGGAAGTCCGCGAACTGATGGCCACTCTCGGCTTCGAGAAACTGGACGACCTCATCGGCCGGTCCGAGATTCTCGACAAGAACGCGGCCATCGAGCACTGGAAGGCCAAGGGTCTTGATTTCTCGCGCATCTTCTTCCAGCCGGAGGCGGACCGCGAGGACGTTCGTTGGACCAAGCGGCAGGATCACCCGATCCATGACATTCTGGATCGCCGCCTGATTGCTGCTGCCAAACCGGCAATTGAAAATCTCGAGCCGACGATCGTCGAGGAAACCATCTGTTCCGTCGACCGCTCGGTGGGCGCAATGCTCTCCGGCGTGATCGCCAAGCGCTACGGCAACAAGGGCCTCAAGCATCCCGACACCCTGAAGATCAATCTGAAGGGCACTGCGGGACAGGCTTTCGGCGCCTTCGTCGCACGCGGCGTGACCTTCGATCTGGAAGGCGATGCCAACGACTATGTCGGCAAGGGCCTTGCCGGCGGCAAGCTCATCGTCCGTCCGCCGCAGAACACGCGCATCGTGCCGGAAGACTCCATCATCGTCGGCAACACCGTTCTTTACGGTGCGACCGAAGGCGAATGCTACTTCCGCGGCGTCGCGGGTGAACGTTTCGCGGTCCGCAACTCGGGCGCCATCGCAGTCGTCGAAGGCGTCGGCGACCATGGCTGCGAGTACATGACCGGCGGCGTCGTGGTCGTCATCGGCCAGACCGGGCGGAACTTCGCGGCCGGCATGTCAGGCGGCATCGCCTATGTCCTCGATGAGGACGGCAGCTTCGGCTCTCGCTGCAACCTTGCAATGGTCGAACTGGAACCGGTAACCGAGGAAGACGACCTGCTTGAAAAGCTGCATCATCATGGCGGCGACATCGAGCACAAGGGGCGCGTCGACATCTCCTGCGACATGACCCGCCACGATGACGAACGGCTGCGCCAGATGCTCGTGAAGCATCAGGAGCTGACCGGTTCGACGAAGGCGCAGGCGATCCTGGACGACTGGACCAGCTACCGGCCCAAGTTCGTCAAGGTCATGCCGGTCGAATACCGCCGCGCGCTCAGGGAAATGGAAGAGCAGCGCCTTGGTATGGTCGCAGCCGAATAACCGGCCAACACAACGAAATGGCTCTCGGCCGCATGAAGCGGCCGATTGCAGCCACCTTTAGGACGCACAGAGTTTGAGGAGGTCGCCTTGGGTAAGGTAACCGGTTTTATGGAAATCGATCGGCAGGAACAGAAGTATCAGCCTGCCTCTGATCGCATCCGCCATTTCCGCGAGTTCACCATTCCGCTGAATGATCAGGAAGTCGCCAACCAGGCGGCGCGCTGCATGGATTGCGGCATCCCGTTCTGCCATGGTCCTGACGGCTGTCCGGTCGACAACCAGATTCCGGACTGGAACGACCTCGTCTATCAGGGCGACTGGGACATTGCCCTGCGCAACCTGCATTCGACCAACAACTTTCCCGAATTCACGGGCCGCATCTGTCCTGCCCCATGCGAGGAAGCCTGCACGCTCAACCTCGAGGACATTCCGGTTAACATCAAGTCCGTCGAGCAGGCAATTGCCGACAAGGGCTGGGAAGAAGGCTGGATCGTCCCCGAGCCGGCAGCAACCAAGACCGGCAAGGCCGTCGCGATCATCGGGTCTGGACCTGCCGGCATGGCCGCTGCCCAGCAGCTCGCCCGCGCAGGCCACACCGTGCACCTCTATGAGCGCGAGGCCAAGGCCGGCGGACTGCTGCGCTACGGCATTCCCGACTTCAAGATGGAAAAGCACTATATCGAGCGCCGTGTCAGGCAGATGGAAGCCGAAGGCGTCACCTTCCACTATGGCGTCGATGTGGGTGTGACCGTCAGCCTCGAGGAACTGGCCGAGCGCCATGACGCGGTGATCCTGTGTGCGGGCGCGGAACGTCCCCGCGACCCGGGCGTCGCCGGCATGGACCTGGAAGGCTGTCATTGGGCGATGGACTATCTGGTCCAGCAGAACCGCCGCGTCGGCGGCGAGCCGGAAGGCGACGAAGCTCCGATCTGGGCCGGCGGCAAGCATGTCATCGTCATCGGCGGCGGCGACACGGCATCGGACTGCGTCGGCACGGCCTTCCGCCAGGGGGCACTGTCCGTCACCCAGCTCGACATTCGCCCGATCCCGCCGCTGAAGGAAGACAAGATGCGCGTCTGGCCCTACTGGCCGACCAAGTTCCGCACGTCATCCTCGCAGGCCGAAGGCGCCGAGCGCGAATTCTCCGCCGCAACACTTGCGCTGGTCGGCGAAGACGGCAAGATCGTTGGCGTCAAATGTGCTCGCGTCGATGAAAAGCGTCGGCCGATCGAAGGCACCGAGTTCATCCTGCGGGCCGACCTCTGCCTGGCAGCGATCGGTTTCTCCGGTCCGCGCCTCGACACCTATGTCGCACAGGCCGGAGAAAAGCTGGAGCTCGACGGCCGCACCAACGTCAAGGCAACCACCGACGACTACAAGACCACCATGGACAAGGTTTTCGCTGCGGGCGACGTCCGCAAGGGCCAGTCCCTGGTTGTCTGGGCGATCAAGGAAGGCCGTCAGGCCGCCCGCGCCGTCGACATCTTCCTGACCGGGTCCTCCGACCTGCCTCTCTGATGAGACCACAAGAGGATGCCACCAGCATTGACGAATGACACAGAACCCGCCGGCCCGCCGGCGGGGTTCTTGGTTTTTTGGGGGGCCCGCCTGCGCATGTGAAAAATGCGTCAGGAGGATCGATCGTCAAGATTGTTATCTGAAAGCGCCAGCAGCCCCTGTCAGAGGGGCTGATCCTCACCTTCGCCGCCTGCCGGCAGGAAGACACGCTTCACGGGCTCGCCGGTCTCATCGATGGTCTGGGTGCGCGACGGCAGGGTGCCCCCATCTGCTGCGTCCGGCGCCCTGTCGAGCGGAAGACGCTGTGTGGAGGGATTGGTTCTGGCCGGCGAAGCGGGCGGCGTCTGGGCCGCGATCGTGTCGGCCGTGCGCGGATCATCGACCCGTCCCCGCATCGGTGACAGCGGCTCACCCTTGACGAAGAAGCGGTAGGTCGCGCTGTCCGGGTCGACCTCCTCATCCTCCTCGCCGCCAAGCAAAAGCATTTCCGGAGACGTCGTGCGGCCGGTCAGAACGATGAAGTTCGGATCATCCTCCACGCCTTCGAAGGCAAGACCGCCGTATCCGCCGAGAATGCGAGACAGTTCACGCTCGACGAAGAAGGCGACTTTCCGATAGCCGTCCCAGGTGAAATCGACACGGTCACCGGTACGCAGCCGCGTGTTCTTGCCGTCCACATCCGGGCCATAGGAAGAATAGCTGCCGTCCTCGGCCAGGAATATATCCCAGATGTCCACGTATCGCACACGGCGATCCTCGGCAGCGCTCTGAAAGATGGAGTTCAGTTGGGTGAAATCGCCGTTGACGGCATTGTCGTTTGTCGGCGGCAGGCCGGCCCAGACGATCGGTTTGCGCTCCTGACGCACCACCCGCACGAGATCCTCGACCTTGCCACGGTAGTCCGCAAGCCATTCGTCGGTCATGTATTCAACGGGCGGGTCGCCGGGAAAATTCTCTCCCAGATCGTGCTGTCCGATCATGACGACGACGGCTTTCACGTCGGCGCCGCGTATCTTCGCCAGAACGTCGGCAGACCAGTCGGGGGCACCTGCGCCCGCAAGACCGGCCTTGTCGCTGGTGATCCGCTCAACCTTCACCTGAGGCTTGTCGGCAAGCGTGTATTTCAGTCCGTCCGCGACACCGCGCGCCATGCGGTCGCCAACGACCAGAACGAGCCCTGCGTCCGGGTCCTTTTCGACGACGTCGAATTTCGGAGGTGTGCCGGCAGGCCGCGTTACGCGCTTTCGCTTCCGGGTCACGGGAGGAGGCTTCTGACGCTGTTCCTTCCGGCCGCCGCCGAACAGTCTCTGGATGGGGGCGAACGGATTGAAGCCGCGCAGGATGCCGCTCTGGGCAACCACGATCTCGCCGCTGCCCTGCTGCGCAAAGGCTGCCGGGACATCCTCGGCAAGGACTGCAATCGCCAGAACGGCAGCAAGCAGGGCGCCGCACCTGGGCACCCTGCCTGATCTTTTCTGCCGGAATCGGAGGTTCACGATATGCTCCAGGAAACGTCTTTCCCAAGCGAGTTTAACCGCCCGTCTTGACCTGCGCCAGCAAAACCACCGACGCATACCCGTCCGGGATCATGCCGCGGGAGCGCTGGAAGGCCCGGATGCCGCGCTTTGTGGCTGGTCCGACCTTACCGTCGGCCGTTCCCACCGAGTAGCCCAGGCTGTTCAAAAGCGCCTGCAGTTCCTTCGTTTCCGAACGGCTCAGCGGGCGGTAGTCCTTCGCCCAATCACCGTCCAGCTTGCCGCCGCCGATGATCCGGTCGGCCAGATGCCCGACCGCCAGGGCATAAGCCGTGGCGTTGTTGTAGCGCTTGATCACGTAGAAATTGCGCAGCATCAAGAAGGCAGGACCGCTCGCACCCGCCGGCAGCACCAGGATGGCGTTGTCTTCCGGCCGCGGGAAATCCCGACCGTTGGTACGCTTGAGGCCGTGCCTGCTCCACTGCCCGAGCGTCAGCGTCTTGTCGCCGTCGGCCAGATGATAGTCGAAACCGGAGGGCAGCTTGACCTCATAACCCCAGGTCTTGCCGGACTGCCAGCCGTGTTTCTTCAGGTAATTCGCTGTCGAGGCAAGCGCATCGGGAATGGAGGTCCAGATGTCGCGACGGCCGTCGCCGTTATAGTCGGCGGCATAGGCTTTCCAGCTCGACGGCATGAACTGTGTGTGTCCCATCGCGCCGGCCCATGAGCCTTCCATGTCCTGGAACCGGACATGACCTGCCTGGACAATACCGAGGGCGGTGACCAGTTCCTTTTGCCAGAAGCTCTTGCGGCGCGGCGCGCCATAGGCAAGCGTAGCCAGAGCCTGGACCACATTGTGCCGGCCCATGTAACCACCGTAGTTGGTTTCCATGCCCCAGATCGCCAGAACAGCCTCGCGGCTGACGCCGTAGCGGGCTTCGATCTGCCTCAGAACCGTGTCGTATTCGTGAAGGAACTTGCGGCCCTTCTCGACCCGATCGTCGGAAACGGCACTGTCGAGATACTCCCAGATCGGCTTGACGAACTCGGACTGCTTGCTCATCAGCCGCAAGGTGTCGTCGTCCGGCTCCATGCCGGTGAACACCGAATTGTAGGTTTGCGAGGAGATCCCGGCCGCGTTCGCGGTGGGCCAGAAATCGCGCACGAACCTGTCAAAGCCAGGATCGGCATGTGCGGGCATGGACAGGCCGGCGAGACCGGCGGCCAGCGCCACGCGAACAATCACGCGTTTCAACGGGAACATCGGGATTCCTATAACGGGCAGCAAAGTCATGGCCTTGGCTGCGATGCGCACAAAGGTCAGCATAAGGGCCTCCTTAAGCCCACATCGAATTTCGTTTCTGCCCCCGCCCCATGAATGGTCCTGTTTAGGTTACCGTACAGTTAATGCCGGAAGCGAAGACCCGCTTCAACTGCATTTTCGTTGTAATCGCTGCCCTGCTGCGAACTGTCGAACCGGCGATGGGTGTAGTCGGCTGTCAGGGCCAGGTTCCGCGTCAGAGCGAACGTCAGGCCGGCGAAGCCTGATAGCGTGCGCTCCTCGATCGAGACACCTTCATAGGTGCGGTAACTGTAACCGACGCCTGTCTCGCCCACAAACCTGTCACTAAAGACATGAGCAAGACGCAAGTCTCCGGAATAGACCACCGATCCGCTGGCTCCATCGATATCCGAGGAGGAAAAACTGGTGCCAAGGCCGGCTGTCACCGTTGTCAGACGCGTCGGCGACCAGACGAGGGACCCGTTCAGCACCAGTGCGGAAAGGTCGTCAAGGTTCTCGTCTTCCAGGTTCTCCAGATGCCAGCCCGCGCCGAGTTCGCCGGCCAGCTTTGCGGAGGCGATTGTCACCCCGGCAACCGCTTCGTAGCCGTTTGCATTCCTGTTCTCGCACAGGGCACCGGTGCAGGTATTGTCATACCGCCGCAACAGCAGCGCGCCCTCAACGAAGGGGGAAATGACGCTGCCGGTATTGCCGTCGAGACGAAGGCTTGCCGAATAAAGGGTGTTGTCGCGTCCGCTTTCTTCTGAAAACTCAGAACGCACGTCGGAGGAATAGGTATTGCGGTCTGCGCCGACGCCAACGGTGGCCGCGACGATCCCGACCGCCCGTGTCACGCCCAGCGTTCCGGAAATCGTCTGGTTGTTGTCGACCCCGGATGACGATTCCGCACTGCCGTCCTCTTCCCGCGCGTAGCTGTAGGAGAGCCCGCTCTCGATCCGCGTCCGGTCGCTGACATCGAGCCTGAGGTTCGCAGTGGCGGTCACCGAGCCATCGTTGTCGTCCGAATTTTCCGGATAGCCCGTATAGGTTCCGCGCAGCGACGCGTCGAACTGGTGACGCGACCAGTTCGAGGTCAGGCCGACATCGGGCGAAATGCGATAGAGCCCGCCACCGGTGCCGCCCGCTGAGCCTGCGGTATTGTCCGTCCAGCCCGAGGTCACCGTCAGTTGCGGCGTCAGGGTGAAGGTTCCCAGCCGAATTCCCCTCGGCTGGTCGAATGTGGTGTCGCCCGCAAAAACCTCTGTATCGAGCGTCTCGCCATTGACCGTGACCGAACGGCTGACCGCCGCGATGCGATCGGAAAAGGGCCGGACCGGGACGACCGGACCACTGGAGCCAAGGCCGGACGAATCGGTTTCGGCCTCCGCGCTGTTCAGCGTCGGGCGAAGCGCGTAGACATTGCTCTGGGTCGGATTGACGACGGTGTTTTCATCCGCCGGGTCGGCACCGTCTTCCGATTGCTCGGCATCCGCCGCATCCGCGCTTCCCCGCAGCGATGCGGCAGTCGACTGCGCCGCCGCGGGAGCGGCGTGCAGGATCGCACAGCACAGAAGCAGATGAACGTATAGACGCATGAAAGTCCGGGACCGGTCGGAGTCGATATCCGGCCCAAACTGACGAATGTTGGTTAATGGTTGGTTTCACTTTCGCAAATTGAAGGCCCGGAGCGGATATTGAGCGCGAAGGTCCAAGGTGTGTTCACACTCGCCGCCCCCTCTTCATTCCCAACGAATACCACCACTTTTCCCCGCAAACTCACATGAACGGGCGATGCTAATCCATTTAACCCCGCGCGCGTTCTTGATCGGGCGGAACGACTGGCCTACAGCTTGGAAGAACCAACGTGACCCTGCACCGAATTGCCCGAATCCAGCGGCCGTTGCGGCATTGAGTGGCAATCGCGCGAACCATAAAAAAGTCCGAAGTCATGTCCATAAGCCAGAGCGAACGCATTTCAGAAGAAGAAACGGACATGACCAGTCAATGCCTGGTTTCCGCGGAGCGGACCCTGGAAACCGAAATCGCGGGCCTCAGCGCCGTCCGGGTCGCTCTCAAGAACGGGTTGGCGGCACCGTTCAGACAGACTTGCGAACTGATCGAGAAAAGCAGCGGACGCGTCATCGTTACCGGCATCGGCAAGAGCGGGCATATCGGTACCAAGATTGCCGCAAGTCTGGCATCCACGGGCACTCCGGCCTTTTTCGTGCACGCCAGCGAAGCCAGCCATGGCGACCTCGGCATGATCACCAGCGGCGACGTCGTGCTGGCCATGTCCTGGTCGGGCGAGACGCAGGAACTTGCCGGCATCGTCGCCTACACCAGACGCTTCAAGGTGCCGCTCGTCGCGATCACTTCGCGCGAGGACAGCACGCTCGGGCGGGCAGCCGATATCGTCATGAAGCTTCCGGCAGTGACCGAAGCCTGCCCGCACGGGCTGGCCCCCACCACGTCCGCCCTCATCCAGCTTGCCATCGGCGATGCCCTTGCCGTCGCCCTTCTGGAAGGGCGCGGGTTCACCGCTCAGGATTTCCGTGTCTTCCATCCTGGTGGCCGTCTCGGCGCCAGCCTGAAGACCGCAAGGGACATCATGCATTCCGGCAAACAGCTCCCGCTGGCGCCCGCATCGCTGCCGATGAGCGAAGGCATCGTCCTGATGAGCCAAAAGGGCTTTGGCGTTCTGGGGGTGACCGACGAGTTGAACCGGCTGATCGGCATCATTACGGACGGCGACCTTCGCCGTCACGTTTCGTCCAACCTCCTGGAAAAATCCGCAGGCGACATCATGACCCGCGGCCCGAAGACCGTCTCCTCCAATACGCTCTCCGCATCGATCCTGGAGCTCCTCAACAGTCTTTCGATCACATCCGTTTTCGTGGTCGATGACGGACGCACGGTCGGCATTGTGCATTTGCACGACCTGCTGCGTATCGGCGCCGCCTGATCCACGGCCTCTGACCGTCGCGTCACCTGTCAAAACTGCCTGTCCGGGCAAGTTTTTTTGAAAACTGGGGCAAGAAGAGGCGCAGCATTAGGATTTGATTAGCCATAAGCCACTTAGACTGCAGCCAGGTTTCATCGGCCTCGCGCCGCAGACTTGGGTGTGTTTACGGAATGGATCTGGCGACCCTGATCGGAATTGTCGGTGCCTTTGGCGTCGTCGTGACGGCTATTTTCCTGGGCGGAAGCTTCGGGCAGTTCATCGACATACCGTCGATGCTCATCGTTATCGGCGGCGGCATGGCAGCAACCCTGATCCGTTTTCAGCTGTCCGATATCGTGGCGGCCTTCGTGACGGGCTTCAAGGTAGCGCTTTCCGGTGCCGGCGCGAAGCCGCGTGACCTGATCACGGAAATCGGCAACCTCAGCGAGATCGTCCGCAAGTCCGGCCCGCTCGGCCTTGAAAACGTCGATGTCTCGGACCCGGTTCTGGCCAAGGGCGTCCAGTACATCGCCGACGGCTATGAACTCGATTTCATCCGCGAGTCGATGGAGCGCGAGCGCGACCTGAACCTGTCGCGTCTTTCCGAAGGCAAGCGCGTGATGAAGGCTCTCGGCGACAGCGCCCCGGCCTTCGGCATGATCGGCACACTGGTCGGTCTCGTGCAGATGCTTGCGAACATGGACGACCCTGCCGCGATCGGTCCGTCCATGGCTGTTGCGCTTCTGACCACGCTTTACGGCGCGCTGGTCTCAAACATCATCTGTCTGCCGCTGGTCGACAAGCTCGACGCCAAATTCGACACGGACGAACTCAACCAGACCCTGATCATCGACGGTGTCTGCCAGATCCGGGAATCGAAAAGCCCGGCTCTCATCAAGGAAATGCTGGTCGCCTACCTGCCGGAAAAGGCGCGAGCGGAACTGGTCGAGGCCGCGTAAGCGAGCCCGTCGGCGGAAACCCAAGGAACCGGATCCGAGGCAATGGCAAAGAAAAAGCAGCAAGGCGGCGGCGGCGCTCCGGATTGGCTGGTGACATTTGCCGACCTCATGTCCCTGCTCGTCTGCTTTTTCGTTCTGATCATCTCCTTCTCCATTCAGGACAAACAGAAGCTCCAAGTCGTCGCAGGTTCGATGCGCGAAGCATTCGGCGTCAAGGACACGACCCGCAAGACCGGCATCATCGAGGTCGAGGGCATCCCGATCCGCGATTACATGAAGGACATCAGCCAGATCGAGCAGGAAATGGACTCCGACTTTGCTCAGGAGCGCCATGAGAGCCGCCGCAAGCAGGGTCCGGAAGCCAACACACACGATACCTTCGAGACGGATATCGAACGTCCGCGGCAATTCGCGACCGCCGCCGCCTCGCTGCGCCAGGCCTGGCAGGAAATGCCGGAGATCACGGAAATTTCCAGCAACATCATTCTGGAAGAATCCGAAGAAGGCCTCAACATCATGCTGGTCGATCAGGACGGCCGGTCGATGTTCCGCGAAGGCTCCAAATACCCTTACGAGACCACCCGCCGGCTGATCGCGAAGATGGCGCCTGTTCTGTCGAAAATGCCAAATCGGATCGAGATCACCGGGCACACGACAACGGGACAGGTCACCATCGACCCGAACTACACCGGCTGGGATCTGTCCAGCGAGCGCGCCAATGTCGCCCGCCAGATCCTGTCCGAATATGGCGTGCCGGACGACCAGTTTTATGCCGTTGTCGGAAAGGCGGACACCGAGCCGCTCTTCCCGAACGATCCCTACCTCGCTGCCAATCGGCGCATCGGCATTCTTCTGAAAGCGGAAGAGCCGCCGATCCCTCCCGGGCACAAGCTATAACAGGTCCCGGCGCGGGGAATGCAGGCGCGATAGTCGCGTGGTGGACGGTTGCCTGTTTTCAGCGCACGGCCAACGGGACGACCTGAGGCCTCCAGCCGCACCATCGACGTCTGAACACATCAACCTGATCGGCCTGTCACACCTTGGCGACCGGGGTCACCACCAGCCTCGCCCCGTCGATCGCCTCGACGCGCACCTTCGTGCCGGACGGTAGATCCGGTCCGGTGATGCGCCAGATCGTATCGTCGATGGAAAGATTGCCCGAGCCTTCGCTGAGCGGTCGCGTCAGTGTGAATTCACGCCCGATGTAGCGGCTGCCGCGCTGGTTCAGGCCCGGATCGCCCTTTTCCGAGGCCATTTTGCCCATGAGCGCACGCCCGGCCAGCAGGCTGACGAGAGACACCACCAGAAACAGCACCACCAGGATCTGCCAGCCCGGAGCAAAGAAGAAATCCACGACACCGACGACGAATGCGGCGATACCGAACCACAGGAAAATGGTCCCGGGCGCGAGGATTTCGAGCCCGAGGAGAAGCAGGCCAAGAACGAACCAGCTCCACGGGCCCAGAAAGGCGAAGAGCTGTTCAGTGCCGCTCACGCGCTGCCTCCGTCCGGACCGCCCGTTTCCGGGATACGGGAGGAGGAAACGTCTTTGCGGTCGTTTTCACCGAATGCTTCCTTGGCGATCTCGCCAATGCCCGTCAGCGCACCGAGCAGGGACGTTGCTTCCATCGGCAGGATCAGGGTCTTCTGGTTGCGGGACGTCGCCAGCTCCTTGAAGGCCTCGATGTACTTGTTGGCGACGAAATAGTTGATGGCCTGAACGTCACCGGAGGCGATCGCCTCGCTCACCATCCGGGTCGCCTTGGCTTCCGCCTCGGCCTCGCGCTCGCGAGCCTCTGCATCCCGGAATGCGGATTCGCGACGGCCTTCGGCCTCCAGGATCAGCGATTGCTTTTCGCCTTCCGCCTTCAGGATCTCCGATTGCCGCTTGCCTTCCGCCTCCAGAATATAGGCACGTTTTTCGCGCTCCGCCTTCATCTGGCGCGCCATGGCATCCACGAGATCACGCGGTGGATTGATGTCCTTGATCTCGATGCGGGTGATCTTGATGCCCCAGGGCGCTGCCGCCGCGTCGACGACCCTCAGGATCTGCGCATTGATCTCGTCGCGGTTGGACAGGAGATTGTCCAGATCCATGGACCCCATGACAGACCGGATGTTGGTCATGGTCAGGTTCAGGATGGCGTTTTGCAGACCGAGCACTTCGTAGGCCGCGCGCGCGGCATCCAGCACCTGGTAGAAGGTCACGCCGTCCGCGCTGACGGTTGCGTTGTCCCGGGTGATGACTTCCTGGGTCGGAACATCCAGCACCTGCTCCATCATGTTCAGCTTGTGGCCGACCTTGTCGATGAAGGGAATAATGAAGTTCAGGCCCGGAGACAGCGTCTTGCGGTACTTGCCGAACCGTTCGACCGTGTAGTTGTAGCCCTGCGGAACGGTCTTGACCCCTGCAAAGAAGATCAGAATGACCAGCAGAACGAGGCCGATCAGGAAAATGTCAAATCCCGTAATTTGCATTGGAGTCTCCCGTCAAATTCCGCGCCACTATGACGGCAATTAAGCCGTTGATCCAGCTTAATTCTCCGTTTTCACACGGGGATATAGGCGCAGAATAATCACGTCTGGCAAAGGGGTTCGAAGCACCGACCGGCCAGCCAAAACGAACCCGACGCGTCGGCATCGGCAGTTTTGCGGAAGGGATAAACGCCGAGGATGAGAAGCCCCCAGCGCAAGATACCGCCTGCCCTATTCGACCCAGCCGCCCAGTTCGCGGCGGACCACATGGGCGAGGACTTCCATGCCGAGATCGCTGTCGTTGAGGCACGGGATATGCGCGAAATGCTCTCCGCCGTTTTCCTCGAAGATCTCTCCGGCCTCTCCCGCAATCTCCTCGAGGGTTTCGAGGCAATCGGCAACGAAGCCCGGGTTCAGGACGGCAACATTCTTCACGCCGTCCTTTGCCAGCTGCTCGACGGTCTTGTCGGTATAGGGCTGCAGCCATTCTTCCGGTCCGAAACGGGACTGGAAGGTGACGCGCAGCTTTTCCTCGGTCCAGCCAAGCACCTGGCGCATCAGCCGCGTCGTCTTCATGCAGTGGCAGTGATAAGGATCGCCGCGCCGGAAGTAGGACTGCGGGATACCGTGATAGGACGTCAGCACGACGTCCGGCTCGAAATCGAGACTGGCGATATGACGTTCGACGGACTTGGCCAGCGCCGTCACATAGACGGGATCGTCATGATAGGGCGGTACGGTACGGATGGCCGGCTGCCAGCGCATGTCCAGCAGCGTCTTGCAGACGACATCGTTCACCGTGGCGGTCGTCGATGCCGCATATTGCGGATAGAGCGGAAAGACGAGGATGCGGTCGCAGCCTGCATCCTTCAGGGCCTTGAACCGGTCGGGGATCGACGGCTTGCCGTAGCGCATCGCCCAGTCGACCATCAGCTTGCCGTCGTGATCGCCAAGGATTTCGGAAAGCTTGTCCGACTGGCTGCGCGTGATGGTCCGCAGCGGAGATTCGTCCTTCTCGTGGTTCCAGATCTCGTCATAGGCCTTGCCGGATTTTCCCGGGCGGGTCATCAGCACGATGCCGTAAAGGATCGGGTACCAGATCGCCCGCGGCCATTCGATCACGCGCTTGTCCGACAGGAACTCACGCAGATAGCGGCGCATCGGCCAGTAGTCCGTAGCATCCGGCGTACCCAGATTGACCAGAAGCACACCGACCTTGCCGCTTTTGACCTGCGGATGATTGTCGGGCAGCTTGACCTTCGCGAATTCTGTCGTCTGTTCGGTGAGGGAACGCTCTGTCGGCAGGGCTGTCATAAGCGGGCTTTTTCCTGAATGCTTGTCTCGCTGACGCCTTACATAGGCCAAGTGGCGGCCAAGGCCAATGCGGCAAATCATATACGTGCATTCAGGTCAGCGGATCACCCACCCGTGCATCCGGACACGGAATTCGTCCCGCCCCCTGCAGATGAGCCTTGCCGTGCACCGGGTTACCCGTAGTCCCGCTCGTCCGAAATCACCTTGCCGTCATTGGGCAGGGCGCCCGGGGCCACGAGAACCACGTCGCCCTTCAGCCGTGTCACCTCCCGCACCGTGGCAGAAATCCGGTCCGGCAGACCGTCTCCCGTCTCCGCCGTTTCGACCGACAGCGTCATGACGTCGCTTTCCCCGTCCCGGCGCACGTCCAGCCGGGCCTTGGAGATTTCAGGATGCGCGGCGACGATTTCGGCGATCTGTGCCGGGTCGACGAACATGCCCTTTACCTTCGTCCGCTGGTCGGCGCGGCCCATCCAGCCGGCCAGCCGCATGTTGGTGCGCCCGCAGGGCGACTGTCCCGGCACGATGCGCGACAGATCGCCCGTGGCAAATCGGATCAGCGGATAGAGCGGGTTGAAATTGGTGACGACGAGTTCGCCGACCTCGCCGTGATCGACTGGATCGCCGGTGCCGGGCCGAACGATCTCGACGATATAGTCCTCGTTCACGATCATGCCCTCGCGCGCCGCGCTCTCGTAGGCAATCACGCCAAGATCCGCTGTCGCATAGCACTGGCTGGTTGAGATCCCCCTGTCCTCATAGTCCTGACGGAGCGAGGGAAAGAGCGCCCCGCCGGAGACGAGCGCCTTCCTGATCGACGAGGCGTCGCGTCCCTGCTCGGCCGCCTTGTCGAGAAGAACCTTGAGATAATCCGGCGTGCCGAGATAGCCCGCCGGCTTCAGAACCTCGATCGCCTCCACCTGCATTTCGGAATTGCCGACGCCGGCCGGAAAGACCGGGCAGCCGAGCGCGATCGCGCCCTGGTCCAGAATGAACCCGCCGGGGGTCAGGTGATAGGAGAAGGCGTTGAGCGCCACGTCGCCCTTGCGAAATCCGGCCGCGTGAAGCGCGCGGGCACCGTTCCACGGGTCGAGCCCCGGCGCCTGCGGCTCCCAGATTGGGCCCGGCGACATGAACACCCGCGCCGCGCCAGAAAGGTGCCCCGCGAGAAAGCCGCCGAAGGGCGGATCCTCCTTCTGCCGGGTCATGAGATCGGATTTGCGCAGGACCGGGAGCTTTGCCAGCGCCTCCCGGTCGACAACCGCGCGGGTGTCGACCCCGTCCAGATGATGCGTCCAGCCCGGCGCATTTGCGGCGGCATGCGCCAGAAGCTCCGGCAACCGGGCAAAGAGATCCTGTTCGCGCCCGGCAGGGTCCTGCCGCTCGCGCGTATCAAACTGTTCGTCGCTCATGTTCGTCTCCGCCTGTTTCGGCCCCGCTCAGGCCAGCCAGCGCTTCCTTCGCTTGTAATGTTTGACGTTCCGGAACGAACGGCGCCCCTCGCCGCCGACACCGAGGTAGAATTCCTTCACGTCCTCGTTCTCGCGCAGCGCCTTCGCATCGCCGTCCAGCACAATGCGCCCCGATTCCAGGATGTAGCCGTAGGTGGCGTATTTCAGCGCGACGTTGGTGTTCTGCTCCGCCAGAAGAAACGAAACGCCCTCGTTCTGGTTGAGCTGGCGCACGATCTCGAAGATCTCCTCCACCAGCTGCGGGGCAAGGCCCATGGACGGTTCGTCCAGCAGGATCATCTTCGGCCGGCTCATCAGCGCCCGGCCGATGGCGCACATCTGCTGCTCGCCGCCGGAGGTGTAGCCCGCCTGGCTCTGGCGCCGTTCGCGCAGGCGCGGAAAATAATTGTAGACCATCTCCAGATCCGCCTTCACGGCGGCGTGCCCGTCCTTGCGGGTGTAGGCACCGGTCAGAAGGTTCTCCTCGATCGACAGATGGCCGAAGCAGTGCCGGCCCTCCATGACCTGGATGCAGCCGCGCCGGACCAGATCGTTAGGCGACAGCGCCTGCACCTCGTCTCCCTCGAAGACGATCTTGCCCTTGGTCACCTCGCCGCGCTCGGCGCCCAGCAGGTTGGAGACCGCCTTCAGCGTCGTCGTCTTGCCGGCCCCGTTCGCCCCCAGCAGCGCAACGATCCCGCCGCGCGGCACGGACAGCGACACGCCCTTGAGGACGAGGATCACGTGGTCATAGATGACCTCGATGTTGTTGACGGTCAGGATGGTTTCGGCAGGTTCCGCCGTCGTATCCGTTCCTGCCCGTTCCACTTCCTGCACTGCCATGAAGGCTTCTCCTGCAATTCCCCGAGGCGTTCCCGCCAGAACGAGCGCCTCGCCAGATGGTGGCGTTTGCTCCCTCACCCGCACGTTTCTGTCCGTTGTCATCCCGCCCAGGCACCAGTGCGAGCCGGGATCGGAGAGCCACAGGTGCTCTAGTCTTCGCACCGGGGCATCAACAACTGTCCGGGCTCACCGATCCCGGATCTTCGCTTCGCTGCGTCCGGAATGACAAAGCGAAGGGGGCAATCTGTTTGGCTGGAACCGCCGCGCCATGCGTCAGGCGCGGCGGTTCCTGTTCATCCCGTCAGTCCGGGCACGGCTCCGTGCGCTTGGGCCAGGGCGCGTTCTTTTCCGCGTAGTCCTTGGCGGCCGCTTCCAGAAGCGGGCGGACCTCGTCGGTCATCGGCTCGATCCAGTCGGACGCCTGACGCCATTGCTTGCCGTCCCATTCCTGCACGAAGACGGGGTTGCTGCCGCCGTGATCCTCGCAGGTCACCTTCATCGGATGCGCAAAGCCCTTGAGGCCGAGTTCCTCCAGCCTGGCTTCATCCAGATTGAGCGCTTCCAGACCGATGCGCATGTCCTCGCCGGTGATCACCTTCTTGCCGGTCTTTTCCTGCGCCGTGCGGATCGCCTCGGCGATGATGACGGAGTTCAGAACACCGCGGTTGTAGAGAGTGCTGCCGACGGAAGCGGCGTCCGTGGACGAGTTACCGGTCTCGATGACATGCTTGCGAATATCGTTGAGCGCCGGGAAGTCGCCGCCGACACCGGAGAAGTTGAGCGCCTTGTAGCCCTTGGCGCCCTCGCCGCCGGCAGCGGCGTCATCGTCGCCCGCGGACCACCAAACGCCGATGAACTTGTCCATCGGATAGCGGATCTTGACCGCTTCCTTGATGGCGGTCGGGCTCATGGCGCCCCAGCCCCACATGACCATGTAGTCCGGCCGGTCGCGGCGCACGTTCAGCCACTGCGACGACTGGTTCTGCATTTCCGCACCCGGCACCGGGTACTGCATCAGCTCGAAGCCGTATTTCTCCGCCAGCTTCTCCAGAAGCGGGATCGGCTCGCGGCCGTAACCGGCATCAAGGAAGATGTAGCCGATCTTCTTGCCCTTGAGGTTTTCAAGACCGCCTTCCTGCTCACCGATATACTTGATGATCACCGAGGCGCCGTCCCAGTAGGTATCCGGAACGTTGAAGATCCACGGGAAGGTTTCGCCCACGGCCGCCGCCGACAGGCCGTAGCCCATGGAAAGGACGGGGATCTTGTCGACACCAGCCTTCGGGATCAGCTGCAGCGTGATACCGGTCGAATAGGGGTTGTAGACCAGTGCGCCCTTGCCCTTGGTGGCCTCGTAGCACTCCACACCCTTTTGCGCGTTGTAGCCGGTTTCGCATTCCTCGATGGCGATCTTGACGCCGCCGACACCGCCGTCGCGCTCGTTCAGCATGGCGAGATAGTCATGCATGCCGTTGGCGATCGGAATGCCAGAGCCCGCATAAGGGCCCGTCCGGTAGGTCAGAAGCGGGACGTAGTTGGTATCCTGGGCCTGAGCGGCCGTCGACAGGATGCCGGTCAGGCCGACGCCGGCGGCAACTGCCGTGCCCAGCGCAAGCTGCTTGAAGTTCCTCATGAAATTCCTCCCTTGCATTGCCGATGGATCGGCACCGCCGGACCGGTTTCGCCATTCCTCCCCGGATCGGTCCTCATCCGGATGGCAGTGGTTCGGGCCAGGCCCGTTCCCCCTAGTAGGGGAACGGCCAGACCCTGAGTTTCTGCTTCGCGATCTGCCACAGCCGGGCAAAGCCATGCGGCTCGACGATCAGGAAGAAGATGATCAGCGCGCCGACGGTCATGAAGGTCGCGTGCTCCACCGTTTCGGCCGCGATATCCATGCCCAGAAGACCCGGCACGAATTTCAGCGCCACCGGCAGGATCCAGATGAAGGCCGCCCCCAGGAACGCGCCGCCGAGACTGCCGAGCCCGCCCAGGATCACCATGAACAGGATCTGGAACGACAGCCGGATGGAATAGGACGAGGGTTCGGCCGCGTTCAGCCAGAAGAACACCATCATCGCACCGGCAACGCCGCAGATGTAGGACGAGACGGCGAAGGCCATCAGCTTGGTCCTGAGCGGGCGGATGCCCATCAGTTCCGCTGCGATGTCCATGTCGCGGATCATCATCCACGACCGGCCGATGCGCCCGCGCAGCACGTTGGCCATCAGCCAGGTGATCAGCACCGTGATGCCGAGAACGATGAAGTAACGCACGATCGGCGTCGCCTCGGCGCCCGAAGCCACGAGCCCGAAGACCTCGCGGCGCGGTACCTCGATGGCTCCCGACGCGTTGTAATTGTAAAGCCAGGGAATGCGGATGAAGCACCATTCCAGAAAGAACTGCGCCGCCAGCGTCGTGACCGCCAGATAGAGCCCCTTGATGCGCAGGCTCGGCAGGCCGAAGACCGCGCCGATGGCGGCGGAAAAGACCCCCGACAGCAGCACCATAAGAATGATGTTGGCATCCGGAAAGATGCTCGTCAGCTTGTAGGCCGCATAGGCGCCGACGCCCATGAAGGCGCCGGTGCCGAGCGACAGCTGGCCGCAGAAGCCGGTCAGGATGTTCAGCCCGATCGCCGCCAGCGCGAAGATCAGGAACGGGATCATGATCGAGGTCAGGAAGAAGTCGTTGGCAAGGAGCGGGATCGCCACGAAGGCAATCGCCAGAATCACGACCATGCCGATCCGGTCCTGCAGGATCGGGAACAGCGCCTGGTCGGCCTGATAGCTTGTCTTGAATTGTCCGGCTTCGCGATAGAACATTCTTTGGGCCTTTCCCGCCTATATCCGCTCGATGATGCGTTCGCCGAAGAGACCCTGCGGCCGGAACAGAAGGAAGATCAGGGCGATGATATAGGCGAGCCAGCTCTCGATGCCGCCGCCGACCAGACCGCCCCAGTAAAGCTCGCCGATCTTCTCGCCGAAGCCGATGATCAGCCCGCCGACGATGGCGCCCGGAATGGAGGTGAAGCCGCCGAGGATCAGCACCGGCAACGCCTTGAAGGCGACGATCTCCAGCGCGAAGGAAACATCGGAACGCGCGCCCCACATGATGCCCGTCGCCAGCGCCACGAGCCCGGCCGCAAACCACACGATGGCCCAGATCTGGTTGAGCGAGATGCCGACGGAAAGCGCCGCCTGGTGGTCGTCGGCAACGGCCCGAAGCGCGCGGCCGATCCGCGTCTTGTTGAAGAAGATCCCGAGCGCGGCCACCATCAGGATTGCGATCACCGCAGCGGCGATGTCGATATGCTGCAGGATGATCAGCCCCCGGTCGCCGATCTCGAAGGCGGTGGAGCCGGTCGGCAGGCCGAGCTGCTCGGTGATCATCTGTTTGGGCTCGCCGCCGAAGACGAACTCGCCGAAGCCGATGAGAAAATAGGTCAGCCCGATGGTCGCCATCAGAAGGATGATTTCCGGCTGGTTGACCAGCGGCCGCATCACGACACGCTCGACCCCGTAGGCGAGAACGCCCATCACGCCGATGGTCAGGATCAGCGCCAGATAGGCGGGAACGCCGTTCTCGTTGAGGCCGACCAGCGTCAGCCCGGCGAAGACGACCATGATCCCCTGCGCGAAGTTGAAGACGCCTGAGGCCTTGAAGATCAGCACGAAGCCGAGCGCGATCAGCGCATAGAGGATGCCGGCAACGAAGCCTTCCCACAGCACCTGCAGGAAGAAGTCCGGCATGTCGTACATCTGCACGAAGGGATCGATGAAAATGTCGTAGAGCATGTTGTCCCCTAGTGACTGACGCCGAGATAGGCATCGATGACGTCCTGGCTCGCCTGAACCTCTTCCGGCGGCCCGTCGGCGATCTTCTTGCCGTAGTCGAGAACCACCACCCGGTCGGACAGATCCATGACGACGCCCATGTCGTGCTCGATCAGCGCGATCGTGGTGCCGAACTCCCGGTTCACGTCCAGGATGAAGCGGCTCATGTCTTCCTTTTCTTCCAGGTTCATGCCCGCCATCGGCTCGTCCAGCAGCAGAAGCTCCGGCTCCATCGCCAGCGCGCGGCCAAGCTCGACGCGCTTCTGCAGGCCATAGGGCAGCTTGCCGACCGGCGTCTTGCGGATCGCCTGGATCTCCAGAAAATCGATGATGTCCTCCACCTTGCGGCGGTGCTCGATCTCCTCGCGCTCCGCCGGCCCGCGCCACAGAAGCTGCCAGAAGAAGTTGCGATGCATCTTCAGCGAGCGGCCCGACATGATGTTGTCCAGCGTGGTCATGCCCGTGAACAGCGCGACGTTCTGGAAGGTGCGCGCGATGCCCTGGCTGGCGGCCTCATAGGGTTTCATCTTCCGGCGCACCTTGCCCTGCCAGGTGATCGTGCCTTCCTGCGGATGATAGAAGCCGTTGATGACGTTCAGCATCGACGTCTTGCCGGCGCCGTTGGGGCCGATGATGGCGCGGATCTCGCCCTTTTCGATGTTGAAGGAGATGTCGGTGATCGCCTTCACCCCGCCGAAAGCCAGCGAGACATTGTCGACACTGAGCAGAAGATCCCGTTCCACGATGACGGTCTGGTCCGACGGCGCGGGGTCCGTCTCGATTGCAAAGGCGTTCATTCGGCGGCCTCCTGAAGGCCTTCGCCGGCCACGTGCAAAGGCATGTCCCTGATTTCCACGGTCGCCTCGATGGCGCCCTTGCGGCCGTCCTCATAGGTGACTTCGGTGCGGACATGTTTCGATGTCGAACCGTCGTAGAGCGCCTCGATCAGGGGCGCGTAGCGTTCGGCGATGAACGAGCGGCGGACCTTCTGCGTGCGCGTCAGCTCGCCGTCATCGGCATCCAGCTCCTTGTGCAGCACCAGAAACCGGCGCACCTGCGCGCCCGCCATCATCGGCTCTTCGCTGAGGTCCCGGTTCACCTGGTCCACGTGGCCCTCGATCATCCGGTAGACATCCGGATGGGCGGCCAGCTCCTGATAGGAGGCGTAGTTGACGTTGTTGCGCTCGGCCCAGGAGCCGACGGCGGTCAGATCGATGTTGATGAAGACGCCGACCCGGTCCCGCTCGTGACCGAAGGCGACAGCTTCCTTGACGTTGGGAAAGAACTTCAGCTTGTTCTCGATGTATTTCGGCGGGAACAGCGAGCCGTCCGTCAGCTTGCCGACATCCTTGGCCCGGTCGATGATCTTCAGGTGACCGTTGTCGGCGATAATGCCGGCATCGCCGGTGTGCACCCAGCCATCCGGCGTCTTGGTTTCCGCCGTCGCCTCGTCGTTCTTGAAATAGCCGACGAACACGCCCGGCGAGCGGTACATGACCTCGCCGCTCTCGGCGATCTTCAGTTCCACGTCCGGCGCGGGCTTGCCCACCGTGTCACCGAAGATCTCGCCGTCCGGCTGCAGGGTGATATAGACGCTGGCTTCCGTCTGGCCGTAAAGCTGCTTCAGGTTCAGACCCAGCGAGCGGAAGAAGCGGAAGATCTCCGGCCCGATCGCTTCGCCCGCCGTATAGCCCACCTTCAGCCGGGTCAGCCCCATGCGGTTCTTCAGCGGGCCATAGACGCAGAAATCGCCGATGGCGTAGAGCAGCCGGTCCTTGAACGAAACGCTTTCGCCGTTCAGGATCTTCTCGCCGCTGCGGCGCGCGACCTCCATGAAATAATCGAACATCTTCTTCTTGAACGGCCCCGCATCCTCCATGCGCACCATGATCCGGGTCAGTAGGTTCTCGTAGACGCGCGGCGGCGCGAAGAAATAGCTCGGCGCGATTTCCAGCCGGTCGGTGTCGATCGTGTCCATGCTTTCCGGGCAGTTGACGCAGTAACCGGCCGTGAAGGCCTGGGCGAGCGAGAACACGTGATCGCCGATCCAGGCCATCGGCAGATAGGCGAGCACTTCCTCGGTTTCATCGAGATGATCGAAGGCATTGCCATTGCGCGCGGAGATGATCAGATTGTCGAAGGAGAGCATGACGCCCTTGGGCCGCCCGGTGGTTCCGCTTGTATAGAGCATCACCGCAAGGTCGGAGCCCTTGGCATCGGCGAAACCCGCCTGCCAGTCCGCCGCCCGCGACGGTTTTTCGCTCAAGAGCGCCCGGCCCCGCTCCTGCACCTTCTGATAGTCGTGCAGATGCGCTTCGTCATAACCGGAAAGACCGCGCGTCTCGTCAAAGATGATCTCGGTAAGGCTCGGCACCTCGTCTTCCATGGAGAGCAGCTTGTCGACCTGCTCCTGATCCTCCACGACGGCGAACCTCACTTCCGCGTGGCCGAGCACGAAGGCCATTTCCTCCGCGACGCTGTCGGAATAGACCGGCACCGGCACGGCGCCGATGGCCTGCGCGGCGACCATCGCCCAATAGAGCCTCGGCCGGTTGGCGCCGACAATGGCGATCTTATCGCCCGGGCCAAGACCCAGATCCTGAAGTCCGATGGAAAACGCGCGGATTTCCTCAAGCACCCCGGCCCAGGTCCAGCTCTGCCAGATCCCCAGGTCCTTCTCCCGGAACGCGGTCCGGGTTCCGAAAACCTCCGCATTGCGCAAGAGAATCTTCGGAAAGGTGTCCTCCCCTGGCGCGGACGCGCCGGCTGACACTGCCATATGCCGTTTCTTCCCTTTGGGACGCCGCCGCCGCATTGCCTCACAAAGGCAAACGCGAGGCCCCGCCCCGTTCCTCCGGATCGCCCGCCGCCCCGATCCTCCTCGAGGGTTGCAGCCGATACTCTCAAGTCTGCCCGGCCTCTCACGCTCTCTTCAGAAAGCACTGGACCGGGTTCTTCTTGTGGTGGAGCGTGCCGCGTTCAACCGAAGCAACCTGCATCGACAAACCGCGATCCTCCCCAGGCCACCCGCCGTGCTGCCTCCTCAGGCAGGCGGGCTACCCCGGCGGCCCGTCTTGTCCGAGCCGCCATCGCCCAACATGAAACGCCCTGCCGGACCAACCTTCAACCGCTAATTTGTTAAAGGCGATCCTGCGCGGCGTTTCAAAGCCGATACCGAAAGGCTAGAGCGCCGGATTTTCAGCAGTATGTGCCAATCGTGACGAATTGTTTCGTTTGGGGTGCGGGTGCGAAGGGGGGATGGCGCATAAAGTAAACATCACATCAGCTCATGAAATGAAATGATGACCGAGAGGCCGCTGATAGCGTTCGCTTCGATCAGCAGCTTTAAGACCCCAACTGCAAAACTGAGGATAAGATTTCCCAGCAAAGCAGTGCCGACTTTACCACCAGCAGTAGAAACTGTATCAGGTAAATTGACGAAGAATGGTGTTCCGAATGACAAAGCGTTGGTTGGGCCTTAGCGCCACAAAAGATTCAGTAATTGTGGTCGACACACAAATACCTGAAAACGATCGCGAACCTATCGTAGTCCTATCCGATGATACTTGGCGTGTACAGAAAGGCGATAGGGCCGATGCGTACAACGTGCTGTATCACCAATGTGCTGACTATGTAAAAGAGAACAGAATTGAAGCGGTAATCGTGAAGGCGAGCGCAGTTGCCGGGAAGGGATCTGCAACGCTTGGCTTACTGCTCAGCGCAGAAGTTCGCGGCGTTGTTATCGCTGCGGCTGCCTCACAATGTCCGGTGAAGGCGCTGTCAAAAGCTGTTATCAGCAGAACTTATGGCGACCGAAAGGTCGATGAATACGTCGGTGATGATGCGTTCTGGGCAGATAAGACTGCGGGAGGAACCTTGCGCAAACTCAGCCGCGAAGTAACGATGTTGCTTATCGCGGCGAGGAATGCTTGATGGCTGACTTCATCTCGGATCTCAAGCTAGGAGAGAAACTGGGTAACGGTGCGTTTGGTGAGGTATTTCGTGGTATTGACCCTGTGCATGGAGAGGTTGCAGTCAAGGTTCTAAAGCGGGAGTCATTCCATGACGACACAACATGGCCGATTTTTAAAGCTGCCTACTTAACCGAAGCGAAAAATCTCGCGAAGGCCAACCACAGAAACGTAGTTCCGGTTTACCACGTCGTTGAGGCACAAGACGGCGACAGCGTAGTTATTTGCATGGCTTTCTGCGCGAACGGTTCGCTGCAAACTATCTACGATTGCGGACCAATGACGATAGCCGACGCGCGAAAAATCGGTACTGAAGTATTGATGGGGCTTGGTGCCATGCATGCTCGCGGTATGATTCATCGAGATATCAAGCCCGCAAACATATTGCTCAACACTAGATCGGACGCGCAAATAAGTGACTTCGGCCTCGTAACGGACAGGCTCGTATTCGGATATGCATCGCAAGCGGGCTACAGCGACCATATTGCCTATGAAGTTTGGAACGGAAAGGGCACTAGCGCCAGATCCGACATTTGGGCTCTAGGGATGACCCTCTATCGACTGCTACACGGAAAGACTTGGTACGAAGAGGCCCCGGTCCCGCGCGACATAGTTAAGCATGGCGGTTTTGCTGATACTCTGCGCTGGCTTCCGCACATCCCGAGGGCATGGCGTCGCACAATTCGCAAAATGATGAACGACGACGACGGCGCTCGATTTCAAAACGCATCTCAAGCGCTCAGAGCACTCGCGAATGTACCCACATCACCAGTCTGGGAAACAAAAGTCTCCGAAAATTTGGTTCGATGGGAACAGCTTAAAGCAAATCGTCGCATCATTGTAGAATGGACCCGAATCTCCTCCCGAAAGCACATATGGGAGGCACGAAGTGAGCCGACTGGCAAAGGTCAAAGCAGGCGTCTGGCTGGATCGAATGGCTCTGTTGGTC
The DNA here is from genome assembly GCA_008107755.1 of Rhodobacterales bacterium. Classification (GTDB taxonomy): domain Bacteria; phylum Pseudomonadota; class Alphaproteobacteria; order Rhizobiales; family Stappiaceae; genus Roseibium. Next base: position 115,830 of record VIRH01000072.1, read on the forward strand.
TTCGCAAGGCAATTAAAGAACTTGAGACATATTTCAGTATTTAGCAGCCTCTCAATTTACGGGGTAATAGGAAGTGGCCGGTCATATCCGCAGAAGTAATTTTCTTTAAGCTAAATTCTCTTTCAGCTTTGACATGACGATCACTGGCACACTGATCGCAGTATGCGAGCTCAGCAACTACTCCCTCTGGAGGCTGCCAGTACTGTCTGCAGTGACGGCATTTTGGCATACACAGAGCCAAATTCGGCGATTTTCGTCTCAATGACTTATCAACCATTTCTAATTCCGAAGGAACAAAACATGAATCTGGAAACATGTTTTGTCAAGGGAAAGACCAAATCGTAGTTACTGTTCGATAAAATGCTCAAGCACTTGAACACCGTACGAAAGAACGCCTGATCGGCAGCATGCCCTGACGAGCTCTCAGACGCTCGCATAAGCGAAGTTTCTCCGACATTCGGAGAAGGTGTTCACCTACCAAGAGATAGACGCACCTGCGCTCATTGTATATTCACGAGAAATAACCACTTATGTCACGCTACCAAAGATTGAAAATATTTCAATCGACACTCATCTGGCAGGTGCGTGCTAAAAGTCGGATTGGTTCTCGCCTTGCTCTCGGTCATTGTCAGTGTTCTAGTTGTCAGCCGGCCGGTCGGCGATAAGGAAAAGCACTCACCGTCGGCACATCGCGACCGGTTCGTGGCTCCACACGACAATTGACCCGAGGGCCAGCCAAAGCCGACGACCGCCACGGACAACCGCCCCTTCGACGCGACAAGCGCCAACATGCCGGCCGCCCCGGCCGTTCTGGAAGGCTCTGCCTATGTGGTCGATGGCGACACGATCACGATCAACAGGACCCAGGTGCGCCTTTTCGGTGTTGATGCGCCGGAGCTGGACCATCCCTATGGCAAGAAGGCCAAGTGGGAACTGCTGTCGCTCTGCAAGGGGCAGTGCGTCCGGGCCGAAGTGGCCGCCTTCGACACCCACGGCCGCACGGTGGCGAAATGCTTCCTGCCCGACGGACGGGATCTGTCTGCCGAAATGGTCAAGCTCGGCATGGCGATAGACTGGGCGAAGTTCTCGGGCGGCTGTTACCGCACCCTGGAAGCCCCCGGCGTGCGCAAGAAACTCTGGCTCGCCGACGCCCGCCAGAAGGGCCGGATGCATGTCTGGGACCAGTTCGAGGCAAGACGCGCCGCCCGCCGCGCCGAAGATTGAGCGCTTCCGTAGGGGCCGTTCCGGGCACGACCTGAATTCAGATTTCCTTCGACCACGACCGATGCGCCGTGGCAGGGGTTTTTCGCCTTCGTCGCAGTCGCCTTGTGCCGCCTGACCTGATCCGCCGCCCCGTTTACCGGCAAGTCGAGCAGCCATCAAAGTCATCATGCGACGATTTCGCACCTGCGAAATGAAATCTTCCATACGCCGCTGACGCGCTCACCCAGAATACGCAGGGCGCGAAGAAATTAACCGCAACAACGCTGTGTCATTTCGCGCAGCGATATGATCTCCACCACTTTGTTCCGGCGAAAGTGCGAGCAATTATTTCTATGTCGATCTGCGTCTGACTTTATGAGTCCATTTAAAGTTACTTTAAGAGAATCAGGCAATTATGAGGCAGACCCACTTCCTTTCAGGCATCCCCCAATGACCCTCGACAAGTACCGCATCAGTTTCAAGATCTGGATTCCGGTCATCAGTCTGGCCGTCTTCACTCTGGCGCTCGTGACCTACGATCTCTATTCGCTCCGCTCGATCCTTTATGGTGAGCGCACTGCAAAAACGCAGACGGTCGTGGAGATGACCAACTCCGTTCTCGCCTACTTCCACAAGCTGGAAACCTCGGGCGATCTCAGCACCGAAGAGGCGCAGACAATGGCGCGCAACGTGGTACGCGCCATGCATTATGACGGCAACAACTACGCCTTCATCCAGGATTATGACGGCACCCGCATCGTCAGCGCCAACAAGGCGACCGAGGGCCAGAGCTCGTGGAACTCCCAGGACAAGACCGGCAAGTACCACGTCCGCGAGATCGTCGCGAAAGCCCGCAGCGGCGGCGGCATCGTGACCTACATGTGGAACCGCAAGGGCGAAGACACCCCGCTGCCCAAAGCCACCTGGACTGAAAGCTTCGAGCCCTGGGGCTGGGTCACGGCAACAGGCGTTTATGTCGACGACGTGTCGGCGGCCTTCTGGGCAAAGGCCAGCACCGTGATCGGCTTCCTCGCCATCGGCGGCCTGATCGCAACGGTCATCGCCGTTGCCGCGATCCGCAACATCGTCGTGCCGCTGAAGGGCCTGACGCAGAGCATGAAGAAACTGGCGAACGGCGACACCGACGTCGAGATCACCGGCATGCGCCGGGGCGACGAGATCGGCGAAATGGCCGAGGCCATGGAAACCTTCGTGGAGAACGAAAACACCCGCCGCGAGCTGGAAATTGCCCAGAACGAACGTCAGGACCTGGACATGCAGCGCTCGCGCAACATCCAGACGCTGTCGTCCGAGTTCGACAGCCAGGTCAGCGGCCTTCTCGACACCATTACCGGGTCGGTCGAAAGCCTGCAGCACGCCTCCACCAACCTGAACTCCGGCGCGCAGCAGACCACCAACCAGAGCGAGGCGGTCGCTTCCGCCGCCGCAACGGCCTCCGCCAACACCGAAACCGTGGCCGCCGCCGCCGAGGAACTGGCAACCTCCGTGGCCGAGATCAGCCGTCAGGTCACCTCGTCCAGCGAGATTGCCTCGCAGGCTTCCGAACAGGCGTCTTCCACCAACGCCCGCATCCAGGGCTTGTCCAATGCGGCCGCGAAGATCGGCGAGGTCGTGACGCTGATCCAGGCGATTGCCGAGCAGACCAACCTTCTGGCCCTCAATGCCACCATCGAGGCCGCCCGCGCGGGCGAAGCCGGCAAGGGCTTTGCGGTGGTTGCGGCGGAGGTCAAGGAGCTGGCGACGCAGACCTCCAAGGCGACCGAGGAAATCTCCACCCAGATTTCCAGCATCCAGGGCGAAACCCACCACGCGGTGGAGGCGATCGGCACCATTACCGAGACCATCAGCAAGATCAACGAGATCACGACCAGCATCTCGGCTGCGGTCGAGCAACAGGGCATGGCCACCAACGACATCGCCTCCAACATCCAGCAGGCCGCTTCCGGCACGCAGGAAGTGACGGCGAACATCCAGGGCGTCTCGTCCGCTGCCGGCGTTACCAACCAGGCCGCCGACATGGTGTTCACGGCCGCACGAAGCCTCGATCAGGAAGCAAGGGACCTGCGCTCCAGCGTCAGCGCCTTCCTGGAAGGCATCAAGGCCAACTCGGCAAGCGAAGCCGCCTGACGTCTGGCGCCTTTCTGCCGTGACTTTGGAGGGCCGCCCCACCGGGCGGCCCTCGGTCCTTTGAAAAGGCCTCTCACGTCTCCGCCGTCCTCCCGGCCAAGCCCTTGCGCAGAGCCGGGATCGGTGAGCCGAAGCCTGCCCCTCATCGACATGAATTCAGCTCCAGCCTCCGGGGCTCTCCGGTCCCGGATCTCCGCTTCGCTGCGTCCGGGAGGACGACCAGATGGTGTGTCAGCGGTCTGAGGGCGGCGCACCGGGCGGCCCTGTTCCTTCGCGAACTGGCAAGAAAGCTTCCGACGCCGCCCCTCCGCCTGGATGATCTGACGTGCGCAAGACCACGTGATCCCTCCGGCGAGATCCCTCCGGGCCAAGCAGATCAGCCGGCCTCCGTCTTGAAACAGCAGCCCTTCGCAAGATACGCTTCTGCGGTTTCAACGGGCGGATATCGAGATGAAACGCGTTGGCCTTTTTCTAGCGATTATTCTTTCAGCCAGTGGTGCTGCGGCACAGCAGCTGGCGGTGGACTTCACGATCATTGAGGACGATCAGGCTGCCGGATGTGCAGGCGCGACGGTGATGGGCCTGAACCCGAATGGCGATGGCTTTCTTGCCGTGAGATCCGGCCCCGGGACTGGCTATGCCAAGATCGATCAACTCTACAATGGCGACTTCGTGCGCACGTGCGAGATAAGCGGGCCATGGTACGGCGTCTATTACGGCTCACCGCGCCGCAAGGGATGGGTCCACGGCAATTGGCTGGGCAACTGGGCCGGGTAGAACCCCGCGCGATAGCAGCACAAAACCCTGCCGGACGCGGACCGAAGCGGACCGGCGCGCCCCTAGCGAATGCGCACGGCGCAAACGCGCGGAAAGGTGGCCGTCACAGGGACGCCGCGCCGGTTTTATCGCCCAACAGAACTTTTCTTACGCAACGGAAACAAGTTCTTGACGAGGCTTCACGGACATGTTGTTATAAATTACAAGTTACTTTCTCACATCACTACAATCAACGCCCGCACACTGCGGTTATTCGTTCTTCTCTAAAGGGGAGGGCAAGATTTTGGATAACTTTTTCATCATAAGATACTTCGACTGGAAAGTCCGACGCTCATCCAATGTCGATCGCCTGCTGAACGTGGTGACCCGCCGGGCAGGCGTGAATTCCGACACCGCGGCAGCCGTCGACAGGGTCATCCATCGTGTGACCGGGCTGAAATTCGCACCGACCCGCTCTGGCATTTCGACCAATGTCGAGCAGCGAATGAACATGTATCACCTGGTGTCGCAGGTGCTGGCCTATGACGTGCCCGGCGATCTGGTCGAGGTCGGCTGCAACGAGGGCCAGTCCTCCGCGCTGATCACGCAGGTCATGAAAAGCCACGGCTCGACAAAGACACTTCACGTCTATGACAGTTTCGAGGGCCTGCCCTCCACCCGCAGCGAAGACGGCAATTCGTATCACGCCGGCGATCTTGCGACGACGCGGGAGGTTCTGATCGACAATTTCAGGGCGCACGGGCTGGACCTGCCGATCATTCACAAGGGCTGGTTCGATCAGACCCTGCCACGGGACCTGCCGGAGACGATCTGCTTCGCCCATCTGGATGGGGATCTCTACGATTCCATCATGGTCAGCCTGACCCATGTCTATCCGCGGCTGTCGCCCGGTGCCGTGTGCCTGGTGGACGATTATTGCGACCCGGCGATCAACCCGGACGGCTGGAACCACCTGCCCGGCGTCAAGAAAGCCTGCGACACCTTCATGGCCGACAAGCCCGAAGAGATCTGCTACCTCTATTCCGGCGCCTTCACCCATGCCTTCTTCCGCAAGAGCGGGCCGCACTGACACCAACCTCATGCCCCTTGCAAGCGGCGCAGTCCGGGGCACGGATCTGAGCCTGGCTCGCGGCATGCGCGCGGCGTGTGACAGCGGGATCACACAAATGTGCGTTGCCGCCCCGTTTTCCCGCCGCAGTGGCTCTCTATAGTTTCCTTCATGAAAGGGCGCGCCGGAGGCACCGGTCCGCCCGAGCCGACATCTGGCCTCACCCCAACGGAACAGGAGACATCTTGATGAGCCCCCGTTTCCAGACACGACGATCCTTTCTTCTCGCGGCCGGCGCCGCAGGACTTCTGCTGGCCCCCTCGCCCCTGCGCCTCACCGTTCCGGCCATGGCCAAGGGCGTGGAGCCGACGCCGACCATGCGCGGCGGCAGCAACAACTACCGGCCGGGCGCGCCGCTTGTCGAACGCCTCGGCTCCGGCTTCTGGGTCAAGGGAACAGTCCGCCGCGCCGGCGATGGTGCGCCGCTCTCAGGCGTGCGCGTGCAGATCTGGGCCGCGACTGTTCTCGGCGGCGAGCGCGAGCCGCGCAACCACGGCAGCGTTCTGACAGCCGCCGACGGCAGCTTCCGTCTCGAGACGGAGCAGATCGTGCCGAATTTCGGCCAGCCGCATGCGCATCTGGCCTATGACGACGGCGACTTCAAGACCGTGTTCCTGCGTCCGGTGATGCCGAGCGCCAGCGACACCTCGGTCAGCGCCCATTTCGTCCTGGCCCCGGCCTGAGCGACCCGGCAAGGCGTCAGCGCGAAACGCCAGGCATGCTTCCCAGTCTTCGGTCGCTTCGGGCCGCACCCTTCATCTGGTGCGGCCTCATCGCCGTGATGGTCATCCCCATCGTGATCGCGGCCTTCAGTCCCTATCTCGCCTACCGCAACTTCGCCTACATCGTCGGCGGGTTCGCCGGCATTTTTGCGCTCGCCCTCTTCGTCATCCAGCCGCTGCTCGCCGCCGGTTATCTGCCGGGTGCGCGCACGCTTGCGCAGCGCCGCTGGCACCGGTGGGTCGGCACCGCAATCATCACCTGCGTCGCCCTGCATGTCGGCGGGCTTTACCTCACCAGTCCGCCCGACACACTGGACGCCCTGCTGCTGGTCGCGCCGACGCCCTTCTCGGTCTACGGCGTCACCGCCATGTGGGGCATCGTCCTCACCGCCTTGCTGGTTGCGTTCCGCCGCAGGCTCGGCATCGGCCCTTCCCTCTGGCGCCTCCTGCACAACGCGCTTGCGCTCGTGGTCGCGGTCACCACCGTTATCCACGCCCTGCTGATACAGGGAGCGATGGAGCCCGTCTCCAAATGGATCCTCTGCCTCGCCGTCCTGGGCTCGACCACGGGCACGCTCGCGCTTTGCTGGCTGGTCCGTTTCCGGTCAGGAAAAGGTATCCGTGGCTCCTGATCGGGAACGAACGCTGCAGTCTGGCGTTGAATCCAGGACAGGGCGACACAACGCCCGTGGAATTCCGGACGAGGATGGGGGTGCAAGTTGATTAGCGCGGTGGTGGTCACGATCGCGGGGATATGCCTGCTCGCGAGTTTTTTGCCTCTTGTGCCGATCGCTCACGGTTTCTTCAGGTCCTTCGATTTCTGCCGCCTGCAGGTGATTACCCTCAGCGCGGCCACGCTTGTCGCCGCTCTCATCGATCTCTACATCGTCTGGCCGCCGACCATCCTGGCCATGACTGCCGTCGGCATGGCGATTGCCGCCCTCGTCATCCAGACCATCCACGTGCTGCCCTTCACGCCCGTCATGAAGAAGCAGACCATGCATTTTCGCGGCGATCCGGAGAAGACACCGACGCTCTCCATTCTGACCTCCAACGTGAAGCAGGCAAACACGGATTATTCGGCGGTCACGGATCTCATTGCCGAGAAGAAGCCGGACATTGCCGTCTTCATGGAAACGGATGAGGGCTGGGCGAAAGCGCTCAGGCCTGCCTTGTCCGACTTCCGCGAAATCGTGGATTATCCGCAGGACAACACCTACGGCATTATCTTCGCGAGTCGCCTTCCGGTGAAGACCCACAAGATCGAGTTTCTGCTCAACAAGGAAGTTCCGAGCGTCTTTGTGACCGTGACGCTTCCGGAAGGCAGGGATGTGCGCGTCGTCGCCCTGCATCCGGAACCGCCGCTGCCGGTCCGCGACACCGTCGGACGGGATGCGGAGATCCTGCTGGTTGCCGAAGTGGCGCGGGACGAAGACGGACCGATGATCGTCACCGGGGATCTCAACGACGTTGCCTGGTCGCGCACCACACGCAGGTTCCTGCGCATCTCCCGGCTGCTGGACCCGCGCCAGGGACGCGGCCTCTACAATTCCTTCGACGCGCGCTACTGGTTTCTCCGCTGGCCGCTGGACCACATCTTCCATTCGCGCCATTTCCAATTGATCGAGATCGAACGACAGCCGTTCGTCGGATCGGACCACTTCCCCATGTACTACCGCTTCGCCCTGTCCGGCGGCGAACGCAACGGCCATCCGCCGGATGCGACCGAGGCCGACATCGAAGAGACGGAAGAACTCGTTGCGGAAGAAAAGTCGCGGGACCGCCCCCCGGTCGGGACCGACTGGGAATAGGCTCTCAGCCTTCGCCCGCGCCGCAGCCTTGCGCCCCTCAGGCGCCCGCCGCGTTACGGGTTTCTCCGGCGTCGTCAGCCTGCGCATCCGGCGACACCAGCCGCAGGCGCGACCACCATTCCGGATGGTTCTCCCGGACCCAGTTGCCCATCTTTTCGCACAGCCGCACGTTCATCGTCCAAGCCTCGCTCGGATTGTCGGCGGTGGCATAGAACTGGATCTTCTGTGTCGTCTGGCTGTAGCCTTCGACGGTCACCATCAGCATCTCGTCCGGCATCAGGTGTTCTTCCTCCTGGACGATCTCCTCGAACACCTCCCGCAGGGCCTGAGGGTCGGCCGACAGGTCCAACTCCATCACGAAGCTGCGCGTGGTCTTGGTGTCGGTCATCGTCCAGTTCTCGAACGGCTGCGAGATGAAATATTTCACCGGCACGATCAGCCGCCGGCTGTCCCAGGCCCGCAGGGTGATATAGGTGTAGAAGATGGCCTCCACGTAGCACCACTTGCCCTCGTACTGGACCGCATCGCCGATCCGGATGGGCTTGGCGATGGCGATCTGCAGGCTGGCGAGCAGATTGCCGAGCACCGTCTGCCCGGCGATACCCAGGACAACGGTCGCGACACCGGCGGAGGCCAGCAGCGACATGCCGATGCTGTCGAACAGGTTGAGTTGCAGCAGGAACAGGATGATCGTCACCACCACCGCCACCAGAAGCACGTAACGCCGGGCGGCATAGATGTTGGTGTAAAGGTGACGACGGTCGGTATCCGCCTTGGTGTCCAGGTCTCCGACATAACGATCCGTGACCAGCGCAAGGCTGGTGTCGATCGTCCTGAGGATTGCGAGCGTCAAGGAGAAGATGATCGTGAGCAGCAAAAGGGGCGAGACGACAGCCGTAACCGGGCTCGAGAAACTCAGACTGGAATCGAGAAACTGCTTGATGACCAGGGCCGATATCGCAATCGCAAGCGGCGTGCGCATGGCTCGCGACGCGCGGGCGATGAACTTGACCGGCATATGATCGGCGGCCCATTCGATGATCTTTCGAAACGCCAGCACCAGCAGCAAGAACGCCGTGATCACCAGCGGCAGCGCAATGATCTCCCACAGCCTGACGGATCCGATGGCTTCCATGCGGAGCGGTTCCGGGATGTGGACCATCAGCCAACCGGGTTCGAACAGCGCGTGCATCCGGGGAATGTTCGCAACGGTCTCCGGTGAAAACAGCCAAACAGCTTCGCCGCCTTCCGGCTTGTAGCGGGAAATGCTGATCGTGATCGGCCGCCCCGAACCGTTCAGTTCGCCGATCACGAGATTGCGGCGCGGTTTTCCGGCAAAGGGATGATTGGACGGAAGATTGACATTCATGCCGTCGGGACGATCGGCGAGCGAGCCCCAGTCGATCACCACACGGCGATGCAGGATGCCGGCCAGCATGCGGGCGAGTTGCGCACCGGACAGTCCCTCGAGATCATCCTCCCGTTCGCCGGGATGAAGCGCTGCGGCGGCGCGCCCGTAATCGCGCTGTTCGGTAAGGTCGAGGAACTTTGAGATCAGCCCGCGAGGGGTCCGGAACTGGTCCAGTATCTCGTCGCTGCCGCCATCGACTCTCAGCGCATCGGTTTCGAACCAGGTGGAAGAGGAACTCTCCTGCGCCGAGGCCGCACCGACTGCGGCCGAAAAAACCACTGCAATGAGGGCGGTCAGAACGGCGGCCAGGGTCTGGCCGGGCCGGAACCGGCCGGTTGAAATCACTTGCATGATGCGCTCGCTTCCAGGTCTGGGAGCGCGAGCGCGAGCGCGCACAATCCGGAAGACCGGATTGCGAAAAGCATCGCCAGACGGCTACCCGCCGGCTTTCTGAAACTGCGCGTCTGGCTCATTTGCCCCCGTTGTGTCATCCGCTCCCAAAATGCGGGACCGGCTGACGGCATCACAAGCGCCTTTCGGGCGCCTGCCGACATGTCTTCCAAAGCTAACGCCCATGGGGCGTGCTGGTTCCGGCAAACCGCCGGAAGCGCCCCGTTCGGCGCCGATCCGCACTTGACCTCTCCACTCCCCGCGCGGCAAGACGGTGAGGACTGCCCGCCCGCGCCACCTGTCCCCGACCGGAGTTTCTTGCCCATGCTTCAATTCGATCATGCCGTCATCAACGTGCTCGGAGAGATGGACACGGTGCTGGCTCGGTACGAGCGGCTCGGGTTTCAGATGACGCCGCGCGGCTATCACACCCTCGGCTCCATCAACCATCTCGCTGTCTTTCCCGAATGTTACATCGAACTTCTGGGGTACGCCCCGGGCGAGAAGGAAAAGCGTGCCGAGCAATGGGTCTATCCAGCCGGCCTGACAGGCCTTGCCGTTCGGCCGGAAGATGCCGCCGCGACCCACTCGGCGCTGGAGGCCGCCGGCATTCCGCTGGAGCCTTACCGCGAATTCTCCCGTCCGGTGGAAGTTGACGGAGAAACCCGCGACGCCTCGTTCCGCACGTTCCAGATCGATCGGAACAGCACGGCAAACGGGCGCCTGTTCTACTGCCAGCACCTGACGCCGGAGTTTTTGTGGCGCAAGGAGCACATGACCCATCCGAACGGAGCGACCGGAATTGCCGGCGCGACCATTGCCTGCGTCGATCCCGATGCGATCCACGCGCTGATGGCCGAAACGCCGGAGATCGCGAAGACGGGCCCCCGTGATCTGAAAGCCGGCAACACGGTTCTGCGGTTTCGGCACCCGGATGAACTGGCGAATGAACTCGGCGGAGCGGAGCTTCCCGCGCTGCTCGGAAAATCGATGCGGATGGTCTGCCTCGACATCGCCTGCCGTTCGCTTGACGACGCCGCGAACCTTCTGATCAAAAACGGCGTTCCCTTCGACCGGGACGGTGGCACCCTTCGCCTCGCACCGAAGGAGGCCGGCGGCGTCATCCTGCGTTTCACCTAAGGTTGACCCCGAGCCTCTCCCGATCAGGCTCCTGTTACGGGCCGCGTCGCCCAGGCGGCGATGGCGCCGTGCAGCAAGACGATGAGACCCGCCCCGACCAGATACTGCAGCAGGCTGGCCGGCTGGGCGGCGAAGATCCAGGCCGAAAGCGGGAGGAACAGAACGATCGCGGTCACAAGGCCCGGATTGCCCTGCCGCGTGCGAATGGCCGCCACGAGATGGACCACCGCGTTGATCGCCATCAGAAAGGCGGCGATGACACCCCAGCCGGGGTCGACCCTTGCCAGAAAGAACACGGCCAGAAGCAGAAACCAGACGAACACCACGTTGATGACCCAAACCGAAACATGGGTCAGCCCGCGCTTTCCCGGCCCCAGCATGTCGTTGATATTCTTCAGGAAGCGGTCCGCATCATGTTCTTCATACTGGTGCAGCATGTAGACCGGCAGAGCCAGATAGACAGGCAGAACAATGCCTTCGACGAAGGTGGCGAACAGGATAAGCAGGATGGCCAGGGGCAGCGCGCCATAGACCCAGTTGCCCGTCAGCCGCTCGACGCGGGCATCTTCAGCCGCCTCGTTCCCGATGCTGTCGTCCGTCATTTCCCTCACCCTCCCCATCCACGGGCATGACGCGTACAGCCCGGACCACGAAGTTTAAGGCTCGGCATTTTACACAATGCTAACGCCCCAGGTCCTGCACTCCTCTGCGTCAGAACAATGTGACGGCGCCCGACCTCCCATCAAATACAGGTGACCAGGCAGTTTTCGCAGCCGGAAGGACAATCAGTAGACTTCGTCACACCAAAAAACGTGTTATGGTTGCGTAACGGTAACTGGAACAACGCGTTATGTCTCACGACCCGCCAGATCATCGTCTGTCCGACAAGGACACATTCGAGTTGTTCGAGCGGCGGCTGGCTGACAACGTCCGCGCGAGGGTCGAGGCTGCGATCAGATACCGCTATGGCGCGATGTACGCGATCTTCGTTTCGCTCGCCGCCCTCTTCGGCTACGACTTCATCACCAGCGCACGTGAGGACCTGCAGGAGAGCTTCAGCGACCTGACGCTTGAGGTGGCAGATGCCAAGGCCGACCTCGACCGGTTCCGCGCGCGGATAGATCAGCTGGAAAGCGAGCTGGCGCCGCTGACCAGCAACGTCGACACCCTGAAAGCCGATTTCGGTGGCCTTCAGGCCACCTTCCGCGACATTCAGACCGACACGGAACTGGTGCAAAGCCAGCTCGATAGCTTCATCCGCGAACAGACAGACATCATCGCGATCAACTTCGGCAACACGCTCGACCCGTTCGACAACGATACCGCAGGCTTTTACGACGCGATCCGCGAATTTGCGGGCAATCAGAAATACACGCAGCTGGAAGTGTTCGCGACTGTGCAGCTTGCGATCAACCGGGCCTTCAACAACGAGATCCAGCGCGCCCGGCGGCTGTTCGACGAGGCGGAGAAAAAAGCCCACGCGATCAGCAACGACGAATATCTCAACGTGCTGATGCAGCGGGCACGCACCGAAAGCGATCAGGGTCTGTTCACCGAAGCCCTGATTACATTGGAAGATCGCGCGGTGCGAAGCCTCGAAGGATCGGACAGTTCCATGCGCGGCAATGTCTATCAGGCTGTTGGCAACATCTACCAGAACCACCTGAAATTCGCTCAGGCCATCGAGAAATACGAACAGGCCGCGTCCTACTATGAGGAAGCTCAGGACTTCGCGCGCCTGTCGCGCATCCTGAAGACCATCGGCAATATCCGCGTTCGCAGCGATTTTCCGGACGTCTACGACCTTGATGCCGCCCGGACCGCTTTCGAAAAAGCGGTGCGCGTTGCCCAGTATACGGACGATCGCCTCGTGCTGTTCCAGTCACTCTCCGCGACGGCGATGCTGCTGAAGGAAAAGGGCGCTCCGGCGGACGCCAAGGATTACGCTTGCCGCTCGGCGCAATTCGCCGTCGGCCCGCCGGTCTTCGGCGACAGAAACCTCGTCATCCGTGAATTTCTGGACGGCAGTGACACGAGTTACGAGGAGTTCTGCCTGTGATGCCCGCCTTCGTCCTTGCAGGGACGGCCGCAGCTGTCCTGTCGAGCACGCAGTCCGTACCCGCGCAGCATCTGCCCGATCGCTGCGACCCGGTGACGGAGGTTCTCGTCGTACGCGCCGGCGGCCAGAACATCTTTCCCTCTGCCGGCATTGCCGAAACGTTGGGCGAAGCGGAAGTGACCGTGATCTGCTTGCGGCCGGGTCAGTCCACTGCGGTCCAGGTCTGGCAGGCGCCGATCACATGCACCGGCGCATCGACGGTCGTAAGCTGGCGGAACGAAGGACGCATCCGGGTGAACTGCGCCATGCCTGCGCCGGACGCCGACGCCAGCGAAACTCAGGAAGGGGGCGACTAGATGCGCATTTCCGCAAGAAGCCTGACGCTCGTCGCGGCACTGGCATTCACTTGCCCGGTCGGACCGGCCGAGGCTCAACGGTTCCTCGACGAACAGTCGTTCCGCTGTCTGGAAAATGAAGTCGAGGTGTGGGGAGAATCCGACCGAAAGACCTTCTTTCGGAACGAGAGCGCGCGACTGCGCATTGATAGCGGCGAGCCTGTCGTCTGGTTCTGCGGCCGCAAGCGCAGCGAATTCAACTGCCACCGGAACGCCAATCTCGTCGATGTCTCCTGGAACCCCAGGGGGCAGGTCCTGTTCCAGTGCATGCGGCGTTAGTCACGCGGCCATCAACGGCAAGGGGCGACAAAAAACGCAGACTGTTCTAGCCGGCGCCGCAGCGGCAATCGCGGTTTTGCGGCGATGCCACAACCAAGGAAGCGACGCTGGCCTTTATTCCCCACCCCGCGGTTCCTAAATGAAAGGAAAGCAGGGCCCTCGCCCTTGACCCTTTCCCGGAACCGGTTGTTCTCCCCATGAAACAGTTTTCACTTCTCGACCTCTCCCCCGTGCCGGAAGGCAGGACCGCGGCGCATGCCCTCGCCAACACGGTCGATCTTGCCCAAACCGCTGAAGCAGCGGGGTATCACCGCTACTGGCTCGCCGAACATCACAACATGCCCGGCATTGCCAGCGCTGCGACCTCCATCGTCATTTCACAAGTTGCCGCCGCGACGAAAACCATGCGTGTCGGCGCCGGCGGGATCATGCTGCCGAACCACGCTCCGCTGGTGATCGCCGAACAGTTCGGCACACTGGCCACTCTCTTTCCCGGCCGCATCGACCTTGGCCTCGGCCGCGCGCCCGGTACGGATATGCTGACGGCCCGCGCCCTGCGCCGGAACCTCACCTCCGACGAGGACAGCTTTCCGAAGGATGTGCAGGAACTGATCACCTATCTCGGTGATCCGGGCGACGGTGGCCGCGTGCGCGCCATCCCCGGTGAAGGCACGCACGTCCCGGCCTGGATCCTCGGCTCCAGTCTCTACGGCGCGCAGCTTGCTGCCGCCTTCGGCCTCCCCTACGCCTTCGCCTCCCATTTCGCACCGCAGATGCTGGATGAGGCGCTGGACATCTATCGGCGAAGCTTCCGCCCGTCGGAGCACCTTGCCGAGCCATACGCGATGATCGCGGCAGGCGTCTTCGCCGCCGACACGGATGCGGAAGCCGAATACCTGAATTCGTCTCAGAAACTCGCCTTCGCCCGCCTGCGGATGGGCAATCCCGGCAAGCTGCCGAGGCCGGTCGAGGACATCACGGCGGAAATACCGCCCCAGGTTCTCGCGCAGGTGAACCTTTCCCTTGCCTGTTCGGCCACAGGCTCTCCGGCCACCATCAAGCAAGAGCTGCGCATGCTTCTGGATCGCTATCGCCCGGACGAGCTTATCGTCACCGGAATGATCCACGACCATGCAGCCAGGGTCCGCTCCTTCGAACTTGCCGCCAACGCGCTGCGCGAATTGAAGGACGAAAGGAAGGCTGCGTAGGCGTCACAGCGCTCTCCGTGACCAAATGTTGCGGCCGGCCCGATTACTTGGGGCCGGCCTCTATCCGCGCGCTGGCAGACTGGTCGGCGCACACGTCACACCCCGTTCAATCGGCGGTTTCGCGCGGCTCAGACCTCCCCGAAGCGAACCACTCAACCTGTGACATCAATAGGTCAATCGCATCTACCTGCAGCGCAGAGAAAAAGTAAAAACAAAGATAAAATACTATTCTTGTCATTCTTTTTGATAAAAAGTTCTCACACAGGCTCAATTTTCCACGCACCTGCCTAATTTTAATGTATTCTTTCGATAAAGAATAATAATAAATCGCCTTACGCGACGATAAGTTAGACAACTATTTAAATTTCTGTCGCTTTGGGGTTTCATTTACTAACAACATGCGATATACGGCGCTCATGTCCGTAAAAGTAAAAGTAGAAAGTGTCTCCAAACTCTTTAATGACGAGCGTGGAGAAGGATTGAAACGCCTAGCGCAGGGCCAGAGCAAGGAACGGATATTCCGGGAGACCGGTGTAACGGTCGGGATCAACGAGGTCAGCTTCGACGTAAACGAAGGCGAGATCTTCGTGATCATGGGATTGTCCGGCTCCGGCAAGTCCACTCTGGTGCGCACGCTCAACGGCCTTATCCCGCCGACGTCGGGCAAGATCCTGATCGACGGCACCGATGTCGCCTCCTGTGACAAGAAGACCTTGCGCAACGTGCGCCGCGAGAAGATCTCGATGGTCTTCCAGCATTTCGCTCTCTTTCCGCACAAGACGGTCGCCGAGAACGTTGCCTTCGGCCTCAAGGTCAAGGGCGTCGACAAGGACCGGCGGCGCGATGAGGCCATGAAGGCCCTCGAGAAAGTCGGCCTTGACGCTCATGCCGACACATTGCCCGGTTCCCTGTCCGGCGGCATGCAGCAACGTGTCGGACTTGCCCGCGGACTGGCCAACGACCCGCAGATTCTTCTCATGGACGAACCATTCGGCGCTCTCGACCCGCTGATCCGCAGGGAGATGCAGGACGAATTGCTCGTGCTTCAGAAGGAACTGAAGAAGACGATCGTCTTCATCACGCATGATCTCAACGAGGCCCTGCTGTTGGGCGATCGCATCGCGATCATGAAGGACGGCGCCTTCGTTCAGGTCGGCACCGCCCAGGACATCGTTTCCGAACCGGCCGACGACTATGTTCGCGCCTTCGTCGCGGATATCGATCGCAGCCGCGTCTATACCGCTTCCGACATCGCGCTGGACGCGCACCGCGTTCCGCTGACAGGAACCGTCGCGGACGCCCGCAAGGCGATGGAGGCTGCTGACACCGAAATCCTGCATGTCGTCAAGGACGGTGTGCCGGCGGGTCTTCTGACCCTTGCCGACATCAAGGACATCAAGCCACAGGAGCGGGTGATGAACGTCATGCACGCCCACCCGCCGACCGTTCCCCAGGATGCCTATCTGAATGAAATCTATTCCGAGGCTCAGGCGGGCATGCCGCTTGCCGTGACGGATGACGACGGCAAGCTTGTCGGGGTCGTCGAGCCGGGAAGCATCTTCACGCATCTGGCAAACGAGGAGGAAGCGACGGAAGACGCCGCAGAAACCTCGACCAGCGAGGACACGCAAGAGACGAAAGCGAAGACACAGGCAGCAGAACCCGCCTGACGATCTTCACTGGCGTTCCACCTGCCGTGCTCTCCGCTCTTTCTTTGCCACCTATTTCAAGGAGACTGACTTGATCAGCCCTTCGGACTTTATCACCATCCCTTTCGACGACGCCGTCAACTCTTTCGTCCACGGGTTCCTCGTTCCCTACTTCCGCCCTTTCTTCCGGGCGTTGCAGGTTCCGGTCAACGAACTGCTGATGGCTATCAACCAGCTGTTCACCGTTGTCCCCATGCTTGTGACGACAGCTGTTTTTGCGCTGCTGTCCTGGCGTTTGGCGGGCCGCACCATGGCCATCGTCACATTCCTGGGCTTCTGCTTCATCGACATGATCGGCCTGTGGCCGGAAACCATGACGACACTTTCGATGATCATCACCTCGGTGCTTTTCTGCGCGATCATCGGCATTCCGGTCGGTATTCTGGTTGCACGCAGCGATATCGGCTGGAAGATCGTTCGTCCGATCCTCGACATCATGCAGACGGTACCGAGCTTCGTCTATCTGGTTCCTATCGTGATGCTTTTCGGCGTCGGCAGGGCGCCCGGCATCATCGCAACGATCATCTTCGCGCTTCCCCCGATCGTCCGCATGACCAATCTGGGCATCCGCAATGTGCGCGGTGACCTGATCGAGGCATGCGAATCCTTCGGGGCGACCAGTTGGCAGATCCTGTGGGAAGTTCAGTTCCCGCTCGCGCTTCGCACCGTCATGGCTGGCCTCAACCAGACGCTCATGCTGGCCCTCTCCATGGTCGTGATCGCCGCGCTGATCGGCGCAGAAGGTCTCGGCGGCATCGTGAACACCGGACTCGGCCGGCTGGATGTCGGCCTGGCGACCGCCGGTGGTGTCGGCATCGTGATCCTCGCCATCGTGCTCGACCGGATCACCCAGGGCCTCGCCGAAGGTCGAAACGGCAATCTGTCCCTCAGACGAGCTCTGATGACGTTCTTCCGGGGTCAGTCCCCGGACCGTTCCAGCGATCCGGACACCCTGTCCGGACGCGAAAAGGCGGCCTGAAGGCCGCCGCGCGGCAGGCGGTTCGCGCCCGCCGCAGTCAAGCTTACCCCCAACCAACGGAGAGACTTAATGGCTCACACAATCCGTAATTTCGCACGCGCGGCAATGATGTCCAGCGCCATCGCGCTGACTGCTTCCGCAGCCCTCGCCCAGGACATGCCGGGTGAAGGCAAGACAATCAAGATGGGTCAGGCCACCTGGGATACCGGCTGGTTCCATTCCGAAATCTACAGCCAGCTTCTGCAGGAGCTCGGTTATGAAGTTAAGGGACCGACCACGCTGGATGCCCCGGCCTTTTATCAGGCCCTCGCACAGGGCGACATGGACCTCTGGGTCAACGGCTGGTTCCCGCTCCATGAAACTTTCAAGCCGGCTTTCGAAGGCAGCGCCGAAATCGTCGGTGCGGTCGCCAAGGGCGGCGCGCTTCAGGGCTACCTGGTCGACAAGAAGGCCGCCGAGGAATTCGACATCAAGTCGCTCGACGACTTCAAGCGCGACGAAGTCAAGGAAGCTTTTGACCGCAATGGCGACGGCAAGGCGGATCTCGTCGCCTGTCCTCCGGGCTGGGGCTGCGAGATCAGGATCTCCGAGCACATGAAGGCCTATGACCTCGGCGACGACATCAACACCGTCAAGGCCGGTTACTCGGCTTCCATGGCGGATGCGATCGCGTCCTACAACGCAGGCGAACACATCCTGTTCTACACCTGGACGCCGAACTGGACGGTCAACAAGCTGAAGCCTGGCAAGGACGTCGTCTGGATCGAGGTTCCGCAAACCGAGGAACTCGAGCTTCCGAAGCCGGCAAAAGGTCTTGAAAGCTGCGTCGCCGATCCGTGTCAGATGGGCTTTGCAGCCAACGACATCGACCCGGTCGCGAACAGCGAGTTCCTGAAGGCCAATCCGGCGGTGAAGAGCCTGCTGGAACAGGTCAAGATTCCGCTTGAAGACATCTTCGCGCAGAACGCCGCCATGAATGACGGCGACGACGACGTGAAGGGTCAGGCTGCCGGCTGGATCGAAGCCCACCAGGCCCAGGTTGACGGCTGGCTGGAAAACGCGCGCGCAGCCGCGGCGAAGTAACCTGTCGAACGTCCTGAAGCATCAGGACCGACGGTAAGATATGGCCCCTGCGCCCATGGCGCAGGGGCCTTTTTTTTGCGACGGCACGCCCGGCTTTCCGACAGCCGGACCGAAGACAGCACACAGCCGGGTTTTGCGGCTCGCCGGTGCGGTGCTATATATTTCTTTCGTTGGGTAAGATGCAGGGATCGACCGATGACCGGCACCAGGACCATCCGCAACAGGCTGTCCCGGACGAAGGGGCGGAAGCGACCGCGCGCCCCGGCAGCCGCGCGCTCCGGATCGCCCTACCGCAACCTCGTCATCACCTCCGTCATCACCATTCTGATCGGCGCTGTCTTCGGCGATCTGATCGTCAAGAAGAACATCCAGAACTATAGCGCCGAACACGCCGCCTTCATTGCAAGCCCGGAAGAAGGCGATGCGGCCTTTGAGGAGGCGCGGGCCATCTACGACACGCGGTTGCGGGAACGGCGTCGGCAGACGCAGCGCATCATCAAGTACATCGCCGACGACAGCGTCGCCGCCTTCGACGCTTTCTACGCGGTTTATGACGCCGCCTTAGGCGACTGGAACAACCACCACGATGACATGGCCGCGACGATCCTGAACACCACCAACTGCACGCTGCGCTTTCAGGAAACGCCAAGGGATGACCGGTTGGCGGTGATCGGTCCGCATTTCGACCTCTTCATGAACGCAGCCGGGTTCCAGCCCTTCCTCACCACCTATTCCGGCAAGGCCGAACTGGCCCGGGACAGGTTCCTGAAGGAAAGCCGGTTCTGCCCGACCTTCTTCCTGACCAAGACCTCCGGCCACTCCGTGCACAGCGTGCTGTCCTCCATGCACCGGCGGATCTACAACTACAGGGAACACGATTACACGGAATGCCGGCTGCGCCACAAACGCAACATCACCACCTATTACCAGTCGTGCCTGGCTCGCGAGAGCCCGCTCCAGCAAACCGCCTGCATGCGTGAGTTCGACCGGAAGATCGAAGACGGCTCCTTCTGCGACAAGGGCGATTTCGACATCAATGACTACAAGGTCAGGGACGTGGAGTTCAATGAACTCGATTTCTACTGGGGTCTCGGTGACCGCTTCTTCAAGACCTTTCGCAAGGACTTTATTCTGGACTACTGCACCTCCAGGATCGGCTTCTGGGGGAGCACGCTTGGGTGGGACTGCCCCGCTTCCGTCGACGCCTATCTTAAGACGCACTGACAGAAGCCGGGTCGTGACGCCGACACCGGAACGGGCATCCGACTCCTTCCGGCAGCTTATAGCCATGCCGCGCATTTGCGCTTAATCTCCGGTCCATGGAGGAGACACGTCAGCTCAGGACGCAGCTTGATCTGATGCAGGCCGCGCTTGACCACATCAACCAGGGCTTTTCGGCCTTCGACGCCGATCTGAGGCTTGTTGCGTGGAACCGCGGCCTTTGGGAAATGCTCGACTTTCCCCAGGAGCTGGCCTGCCGGGGCACGCATCTTGAAGCCTTTCTGCGCGTCAACGCCGAACGCGGCGAATACGGGCCGGGCGACATAGAGGGCAAGATCCGCCGCAGGCTCGAGCGCGCCAAACTGTTCGAGCCGCATTACTTCGAGCGCATCCGCCCCAACGGACAGGTGATTGCCGTCAGCGGCACACCACTCCCCAACGGCGGCTTCGTCACCACCTATTCCGACGTGACGGAGGATCGCCAGCGCCAGCTGAAACTGGAGCGCACGGTGGAGGAACGCACCCGCGCCCTGCAGCAGAGCGAAGACTGGCTGCGCCTCGTGACCGACAACATACCCGCCCTCATTGCCTATCTGGCGCCGGGCCCGGTCTTCCGTTTCGCCAACCGCCGCTATGCCGACTGGTTCGGCCAGTCCGTCGCGTCGATCGCCGGGCGCAAGGCACCCGATATCGTTGGCGACGAGCTCTATGCCGAACTTGCCCCGCATATCGAACGGGCCTTCGAGGGCAATGCGGTTTCCTATGAATACAAGCGCCGACGCTCAGACGGCAGCACGGCCTTCATGCGCTCCACCCTGATCCCGGACATGACCGCAGACGGGCGAACGCTCGGCATCTTCGTGCTGTCGCTGGATGCCACCGAGCAGAAGCAGGCAGAGGCCGCGCTGGTTCGCTCGCAGCGGATGGACGCGGTCGGCAAGCTGACCGGCGGACTGGCGCATGATTTCAACAATCTGCTCGCCATCCTGATGGGAAACCTTCTGAGCCTCGGCCGGGCGGAAGGCCCCGTCGACAAGAAGGACCTTGAAAGCAGAGTTGCCCCGATGCTGGAAGCCACGAAACGCGGTTCAGACCTGATCCAGCGTCTTCTGGCCTTCAGCCGCGGCAAGGCGATCGATCCGCAGGTCGTCCCGCTGAAGAAAGTCCTGGAAACCACAGCTCGACTGCTTGAGGGCTCGCTACCATCCGACATCCTTCTGAGGGTCGAGGCAGACGATGCCGCAGTCGGCGCGCGGATCGATCCGGTGCAGATGGAAACGGCGCTGGTGAATCTCGCCTTCAACGCCCGCGATGCCATGCCGGGAGGCGGCACACTCACCATGACGCTTGCGCAAGAGGATCTCGGCAGACAGGAGGCTGCCAAACTCGGCGTTCCGCAAGGTGCCTATGGACTTATCCGCGTGAGCGACACGGGCACCGGCATGGATGACGAGACCCGCCTGCAGATCTTCGAACCCTTTTTCACCACCAAGAGCTTCGGCACCGGCAGCGGCTTGGGGCTGTCCATGGTCTACGGCTTCATACGCCAGTCCGGAGGCGGCCTGCAGGTGGATAGCGAGCCCGGTGCCGGAACCAGCCTGACACTTTATCTGCCCCTGCAGCGCCTGCCCGGACGATCCTCCTCACTTGCGGACGAAGCCGGCGAAGACCGGGATCTGAAACGTGGACAGGGCGAACTGCTCTTGCTGGTGGAGGACGATCCGGACGTGGCCGACACGGTCACCGATCAGCTGGAGACACTCGGCTATGCGGTGCTGCGCGCGGAAAGCGCGGACGATGCCAGGACGCTCGCCCTCGACCTGCCTGAACTTCGCGGCATGCTCAGCGACATCGTCATGCCGGGCCAGATCAACGGGTTGGCGCTTGCCCGCGAAATCCGCCGGAAACGCGGCGACATCGCGATTGCGCTGATGTCTGGCTATGCCGACTGGTCCGGCGTCGACGGCCAGGAGCAACACTGCGAATTTCCGGTCCTGGAAAAACCGTTCGCGGATGCCCGGCTTGCCGAGCTCCTTCATCAGATCCTGTCAGTGAAACAATAGGACCCACACCTTGCAGATACGCCCCCAAACAGCGGCCCTCGTCAGAACCGTCTTCGTCGTCGACGACGAGCCGGAAATCGGCAACCTGCTGCTGGAGGCCATGAGCCAGTTCGACATCGCCGGACGGATCTTCTCGACCGCCGGGCAGATGCTGGCAGCGCTTGACCGGGAGACGCCGGACGCCTGTATTGTCGATCTCAGCCTGCCGGACATGGAGGGCATGGCCCTCATAAACGAGATCCGCCGGCGCTCCTCGGCACCAATCATCGTGCTGTCCGCGAGGGGGCATTCCAGCGACAGGGTGATGGGGCTGGAGCTCGGCGCGGACGACTACGTCGTCAAGCCCTTTGACCCGCGCGAGGTCGTGGCGCGGATCCGCTCGGTTCTGCGCCGGTCCGCCGATACGCCCCCACCCCGTCCGGAGACGGCCGAATTCGCCGGCTGGTCCTACTGCCCGAGCTCGCATTGCCTTCAGTCACCCGAAGGCGAGGAGACGTTCCTGTCCACCGGTGAGGCAACGCTGCTCGAAGCGCTCCTGCGCGCACCACGGCGCGTCCTGACCCGCGACTACCTTCTGGAGCACGGCGGGCGGGATGAAAGCCTCGACCGCTCCATCGATGTGCGCATCTCGCGGATCCGCAAGAAACTCACCCGCAAGAACGAGCCTGCCTGCATCCGCACAATCTACGGCTCCGGCTACATGCTGTCCTGCGACGTGAAGTGGGGTTAGCAGGGTCACCTGTCGCTCCGCACAGGCTGCACCGCGAACATCGGAGTTTATTCCAAACGCGGCGAAGCGCCGGGCGCGGGATGTCACAAGCTTCATGACCCAAGCGCGGCCTCGGTCCGAAACGCGAAAACGGGCCCTCAGGCCCGTGTTCAATTCGTTACCCGGCATCTGCCGATTAGAAGTTCAGCGACACGTCCCGGTGACCGGAAAGACAGGCTGCGACATCCAGCGCGATATCGTTCGGCAATCTTTCCTGCTGACGCAGCCCGATCGTGTCGGCGACGGCTGCCTCATAGACCTCGAGCTGAGGCAGGATGTCCTGTGCCGCTTTCTGACGCCAGGCGAGATCCGCATCGAGAGCGGCGAGCGACTTGTCGATCTCGGCAATCGCCTCCTCCGTGTTCGGCTCGCGGCTGCGCATGATCGAGCGGGCTTCGCTCAGGCCGTCACGGATATCGCTGGTGCCTTCCGCGTCGCCGACCCTGGAGCGCATGTCGGCAATGGCATCGACCGCCTCCTTCGGATCCAATTGCGGCAGCTTCTCCTTCAGCGCTTCGATCTCCGGCTTGAAGCTCGCCACCAGATCGGCATCGTCCAGCATGGTCTTCAGCTCCAGAACCGGTTCATAGGCCTGGTCGACCGTGCGGCGATAGCTCAACCGCGCGGCGTTTTCCGCTTTCTGGATCTTGGAGAAGTCGGCGTAGGTTTCCTTCCAGTTTTCCGGGATCTCCGCCAGCAGCGCATCATGCTGCACGGTCAGCTCATCGATGCGTGCCTGGGCGCGCTCGCCCTGCGCAGCGGTGTAGATGCCCCGTTCGCTGGACCGGCTGACAATCACCTCCAGTTCCTCGATACGCTCTTCCAGCCGGAGGGCATCGCGTTCCAGGACTCGCACCCTCGTGTGGATCGGACGGTACGCGACGGCCGCTGCCGCCACCGCTGCCTCGGCCTCCTGGATCGCCTGCATCTTTGGCAGGGCTTCCTGTGCCTTCTCGAACCCGTCCGCCATGTCCTCCTGCAGGTCCTCCGGCAGATAGCTCATGTCGATGTTCCGGGCGGCCTGAATGGCCGAGAGGATACGGTCGCCGTTTTCCAGGAACTCCTCGTTGGTGAGTTTTTCCATGCAGTACTGCAGGCGCGGGTTCTTCGGCGGCGGCGCCGTTTCCGAAAGGAGCGACGACCGGTTCGGAAGATAGTTCACGAGCGGCGGATAAAGCCCGACAATCGACAGCGCCACAAGCTGCAGACAGATGAAGGCGATGACGCCCTTGTACATGTCCAGTGTCCGCACCACCGACGGCGCCACGCCGCGCAGATAGAACAGCGCGAAGCCGAAGGGCGGGGTCAGGAACGATGTCTGGATGTTCAGACCGATCATCACGCCCAGCCAGACGGCCGTCACGTTGGCAGACGGATCTGCCAGCAGGATCGGCGCGACAATCGGCACCACCACAACGGCGATTTCGATGAAGTCGAGGAAGAAGCCGAGGATGAAGATCACCAGCATGACGATCAGGAACTGCGCCCAGAAACCGCCCGGCAGCCCCTGGAGGAAGTTCTTGACCAGTTCCTCGCCGCCGAACGCACGGAAGGCGGAGGTCAGCATCGCCGCCCCGAGCAGGATGATGAAGACAAGGGCCGAGGTCTTGGCCGTCTCCACCATCACGCCGCGCATCGTGTTCTCGAATTTCAGCGTACGCCAGCCGGACCACAGGATCGCGATCATAAGCAGCGAAACGGCGATCAGCGCCAGAATGAGCGCAACAAGATCGTCGCTGGTCTGGATCAGCTTGATGTTGACCGAGCCGAAGAAGGCAATCACCAGCGCCAGGCCGAGAAGGGCCAGGATTGCGATCAACGCGGGCGTATAGGCGCCGCGCTTGCCGTCACGCAGCCGATAGCCGGCCATCACCATGGCCCCGATGGCGCCGATGGCGCCGGCCTGGTTGACGGTTGCGACGCCCGCGATGATCGAGCCGAGCACCAGGAAGATCAGAGCCAGCGGCGGCACCAGCGTGATGACCACCTTAAGCGCGAAGCCTCGGGTGAAAGTCCCCTCCTCGTGCACGGCCGGGGCGGACTTCGGGTTGATCAGAGCGAAGCCCATGATGAAGAGCATGTAGAGCCCCACCAGGACCAGGCCCGGCAGGAAGGCCCCGAGGAACATTTCACCCGCACTGGTGGAGACGACAGAATAATCCGACGGCATGGAAAGCTCGCCGGTGCTGGCCTTGTAGAGGGTCTGGCGTAGCGAGCCGGCCTGGTCCACCGCGCTTGCGAGCTGATCGGCGAGGATGATGAGAACGATCGACGGCGGGATGATCTGTCCCAGCGTGCCGGATGCCGCAATCGTTCCCGTCGCAAGCGGAACCGAGTATTTGTTGCGCAGCATGGCGGGCAGCGAGATCAGGCCCATCGCGACAACGGTCGCGCCGACGATGCCGGTGGTCGCGGCCAGAAGCGCGCCGACGAAAACCACCGAGATACCGAGACCGCCCGGAACCGGACCGAACAGACGCGCCATGGTGACCAGGAGGTCTTCCGCGATCTTGGAGCGCTGCAGCATGATCCCCATGAACACGAACAGCGGGATCGCAATCAGCGTGTCGCGCTCGGCCTCCCAGTAGATCCCCCGGAAGTTGGTGACCCCCGCGCTTAGCCACTGGCTTGCCCCGCCATGGGAGAAATAAGCGTTCGGATCGCCCGCGAAGAGGTAGCCGCTCCCTGCAGCGATCCCGATCGTCAGGATGGCCGACCCCGGCAAGGCAAACGCCACCGGAAAGCCTGACCCGAGGGCGAATGCCATCAGCAGGATGAGAAGGAGAAGGAAGAAGAGTTCCATATCTGTCGGTCTCGTCAGGCTCTGGAGCGACCCCGGCCCCCACCGGACACGGCACGCATCGCTCGATCAACTTGTAAACGCCGGCTGCGGACATCCCGCCGCGCCGGTCGGAATGTCATCCGGCCTATTGCACGGAGTGGCTGTCGTGATCCCGGCTGCCCGGTTCGCCCCGGATATCGGCCACCGCGTCCAGGAAGTAGGACACGAACTGGATCATCATCGACACCGCGAACACACCGAGGAACCCGGCCATGAGATACTTCACGTAAAGACCGAAACCGGCCTGAGTGGTCTCATAGGTTAGGATCGGGCTGTTGATGATGTTCTGCTTGCCGCCCATGCCGATCACGAGAATGACGGTGCAAAGGCTCATGCCGAGAATGACGGAGCCGATCGCATTCACATATCCCTTGGTTTTGGGCGAAAAGCCTGCATAGAACACGTCTACCCGGACATGGCCTTCTTCCAGCAGCGTATAGGCGCTGGCGAAGAGGAACAGCGCCGCGTACCAGAAGCGGACGAGGTCGGCGAGAAACGCCTGTTCATAGGAAAAGACGAACCGCCCGATCACGATGAGGAACTCGGCGGCAACCACCAGAAGCGCCAGCCAGATGAACCCCAGCGTTCGGGTGAACGCGGCAATCACGACCGACAGCGCGATCAGCGGCATGTGCAGATAGGGGCCGCGAAACTGCGCCCGCCCCAGATCATTGGCAAGTGTTTCGCCGACGAGCGAGGGCAAGAATCCCTCGATCCGCATGAAGGAGATTGCGCTGTCGACCAGCCCGACGATCAGGACGGCAAAGAAGGCCGCGCGGATCAGGAAGGCGTTGATGTTGCTGATGCGCGCACTGTCCTGGCGCAGCGTATTGCTGTTGCCGAAGACATAGGCGGCTGCAGCGATGACAAGCACCACGTAAAGCCCGGCCTGGAGCCAGGCCCACAGCACGGGCATCGATCCGTTGGCAGTGCCGCCATAGATAGGCGCGACGCCGGGAAGATCTTGCCAGTAGGTGAGATAGTTGTTGAGCAGAAACCCTGTCATGAGGGCGAGGATGATCCAGCCGAACAGGCGAAAGATCCTGGCGCTCTCCGGTGTCCGCTGTCGGCCGGAGTTCATGGCAGGCGACCCGTCCTGAACAGTGTCCAAGGCCGTCATGGTGGCTTTGCCTTTTTTGATGTCAACGAAAAGAGGGACGGGAAATATCCCGTCCCTGACGCCTTACCTGCTTATTCCGGAATACCCAGATAGCGGTTGCGCTTGTTGCTGTAGGCAATGTCGGAAATCGCCATGTAGCTGCCGATCTCCGTACGGGCCTGCATGAAGCTCTCGTAGATCCGCTTGGACAGCTCCGAGTGATCCATCGCCTCTTCCAGCACTTCCTGTGCGGCTTCGCCGAACGCGTCGTAGATCTCGTCGGAGAACTCGCGAAGCTCGACGCCGTGCTCGTTGATCAGGCGGTTGAGATAGACACCGTTGTTGGCGTTGGTCTCTGCCGCGGTGTTGGCGTTTTCTTCGGCACAGGCGGCCTTGATGATTTCCTGA
Organism: Rhodobacterales bacterium; assembly: GCA_008107755.1. Classification (GTDB taxonomy): domain Bacteria; phylum Pseudomonadota; class Alphaproteobacteria; order Rhizobiales; family Stappiaceae; genus Roseibium. Next base: position 142,654 of record VIRH01000072.1, read on the forward strand.
TCGGTCTTGCTGAGGCCGTCCCAGAACGCCTTGTTGAAGCCGATCGCCAGCTGCGCACCCGGCTCATGCATGCCCGGGTAATAGTAGTACTTGGCAGCTTCGTAGAACTTCATGAAGTAGTCGTTGAACGGACCGACCCACTCCGTCGCGTCGATCGCACCGGACACGAGGTTTTCGTAGATCTGGCCGCCCGGCAGGGAGACAGGAGAAGCACCGAGCTTCGCCATGACGTCGCCGCCCTGGCCCGGAATACGCATCTTCAGACCCTTGAGGTCGTCTGCTGTCTCGATTTCCTTGTTGAACCAGCCACCCATCTGGACGCCGGTGTTGCCCATGGCGATGTTCTTCAGCCCGAATTCGCCTGCAAGCTCGTCCCACAGAGCCTGGCCGCCGCCGTATTTGATCCAGGCGTCCATCTCGGTATAGGTCAGGCCGAACGGTACCGCAGTGAATGCAGCCCAGCCGGGGTGTTTGCCCTTCCAGTAGTAATCGGCGCCGATATAGGCCTGCGCATTGCCGGAGGCGACTTCATCGAAAGAGTCGAATGCCCCCACGCGTTCGCCCGCAGCAAAATACTCTACGTTAAGTCGGCCTTCGGTCAGCTCTGCGATACGGGCTGCGAGGCGCTGGGCGGGGATGCCGAGACCCGGAAAGTCACGCGGCCAGGTGGAGACAACGACCATGTCCTTGACACCCTGCGCGATCGCGGGAGCCGCGAGTGCGGACCCGGCGGCGATACCGCCGGCGCCGAGGCCAGCCTTTTTGATAAACGAACGACGATCCATTAGTTTCCTCCCTAAACGGACCCGATTTCGGACCGGAATACACACTTGCACCGATCTCAAGCTATGTCTAGTTGACTGGATAGCCGATACGCTATTCGTGGTTCTGCGCACATGCTCAGTAGTACTACCGAGAAAATCGCAAGAGAATTTCACGCTGGCGACGAGGGTTGCAACAAGAGGGCCGCCTTTTGACTTTCAAGACGAAACTACTGTTGATCACGATCCTTCCGTTGATCGCCGTGTCCATCCTGGTCGGTGGAACCACCTATTATCAATCGCGTGAACTGGTGAACGCGCAGACCCAGGCGGTCGAGCAGCGTATCCTCTCCTCCAAGCGGCAGGAAATCCGCAACTACGTAAGTCTTGCCCTGACATCCATCGAACAGATTTACGAGGAGGAGCCGGGCGGACGCATCGCAGCGCAGGAACGGGTCAAGGACATCTTCAAGAACCTGACCTTCGACTACGACGGCTATTTCTTCGTCTACCGTCTCGACGGCACCAACATCGTTCACCCCAAGCTGCCGCATCTTGTCGGGGGCAACTGGTGGGATCTGCAGGACGAAAACGGTGACTATGTGATCCGGAACCTGCTCGAAGAGGCAAAGACCGGCGGCGGCTTTCACCAGTATGTCTGGAACAAACCCTCGACCGGCACCGTGGAGGAAAAGCTTGGCTATGCCATCATGCTCGACAAGTGGGGCTGGATGCTCGGCACCGGCCTCTACACAGATGACATTGCCCGCGAGGTCGCAGGCATCCGCTTGGAAATGGCCAACAGTATCCGCCAGACGCTTCTGGTCATCTTCCTGATCACGCTGGCCGCGACCGTGATTGTCGGCACGCTGATCGCGGGCGTGCGCTTTTCCGAACAGCGCTTCGCCGACAGCAAGCTGAAGGAACTGACCAACCGGATCTTCCAGGTGCAGGAACAGGAGCGCAAGCGCGTGTCCACGGAGCTTCATGACAGCATTTCGCAGCTTCTCGTGTCGGTGCGCTACGGCATCGAGATGATTCACAGCGAAGCGGTACGCGAGCCGGATCTGCAGAGCCAGGCCTCGAAATGCCTCAAGACCCTGGACGCAACGATTGCCGAGGTCAGGCGCATCTCGAGGGACCTGAGGCCGAGCGTCCTCGACGACATGGGCCTCGCCGCCGCGCTCGTCAGCCTTGGCAAGGAATTCCAGAACCAGTCGGGCATCACCGTCAACGTATCGGCCGAACAGTGTCACAACCGGCTTTCGGAAGGCGCGAAGACCGCGCTTTACCGGGTCGTCCAGGAATGCGTGACCAACGTCGCGCGGCATGCCTGCGCCAGCGAAGTCAACATCGACCTGACCGTCGGGTCCCACATCCTGACGCTGTCGGTGGAGGACAACGGCGTCGGCCTGCCCAACCCGCTGCCGCGCGGCGGGGGCCTTGGTTTCCGCAACATGCGCGAGCGCATGGAGACCTACGGCGGCAAGCTGATCATCGGCTGGCGCGCATCCGGCGGCACCCGCATCATGGTGGAGATGCCGCTCGACAAGCTGGCGGCAAAGGCAGCATGATGAAGCCCATGACAGCTCAGGCGACTTCAGCGACAGCAGCCAGCAGACCGGTCCGGGTCCTTCTCGCGGACGATCACGAACTCGTACGCGACGGTATCCGCGCGCGCCTGCATAAGGTACCGGACCTGATCGTGGTCGGCGAAGCCACCAACGGCCGGGACGCCGTCGATCTGGCCAGCGAACTCAATCCCGACGTCCTGCTCATGGACGTTTCCATGCCGGTGATGAACGGGCTGGAGGCGGCGATGCAGATCCGCAAGACGCGGCCCGATATTGGGGTTCTGATCCTGTCGATCTATGACAATCCGGAATATGTCCGCGGTGTCGTCCAGGCCGGTGCCCGCGGTTATATCCTGAAGGACATCTCCGCGGCGGAAATGATCACGGCGATTAACAGCGTCGCCTCCGGCGGTTACTATTTCTCCTCGGCCGTCGGACCAACACTGGTCGGCGCAGGCACCTCGGCTCCGGTGGAAGATCCCTATGGTCTGACGGAGCGCGAGCGGCAGGTTCTCAAGGCAATCGCCAGCGGCCAGCCCAACAAGGAAGTGGCGAAAGAACTCGGCATCAGCGTGCGCACGGTGGAATCGCACCGGCTGAACCTGCGAGAAAAGGTCGGCAACAAGAATGCCGCACAGCTTTACAAGGTCGCGCAGGATCTGGGATTGCTGGACTGACCCATCCTCGGGTAAATCAGCTATAGATCGCCCCACAACGACATACCCCATCAAGCCAGCAGGCACATAATGACAAAGCCCCTTGTTCTGGTCACTGCCGACGTCAAATCCATCGACGGCTACAATTGGCACGCCGCCGTATCGACCTATCTCCAGGCCGTCCTGAAAGGGTCCGACGCGATCCCGATGATCCTGCCCTCACTTGGTCCGGACATGGACCTTGATGACGCCCTCGACCATGTCGACGGTGTTCTGGCGACAGGCTCCAGGTCCAACGTCAACCCGCAGCTCTACGGTCAGGATCCGACAGAGGAGAACGGCCCCTACGATCCGGACAGGGACGCGACGACGCTTCCGCTCCTGAAGCGCGCCATCGAGCGCGGCATTCCGGTCTTTGCCATCTGTCGGGGCATGCAGGAGCTCAACGTTGCGCTCGGCGGCACGCTCCTGACCGAAATTCAGGGGCTGGAAGGGCGCCGTGATCACCGCGCGCCGACGTCCGAGCATCAGGATGAGCGTTTCCGGATTGCACATCCTGTGGAAGTGACGCCCGGCGGCTGCCTTGCGGCCGTGCTGGGCGAGGACGCCTTCGAGGTCAATTCCCTGCATCGTCAGGCGGTCGGGGAGCTGGGGAACGGCTTGTCCGTGGAAGCTGTGGCAGAAGACGGCACGGTGGAAGCAGCAACCGTCACCGACAGTGCCGGCTACGTGATCGCGACCCAGTGGCACCCCGAGTACTGGGTGACGACCGACGGACCGTCCGGAAAGCTGTTCACGGCCTTCGGAGACGCCGTGCGCACCTATCGGGAAAAACGGCTCGGGGTGTAAGGAGCACGTCGGGAAGGCTGCGAGCGATCAGCCCCAGCCGACCGTCGCCACAAGAAGCGTCAGACCCATCACGAAGACAACCGCCGCGCCGGCGATCTCTATCGTCCGGTGCACGCGCCCGGCCATGGGGCTACCTTCGCCGAACAGCCGCACCGCAAGGTCCTTGGCGCCAACGGCAAGGCATGCCAGAAGCGAGACGGTAATGCCGGTTCCGAGCGCCATGACGAGGGTCGAGGCGATGCCCGCCGCGATCATGCCCTGCGACAGGGCGAAGACCAGCACGATGAGCGCGCCCGTACACGGCCTGAGACCAACCGCAAGGATAATGGAAGCTGCGCGCGCCAGGGTAATCTTGCCCTGAACCAAGTCCGGGGTCGGCGCATGGGCATGTCCGCAGGTCGCACAAATGCCATCCGCACCAACAGCATGGTCATGGTGGAGGTGATGACCATGGCGGTGATGGTGATGATGGTCATGATCGTGATGCGAGTGGTCGTGATGGTGGTGGCCGTGACCGGCGGCGCCCGCAAATGCAAGCTGGCGTCCCTCGAACCTCTGGGCCATCGACGCCACAAGCGGGCGGACGGCCTTCACCCAAAGCAGCCAGCCGCCAAGGCCGGTGATGAGAATGTAGGATCCGATCTCGAACCAGCGCGCCGTATCCTGAATGGCGATGCTGGTCAGGTTGAAGACCACGGCCAGCCCGCCGACCAGAACGATCGCAGTCACCGCTTGCGCAAGCGCGGAGGCAAAGGACAGCACGATGCCCTTGCGAAGCGTCTCGTTGTTGGCAACCAGATAAGAGGAGATCACTGCCTTGCCGTGGCCCGGCCCGGCAGCGTGGAAAATGCCGTAGGCAAAGGAAATGCCGATCAGCAGCCACATTGCATGCGGGTTGGTACGGAACGAGCGGAGGCTGGAGACGAGCTTCTGGTAGAACTGCTTCTGCTTGACTGCGATGGCTCCGAAAATCCGATCGAAAAATCCAACGTGGACTTCCTTCCCCTCGGACGAAGGCGTCGCGGCGGCAGGGGATTCGTTGATGACCTGAGCCGTCGCCTCAAGCGCGTTGAGATCCTGCGCCACTCTCGTCTCGACGGTTCCGGCTGGCGGAGTGGATGCCGTGTCAGTGCCGCTTTCCTGTTCGCTTGAACCCGCGTCGACCGGCGTCGTTTCGCCAACTGATGCCGCGACCACCGCAGCCGTGTCGCCGCAGTTGACGATCATCTGGTTGATCTGGCTTTCCGCCGCCCATTGCAGATCCTTTGGCAGATTGCGTTGATCCGCGCCGATTTGCGCAAGCGCATAGGCCGTCGCGTCATCGAGCGGAGGCGGCTCCTTGCGTGTCACCTGACAGCTGCCCGGCGCATTTTCCACGCCGACCGCATTCGGCTCCTGGCCGAAACGGAAGTCGACATAGTAGGTCGGGTCGTAGACGTCCAGTGTCAGGGTATTTGCAGCGTCGCTCGGCTGCTTGAAAGGCAGCGTGAAATGAAGCTCAAGCAAGTCGACGGTTTCCGGCATCGATCCGCCATTCATGCGGACGTCCTCCTCCATCGCCTCGAAATCCTCGGGCTTCATGGCCCAATAGTCCTTGAGCGGGACCGTGATCAGCTCGAGCCAGTAATCCGTCGGCGGGGCGAAATCGAACTCCACCTTGGTGTTGTCGCCGAATGTGAAATAGCCGAAGTCGGCCATGCTCTCGACATTGACCTTGGCAAGCTCGCTCAGTTCCTCACGCGAGTACGTACCGTCCCGGTTGGTATCGAACCCCTGGACGGCGAACGCAGAGAACGCATCGTCGAAACGGAACACATGCCGGACAGCAACGGCCTTTCCGGCATCGTCGAAAACCAGCCGCGAACGGGCCTCCACGAAGACGTGCGGATGGGCAAGCGCAGCGGTGGCGCACAGGCTCGCAAGAAGAACCGCGGCAGCGCATGTGCGCAAAATTCTGGATATCGGCAAAAGACTGCGTAGCACCGAAAGGCCCCGACTCGACTTATGTAATATGTTTACATGACACGCTGCGACCTGCGTGACCACCAAAGACGGCAGGAAAATGACCGGCCTCTTTCGGCAGCGCAAAATCGCTGAAGAAGATTTTTTACACATTTATCTCCACAGCGGAATATTCACCCCATAGCCTCGTGGATATCGAGGAGAAAAAAGACATATTTCTTCGCCTCAGGCGTAATTTGTTCTCAGCAACAACAAACGAGCAGAGTTCAAAATGAACGCCTTGCACAGCTCGGTACATCACAGTGCCGTTTTCGATCATCCGGAGATGGGCGAACACGAGGATATCATCTTCGCTCAGGACCGGAACACCGGTCTTCGCGCCATCATCGCGGTTCATGACACCACCCTTGGCCCTGCGCTGGGCGGCTGCCGTGTCTGGCCGTATGAAAATCCCTCCGACGCCCTGACGGATGCCCTGCGCCTGTCGCGCGGCATGACCTACAAGAACGCACTGGCGGGTCTCGATCTCGGCGGCGGCAAGGCGGTCATCATCGCTGATCCACGCAAGGACAAGACCGCGCAGATGATGGAGGCCTTCGGCCGCCACGTGGACCGGCTTTCGGGAACCTACATCACCGCGGAGGATGTCGGCGTCTCACCGGACGACATGGAATCGGTCGCGCGGCAGACCACTCATGTGCGCGGAACCCGGGCAACCGGCCTGGGCGACCCCTCCCCCTATACGGCTCTTGGAATCTTCGAAGGCATAAAGGCCTCTGCAAGACATGCCTTCGGCACCGAAGACCTTGGAGAAAGAACCGTTTCGATCCAGGGCCTCGGTCATGTCGGCTTCGACGTTGCCCGCAGGCTGCACGAAGCCGGGGCCGGCCTGATCGTATCGGACATTCACGCGCCGCTCGTTTTGCGCGCGATGGAGGAATTCGGCGCGACTGCGGTCGACCCCACGGCGACCCACAGCGCACCGGCAGACATCTTCGCTCCCTGCGCACTCGGCGCCGGCCTCAATGCCACGACGATCCCCCAGATTTCGGCACGCATCGTTGCCGGTGCAGCGAACAACCAGCTGCAGACGCCCGCTGACGGCGCCGCGCTGAAAAAACGCGGCATCCTCTATGCGCCGGACTACGCGATCAACGCCGGTGGTGTGATTTCCATTGCGCTCGCCAAGCCCGGTGGCGGCGACGAATTGGTGCTGGAAAAGACGATGGCCATCGGCGACACGCTTGCCGCGATCTTCGAACGTGCCGACAACGAAGGCAGCACGCCGGAGCGCATCGCCGACAGGATGGCCGAAGAGCGGCTGGCAAAGGCACGCTCAGCCTGAGGTTCAATTGGCTGTCTTCAGAGAATGTGCTTGAGGCGATCGGCGGCTCTGCTGCCGCCCGCCTCATTTGCGAGGCATTGGAATCGAGATCAGGAAAGGCGACGTTCGTTGGCGTTCTTGAACATGTCGCGAACCATGCGCTTGGCATCCTCCACGATCGTTTCGCCGAGTTCGGCATATCCGGCCATGACGCCTTCATGCAGAAGGTAGATGGTTGTCGCGTAACTTTCCCGACCACTCAGCTCGCCGAAGAACTCCAGAAGCTCCGCCTTGTGGCGCTTGACGGTGGCCTTGATCTGGACGCTGTCGGGATTGGCAGACAGGGCCTGCTTGAAGAAGCACGCCCGACCTTCCGTCATTTGCATCCAGCCGCCGAGCTTGTCGAAAAGCTGCTCCGCAGCCGCAAGGCCCGGCTCGCGAACCCCTTCATGCACATAATCGATGTATCTGAGATGACGGTGCTCGAGCGCGCCGAGGACCATTGCCTCGCGCGACGGGAAGTAGCGGTAGAGGGTCCGCATGCTCACACCGACCCCGGCACGCAGTTCGGGAACACTCGGTTCCGCGAACCCACGACTCCAGAAGACCTGTTCCAAGCCGGCAGCGATCTGTCTCTGAGCATTGTCCATTAGAATATATTTGTTCTGCAAACTGAAAAAATTCAAGAAAAACCTTAGTTCTAAACCTATAAATGCACGCTCCGACAACTGTCAAAACACGAAATCGTACATCCGGGTTGAAAACGGCTCTTGCGAGGTAAGGACTTTCCCTTAAGCACTTTCACAAAAGACAACCATTGAGTGCATTTTCAAGAGCCTATCGAACGCCCACGTCAGCAAATCGGTTCCCGCTCGAACCATTCGACAAGAAAATCGACGAAGGCGCGCACCTTGGCGCTCAAATGGCGCCGATGCGGATAGACGGCATAGATGCCGCGCTGCGGTTCCTCATAGTCTTCCAGAACCAGTTTCAACCTGCCGTGCCTCACGTCTTCGTGGACAAAGAACATGGGAGTCCTCAGGAACCCGAGATCGCGAAGGGCCGCCTCCCGGCCTGCCACAGCACTGTTAACCTCCAGCGGCCCCCGAACAGGCACGGAGAGCCGCTCCCCATTGTCCCGAAAGCCCCAGTTCTGCCTGTAGCGGTAGTTTGAATCGACAAGGCAGGGACGTGTCGAAAGATCCGCCGGCACCCTCGGCTCGCCATAATGCTCGATCACCTTGCCGCTGGCGCAGACCACTGTCCGGAAGGGAGCGATCCGACGTGCGATCAGGCTGGAATCCTCAAGCTGTGCGACACGGACGGCGAGATCGAACCCTTCCTCCACCAGATCCACGAACCGGTCCTCCAGCCGCAGGTCGAGATTGACGTCAGGATACTTGACCAGAAAGTCCATCATCGCCCGATTGAGACCGTCATCGCCCATGGACCGGGGCGCCGACACCCTGAGGCGGCCACGGACTTCCTGATGGGTGGATTGCACGGAAGCCTGCAGATCATCGATCCGCTGCAGGATCTCGACCGCTTCCTTATAATAGGCCTCGCCGACATCGGTCATCGACACCTGGCGTGTCGTCCGGTTCAGGAGCCGGACACCAAGTTCGTCTTCAAGTTCGCCAACATATTTCGAGACAAGCGCCTTGGATCGGCCCATCTCGCGCGCGGCTGCGGAAAATCCATTGGAATCGACCACTTGAATGAAGCAGCGCATGCGAGTGATTGCGTCCATCCGGCACCCTTTCCCGGCGTTGAGCAGACAGAACTGCTTATCCTATTTCGCGGACCGGTCAAGAAACCGGGCCATCCGGGCGGTGACAACGCCCCTGGAACCGTGTCGCCTCAAGGCCGGCTCGGACGCCGAAGAACCCGCCGCTTCGTGATGCGTGCGGCGCCGACGAGAAACCACATGATGAACAATCCCGCGATCGCGCCGGCCCCGGCGCTGGCAATGCCTTCGCCCGTCACCGGCACCGCCGGCTCGTAGTCATCAGCTGTTGCCTGGGCGAGCTGCGGATCGAAGCCCTGGGCAAAGATCACGAGACGCCGGATCGATCCGGCCGTCTGCAGCTCCGCTTGCTGCTGCTTCAGGCGGCTCAAACGGATTTCCGCATTCAGCATGCTGTCGCCACGCGCGCGAATGAATGGATCGTCGGAGGCCTTCTGCAGGGCAATCGCTTCGGCGGAGGTCATGCCGAAGGCATCTGCATCCCGGTAGAAATCGGCAAGAACCTCTTCCAGGGCATCGATGGCACCCCCAAGCCTCTGGCGATATTGCTGGGAAAACTCGGGCAACTGGGAACTTGCCGTTCCTGTCACAAGCATGGCCAGCAACATCAGAATACGTGCCATTCGCTTTTCCCGTTCCTTTTGTTCGAAGGCCGAGCGCACGCCCTCGGACGCATCAGTCCTCCAGACTGATTAAACCGGCTTCTCCCGCCTCGGTTCCAAAAGCAAGCCGCGTTCCCGCGTCATCCCAGGCAAGAGAGGAGACCGGACCGTCTCCGGGACGCCGCAAAAGAACCTCCGCATTGTCCTCGAAACGGCACATCAGAACCATGCCGTCTTGATAGCCGACGGCGACGACCTCCTCCTTCGGGTGACAGGCGACGGCGGCAACGAGATTGTCGCTCCTCGTGCCGAGCTGGAGGGGAGCCTGACCCATCGGCCCGGTCTTGCCGAAGAACGGCCAGAGGATTGCGGCATTCGCGCCTGACGTGGCGAGGTAGCGGCCTTTGGCCGACCAGCTGAACGATTTGACCTTGGCGGGATAGCCGGTCATGCGCATGTCCTGTGCATCGGAAAGCCGCCATCCATGCAGGGCATTTTCCTGCATCGCGGTGACGAGATACTTGCCGTCCGGCGAAAAGCTGATGCCGAGATGCGCCCCCTTCCAGCCGAGTTCCACGGGTTCTCCCTCCGTGCCGGCCCACCAGAGCGTCGCGCCGTCGTATCTGGAAACGGCGATCCGCATGCCCTTGGGCGCGAAGGCCAGCCCGCCAACGGCGCGCTCGTGAACGAATTCCTTCTCGCGCCCGTCTGCAAACCGCACCCAGGCCGTCCGACCGCTTGCGAAGGCAACGGCGCCGGAGGGGCCGGCCGCGATCAGATCGATCCACTTGCGGGGCCGCTCGGCCAGCAACTCGCCGGAACCGTCAAGGCGGGTGAGATGGATGCAGCCATCGTCTCCGGAGGAAATCAGGCCTTTGCCATCCGGCTGCGGCTCCGCGGCAAGCAGCCCGGCCTTGTGCGGCCGCAGCCTCTTTTCACCTTGACCCGACAGGACGATTTCGCCCTCACCGGACGCGAAAAAAGCCGTGTCTTTAAGAAAGCCGGTGCGGACGACGAAACCGTCCACCTCGACGGGAGCAACAGTCGGCAAAACGTATTTCCTTATTGAGCGATGCAGGCCTGGAAACTGTCGCGCAGGACGTCCCAGTTGAGATCGCGGCCGATGAAGACCAGCCGGCTCTCACGCGGCTCGTCAGCCTTCCAGTCTCGCTGATGATCGCCTTCCACGATCATGTGCACGCCCTGGATGACATACCGCTGCGGATCGTCCTTGAAGGCGAGAATACCCTTCATCCTGAGAATATTCGGTCCCTGGACCTGGGTGACCTGATTGATCCAGGGAAAGAACATGTCCGGGTTGAGATCACCCGCTTTCAGAGAAATGCTTTTGACCGAATGCGGATCGTCGTGGTGGTGATGATCGTGATCGCAGTCCGGACCGCATTCGTGCCCATCCCCATGCTCATGTCCGTGATGATGGTGGTGATCATGGTCATGATCGCAATCGGGGCCACACTCGTCGGCGTGATGGCCATGTTCCAGGAAATGCGGATCCAGCGACAGAACGCGGTCGAGATCGAATGCACCGCGATCCAGAACCTTGGCGATATCGATACCGCAGCGCTCGCTGCGATGCAGGACGGCATAGGGATTGATCGACCGGATACGGGCCTCGACGCCGGCGAGGTCCTCTGCCGTCACGAGATCGGTCTTGTTGATCAGGATCACGTCGGCAAAGGCGATCTGGTCCGCCGCTTCTTCCGTGTCCTCGAGTCGCTTCAGAACATGGCGCGCATCGACCACGGCCACGACCGCATCGAGCTTCGCCTTGGCGCGCACGTCGTCGTCCATGAAGAAGGTCTGCGCAACAGGAGCCGGATCGGCGACCCCGGTCGTCTCTACGATGATCGCATCGAAGGCATTCTTTCGCTTCATCAGGTTCTGAACGGTGCGGATCAGATCACCGCGAACGGTGCAGCAGATGCAGCCGTTGTTCATTTCGAAAATTTCTTCGTCCGACTCGACCAACAGGTCGTTGTCGATCCCGACTTCACCGAATTCGTTGACGATGACCGCATAGCGCTGACCGTGGTTCTCGGTCAGGATCCGGTTGAGAAGCGTGGTCTTTCCGGCGCCGAGATAACCTGTGAGAACGGTGACGGGGATTTGTGCAGAAGCATCCTGGGTCGCTGACATGGCGCAACTTCCTGGCTTTTATAGTGGGGTTTACCTGCGGATCGGCAGGCCTGTTTGACGCGAATATAAGGACAACGTCAACACATTGGGAGTGCATGCGGGCATTTTCACCCGATGAGGCGGGAAAATGCCGTGGTGCGAACCGATTGCCCGTGCTGGCGTCTTTCATTCTCGCCCGAAAACGCGCTAGCTCACGACAGACAAACGGATTTCAGGGAGGCCGACATGCTGCAGACGATTGCCGGATTTGACCGGATTGGCGAAGAAAATGCCTTCGCCGTGCTGGCGCGGGCAACCGAGCTTGCAATCGCGGGACAGGACATCATCAATCTCGGCATCGGACAGCCGGACTTCAAGACGCCCGAGCATATCGTCGAAGCGGCCATCAAGGCGCTCAGGGACGGACACCACGGCTATACGCCGGCGACCGGCATCGCGCCCTTGCGCGAAGCTGTCAGCGCGGATCTCCTTAAGCGTCATGGTGTCGAAACCGACCCGGACCAGGTCCTGATCGTGCCGGGAGGCAAGGTCACGATGTTCATGGCGATCCTCATGTTCGGCGAACTGGGCGCGGACATTCTCTATCCGGACCCGGGATTTCCGATCTACCGCTCGATGATCGAATTCACCGGTGCGCGCCCGGTGCCTGTCCCGATCCGCGAGGAGAACGACTTTGCCTTTTCCGCCGAAGAGACGCTCGCGCTGATCACCGACAAGACGCGCCTCCTGATCCTCAATTCCCCGGCCAATCCGACCGGCGGCGTCACCCCGCGTGCGGAGATCGAGAAACTCGTCGCAGGCCTTCAGAACCATCCGGGCGTTGCCGTCATGTCCGACGAGATCTACTCGCAGATGACCTATGACGGCATGGAGCATGTCTCTTTGCTGGAGTTCGAGAGCCTCCGCGACCGGCTGATTCTGCTCGACGGCTGGTCCAAGACCTATGCGATGACGGGCTGGCGCATGGGCTTTTCGCTCTGGCCGGACGCTCTGTTCAACAAGGCGCGCAAGCTGGCCGTCAACGCGTGGTCCTGCGTCAACGCCCCCGCGCAATATGCCGGACTGGCCGCCCTGACCGGACCGCAGGACGACGTCGCAAGCATGGTTGCCGAGTTCGACGCCAGACGCCAGGTGATCGTTGACGGGCTGAACGCCATCGACGGAATTTCCTGCCGATCCCCTCGCGGCGCCTTCTATGCCTATCCGAACATCACAGGCACCGGCTGGAAATCCAAACAGCTGGCCTCGGCCCTCCTGGAGGAGGCTGGTGTCGCCACGATCGGCGGGCCCGACTTCGGGACACTGGGGGAAGGTTACATTCGCCTTTCCTATGCCAACTCGACCGAGAATATCAAAACCGCACTGAACAGGGTAAAGCACTTTCTGAACGACAACTCAAAATCGAAATAGCATTGCTAAAAATGACAAGTCTAACTAGCTGGCCCGACAAGCAACGACTGGAGAACCAAGCCAAAAAGGTATGCGTTTATTAAACTTTTTCTGTTCGATTGAACGACACGCCAACACATCTCGAAATATGGCGGGCCATGGAAAAGAACGCAGACCAGACCATCACGATCGACCTTGAAACGACATTCGGGAACCTTCCCGAAAGCGTTCTCGTGACGAATGCCGAAAGGAAGATCGTGTTTGCGAACCGGGCGACGAAAGAGCTGCTACGCCTTTCGAGAACCGAGATTTGCGCATCCCGGACACAGCGTTTCTTCGCCGACCCGAAACAGTTCGAGGAATTGGGTCGACTTTATCGGCAGCCAGAAACGGGTGGATCGAAAGAAGCCCACTGCATTGACCTCAGGCTCGGCGACGGCACGATCGCAAAGGTGGAAACAGTGACTGCGCCGCTGTACGACACTCAAAACAATCTCTCGGGCCTTCTTGTCATTATCCGTGACACGCGCGAGAAACGCGCTCTTGAGGAGCAACTGACCGCCGTTGCGGTTACGCTCGAGGAAGCGCTGGACGCGATCTCTGAAGGGTTTGCTCTATACGACAGCGACGATCGGCTCGTCATCTGCAACGACAATTACCGCGAAATCTACACCAGTTCCGCTCCCGCCATCTTTCCCGGAAACCGCTTCGAAGACATCCTGCGTTTCGGTCTGGGGCGCAAACAATACAGCACCGGAGACTTGAGCGATGAGGACTGGCTGGCCGATCGCATCAGGCGGCATCGCAATTGCGACGGCTCCGTCATCGAGCAGAGACTGGAAAACGGGCGTTGGCTGCGCATTTCCGAAACGAAGACGACCAGTGGCGGCATAGCCGGTATTCGTGCGGATATCACGGAGCTGAAGCAAGCCCAGGCGAAGGCCGAAAGAGCCTATGCGGACCTGGCGCTTATTGCAGACAGCCTTACCGTCAGCATCAACGAGCTTCTGCCGGACGGAACCTGCCTCTTCACGAACGAGACCGGATGCAAATGGTTCAACGCGTCCGCAGAGGAGCTGATCGGAAAACCGCTGCGGGAAAGGCTCTGCGCGCAGGATCGCGAGATCGTGAGCCGGCATGCAGCCCGTGCGATCGAGGAACGCCGCGCGGTCAGCGCAGAACTGAACCTGCAGTTTCCGGACGGCGTGCATCGGGACTGCAAGATTGACTGGAACCCCAGGCTCACCGCGACCGGCGAAGTGGATCGGCTGGTGGTCATGGCGACGGATATCACGGACCGGAAGAGAACGGAAACCACGCTGGCCGAAGTCTATTCCCTTACCTCCAGCCGTGAACTCGGTCACAAAGAAAAAATCGATGAATTCCTGCGGATCGGCTGCAGGCATTACGATCTTCCCTTCGGCATTCTGAGCCACGTGGCTGACAACAGCTACGCCATCGTCAACGCTGCCAGCCCCAATGGCGAGCTCGTGCCCGGGACGGAGTTTCAGCTGGCAGACACCTATTGTCAGCTCACCCTCCAGGCCACGGAACCGCTGGCGACGACCAAGGCCTCCGAAAGCAATTTCGCAGCACATCCTTGCTACCGCAATTTCGGCCTTGAAACCTACATCGGCTGCCCGGTGTTCGTGGATGGCCTGATCTACGGCACGATCAACTTCTCCTCACCGCAGGCGCGCAAGAGGGACTTTTCGGTTTCAGATCGCCAGATCCTGCGCCGGTTTGCAGACTGGATGGGTCACGAGATCGCGCGCCAGCGCGACCACCAGGCGCTTCTCGACGCCAAGATCAATCTGGAACGCATCGCGTCGGTGGACGATCTGACACAGACCATGAACCGTCGCGCCTTCATGGAGCAGGCGCAAAAGGAGCTGATGCGATATCGCAGATACAATCAGCCCTTCACCTGCGTCATGATGGATATCGATCACTTCAAGCTGATCAATGATCGCCACGGGCACGCAACCGGCGACGACGTGCTGAAAAAATTCGCCGCGACCATCATGGCAAGTCTGCGTCCGGTCGACGTCTTCGGGCGGATCGGCGGCGAGGAATTCTGCCTGCTTCTGCACGGCACATCCGCGGGGGACGCCACGACGGTCTGCGATCGTCTACGCCTGAGCATCATCGCGAATTGCAGCACCGAAAACTGCGGCCCGGTGACCTGCAGCATGGGCCTGGCGACGGTCTGCGAATCCGATGTGGAATTCAGCAGCCTGATGCAGAAGGCCGACACGGCCCTCTATGAGGCCAAGTCCTCCGGACGCAACAGATGTGTCGTTTATACCGAATCGCAATCAGCCGCCGTCGCCGAGTAATCGGGCAAGTCTAGGCGGGATTATTCCGTAAAAATATGTCGCGATGCGGCGACCGTATGACGGTCTTTGACGCAGCCTCTCATATGCGCCAGAGTATCCTGAGCTGGCACGAGGAGGGCACGTGCCAAAAACCACGACAACATGTCACTATCCACGCCCTCCACAAATCCGTCGCGTTGACAAGAACTCCAGCTATTCTTGTCTATCCACATGAGGAGGGACTTTTGTTCAAGAAAATACTCGTTCCGATAGATCTGCAGCATGCGGATAAATTGGAGAAAGCGATCTCCGTGGGCGTTCATGTCGCCAAACCGGATGGTATTCCGTTGGTCTTCACCGCCGTGACCAGCAACGCGCCAAGCGCACTTGCGCATACGCCCGACGAATTCAAGAGCAAGCTGTCCGCCTATGCTGCCTCGGAGGCGGAAAAGCACGGCATCGAGGCAACCGGACACGCCGTCTTTTCCCACGACCCGGCGACCGACCTCGAAGACGCACTGTTGAAGGCCGTGAAAGAGACTGGCGCGGATCTCGTCGTCATGGCAACACACATCCCGAATGTAGCAGACCACTTCTGGCCGTCGAACGGCGGCAAGATCGCCTCGCATGCGGATGTTTCCGTCTTCCTGGTCAGGTAACCGATCCAAAGAAAAATGAGGACTGCTCAATGAGCGACAACGCCACCAACCAGGGCATCCCCGATCCCGAGGGAGCTGCCAGTCTCATCGAGACCGATTACGAGATCGGCCAGGACAATATCGAAACCAAACTCGGGCCTTTCGATCTCGATATTCACAATCCGGTCTTCCTTGTCTCCGGCCTCACGATCGCGGCCTTCACATTTCTGACCCTTGCCTTCCAGAACGAGGTCGGCCCCTTCTTCGACGCATTGCGGACGTGGCTGACATCCAACCTTGACTGGTTCTTCATCCTGGCCGGCAACGTCTTCGTCATCGTGTGCCTGGCCCTCATCGTTACGCCCCTCGGCAATGTGCGTATCGGCGGAAAGGATGCTGAACCGGACTACAATTACTTCGGCTGGTTCGCCATGCTTTTCGCTGCCGGCATGGGCATCGGGCTGATGTTCTTCGGCGTTCTGGAGCCCGTCTACCACATGGCGTTTTCAGAGCCGATGGGCGTTCCCTCGCCCTTTGACGCGGACGGGAACGTGATCGAGGAAAACGTGGCCGCCGCCAAGGCGATGGGAATGGCCGCGACGATCTTCCACTGGGGCCTGCACCCCTGGGCCATCTATGCCGTCGTGGCGCTGGCGCTGGCACTGTTTTCCTTCAACAAGGGCCTTCCGCTGACGATGCGATCGGTTTTCTATCCGATCTTCGGCGAAAAGACCTGGGGCTGGCCCGGTCACGTCGTCGACATTCTGGCCGTCTTCGCAACCCTCTTCGGCCTGGCGACATCGCTCGGCTTCGGGGCACAGCAGGCCAACGCCGGCCTCAACTTCGTCTTCGGAGTTCCGATCGGCAACATGGCCCAGATCCTGCTGATCATCGGCATCACGACCATCGCCCTGATCTCCGTGCTGCGCGGTCTCGACGGCGGCGTGAAGGTCCTGTCGGAAATCAACATGGTGATCGCGGCCTTGCTTCTGATCTTCGTGATCGCAGCGGGACCGACCGCTTCGCTCGTGAGCGGTTTCGTGGAAAATCTCGGAGCCTATGCAAAGGATATCGTGCCGCTTTCCAACCCGTTCGGGCGCGAGGATGACAGCTTCCGCCACGGCTGGACCGCCTTCTACTGGGCGTGGTGGATTTCCTGGTCGCCGTTCGTCGGCATGTTCATCGCCCGCGTGAGCCGCGGCAGGAGCGTGCGGGAGTTCATCATCTGCGTGCTGATCATTCCAACCATCGTTTCCGTCATCTGGATGACGGCTTTCGGCGGCACGGCAATGGATCAGGTGCTGACCAACCCCGATAGCCAGGTCCACAAATACGTGATCGCCAGCTACAGCCCGGAACTGTCACTGTTCGGCATGCTGTCCGACCTGCCGATGGCTTCGATCACGTCGTTCATCGCCATCATCCTTGTGATTGTCTTCTTCGTGACGTCGTCGGACTCCGGTTCGCTCGTCATCGACACGATCACGGCAGGCGGAAAGGTCGATGCTCCCGTCGCACAGCGCGTCTTCTGGTGCACCTTCGAAGGGCTGGTCGCCATTGCGCTTCTGCTCGGCGGCGGGCTCGGTGCGCTGCAGGCGATGGCCGTCTCGACCGGCTTCCCCTTCACCATCGTGCTCCTGCTCGCCTGCTACGCGATCATCAAGGGCCTGATGGAAGAACCGCGCTGACGCGGACCGCATGACGACTTGCAGGCGGGCGGCCCGGCCGCTCGCCTGCATGGCAACAGATTTGATTTTTCTTGATCGAAAACGCTCAGGCGACGACTGACCGCACCTGGATGTTCGCACCGCAGTGCCCAGGAGATTGAGCCGTCAGTTCGACAGTCTCCCGTCAGCTCCCTACGGGTTCTTTTCCGTTTCCACTGCCGCTTCCTCGCCGTCTTCCGAACCCTCATCCAGGCTGGGCGCAAGCCGGACGCCGTGAGGCGGAGAGCTCTCGCGAACCTTCAGTTCCGGCTCGATCACGATAGGCGTGTTGGGCACGCGTTCTCCGGCGACCTGCCGCAGAAGCGTCAGGGCTGCCAGACGGCCGATCTTGTCGGGCTGATTGCGGACGGTCGTGAGTGCCGGCGTGCGCGCATCCGCCCCGTCGATGTCGTCATAACCGGTGATCGCCATGTCCGGACCTGGTTCGACACCGGCCCGGCGTAACGTCGTCATCATGCCGAAGGCAACGAGATCGTTGAAGCCGACGATGGCTGTCGGCCGTTCCTCGGCCCCCAGGATCTCGGGTACCGCGGCCCGCCCATCCGCTTGTGTCATCATCTCGGGCAGATCGATCTGGCTCTCTGGATCGATCCCCGCCTCGTTGAGCGCCTTGCGCCACCCGGCATTGCGAAGCTGCCCGGTGGAACTGGCGCGCCGCCCGCCGACCATCGCGATAGACCGATGGCCCTGCCCGAGCAGATGGCGGGTGATCTGGTATGTCCCGGACAGATCGTCGCCGCGCACGCAGGGCGCCCAGACGCCCGGCACTTCACGCGCAACCAGTGTCACCGGAATGCCCTGCCCGACCAGACGATTGATCTCCTCCGCCGTCGTGCCGACCGAGGGGCACAGGATGAGCCCGTCCGCCCTGTGCTGGAGCAGTGTGTTGACGAAGGCCCGCTGGCGTTTCACGTCATCCCGGTGATTGCAGATGAAGATCATCTGCCCCTGCTCTTCCAGCACGGTCTCAAGGGCGGAGAAGACCTCCGCAAAATAAGGATTGAGAATATCGTGGACCGCGACGCCGACAATCTGGCTGCGAGACGTGCGCAGTGACGCAGCCGAGCGGTTGTAGATGTAGCCGATCTCCTCCGCCGTCTGCTTGACCTTTTCCCGCGTCTCCTCCGCCACCAGCGGACTGTCCCGAAGGGCGAGCGAAACCGTTGCCGTCGAAATGCCGAGCTGGTCGGCGATATGCCCGAGTGTCAGGCGCTTGCCCGGCTTCGACGGCAGGCCCGGAGGCGTGGATCCGTTGTCATCTGACATCAAGTGTTCTCATTTTCCGCAGCGGTTCCTGAAGGGACCGATACAGTGCCAGTCCACGGGGGTAAAGAAGCCAGCGAACAAATAACGCCGATTGTCGCCAGCGCGGTGTCGGGCGGCGGGGCGCCGCCGAGCCGAAGGCGCCGCCCGGGAAGCCGGAGATCCCTTCCCTTTTCCCGGGCGCTGCATCATCGGCTTGCCGGAGCGCTGTCGTCGAACTCCTCGCGAAGGTTGACGACGACGCGGCGGTTCTGGGACTGACACGTCAGCTTGTCGCAATCGGTCACCGGCCGCTCAACGCCATATCCCTTCACCCACATGCGCTTGGGCGAAACACCGTCTTTGACGAGTTCCGCCATGACGGCATTCGCGCGCGCCGTCGACAGTGTCTTCTGCGCCGCTTCGCTGCCCGGGTCATCCGCATGGCCCTGGATCTTGACCAGCCACTTCTTGTTTTTCTTCAGCCAGGTGGCCTGTTTCTCGATCGTCATCCGCGCTTCCTCGGTCACGACGGCTGACCCTTCAGGGAAATAGATGCGCCGGCCCACATTCAGGATGAAATCCTCTTCCGATCCGGAAGAGATATCAACGAAGCCGGCAACGGGCGCGTTGGTTACATCCGGAGACGAAAAGCTTCCGCCGGTGTTGCAGCCCGCCAGTGCGAATGAAAACATTCCCGCGACGAAGATGCCGAGCCTTGCTCGGCGAAACCAGTTGTTCAAGGAGTCCCCCAACCCGCTGGATCGACATGGGCATTGCCGCAAGACGCGGTCCGGCCTGAAGTCGAATATTCAAGATTACCGTAAGGCAGTCCGGGCGTCGCCGCGCACGGACTGCCGAGATCACGCATGCCGAAGCCGAGGCTCAGCCGGCATTCGAACCGAGATGCTCGAGCACCAGAACCGCCGTGCCCTTGGGACAGCGCTGATAAAGATCGATGATGTCTTCCGGAAACATGCGGATACATCCGCTCGACACGTCGCGCCCGATGCTCCAGGGCTCCAGCGTTCCGTGCAGGCGATAGCCGAGATCCGAGCCGTCCCGGTAGAGATAGAGGGCTCTCGGCCCAAGCGGATTGTTCGCCGCTCCGCCTTCGACGAGGCGCGGCAGATCCGGCTGGCGCTTCAGCATTTCCGGCGGCGGGACCCAACGCGGCCACAGGGCCTTGCGGTCGATACGCGCACGCCCGTACCACTTGAAGCCCTCACGCCCGACGCCGACGCCGTAGCGCAGCGCGGTGTTGTTTTCCCAGACCCAGTAAAGAAAGTGATTGGACGTGTCGACGACGACCGTTCCAGGCGGCTCCGGACTGAAATACTTGACCATCTGGCGGCGCCAGACGGGCTGGATGCGATCGAAATTCGTTTGACGGTACTGAAATCCGCTGTCCTGCTGATAACCCTTGAAATAGGCATTCGCGGCGGCATTGGCACGGGCCAGATGCGGCATTGCGAGCGTTCCGGCCGCTGCGGCGGCCACCCCCAGGAACGTCCGGCGGCTGAGATCCATTCTAATCCTCCTCAACAGGCAGTCGACCCGGCGTCACCCGCTGCCAACAAGGAGGTTATTAAGACGGAAAGTCGGCAACCGCGTCAACCATCAGTATCCGCTCCCTAAATTCCCTTCACGCGCTCCCGATAGAGAATGTAGAGACCGGAAGCGACGACGATCGAGGCGCCGGCGATTGTCGAAAGTGACGGAACGTCGGCGAAGACCAGATAGCCGAGAATGATCATCCAGACGATCTGGCTGTAGATGAACGGCGCCAGGACCGGGGCAGGCGCGATCCGGTGAGCCATGATGAAGAGGTAATGTCCGCCGCCACCGAGACAGCCCGTAAGAAGCATGAGCGCCCATGACAGGGCGTCGGGCGGCGTTTCCCAGACAGCAATGCCCGCAGGCGCCATCGCGACGGCGCCGACGATGCCGGAAATGATCAGCATGGTGGCAGATCCGTCGGTGGCGGTCAGCTGACGTGTGAGAATGGCATAGAAGGCGTAGAAGCACATGGAGCAGACCGAAAAGATCGCCGCCCAGTGCATTCCGCCCATTCCCGGCTGCGTGACGACCAGAACGCCGGAGAAGCCGACGATGATCGCGATCCAGCGCCTCAGCCCCGCCCATTCGCCCAGAAGCGGCCCGGCAAGTGCCGTGATCACGAAGGGTGAGGCGAACATGATCGACATGGTCTCGGCAAGCTGCAGGTAACGCAGCGCGATGAAATTGCAGAACGTCGTGCCCACAAGGCAGAGCGCGCGCACGATCTGCAGCACCGGCCGACCGGTCTTCAGGAGCGATGGCTTCTTCCAGACCTGAAACAGGATGAAGGTGACGATCACGTGGCTGACAAACCGCATCCACACGATCTGAAGCGTCGGCAGGCTCGCCGACAGATATTTGGCGGTCGCATCCAGGACGGAGAAACTCAGGCAGGCGATCGCAATCAGACCGATACCGGCGATGGGCGCGGCGACGCTTCCCGGTCCGCCTGACTGTTGCTGGAAACCTTGCGCCATCTGCTCGAGTGCCCTGTGGGTTGGTGAAGCTTGCCGGCGGAACCGCAAAAGGCGCGCCGCTGCCGGAAATCCAATCCCGTCGCGGCCCTCTCCGCTTGCGAAACCTTCCGGTCATCCTCAGATGAAGATCGAAAGACGCGGACGCATTCCCGACTGGAACGGTCCTGTTGAGATATGTCCGGCCAAACGCTAAACAAATTCCAACAAGGCGGGAATGACATGCCGGTTGCGGGAGTTGAAACATGGCTGGGGCACCTGTCCGTTCACGAAACGGATGGCGCTATCACCCAGATACACTGGAACGCCCCTGCGAGCCAAGACAAAACACCCCTGCTCGAAGAGGCCTGCCGTCAGGTGTCAGCCTATTTCGATGGACGTCTCCAGGCTTTCGACCTTCCGCTTGCGCCCAAGGGCTCCGAGCTGCATCAGGCCGTGTTCAGGGCGATGCTGGCGATTCCCTACGGCAAGACGCGCACCTACGGCGATCTCGCGACGGAGCTCGGCACTTACGGACAACCGATCGGTCAGGCTTGCGCCGCAAATCCGATACCGATCGTCATTCCGTGCCACCGAATTCTGTCTGCCAGCGGTCTCGGGGGCTATTCGGGTGAGGGAGGCGTTGAAACGAAAATCGCCCTCCTTAAACTGGAGGGCGGTTTTCCGTTCCTTCTATGAAGGCATCCGCGGGAGGTTCGCGGAAGGACAGAGGCATGTGCTGGCGGGGACTAGCAGCTGCCTCTGCATTCGTTATCTGGTGCAGCCCTCTAGAAGAGGATGCTGCCTGCCATCAGGACGACGGCGCCGACCGTGCACCAGAGGAAGAATTCGTTGATGCGCGCCTGTCGCGTTTCGGCGTCGGCGCGAATTCGGTTTTCCCTTGCGGGCCAGAGGCCGAACTGGCGATGGCCCATTGAAGCGTTGGATACCTGCCGAAAACGGCGACGCAGTTCTTGCGCCTTGAGGGCGCCCCTGTCTTCGTCGATCGTCTGGTACGTCATGCAGAACCTCAATCGTTTCCTGTTACCCAAACGGCTACACACCTCAATTGGTTCCATAGCAAAGACAATTCAAATGACGATTTTGTAATGATAGGCAATGAACTGTCGTGATCACGTCACGTCCGGCACCTAAAAAAACGATCGACTTGGCACAGGCAGGTTCTTGATGGTTTCCACCTCTGACTCGGAAAGTAGACACCCCGGAGATACTGAAACGGAGCCTGGCAAGCCGTCCCTCGCTGACATCACCCGCGTCTCTCTGAAAGTGGGTCTCCTGTCGTTCGGTGGGCCGGCTGCACAGATTTCCGTCATGCACCGGGAATTCGTCGAAACCCGGAAATGGCTCTCCGAGGACCGGTTCCTGCACGCTCTGAGCTATTGCATGCTGTTGCCCGGTCCAGAGGCCCAGCAGCTCGCGACCTATTGCGGCTGGCTGTGCGGGCGGATCACGGGCGGGCTCGTTGCAGGGCTGCTGTTCATTCTGCCCGGTGCTGTCGCGATGGCTGCGGTCAGCTATGTCTATGTCGTCTTCGGCAACGTTCCGGCGGTGTCGGCACTTTTTTACGGCATCAAGGCAGGCGTTCTTGCAATCGTTCTTCAGGCTCTCCTCCGGATCGGCAAGAAGGCCTTGAAAAACCGTCTGGACTGGACGATCTGCGGCCTCAGCTTCTGCGCGCTGTTCTTCCTGTCGGTACCCTTTCCGCTGGTGATCGCCTCCGCAGCAGGCCTCGGGCTCCTGTTCGGCCAGGCATCGCACATGCAGGAGAACGCCGACGAGCCGCGTACGGAAGCGGTTTCCTTTGGCCGCACGCTTCGCCTCCTCGCGGTCGGGGTGACGCTCTGGGCGGTTCCGCCTCTGGCAGCGGTGATCCTGCTGGCACCGGACAATGTCTACACGAACATCGCCGGGTTCTTTTCCCTGCTGGCGGCGGTGAGCTTCGGCGGTGCCTATGCCCTCCTGGCCTACATGGCGCAGGTCGCCGTGGAGGGAAAAGGCTGGCTGAGCGCGGGTGAAATGCTAGACGGGCTCGGCCTCGCCGAAACGACGCCCGGTCCGCTTATTCTTGTGACGCAGTTTGTCGGCTTTCTCGGCGGATGGCGCGACCCCGCACCTTTCCGGCCAACCACCGGAGCACTGCTTGCGGCAGCCATGACGACATGGGTCACCTTCGCGCCCAGTTTCCTGTTCGTGCTCGCAGGTGCTCCGTGGATGGAAAGACTGAGAGGCAATGCACACCTGGCAAAAGCGCTTTCCGCCATCACGGCGGCGGTCGCCGGAACCATCGTCAACCTCGCCGTCTGGTTCGCCCTCCACGTTCTCTTTCGCGAGACGGAGACGGTCACAGCCGGGGTACTCAGGCTTGTCGTCCCTGATCTCTCCAGCCTCGACCCGATGCTAGCCGCCATCGCGCTGACGGCAGGCTTGCTCATCTTTGCAGCCGGATGGGGCATGGTGCCCGTGCTGGCGATATCGGCGCTGCTCGGGGGCCTCGTCGCCCTGTTGCCCGGATGGATCTGAGCAGTCTCTGTCAGGCAGCCGAAAGTTCGGTCTTCGTGCTGCCACCCTCGCCAGTTTCTGTCGATACCTCGCCGGCTTCCGTAACGTCCGGTTCGAGGTCGTCCTCATGGTCCGGATCAGTGTCGACGGCGATCGACAGGTTCTTTTCAACCTGCCGAAGCAGCTTGCGAAGCTTCTTGCGGTCCTTGTCGTCCAGGCCGGACATTGCCTCGCGCTCCAGGCGTTTCCAGGCCTTGTCAACGGAGGAAACCAGGTTCCGGCCCTTGTCGGTCAGGAACACACGGGCAAGGCGCCCGTCCGTGTCGGAAACCTGGCGGCGGACATAGTCCTGCGCGGAAAGCCGGGTGACCATCTTCGTGACGGTTGGCGGCTGTACCCCAAGGGCGAGCGCGAGCTGGCTCATGGTCCGACCGTCTGTATCTGCCAGCACCTTCAGCACCAGCTCCTGCCCCGGATGCAGGCCAATGCGCGTCAGATGCGCACCCGACCGGGCACGCTGCGCCTTGGCTGCCTGAACCAGCCGGAATGTGTTGCTTTTCTTGTAGTTGAAAGCCATCGCCCTACCTGCGCTCAAATCAACCCGATTTGCGTTCATCTTTGACGCGGAGGCACCTTATCGGAGTTATTTAACCGTCAAATGACAGTCCGGGCAGCATTCGGGACTTTTCGAGGCAGGATTGCTGTTGAGCCCTGTTCAGGCGGAGCAGAAACGCACGAGCCGCTATGGTCGCTTCACCTGCAGCGAGGCGGCCAGGAACGGCAGGGGAAGGGTGAACAGGGCGACGGCGGCAAAGGAGATCCTGAGGGAGGCGGCATCGCCAATGAAGCCGAGCAGCGGCGGCCCCAGCAGAAAAGCGCCGTAGCCAAGCGTCGCCACGGACGCGAGCGCCGACCCTTTAGAGATATGCGGATCGCTCGCCGCGCGTGACATTGCGAGGGGGAAGAGCACGGCAAAGCCCAGGCCCATCACGAAACAGCCTGCCCACACCGCCCAGATATTGAAACCCGACACCAGCAGCAGGCATCCCACAAAGGCAACGACGCCGCTGACCCTTGCGACGCGGACGGCACCATACCTTGCAATCACCCTGTCGCCTGACAGCCGCATGATCACCATGGCGGCAGAAAAGACGGTGAAGGCCGTCGGCGCGATGGATTCCGAGTAGCCCAGATCCTGGATCTGGTAGAGGGCCGCCCAGTCCGTGACAGCACCTTCGCCAAGGGCGGCGACCAGTGCGATAAGCCCCGCAAAGACCAGCGCCCCCTTCGGCAAGGCAAACAGGGGTGCCTTGCTCGCCTGGCTGCTCGAAGGCTCCGGCGCCGGCCACCCCTGTCGAAAACACACGACGATCACGGGCAGGCAGAAGACACACCAGATACCGAAATGGACCGACACCGCCAGATCGAAGCGGATTGCCAACCCCCCGAGAGCGGCGGCGACGCCCGCACCGAGGCTGTACAAGCCGTGGAAGGAGGTCATGACCGGCTTGCCGAGGGTCTTTTCCACTTCGGCGCCCCAGCCGTTCATGGCGACATCAAGCCCGCCGAACGAAAATCCGGCCAGAAACAGGGCACCAGCCAGCCAAACCGTCGACGGTGCCAGTGCCACAAGGAGAAAGCTCAGAAGGTTCGCAGCGGCAAACCCCTTCGACATCCAGGCAGTCCCCTTCCTGTCCACCAGAATACCTGTGAGCGGAAACGAGACGAAGGCACCGCTTGCCATGACGAGAAGCAGGATGCCGAAGCCACTTTCACTCAGGCCCACAGCAGCCTTGATGTCCGGAATCCTGGAAGCCCACATACCGATGAACGTGCCGCACATGCAAAAGACTGCCGACACCACGATACGGGCGGCACGGGCTTGGGCAAGATCTTCAGGGGTACGGTTCATGAGGCAAATCCGGGGACTGAGACATGCCTCCTGCAAGAGACAATGCATCCGGTCGTCGATGGGTGAAGCAGTGAAAGTCGGTTCGTCAGCAGGGGCTGCGGACCCTCTCCTTGTGTCACGGGACATCCGCTTTCACAAGAGCCCCGCAAGGTCTCGAAGGTCGCGAGCGTCGCGGGCGGTCCTCAGGAAATCAGGGCACTGAAGAGCGACTGAGCTTCGCGGCTGCGATCAAGAGCCGCGCGATAGGCCGAAACGACCTCTTCGTCTCGTGTCACGTCTCCCCGGGTGCTGTTCTCATCGCCCGAAGCAGGCCCGACGTCATTTCCTCCTGTCAGGCTCTCGCCTGCCTCTTCACCGTTCGGTTGCCGGGAAACGTCATCTGCGGAGGGCTGCGGGTCCGGCGCGCCTGCCGCCGGAGAAATCTCATCCGCCTCTGAATCCTCCGACAGCTCTTCCGCGCTCTGTCGGCGCATCTCTGCCTGGGCTTCGGCCAGCTGGGAGCGGGCCTGCTGGGCGACCTTGAGGTCCTGCGAGGACGGATCGGCCGGCGCGGTCGCCGCTCGGAGCACGATCTGCATCTTGCGCGCCGTCGCCTCGGGAGTTCTCTCGCTGGAGGTGTCGATGGAGACCTCGCCGCCGACGGCATAGCGTTTTCCGTCCGGCCCCTGCTGGAAGGTATAGGAAGGCGCACCGGCATAAGCACCGCCAGTCCTGGCGTGCGCCTGTTCATGCGCCCGAACCTCCATATCGCGCTGGCGCAGTTTCTGGACCTGCTTTTCTTCCGCCTCGGTCAGACCGTCGCCATCGGGGTCCTCCTCCTCGCCCTGCCCCGCCTCGCCGGCCCCGGCACGTGGGGCGGGCAAAGCCTCTGCGTCAGCCTGTGCAGCGGTGGAACCGCCTCCGCCGTCCGCCTCTGCACGGCCGCCGGCCTCCTCCGAAGTCGCTGAAGAGGACGAGGAGACATCGGTCGAATCCGCGTCTGGGTTTGCCGACGGGTCCTTGCGGGAAGACGTTGTGGCAGGTCCGTCTGCGTCCTGCAGAGCCAGGACCGCCTGCGGCGTCAGAACGGGGCCGGAGCTGGTTCGGGCGGCCGCGGCGTGCGCGCTGGCCTCACTGCCACGCGCGGACTCGCTCGCCCTGCCGGAAGATGTTTCTTCCGGAGCATCCGGGGCCCCGCTGGCGACGCCGTTGTTTCTGAGAACGGTCGCGGGCGTATTGGACAGGAACGCGCCAATCATGCGCGCGAGTGTCCGCGCGAGCCGTCGACAAAGTCTGAACATGTCCGCAAAAAGAGTTCATTTCTTCGTGAGCGGCGCTATCGCTCCGCAGGCGGGGTGCTTGCGATCACTTGCCTGTGACCTCTGGTCGTGCGAACAGAGCGGACGTTTAACTTGATTTGCCGGCGTGTAATCTCGCCGGCGTGGACAGACGGGATTTGGCGATGCTGCCCAGGCGCTTCTGGCATGAAATGACCACCACGGACTTTCAGGACCCGTCCACCGGCGACTGGATCGCGGTGCTTCCCGTCGCCGCGATCGAGCAACACGGCCCCCACCTGCCCCTTTCCACCGACACGACGATCGCCGAGGGGCAGGTCGCCCGCGTCATTGAACGGCTTCCCGAGGAACTTCCGGTCACGTTTCTGCCCGTGCAGGCCGTCGGCAAGTCTGATGAACACATCTCGTCCGCCGGCACGCTGACGCTGACCTGGGAAACGGTGACGCGAAGCTGGCTGGAAATCGGCGAGAGTGTTGCCCGTGCCGGCATCCGCAAGCTGGTTCTGATCAACTCGCATGGCGGGAACGTGCCCATTCTTGACATTGTCGCCCGTGAGCTTCGCGTGAAGCACGACATGTTCGTGACCGCCACTAACTGGCTGCGCTTCGGCCAGCCGGAGGGTCTGTTCCCGGAGGAAGAATTCACCTACGGCATCCACGGCGGCGACATCGAAACCTCACTGATGCTCCATCTCAGACCTGATCTCGTACGCATGGACAAGGCCCGTGATTTCGCCTCCCAGCAGCAGGCCTATCTGACCGAATTCAAGCATCTGCGCGGTCACGGCAAGGCGCAATATGGCTGGAAGGCACAGGACCTCAACCCGGAGGGGGCCCTTGGAAATGCATCACTGGCAACCGCAGAAAAAGGCCGGCTTTCGCTGGACCATGCCGCGACGGGTTTCATCGAACTCTTGACGGACATCCACGCGTTCGATCCTCAGAGACTGTGGTCGCCGGAGGTGCCCACCGGCTCACATTGAGTGAAATTCAAATGAAAATCGGTCGATTTTCTGATTGCGAAAGAATTGATGAGCGATTCGACCATCTTTTACAGTAAAATACCAGTATTCCCACCACTCAATCCCTCAAAACCGCGGCATTCCCCTCGTATAGACGGTCTGGTTGACCTTGCCCGGTTTACGCGACACATTAAACGTAACAATTAGGAGGAGCGGTTTCCGGTCGGCGATGAATTTATCAATCCGGCAATTGGCGACATTTCGCGAAGTGATGCGAAGCGGATCGATTTCCGAAGCAGCGCGCACGCTTGGCCGGACACAGCCGGCTGTGAGTTCCACGATAGCCGGCCTCGAAACCGAGCTGGAACTCAAGCTGTTCATGCGCGAACAGGGCCGGCTGGTCCCCACGCCTGAAGCCGAGTTGTTCCTGGAGGAAGCCGAAGCGATCCTGAAGCGCCTGGAAATCTCCAAGCGCACCCTGCGCAGCCTTGCCAATCGCGAGCACGGCCAGCTCCGGATTGCGGGCATCCCTGAGGTTACGACTGATTTCCTGCCGCGCAGCCTGTCGCAATTCGTCTCTGACAAGCCGAGCGTCAAGATCGCCCTTGCAAGCAGAAGCTCGGCGGAGATCGAGGAACTGATCGCCGCGCAGCAGTACGATATCGGCTTTGCGGAAACGCCCCGCGCACGCAATTCCTTCGACCAGGTCGACTTCGACATGGAATGCATGTGCGCCATTCCGGCAACGGATCCGCTGGCGTCGCGCGAGGTCATCACCCCGGCCGAGCTCGACGGCTACCCGCTCGCCCTGCTCCATTCGGAACATCGCAGCCACAAGCAGACGCTTGCCCGCTTTCGCGATGCCGGCGTGCGCTTCAACCAGCGCTTCGAACTTCAGACCGCTCTTCCCGGGCTGAAATTCGTCGAGGAAGGCTTGTGCGCCCTGATCTGCGACATGATCACCGCCTACAAGGCTCAGGAGGACGGACGGCTCGGCATGGGCCCTCCGATGATCGTGTTCCGCCCTTTTCGCCCGCGCATCCAGAACAGCATGTCGATCCTGACGCCAACCCACAGGCCGATCTCGATCGTTGCGAAGGATTTCTGCAATTTTCTTTCCGCGGAAGTTGCAACCGTGCGTGCCGCGATGATCAAGCGCGGCACCTGAGCCTTTTTGCGCGGCCACCTGGCTGGGCGCCCTGCCCCTGAGACCGCCTCAAGGTTGAATCATCCGCTTCAGCCAGACAGCCCTGGATCCGGCACCGACCGCCTCGCGGCCCGTCGCACCAGCAATTTCACGCGGCTTAAGCCCTATAAAATCATGAGAGTTTTGCCTTTATAGGGAAAAGTCACAAGGAAAACTCATCCATCCCGACGCATGAAAACGGCGCCCCCCCTAAAGCGAATAAATTCTTGCTTAGGTAGTACAACTTTAAAGAACGCAAAAACAACCATAAGATGAAATCAATTGATCAAGAAAACAAACCGCTAAACATTGTCAAATATGACAATAATAGTAATAATAAACTTCCAGATTAGTAAAAATTTATCTTGCTTTAACAAAGGACTGACAGGTTACGCCAAGTCACACCATTTGGAGTAACGTCATGAATCGATGGTTCGCGTCTCTTTCAGCTGCGTTCATCTCCCTGACTTCGACGGCAGCTTACGCCGAGACAGCCCCCGACCCCAAGGCTCTGATCACGCCCGACGTGATCGAGCACGTCGTCACCTGGCTGGAAAACCCGATCGTGGCACTCTCAATCAACGCGCAGAACAAGCTCCGTGGCACGCTTTCGCAGGCCGACATCGACGCGCTTGACGGCCAGTGGGTCAAGGAACGCGAGGCGGACGACAAACCGCTGATCTCGGCGACCCTTTCCGCTCCACTGTCGATCTATCTCCTGCGCGTGCAGGCCGGGTCACTCGGCCTCCATCCGGAAATCTTCGTGATGGATGCCAACGGCCTGAACGTGGGCCAGAGCGCCATCACCGGCGATTACTGGCAAGGCGACGAGGCAAAGTTCCAGAAAACCTTTCCGAACGGCCCGGACGCGATCTTCATCGATGAAGCCGAATGGGACGAGGACCTGAAGATCTGGCGGGCACAGCTCAACGTGACCGTGAAGGATCCGGAAAGCGGCAAGGCGATCGGTGCAGCCACCGTGGAGTTCAACCTGAACGAACTTCAGCGCCGCCAGCCCACCAACTCATAAGCGTGAATCAAGATGCTCAAGAATCTCTCCGTAAGTAAGAAAATCGCCGCGGGCTTCATCACGCTGGCCCTGATCGGGGCCGTTGCCGGTGGTATGAACCTGTTTGAGTCGCAGAACGCGAAACACGAAGTCGAGAGTTCGAATGCCCTCGCTGATCTTGCCATCGAAACGGCAAAGCTCGACGAGTACATCATCGGCCAGGCGCTGAGCGTAAAATCCTTTCTCCTGACCGGCGACCGGAGCTGGCTGAACCGTGCTCATGAACTGGACGACAAGATCAACACCCAGATCGGCCAGCTCGACACCATCATCACGCAGTCTGCTCCCGACTTCAGCGACGAGCTGGCCGATCTCCAGAGCCGCTGGAAAGTCTGGTACGCGACGATTGCGGCCCGTCAGATCGAGCTGATGCGGTCACCGGATACAGTCGACATGGCCCGGGCGATCGAAGTGACTCCGGAAAGCGCCGAGTTGCTCAATTCCGTTCAGGAGCGCAGCCGCGCCTTCATCGACATTGTCAACGATGCCCGCAAGCAATCGGTCGTCTCGCAGAACCAGGCGCTCGGAGCGGTGGAAATGGTCGCGATCGGCAGCGCCATACTTCTGACGCTGATCGCCGTCGGCCTTGCTGTCTTGAGCCACGCCCTGGTTTCCAGCCCTCTGAACCGCCTGTCCCAGATCACCGAGAAACTGGCTACCGGCGACACGTCACAGACCATCGACATCGGAGACCGGCGAGACGAAATCGGCCTTCTCGGCAGGGCGCTCGGCGTCTTCCGCGACAACCTGATCCGCACCACCGAACTGGAACATGCCTCCGCTGCGGAAAAGGAACGGGCGGAAAACGAGAAGCGCGAGGAAATGGAGACGATTGCCGCGGACTTCGAGAACACGGTTCTCGGGATCAGCAACAACATCATCGAGAAACTTGAGCTTCTCACCGGCAGCGCCGGCTCCTTGTCCAGCATTGCGAACACCACGACCGACCAGGCGATGTCCGTTTCGGCTGCCGCCGAGCAGGCCACCAACAACGTCAACACCGTTGCCAGCGCAACGGAGGAACTGTCGGCATCGATCAAGGCAATCACGGACCAGATCCGCTCGTCCTCCGACATCTCTCAGTCGGCTGCAACGGAAGTGGAGCGATCCAACCAGGCGGTCACGACTCTGCAGCAGGTTGTCGCCCGCATCGGCGACGTGACCAAGCTGATCACCGATATCGCCGAGCAGACCAACCTTCTCGCCCTCAATGCGACCATCGAGGCCGCACGTGCGGGCGAAGCCGGCAAGGGCTTTGCGGTCGTCGCCTCCGAGGTCAAGGCGCTGGCTGAACAGACCTCCAAGGCGACCGAGGAAATCGACACGCAGATCAACGAAATGCGCCAGGCAGCAGATGCCTCGACAGCGGCAACCGGAACCGTCGCCGACCTCGTTCAGAAAATTGCCGAGAACACCACCGCCATGTCCGGCGCTGCCGACGAGCAGAACCAGGCAACGACGGAAATCGCCGGCAGTGTCTATGAGGCAGCGCAGGGGACCGAAAGCGTTTCAAGATCCATTTCGGAAGTCAGCGACGCGGCCCGCCAGACGGCGGATCTCAGCTCGCAGATGAATTCCGCGGTCGGCGAATTGCACGAACAGTCCAGCAACCTCCGCTCCGCAATGCGGGACTTCCTCTCGAAGGTGCGCGCCGCATAACGCAAGCAACGTGCGAGACGGGCAGTCTTTCTGCCCGCCGCCCCACAACGCGGGATCCGACCAGGGTTGGATGACCTTCTGATGATGTGTTCGGTCAGGAGCAACCCGACCGGGAGTGAGACATAGGTTTCATGTTTGGCAACCAGTCACCTTTTCTAAAGCGCTCTTTCCACGGGGACGGCATGACAACGTCGCCCGTGCGAAAGGTGTTTGATACGCTCAGACTGTCCACGGGAACCGTAATCGTCATCATGATCGTTGCCATCATCGGCGCGTTCTCGACCGTGCTTTACAAGATCTGGGCAGCAGACCGGCTCGCCGCAGAACGCGAAGTCGCCGCGGTCGCCAGGGTCTTCGAGACCCACAAGCAACGCATACTCGGCGAGATGGAGCGCTATGCCGCTTCCAACGCCGCCTACCTCAATGTGGACACGAATCCCTCGCCAGCCTGGATCGCGAACCGTTTCGCCCAGGACATGTACAGGGACTCCAAATACAGCGCGATGTTCGTACTCGATCCGGACTACCGGCCCACTTTCGCCAGCACTCCGGACCCGCTTTACAAGGGCCTGTTCGACATTCGCAAGTTCCCGAATGTCGAGCGGACAAGCGACGAGATCCGATCCAGCTATGTCCGGGAAACTCTTCGCATGCCGACGGACCGAGGCAGCTTCGCCGGGCGGCTCCACGAGCTTTCCGGGATCGAACTGGTCGACCTGGGCAACACGGCGGCGCTCGTCGGCATCTTCGCGATCGTTCCCGATCCGGGCAACATTCCGATCGCGAAACGACCGCCTCATCTGCTTGTCACGGTCCAGACGCTCAATGAAGCTCATCTGAGCGGGATCCTGCGCAACCTTTCGCTCAGCGACCTGATATTCACGAGAGACGTTCCGAAAGGAATGAACAGCATCCGGATCATAGACGGGCCGCGCGGTGAGGCCGGGTACCTTGCATGGCACCCCATGAGCCAGAGCTATTCGATCCTTCTGTCCTCCGCCCCTGTGCTTGCACTCGCCATCGGCGTGATCCTGATCATCACTGTCCTGACCATCCGGCAGAACGCCATCGTCAGGGACCATCTGGCCAAACGCGAGGAGCAAGCCCGTTACGCGGCAAACCATGACGGCATGACCGGATACGCGGTTCGGGAACATTTCACGGCGCTCGTTCACGACATCCTGAGCCGGGGAAGCGCGGGTCATGCCGCCCTGATCTATCTCGATCTCGACCGCCTCAAGGAAATCAACGACACCCACGGCCACGCGGCCGGGGACAAGCTCATCAGGGTCGCATCGGGCCGAATCCGCGCCACTTTCAGACGCGCCGATGTTTATGGCCGGGTCGGCGGCGACGAGTTCCTCGTGTTCGTCTGGGGCCGGACCAGTCCGGACGAGATCATCGAGGACTTGCAGGATCTGTTGCTGACCATGAACGATCCGGTCAAGTTCGAGTGCAAGACACTTCACGGGGCCTGCAGCGCAGGGCTGGCGCTTTTCCCCGAACACGGCCGCACTCTCGACGAACTGACACGAGCAGCCGACATCGCACTTCATCGCTGCAAGCAGAGCGGCGGAAACATGCTGCGCGTTTACGACGAAGCGATGGACCGGGCACTCAAGGAAGCGCGCGAGATGCGCGAAGAGCTGGTCTATGCCCTGCAGAATGATGAATTCGAGCTCCATTACCAACCTATCATCAACGTCAGGACGGGGCGCCCGGACTATGCCGAGGCACTGCTGAGATGGCATCAGCCCGAAAGAGGCATCGTGCCGCCCGACATCTTCATTCCCATCGCGGAAAGTGCTGGCCTGATGCCGGAGATCGGCCTCATGGTTCTGGAGCAGGCCGTCGCCGACGCAAGCCGCTGGAAGGGCATCGGCGTGTCCGTGAACGTTGCCTCAAGCCAGTTGATGCAGGAGGGGTTCGCCGAACGGGTCCGCTCGGTGCTGGAGGCCAACAACCTGTCGCCCCGGAAGCTGATCCTCGAGATCACCGAAACCCAGATTCTCGACGACGTCAAAAAGACGAAATCCGTGCTCAAGCAACTTCATGCGATCGGCGTCAGATGCGCCCTCGATGATTTCGGCACCGGCTATTCCAGCCTGAGCTACTT
Organism: Rhodobacterales bacterium; assembly: GCA_008107755.1. GTDB lineage: Bacteria > Pseudomonadota > Alphaproteobacteria > Rhizobiales > Stappiaceae > Roseibium. Next base: position 176,814 of record VIRH01000072.1, read on the forward strand.
GCATCAGTACGATTTCAGCACGCTCAAGATCGACAAGCAGTTCGTACAGGACAGCGAGAACAACGCAAACTCGCGCCAGCTCCTGGCGACGGTGATCGATCTCGGCAGGATCCTGGGCATGGATGTCGTCGTGGAAGGCGTGGAGACTGCCGCGCAGCTGGAGTTCGTGACCGAAATCGGGTGCTCGACAGTTCAGGGCTATTATTTCGCCAGACCGATGCCTGCCGCGAAATTCGAGGCCGAATGGCGCTGCTGCATCAGATCGCGAGCGTCCTGACCAGCCCTTTATCCCAACATCCGCGACACGACCCGCGCCCCTGTCTCAATCCGGCTCCGCAATCAAGCTCACATGAGCGGCCACAACTTTCCAGCCGTCAGGCGTCCTGATCCAGGTCTGCATCTGCCGGCCGACCTTTCCCGGCGCACTGTCACGGTAGAACAGGGTTGAGGCTGTTGCCATGTCCCGGCCATATGTTGTGATCACCGTTCTGTCCAGACGCCGGGCCAGATCGGCTCCCGGCCGTGCGGACCGGAATTCCGCGATTTCGCTGTAGCCATAGAGATTTTCACCGCCACCATAGCGGATCGTCGTCGGCGCATTGAGAAACAGCCGGTCAAGCGTCTCGACATCGTTGGTGATGAGCGCGGTTTCGTAATCTTGAAAGGCCGCCTCGACCTCTTTCTTCACGTCGGGAATGTCCATTTCCATCACAGGGATGCCCCACCGGTTTCAAGTCGTTCTCTCAGGGTTCTCAGGAAGGGGATGTCCCGATACTGATCCGCCTGGACCTCGTCCCAGGCGACCCCGTGCGGCTGGGGGAAAGGCGTGTTCGTCTGGATCAGCTCAACCTCCGTCGCAATCGCATCGAGGGCACTGTCGTGTCCCATCATGGGCAGGGCCGCGTCCGCGACGACCTGCGAAGAATGCACCGTCGTCGTGATCGGCGCATCGGCTTTCAGCTTGCCGAGTTCCCTGAAGATCCCGAGTTCGAGATCGGCGAACCCGCCGCCTTTGCCGGTGCGCCCGCCGTTACGGCTGACGGCAACGCAGCCGACGACCACGAAATCGAGGGGTTCCATGTCCTCGAACTCCACCGGGTCGCCGTATTCGACGAAGCCTTGTGATGTCGCCGCCAACTCGAACTGGATGCCTTTTCCCTCGAGCTTTTCAGGATCCAGCCGGACGAAGGGAAACGGCCTGAGCAGCTCCGGCACGGGCGCATAGACGATCTTGCCCTCGTAAAGCGCGCGAAGGCGCACCGGGATCTGCGGTGGATCAGGATTGCACTTGACGGTTCTCGCCGACTGCCACGACGCGAGCCGCGAGAGGTTCAGCGCGGCCATGTCCGCACCGGCGAAATTCGGAATCCGGCTGTCGGCGGGACCGACATTGACGCCGGTTTTCTCCAGCGTCGTCCAGATGCGGTTTCGCAGCACATCCTTGTCGGAATTGCGGCCGGCCCAGCGCGCGTTTTCCATTGCTTTCCCCTTTGCTGCTAGCTGCTCGTTGCAAGTGGATCGGCGACCGGGGCCGCGGTAATTCCGTCTGAGGCAAGCTGATGCGCCACCCGCAAGGCGAAATTCTCCCGCCATGCCGGTGCGATCACCTGAACACCGACCGGCAGGGCCGCCCCGTCCAGCCACACCGGCACGGAAACGACCGGCAGACCGATGAAGGAAATCGGCTGGGTGAAGATGCCGATGTTCGGCCGGGCCGGCAGCGTCTCACCGCCGAGCGTCACGTTTTTCGTGCCAGACGGCAGCGCCGGAAACGGCGTCGCCGGCGCAAGAATGATGTCCACATGCTCGAAGATGCCGTGCATCATTGAACGGAACCAGCTTCTGAACCGCTGGGCCTGCTGTACCCAGACCCCCGGCACCATGGCTCCCGACAGGAACCGGTCGCGCGTCTCGGGATCATAATCCTGCGGCCGCGTTCTGATCCGTCCAAGGTGGAAGTTGGAGCCCTCGGTCGTGGTGATGACATAAGCCGCCGCGCGGGCCCTCGCCGCCTCCGGTATGTCGATTTCCGCCGAAGCCTCAAGCGCCGCAGCAACCTTGTCGACGGCCGCGAGCACTTCCGGCTCCGCCCTGTCGCGGAAATAGCCGCCGGCGACGGCGACCCTGAGACCGGCAACGCCCTTGTCGAGGTCGCCGAGTGTCTGCAGTGCCGCGCAGTCCGCCTGCGCCGGATCAGCCGGGTCATCGCCCTGCAGAACATCAAAGACCAGCGCCAGATCCTCCGGCGAGCGCGCAAGCGGGCCCAGATGATCAAGGCTGCCGACGAAGGGAAAGGTGCCGTGCCGGGACAGCCTGCCATACGTCGGCTTCAGCCCGTAGAGACCGCAGAAGGACGCTGGCACGCGAATGGAACCGTTGGTATCCGAGCCAAGGCTTACCGGCACGAGCCCGGCGGCAGTCGCAGACCCGCAGCCGGAAGAAGAACCACCGCTCATGCGCCCGGTGTCATGCGGGTTCAGGCAATTGCCATCATGGGCGTTCTCGCCCGTAAAGTCATAGGCGAATTCGCCCATGTGCAGCCCGCCCATCAGAACACCACCTGCATCCGTCAGCTTGCGGACCAGCGTCGCGTCATCCCGTGCAGGAGAATTGTCGAGATTGATCTTCGAACCGGCGCGGGTGACCAGCCCGTCGATGTCGAAGAGGTTCTTCACGGCAAAGGGAACGCCCGCAAGTGGCAAGTCGGCACCATCGGCAAGTGCCTTGTCGACGGCGGAGGCATCGCAGAGCGCGCGCTCTGCCGTCACATCCGTGAAAGCATTGATGTGCGGGTTGATCCTGTCGATTTCCGCAAGCGATGCCCGGGCAATCTCAAGCGCGCTCACAGCGCCTCCCCTGACCGCGGAGGCGGTCTCCGCAGCGGTCATCTTCTTCAGGTCCTGCGAGGCGCTCATGGCAGAAACACCGGAGCGGCTTCGACATCGTCATCAAGCGGAAAAGACATCAGCAGGTCCGCCGCATTTGCCGTCGCAGACATATTGGCGACGACGGACGGACGCCACTCCTCCTCTATCTTCAGTCCCATGGTCTTTTCCATGAGCGCCACATGAGCTTCGGCGTCGAACGTCTCGTTCATTGCATTCCCTGTTCTGTCATATTTGTTGGGTGTTTCTTACCGCACGGTGGAAGGCATCTAGAGAGGCCGTCCAGCCGACGATGCCTCCCTGCGCGCGGATCATGTCGAGTGTTGCGGCCTTGAAGGCCGGGAAATAGCTTTCCGTCGCCTCTTCGATCAGCAGGCATTCGAAACCGCGGTCATTTGCCTCCCGCATGGTCGTCTGCACACAGACTTCCGTAGTGACGCCGGCTAAGACGAGGCTCTTCGTGCCGAGCTGTGACAGCGTGTCAGCAAGAGGCGTTGCGTAGAAGCCCCCCTTGCCAGGCTTGTCGATGACGATCTCACCTTCTCTGGCAGCGCATTCGGCGATGATCTCGGCCCCCGGCTCGCCGCGGATCAGGATCCGGCCCATTGGCCCGTCGTCGCCGATCCGCAGCGACGGGTTGCCCCGCTCCCGCTTGGCAGGCGGGCAATCGCCGAGGTCGGCAGCATGGTTTTCTCGCGTGTGAATGACCGGCCAGCCTGCCGCCCGGAACAATTCCAGCAGTGTCTTTGTCGGTCCGATGGCCCGCTGCATGTGCGAGATGTCATTGCCAAGGGTTTCGCCGAATCCGCCCGGTTCGATGAAATCGCGCTGCATGTCGATCACGATCAGCGCAACGGAAACCGGATCGAACCCGAATGCGAAGGGCTGTGCCTCGACCGTGATCATCAGTGGTGCCCCGCCATGGCGTGTCCGATCGTGGCGCGATCCGTCCGGGCCATCGGCGACTGATAGGTGATGCGCCCCTCCGACATCACCGCAACGGTGTCGGCAAGCTCCAGGATCTCGTCGAGATCCTCCGAGACGAGCAGGATCGCCGCGCCCTTGTTGCGCTGGTCCATGATCTGGCCCCGAATTTCCGCGACAGAGGCAAAGTCGAGGCCGAAACAGGGGTTGGCGACAATCAGGACGTCGACATTGCCCGACAGTTCGCGCGCCAGGATCGCGCGCTGCACATTGCCGCCGGAAAGGTTCTCGATCGGCTCCTCGGTGGAAGGAGTCTTCACCCTGTAGGAGGAGATCAGCTCCCGCGCCCTCTTTCGCATCGGGTGGGGTGACAGCCAGCCGCGAAAGGGCGAGATAGGCGCCTTGTCGAAGGTGCGGAAGGCCATGTTTTCCGCAACGCTCATGCGCGGCACGGCGACGTTGCGCAGGGGTTCTTCTGAAAATCCGAAGACCTTGAAACGGTCCATCTGGTCCCGTTCGGGCTCATAGGGCTTCTTGTCGATGAAGAGGCGCCCGTCTCGCAGCGGCCGCTGTCCGGACAGCACTTCGATCAGCTCCGACTGGCCATTGCCCGAGACGCCGGCAATGCCGAGGATCTCGCCCTCATGGATCTTCAGGCTGATCGCCTCGATCGCCGGCAGCTCTTCGTCGTCATCGGCGAAAAGACCCGCCAGTTCCAGTTTCAGCTTCCTTTCCGGCTGTGCGACACGCGCCGCACTCTCGCGAATCTCGGTTTCCCCGATCATCATCCGGCTCATGTCCTGCACCGAAAGATCGGCAACCCGTCCGCCGCCGACCACCTTGCCACGGCGAAGAACCGTGACATCGTCCGCGTAGGCGGTCACCTCGCGGAATTTGTGCGAGATCATCAGGATGGTCAGTTCACCCGCCTCCGTCATGCCGCGCAACAGCCCGAGAACCTCGTCCGCCTCGTCCGGCGTCAGCACGGACGTTGGCTCATCCAGAATCAGGAAGCGCTGGTCGAGATAAAGCTGTTTCAGGATCTCAAGCTTCTGCTTCTCTCCGGCAGAAAGCCCAGAAACCGGAATGTCGAGCGGCACCTTGAACGGTGTGGTCTCCAGAAAGGTATTGAGACCGGCGCGTTCCTTCTTCCAGTCGATGACAGAGGGCGTGTCGGTCCGGGCAATCACAAGATTTTCCGCTGCCGTCAGCGAGGGCACAAGCGTGAAGTGCTGGTAGACCATACCGATGCCGATGGCATGCGCTGCCTTGGGGTTAGGCACATCGACGACCTTGCAATCGACCAGCATGTCGCCGCGCGTGGGCTGATAGAACCCCATCATGCATTTGACGAGCGTGGACTTGCCTGCGCCGTTTTCCCCCAGAAGCGCATGAAACGAGCCGGGCTTGACCCGGATCGACACGTCATCCAGCGCCGTGAGGCTGCCGAAGATCTTTGTCATTCCGACAGTCTCGACCCCGATGGCCCTGGGAGCCGGCTCCAGTTTTTCTGCAACGCTCATGGTCTTTTTTCCTGTTGCTTTCCCACGGTGCTCTCCTCCGCCTTCCCCCTCATCCTGAGGAAGCGCGCAAGCGCTGTCTCGAAGGATGGGCGGCGAACTCCAGAGCAAGTCGCCCATCCTTCGAGACGGACCTGAAGGTCCTCCTCAGGATGAGGCTGCGGTCGTCGAGACGTTTTGTGGCTTCTCGAGACCTCTGTATCCGGGCACACCCCGCTCCAACACCCGCATCCCTCACGCCGCCACCGCTTTCAGGCCCGCGAGAAACCTGGCACTGTCTGCGACCGCCCCGAAGACGCCGCCCTGCATGGTGACCATCTTGAGAGCCGCCTCGTGGTTGCCCTTGTCGGTGGCCGCGCAGCAGTCGGAAAGGATCAGGCATTCGAAACCGCGATCGTTCGCCTCGCGCATGGTCGTGTGCACGCAGACATCCGTCGTGATGCCCGTCAGCACGATGTTCTCGATCCCGCGTGTCCGCAGAAGCAGTTCCAGATCCGTCGCGCAGAACGATCCCTTGCCTGGCTTGTCGATAATCGGCTCTCCGGGCCCCGGTGCGAGTTCGGGGATAATCTCCCAACCGGGCTCGCCCCGAACCAGTATCCTGCCGCATGGGCCGGGATCGCCGATGCCGGCGCCGATGCGGCGAGAGCGCCAGCGCTTGTTGGGAGGCAGGTCGGAAAGGTCCGGCCGGTGGCCCTCACGCGTGTGGATGACGTGATAGCCTGCCGAGCGCATCGCCGACAGGACCGCTCTGATCGGTTCGATCGGCGCGCGCGTCAGGGAGATGTCATAGCCCATACTGTCGACATAGCCGCCAGGCCCGCAGAAATCGGTCTGCATGTCGATGACGATCAGTGCCGTGTTGTCGGGTCTCAGGTCACCGTTATAGGGCCACGGGTAGGGATCGGCGGCAACGGGTCCGCCGACGTCTTCGGCAGGGTTCAGCTCTTCGGCAATACTCATCCCGCTCACTCCGCCGCATCGCTGAGGGTCTTGTCGCGGTAGACCCGCGTCGGCGCCTCGAAACCGCAGGAGGTGCCGTCCGTGTGCACCACCTCGTCTTCCCACGGCAGCCTGTATTTGCCGGCGGCAAGATCGGTCATATAGGTGTAGGGGCAATCCTGCGCCCCGCCCTTGACGGCGACGTAGCCACGATGGCCGAACTGGTAGATGTTGTTTTCCACGCCCCAGTTCACCCGGGCCTCGCGCACCAGATCCGGACGGACCTCGGCGGTGATGATCTCGTTCGTCCGGCCGCTGGTTCCGTGGGCCATGATGGTGCCGTCGAAATTGACAATCATTCCCTCGCCCATGCTGTCGAAGGTTCCATCCGTGCCGCACATGCACACGTTGGCTGTGACCATCAGATTGCAGAAGGCGTTGGCCTGATTGGTGAATCGCCAGCTCTCGCGGATCGGAGCAGTGTAGCCTGCCGTGCGGATCATGATCTCCGCGCCCTTGTAGGCGCATTCGCGGGCCATTTCCGGAAACATGCCGTCGTGACAGATGATCAGCGCCATCTTGCAGCCATTCGGCCCGTCGATCACCGGAATGCCCTGATCGCCCGGTTCCCAGGGCTCGACCGGCACCCAGGGGTGCATCTTGCGGTAATAGAGCTTCAGCTCGCCCGTGTTGTCGATGATCAGCCCGGAATTATACGGCATGCCGCCGGGGTTCAGCTCCATGATGGAGAAACAGCCCCAGATGTCGTTGTCGACGCAGGCCTTCTTGAACGCCTCGACCTCCGGCCCGTTCAGGTCGCACATGATGTCCGGATTGGTGTCCATGGACAGCCCGTGCAGCGCGTATTCGGGAAAGACCACCATGTCCATGGTCGGCATGTTGCGCCGTGCCTTGGCGACCATATCGACGATGACCTGCGTCTGGCACGCCAGGTCGCTTTCCGTCACGACGGTCGGCAGCTGCAGCTGCACCATGCCGAGCACCACACCGTTCGGGGATTTGTTCAGACCTCCAAGTCCGCTCATGGTCTCGCTCCTTATTTGGTGATCGACAGTTCGCCCGGCGCGCCCTTCAGGGAGCGGCGCGGCGAGGTGCTGGCGATCATGATGATGAGGGTGAGGATGTAGGGCGCGGCATTGAAGAAATGATAGCCGCGCGAAATGCCGATGGACTGCAGCGCCGGGCCAAGAGCGCCGGCTGCACCGAAGAGAAGGGCCGCCCAGAAGCAATAGATCGGGTGCCAGCGGGCGAAGATCACCAGCGCCACCGCCATCAGCCCCTGTCCGGAGGAAAGCCCTTCGGTCCAGCTGCCCGGATAATAGAGCGACAGGAACGATCCGCCGACGCCTGCGAAGAACCCGCCGGCCATGGTCGACAGGAGACGCACCTTGTTGACGTTGATCCCGAGCGCCAGCGCCGCCGGCGCACTGTCGCCTGTGGTGCGGATGATCAGGCCGTAGCGAGTGTTCTTGAGCGCCCACCACAGGAAGATGGCCAGGACGATACCCAGCAGAAACAGCGGGTTGATTTCCAGAGCCTGACGAATGCCCGGATGATCGCTCCACCCGCCGAAGGAGATCGACGGCAGACGTGGCGCAGACGGCTGGATGTAGGCCTTTCCGAAGAAGAACGCGAGCCCGGTACCGAAGAGCATCAGCGAGATGCCGATGGCAATGTCGTTGACCTTGGGCAGCTTGCACAGGAAGCCGTGCAGCGCACCGAAGCCTGCGCCGCAGATACCGGCGACAAGGACGCCCAGCCACGGCGAGCCGGTGTGATAGGAAATCGCGTATCCGGACATGGCACCGAAGACGAGCGTCCCCTCAAGCCCGAGATTGATGCGGCCCGACTTTTCGGTGAGCATCTCGCCGAGGCTAACGAAGAGGAACGGCGTCGACACGCGGATCGCCCCGGCAAACATCGCCAGAAGCACGGTCATCAGTCCGGGTTCCTGGCTCATCACCGGTCTCCTTTCGGCTTGAAGAAGGACAGGCGCCCGTAGAAGGTCTCGGACACGAGAATGACGATGAACAGCAACCCCTGCAGCACCAGAACCGTCGCATCCGGCAGATCCATGCGCCGCTGCACAAGTCCGCCCGAGGCCGCAATGCCGCCGAGGAAGATCGCCACCGGCACGATGACCAGCGGATTGTGGCGGGCAAGGAACGACACGAGAATGCCGGTGAAGCCGTATCCGGCGATCAGCGAGGCATTGGCCTTGCCGTGGATCGCCGCGACCTCGAAGAAACCGGCAAGACCGGCGCAGGCGCCGGCGATGGCACAGGCCACCACCATCAGCTTGCCGACCGGCAGGCCCTGTGCCTGCGCGGCCCGAAGATTTCCGCCTGCGATCTGCGCCGCGAAACCGAAGGTGGTGCGGTTCATGACGAGGTAGAGGAGGACGCACAGAAGCACCCCGACGATCAGCCCCCAGTGAACGTCCGTCCCCGGAATGACACCGATCATGTTCTCCGACCCGATGGGCCGCGTCGACGGCTTGTTGGGATCGGAAGGATCTCTCAGAAGGCCTTCGACGAAGAAATTCAGGACCGAGACGGCGATATAGAACATCAGCAGCGAGGCGATGGTCTCATTGACGCCGCGATAATGGCGAAGCGCCCCGACCGCGCCGATCCAGATCCCGCCGGCAGCGATCGCCGCCACTACCATGACCGGCAGAAGCACGAAAACAGGTGCCCAGTCGATCATCGGGACAGCAATTGCGGCTGCCGCAAAGCCGCCAAGGACGAGAGCCCCCTCGCCGCCGATGATGACCAGTCCGAGGCGCGCGGGAATGGCAACGCAGAGCGCGGTAAAGATCAGCGGCGCGGACCGTACGAGCGTGTTCTGCCAGGAAAAGCTGGTGCCGAAACCGCCCCGCCAGACCAGCGCAAAGAAATCCGCTGGCGACTTTCCCAGCGCGAGCAGGAAGATGGAAAACAGGACGCCGGAAACGATCAGCGCCAGGATCGGAATGACGACATATTCAGCCGATCTCCGGAACCTGTCCTGAAGCTCGGCCAGCAGTCCGGTCTGCATTGCCAGAGCGGGAGTTTCGGTGGTGTCCGTCATGCCGGTACCTGTCTATTACAAGGGGTCAACGGATCGCGCACTGCGCGGGGAAGGAGCCGCCCGGTGGCCTGGCTCCATGGAGAGCAGGCTTCGGGCGGCTGGAGTGTGATCCCGGATCAGGTAATCGAACCGGAGACGCCTTCGATCAGGTAGTCGGTCTGGTCGAGAGCCGGCTCGTAGTTGTCGAAGCTTTCGCCCTCGGCGAGAAGCACCGAGCCGTCCTGTTTCTTGATCGGCCCGACAAAGATCGGCGCGCCGCCCTTGACCTCTTCGCGAGCCGCATCGGCGACGGCAATTGCCTGCTCCGTCGCTCCGGCGCCATAGGGCGTGTTCTGAACGAAGTCGACGTCGAAGCCGCCACCGGTGAAGTTCGGCAGGGGTTCTCCGGCAGCAAGGTCCGCGGCAAACATCTTGTAGATGGTTTCCCACTTGTATTCCGCACCGGTGATGAAGCCGTTGGGCGCAAGCGGCGCCTGGGAGGCATTGTGGCCGCAGCACTTGATGCCGCGGGACTCGGCGGTCTCGATCACCACCTTCGGTCCGTCAACATGACAGGTCAGCACGTCGCAGCCTGCGTCGACCAGAGCGTTGGCGGCTTCCGCCTCACGCACCGGCATCGACCATTCGCCGGTGAAGATCACCTGTACGGTCGCGTCCGGATTGACCTTGCGCGCGCCCAGCAAAAAGGAGTTGATGTTGCGCAGGACGGTGCCGATGGGTTTCGCCGCGACGAAGCCGAGCTTGTTGGACGTGGTGGAAAGACCCGCGGCAATGCCGTCGATGTAGTGGGCCTGGTCGAGGTAGCCGAAGTAACTGCCCGCATTCTTCGGATCGCCTTCGGTCCACAGCGGCGCGGCATGTCGAAACTCCACGTCCGGATATTTTGCGGCCAGATCCAGAACGAACGGCTTGTAGTAGCCGAAGGAGGTCGCGAAGATCATGTTGGCGCCGTCGAGATTGATCATCGACTCCATCGACTTCTCGACCGCGATGGTTTCGGGAACATTCTCTTCCTCGACGACGGTCACGCCGGGCACTTCTTTCAGGGCGGCGGCTGCAACCGCATGCGCCTGGTTCCAGCCGAAGTCGTCGCGCGGACCGACATAGACGATACCGACGGTCAGATCGGACGCATGAGCCAGTCGGGAGAGACCAGTACCCGAAAGCAGGGTGAGACCCGCAGCAGACGATTTCAGCAGGGTACGGCGAGAGAAATCAAGCTTAGACATTCCGTCCTCCATTATTAAGACGAAGGCGCGCCGTCTCCGGCCGCTTCGACTGGCCTCCTCGCTCTTCGGAGCAAGGCTTGTGCCAAAAGGTTTGTGGCGAACTTCCTTGGGTGTTCCTCTTTCAGGCTGATGGATACGTGCAATCGCGTGCCGGTTTCCTCACTCTGCGGCGAGGTCGCGTTGGGAATCTGCTGTGCAGGCCACCCGGCTTTGCTTAGCTTTTAATCAGAACTCCATATGATCAACTGACAGTCATTTTCCCGATCAGGCACGTTTCGCCTTCACCGGCTCGTAGCTTGCGTCCAGTTTGTATTTCAGATAGTCGGCCCCGCTGATCGGCGGGTATTTCGCTGGCCGCGCCGCATCCATGCAGCCCGGCAGACAGGCGACGTCCGCATCCGGGTTCGGATCCAGGAAGAAGGCGATCGAGTAGCGCTCGCGTCCACTGGAATTGACAACGCGGTGCGGGGTCGAAACGTAGATATCGTTGGTCCAGCGCATCAGGCAGTCGCCGATGTTGCAGACGAAGGCCCCTTCGATCTTCGGCGCCTTCAGCCAGACCCCGTCCCTGCGCCGCACCTCCAGCCCGCCAACCTCGTCGGGCAGCAGGATGGTGATGTTGCCGTAATCCGTATGTGTCCCGGCACCGATCTGCCCCTCCTCTGCGCCGGCGGGCTGAGGCGGGTAGTGCAGAAGGCGCAGCGTCGCAAGCGGTGCGTCCAGCTTGTCCTCGAAGAAGTCCTGCCCGGCGCCCAGATCGACAGCGATCGCCTGATGCATCTGGCGCCCGAGCTTCCAGACCGCGTTGAAATAGGCGAGAACCGTATCCTTCCAGCCTGCAATATCCGGCCACTGGTTGATCGCCCGGAACGGCTCGCCGTTCAGGATACGGGGATCGTCCGCCTGAAGGTCCAAACCGATATTGAACGCCTCCTTGAGGTCGGATGGCTTGGTCGGGTCGAGATTTTCCCCCTTCATCGGCACGTAGCCGCGATTGGTTTTGAAGAAATCCCGCGTCAGCTCCATCTTGGCATCAAGCGGTTCGGCAAAGAGCTGGTGAGAGGCTGCGAAGTTCGCCTTGATCAGCGCGGCATCGACACCGTGGTTCTTCACATAGAAAAAGCCTATATCGCGCGCCGCGCGCCCCAGGTCCCCGGCCACCCTGGCCACGCCGTCCGGCTCGCCGGAAATGAGGGGCGCAAGATCGATGACGGGAAGGTCCGGTTCGGACATCTGCTGAGCTCCTGTAATCTTCTATTCCGCAGCCGCCGTCGTGGACCCGGCGGCGCGTGCCGCGACATAAGCGCGCCAGCTTCCAAGCTCGGTGATGGTTTCGCCGCCTTCGGCGCCCACCGCCTCGCAGATGAAACCGGTCACCGTTCGCCCGTCGGAAAGTTCCACGGTTCCCAGACCAAGCGGTGCCGGTATCCCTGCAAGAAACCCGCCAACTTCCGACAACGGCATGGCCCAGAGCTCCAGCTCGATCGGAGCTCCCGAACCGGCGGCACCCCTGACCAGGCCCGGGCGCTTGGGCGGTCCTCCCGCCAACGCGTAGAAGGAATAGGCATCGCTTGTGCGCGCCGTCTCCAGAAAGCGCGCGCCCCGTGAAACCAGCTCGGTATTAAGCGCCATGCCGGACATATGCGCGCCGCACACGGCGAGGGAGATCTCACCAGCCCCCGCGGCCGACCGCAGCTGTTTAAGTTCAGGCAACGACCAGCCCGTGCCGCCAAGCGTGTGCGGAGCGAGATGCTCCAGCCGGCGGCCCAGCGCCCCCAGGAACCCGTCGCGGCCGGCCTTTGCCAGAAGCGTGACGCTTCCCGGACGATTGTCCGACCGCGGCGCCACCGGAACCGAAAGGCCGCTCATGTCGAGCAGGTTGACGAAATTGGTGTAGGTGCCGTTTCGCGAGTTCGGACCGATGGGATCCGCTTCCAGATCGGCGACGCTATAGAAGGTCGGCATGGTCGGCACACAGAAAAGATCGAGACCATCGATCACTGGCTCGGTCCGGCGCGCCAGTTCCTTGAGCCGGTAGATGCCGCGGAACGCATCCGTCGCCGAAAGGTCCAGCGCTGCCCCGACGACCTGGCGGGTGACGGGGTGAACGGCTTCCGGGTCATCCCGCATGAGGTCCTCGATGACCGTATGACGCTCGGCGACCCAGGCGCCCTCGTACAGCATCTCGGCAACGTCGTAGAACGGCGTGAAATCCACCTCGACGATCTCGTGGCCCTCGGCCTTCAGAAGTTCGAGAGTGTCCTCGAAGGATTTCTTCTGAAAATCGTCCCCGTCGAACTGGATGGTGGCGGCATCAGGAACACCGATCCGCAAACGCTCCGGAAGGCCGGGGAGGTTCTGAACAGGGAACTTCCTCGACCAGGCATCGGCCTCGTCATAACCGGCGGCCGCCTGATACGCCGCATAGGCATCATCGACCGTGAGCGCAAAGATCGAGACCGTATCGAGCGTGCGACAGGCAGGAACGACGCCTGTCGCGGAAAGCGTGCCGAGCGTCGGTTTCAGGCCAACGATGTTGTTGAGCGCGCCCGGCACCCGGCCGGAACCGGCCGTATCCGTCCCGAGCGAGAAACTGACGATCCCGTGGCCAACTGCGACCGCCGCCCCGGACGACGAGCCGCCCGGTACGATGGCCGGGTCGACAGCATTCTTCGGCGGTTGGAAAGGCGAGCGGACGCCGACGAGACCGGTGGCGAACTGGTCCAGATTGGTCTTGCCGATCGGCAGGGCCCCGGCCGCCTTCAGCCGTGCAATGACGAACGCATCCGTTTTGGCGGTATAGGCATAGGCCGGGCAGGCGGCCGTCGTCGGCTTGCCGGCGACATCGATATTGTCCTTCACCGCAAAGGGCAGCCCCCAGAGCGGCTTGTCCGGATCGTAGTCGCCAAGCGCCCGAGCCGCCGCCAGCACCTCTTCCTTTTCGAACAGGCAGATGAAGATGCCGGGATCCCCGATGGCCTCGATCCGCCGATAGACTTCCTCGACCACCGCTTCCGGGCTGAGGCCCTCCCGATAGGCGGCTTCAAGGGATGAAAAGGTGAAGGGCAGATCGAACATCTTGGTCCTCTGACTGCGGTCAATCCGTGTGTTTTCCGGGCAAGACCAGAACCCTGAAAGCCCCGGCCGGGCGCTGGCGCCCTGTCGAGAAATACCTTGCGCTCAAAGCGTGAGTACTTCTATTGCTATCTTTGCAGCTTTTCGCTTCATTTTTTGCAGCGCTCGTTTCAAGGCATTGAAAATGCGTCACCTTCGGACACTCCGCCTCATCGAGGCTGTTTCAAAAGCAGGCTCAATTCGCAAGGCGGCGGAGGATATGAACATCACCTCCTCTGCGCTGAACCGGCGTATCCAGAATTTTGAGGAGGAGTTCGGCGCTCCTGTCTTCGAACGGCTGCCGCGAGGGGTACGGCTCAATCCGGCCGGCGAATTGCTGATCCAGCACATTCGCAGCCAGATGGCGGAGCTGGACCGGGTGCGCAGCCAGGTCGCGGACCTCTCGGGTCTTCGCCGGGGTCACGTCACCATCGCCTGCTCGCAGGCGCTGCAGCCCTATTTCATGCCTGCGCAGATCGCAGCCTATCGTGCCGAGCATCCGGGCGTTTCCTTCACCGTTCACGTGCGCGATCGCGAGGCGGCGGAAGAGGATCTCAGAGCGTTCGACAGCGATCTGGCGCTTGTCTTCGAGCCCGTTCATCTCGGCGACTTCGATGTGCTGCTGACCGTGGAACAGCCGACCTATGCGGTCATGGCGCGGGATCATCCGCTTGCCGAAAAGGATAAACTCCGCCTCAGGGATTGCCTCGCCTATCCGCATGTCGTCCCGCCCAAGCGCATCGGCATCCGCTACCTGCTGGACCTTGCCGTCGCCAGAATGTCCCAGAAACTGGAACCGATCGCGGAGGCGGATTCCTTCGAATTCATGCGCCACTATGTCCAGAACGAGAGGGCCGTCGGCTTCCAGTTTCCCATCGGCCTCAATATCGGAAAGGATGACCGGCTCGTCTTCCGCCCGCTGCCCAAGACAGACGTCGCCCATGGCAACCTGACGCTGATGCAGATGAAGGGCCGAACGCTTTCCGTAGCATCAGCTCGCTTCGCCAATCAGCTGGCCATGGCCCTGTCTGGATCCTGGTAACGCAATACTCAGGTCTGCCCTGCAATCGTGTTGAACCGGTAGCGGTGCTTCGGACCATCGGGATAGGCCCTGTCGAACCAGTCCGACATGTGCTCGAGAAGCGTTTCCGTCCGGCTCCGCGCTTCCCGCTCGGCATCGCTCAGTTCGCTGTTCACGATCTCGGCAATCTCCGCCAGAACGGCCTCCCTGTCGATCGAGGTCACCTTGCCGCCGGAAACCACTTTCCTGCCGCCGACGAAGACCGTCTCAGCCGGGAACTGCCGGGCGCGCTGCAACAGCGCATCGACAAGGGGTATGCGGTCGTCGATGAAAGGCCGTGCGATCTCGTCCCAGTCCACCAGTACGATATCCGCCGCCCTTCCCGGCTCCAGGCGACCGATCCGTCCCTCGAAACCCGTGCTGGCCGCACCGTGTTCCGTCGCCATCTTGAAGACATGACCGGCTGTCGGACGGAGGGATTTGAGGCCGGGCTCGCGGTGCAGGGCCCAGACAAGGCGCATTTCCTGCAGCATGTCGCGGTCGTCATTGATGCCCGCCTGATCGATACCGAGGCAGACCGGAATCCCCTTCCTCAGCATGGCATTGACCGGAGCGACGCCACTCGCAAGCCGAAGCCCTGAGCTGGCGTTGTGGCAGATGCCGCAACCGCAGGCCCCGATCAGCTCCAGATCCTCGTCATCCACCCAGATGCCGTGGCCGAGTGTCAGGTGGTCGCCGAGGCAGCCGAGATCGTGAAGATGCCGGACCGCCGATTTGCCGTAGGTCCGCTGCGCGAATTCCGCCTGAAGATGTGTTTCGACCAGGTGCATGTGCACCTTTGATCCCGTCCGCCTTGCCGTGTCGAAGATGGCCGTCAGGCAATCGTCGCTGCACCAATGCAGGTTCGCGGGCGCCAGCTGCCAGGAGACACCGTTCGGATCCTTCGTCCGCCACGCCGCCTTCTGCGCTTCGAACCATGACATGTAGTCACCGATCGGCGCTTTGCTGCTCGCCAGCTTCGGGCGCCAGTATGCAGCCTCTTCTTCCGGCAGTTTCCCCAGGAACGGCTCGTCGTCCTCATGAACCAGCTGGTTGCGGTCGCGGATCATGAAGGAGAACGACGCCCGCATGCCGATGTCGCGATACGCGGTCAGAACGCTGTCAGAAAGCTCGGTCCAGTTCTCCGGATCGCCGACAAGAGCGGGATGGATATGCTGCACCGTCGTCGTGCCGCTCTCCAGCATTTCGATTGCCGAATAGAGCGTGTCCAGCCGGTGACCGACATAGCGCATGCCCCGGAACTGCGGCAGCCAGAGTTCGAGCGGCCCATAGGGCACACCGAGCTGAAACGGTGTCAGCCCGGAATGATGGTGCCCGTTGACAAGGCCGGGAAAGGCAATGGCATTCGCGCCGCCTTCGACCGGCAGATCGGGATGCGTCTTGCGAAGCTCTTCGAACGATCGTGTTGCGGCCACCAGCCCGTCGCGGACATGGATACCGCCACCGTCGAGCACCTCGCCCGCAAGGGTCTCATCGACACCGCACAGCAGCTGGCGCGTTCGGACCAGAAATTCTGCCGGCGCCCCGTTCATGTCGCTTTTCCAGAGGCCGTCGATGGCGCACCGCTGTGGGCGTTCAGGAACCGCTCTTCCCACCAAGTGAAGAAAATGTCGCGGAACGCGGCCCCGTCGTCGTCGCCGTAAAGATCCCGCCGCGCGTGGTCCTCGAAGAGTGCCCGCTCCGCGGCATCCAGTTCGATGACGATCTCTTCCTCGACAATGGGTGTATTCGCAAACTCCGGCACATAGCCCGGGTCGGCTGTCAGCTCACGGGTCGCCTTGATTGTCGCGTTGCGGAACTGCGACGGAACCCGCTGGCTCTTCATGCGCGGAACGTCAGGAACGGCGGCAAGATCTTCCTCGGTTGCCTCGAAGATGCTGATCTTCACCGGCTTCAGGGCGAAGTTGCTGGTGCGCATGACATCGGCACCGCAGACATTGGGGATCGCGAGCACGTCCATCATCGCCAGCAGGTCGACATGATCGCCCGCTTTGGTGTTCTGGCGCGTGATTGTTGCACGACCGTCCATCGCCACTTCCGTGCACATGAAGAAGTTGAAACTGTCGTGCACATCATCCGGCGTCAGCCCGTATTCTCGCTGCGCCTCGGCCTGGATGTCGTGGCAATTGGTGTGCACGTCGAAGCCGTAGGCGCTCTCGTAGAGAAAGGCGCTGCAGCGGGGAAAGAGCACGTCGTTGCGTTTGACTGTATCCTTGAGGATATAGAGCATGGCGTTTTCGCGCGGCGGGGCGGACCAGAGGAAGTCCCCCTCGGTCGGATTGAAACCATGCACCGTGCGTGTCCTGCCGCAATGCATGAACTCCTTGTAGTCATGCAGGTTGAAGCAGTTGAAGTCGACGCACTGATTGCCGGACGCCTGCTCGATCCGCAGGATCTGTCCTTTTCGAACTTCAAGAGCCTTGCCGGTTCCCGGTTGAAGGATGCGTTCTTCGACCAGCTTGCGATCCATCTCAGCCACGGGCGGCTCCTTCCCGCTTGGCAGCGTATTCCTTCAAGGCCAGATGCAGGAGTTCTTCCCGGCTTTCCGCCAGACCGCCTTTCAGCGTCCGGTCGATCAGCTCAAGCTGCTGCTGGTTCAGGCGGATCGAAATCCTCGACTTGGCGGCATCCATGGAACTCATAACCATCCCCGATCGTGTATACGTGAAAGACACAGCATAAGCACACAAGAGACCACATCCGGATTGCTGCCAGGACATGAACCTGAGCGTATGGCGTGCATTCACTCAAGGTAATCCGAGATTTTCCGACGATAAAAGCAAAAAGATTAGGCATTCATCGCCCGAAATTAGATCATTTCGTATACTTGCCTTGTCTATTTTTGCATACTTAAGATGAGGCTACCTTGAACGAGAGCCGAGATGACGAAACTCACCCGCGCAGAAATAGCCTATCGCTCGCTTAGACAGGCAATCACCGAGCAGGATCTTGCTCCCGGCACCAAGCTGCCGGAAGACGAGATCGGCGCCCCGCTCGGCATCAGCCGCACGCTGGTGAGGCAGGCGCTGGCACGGCTGCAGGCGGACGGGCTGGTGGAAACAGGCGGCAAGAAGACAGCAACCGTTGCCCGGCCAACGCTGGAGGAATCCAAGGATGTCTTCCGGGTCCGCCGCGCGCTGGAACGCGAGGTCATCCGGATCGTCTGTGAAAACTGGTCGCCGTCGCACGGCGCCATTCTGGAAGGGCATATCCGCAAGGAGGAAGCTGCACGAAAGGCCGGCAACGAGCGCATTTCCGTGCGTCTTGCCGCCGGCTTTCACCTGCTTCTGGCCGATCTGACGGAGAACCCCGTCCTTCAGGGATACATCAACCAGCTTGTTTCGCGTTGCTCGCTCATCCTCGCGCTTTACGGCAAGCCGCATTCAACGGATTGCGCGGTCAACGAACACCGCGACGTCGTCGTTGCTCTTCGCGAAGGAAACGTCGAAGAGGCTGTCCAGCTGATGGATCATCACGTCAGCCTGGTGGAATCGCGCGCCCTGAATGACGAGGACCGCGACGGCCCGGGCCTCTCCGACATCCTGAGCCGGCATGCGGGAGAGATCGAGGCCGACCTTGCGCCCGATGCCATTGCCTTCGAACCAAGAAACGGGACCTCCGGCACATGACGATTGATGGCTACAAGAGGTTCGACTTTGCGGACCTGAGCGCGCGCGACAGATACAAGCTGCTGATCGGCACGGTCGTGCCGCGCCCGATCGCCCTGATCACCACGGTGAGCCCGGACGGTGTCTACAACGCGGCCCCCTATTCCTTCTTCAACTGCCTCTCCGCAGACCCGGCCATTCTTGCGGTCGGCGTCGAAAACCACGCGGACATGAGCTTCAAGGACACGGCCTACAACATCCGCATGACCGAGGAGTTCACCGTCAACATCGTCGACGATGCCATGGCGGAAGCAATGAACGTCTGTGCCGTCGCCTTTCCGCAAGGGACTGACGAGCTGGCAGAAGCCGGACTCACGGCCATTCCCGGGTCCTTCGTCTCCTCGCCGCGCATCGCCGAAGCGCCTGCGGCCTTTGAATGTCGGCGACACATGACGCTCGAACTCGGAAAGAGCCGCGAAATCATCCTGGGCGAGGTCAAGGGCGTCTACATCCGCGACAGCCTCGTCGACAGCGACACGAAATATGTCGACCAGATCGCGCTGGACGCCGTCGGTCGGATGGGTGGCCACGGCTATGCCCGGACCCGGGACCAGTTCGATCTGAAGACACCCAGTTTGGCCGAGTGGCAACAGAACACGCAGCCCACCGCCGAAACCGGCTGAGCGGAAACCGCCGGCCGCAAAGAAGCCGCTTCAAGCGGACGCTCACGGACATGTTTGGAGCAGATCTTCCAGGAGACTGCGCACCCGCCGGGTATCGCCCGGAGGAGGAGGGTGCCGTTGTGCCTGAAAAGGACAGAAAGGGGAACGGAATGACACATCTCAAAGTGAACCGCCGGACATTCATGGCAGGCACGGGCGCCCTGGCGCTTGCAGGCGCGACCGGAAACTTCGCCCGGGCAGCAACCACGACCATCGGCATGATCTACGTCGGTCCGAAGGATGACTACGGCTGGAACCAGGCCCACGCGGTCGCGGCACAGGCCCTAAAGGATATTTCGGACGTGACCGTCGTCGAAGAGGAGAACGTGCCTGAGACCAATGCCGTCTCCAAGTCCATGGAATCCATGATCGAGCTGGACGGAGCCTCCCTGCTGTTCCCGACCAGTTTTGGCTATTTCGATCCCTTCATGATCGACACCGCGAAGAAATACCCGGATGTCGAATTCCGCCATCCGACCTCGCTCTGGAGCGCGGACAAGCATCCGTCCAATCTCGGCGGCTATTTCTGCTATCTGGATCAGGCGCATTATGTGAACGGGATCGCGGCAGGCCTGTCCACGAAGACCAACAAGATCGGCTTCATCGCCGCCAAGCCGATCGCACTTGTCCTGCGCAACGTCAACGCCTTCACGCTCGGCGCGAAGAAGGTCAACCCGGACGTCAAGATCCAGCTCATCATCACCGGCGAATGGTCCCTGCCCGTGCGCGAGGCGGAAGCGGCCAACGCGCTTGTCGATGCGGGCTGCGATGTCATCGCCTGCCATGTCGACAGCCCCAAGGTCATCATCGAAACCGCCGAGGCACGCGGCGTGAAGAGCTGCGGCCACAACGCGGACCAGTCCCCTCTCGCGCCCAACGGCTTCGTCACCGGGGCAGAACTCAAGTGGGGCACGGTCTACACCGCTTACGCTGGCCTCATCCAGAAGGGCGAAAAGCTGCCGAACCTGAACGAAGGCGGTTACGACAAGGACATGGTCGCGTCATCCCCCTTCGGCGCCGGCGCGACGGAAGAGGCCAAAACGGCCGCTCTTGCCGCCATCGACGAGCTCAAGGGCGGCGCCCCGATCTTCGTCGGCCCGCTGAAGGACAACAAGGGCAACACCGTCATCGAGGGCACCCTCGGCCTTTACGACGGCGCGCTCTGGGGCACCGATTTTCTCATCGAAGGCGTCGACGGCTCGATCACCTGATCGTCCACGGCCAGACTCCCTCTCCCATCGGGAGAGGGTTTGGGTGAGGGACCAAATCTATCGGGGATACGCATGCGTTTGCTCCCTCGCCGGAACCTGCGGTTCGACATCTCCCGTAGGAAGAGGCAACTGTTGCCAGTCGTCACTGTTGTGGATCGAATGCGTTGTCCAAGCTTCCCGACTCAGGTTCCATGAGGCAAAATCCGAATACCATGAGATCGTCTTCCCGGACGAAGCGAAGCGGAGATCCGGGATCGGTGGGCCCCGGCGATTGATTTGATATTTGCCCTGAGAAACAGAGGCTTCGGGCTCACCGATCCCGGATCTGCGCCAAGGCTTGGCCGGGATGACGACCGAGAAATGAGTGCCTTCCGGGCCCCTACCCCGGCGAATAAAGCTTTGCCGCCGGTTGCTCGAAGCTCATGCGGCCGCGCTTCATGCCCCAGGCTGGGCGGGTGATTTCGGCAACCGCCTGCTGGCCGCTTGTGGCCGGCAGCGCGATGAAGGTGGCTTCCGCGCCGACTTCCAGGCGCCGCCCCGGACCGATGAGACGGCGCGGCGCGCTGGTGACCATGTCGAAACAGGCCTCAAGCTCTTTATCGGTGCTGAGCTGATGGACGTTGGCGTAAAGGTTCGCCATGCGCGTCAGCGAACAGTCGCCATAGGGTGTGAACGGATTGAGCACGTTGTTGGTCGCCATGGTGCAGCAGACGCCGTGCTGGTGGAAGACATGTGCCGGTGCGACGCCGCGTGGCACGAGATGATCATGGCCCCGTCCCATCAGGAAGAGATCTGTCGCAGGCAGCACCGTCAGCGCCACTCCGGCATCCTTCATCAGGGCAACCGTTTCCATCAAGTCCGCACGCGGCAGCGCCGAGAGCTTGGTGACATGGCCGATGGCAACCCGGCCCTGCCAGCCAAACGCAATCGTCTGGCGGGCAACCTCATCGAGATGCCGCCAGCCAGTCTCCAGATCGAAATCGACATGAAAATCCAGATCGACATCGAACCTGTGCGCCAGCTCGAACAGAAGCCGGATCTGTTCGTTCGGATCAGTATCGGTATAGGGACACCCGCCCAGAAGGTCGGCGCCCTTGAGCAGCGCTTCCTCCAGCAATTCGGCCGTTCCAGGATAATTCGTAAGCCCTTCCTGCGGGAAGACGCAGATCTGCAGATCGAGCGCCCAGGCGAAATCCTGCTTCAGTTTCACGATCGCATCGAAACTCGTCAGGCCTATGCCGGGATCGATCTCGACATGGGTTCTCATGGCGTTGGTGCCCTGGACGATTGCCTTTTCAAGCACGCGCCGCCCCCGCGCATAGACATCTTCGGCGGTAAAGCTCTTCTTGGCGACCCCGACCGAGGCGATCGCCCCATCCAGCGTTCCCGTCTCGTTGTGGCAGCGGTCGAGGATGCAGGCCTTGTCCAGGTGAATATGGCTTTCCACGAAACCGGTCGTCAGCAGCGCCCCATCGCCCCCCAGCTCAGCGGCATCGACGGCCAGTGAGGGACCGATGGCCACAATGACGCCGTGCTTCACGAGAATGTCCGAGACGGTGTCATGTCCGGGAAGCCGAACATCGCGAATGACGAGGTCACTCATTCCCCCGCCTCCATCGTGGCCTGCTCTTCCTCCGCGCCGCCGAGATAAGCTGCCGTGAGACGCGGGTCGGAGGCAAGCTCGGCCGCAACCCCCTCGACAACGATCCGCCCCTGCTCCAGCACATAGGCATAGTCGGCGACTGAAAGCGCCATGGTTGCCATCTGATCGACCAGCAAGATGGTCCGGCCTTCGTCTCTGAGCTCCGCGAGGATGGCATAAAGCTCGTCCACCATCGACGGCGCCAGACCGAGAGACGGTTCATCCAGAAGCAGGATGTCAGGTTTCGACATCAGCCCGCGCGCGATCGCCATCATCTGCTGCTCGCCGCCGGACAGAAGCCCCGCGCGGCTCGTCAGCCGGTCTCTCAGCCGCGGGAAGCGATCCAGATGTGCTGCGATTTCGTCCCCCGACATGTCGGCGCGACGTTTGTAGGCGCCCAGTTCGATGTTTTCCAGGACGGTGAGTTCCGGAAAGACCTGCCGCCCTTCGGGCACCAGCACCAGACCGCGCCGCACCAGATCATGCGGCATGAGGTCGTGAACGGCTTCATCCTTCAAAATGATGCGCCCCTCGACCGGCCGGTGCACACCGGCAAGCGCAGACAGGAAGGTGGACTTTCCGGCGCCGTTCGCCCCCAGCAGCGCGACCATCTCGCCGGGCCGAACCCTGATCGAGACGTCTTTCAGCACCGGCGCCGCGCCATAGCCTGCCGTCAGCTTCACGGTGGACAGAACCGGCGTCTGTTCGGTCGCCAGCGGCGTGCGACGCGCCTTCGCCGACGCCCCACCATCTCCCAGATAGGCAGCAATCACCGTTTCGTCCGCCTGGATCTCTGCCGGAGATCCGAAGGCGATCGGCTTGCCGGCATCGACTGCCTGGATCCGGTCCGAAATGCCCATGACCAGCTCCATGTCATGCTCCACCAGCACAACAGCGAGACCAAGATCGGCGATCTGACGAAGCAATCTTGCAAGACTGTCCTTGTCCGCCCGCATCAAGCCTGCAGCCGGTTCATCCAGCAGCAGGAACTGCGGCCGCATCGCAAGCGCCCGGGCGATCTCAACGAGACGCCGGTCGACATGTGGTAGATCGCCGGCCCTTTTTTCGAGATCGCCCTGATAGCCGCAATAGCGCAACAGTCCTGCGGCGAGCGACAGATTTTCCGGCGATTGAATGTCCGACCAGGGATTGCCCATGCGTCCGCGCGCAAGGCCGGCGACGACATTGGCGACGACGCTCAGGTTCTCGAACAGCTTGGTCGTCTGATAGGTGCGGGCGATCCCTTCACGCGCGACCGCATGCGCCGGCAGACCGGCAATGTTCTTTCCGCGCAGCACGATATCGCCCTCCGTCGGAGGGTAGAACCCGCTGACCATGTTGAGCACCGTCGTCTTGCCGGCACCGTTCGGGCCGATGATCGATGTCACGTCTCCGGGTCGGATCGACAGCGAGACCCCGTCGACCGCCCTCACCCCGCCAAAGGAAATGCCCAGATCCCGGATTTCCAGCGTCTCCGTCTGCGCCGCATCCTTCAGCAGAGCCTCGACCGTTTCTGCCTTTGCCGGTGTGATCTTGCGGCTCGGGGCGGGAAGGAGCTTCGACAGGGTTCCGACGAGACCACGCGGTGCGATCAGAAGAACGCCGACCAGAAGACCACCGAAGAACAGCAGCCTGTATTCGGCCAGATCCGACAGGAATTCCGGCAACAGCACTGTGACGAGCGCGCCAGCCAGCGGGCCGAGCACAGTACCCGCGCCGCCGATCAGGATCGCGAACAGGAAGAGGATCGACTGCGAGAAGGGAAAGTTGCTCGGCGCAATGAACATCATGAGCGGCGTGAACAGGCCTCCGGCAAGACCCGCCATGGCGGCGGCAATGGCGAAGGCAGCGGCCTTGACGAAAAAGGGCCGATAGCCAAGCGACGAGGCCGCGACTTCCGCATCGCGGATACCGGTCATCGCCATGCCCCAGCCGCTGTCGGCAAGCCGGCGAAACAGGTAGAGCGAGAGGCCGGCAAGACCGATCGACAGCAGCACGAGGTCCCTCTCGGAAAATACGTAGCCGGCTAACTCTGGCATCGGAAAGCCCATCAGTCCGTTCTGCCCGCCGGTGACCGACCGCCACTCCACGGCACCGTGTTCAACGATGAAGGCAAAGGCAATGGTGACCATGGCAAGGAAAGGACCGGCCATCCGAACCGCAGGAACGGCGAGCAGGACCCCGGCAATGCCCGCGACGACAGCCGCAAGCGGCAGGGCGATCCAGAAGCTCAGCCCGGCCAGCGTCGCGACGCCCGCAGTGTAGGCCCCGATGGCATAGAACCCGACCTGACCGAGGGAAACGAGCCCGGTCAGGCCATAGAGTACGTTGAGGCCGACCCCAAGTATGGTGGTCAGGGCAACAAGGCCGATGACGAACTGGATATACCCCCCGGTCACGGCAATTGCCGCGCAGCCACCCAGGGTGATCACCAGGAGAAGCAGGTCCGTACCGGCTCGAAAACTGCGAAACGACATTCCCCGCCCCTCAGACTTTCTTGACCGCCGGCCGGCCGAACAGGCCGTCGGGCTTGAGCGTCAGCGCAAGGATGACAAGGGCGAAGACGGTAATATGGGTTGAGGACGACCCGAGATAGGCGGTCACCAGCGCTTCGGTGACGCCGTAGATGAAGCCGGCGATCATCACGCCGGACGCGGAAGTCATTCCGCCGAGAATGGCAACCGCGAAGGCCTTGAGGCCGAAGAGCGTGCCCATGTCGGAATGGACGGAAAACAGCGGCGCGATCAGCAGACCGGCGAAGCCTGCGAGCATCGCCGAAATGGCGAAGGAGCCGGAGATCATCTGGCGGGTGTTGATGCCCATCAGCCGGGCCGCCTGCGTATTCTGGACGACCGCCAGAAGTGCGCGCCCCTGCAGGGTCTTGCGAAAGAGGAAATGAAGCGCGAGCGCCGCACCGATCGCCGCGAGCGGGATCAGCACCTGCTGCGGATAGATGCCCGTTCCTGCGAATTGCCAGGTCGACTCCGTCAGAAAGGAGGAAAGCGTGCGCGGCTCGTTGCCGAAAGAAAACAGAACCGCATTGTCCAGGAAGATCCCGCCGGCAACCGTCGCCATCAGCCAGGCTTCCGATCCCCGTTCGACAAAGGGACGCACCAGCAGCACCTCGACGAACATTCCGAAAAGACCGCAGCACAGGATGGCCAGCGGATAGGCCAGCATCCAGTTCAGCCCGAGACGCTCGGTGAAGACGAAACCAAGCACCGCGCCCAGCATCACGACACTGCCCTGCGCGAAGTTGACCGTCGACGAGACGGAATAGGTGATCTGAAAGCCTAGGGCGATGAGGCCATACATGCTTCCAAGGCCGATGCCGGTAACCAGCGCAGCGATCATGAGGGTCATTGGAGCTTCCCGAAGAATGAGGAGAGCCCCCCGCCGCCGGCGACCCCGGGGCGGAAGGCATATGATGAGGATCAGTCCTTGATCGGAATGATTTCGCCTTCGACGAACTGGGCGAAGATGTAGTCTTCCGGACCGATCGCATCCTGATCGTCCGGCGCGAACGGCTTCTCGTAGGTCTTGATCAGGCCTTCGATGTTTTCGATCTCATACATGGCCTGGCGAATGGCCGGACCGTCGGTGGAACCGGCCTTTTCGATCGCGGCCGCCAGAAGCAGCATGGCGTCATAGGCGTTGGCGATGCCCGTTGCGGGCGTCACGTCGGCCATCGTCTCGATTTCCGGATACTTTTCCTGAAGCCGCGCAAACATGGCTTCGCCTTTCTCGTCACCCTCGGTGAAGAGATAGGTCTGGATGAAGTGAAGCTTCTCGCCGCTTTTGCCGGCAAGTTCGGTGAAGCGCCCACCGGACGGACCCCAGTGAGACGCCATCGGCACGTCCCAGCCCATGCGGTCGAGAGATTTGACCACCTGTGCTGTCGGCGCGACGTTGGCGACGACGAAGAGACCGTCGGCCCCGTTCTCCTTGAGACGCGTGAGCTGCGGCACGACGTCGACATCATTGCTTTCGAATTTCTCGATGCCGGCATGCTCCATGCCACGCTTTTCCAGCGCCTTGATCAGCCCCTTTTCATTGGACTCGCCCCAGGGGTTGTTGATGAGGATCATGCCCGGCTTCTTGGAGCCGTAGTTGGAAACGAGATATTCGGTGATCGCCTCGTCGACATATTCGTCCACGGCCGACACGCGAAACACGTAATTTTCTTCCGCGCCATTCTTGGTGATGCCAGTGCCTGCTGCCCACGGACCGACGAAAGGCACCTTGGCCTGGTTGGCGAAGGGAACGATGGCAAAGGAGACCGGCGTGTCCAGACCGCCGATGAGCGCCGCAACACCCTCGCGCTGGACCAGTTCGCGCGCCGCCACAAGACCCTTGCCGGGATTGCTTTCGTCGTCGCGGCTGACCAGCTCCAGCGGCTTGCCGAGAACACCGCCCTCGGCGTTGATTTCGTCGATGGCCAACGTCAGGCCGCGTGTGATCGCCTGACCGGATTTTGCGGACTGGCCACTCAGCGCGGCGACAAGACCGATCTTGACCGTATCTGCGGCGAACGCCGGCAGGCTGGAGGCGACCGCAAGGCCGACGACACCTGACATCAGGACGCGGCGGGTCACCTTCGGAAGAATGTTCACGGATTTCATCTCTGGCTCCTCTGGTAGTCCGAACGTCAGGTCCGAACGCTCTTTCAACAGCAAGTCAGATGCCAGAAACCAGATAGCAAAATATATCAGAGACTTAGAGAACGAGGCGCGACGCAGCCCCTCTCAACAAAAGCGAAATCGCCTAAATTGCATGCAATTTTTGCATACAAAACTTGCATGCAAACACTTCCAGGCGGCTCTATCCTCGACGTGCCAGCAGATGAAAGAGTGTGACCATGACTGATACCGCCCCCAATGATGCGCTCCTGACAGCCGAAGCCCGCATTGTGCGCGACTACCTCGACGCCTCCATGAAACCGGACCCGGAACTCGCGGCAACATTCGTCGCGGACAATGTCGTCATCACCTTCACCGGCGGGCGGAAGTTCGATCACCCGTCCGGCCCGACCGGATTCAATGCCGGCCGTTACAAGTGGGTCAAGAAACGGATGGACCGGTTCGACGTCGCGACCGGACCGGAGGGCACCGTCGTCTATTCCGTTGGCACGCTCTACGGCGAATGGCCAGACGGCACGCCGTTCGAGGGCAACCGCTACATTGACCGCTTCGAGGTCGAGAATGGCAAGATCGTCAAGATGGACGTCTGGAATGACAGCGCCGAACGCATTCTGACGAAAATGGGGATAGACGCCTGAGGATCATCCCCTCCGGGAGGTGCCGCCTACGAGCCCCATCAGGAGCACAAGCGGCCAGGCTGGTGCCGCTGGCTACTTCTCTTCCCGCACCGCCCGGGCATACGGTTCCAGCGCATCGAGATAAAGCGACCGGCCTTCCTTTTCAGGCTTGATCAGCGCCCGGTCGGCGACAGCGCCCAGATGATGCCGCATCAGGTCGCGGGCACGCGCCTCGTCCTTGTTCGACAAGGCCTCGATGATCTCGCGATGTTCCTGAATGCCGCAATCGGTGGAATGCGGGCGGGAGTAGAGCGCGAGCGTCAGTCCGCAGCGATAGCCGACATCCTCGACGTAGCGGATGAGAACGGGACTTTCCGTAAGCCGCGCCATCAGGATATGAAATTCGGTCGCAAGCCGGATCGAGACGGGCTCGGGACCGTTCTCCGCTTCTATTTCCTTTGCGACATGGGCATTGAGAGCCTCCAGATCGCTCTTGCTGAGCTTGGCGACCAGGCGACTGACCACCAGATCCTCGATCTGGCTGCGCAGATCGAAGAGATCCCGCGCCTCCTCAAGGCTCGGCGTCGCCACCACTGCCCCGCGGTTTCGGCGCAGCTCCACAAGCCCCTCCGCCGCCAGCCGCTCCAGCGCCTGACGCACGATGGTACGGCTCGAGCCGAACCGCTCGCCGAGAGAATCCTCCGGAAGCTTCATGCCCGGCAGCAAGGCACGTTCAAGGATGGCGGTGCGCAGAGCAGCGCAGATTTGTTCGGATCGGTTCATGAAGTCGGCATGGCCTGAGAACGAGACCCGACCACCAAACCAAATCCGCAGCGATTTGCCAAGTATGAGAGTGACTTGCAAAGCCAGTTGGGCGTCGTTCCGGAGGGACGCACGGAACTGACATTTCAACGGGGCACCACCTCATCCTGAGGAGCAAGCATCGCGCGCGTCTCGAAGGATGGGCCGCTTGCTCCTGCGCTTGACGCCCATCCTTCGAGACAGCGCTTCGCGCTTCCTCAGGATGAGGTCCTGGGTGAGCTGACTGTGAAAGCGTCTGCCTGAAGGTCTTCCGCTCAGACGCTCTCCGCCACCAGATGCCGTTCACCGACATCCGTATAGCGCACGCGCTGGACGGTTCCTCCAATTGGCACGACGGGAGACGGAATATCGCCCATCGGCACTTCGAACATCTCGCGGCGGCGTGCAGGATCCGGGATCGGGACGGCGCGCATCAGCTTCTTCGTATAGGCGTGCTGTGGATTTTCGAAGATCTGCCGGCGGGTGCCCATTTCAACGATCTGGCCGAGATACATGACCGCAACCCGGTGCGACACCTGTTCGACGACTGCCATATCGTGGGAGATGAACAGATAGGCGAGCCCCATCTCGTCCTGCAATTCCTTCAGAAGATCCAGCACCTGGGCCTGCACCGACACATCGAGCGCAGAGACACTTTCATCGGCAATGATTGCCTTGGGTGCGAGCGCGAGCGCCCGGGCGATGCAGATGCGCTGGCGCTGGCCACCTGAAAACTCGTGCGGATGCCGTTTCATCTGGTCCGGGGTCAACCCCACCCTGCGGAAAAGTCCGGCAACCCGGTCCTGCAGGTCCTGCCCTTTCGCGATGCCGTGGATGATCAGAGGTTCACCGACCAGTTCGCCGACCGTCATGCGCGGATCGAGAGAGGCATAGGGGTCCTGGAAGACCATCTGGAGATCACGCCGAAAGGCCTTGTCACTCTGTGCGGTTCGGCTGTGCATGATGTGATGGCCGCCAACACGGATGGAGCCTTCCCAGGGGACGAGGTTCATCAGCGCCTTGCCGATCGTCGACTTGCCACAGCCGCTTTCGCCGACAAGACCCAGGGTTTCGCCGCGCGACAGCTCGAAGGACACGCCTTCAACAGCATGAACGCGCGAGACCACCCGGTTGAGCGCGCCGCCCTTGAGGTCGAAGCGCACGGTCAGGTCATCAACTTCCAGCACCTTGGTGCCCGCACCGTCCGTCAGATGCGCATTGGCAGGATCTTTCCCCGCCATCGCCCCAAGCTTGGGAACGGCCGCAAGCAGCTCTGCGGTGTAAGGATCGCGCGGCGCTGCGAACAGCGGCTTGACGGCATTGTCCTCCACGATCTTGCCCTGCTGCATGACGATCACCCTGTCCGCCATCTCGGCAACGACACCCATGTCATGGGTGATCAGGATGATGGCCGTGCCGGTTTCCTTCTGCAGGTCACGCATCAGCTGCAGGATCTGCGCCTGGATCGTCACATCGAGTGCGGTGGTCGGTTCGTCGGCAATCAGCACCTTCGGGTGACAGGCCAGTGCCATGGCGATCATCACCCGCTGGCGCATACCGCCGGAAAGCTCGTGCGGGTATTGCTTCAGTCGCCGTTCCGGCTCGGACAGCCGCACGGCCCGCATCGCCTCCAGAACGCGCTGCTGCGCCACACCGCGCGAGACAGGTTCATGCGCCAGCACGGCTTCGCGAAGCTGGCGACCGATGGTCAGAACCGGGTTGAGCGAGGTCATCGGCTCCTGGAATATCATGGCGATGTCGTCGCCGCGCACCGAACGCATCTCGCGTTCGCCGATCTTCGTCAGGTCACGATCGTCAAGGGTGATCTCGCCTTCGGCAACCTTCGCCATGGGTTCCGGCAGCAGCCCCATGATCGAGAGCGCCGTCATCGACTTGCCCGACCCGGACTCGCCCGCAATGCAGAGCGTCTCGCCTTCGTGCAGATCGAAACTCAGCCCGTCGACGACGAGCTTCTGCCCCTGCGGCGTCGCAACGGCTGTCTTCAGGTCGCGCACGCTGAGGACGGCCTTTCTGGTTGTGTCAAAATCTGGAGACGCATCGATCATGCCGGACGAACCTTCGTAACTCTCAATTTCCACGCGTTTGGTCTTTCGCGCAGATCCCATTTTTGGAAAAAATGCCGTTCCGGTTTGCTCGATTTGCACACACCACCTCATCCTGAGGTGCGCAGCGAAGCGAAGCCTCGAAGGATGGGCGGCGAACTCGGTCGCGGCCGCCCAACCTTCGAGACAGGCCTTCGGCTTTCCTCAAGATGAGGAAAGCATTGGTCACAGGCGCAGCGCCCGCCCGGATCAGTTCAGCACCACCTTCGGGAAGTAGAAGGACACCACCCAGTTCGGCTGATCGACGATTTCAGAAATCCTGAGATCGCCGCAGACCGAGCAGAGCATGTAAGCTTCCACAGCGCTGTAGTTGTGCCGCGCGCACAGGAGATCGATCATGCCGGAGACCGCATCGCGCGCGCCCTCGAACAGATCCGTTCCAATGCCCGTGGTGACTTCGTAACCCATTTCGTCCAGATGCCGGGTCACCGGTCCGGGGGTCTCGAAGCGCGGCATCTTCAGGTTCGCACCCTTGATCAGGTCGAGTTCGACCACCGTGTTCATCGGGCTTTCGATCGCCGTGCCACAGACTTCGCCATCGCCCTGTGCCGCATGGGTATCGCCGATGGAGAACAGCGCACCCGCCACTTCGACAGGAAGATAGAGCGTCGTGCCCGCGGCAAGGTCCCGGATATCGAGGTTGCCGCCGACCCGCCGGGGCGGAACGATGGAGTGCAGACCCGCTTCCGCCGGCGCAACGCCGATGGTGCCCGCGAAGGGCTTCAGCGGCACCTTGCCGAAGGGTGCGAAGGCGGACGTGCCGAGCGTGTCCTTGTCGTAGGACCAGACATGCAGCGCCGGCTCCTTGAACTGGTCCGCCAGCAATCCGAAACCGGGAATGTTCGCGGTCCAGCCGAAGCCGGAAGGCTTGAACTCGTGGATCTTGACCACGAGCGCGTCCCCCGGCTCGGCCCCATCCACGTAGATGGGACCGTTGACCGGATTGATCTTGCCGAAATCCATGTCGGCAACATCCTGAACCGTGCTCTCGGGGGTCAGCTGACCCGCGGAACTGTCAAGACATTCGAATTCCAGGATTGTACCCGGAGCCACCGTCTCGGTCGGGGCAAACGAGTTGTCCCAACCGAAATGGTGCTGTGCCGCATGGATGGTGTATGCGGCTTCGCACTTACTGCACATCTTTCGCCCAAACGTAGTCGTAGTTGACGGGAATGTGGACCGGGTCGACGAAGATGGCATCGGGGCCACCCAGCCGGTCGGACCGCATGGTGAAACGCTGTTCGTGGAAGACCGGCGCCCAGGCAGCATCGTCCATGACCGAGATGAAGATCTTGCGCCAGGCTTCCTCGCGCTCTTCCTTCTGGGCCGGGTCGGTCATGCTGTCTGCGGCAGTTGCCTGCTTGTCCAGCTCCTCGTTGCAGTACCAGGACCAGTTCCAGCCGCCCTTGACCGCGCCGTCGCAGCCGAGGATCGGGCCGTAGAAGTTTGACGGATCCGGGAAATCGGCGATCCACGCCATACCGCCGGACCAGATCATGGGAGCCTGGTCGGGCTCGCCGCCGGCGGCGATCACGTTGGCCTGAGCAAGCGACTTGATATCGGCCTTGATACCGATTTCGGCGAGATCGGCCTGGATGGACTGGGCGATACGCGGGTTCGGATCGGTGTTGTAGACGTAGAGTTCGGTTTCGAACCCGTCGCCGAGACCCGCTTCCTCAAGCAGCTTCTTCGCCGCTTCCGGATCGTAGGGATAGCCTTCGTAGTCGTTGTCGTAGCCCGGCATGGACGGCGGCAGCGGCTGGTTCGCCGGAACCGCGCGACCGTTGATGATGCGCACGATACGGTCCTTGTTGATCGCCATGTTGACCGCCTTGCGGACTTCGAGCTTGTCGAAGGGCGGCATCTTGACGTTCATGGTGACATAACCGGTGTGCAGCTGACCACCCTCGATGATCATGTCCTTGTACTGCGGATCCTTGGTCACCTCGAGGAACTTCGCCGGCGGAATGCCGTCGCCCGGAATGTCGGCCTCACCGCGCTGCAGACGCAGAAGGGCGACCACCGGCTCCTGACCGACCTCGAAGGTGATCTGGTCGAGCTTCGGCACGCCGTCACGCCAATAGTCTTCGTTGCGCGTGAAGATCAGGTGCTGACCGAGGGTCCAGTCCTCCAGCTCGAACGCACCGGTACCGACAGGGTGCTTGCCGAAATCGGCGCCCCATTCCTCGACAGCTTCCTTCGGCACGATGGAAGAGAAGTTGATGGCCATGACATGAAGGAAGGTCGCGTCCGGACGGGACAGCTCGATCTTCACCGTGTAGGGGTCGACGACCGTCACGCCCTCAAGCGTTTCGCTCTCGCCGGAAGCGACGGCATCATAGCCCTTGATGGAACCGAAGAAACCGGCCCCCGGGCTCTGGGTCTTCGGATTGGTCACGCGCTCCAGCGAATATTTCACGTCATCGGCCGTCATTTCCCGGCCGTTGTGAAACTTCACGCCTTCGCGCAGCTTGAAGGTGAAGGTCTTGCCGTCGTCGGAGATCGTGTAGTCCTCGGCAAGATCGTTCATCAGGTTCGTGGTGCCGGGCTCATAATCCATCAGGCCGTCGAACAGGCTCTTGATCATCGACCAGTTCTGCCAGTCGTAACCGATGGCCGGGTCGAGGGTGGAGACGTCATCCTTGTAGGTGACGATCATCGAGCCACCCTGCTTGATGTCATCCGCGAGCGCGGGAACGACCATGGTCGCGAGCGCCGTTGCGCCAAGAAGGGCCGCTGCCCCTGCCAATACTGTCTTCTTCATTGCTAAAACCTCCGGTTCAGGTGTGATTGCCGGGATGCTCTGGCGGCATCTTGGTCCGGTACAGATGCCGCGCATCAACGCAGCTTGATCCTGGGATCAATGAGGGGGGCGATCATGTCGGCCAGAAAGTTGCCGAGCACGATCGCGAAGGCGGACACGAGCGTGACGCCCATGATGATGGGAATGTCGACCCGCTGGATGGCCTGCCAGGCAAGCTGGCCGATACCCGGCCAGCCAAAGACGCTCTCCACCACGACGATGCCGCTCATGAAGAGGCCGATATCGATCCCGATCATGGCGATGATGGGCAGCAGGGCGTTCGGCATGGCATGCCCGAACAGGACCTGCCAACGCTTGAGACCCTTGGCTCTTGCCGTGCGGATGAAGTCCTGACGCAGCACATCGATCATCGACGAGCGCATCATGCGCGAATACCAGCCCGCCCCGAGAAACCCGAGTGTCAGCGACGGCAGCACCATGTGCATGAAGGTGCCGTAGCCGCCGATCGGGAACCAGCCGAGCTGCACGGAAAAGACGTAGAGCAGCAGAATGCCGATCACGAACTGGGGCGACGATACGCCGACGAAGGACAGCACCATCAGGCTGGTGTCGGTCGCCGAGTTGCGCCGCAGGGCAGCGACCAGCCCCATTGTCAGGCCGAGAACAAGCTCGCAGACGATCGCCCCCAGCATGAGCAGAAGCGTCGCCGGCAGCCGTGACGCGATCAGCGCGCCGACTTCCGTCTTCTGCAGGTAGGAGCGGCCGAGGTCTCCCTGGATCAACCCGGTGAGATAGCGGAAATACTGCTGATAGAACGGCAGGTTCAGACCCAGCTGTTCGCGGATGTTCTCGACTGTCTGGACGGTCGCGCTGCGGCCGGCGATCTGCCGTGCAGGGTCGGCCGGGATCAGGTAGAGCAGAACAAAGGTCAGGAAGGAGATGCCGATGAGGATCAGCACCGACTGCAACACGCGGCGCACTACATAGCTGCCCATGGCTCAGTGCCTCCCCTTCTGCGTCGGATCGAGAACCTCGCGCAAGGCATCCCCCAGGAGATTGAAGCCGAGCGCGAGCGCGATGATGGCAACGCCGGGAAAGAACACCAGCCAAGGCGCCGACGTGAAATAGGTCTGGTTCTCGTAGATGATGTTGCCCCAGGACGGGGTCGGCGGCTGGACGCCGATGCCGAGATAGCTGAGCGTCGCCTCCAGCAGGACCGTCGTCGAAATGCCGAGCGTGCCGAACACGAGGATCGAGGACAGGAGATGCGGCAGAATGTGCTTGACGAGGATGCGCGGCGTGCTCGCCCCCATGGAGCGCTCGGCCGTGATGAACTCCCGCTCCGACAGCGACCTTGTTTCCGTATAGACGACGCGCGCCATCTGCACCCAGTTCACCATGGCAATCACCATGGCGACGATCCAGAGCGACGGCCGGAACAGTGCCGCCAGCGTGATCGCCAGAAGAAGCGCGGGAAACGCCATCATCAGGTCCGTGAAGCGCATCAGCACCGTTTCGACCCAGCCCCGGAAAAACCCGGCGAGCGTTCCGACCAGGGCCCCGAAGACGGCCGCGACACCGTTGGCGACGACGCCGATCACGAGCGATGTCTGGGCACCGTAGATGAGCCGCGACAGGAGATCCCGTCCGAGCAGATCCGTGCCCAGCCAGAAGTGCGGCCCGGGCGGCAGCGGCGCGCCTTCCAGGGTCAGCCCGTCGAAGAACTGTTCGTTCGGGTCGAACGGAGCCACGAGCGGCGCCAGCAGGGCGGCACCCACGATCATGGTGATGAGCACGAGCGCAAACAGCGCCAGCTTTCGCTCCAGAAGTCGCCTCAGGGCGCCCTTGTCGACAGCGACGGGTTCGGCCCGTTCCACGAGGGGATCAGTCACACTCATTCTCTTCCCTGTTTACGCTCAGGGGTCTGGCCGCCGATCTGCGCCACAAGCGCATCGGCGGCATCTTCGACCGACACACGCCCGGTCATGGCAAGCGAACGCAGATGCCCGTAAGCCTCGCCGGAAGTGCATTTGTGCAGGTCCATCAGCAACACCACGGCTTCCACGACATTGGGCCGGCGGGCGAGACGGGATTCCAGATCGGCAATCCGGTCTGTCGCGGCTCGGCTGGTCTGGAACGAGCGAACCGCAACGACCAGCGCGCCGAAAACCCCGGTCGAACCAATCGGTTTTCCAAGATGCGCGCCCGCACCTCGCTGGATGGCCCACTCGACCCGGCCCGGCGCTTCCGAACCGATGAGTGCAACCATCGGCATTGGCTGGTCGCTCTGGGGCCAGGGAAACTGTTCCTCATGCCCCATGTCAGCGTCGAACAGGATGATGTCGGAGCTACGATGCTCTGCGGACAGCTCCGGCCAGACGCACTCGACCTCCATGCCGAACCGCTCAAGCTGACGCGTCAGCCGATCGAGATCCGGATGCGGTCGATGCAGGACGACCGCTTTCCAGCCTCTGAAGTTCGGGGTCTGGAACGACTTCAGCCTCATTTGACCACCCTCAAAAAGCCGTGATCACGCGGCCGAGGTCCTTTCGCGGACCGGTCGCTGTTCAGATTGACGAGATAGGGATCGGGTGCCAGCCGGTGCGCCTGCGGGTTCAGGATGCGAAACTGCGGTTGGCGCGGCTCGCCATTGGCCACTCCCTCCACGACACCGATGAAGGGCGTCAGGGTGGCGTGCTGCGTGTTGCGGTCGATCAGCAATTCGCCGGCCGGCGTCGGCACCCCTGTGGTGGTCAGGAAATCGCGCACCGCGTCGGGCTCATCGGTGCCGCAGGCCTCGATCGCCAGCGCCAGTGCCCAGACGGCCTGATAAGGGCCGGTGAACATGGCCGAAACACCGACATCCCTGCCGCGCACGTCGTGCATGCGCCTGACGAGATCCGAATTGCCCGGAAAATCTGCCGTTTCGAAATAGGAGGCGGTGGAAATCACGCCATTGGCCGCGGTGCCGATGATCGGCAGCTCCGCCTCGGTCAGATTGCAGCTCAGGACAGGCATGACCTCGGGCCGGAAATCCGGCTCTGCGAGCGCGAGGTCCCTGAGCGCCCGCAAAAAGGCATAGCTGCTGACGCCGATGAGATTGTTGAAGATGAAATCGGGACGCGTCGTCCGGATCTCGTTGATCAGATGGCCGATCTCGACATCGCCCAGAGCGACGTATCGTTCGCCGAGGACCGCGCCGTCCTCGGCTGCCAGAAGCTCGCGGGCGATCCGGTTCATCTCCCAGCCCCAGATATAGTTGGACCCGAGCAGAAAGGCGCGCTTGCCGTATTCGGGAATGATCTTGTGAAACAGCGGCACGACGTTCTGGTTCGGGCAGGCGCCCGAATAGATGACGCGGTCGTGGCTTTCAAAGCCCTCATAGGGGATCGCATACCAGAGCAGCCCCTGGTGTCGTTCGAGGACGGGAAGAAGTTCCTTGCGGCTCCAGGATGTCTGACAGCCGACGATATGCCGGCAGCCGGCTTCCGCCATCATCTGCTGGGCAAGGACCGCATATTGCTCCGCCTTGCCGGCCGGGTCTGCAGGAACCGCCCGGAGCTGGAAGTCGAACCGGTCGGAAGCATTGACTTCCTGAATGGCAATGGTGGCACCGTCCAGGGACTCGCGCCCTATTACCGAGTAGGAACCGGTATTCGAATAAAGCACGCCAATCGGATGCTCCATCTTCGCCATTCTCGACTGTCCAGTCCTGTTCGCCAACGCTGCCGCTTTCAGCGCGGGGCCATAAAAAAACCCCGACCTGCGGCCAGCTGTGGGCACACAATGGATCGGGGCGCATTTGCCGTGCGGCTATCGGTTGCCGCTATGTCGACTATTAGGATTGCCGAAGATAAAATCCTTGTCAACCGCGCCAGCGCACAAAGATCCAGCACGCACAATTCCTCATCATCTGGATGGACAAAGCAAGTCCACGTCGCCTGAACACGCCGGTGACACATGAAAGCGCCGGACGCAACCGAGAGACCACTCGGCAACAGAATTGAATTCGTTGAGCCTTTTCCGGACGGCTTTTGCCGACATCGGGACTTTCCCGGGACATCTGCAACCGAGAACTCCGCTCTTTGAAAAGCGGATCTTTAAGGGAACCGATTAAAATTTGTTCCCTTGCCCAAATTTGAGCCAGACGTTCCTTTTCGGCATAGTATCCCTTCCCGAAGGAAGGTGACGCATAGAAAAATAATCAATAACAATCATGTGCTTAAGGAAACACTCCGGCGCTCCACCGTGCCGTGACTCTGCCTCTCAACCACCGGATCCGACGGCAGCACGCGGACAAAAATTCCTCAACTGCCCGACTTGCGGTGCGCAAAATAGGTATCCAATAATGGGACCAATCAGAATTGGTTCGAATTGGTATGCTCATGATAGAAACCGAGAAGCCATCGCAGCGGAATTCGAGCCTGGCGCTGGAGCGCCTTCGGATCATCGTCGACCAGCTCTCGGCGGAAGGTGTCGACCAGCTTCCAACGGAACGCGAACTCTCCGAAACCATCGGCGTCGGTCGGCGGGCGGTTCGGCGCGCGCTGGAAGTCCTTGAAGCCGAAGACAAGATCTGGCGCCGTCAGGGCGCCGGCACCTTCATCGGCAGCGCGCCTTCCCGGCCGGATCAGCAGCTTCTTTCCCTTCATGAAAACTCCAACATGCTGGAGGTCATGGAAGTCCGCCTGCAGTTGGAACCGGCGCTCGCCCGGCTCGCCGCGCTGCGCGCCACGTCGTCGGATATCGCTTCCATGCGCGATCTGGCTGCCAAGGTGGCGAAGGCCGGCGACATGGACAGCCGCGAGCTGTGGGACAGCGCCCTGCACCGCTCCATCGCCCGCGCGGCCAAGAACGCGCTTTATCTTGCCCTTTTCGATGTGGTTGACCGGGTCCGACAGGACTCCGCCTGGCGGCATGTGCGCGAGGCCGTGCGCACCAGGGACGCGATCAAGCTCTACCGGTCGCAGCATGTCGACATCATCACCGCCATCGAGACCCGCGATCCGCTGAAGGCGGAACGGGCCATGCGCGCGCACCTGATGGCCCTCCAGGAGCGCCTTCTCTATCACAGCGAGAGCGAGACCAGCGATGCCGGATAACCCGATACGGACGGACGCTCCCGTTCTCGACGTCCAGAACCTCGCGCTGCGTTTCAAGGGAGCGCCGGCCAATATTGTCGACGGGGTCTCCTTTTCCGTCCACCCCGGAGAAACGCTCTGCATTGTGGGTGAAAGCGGCTGCGGCAAGTCGGTTACGGCCCTGTCGCTCATGGGGCTCTTGCCGCCCCAGGTGGCCCGGATCATGTCCGGCACGGCAAGTTTCGACGGCCGGGACCTGCTCAGCCTCGGTCAGCGCCAGATGGCGGATCTGCGCGGCAATACCGTGTCGATGATCTTTCAGGAGCCGATGACCTCGCTCAACCCCTCCTACCGGATCGGCGACCAGATCGCCGAGGTGGCGTTGCGACACCGGCCAGTGTCACGCGCTGCGGCCCGCCAGCGCGCCCTGGAAATGCTGGACCGCGTCAAGATCCCCGCGGCAGCCAGTCGTCTGAACGATTATCCGCATGAACTTTCCGGCGGCATGCGTCAGCGCGTCATGATCGCAATGGCCCTCGCCAACGACCCGACGCTTCTGATCGCAGACGAACCGACGACCGCGCTCGACGTGACCATCCAGGCGCAGATCATCGACCTGATCAATGATCTGCAGAAAGAGACCGGTACCGCGCTCATCATGATCACCCATGACCTCGGCGTCGTCGCCGAAATCGCCGACCGGGTCTGCGTCATGTATGCCGGCCATATCGTCGAGGATGCTCCCGTGGAGGCGATCTTCGATGATCCGCAGCACCCCTACACCATCGGTCTGATGAGCTCGGTCCCTTCCATCGGCCCGCGCTCCGGCAAACTTGCCACCATCGGCGGCATGGTTCCGACAATAGAGCGCATGCCCTCCGGCTGCCGCTTCACGCCGCGCTGTCCGTTCGCCCAGCCTGATTGCGCCGCGGCAACCCCTGCCCTTGCCGAACTCGGCCCGGCCCATGGCGTCGCCTGCCACTATGCGCCGCTGGAAGCCACCTTTGCGGAGGCCGCGTCATGAGAATTCCGACCGCAGACCGGATCATCGAAACCCGTTCGCTCACCCGCCGCTTCGCAGGCAAGACCGGCCTTTTCCGGGCGACGACCTTCGTCAGCGCGGTAAACGAGGTGTCGCTCGAAATCCGCCGCGGCGAAACCTTTTCCATCGTTGGGGAAAGCGGATGCGGAAAGTCGACCCTTGCCCGCCTGCTGGTGCGTCTGCTGCAGCCGAGCGAAGGCTCGGTCCTCTATGAGGGCAACGACATCTCGACCCTTTCGGAAGGGGACGTCCGGCGCCTGCGCAAGGATCTTCAGTTCGTCTTCCAGGATCCCTTTTCCTCCCTCAACCCGCGCATGACGGTCGGGGCCCTGATCGAGGAACCGATGAGGGTGCACACCAGACTTTCGCGCACCGAACGCCGGCGCAAGGTTGCCGAGCTTCTGTCGAAGGTCGGTCTGCGCCCGGCCTTCGCCAACCGGTATCCGCATGAGTTCTCCGGTGGTCAGCGCCAGCGCATCGGCATCGCCCGCGCGCTTGCCAGCGGCCCGAAGATAATCGTCGGCGACGAGCCGGTCTCCGCCCTTGATGTTTCGGTTCAGGCCCAGGTGATCAACCTGCTGGAAGACCTGAAGTCCGAATTCGATCTCACCCTGATCCTGATCGCACACGATCTGGCGGTCATCCGCCACATGAGCGACCGCGTGGCGGTGATGTATCTGGGGGAAATCGTCGAACTCGCGCCCAATGACGCGCTGTTCGACAAGCCGCTTCATCCCTACACCCGAGCCCTGATGCGCGCGATCCCGATCGCCTCACCCCACGGCCGGACGATGGACGCAACGCTGACCGGCGATGTTCCTTCGCCCCTTGCACCACCATCAGGCTGCCGCTTTCACCCGCGCTGCCCTCACGCGACCGATCTGTGCAGCGCGCAGAAACCGGCAGCGACGGAGGCCGGGGATGGCCGAATGGTCGCCTGCCACCACTGGCAGAAGATTGCAGAAATCCCGGAGGTCTTCGCCCAGGAGCCTCCGCGCAACCAGACTGCGGCAAAGCGCTTCGCGCTTTTCCGCGAGCGAAGTCAACAAAAAGAGCCGACCACGGCCGCCAGCAAATGAAGACCATTCTCAGAGGAGCAAACAGAATGCGAACCAAACTCCTGACCGCGCTACTACTCGGCGCGTCGACCCTCGCATCGGCGGCAAGCGCCGCGGACCTGCGCATCGGCCTTCAGGACGATGCAGACGTACTCGATCCCGATCAGTCCCGGACCTTTGTCGGCCGCATCGTCTACACGTCCCTGTGTGACAAGCTCGTCGACATCACGCCCGACCTTGAGATCATCCCGCAGCTCGCCACCGGCTGGACCTGGTCGGAAGACGGCAAGACCCTGACCATGGACCTGCGTGAGGGCGTCACCTTCCATGACGGAACGCCCTTCGACGCGGAAGCGGTAAAGGCCAACATTGAGCGGTCCAAGACACTTCCGGAAAGCCGTCGCAAGAGCGAAGTCAAATCCATCGACACCGTCGAGGTGACCGGCCCGCTGCAGGTCAAGATGACATTGACCGGACCGGATGCGACCCTTCTGGCCCAGTTCGCCGATCGCGCTGGCATGATGATTTCGCCGACAGCCGCCGAGGAAGCCGGCGTGGATTTTGGCGCCAAGCCGGTCTGCTCGGGTCCGTTCAAGTTCGTCGAGCGCGTCCAGCAGGACCGGATCGTGCTTGAGAAGTTCCCCGAATACTGGAATGCGGATGCGATCAATTTCGACACCGTGACCTTCCTGCCGATCCCGGACACAACCGTGCGCCTCGCCAACCTTCGCTCGGGCGACATCGACATGCTGGAACGTCTGGCGGCAACGGACGTCTCCTCCGTCAAGGGTGACGACAGTCTGGGATATGCAGAAGCCGTCAGCCTCGGTTACCAGGGCATCACCGTGAACCTCAACAACGGCGAGCGCGGTGACAATCCCTTCGGAAACGACCCGAAGATCCGTCAGGCCTTCAACCTGTCGATCGATCGCGATGCCATCAACCAGGTGGTCTTCGAAGGGGCTTTTGCACCCGGCAACCAGCCTTTCCCGCCGACCAGCCCCTGGTACGACAAGGACCATCCGGTCCCGGCTCGCGATGTCGAAAAGGCCAAGGCTCTCCTGAAGGAAGCCGGCTATGACAGCCTCGACGTCGAGGTTCAGGTCGCGAACAACCCGGTCCAGACCCAGATGATGCAGGTCGTGCAGTCCATGGCGGCTGAAGCCGGCTTCAATGTCAAACTGAAGGCCATGGAATTCGCCAGCCTTCTGGCGGACCAGAGCGCCGGCAACTATACCGCCAGCCAGGTTGGTTGGTCCGGCCGTGTCGACCCGGACGGCAACATCCACCAGTTCATGACCTGCAAGGGCGGTATCAACGACAGCAAGGTCTGCATTCCGGAAGTCGACAAGCTTCTGGACGAAGCCCGCCAGAGCAACGATACCGCGACCCGCAAGGAAAAATACGACGCGGCAAGGGATATCCTGATCGAGCAACTGCCGATCATCTATCTCTACCACCCGACCTGGATCTGGGCGTTGTCCGGTGAACTGGAAGGGTTCACGCCCTACCCGGACGGCATGATCCGCCTGGAAAACGTCAAGCTCAAGTAAGCCACATCGACAGCGGGGTCCGGCATCAGCCGGGCTCCGCGCCAGATCGGATATCGCCAGAATGCTGTCCTATATCGCGCGCCGGCTCCTGATCGCCGTACCCACGCTTATCCTCGTCTCGATCTTCGTGTTCGTGCTGCAGAAGCTGCTGCCCGGCGACCCCGCGCTCGTGCTTGCGGGCGAAGAAAGGGATCCGGAGATGCTGGAGTTCATCCGCGAAAAGTACCGTCTCAACGACCCGATCATCTATCAGTACGTCTACTGGGTGAAGGCAATGCTGCAGGGCGACCTCGGCGTTTCGCTGCGCACCGGCCAGCCGGTCACACAGCTGATTGCCGACAAGCTGCCCGTCACCATCCAGCTTGCCTTCATGGCCATGATCATCGCCTTCGTGGTCGGCATTCCCGCCGGCATCCTCTCCGCCGTCCGCAAGGGTACGGCCGTCGATTATGTCGCCAACTTCGTTGCGCTGTCCGGCCTTTCGATTCCCAATTTCTGGCTCGGCATCATGCTGATCATGCTGGTCTCGGTTCACCTCGGCTGGCTGCCCGCCTCGGGCTACGAGAGCCCGTTCGTTGATCCGGTGCGCTCCTTCGAGACCATGATCATGCCCGCTTTCGTCCTGGGCACAGCACTTGCCGCAACCCTGATGCGGCACACCCGCTCAGCCATGCTCGGCGTCATGAAGGCCGACTACGTGCGCACGGCCAGGGCCAAGGGCCTGCTGGAGCATGTGGTTGTGCTCAAACACGCATTTCGCAATGCCCTGCTACCCATCGTCACGCTCAGCGCGCTGCTCTTCGGCGAGCTCCTGGCAGGCGCGGTCCTGACCGAACAGATCTTCACCATCCCCGGCTTCGGCAAGCTGATCGTCGATGCGGTCTTCACCCGTGACTATGCCGTGGTACAGGGGATCGTCCTTTGCACGGCAGCCGGCTTCATCCTGATGAATCTCATCGCCGACATCCTTTACTTCCTTCTCAATCCCCGCATGAGGAGCAGCCTGTGAGCGCCGCGACCACCGCCGCCGAGCCGGCAGAAGACATCATCCAGCACGAAAGCCGCGCCTGGAAGAAACTGAAGACTAACAAGAGCGCCCTGTTCGGTTTCGTCATCGTCATCTTCTTCATCGTCATCGCCATCGCCGCGCCGATCCTGCCGATACCCGATCCCGCCGCCACGGACTGGGGCGCGGTGCGCAAGCCCCCGTCCGCCGCCCATTGGCTCGGCACGGACGAGATCGGCCGGGATATCCTGTCGAGGATGATCTGGGGGGCGCAGGCGTCATTGCTGGCAGGTGTCGTATCCGTCTTCATCGCCGTCCTGATCGGCGTGCCCTTCGGGCTCCTCTCAGGCTACTTCGGCGGCTGGACGGATCAGGCGATCTCCCGCGTCACGGACGCCCTGCTGGCAACGCCCTTCCTGATCCTGGCGATCGCCCTCGCCGCCTTTCTCGGACCGAGCCTCACGAATGCGATGCTCGCCATCGGCCTGTCGGCGATGCCCATTTTTGTCCGTCTCACTCGCGGGCAGGTGCTTGCGGTCAAGACGGAGGACTACGTCGAAGGCGCGCGCGCCGTCGGTCTGACCCATGTCGCGATCATGGCCCGATATATCCTGCCCAACGTCTTTGCTCCCGTTCTGGTTCAGGCGACGCTGACCGTCGCCACCGCGATCATTGCGGAAGCCAGCCTTTCCTTTCTCGGCCTCGGCCAGCAACCTCCGGCGCCAAGCTGGGGGTCGATGCTGAACGTCGCCAAGAACTTCATGGAACAGGCACCCTGGATGGCATGGTGGCCGGGGGCCGCGATCTTCCTGGTCGTACTCGGTTTCAACCTTCTCGGCGACGGCCTGCGCGACGCGCTCGACCCGCATGAAAGCTGACCTTTCTCAACAACACGAGTTTCCAATGGCTACCTTCACCACCCGCCCCGAAATCAAAGGCTCATTCGGCGTCGTTGCCTCCACCCACTGGATCGCCAGCGCCGTCGGCATGAGCATTCTGGAAAAGGGCGGCAACGCCTTCGACGCGGCCGTCGCAACCGGCCTTGTGCTGCAGGTTCTCGAACCACACCTGAACGGTCCGGCCGGCGACCTTCCGGTGATTTTCCACGACGCCGGCAAGAACGAGACGAAGGTCGTCTGCGGGCAGGGCCCGGCACCCGCAGCCGCGACGCTCGCCCATTACAAGTCCGAAGGTCTGGATCTCATTCCCGGCAACGGGCTTCTCTCCACCGTCATTCCAGGCGCCTTCGACGGCTGGATGCTGATGCTGCGCGACCATGGCACCATGAGCGTGCGCGACGTGCTGGAGCCGTCAATCTATTATGCCGAAAACGGGCAGCCGACCCTTCCGGGCGTCCACTCGACCATCAGCGGCCTGAAGGATTTCTTCGAAAAGGAATGGCCGACCT
This sequence comes from Rhodobacterales bacterium, assembly GCA_008107755.1. Lineage (GTDB taxonomy): Bacteria > Pseudomonadota > Alphaproteobacteria > Rhizobiales > Stappiaceae > Roseibium. Next base: position 220,878 of record VIRH01000072.1, read on the forward strand.
CCTATGAGGCATGGGTCCCCGGTGGCAATGTTCCAGAGACCGGCGAGATGTTCAGGAACCCGGTTCTTGCTGAGACCTGGAAGCGCCTCCTGAAAGAGATCGAGGGCGCAGGCAGCCGCGAGGCGCAGATCGATGCCGCCCGAGACTGCTTCTACCGCGGCTTCATCGCCGAGGAGATCGGCAAGTTTCTTGAAACCACTGAAGTGATGGACGGCTCCGGCAGTCGTCACAAGGGTGTGCTGACCGCCGACGACATGGCCGGCTGGAGCGCAACGCTCGAAGACCCGCTGACCGACGACTATCATGACTGGACGGTCGCCAAGACCGGGCCATGGGGCCAGGGTCCGGTTCTGTTGCAGTCGCTCGCGCTGCTGCGTGGTTTCGACATCGGCGCGATGGAGCCGGCCGGTCCCGATTTCGTTCATCACGTCACCGAGGCCATGAAGCTCGCCTACGCGGACCGCGAGGTCTATTACGGCGATCCGACCTTCATCGACGTGCCGATGGATCGCCTTCTGTCTGAAGACTACAACGCGGCCCGCCGCGCCCTGATCGGTGATCGGGCGTCCTTTGAGCTTCGCCCGGGCGTCCTTCCGGGTTACGAAGCGCAGGTCGACGCCAGCATGGCGATGATCGAGAAGGCCGGCATTGCCAACACCGGCATCTACGAGCCGACGATGGCGCATCTGTCCGAGCGGCGCGGCGACACGGTGCATCTCGACATCATCGACCGGTGGGGCAACATGGTCGCGGCGACGCCTTCCGGCGGCTGGCTGCAGTCCTCCCCGATGATCCCGTCCCTCGGCTTCTGCCTCAATTCGCGGGCGCAGATGTTCTGGCTGGAAGAAGGCCTTGCGACCACGCTGGCACCGGGCAAACGCCCGCGCACCACGTTGACGCCCAGCCTCGCCTTTCATGAGGGGCGACCGACGCTTGCATTCGGAACCCCCGGCGGCGACCAGCAGGACCAGTGGCAGCTTTCCCTGTTCCTGCGGCTCGTGCACCACGGCGTCAATCTGCAGGAAGGGATCGACATGCCGCTCTTCCACACGACCCACTTCCCGACGTCCTTCCACCCGCGCCAGCGCCAGCCGGGCCACGTCATGGTCGAGGGGAATTTCAGCCCCGAGACGATCGACGGGCTCAAGGCACGCGGTCACTCGCTGGAGGTTTCCGGCCAATGGACCATCGGCCGGCTGACAGCGGCAAAACGCGAAGCCGACGGCCTGTTGAAGGCCGGCGCAACACCGCGCCTGATGCAGGCCTACGCGGTCGGACGCTGAGTTCGGCACTCTGCCCCGATTGCCTGAACGCGGCCCCGCAAGCGCCAGCGTTCAGGCGACGGCCGGTTCCTCGACCGACTGGAACCAGTCACTCAGCACATGGAAGAGCTCGTCCGGACACTCCAGCGGCGGACAGTGGCCGCAGTTTTCAAATTCCAGATAGCGTGCAGACGGCAGGAGACGGTGCATCTCTCGAGAGTGTTCCGGCGGGATGATCTCGTCGTTGCGGCCGACGGCGATCATCACCGGACAGGGGCAGCGGGCAAGGTCCGGCCGGGAGTCCGGCCGCGCCATGATCGCTTGTGTCTGATGTTCCAGCGCTGAAAAACCAAGGGCCTCGGACGATTGGATGAGCGTCTCGATCACGCCCGGATCTGCGCCTTTCGGATAGAACAGGCATTTTTCCATGTTGGCTGTCTGGTAGCTGCGCATGCCGTCCGCACGCGCCCGCTCCAGTGCTTCCAGCCGCCGCGGCCGCGCGTCATCCGGTTCCGGAGCGGCCGTCGTCGCGATCAGCGTCAGGCTGAGCAGCCGCTCCGGCCAGCGGCGGAGTATCTCGAAGGCGATGTAGCCGCCCATGGACCAGCCGACGAGGTGAAAGCGTGGCGGCAGCTGACTGACGATCCGCTGGGACATGCCAGCAACCGAGTTCTCGTACTGATGGCCGCGCGGGACTGTCACCGGATACTGGCGCGCCAACCGGTGCAGCAGGCTGAGCCACGAGGTGCCATCGGCCTGCAGACCGGGGATGAGAACGACGGAATTACCCATTGAGCCGGTCCCTTCCGGTTTCCTCACCAAGTCGCAGACAGGCTGCCCGGTGGACAGCCCCCACAGGACCGCAGACCGGCACCTCGACAGCACATGTTTCGATGGCGATCGGACAGCGCGTGCGGAAGTGACATCCGGACGGCGGCGACAGCGGGCTCGGCAGCTCACCCCGCACCTCCGGTTTTCGGTGCCGCGCGGCCGGCAGCGGATGCGGCACGGAGTTGAGCAGCATCTGCGTGTAGGGATGCTGCGGATCAGAAAAAACCTGTTCGCTCGGCCCGGTTTCGACGATCCGTCCGAGATACATGACGGCCGTGCGGTCGGCGACGTGTCTGACCACCGAAAGATCATGGGACACGAAGACCATTGCCAGCCCCATCCGCTGCTTGATGTCGAGCAGAAGGTTCAGGATCTGCGCCTGAATGGAGACGTCCAGCGCCGACACAGGTTCATCGGCGATCAGCACATCGGGCTCCGCAGCAATTGCGCGGGCGATCCCGACCCTCTGGCACTGGCCTCCGGAAAGCTCGTGCGCAAAACGGTCGAGATGATGATCCGACAGGCCGACCTGGGCGGCGAGTTCCGCCACCCGAAGCGCGATCGCATGGCGATTCAGGCCGGAAAAGTTGATCAGCGGCTCAGCGATGCAGGCCCTTGCGGTCATGCGCGGATTGAGTGAGGCAACCGGGTCCTGAAAGATCATCTGGATGCGCCCGCGACGGGACTTCAGCTCCCTTGCCGTGAGCCCGGACCAGGGCGCTCCGCCGAAACGCACCGCACCGCGTGTCGGGTGATCGAGCGCCATCATGATGCGCGCAAGCGTGGACTTGCCGCAGCCGGATTCCCCGACAAGGCCAAGCGTCTCGCCGGGGGCCAGCGACAGGTCGACCCCGTCGACGGCCCGAACGAGATGGCGGGGCTGTCCGGTGGCATGGCGGCCGACGGGAAATTCCCTCGAAACTCCGTCGATCTGCAGCAAGGCTTCCATCATTGCCACGCCCTCACGATATCGTTGTCCGCCAGATCGGCGAAGACGGCGGAATGTTCGAAACAGCGCGCCGCATGACCGCCGCCGAGATCGGTCGGCAACGGCACTTCCGCAGCACATCTCGGTTTTGCAAAGACACATCGCGGTGCGAAGGCGCAATTGGGTGCCGCCTCGCCGAGGCGGGGAACGCTGCCGGGGATCTCCTGCAAGCGACCCTGATGCACCTGACCGTCTAAGGGGAGCGAGCGCATCAAGCCGGCCGTATAGCCGTGGGACGGACGCCGGAAGACCTGCTCCACCGGACCTTCCTCCACGATCCGGCCTGCGTACATGACAGCAACCCGGTCGGCCGTCGCGGCCACCACGCCCAGATCATGCGTGATCAGAACGACGCTCATGCCCATCTCCACTCTCAGCTCATCAACCAGCGCCATGATCTGCGCCTGAACCGTGACGTCGAGCGCCGTGGTCGGTTCGTCGGCGATCAGGAGTTCCGGCTCGCAAACGAGCGCCATGGCGATCATCACCCTTTGCCGCATGCCGCCGGAAAGTTCGTGTGGATAGGCATCCAGCCGCCGGGCCGGATCAGGAATGCGCACGAGATCCAGCATGCGCAGGGCCTGATGGCGCGCCTCGGCGCGGCTCGCGCCACGATGCTCTCGCACGGCCTCGCCGATCTGGAAGCCCACCGTGTGGACCGGGTTGAGCGACGTCATCGGGTCCTGGAAGATCATGCCGATGCGGTTGCCACGAATCCGGCGCAGTTGCCGCTGGCTTGCCCCCGCCAGGTCCGTTTCCCCGAGCCGGATCGCGTCTGCTCTCACAGTCGCGGCCCGCTTCGGCAAAAGCCCCAGGATCGCCATCATGGTGGCGCTCTTGCCGCAGCCGGATTCCCCGACCAGCGACAGGATCTCGCCCTGCTGCACGCTCAGGCTGACATGGTCGAGGGCATGCAGTGCATTGTCGCCGCGCCCGAACGTGAGGTTGAGATTGCGGACGTCGAGGACCGTCTTTCCGGTCTGCATCCGGAGGGTGTCCGTCATGTCAGATGCTCCTTGCAATCTTGCGCGGATCGAGCGCGTCGGAGAGGCGATCGCCGAGGACGTTGGTGACCAGGACCAGCAGGGACAGCAATGCGCCCGGATAGACCATCAGCATGGGATAGAACTGGAAGAACTTTCGGGCATCCGCCATCATGCCGCCCCAGCTCGGAACGTCGGGCGGCGTCCCGACGCCGAGGAAGCTCAACACTGCCGAGGCGATGATCGCCGAGGCCGCCGCATAGGTTGCCTGCACGATGACCGGCGCGATGGTGTTCGGCAGGATGTGGCGCCGGACCAGCGCGAAGCCACCGGTGCCGACGGACACTGCGGCATCCACATAGGGCTGCTCGCGCACCGACAGGACCACGGAGCGAACCAGACGGACCATGCGCGGGATCTCGGGAATTGAAATCGCGATGATCAGCGTCAGCAATCCTGGCTGCAGCAGCGCCGCCAGCGCGATGGCGAGCAGCACTGCGGGAATGGCCATCATCGCATCGATCACCCGCATGACCAGCGCACCGCCCGTCCGGTTCATGGCTGCGAAGATGCCGATGGCGACACCTGGAATGGCTGAGAGCAGCGCCACGGCGACACCGACCGTCAGCGACATGCGCGCCCCGTTCATGGCGCGGGCAAAGACGTCGCGTCCCAGATGATCGGTTCCCCAGATCATCTCGAGCGACGGCGGTTTCAGCCGGTACGCCGGATTGATGGCGAGCGGATCGCCGGCCAGCATCGGCGACAGCACCGCCATTGCAAGGAAGCCGAGCAGGATCAAGACACAGATGATCGTCCAGGGTTCGCGCGCCGCCTGGGCAAGCGACTCAAGCGTCGGATTGCGGCGCCGGGACCGGGTGCCGTGAGCCTGAATTTTGGTTTCGGTCTCGGTCAAGGCCATTTCATTCCCTTATTCTCGGATCTATGAACGCATAGCTGAGGTCGACAAGCAGGTTGATGAGAATGAGCGAGGCGGAAAAGAACAGGATCACACCCTGAATGACCGGATAGTCGCGCCGCGTCACGGCATCGACGGTCAGGCGGCCGATGCCCGGAATGTTGAAGACGGACTCCGTCACCACAACGCCGCCAACCAGCGTGGCCAGCCCGATACCGATCACCGTGACCACCGGCACGCCGACGCTCTTCAGCGCGTGGATGAAAAGGATGCGGCTCGGCCCAAGTCCCTTGGCCCGCGCGGTGCGGATGTAGTTCTCGCCGAGCGCGTCCAGAACGGAAGCGCGCGTCACCCGAGCGATCAGCGCGGAGAAGACGAAGGCAAGCGCGATCGACGGCAGCGTCACGCTGTTCAATGTCGTCAGCCAGCCGTCCGCGAGCCACTTGTAGCCCTGGACCGGAAAGAGCCGCATCTTCACGGCGAAGAAATAGACCAGCAGATAGGCGATGACGAAAACGGGAATGGAAAATCCCGCCACCGCAACTCCCATGGAAATCCGGTCGACGATGCTGTTGGCCTTCCAGGCCGAGATCGCCCCGAGCGGTACGGCGATCAGAACGGTCAGCACAAGCGTGACGAGGCTGAGCACGAGGGTGGGCTCGATCCGCTGCGCGATGAGTTCCGTAACCGGCTTGCCGGAATAAATGGAATTGCCGAGATCGAACTGCAGAGCGTCGCCCAGCCAGATGCCGAATTGCTGCCAGAGCGGCAGGTCGAGATGCAGGCGCGAGCGGATTTCCTCCACCTGCGCCGGTGTCGCGTTGTCACCGGCCAGAAGCACCGCCGGGTCGCCCGGCGTGACATGGGCCAGCGAGAAGATGAAGATCGAAACCAGGAGCAAGGTCGGAATGCCGGCCAGAACACGGCCGGCAGCATAGCGGAGCATCGCTCAATTCCTGTCAAGAAGCCGAAGGAAAGGATGCGGACCGCGTCTTCCCGACCCGGTCCGCACATAGTCTAGTTCACGCGTTCCAGATTCCAGAAGAAGGGAACCGGACCGTCGATGTACCCCTTCAGATCGGTCGCGATGCCGACGGAGGGAAAGGCCTGGCCGAGCGGCACGTAGCTGACGAGATCGTGGGTAATCTCCTGCATCTCGGTCGCCAGCTTCTTTTTCTCCTCGTCGCTGGTCGCGACGGCGAACTGCTTGCGCAGTTCCTGCAACCTCTCCGAACAGGCCCAGCCGAACCAGGCATTGTCGCAGTCGCCTGAAACGTAGACGTTGGTCATCGGATTGGACTGGTCGACAAAGCCCCATCCCGTGAAGAAGACGTTCCAGCCGCCGTTCTCGACGGATTCCTTGCTGGCCCGGCGCGTCGCGACCGTCGCCCAGTCGGTCGGCTGCACATCGACATTGAAGCCCGCATCCTTCAGCATCGGCTCCAGAACCGAATAGAAGTTGTCCTGGGAGGCGATATCGGTGACGTGCAGGATTGTGACCGGCGTGCCGTCATAGCCGGCTTCCTCGAGCAGCTTCTTCGCCGCTTCCGGCTCGCGCTTCAGGACGCGGTCGGTATTGACGTCGGTGGCATAGGTCGTGTCGCAGAAGAAAACGGCCGCGCATTCCAGATAGGTGTCGGTCGCATCGCCGAAAGCTGCCTGCATGAAGGGCGTCTGCTCAACGGCAAGCTGAAGCGCGTGGCGGATCTTCGGATTGTCGAACGGCGGGTTGAGGTGGTTGACCACGAGCTGGGCCGAGTTGCCCGACTGCTTCGCCGCAACTGTCTTGGCCGTCTCGACCCCGTCGAAGAACATCAGCATGTCGGCCGGCACTTCCTCGATCCAGTCGATCTCGCCGGCAATCAGGGCGTTGATCGCGGTCGCGGTATCGGGAATGTACTGGATCTCGACCCGGTCGAAATGCGCGACCTTGCCGCCGGCGGCAAGGCTGGCCGGTTCATCGCGCGGTACGTAATCCTCGAATTTCTCGAGAACGACAACGCTGCCGGGAACCCATTCGTCCGGCAGCAGCTTGTAGGGCCCGGAGCCGATCGGATTGTTCACGGCCTCGCTGGCCGGCTGAGCAGCCTGCTCGGCTGGCATGATGACCGGGACGTTGGAAGAGATCTTGCCGAGCGCATCGAGCACGAGACCCCAGGGCTCGCTTAGCGTAATGACGAATGTCTTGTCGTCACGCGCTTCGATGCTTTTCGTCTTCGAGAAGAGAATCTTGCCCAGGCCGTCGACCGCGCCCCAGCGCTTGATCGAAACGACGGCGTCTTCCGCAGTCACCTCGGAGCCATCGTGAAACTTCAGGCCATCGCGAAGGGTGATCGTATAGACCAGCCCGTCGTCCGAGACCTCGGCCCCTTCCGCCATCTGCGGCTGGACCTTGTAGGTCTCGTCCATCGCGAACAGCGTGTCGAACATGAGATACGACGCATTGCGGATGGTGAAATTGGTCGTCGAAATGGGGTCGAGAACATTCACATCGCCGTTCATGCGAAGGCGTAACGTTTCTTCAGCCGAAGCTGTGGATGCAGTCGCCACAAGCACTGCCAGCCCGAGGGCGCGAATAAGATTGCGCGGCACTTCACTATCCTCCCTGAAAAGTGTCCACAAATCGTTTCGCGCAGCGAGCTCCCTTTGTTTTCCAGTGTAATGACGAAAAACTTCTCACTGACGCGTAACGATACGCATGATATCGCAGCTGAAACCGAATGCAACCGCTTTTCAGGCGACTTTTTCCATTTGATCCGGTAATTTGAGCGCAAACACGTACGCGTAACGATACGCAGAAGGGTCAAGACCCTAGATATAAAAGAGAGAAGATGGCTACGATCCGCGACGTCGCGCGCCTTGCCAATGTGTCCCCAACCACCGTCTCCGCAACGCTCACCGGCTCCGCGCCAGTCAGTGAAGAACTGAAGAAACGCGTCTGGGAAGCTGTCGAGAAGGCAAAGTACCGACCCGACCCCTTTGCACGCAATCTGCGCAAAGGCATTTCAACGACGATCGGCTTCGTGGCTCCCGATATTGCGGCGCCCTGGGTTTCGCATCTTGCCAAGGCCGTGCAGCGCTCAATCGCCGAGCGCGGCTACAACATGCTTCTCGCGAGCAACGAGGACGATCCGGACAGGGAGCTTGAGGACATTGCCCTGATGATCAATCACAGGGTCGCCGGTCTGATCATAGCGCCGACCAGCCTGGGCGATGGCTATGCAGAAAAATTCGCTTCCGCCATCTCCTGCCCGGCCGTCCTGGTCGACCGTATCGTGGCCCCTGACCGTTTCGACGTGGTGGCCGATGACAACGAGCTCGGCGGCACACTTATCGCCGAATATCTGGTGCGGCTCGGCCACAGCCGCGCGGCGATGCTTGTCGGCCGACCAGGCATTTCCGCATCCTTTGAACGCTTCGATGCTGTTGAGGCGGCTTTTGCCAAGGCGGGGCGTCCTCTTGATGAACGCTTTATCTGTCACTCGGTGCACACGCAGGATCTCGCCTACTCGGAAGTTCAGCGACTGATGACCCAGCCTGAGCGACCGACAGTGATCATCTGTATTTCAAACCCGCAGGTTCAGGGCACCATGGCAGGGCTGAAGAATATGGGCCTGCGCGTTCCTGACGATGTCTCGGTGATCAGTTTCGACGGCTTCAATCCGACGGAGGGCTGGTATCCGTCGATCACCTGTCTGGTTCAAGACACCGATACGCTGAGCAATCGGGCCGTGGACCGGCTTCTCGCTCGCATAGACGACAAGAGCGAACTGGACCGGGAGGTCATGCGCATTCGCCCGCGCCTGCGCATCGGCGATTCCTGCGCTCCGCCGACACAGTGAGACGGCCGCCTTGCAGCGCTGCTTCCCGTAATACGCAAACGGCCAGGCTTCGGCAACAAGCCGACGAGATATTGTGACGCCCTTGCCTGGCAGTGGGCGAGCCTCCGCTTGCTCCCAACCGCGCCGTCGGACGGGTCCGGGCGTGAAGCCGGGACCCGTCCTGCGAAGATACTGGCCTCAGGCGGCGGCGACCACGATGATCTCGACCTTGAATTCCGGTGTTGCCAGGCGGGATTCACCGCAAGCACGTGCCGGCGGGTTGGCCGGATCGACCCAGGCATCCCAGACCGCGTTCATTTCGGCGAAGTCATCCATGCTTTCCAGCCAGATCGTTGCCTGAAGCAGTTTGGACTTGTCGGTGCCGGAACGCTCCAGAAGGCTGTCGATTTTGGCAAGGATGGTCTTGGTCTGCTCGGTAACATTGTCACCCGCAGTGCCAACCTGGCCGGCCAGCCAGACCAGCCCGCCATGTGCGACCGACTGGCTCATCCGGGGACCGCTATCCAATCTTTTGATGTCCGACATTTTTCATTTCCATACGTTCGAGAAAAATCTGCAAGACCCGGCTAGAGGAGTCGCGCCGGGTCGAGTGCACTGACGACATGTGCCGGAAGTTCGCTGGAAAGTCCAAGGCAAAGATCTGCCGTCAGGCGCGAAAGCGCCGGTGCGGTCTGAACGCCGTAACCGCCCTGCCCCGCAAGCCAGAAAAACCCTTCGGCATCCGGAGCGAACCCGACCACCGGCGTGCGGTCGCGTACAAAACTGCGAAGGCCCGCCCAGCTTCGCTCGACCCGTGTCACGGGCATGGTGACCGCCTGTTCGAAGCGGTGCAGCCCTTCGGCCAGCACCATGTCATCGGGCCAGGCGTCATGCGGCTCGACCGGATCCTCATCCGCCGGCGAGACCATCAGCTTGCCTGCATCTGGCTTGGCGTACCAGCTTTCAGATGCACTGGCGACAAGAGGCCAGCCTGTGACGTCGACGCCCTCTGGTGGCGGCAGGATTGCCGCGGACCGCCGCATCGGCACAAGGCCGACCTTGGCAACGCCTGCACGTTCCGCAATCACGTCCGCCCAGGCACCCGCAGCGTTGACGATCACCGGCGCCTCGAATGTGCCGGCGGGCGTCTCGACCCGCCAGACACCACCGGTGCGGCTGATCGTCTGAGCCTGCGCGTTCGTGACGAAGCGGGCCCCGTTGCGCCGCGCGAGGCGCGCGAAGCCCTGAAGCAGCCTGTCGACGTCGATATCCTGCGCCGCTCGTTCGATGGCCGCCGCCAAGATGGTCTCCCGGCGCAGCAGCGGAAACAACTCCACGGCCTGATCAGGTGTCAGCACCTCCATGCCGTCCGCCCCTTTCAGATAGGCGTTGAAGGCATCGAGTTCCGTTTCCTCCGCAATCAGCATTTCGCCGCGCGGCGTCAGCAGGCTTTCCTCGCAGATCCCTTCGGGATGACGCAGCACCGGCTCAGAGGCCGCATTCAGCGTCCGCAGGGTCTCGTTTCCATAGTTGCGGATGTAGATGGCCGCCGACCGTCCGGTCGCGTGCCTCCCGAGCGCATCTTCCGCTTCCAGGACGATGACGGACCCCGCCGACGAGAGCCGCGCCGCCGCGCCGGTGCCGGCGATACCGCCGCCAATGATCAAGAAATCGGCGCTGCCGCTCATGCGCTTTGGTATCCGTTCAGAATGCTCGTCAGGTTTCGGCCGAGATCATCGGACAGATAGCCGCCCTCCTGCACGAAGAGAACCGGCACCCCGAAGCGCGCGATCGCTTCACCGATACGGGCAAAGCCGGGCGTCGTCACCGCGAGCCCCTTAAACGGATCGTTTTCATGAGCATCGAGGCCCAGCGCAACCACCAGCACGTCTGCTCCAAAAGCCCGTACATGAGAAAGAGCGGTCGCAAGTGTCTTCAGATAATCCTCATCCCCGGTTCCACGCGGCAGGGGCAGGTTCAGATTGTAGCCCCGCCCGGCCCCTTCGCCGCGCTCATGCGCATGCCCCCAGAAGAAAGGGTAGAACCGCGCCGGATCTGCATGGATCGACACCGTCAGCACGTCGCCGCGCTCATAGAAGATCCCTTGCGTTCCGTTGCCATGATGGACGTCGATATCGAGGATCGCGGGTCTGTGACCCGCAGCGAGCAGTCTTTCGGCGGCAATTCCGGAGTTGTTGAAAAAGCAGAACCCGCCGGCGAGATCGCCGAAGGCATGGTGCCCGGGTGGTCGGCTCAGCACATAAAGCGCCTGCTCGCCATCGTGCAGCCTGTCCACGCCCTCGATCGCGCTCTGCGCCGACCAGTAGGCGGCCTCCCATGTTCCGGCGGAGATGGGGCAGGAGGTATCGGCCTGATGAAAGCCGGCCTGCCCGACTGCGGACCGCGGATAGCTTGCCGTGCGCCGGTCGGGATGAACATTCGGGATGACCTCGTCGGCCGAACCTTCAATGTGTTTCCAGCGCGCGTGGATGGTTTCCAGAAACACCAGATATTCGGCGGTATGAAGCGCAGCGATCGGGCCGAGGCCATGATCCACGGGGGCGTCGAACGAGCACCCCGCCGTCTCCGCCCCTTGCCTCAGAACGTCGATCCTCTTCGGCTGTTCCGGGTTGGGGTAGAGCGTTCCGTTTGCCATGAAGTGCTTGGGGTCGTGCACCCGCTGGCGCTCATCGAATATGGCTTTCATGGAAGTTCCTTCACGGCAGTCAGGGGGGCTCCGGCAAGGGTGAGCCAGGTCTCGCCGGGGTTGCTGATGAAGCCGAGCCGGTCATAGACGGCTCGTGCAGCGGGGTTGCTTTCGTAGACGGCAAGCCGGAGAAACCCAATACTCCAGCCCGTTGGCATGTGGTTGATGGCGGCCGACAGCAGGCGCTTTCCAAGACCTTTTCCCCGCGCGTCCGTCGAGACCCAGAGGTCGGAGACATAGAGCCCCGACGCCGCGCGTGTGGTCGAGAACACCGGCGAACAGACGATTGCACCGACCACCGCCCCTGTTGCTTCCTCTTCGGCGAGGAGCGCACGAAAGGCCGCTTCCGGTCCGAAGCCATGCCTCAGAAGATCTTCGGCAGTTGCCCCGTGCCGGTCGCCGAGTTCCTCCGACAGAGAGGTCAGAGCGTCGTTCAGCCTCTTGGCGTCCGCGCGCTCAGCGCGCCGGATTCTGATTGCGCCGGTCATCTAGAAGGCCGTCCTGTCCGCGCCCTTCAGACCCAGCATCTGCCGTGCCTCGTCCGGCGCCGCAACAGAGCGGCCGAGCCGCTCGACAATCTCGCGGATGCGCGTGACCTGCTGCGCGTTCGAATGCGCCAGCGTGCCCTTGTCGATATAGAGACTGTCTTCCAGCCCGACACGCACATGCCCGCCCATCGCCGCCGCGAGTGTCGCAAACGGGATCTGCTGGCGACCGGCGGCAAGAACGGAGAACATGTAGTCATCGCCGAACAGCTTGTCCGCCATACGCTTCATGTGCTGCAGATTTTCCGGGTCGGCGCCGATGCCACCGAGAACGCCGAAGACGAACTGGATGAAGAACGGCGCCTTGACCAAGCCCCGATCGGCAAAGTGGCGCAGCATGTAGAGGTGGCCGACATCGTAGCATTCGAACTCGAAACGCGCACCGCGATCTCGCCCGAGCCGCGTCAGCACCTCGCCGATATCGCGCGGCGTGTTCTTGAAGACGAGGTCGTCGGAAGTCTCCAGAAACGACTTTTCCCAGTCGTGTTTCCAGTCGCTGTATCGGGTCGCCATCGGATAGAGCGCGAAATTCATCGTGCCCATGTTGAGGGAGCACATTTCCGGTTCGGCCGCCTCCGGCGCCGCGAGACGCTCGTCCAGTGTCATGATCGCGCTGCCGCCGGTGCTGATGTTGACCACCGCGCTCGTCGCCTGCTTGATGACCGGCAGAAAGCCCATGAAATGTTCCGGGCGCGCCGAGGGGTGCCCGGTCTGCGGATCGCGGGCATGCAGGTGCAGGATGGCGGCTCCCGCATCGGCAGCCCCGATGGCCCCGTCCGCGATCTCCTGCGCAGTCACGGGCAGATGCGGCGACATGGTCGGCGTATGAATGGAGCCGGTGACGGCACAGGTGATGATGATCTTGTCGGTCATGTTCTTGTTGTTCCCAGCCTGTGTCAGCCGGCCTTCCGTTGCCCTGCCATCGTGCTCGCGAAGGCGGCGAGAGACGCGTCCAGAACCTCCAGGATTTCCGAGACATGGGTCGACGTCGCGATCATCGGCGGGCACACCAGGAAATGATCGCCCTCGTATCCGCCGCGTGTGCGGCGCGAATAGATGATCAGCCCCCGGTCGTAGGCAATGTCCACGAGCGCATTGTAGGCGTTGAGTTCGCGTGGAAGAGGCGCGAGCGTTTCGCGGTCGCTGACGAGTTCGAACGCAAGCAGAAGCCCCTTGCCGCGCACATCACCGACGATCGCGTGTTTCGCCATCAGGCCTTCCAGCCCGGACTTCAGCTCCGCGCCGATCCCGTCCGCATTCGCCACCATGCCTTCGCGCTCGATCTCTTCCAGAACGGCAAGGCCGGCCGCGCAGGCAAGCGGGTTTCCGGCATAGGTGAACCCGTGCAGGAAGCCGCCGTCGTTGAGGACATTCTCCACGATGTCGTTATGGGCGACCATGGCGCCAAGCGGCGCGTAGCCAGCGGCAAAGCCCTTGGAGATGACGAGAATATCGGGCTCGACGTCCCAGTGCTCGGCGGCGAAGAATTTTCCCGTGCGGCCGCCACCCGACATCACCTCGTCGTGTATGAGAAGCACGCCGTATCGGCTGCAGATCTCGCGGATGCGCTTCATGTATCCAGCGGGCGGCACCAGGGCGCCGGTTGACGCGCCGCCGACCGGTTCGACGATAAACGCCAGAACCGTCTCGGGCCCCTCGGCGAGAATACGCTCCTCCAGCATGTCGGCATAATGAAGCCCCGTCGCCTCGTCGTCCGGGTCGAGACCGTCGAGATAGGCGCGCGGTGCCGGGATTTTCGGCATGGCGCGCATCATCGGGTCGAAGGCGGCGGTCAGCGGCGCGTAGCCGGTGAGCGCAAGAGCGCCGAGCGTGCAACCGTGATAGCTTGGATATCGGGAGATCACCTTCCAGCGCTGTGCCTCACCGATGGCGATGGCATTCTGGCGCGCAAGCTTGATGGCGCTTTCCACCGCTTCCGATCCGCCGGAAACAAAGAAAACCTTTTCCATGCCGTCCGGCGCGAGAGCCGCGGTCTTCGCCGCCAGCTTCTCCGCCGGCTCTGTCTCGAAGTGAAGTCGGTAGCCGAAGGTGGATTTCTCCATCTGGCGACGCATCGCCTCCAGCACATTCTGGTTGGAATGACCAATGTTGCAGACCATCGCGCCCGACGAACCGTCGAGATAGCGCTTGCCGTCGACATCCCACATGTAGACGCCGTGCGCCTGATCCAGGGTCGGCCTGCGCAGACGGCTTTGATAGAAGAGATGGGATTTGGCAGGTTTGCTCATCTTGTCTTTTCCGGAAGCGCCGCGCAGTCACGCGGACGAAAGCGCAGGCTGACGGTCTGCCCCTCGCCGAAGGGCCGCTCGTCGATCATGTTGATGGCTTGAAAACGGACGTCCCCACTGCGCAGGAAATAGCGTGCGGCCTGGCCCTGATAGTCGACGGCCTCGACCACGCCCTCCAGCGAGACCCTTTCATCTGTTGGCGCATCGCCAGCAACGACGATCAGCTTTTCCGCTCTCAGAACGAATTTCGCGGCACCTTCCCCGTCAAGGTGAGGCGTCTTTTCCCGCGGCACCTCGACATCACCTATGCCGGCGACGGCGAGCCGTGCGGTGGTCTGGTCCAGCCCCGTGCAGCGGGCATCGAGAATGTTGGACGTTCCGAGAAACCTGGCGACGAATTCACTTGCCGGTGTGTTGTAGACGTCTTCCGGCGTCCCGACCTGCTCGACCCGCCCGTTCGACATCACCACCAGCCGATCCGACATCGCGAGGGCCTCTGACTGGTCGTGGGTGACGAACACCGTCGTGACGCCGATCTGGTGCTGGATACGCTTCAGTTCCACGCGCATGTCCTCGCGCAGGTTTGCGTCCAGCGCCGACAGTGGCTCGTCCAGAAGCAGGACGTCAGGCTCGATCACGATGGCCCGTGCCAGCGCGATCCTCTGCTGCTGGCCGCCGGACAGTTCGCGCGGATAGCGGCTGCCGACCTGCGGCAGCTGCACCAGGTCCAGCGCGCTCTTCACCTTCTTGTCCATATCCGCCCGCGAGACGTCCCGATATTTCAGCCCGAAGGCGACGTTTTCCGCTACCGTCTTGTGGGGGAACAGAGCGTAGTTCTGGAACACCAGCCCGAGATTGCGCTTATGGATCGGCACATCGTTGACGCGTTTGCCCCGGATCGTGATGTCGCCTTCGCTCGGGTCGAGCAGGCCGGCGATCATCCGCAAGGTGGTGGTCTTGCCGCAGCCGGACGGGCCGAGCAGCGTCACGAAGCTGCCATCGGGAATCTCCATCGACATGCGGTGCACCGCCGTCACCGCGCCGAAGCGTTTCACGATATTGCTCAGGTTTACAGCACTCACACGCGTACTCCGCCGTGTGTTGAAAAAAAATGCGGCCTCCCGCTCACCGCGGCAAACGGGAGGCGCAGCTGATGGGCGGCCTAGTAGCCTTTCTGGATCCGGCCGAACATTTTCGACCATTCCTGCTCATGGCCGTTCCAGTAGGTCGGATCGGCAAAGGTGAGCCCGTCCAGAGTGCCAGTCGGATCGAAGGCCGGCAGTTTCGGGATCTTCTCGCCAAGGTTCACCTTGGTCGGATCAAGTGCCGGCGGATAGCTCTGGCCTTCCGCGACCGCGATGGAGGTTTCCGGCGCGAGCATGAAGTTGAGGAGTTCCTCGCAAGCCGCCATCGGCGACCCCTTGATGACGAACAGGCATTCCTGCCAGCCGAAACCGTTGGGCGGATCGATGTAGCCGATATCGTGCCCCTGCTCCTGCAGCGCATAGATGCGTCCCGACCAGCCTTCGGTCACATAGATTTCCTCCTCGGCGAGAAGGCTCATCAGCTCCGCCCCAGAGGTCCAGTATTTCAGCAGGAGATCGCGGTTGGTGCGGATCGCATTCCAGACGGCTTCCATGTCGGTCGCATTGTTGGGGTCCTGATCCGTCTGCAGCGAGCCGTACCAGATCCGGGTACGCCAGTCCGCCCAGCCGCCGATCTTGCCCTTGTAGGCTTCGTCGATCAGCAGCTTCGCACCCTTCTCCTTCGCTTCCTCGTCGGAGATGTATTTCCTGTTATAGGCGATGCCGGTGGTGCCATAATCATAAGGCACGCACGACAGCGACCCGTCCGTTACCTTCCGGAAGACATCGGTCAGTTTCGGAATGACGAACTGCAGGTTCGGGATCTTGCTTTCGTCCAGCTCGGAATTCAGCCCGAGCCCCGCATAGCGGGCATAATCGAAGACGCCGGAAAGGTGGGCGATGTTGTATTCGCCCGGCTGGCTCGCCTTGACGCGCGACAGATATTCGTCGCCGCCACCGAACGTTCCGTCGACGACGGTGATGCCCGTTTTTTCGGTGAAGGGATCAAAGGCGTACTTGCGGAAGGCCTCCGAAACCACACCGCCCCAGCCGTCGAAGCGCACCTGCTCGGTAGCCGCGAAGGCGTACCGGGCGAATGGCGTCTGGAGGCCGTATGCCAGCCCCGCCGCCCCGATCAGTCCCAGAAACTTTCGTCGGTCGAGATCGCCGTTCAGATAACGTTCGCGCAGCCGTTCGTATCGTTTGGTATCGTCCATCTCATTCCCCAATTCCGGTTGGTTTCATCTTAGTGATTGGCGCGGTTCTATTTGCCGCGCTGCATTGCCATGCGCCGTGCGACTGCCATGCCGAGCAAGGGCAGCCCCACGGTCAAAAGGATCATCACGGTGCCGAGCGCGTTGATCTCCGGCGAGATCGAGTTGCGCAACATGGCGAAAATCTGGGTCGGAACGGTCTCGACGCCTCCCGGCTTCCAGAACAGCGTCCCGGTGATGTCGTCGAAGCTGATGGTGAAAGCGAACAGCATGCCGGCGAAGACGGCTGGCGCGAGCAGCGGCAGGGTGATCTGGAAGAACGCCTGGACCGGGTTCGCACCGAGACTGATCGCCGCTTCCTCGTAGTCGCGGCGAATGCCGACGAGACGGGCCTGCACCACCAGGATCACGAAGGGCAGCGTGAAGATCACATGCCCCATCAGGAGCAGAAGGAAGCTCTTGTTGATGGAAAGGGCGTTGAGAAACAGGAGAAGCGCGACGGCCAGCACGACTTCCGGCACCAGAATCGGCGCGATCAGGAAGGTCGAGATCAGGTTGCGGCCGGCAACGTTGTAGCGCACCAGGGCAAGGCTCGCGAGAACACCAAGCGTCGTGGAGATGACGGCCGTCAGCGCCCCGAGAATGACCGACGTCCTGAAGGCCCGCAGGATGGCGTCGTTACCGGCCAGCTCCACGAACCAGCGGAAGGAAAAACCGGTCATTGGAAAATTGCCGAACTGGCTGGCATTGAAGCTCAGCAGAACGACCACCGCCACGGGCAGAAACATGAAGAGATAGACGAGCAGCGTCCAGCCGCGCACAAGTTGCCACCCCATCAGCCGAGCCCCTTCATCAGTTGCCCCATGCCGAGGAAATGGTTGTAGATGAGCACAAGGCTCCCGAGGATGGCGAGCAGCATCAGCGACAGCGCCGAGCCGAGCGGCCAGTTGAGCTGGGTGATGACCGCCTCGAAGACGAGGTTCGCGAACATCGCGTCGCGCGGACCACCCAGCACCAGCGGGGTGATGTAGGTGCCCGCGCTGAGCACGAAACACAGGAGGCCACCGGCGGCCAGGCCGGGCAGTGACAACGGAAGTGTCACCTCGCGAAACGCCTGCCAGCGCGTCGACCCCAGCGAGCACGCTGCGTCTTCCAGCGAAACGTCGATCCCTTCCAGCGCCACATAGACATTGAGGATCATGAAGGGCAGCAGGAAATGGACAAGTCCAAGGATGACGGTGGTCTCGTTGTAGAGCATCTGCACCGGCTCATCGACGAAGCCGATGGTTTGCAACAGCCAGTTGAGCGCGCCGGAAACGCCGAGGATGTTGATCCAGGACATCGTTCTGATGATGTAGCTGATCCAGAACGGCAGCATCAGAAGAAGAAGAAGGATCGCCTTGTTGCCGCGGGAGCGCGCGATGAAATAGGCGGCCGGATAACCGACCAGCGCGCAGACCACCGTCGTGATCGCGGCGATGCGCAACGTCGAAAGCAGAATGTCGCGGTAGAAGGCATCGCCGAGCGCCTCACGCCAGTTGTCGAGGTAGAACCCCGCCTGGTCGGCACCGGTGGCCGTGCGCAGCCAGAACGAATAGACGACGATGAAGGCAAGCGGAACAAAGAGAAGCAGTGTCACCGCCGTTAGTGCCGGTGACAGCAAGATCCATGGCTGACGCGCCTGGCGTGCTTCTATGCCCATCAAGGTCCCCTCGTTAGGGCGAGTGCCCGAAATGCCCTTGACGGAAGCGTCGCAAGAGTTGCTTCATAGAACAAATAGTTATTGGAAATTCTAACTATAGATCTGGTTTATGAAGGCCCGAGAGTTTCGCCGCCCATGAGAAACGATCTCGACCCGGAACGCCTCGCCCGCGATCTGGACTGGAACCTGCTGCGCACCTTCATCGTCCTCGCCCAATCCTCCAGCGTGACGCAGGCGGCCGACCGGCTGCGCCTCAAGCAACCCACCGTTTCAAGCGCGCTGAAGCGCCTGGAGGACAGGATCGGCAAGCGGCTCATCAACCGGTCGCCCGGCCATTTCGAACTGACGGAGGCCGGGCAGCTTCTGCACCGGGAGGCCGTCGAAATCCGCGGATCCATTTTGCGCCTCGGCACGATCATGCGCGATGTCGCCGACGAGGTGCGCGGTCATGTGGAGATCGCTATGGCAAGCCACGTCGTCAGCCCGCTTTTCGACGACACGCTGCGCCGCTTCCATGAGAGACATCCGGCGGCAACGCTGACGATCAACGTTTCGGCCAGCCGGGATGCGCTGGAAGCCGTCATGGCACGCCGGGCATCCATGGCCGTGTGCCTCGTGCGCAACCGCAATCCGAAGCTGGAGTATATCCGTCTCTTCCGCGAGTTCTTCGGTCTTTTCTGTGGCCCCTCGCACGCGCTTTTCGGGCGCACTGACCTGACCAAGGCGGACCTCAAGGGACAATCCTCCGTCAGCTTCGTCACCGACCGGCTCGAGGATGCGCTTCGGCCGGTTACCCTCATGCGTGCGGATGCCGATCTGGAAGACCGCGTGGTCGGAACGTCGGCGAACCTGGAAGAAGTCCGCCGCCTGATCATGGCCGGCCTCGGCATCGGCCCGCTGCCGGTCCACGTCGTGCGGCGCGACGTGCAGGACGGCATGCTCTGGCAATTGCCGCCCTATGCCAGTCTGCCGGCCATCGACGTGCATGTGGTCTGGAACCCGAAGGCAAAGATGAACAGGGCCGAGATGGCCCTTCGCGACATGCTGATCGAGGGCATTCGCGCAACCCCGATCGAGGACCGCACATACGTGTGAGCGCGGGCCGCGGTCGCTTCCCTGTCAGCCGCGGGCGTCCGCCCGGATCATGTCCGCAGCCTTTTCCGCAATCATGATGACGGGCGAAGCCGTGTTTCCGGAAACGATCTTCGGCATGACGGAGGCATCGATCACGCGCAGGCCCTCAAGGCCCTTCAGCCGAAGCTGCGGATCGAGCACCGCCTCGGCGTCGCTCCCCATCCGGCACGTCCCGACCGGATGGAAGATCGTCGTTGCGATATCGCCGACCTTTTCCAGAAGCGCTTCGTCGCTGGCCACCTCCGGCCCGGGCAGGATCTCCTCGGGCTGGTAACGCTGCAACGCCTTCGCCGTCATGATCGTGCGCGCCTGACGAACCGACTGAACGGCAATCTGCCTGTCCTTTTCGGCCGAAAGATAATTGAGCCGGATGTCCGGCTGGACCACATGATCGGCGGAGGCAATATGCGTTGACCCGACACTTTCCGGCCGAAGATTGCACACCGACATGGTTATCGCGGGAAACGCATGCAGCGGATCGCCCAGCTTGTCGGTCGAAAGCGGCTGGACGTGATATTCGAGGTCGGGCGTTTCAAGCGACGGATCGGACTTGGTGAAGATGCCGAACTGGCTCGGCGCCATGGACATCGGTCCGGACCGCATCAGGCCGTACTGAAGCGCGATGGACGCCTTGCCGAAAAGGCTGTTCGCCATCGTGTTCAGCGTCTTCGCGTTGGTGACCTTGTAGACCGTGCGGATCTGCAGATGGTCCTGCAGGTTCTCGCCAACACCGGTGCGCTCGTGGACAACGTCGATGCCTTGAGCGGACAGCACCGCGCCATTGCCGATGCCGGACAATTCCAGGATCTTGGGCGAATTGATCGCCCCGGCGGCCAGCAGCACCTCGCGCCCGGCGCGAGCGATCCGCTCTTCCCCGCCTTGACGGAAGACGACGCCGACTGCCTTCTTGCCCTCCAGCAGGACGGATCTCGTTTCCGCATTGGTGACAACCCGAAGGTTGCCCCGCTTCATGGCCGGACGCAGGAACCCTTTTGCGGTGTTCCAGCGCACGCCGCCCTTCTGGTTCACCTCGAAGAACCCACTGCCCTCGTTGTTGCCGTCGTTGAAATCCGCGCGCGGTGCGATACCGAATTCCTTCGCGCCCTCCTGAACGGCCTTGAGGATGTCCCACTTCAGACGTTGTTTGGAGACCCGCCATTCGCCACCGCTGCCATGGAGCGAACTTCCGCCGCCGTGGTGATCCTCCGACTTCAGGAAATAGGGCAGCACGTCGTCCCAGCCCCAGCCGGTGTTGCCGAGCTGGCGCCAGTGGTCATAATCCGCCGCCTGGCCACGCATGTAGATCATGCCGTTGACGGAGCTGCAGCCGCCCAGCACCTTGCCCCTCGGATAGACCAGACTGCGGCCGTTGAGCCCCGGCTCGCTGGCGGTCTTCATCATCCAGTCGGTGCGGGGATTGCCGATACAGAAGAGATACCCGACCGGAATATGAACCCAGTGGTAATTGTCGGAGCCGCCAGCCTCAAGCAGCAGCACGCGAACCGCCGGGTCTTCCGTCAGCCGGTTGGCCAGAACGCACCCGGCCGTGCCGGCCCCGACGATCACGTAGTCATAGGTTCCTTCCAGCGCGCTCGCCAGGCTCATGTCGTTTCCGTTCCCTTGTTCGTCATCGACGGAGTTTGCCTCTGCCGCGCGTCTTCTTTTCTGGTGATCATTCAGGATCGACCCGATGACCGCACACCAGCCTATGGTGTCCGGACGAAACCGCAAACTCCCCTTTTGGGCTAGTCCGATACCGCCTTGATATCCTGCCAGAACGACCTCATCGTCTCCGCCAGCCTGAGATAAAGGCGATAGCGCCGGTCGTAGTGCGCCTTCATGGCGGACACGGGCTGATAGGTATGCCGCGCGCGGGTCATCGTGCCGACAGCGTCCTCGTAGGATGAAAACAGCCCTGCCCCGAGCCCGGCGCCAATCGCCGCGCCCAGCGCCCCGGTCTCGCGTGCTGCGGCAACGGTAATCGGCACCCCGAGGCAGTCGGCAAACATCTGCGGCCAGACAGGGCTGCGCGCGCCGCCCCCGGACAGGATGGCCCGTTCGATGCTGACCTCCGACGATGCCAGAACCTCGATGTGCCGGCGATGTTCGAAAAGCACACCCTCGAAGAGCGCCCTCAGGAGATGCCCCTCCGTATGCCACCCGGCTATACCGTAGAAACCCGCCCGGAAATCGGCGCCGAGCCGTGAGCCGTGGAGATAGGGATGAAAGAACGGATCATCCGAGGACGGACTGACTTCGCTTATCCGGTCGTTGCAGTATCCGAAGGGATCGTCGTGATGCCCGCCCCGTTCGACGAATTCGCGCACATACCATTCCAGGTTCGCGGCCGAGGTTGCGCTGGATTCGATGTTCACGAAGCGATCCGCCGCAAAGCCCGAGGCCATGAAGACCTTGCGGTCGTTGACGGGGCTATCGGAAAACACCTGGTTGATACTCCAGGTGCCTGCGATGATCGAGACGTCGCCAGAGTTGACGACACCTGACCCGAGCGCGCTGGCAATCACATCGAAATAGCCGCCGACTACCGGCGTTCCGGCGGTAAGTCCGGTCAGCTCCGCCGTCTTTTCGCTCACTCGGCCGGCAATGTCGGCCGGCTCGATCAGGCGCGGAAGAAGCTCGATCGCATCCTCCAGACCGTAGAGCGCCATGAGATCCGCGTCATAGGCGCACTCCGGCAATCGGGTAAGCCCGCATCCGGACATGTCGGACAGGTCGCTGACCCGCTCGCCGGTAAGCTTGTACGTGATGAAATCCTTGCACAGCAGAACGGTACCCGCGCGCCGGTACAGCTCCGGACGGCTCTGTTTCAGCCAGGCCAGCAGGACCGGCGTTTGCGACGGCCAGGGTTCCTGCCGGCAAAGCGCGTGAAGCGCCTCCCCGTTTCGCTGCTTCAGATCCGCCGCAAGATCGGCCGCGCGCGAGTCGAGTGACTGAATGCCGACGAGCGGTTCGCCGCTCCTGTCCAGCAGATAGAGCCCGTTGCCATGCCCGGCGCAGCCGATGGCGGCGATCGAAGCCGGATCGACTCCGGCGGTTTCCACGCACCGTCGGATGGCAAGCGCAGCATTCTCCCAGAGTTCGCCGAGGTCCCGTTCCACGAAACCGGGACGGGGTGTCGAGGATCGGCCGTCCAGCGCGTGCATGGCGACCTGCCGTCCCTCAAGGTCGAAGAGCACCGCCTTGATAACGGTGTTGCCGGCATCGAGCCCCAGCAGATAAGTCATTCCGTCAGCCCCGGTTGTAGATGTCCCACGCCTCGTCGCCGTCTGCGCCATCATGGATCATGGCCATGAGCGCGGCGACAACGGCTTTCGGATTCTCATGCTGATAGATGTTGCGGCCATAGACCATCCCCTTGGCTCCCTGTGCCATCAGCGCGGCGGATTTTTTCAGGACGGACTTCAGGTCCTCCTTGCCGCCGCCCCGCACCAGAACCGGAACGCGCGCAGCCTCCACCACCCGGTGGAAGTCCTCGGGATTGTCTGTCGGATCGGCCTTGATGATGTCGGCGCCCATCTCGCCAGCAAGGCGCACCAGTGTGACGATCTTGTCCGCATCGCCATCGACCTGATAGCCGCCGCGAATGTCGTTCGGCAGCATGACCAGCGGTTCGATCATCAACGGCATGCCGTATTTTTGGCAGTCCGCGCGGACGCGCGAGATATTATCGACGCATTGCCGGAAGAGCTCTGGCTCGTCCGGCAGCATGAACAGGTTCACCACCACGCAGGCCGCATCCATTTCCAGCGCGCCGATGATCGGCTCGTTGGTATTTTGCAGCATCGACCACATCTCCCGATGACGCCGGTCGTTGTAGGGATTGCCCATGTCGATCCGCATGACGAGCGCAGGCTTGTCCTCTTCCGGCCGGGACTGCAGCAGATCCGCCTGGCCGTAGGCCATCTGGATCGCATCCGGTCTTGCGCCGATCAGGGTGTCGATCACCCGGGGCATATCTTCCAGACCAACCATGAAACTCGGCTCGTTGCAGACCCCATGGTCGACGGCAACGTCGAGACAGCCGCCGTTGGTGAACATGCGATTCATGCGGGCTTTCGGGCTCACACGCATTTTTTACTCCTCACGTGGTTTCGGTCTTCCAGCATGGCGCCGGTGACATGATGATAGTCGTCAATCTCGGCCAGAAGCGCTGCCCGCTGGCGCGCAAGTTCCTGGCTGCCGGGATCGCGTTCCGTACGCAGCACGGTCTCGAACCCGTCGATCGCGTCGGCCGACAACCGGCCATCAATCGCAAGGGAGGTGCGCCGCAGGACGAGATCGGACAACGTCTCGACGAACTCTTGCCGAATGAGCCAGGCCGCCTCCGCGAAGGTGATCTCCAACCCCTCGGCGATCGGCATGTCGTCCTGCCGCTCGGAACAGAATTCCAGAAGCGCGCTTGCCCGCGTGCCATAGACCCGCACCAGATAGGCCGCCCTTTCCGCTGCAATGCCGAACCGCTCGACAAGCGTCTTTTCCAGGAGCGCAGGCGTGGCCGGAAAGTCGCGTCCGCCTCCGATCGGGAGACCGAGCGTGTCGGTGGTTCGCTCCGCCTCCAGCTCCTTCAGGATCTCGTTGCCGGCCTGTTCCGCGAAGGCGCGAAAGGTCGTCCATTTGCCGCCGATCATGCAGATTTGCGGAACCGTCCCATCAATGCGACGGGTAAAGTGGCCCCGCGATATCCGCCCGGTGAAATCATGATCGCTTTTCGGCAGCGGCCGGATGCCGGCGTAGCTGAACACCACATCGGACGGGCCGATCGCAATCTCCGGAAAGATGAGCTTGAGCGACTCCAGGATATAACTCTGCTCCTCGTCGGAGCAGGCGACGCGGCCGGCCGACTTGACGCGAATGTCCGTCGCGCCCGCCAGCACCTTGCCGAGATAGGGAAAGACAATACAGACGCGGCCGTCCGAGTTTTCGAAATAGGCCATGTGCCCGGCCAGCGCTTTCTCCAGCTCCGGATTGTCCAGCACGAGATGGGATCCCTTGGTACCGGAGACGAGCGGCTCACGCTCCTTGCCGCCACCGATCTGCGCGATGGTCTCGTCAAGCCAGGCACCGGTCGCATTGACGATCAGGCGGGTCGTCACCGGAAAGGTCTCGCCGGACCGACGATCGGTGACTGCGTAACCGCCGTCCTGCGGACCGAATTCGCAATGGTTGAGCGCAACGCACTGCGGCGCATCCCGTTCGACATCGCCCAGCAACTCGATCCCGAGCCTTTCGGGATGGCTGATCCAGGCATCATGATAGATGGCCGAGAACTTCAGCCCCGGCATCAGCTTCGGCCATTTCCGGCGCGTTGCCGTCTTGCTCAGGAACCTGTGGCGCGGCAGGAGCCGTCGGGAACGGGTGACCCAGTCATAAAGCGACAGGCCGATCTTGATCGGCACCGCGCCCCGGCTGGACGGTTTGCCGGAAAAGCCGAAGAAACCGGTCGCCGAGTTCAGCAGCCCGGAAAAAAGCGAATTGATCGGAATGACCGTCGGCAGAGGATGCACCAGATGCGCCGCGTTCTTCAGCAGGGCATCACGTTCGCGCAAGGATTCCCGGACGAGGTCGAATTCGCCGTTTTCCAGGTACCTGAGGCCGCCGTGGATCATGCGCGACGGCGCGGCGCTGCACCCGGAGCAGAAGTCGTTGCGCTCCACGAGCAGCACGCGCACCCCCTGCAGCGCCAGCTCCCGGTAGACGCCGATGCCGTTGATGCCTCCGCCGACGACGATGACGTCAAACGTCCCGTCGCGGCGCAGGTTCTCCCGGTTTTTCTGCCTTTGTTCGGACATGGCTCAACCGTTCGCCGAAACGTGTTCCGACGTCCTTTCGATCAGATTGTGGCGACAGGCTACGCCGCGAGTTGGGTCAAATGGGCTTCCGCTGCAGTGCTGATGGCTTCAAGGTCGGCGGAGGACAATCGCAGTCGTCCTGCTTTTGCGTTTTCCATGGCCTGCTCGGGCGAGCGTGCGCCGCACAGGGAGAAGGTGATACCCGGTTGCTGCAGCGTCCATGCGATGACGATCTGGGCCCGCGTCGCCCCGTGGGCATCGGCGATCGGATCGATCTCGCTCATCAGCCTTGCGACCTTCCTGCGGTTTTCCTGCGAGAAACGCGGATTGTCCTTGCGCTGATCGTCACCGCTGAACGTCCGGTCCGGCCCGATCTTTCCGGTCAAGAGCCCAAGTGCCAGGGACGAATAGCTCAGTACGGACACGTTGTTTTCCAGGCAGAGCGGTACCAGCGTCGTTTCGATGTCGCGCTTGACCATGCTGTATTCTTCCTGGATCGCATCAAGCTGGCCCGCAGCCACATAGGCCCTGACATCTTCCGGGTCGGTATTGCTTGCGCCGATGGAGCGGATCTTGCCCTGACGCTTGAGCTGCTCCAGCGCTTCCATCGTCTCCTCGACCGGGGTCGTCGGGTCCTGCCAATGGGTGATGTAATGATCGATACGGTCGGTGCCGAGCCGTTTCAGGCTCTGCTCGATTTCATGGATAATGCCGTCCTTGCCGAGATACCGATGCACCGGCTTGCCGTCATAGTCGAAAAAATGATTGCCCTTCTGCGTGTGCCAGACCAGACCGCATTTGGTCGCCAGGACGACGTCATCCCGACGCCCCTTGATGGCCTTTCCGACAATTTCCTCCGCCAGTCCCTGACCGTATGCGGGTGCGGTATCGATCAGGCTGACACCGGCATCGATCGAGGATTGAATGGCGTTGATCGACCGGCTTTGGTCGGTTCCGCCCCACATCCAGCCGCCGATGGCCCAGGTACCGAGCCCGATCGCCGAAGCCTCGATACCCGAGCTGCCGATTTCGCGGTTCAGCATGTCATGCAACATCTTGTGCGCCCTCCATGGTGTTCAGCACCGCTCCCGCGGTGTCTTCATCCAGTATGAGTGAATTGAGATATTTTCCGTTCAGGACCGCCTGGATCGGCAGCACCTTTTCCTGCCCCGCAACAACGCCGATGACCCGGCTGCACTGTTTCAGCTCCTCCGGCTGAAGCGAAACCAGCCGGGAATTGAGGGCATAGTCGGCGACGGTGCCGTTCGGCCGGATCAGATGCGCCAGAAATTCGGCAACGACGCCGGAGCCGACCAGCATCTTGCGGTCGCTGTCGGGCATCGGATGCAGGTCGTAATAACTGGAGCCCGGGGTCTGGATCGAGCCGACGCCAACCAGCGCGACGGTCGCCTTGCGGGCAATGTCGAAGACCTGCCGGATCGAGCCGACCTCCATCAGCATGTCGCGCTGCTCGCGGCTTTCCGCAAAAAGCGGGGCATGCACCAGCATGGCTTCGCCGCCGAGCTTTTCAGCAAGCTGCGTCGCCAGATGGTTCACGTCGGTGAAATACTTGCCCTGCACCCCGCCGGTCAGCGGCACGACGGTCACGTCGAACGTGCGGTCCGTCTCGATATTCTGGATCACCGCGCCGACCGCCTTGCCGCCGGTTATTGCAATGACGTCGCCGTCGCGCACCGTTTCCACCAAGTGATTGGCCGCCGCCAGCCCGACCTGTTTAAGTGTGGTTGCGGGACTTCCGGGCACCGATGACGTCACCAGCGCCCTTGAGAGCGAAGCGGTTTCCTGCAGCAGGTCTTCCAGATCACTCAGACGCTGGAACGGGTTTTCGATATCAATCCTGACCATCCCGAGCTTGCGGCCCTGGGTGATCAGCCGGTTCACCTTGGATGTCGACAGGTTCAGAACCTCGGCGATCTCGGACTGCTTCCTGCCCTCCAGAAAATGAAGCACGAGCACGGTGTGCATCTGGCGCATCATCTCGATATCGGTCTTCTTGTCCGCCATGGATCTGTCTCCGGGTTTCCTGCCGCTTCAGCCGCGCTTCTTGACCAGATAATGGTCGATGGAAACGGCTGCCAGAAGAATGGAGCCGCGGATGATGTCCTGCCAGTAGACCGACACATCCAGCAGCGCGAGCGAACTGGAGACCACCGATAGAAGCACCGCCCCGAGGATGGCACCGAAGATCGTTCCCGAACCGCCGGAAAGGCTCGCTCCGCCGATGACCGCCGCCGCGATGACGTTGAGTTCCATGCCGATGCCGAAGGTCGGCTGGGCGGACCCGAAGCGCGCCATGTAAATGATACCGGCAACACCGCAGAGCGCCGAACACAGCGTCGTGGTGAAGAACACCACCTTCTTGGTCCGGATACCGGAATAGGCGGCCGCCTTTTCGTTGCTTCCCGTGTAGAAGACTTTCCGAAAGAGGGTCGACCGGCGCAGCATGAAGTCGAAGCCGAGCACGATCACCAGAAACAGGATGATCACGATGGGGATCGGGCCGATGGACCCCTGGCCGATAAACTTAAACTCCGGCGGCAGGGTGAAGAGACCGAGCGGGCGTCCGCCCGTGCCCAGCAGGCAGATGCCGCGAGCGATCACCATGATTGCCAGCGAAACGATGAAATGATGCAGGCCGACGCGGGTGACGAAGAAGCCCATGGTCGCCCCGATGCAGGTGCAGGCGGCGATGGAGATCGCGGAGGCGACCCAGGGATCGACGCCTGCCAGAAACAGCCATCCGGCAATGACCATCGAAAGCGCCGTCACCGAGCCCACCGAGAGATCGATGCCTCCGGAAATCAAAAGGATCGTCATGCCGACCACCACGATGCCTTCGACGGCGAAGGCCATCACCATCGCACGCATGTTCACCCAGGTCAGGAAATAGGGTGAGGCGAAGGACATGACGATGAAAAGCGCCAGAATGATCGCGATCAAGCCGGTCTCGCGCATGCGCAGAATGCGCCTGATCAGCGAGACGTTTGCGTTCGCGTGCGCTGGCGCATCCGCCAGGGAAGCAGCGTCGTTCATGTTTCCTCCCACTCTCAATGCAGTGCCGCTGCCGTGGCGCCGCCGCCCGACGCCAGGTGCATGATGTTCTTTTCCGTCATCTCGTCCCCGCTCACCTCCCCGGCGATCCGGCCTTCGCAGACGACCAGAACCCGGTCGCAGACGCCGATCAGCTCGGGCAACTCGGACGAGATGACGACGATGCCGACGCCCGACCGGGCAAGATTTCGCAAGATGCGGTGAATTTCCGCCTTGGCGCCGACATCGACACCACGGGTCGGTTCGTCGAGGAAGATCAGCTTGGGATTGACCGACAGCATCTTGGCGATGGCCACCTTCTGCTGGTTGCCGCCTGAGAGCGACGACACCGGGTCGAACAGCGATCCGCATTTCAGGTTGAGCCTGTCGCCGAGATCCCTTGCCTGACGCTCCTCGCGGCCGCGCTGAATGAGGCCGGCGCCGTTGGAGACCTGTTCAAGATCAAGCGCGGAGATATTCGCGGCGATCGGCATGTCCAGAAAGACGCCTTCGCCCTTTCTGTCTTCCGACAGATAGACGATGCCTTCGTCGATACTGTCCCTGTAGGACTTCAGATCGAGCGTCCGTCCGTTGAGCGTGACCTCCCCGGTGACGTCACCTTCGAGACGGCAGATACCCTTGACGATCTCGCTGCGCCCAGCGCCGATCAGCCCCGCGATACCGAGGATTTCGCCCTTGCGCAGGTCGAAGGAGACGTGCCGGAAACGGGTCTTCTCGCTGAGATTGCCCACTGACAGGATGATCTCGTCGCATTTTTCCGCCTCGGTCTGCTTCCTTGGGTACAGATCATCGATCACACGCCCGACCATGGCGTTGACCACGTCGCCCGGCAGGATCTCGCAGACGGTGCGGGTGGTGATGTACCTGCCGTCCCGGAACACCGACACCCGGTCGCAATTGGCGAAGATCTCGACCATGCGATGGGAAATGTAGATGATCGAGATGCCCTTTGCGGCGAGACGGCGCATGATGGCAAAGAGCACCTGCGCTTCCTTTTCCGTCAGCGCGGCGGTCGGCTCATCCAGAATGAGGATCCGGCAGTCCAGTGTCAGCGCCTTGGCGATCTCGACAAGCTGTTGATGCGATATCGACAGGTTGCGCACCAGCGTCGACGGGTCGATGTCAGCGAGTTCACCAAGAACCCTGGCAGCCTTTTTCTCCAGAGCCCTGTAGTTCATCAGGAACGCGCGGCTCGTGTTCGTCGCCGCCATGAAGATGTTCTCGGCGACCGAGACGTCAGGACATAGCGCGATTTCCTGATGCACGAATCCGATACCCAGCTTCTGCGCGACCGCCGGCGAGGCGATCGTCACCGGCTTGCCGTCGATAAGGATCTCGCCGCTGTCCGGCTGCAAGATGCCGTCGATGATGTTCATCAGCGTCGACTTGCCGGCGCCGTTTTCGCCTGCCAGGGCGTGGATCTCTCCCTCGCGGAGCTCGAAATCCACTTCCTTGAGCGCTTGAACGGCTCCGAAGGACTTGCTCAGTCCGGAGATCCTCAGGATCGGCTGGTCAGTCATGACGGCGTACTCGCGACCTTGAATTTCAGGTGTCGGGCCGCCCGCATATGTGACGCATCTTGCGGGCGGCCCGATCTGCGACGCCTTCCGTGGAAGGCGTCGGCATTGCCTCAATTCGTGTCCCGGCCTTCCATGTATTTGTTCAGGTCGAAACTGTCGGCATTCTCGTTGGTGATGACCGCAAAGCCGTTGTCGACATAAGGGATCTGGACCGGATTGTAGCCGGAGACCTTGTAGTCGTTGAACGGATCGAAGACCTCGGAATGCGCGGCGAGGAAGGTTGCCATGAACCCGACGAAGCCCTGAACGCCCTGGTTCGGGTTCAGTGCCATGTGGATGTTGCCGGCTTTGATATGTTCCAGCGTGGTCGGGGTGATGTCCGCATGCATGATCAGAACGTCGGCTTCCGCTTCCAGAACCGCCGTGACGGCGCCTTCCGCCGAGCCGGCTTCGGGGATCCACAACGCGCCGAGGTTCGGATTGGCCTGCAGCATGGACGCAGTTGCCCGATAGGCAGCGTTGCTGTCCTGATTGGTCGCCTGCCGGCCGACCAGTTTCATTTCCGGATAATTGTCTTCCATGTAGGAAACGAGCGCTGTCACACGCAGGTCGTGGTTGGACTGGCCCGGATTTTCCAGAACCGCATATTCGCCCGTCTCACCGATCTGCTTGACGATTTCCTCGGCCGCGAACTTGGCCTCTGCCAGATTGTCCGAGGTGATGTACGCCGTGCGGTTGGACTTCGGCGAGTCCGCCGCGAAGGTCACGATTTCAGTGCCGCTCTCCATGGCCCGGTTGATCGGCTCGATGAAGGGATCGGACTGCATCGGATGCAGCAGGACGCCCGCCGGCTGCTTGACCATGTCCTGTTCGAACGAGGCAATCTGCTTGGTGATGTCGTAGTCGGGCGTGCCGGAGAAGATCGTCTCGCAACCGAAGGCGGCCGCGGCCTGCTTGAACCCCTGATAGACCGGCACCCAATAGGGATGACCGGAGACCATCACGTTCATGATGTAGGTTTCACCCGGTTCGCATTTCAGCGTCTGCGCTTCGGCCGGCAGGGCCGACACGGCAGCAGTTGACAGCAGGGCGCACACGAGTGCGCCTCTCAGTTTTGAAACGGTCATGATTTCCTCCCAGGAGCCTGCAACACGCCGGACCGGCAAGTCCGAACACAATGCAGTCTCGATTTCAAAGCGTCAGAGCGATCGCGGCAATTTCCTCCGAATGCCGGACACTCCGTCCTCCACCTGTCCTGCAAGCGGGTTTGTGATGCGAAGCCCTCTGCAAGATATTTCAACCGCCGGTTTTTATCCCGGCAGAAACAGGGATAAAGTCACCCCGCGAACCGGGTCAAACAGTTTTGGTATTTATTTCTTTTTCTGAGATTTATTTCAGCCGCACGCCAGAAATGCGCAGTTGCGAGCAGTGCCACGGCCGCCGCAGGGGTGATAGCAGTCTGCAAGCCATTCAGACTCTCCGGTCGACAGAGCACACTCGGCGGCCTATCCAGCGCGTCCGGGCGGCGCGATCTTTTCGATCTTTCCAAGCCCCGCTCGAATAGTATACGATTGTATGCAAAACAGCTTTAAATATGGTTCTCCGTGCAGCTTTCCCTTTCTTCCTGGCGGGCGTTTTTCCTGACGTTCCTGTCTGCGGCCCTGGGTGCCGCCGCCTTTTGGGCGCTGGATTTTCCGCTGCCTTTTCTCTTTGGCCCGATGTTCGCCAGCCTTGCTGCGGCGCTGTGCGGCCTGAAGCTGCGCACCATCGAACCCGTTTCCAAATCGGCCAGAACCGTTCTCGGCATCGCCGTCGGCGCCTCCATTACCCCGGCGGTCCTGTCGCAACTGCCCAACATGGCTCTGTCGGTGGCGCTGGTGCCGATCTACCTGCTGGTGATCGCAGGCGTCGGTGTCCCGTTCTTTCAAAGGGTCTGCGGCCTGGACCGGGTGACCGCCTATTATTCGGCAATGCCCGGCGGATTGCAGGACATGGTGCTGTTCGGTGAAGAGGCGGGCGGAAATGTTCGGGCGCTCTCCCTCATACATGCCACCCGCGTCCTGCTGATTGTCAGCCTTGCCCCGCTCATCCTGACCGGCGCGATGGAAGCAACGCTCGACAATCCCATCGGCGCCAGCGCGGCCAGCCTGCCCGTGCATGAACTCGTCATCATGGTTGCCGCTGCGCTGATCGGATGGAAGCTCGGAGAACGGGTCGGCCTTTTCGGCGCGCCGATCATCGGGCCGCTGATTGCCGCCGCAGCCTGCTCGCTGGCCGGGTTGATCCATTCGCGCCCACCGGCCGAAGCCATCCTGTTTGCGCAATTTTTCATCGGAATGGGCATCGGTGCCGGCTACGTCGGTGTGACGATGAAGGAACTGCGCAACTACGTTGTCGCGGGCATTCTCTATGTCGGTCTGCTGGCCCTGCTTGCGG
Source organism: Rhodobacterales bacterium (assembly GCA_008107755.1). Lineage (GTDB taxonomy): Bacteria > Pseudomonadota > Alphaproteobacteria > Rhizobiales > Stappiaceae > Roseibium. Next base: position 253,156 of record VIRH01000072.1, read on the forward strand.
TGGTCTTTGCGGAAATCGTCGTGCAGACAGGCCTGTCGCGTCCGCTGGAAGGCTTTCTCGCTTTTGCCCCCGGAGGCCAGGCGGAAATGACGGTGCTCGCCATCATCGCCGGCGCCGACCTCGGCTATGTGGTCGTCCACCACCTGACCCGCGTGGTGCTTGTCATACTCTGCGCGCCCATGTTCGCGCGCCTCTTTGCGAGGCCCATCGGAGGCCCCGGCCCGAAGGATCCGCCGGACGCTGCCTGAGACCCGATCAGGCGCCCCGGAGCTCCGGATTGATCATGTTGATCGGGGCGCCGTTCGCATAGGCCAAGATCTGGTCGTAGATGTCGGAGAACTGCAACTCGAACTCGTCCTCCGTCACGAAGCCGATATGAGGCGTCGCAATGAGGCCGGGATGATGAACCAGCGGGTCCGCCGGATCGAGTACCGGCTCGCTGTCAAACACATCAATGGCCGCCTGGGCCGGATGGCCCGCTTCAAGGCCCGCCAGAAGAGCCCCTTTCTCGATCAATCCCGCACTGGAGGTGTTGACGAAGATCGCACCGGGTTTCATGAGCGCGAAATCGGCTGAGGTCACGATGCCGCGCGTTGCCGGGACAAGGCGCAGATGAAGGCTGACGACGTCGCAGCCGGAAAAGAATGCCTCGCGGCTGTCCGCAACGGTTTCGCCATCCGCGACCGCCCGACGCCGGGACTCTTCCGACGCCCAGAACACGACCTTCATTCCGAATGCCCTGGCATATCCGGCAACCGCCTTGCCGATCCGCCCGTAGCCGTAGAGCCCGAGCGTTCGCCCGTGCAAAGTCTTGCCGACGCCCATCTGCCACTGACCGGCCCTGAGCGACGCCATCTGGGCCGGGATCTGGCGGGCAGCTGCCAGAATGAGTGCGAAGGTGTGTTCTGCGGCTGCGAAGGACGGAGCGCCGCCATGCATGCCGGAGCACAGGAGCACGCCGTTTTTCGTGCAGGCTTCCACGTCGACATGCGGGTAGACGCCGCGCTGGCTGATCAGCTTGAGGTTGGGTAGTCGCTCCAGAAGGTCCGCCCCGATCTTCGTCCGCTCCCTGAACAGAACGATCGCCTCGAAATCCTGAAGACGCTCGGCCAGCGGCTTGGTGTCCTGAAGGTGGTCGGTAAAGACCGTCACCTCATGACCGTCGAGTTTCGAGAAGGACGGCAATGTCCTCAATGTATCAAAATAGTCATCCAGTATCGCTAGCTTCACCGCTTCCCTCCCGCACCTCCGACATGTTCCGTCCGGCATACCACCACGCAAATGCCTTATAGCGTTCACGCTTTCCGGCGTCACTCTGCAGACGTTGGCCTCTGTGCGCCGCACAGCACGCGCCCTTGGCGCGCCTGCTGCGACAGACAGATCTTCCGCATCGGAAGTTTTGACGGACACTTCAGCAGACCATGTCGCCACGAATTCGCCGCAAATGTTTTGGAATTCTTCGCCCCCGACAAATACAAACTGATACACTTGCCTTTATTGACTTCACCCGCCAAACGATTAGCTAGGACCTATCCGCATTTTCTTTGTGCGAGTGTCCCAACGTGGCCGATTGCCACCACCTCTGGCATCGGCCAACCGCCGAATTGATCTGGCCGGGGCATAGCGCGCCATCGGGCCGCACGCCCTGCATGAGATGCCCTTCACCGGAGCGACTGCTCCGCCACAGCCCTCGAACCTTGAAGAACATACCTTGCGCAAATCGGGTAGATACAAATTTATTGCCGTCGTCTTCATCGCCGCCGCAGCGATCGCGGGCTTTGTCTACTTCAAGACAGGCCTTGCCTCCGGCGACGATGCGCCCGCCTATCTGACGGCCAAAGTGTCACGGGGCGATGTCAGCGAGACGGTGCTGGCGACCGGCATCCTGAAGCCTCGCAAGCTGGTCGCGGTCGGTGCACAGGTGTCCGGTCGGATCACCGCGCTGCACGTGGCATTGGGCCAGACGGTCGAGGCAGGCGACCTTGTTGCCGAGATCGATTCCATCACGCAACAGAACGATCTCAGGACCGCGAAGGCGTCCCTTGAAAACTCCCGCGCGCAGCTTGCCGAGCAGGAAGCCAATCTCGCGCTCGCCAAAAGCACGTTGAAGCGCCAGGAGACACTTGTCGCACAGCAGGCGACCGCACAGGCGGAACTGGAAACCGCCGAGGCCGAAGTGAAGACGGTTGAGGCCCAGATCGCCGCCCTCAACGCCGCCATCATCGAAGCCGAAGTCGCCGTCGAGACCGCTGAAGCAAATCTCGGCTACACCCAGATCACCACGCCCATTTCCGGAACCGTGCTGGCGGTCGTCAGTCAGGAAGGCCAGACGGTCAACGCCAACCAGTCCGCACCGACGATCGTCATCATCGGGCAGCTCAACGTCATGACCGTACGGGCGGAAATTTCGGAAGCCGATATCGTCAATGTCGAGCCGGGCCAGAAGGTCGCCTTCTCGATCATCGGCGATCCCGACAAGATCTATTCGTCCCAAATGGAATCCATCGAGCCCGCACCGGAATCGATCACCAGCGACAGCAGCATCACCTCGTCCGGTTCGTCATCGAGTTCATCCTCGTCGACCTCGGCGATCTACTATAACGGCATCTTTCACGTCCCCAATCCGGACGGACGCCTGCGCACCTACATGACCGCCGAGGTGGAGATTGTTCTCGGCAAGGCCGAGGATGTTCTGACGGTCCCTTCCGCCGCCCTGCGGCCGGGACCGGACCAGGGCTCGCAAACCGTACTCGTCCTCGATGAGGCAGGGACTGCGCGGTCGAAGCAGGTGGAGGTCGGCCTCAACGACAAGGTGACGGCGGAGATCAAATCGGGCTTGAGCGAGGGCGAGACGGTGGTCATCGGCCAGCGCTCCACCGCGAACTTCTCCGGCTCGCGGCGCGGTCCGCGGATGGGGCTGTAATCCATGAGCGACGTCTGTCTGCAACTGAACGGCGTCGGCCGGGCGTTTCCCTCCGGGGATGGTGAAGTCGAGGTCCTGAAGGATGTCGAGCTCGAGTTCCGCGCCGGTGAATTCGTCGCGATCATCGGCCAGTCCGGATCCGGCAAGTCGACCCTGATGAACATCCTCGGCTGTCTCGACAGACCGTCGTCCGGCAGCTACCGGATCTATGGCCGCGAAACCTCGGAACTGTTGCCGGATGAACTCGCCGCCCTGCGCCGCGAACATTTCGGCTTCATCTTCCAGCGCTACAATCTCCTGACCGAGTTGACCGCCGTCGGCAATGTCGAGGTGCCGGCTGTCTATGCCGGCACGCCCTCCGCCGAGCGGCAGGATCGGGCGGAAAGTCTACTGACGCGGCTCGGACTTGCCGAACGTCTGGACCATACGCCCAACAAGCTTTCCGGCGGCCAGCAGCAGCGGGTATCGATCGCACGCGCGCTCATGAACGGCGGCGAGATCATCCTGGCGGACGAACCGACAGGCGCGCTCGACACCAGGAGCGGTGAGGATGTCCTCAAGGTCCTGAAGGAACTGCACGCGGACGGCAAGACGATCATTCTCGTCACCCATGATCCGCAGATCGCCGCCCACGCGGACCGGGTCATCGAAATCCTCGACGGCGAGATCATTTCCGACAAGACCACCGAAGCCGGGCTCCGCCAGGCGGAAGGTGTTGATGTGGGCGCCCCGGAAGAAGACACATCGTCCTCGGGCCTGGGGGCGGTCCGAAGCTGGCTCGACAGGGCGGGCGAAGCGCTCTGGATGGCGCTGCGGTCCATGCGCGCCCACAAGGTGCGTGCCCTCCTGACAATGCTCGGCATCATCATCGGCATCGCCTCGGTCATCTGTGTGGTCGCGCTCGGCGAAGGTTCGCGGCAGAAGGTTCTCGCGAACATCTCGAGCCTTGGCACCAACACGCTGGAGATCTTTCCCGGCCGTGACTTCGGCGACACCCGCTCGGGCCGGATCACCACGCTGGTGATCGGAGATGCGGAGCAGCTCGCCAAGCAGCCCTATGTTGCCGCCGTCACCCCGACCGTCACCACCAGCAGCACGGCACGCTTCGGCTCGACGGAAGCAAACGCCCAGGTCAACGGCGTCGGCGATGCCTATTTCCTTGCCAAGGCCCTGACGCTCCAGGAAGGCAGGTTTTTCGACAAGGATGGCGTGCGGACCTACGCCCAGGAAGCCGTGATCGACGAAAACACGCGCAAGACCCTGTTCGCGGATGCCGACGGCTCCCCCATCGGCAAGGTCATCCTGCTCGGCAATGTGCCGGCACGGGTCATCGGCGTCGTCGGACAGACACAAGGCGGTTTCGGCGGCAGCCAGAACCTCTCCATCTACCTTCCCTACACCACGGTGCAGGCGCGCATGGTCGGCTCCAACAGCCTGCGCAGCATCACCGTCAGGGTCGGCGACGATGTCGAAACCGACCTGGCCGAACAGGCCGTGACGGACTTCCTGACAATGCGCCACGGCACCAAGGACTTCTTCATCCTGAACACGGACGACATTCGCCAGACCATCACCAGCACCACCGAGACGCTGACGCTCCTGATCGCGGCCATCGCGGTCATCTCGCTGCTGGTCGGAGGCATTGGCGTCATGAACATCATGCTGGTCTCCGTCTCCGAGCGCGTGATGGAAATCGGCGTCCGGATGGCGGTCGGTGCACGGCGGAGCGATATCATGCTCCAGTTCCTGATCGAGGCGGTCCTGGTCTGCCTCATCGGTGGCGCGCTCGGCATTCTGACGGCGCTCTCTTTCGGCCTTATCTTTCCGCTCTTCGGCTCGAATTTCACGCTGATCTATTCCACCAACACGATGCTCTGGGCGGTTGCGGTCTCCAGCATGATCGGCATCGTCTTCGGCTTTCTTCCGGCCCGAAACGCCTCGCGCCTCGACCCGGTCGTTGCCCTGTCCGGCGAATGACGCCGGCTGGCGAAGCCCGGCCTGGAGTACCCCTCCAACGCGATCAGTCGACTCGCGAGGCGGCAATCACCGCCTGCCCGAGGGCCAGACCACCGTCATTTGCCGGGACCTGTCGATGAGACAGAGGCTCCAGTCCGGCCGACAACAGGGACTGCGCCAGACAGTCATGCAATATCCGGTTCTGCATCACCCCGCCTGAAAGCACCACGCGGCTGACCCCATGTGCGGACGCAAGCTCGGCAAGGCTTTCCGTCAGCGCCGCAACTAGCCCCAGATGAAACCGCGCGGCGATGCGCCCGGGAGCAAAATCCCTTGCCAGATCAGACAGCAGCGCCTCAAAAAGCGGCTTCCAGGTGAGGACAGACGCCTCCCGACGCGCCCTCTCGACCGGATAGGGCGTTTCAGTTCCGACGAAGGGTCTTGCAAGGCATTCCAGCATCATCGCCGCCTCTCCCTCATGATCCTGTCGATCGAAAGCAATGCCGAGCGCTGCGGCGACCGCATCGAACAGCCTTCCCGCGGAAGACGACAGCGGCGCGTTCAGACCCCGCTCCATCATCCTGTCGAGGACCGGAAGCTGTTTTGACAACATGCGCTCCCTGAGCGGACCATCGGGAACGGCCCGCAGGTAGTCCGAGCCGAAGGCCGCGCGCAGATGCGCAGCGAGATTGCGCCACGGCTGCCGAACGGCCTGTGCACCGCCGGGAAGCGGGACGGGCTGAAAATGTCCGACGCGCTCAAACCCGCGATATCCGCCAAGCAGGATCTCGCCGCCCCAGATGGTCCCGTCGCTGCCGAGGCCCAGTCCGTCGAGCACAAGCCCAAGTGATGTCTCTTCGCCGGCCGGGACGGAATTGTCGGCAAGGCAGGCGGCAAGATGGGCATGATGATGCTGCACCTGAACGATGCGGCATCCGGTATCGCTGGCCAGCGTCTTGCCCCACTGGGTCGACAGATAGTCCGGATGCGCATCGACGGCGATTACGGCCGGATCGAAACGGAAAATCCGCTGATAGAGGTCAAGCGTACGGCGATATTCTCCATGGGTCGCGGCCTCTTCGAGATCCCCCAGGTGCTGGGACAGGATCGCCCGCCCGTCGCTCAGCATGCAGAAGGCGGACTTCAGCTCGCCGCCCATGGCAAGGACCGGCGGCATCCTGGCGAATGTATCCGGCAGGGACAGCGGCGCCGGGGCGTAGCCCCTCGCCCGCCGCAGGATCTGCGGCCCCGCGTCAAACACACTGACGACGGAATCGTCCAGCCGATTGACGATCTCGCGATTGTGCATGAGCAGGCAATCGGCAAATTCGGCGAGCCGCCCCCTGGCATCCTCGTTCGTGATTGCCTGCGGCTCTTCCGACAGATTGCCGGAGGTGAGCACCAGAGGTCCGGCCACCTGGCGCAGCAGCAGGTGGTGCAAAGGGGTGTAAGGCAACAGGAAGCCGACCCGGTCCTGGCCCGGTGCGATGGAAGGAGCAAGTTGCTCCCCGTCCGCTTCCAGAAGCACGATTGGGGCCGCAATGCTTGTCAGCTCCCTCTCTTCCCGCGCAGTAACCCGGCAGTAGCGGCGGATCGATGTCAGGTCCGCAGCCATCAGCGCAAGCGGCTTGGATCTGCGCCGTTTCCGCCGACGCAGCTCGGCGACCGCCTTCTCGTTCAGGGCGTCGCAGGCAAGATGAAAGCCGCCGATCCCCTTCACGGCCACGATATGTCCGAGGGCGATCCGGCGCGCGGCTTCGGCAACCGGGTCCGACGTCTCCACGCACCCGCCGCGATCCTCCAGCCACAGCCTCGGTCCGCAATCCGGACAGGCAATCGGCTGTGCGTGAAAGCGCCTGTCAACGGGGTCCTCATATTCGCTCGAACAGGCGTCGCACACGGGAAACCGCGACATGGAGGTATTGCCCCGGTCGTAGGGGATCGCGTGCAGGATCGACAGACGCGGACCGCAATGGGTGCAAATGGCGAAGGCATAGCCGAACCGCCGATTGGCGGGATCGCGCATGTCGGAGAGGCACTCAGGGCAGGTGGCCGCATCGGGGACGACGCCGGTTGTTATCATGCCGCCGCGGCTGGCAACGATCTCGAAGCTGCCCTCCTGCGGCGGTCCGTCAAGATCAACCCAGGAGACCGCGTCCACTCGGGCCAGTGGCGGCGGAGCTTCCTGAAGCGCCTCTACAAACCGGCTGAGACCCTCCTCAGGGCCCCAGGCATCGATCTCGACGCCTTCGCCGTCGTTGCGCACCATGCCGGTTAGAGTGAGGTCCCGCGCCAGCCGCCAGACATGGGGCCGGAACCCGACCCCCTGCACCAGCCCACTGACCCGGATCCGGCGACCTGTCACGTCCTTCAGGGATGACTGCATGTCAGCGCACCGCCCACATGAGACAGGGGTCGCGAGGGGAGACGTTTCTCATGCTCGGCAGATCCGTCATGGCGCCACTCTCTAGCAGATGCGCGGCAATTGCTCGCCGGCCAGCCAGTCGACCACGCGCTGTCCTCCGAATCCCGTGCGCATGCGAACCATGCCGGTCGCGTCTTCGACGACCGTGCCAATGCGGGCAGCATCCTTTGCGAGCGCGTTTTCGCGCATCACCGTCACCAGGCGATCCGCGTCGTCCGCATCACAGATGCACACGAGCTTGCCCTCGTTTGCGACATATAGCGGATCCAGCCCGAGAAGCTCGCAGGCCGCGGCGACATCCGGGCTGACCGGAATGGAGGCCTCGTCGAGATCCATGCCCACCTTCGCCTCGCGTGCGATCTCGTTCAGCGTCGCGGCAAGTCCGCCCCTTGTCGGATCGCGCAGCATGGCGATTCCCGGCACGGCTGCGACCATCGCGGCCACAAGCTCGTGCAGAGCGGCACTGTCGGAACAGATCTGCGTTTCGAAGTCCAGATTCTCGCGCTTCGACAGGATGGCAACGCCGTGATCGCCGACGGAACCGGACAGCAGAATGGCCTGTCCCGGTCGAACCCGGCCGGTCGCGATGTCAACACCGTCCGGCACCACACCAAGCCCGGTCGTGGTGATGAAGACACCGTCACCCTTGCCGCGCTCGACAACCTTGGTGTCGCCGGTCACGACAGGAACGCCCGCTGCCTCGGCCGCCTTCGCCATAGACATCACGATCCGCTCCAGATCCGCCAGCGGAAACCCTTCTTCCAGAATGAAGCCCGCAGTCAGATAGAGCGGCTTTGCCCCGGCCATCGCAACGTCGTTCAAGGTGCCGTGGACGGCGAGCGAGCCGATATCCCCGCCGGGAAAGAACAGCGGAGAGATGACGTGACCGTCGGTCGACAGGACAAGCCGCCCAGCCGGAACCGAAAACAGTGCCGCGTCGTGGCCCTGATCCAGCACGGGATTGGACAGGTGGCGCTTGAAAAGATCACGGATCAGTTCCGCCATTGCCCGGCCGCCGCCACCGTGGGACATGTCGACGGAGCCGGTCCGCAACGAGGTGTCCACCTTGTTCATGCGAGTTCCGCCGCCGTTTCAGGGGCCGCATCGCGGACCCTGCCGTAGCTCCAATAGGCCGCGCAGGCGCCCTCGGAGGACACCATGCACGAGCCCATGGGGGTCTCCGGCGTGCAGACCGTGCCGAAGAGCTTGCAGTCTGTCGGCTTCTTCGCCCCGCGAAGAATCGCGGGGCATTCGCAGGATTTGACCTCGCGCGAGATCTTCTCGCTGACCTCGAACCGGGTCTCGGCGTCGAAGGACGCATAGTTGTCGCGGATCTTCAGCGCGCTGTCGGGAACGGTGCCGAGGCCGCGCCATTCGAATTTCGCGCGCCGCTCCATCACCTTGTCGACCAGCGACTGAGCCTTCCTGTTGCCCTCGCGAGTCACCACCCGCGTATACTGGTTCTCGACGTCGCACCTGCCCTCGTTGATCTGGCGCACCAGCATCAGAACCGATTGCATCACGTCGAGCGGTTCGAAACCGGCGATCACCACGGGCTTGCGATAAAGCTTCGCGCCCGCCTCATAGGGCTGGTAACCGATCACGGCGCTGACATGAGACGGCCCCAGAAAACCGTCGATGGAGACCTTTTCAAGATCACGCGGATCGGGCGAGCCGAGCACATGGCAGATCGCGGCCGGGGTCAGGACGTGATTGCAGAACACCGAGAAGTTGGTCAGCCCCTCGGCTTCGGCCTGAAGGATCGCGACCGCGGTCGGCGGTGTCGTCGTCTCGAAGCCGATGGCGAAGAAGACCACCTGCCGGTCGGGATTGTCCCGCGCGATCTTCAGCGCGTCGGACGTGGAATAGACCATGCGGATGTCCGCTCCGTCCGCCTTGGCGCGGATCAGCGATCTCTGCTTCGTGCCGGGCACGCGCATCATGTCGCCATAGGTCGTCAGAATGACACCGTGCCGCTCGGCAAGCTCGACCGCATCATCCAGCCGCCGCACGGGCAAAACGCAGACCGGGCACCCCGGCCCGTGAACGAAGACGACGTTCTCCGGCATCAGATCCTGAACGCCATATCGGAAGATCGCATGGGTGTGACCGCCGCAAAATTCCATCAGGTGGTAGCTTCGCGCGGGATCGGCCTCCGTGGCGATGGCCGCAGCGAGTTTCCTGGCGAGAGCCGGATCGCGGAATTCGGTCACGTATTTCATGCCGTCCCCTCGCCGAGTTCTGCCAGTTCCTCCTGAAGGATACCGGCTTCCGCCATCAGCTCCAGCGTGCGCTCCGCTTCCTCCGGGCTCAGCTTGTGCAGGGCGTAGCCGACATGGATCAGGACGTAGTCGCCGATCTCCGCCTCCTCCAGAAGAGCCGTCGAGATCCGTTTCCTGACCCCTTCCACCGCAACGATCGCGGTATCCGGTCCGTCCAGTTCAACGATCCTGGCAGGTATGGCCAGACACATGTCACTCTCCCTCCAGAGTTCGGTTCCGTTCCGGCGGCGCGCCCTATTGCGCGGCCTCACCGGCCGGATGACCGACAAGCTGCAGTGCGCGTGCCGCTTCGATCCACGTACACCAGTCCGCCATGCCCTCGCCGGTCCGCGCCGACACCTGCAGCACCTTGATGCCCGGATTGACCTTGCGCGCGTTCGCGATTGCCGCGTCCACATCGAAATCGAGATACGGCAGCAGGTCGGTCTTGTTCAGGATCATCATGGTGCTGACCGCGAACATGTCCGGATATTTCAGCGGCTTGTCCTCGCCCTCCGTCACGGACAGGATCGCCACCTTGTGCGCCTCGCCAAGGTCGAAGGCCGCCGGGCAGACCAGATTGCCGACATTCTCGATAAAGACGATCCCGCCTTCGGCCGGCTGGAGACGCTCGAGCGCGTGACCGACCATATGCCCGTCGAGATGACAGCCCTTGCCGGTATTCACCTGAATAGCCGGTGCGCCCGTTGCACGGATACGATCGGCATCCGCCGAGGTTTGCTGGTCGCCCTCGATCACGCTGAGCGAGAACCGCTCCGCCAGCATGGTGATGGTCTTCACCAGAAGCGTCGTCTTGCCCGAACCGGGGCTCGAGACGAGGTTCAACGCAAGGACGCCTCTTTCCGCAAGAAAGCTGCGGTTGGCAGCCGCGTAGCCGTTGTTCTTCGACAGGATGTCCTGTTCCACCTGGATCAGCCGGCTCTGGCTCATGCCGGGAACGGATGTTCCGGCGGCACCCGCGCCGTAATCATGCCGCTCGCCCTGATGAGGATCCCCGTGCCCATGAGGATGGTGGTGATCATGGGAATGCGCGTGTGGGTGATCATGATCGTGGTGGTCGTGCTTGCCGCCCTCGATCCTCACGTCGCCCGCGCCGCAACCGCAAACCGTACACATCCGTTGACCTCCAGTTCCCGGATCGGAAGTAGCCCGCCGCCGCTCACCTGCAACTGTCGAGGGCCACACTCCGGTCAGTCGTCGATACGCCGGCCCATGGAATTGGTCCCCCAGCAGGGCACGTACAAGGCGCGGCCTGCGATCTCCATGGTTGCAAGCCGCAGCCCGTCCACGGTGATCTTGCCAGAAATCCGGATCTTTACCAAAGACGACCTGCGCGAGCATATCATTGACTTTCGTCAATAGGTCGCGAAGAAGCGGCGGATCGTAACGACCCGGCCGCCTGACACCATCACGTGGTGCGGGAGAGAAATACGGGCGATGTCACCTCGTCATGGAATTGAACAGCCCCATAAGACCGTCAACGGCACGATGCACGAGGTCGATGCCCCAGGTCGCCCACGTCCCGAGCCTTTGTGGCAGGTCGGGGTCGAGATAAAGAGCCAGCAACCCGACATTGACCAGAAGGGAAAGCACGAGGATAGGACCCAGCCGGAGATGCCGGCGTGACTGTTCGGCCGCCCTCACCTTTTCCTCCACCAGCGCGTCCAGCCTGGACATCAGCGTGATCGCGAAATAGGCCTCGAAGGTCGCGACCGTCTCCGTCAATGTGTCCAGCCTGCCGTTGATCTCGGCAACCGCGTCTGGTGCCATCACCGCGCCGCCGCGGGCAGCCGGTGCAATCTGATGCGGTGTTCCGGCACCATTGCCTTCCCTGTCGTCGGAGGGAATGGCCGTGACCTTCGACGGCCCCTTGCCACGGACGACGCGGGGCGGCGCTTTCTGTTCGCCGCCCACGCGGACAGCGGTCGGTCGCGGCGGCGTTTCGGGCGCCCCTTGCGGCGCCGAGCCGCCCGGGTCGCTGTCTTTTTCCGCCTGCGTCTCGGCCGCGGCTTTCTGCTGTGCTGTCGTCTGCTTCCTGGCGGCCATTCTCAGTCCTCTCGCATGGCGTGTTCGATCTGATCCCGCATCGGCTTGACCAGGTAGGATAGGATGGTTCGGTGACGGGTCTCGATGAACACCTCGACCGGCATGCCGGGCCTCAGTTCCCGGGCTTCGAGACGCGCAATCTCGCTCTCGGGTATCCTCAGACGGGCGGTGTAATAGGCCTCGCCCGTCTGAGGATTTTCGGTCAGGTCCGGAGCGACATCGAGCACGATAACCTTCAGTTCGGGGGTCGTCCTGCGGTCGAGACCAGTCAGGCGGATCCGCGCACTCTGCTGTGCGGTGACCTGATCGACATCCGTCGGACGTAGCTTGGCTTCGATCACCAGCTTGTCGCCTGCCGGCACGATCTGCATCAGCGTTTCGCCCGGCGCGGCCACCCGGCCGATCGTGTGAACGTTGAGCGTGTGGACGTAGCCCGTCATCGGGGCCCTTACGACCAGTCGGGTCAGGCGGTCACGGGCGGCGACACGTTCCTGGCGAAGCTTCGCGATTTCCACGCGCTTCTGGTCCAGTTCCGTCAGGATGGCCTCGCGGAACTCTTTGTCGATCTGCGTGAGCGCGAGGTCCTTCTCGCCCATCGCAGTTCGAGCTTCGATGATTTCCGCCTCCAACGCCGCCCGTGACCCCTGCAGCGTCGCCCGCTCGCGCTGCATGGAGATCATGTGTGAATCGACGACCAGACCCTTTTCATGCAGGACCGCGGCATCCGCTCTCTGCTCGTCCAGAAGCTTGACGTTTTCGTCGATCGAGGAAATCTGGGCGCGCAGCGCTACCAGTTTTTCCTCAAGCTGGTCGATCTGCGCGCGTAGCTGGTCCTTCCGTCCCAGGATGCCGTTTCGCCGCGCGGCGAAAAGCTCGACCTGGCCGGCCTTGAGAATCTCGATCCGATGCGCATCCGCCGACGACAGGTCCGACCCGGGGAAAACGATCTCGTCCTTGCCGGAAAGCTCACTCAGGAGGCGCGCCTCCTGGGCGAGCAGCTGATGAAGCTGGGCTTCGATGATTTCCAGGCTCGCCCGGACCGCTGTTCCCTCCAGAACGAACAGGATGTCCCCCGCCGTCACCTTGTCGCCCTCGTGGACGTGGATCTTCTCGATGACCCCGCCCTCGTTGTGCTGAACGAGCTTCGAGCGCCCCTGCACGATGATCGACCCTGCCCCGACCACGGCGCCGCTGATCTCGACGTAGGCCGCGACCCCGCCGATGCCGATCGCAAGAAACACCGCAGCCCCCAGGGCGCGCATCAGGTGGCGCCGCAGCGACCGCGTGATCATCGTGTCCAATGCATCAGAAGGCATGCATCACCCTCCTCTCCTCGGCTTTGCCGCTGTTGACGGACGAAACGTTCAGGACCTCGTCACGATCGCCGAAGCGCGTCTGCTGTCCGTGCGAGATGACGAGCACCTTGTTGACCACGGCAAGGACCTTGGGCCTGTGCGCGATGACGAGCACGATGGACCTCGCCTTTCGAAGGGCGATGATCGCATCGGCAAGCGCCTGTTCGCCGACGACGTCGAGGTTGGCATTCGGCTCGTCCAGCACGACCAGGAACGGCCGCTGGTAGATGGCCCTCGCCAGTCCGATGCGCTGGCGCTGCCCGGCGGACAGCCGCGCACCGCTCTCTCCGATCCGGCAGTTGTAGCCTTCGGGAAGCTGGACGATCATTTCGTGCACGCCGGCGAGCTTTGCCGCGGCGATGACATCGGTCAGCGACGGCTCCGCCGCGAAACGGGAAATATTCTCCGCGACAGTGCCCTCGAACAGTTCCACATCCTGGGGCAGATATCCCATGAAAGCTCCGCGCTCGGCCTTCAGCCAGTGATCGAGGCTGGACCCGTCCATGCGCACGGACCCGCGCATCAACGGCCAGATCCCCATCACGGCTCGCGCCAGGCTGGTCTTGCCGGAACCGGACGAGCCGACGATACCCATCGCGTCGCCCACGTTCAGTTCGAAATTGACGTTCTGCAGAAGCAGCACCGGCTCGCCGGGGGCCGTCGTTGCCAGTTCCTCGACGAGAAGAGTGTGCTCCGGCCGCGGCAGAGACCTGGTCCCGTTTTCGACAAGGCTGCGCTTCAGAATATCCGTCAGCCGTGCGGCTGCCTGCCGGGCGGCCACGAAGCTTGGCCACTGCGACACCGCCAGCTCGATCGGAGCGATTGCCCGCGCCATGATGATCGATGACGCGATCATCACGCCGGGCGAGATTTCCTGCAGGATCGCAAGATAGGCCCCGAGCCCCAGCATCGCGGATTGCAGCACGAGCCGAAGCATCTTGGTGAGGGACGAGAAGGTGGCGCTGCGATCGCTCGCAACTTCCTGGGCCGAATAATAGCCCTTCATCCGGTCCTCGTAGCGCGCCGAGAAATTCTCGAACATGCCCATGGCATGCATGACCTCGGCGTTGCGCCGGGCCGTGTTCATCAGCGCCGTCTGGCTGGAGGTCTGCATGACCAGTTCCCGGCTCGGCCCGCGCGACATCCAGTCGTTGACGAGAACCACCGCAAAGATCAGCACCCCGCCGCCCAGCGCCAGGCCACCCAGCAACGGATGGAACAGGAACAGGATCAGAAAATAGAATGGCATGAACGGCAGGTCGAAGATCGCCGCCGGCCCCTGTGAGGACAGGAACCGCTTGACGAGATCGAGATCCCGCGCCGGATCGATCGCTGCCCCCTTCGATCCAAGCATCAGGGGCACTTCCGTGTTGGCAAGAAACGTGGGCCTGGCCAGACGCGTATAGACCCGCATGGAAATGCGGTTCAACGACTTCGCTCTCAGAACATCGAGAACGCCGCTGAAGAGATAGAGCGTCAGCGCGATGCCCGCCAGCGCAAGCAGCGTCGGGACACTGTTGCTGGCCAGAACCCGGTCATACACCTGAAGCATGAAGACTGGGCCCGTCAGCATCAGGATATTGAGAACGGCACTGACCAGAAAAACCGCCAGAAAAGCCGACCGGCACGTGCCGATCGCACGCCTGACTGTCATCGGTTCGGGTGACGCGGACATATTCAACCTCGCTTGTCTTCGAAGAAGACCGCCCGTGCGTTTCAAGGACATACGGGCAAGACACCGGGAGATGGGAAGGGGCCGCCATGACGGCCCCTTCCGCAGGCTCAGCCCTGAAGCTCGAAGCCGTTGAAGGCACTCGCGGAGGCACCGCCGTCATCGTCGTCAAGCAGCGCGGCGGCGACATCCATGGGGGCGATTTCAAAGGACCGCAGGTCCATCGACCCTCCGTTGAAGGTAAGCCGAACGGTCTGCAGGCCTTCCTGAAGGTTCACCGTGACGCTGTCCGTTTCGTTGAACTGCTGCCAGCTTCCGGTGAAGTCGACGTCCACAGAATCCGCGGCCGTATAGACCTGGCCTGCCTGCTCGAACGAAGCGGATATGGTTCGCGCCGGGCCACTGGAATCGCCCCTGGACGTCAGGAAGGAGATCTCGTGAGCTCCCGCCTCCTCGACATCGATCGTGTACTCGATCCACTCACCGTCCTCGATCCATCCGACATCGCCGTTGCTTGTCTGCTCGATATCGCTACCGACCCTGCCGCCATTGTTGCCGCCCTGAAGCCCTGGAGCATCGTTGTAGGCAACATCCTGACCGCCCTCGTCATACTCATTGGCAAGGACAACCAGACCGTCGTCATCAACAGTGTGCGGACCGTTGAACGGCGCCTGTCCGTCGGTGACCGCCTCAAGCGTGAATGACCTCAGATCGAGCACGTAGCCGTTCGAGGCCAGCGGGCCGTCGAAAGTCAGGCGCAGGGTCTGCTCTCCGGCCGGCAGCTGAACCGAAATCGGCGCGCTGTCGCCGAAGGACGCACTGGAGAAGTTGCTGCCTCCGGCATGGGTATCCGCCAGGTTCACGACCCCGAGCGGCACGGCGCCGCCAAGGCTGAGCGCAACCGTTGCCCCGGTGACCGGCGTCTTTGCATCGACCGTGAAGATGTAGGTTCCTGCTTCCGGCACATCGATCGTGTATTCGACCCATTCTCCGGGTTCCACGTGACCGATGTCGTTCTGACCGCCGACGAACTCGACATCCCGTCCCGGGCGCAGACCGGTGTTGCCACCGTCCAGACCAGGATCGTCGTTGTAGGCAACACCCTGTCCGCCCTCGTCGAAGTTGGTCGCATCGACAGTTAGCGAACCGTCCGTGAAGCCCGGAGCCGTACCGCCATAAGGGGTTTGCGGGTTCGGCGGGGGCGCCTCAGGCGTCAGCGTGAAGGACCGGAAGTCCTGGCTGCCGCCGGTGAAGCTGACGCGAACGATGTTCGTGCCGGCATCCAGCTCGATATCGCCCGCCGACCGGGTCTGGAAGTTGCCGTAGCTGCCCGTGCTGGGGTTCGCGATGCTGCCCGTCGAGGCATAGGGCGTCGCTGCGTCCGGCTTGTAGAAGTCGACCGCAACCGATCGGCCTCCGCCATTTGTCGACAACAGCATGTCCAGATCGTAGGTGCCCGCGGCTTCGACCTCGATTGTGTATTCGAGCCACTCACCGGTTCCGGTCCAGCCGATATCACCATTGCTCGTCTGCTCGACGTCGCTGCCGGCTCTGCCACCGTTGTTCCCGCCTTGAAGGCCGGCGGTGTCGTTATAGGCAACGCCCTGACCGCCCTCGTCATAGTCGGAAGCGTCGATGGTGGTACCGTCGGCATCGACCAGCGGAGCCGTTCCGCCGAAGGGCGTCTGGTTGCTGCCCGTTCCGTCGTCATACTCGTAGATCGTCACCGCATTGAGCGGAGCATTGTCGATACCGTCGGCACCGGCCGCATCCATGTTGATCGAGATGACGCCGTTGGTGACGGTCACGACCGCCTCGACCGCGATGGGATTGTCACCGCCCGCCTGAGCGAAGGGGTCAAGGTCGTTGATCACCTGCTGGCCGTTGATGAAGGCATCGAACTGCCGCTGACCGGCAGAGTTCCAGTAGGTCTCCTGGGTATGCAGCACGACGACATAGGTCCCGTTCGGCACCGAGATGTTCGCCGTCCAGTTCGAACCGTCCTCATAGGTCTTGAACGCGGACCCGTCCGTGGCATTGGCCCCGTTCGGATTGGACGCGTCGTCGACCCCTGCGCCAGTGTTGGTGCTTCCCGAGAGCGTGACGCGGCTGTCGTTCTGGCCGACGAGCGCCACGCCCAGCACCGGATCATCGGAAATCGCCCCACCGCCGAAGTTGACCCCGAGGACATAGTCTCCCCGGTT
Organism: Rhodobacterales bacterium; assembly: GCA_008107755.1. Classification (GTDB taxonomy): domain Bacteria; phylum Pseudomonadota; class Alphaproteobacteria; order Rhizobiales; family Stappiaceae; genus Roseibium. Next base: position 270,019 of record VIRH01000072.1, read on the forward strand.
CTCTCCGCCGGTTCCCGGATCCGTATCGGGATCGAAGAAGTCCACGATGCCGTCGTTGTCCGTGTCGACCTGCAAGGCGTCGTTCACGCCGTCATCGTTTGCATCGTCGCCGGCCGTGAGCTCATAGGCCTCGACATTCTTGATGACGAACATGTGGTCGTTGTAGTCGTAGTTCCCCGCACCCGGATAATCCTGGATCCCGATGAAGGTCCCCTCGATCACGTTCCCCTCCGCATCGAGCGCCTGGAAGAAGCGGATGAGGTGGCCAGAGTTGTCATCGACGAGGTTACCGAATTCCGGATCGCCCCGGTTGGCTTCCGGATCTGTCCAGGAGGCGTAGGTCGGACGGCCGTCAACCGTGATGTGCAGACCGAACGGCCCATCCTGATTGATGACACCCTGCGCCACGTTCGCGCCCGAGCCTGCGCCCGGTACCAACTGGCCCGGAAGGATCGTCTGACCCTGTTGATCGTCATTGGCCATCAGGTTGGTGGTGTCGGCACTCTCCAGCGAGTGGAAGCCGAGCCTGGCCACGTTGCCCTGATTCAGGAAGGCCGCGATCTGGATGATCTCGACCGGCTTGGAGCTGTCGAGCCGGGTCATGTAAGGCAGGAGAACTTCATCCCCGATCGTTTCGACCTGGCCGCCATTGGCAAGCTGCCCCTGGGCGACGTCGGTCGAATACCCGAACGCCTCCACGATCTGCGCCACCGTGGGCTCCGACCCGCTTTCGGAAAATTCCTGCGCGATGCCGGCAAGCTGGATGACCTTGCTGCCGCCGTCATAGGCGTCGGAGATGATCGTCAAGGACGATGTCTGGATTTCCGCACCAGCCGACGAGCCGCCATGGGTGCCGATGAAACGAACCGTGATGGATGCGCTCTCGCCTGCCGCGAGCGTGTCCGGCACCGACCCGACGATCTCGAACAGGGACGGATCCCCAATGGCGACGCCATTGATTTCGAGCGGTGCGAAGCCGTCATTGGTGATGGTGACCGACGCTTCGTTGCGGAACTCCTGTGAACCGTTTGCCGGATTGTCGATATTCGTGAACACCAGACGCTCGTCTGCGGCCGCGTCATCAAGCCCGGAGACTTCCATGGACTGGCCGAAGCCGACAGGCGCAACCCCTTCGATCACGAACATGTTGTCGTTGTAGTCGTAGTTGATGCCCGTGTAGTCCATGATCCCGAGATAGACGTTCGGGATCACGTTGCCGTCACCGTCCAGGGCCTGGAATATCTTGACCGTATGGCCCTGCTGTTCCCCCTCGACGAGAATGTCTCCGCGCGGGTTCAGCCGTGGATCGGACGAGAGGCCGGCGACGTTAATGCCGAAGACCTCCGCGCCGGTCCATCCATCCGGAATGTCGGAATTCGTGAAGTTTCGTGTAGACGCCGTGCTGTCGTTGCCGGTGTTGGGCAGGAGGCGCTGGTTGTCGGTTCCCTCATGGTTCCAGAACGTGGTGCCCTGCCCCTTGTTGCCGGGATTGTGGATGCCTATGGTGGCCCCGCCTGTCCCGTGGAACGCCGCGATCTGTGTGATCTTGGCTTCGGTGTACCCATCGGCGATCCGCCAATAGGGCGACAGCACTTCGGTTTCGTCGGTCTTGGCGAAAACATCATTGGTGCTCAGGGTCGAGTTCTGGCCGCCTCCGAGCGTCGTCAGGCCCTCGATCACGTTGCCGAAGCCGAAGATCTTCCAGACTTCATTGACGTTGGGCTCCTGCCCGCCTTCATCGCGCGCCTGCCAGAAGCCTGCCAGGTCGATCGTCGTGATCGGATCGTCGGCGTCGTTGGTGACGATCTTCAGTTCGCCCTGGAAGACGGTGGAGGTCCCGTCGATATTCGATGTCGGCGGCGAATACGCCGACCGGTCGAAGACGATGGTCACGTCCACGAACTGCCCCGCCCCGATCGACAGTCCGTCGAGCTGACCCGGATCTGCCAGAACGAAGGGTCCGTCGAGGCTGAAGTCGGTTATGTCGAGCGGTTCGGTGCCCGAGTTCGAGATCCGGACTGTGCCGGTATCCTTGTAGTCCCGGTCCGCTGCGTCCGGTGCCACCGCGTCTGGATCTTCCAGGTAGCTGAACTGCAGACGGTTGTCGAAGAAGGCCGCATCGAGGCTCTGGATCTCGATATCGGCATTCGCGTTGCCGGGGGCCGGGCGAACGTCGAGATAGTCGAGACCGTTGGCACCGGCGGAGTCCGAGCGGACAGTCAGCTTGTACTGGGTCCCGGCGACAAGTTCCGCGTAGACGGATTCCTCCCCTGCCTCTCCCGTGCCGGGGAAGGACGTGTCGTCCAGCTCGACCCCGTTGAGGAGGAACGTCAGGCCTCCGCCATTCTGCGCCCCTGCATTCGCGGCGACGTCGAACGCGTAGACACCGTCATCGTCCACCGTGAAGTAAAAGGCGACTTCATTCGCGTTGACCGTCTGTGCCGTGCCGTCGACGGCTTCCAGTTCGATCCGTCCCTCGCCGTCGATGTCGGCATAGCTTGGCTCGAAGACATCGACAGGCTCCTTGGAAAGACGCAGCAGGTCGACGTTCGGACCGTTCGCCTCCGGCGCGGTTACCGTGATCGTGTGCACACCGGCGGTGAGCTGCACGGTCGCCGACTGCGGCCCCCAGGACGTTTCGGCTTCGTTGCTGTTTGGTGCGAACGGCAGCGTGTCGACAACCTGGCCGTCGACGGAAAGAACCATCGGGCGCGCCTCTTTGGTCGGCGACAGTGCATAGAGGATATCGAGCCCGAAGACGCCCGACTGCGTCACCTCGACCGTCCAGGTGATCGTCTGATCGCCAGAGCCGTCGAAATCGACGAAGTCTCCCGACTGGGTACGGTCTTCGGTCACGACGACCGGCCCGTCGAGCGCGGCATTTTCGGCCTCGTACATCACATATGTGACGCCGCCGACCTCGATCTCACCGTCGTTCGGAGTGGACGTTTCCAGCTCATCGGCAACGATCGTGACGCTGTCGATATTGGGCGCTCCGGTCCCCGTCTGCGAGATGACGATCGTATTGACGCCCTTTTCCAGCCGCAGCACGACCGGGAAGTCATTCCATGTCGTGAAACTGCCGGTAAAGGTGTTGGCAATCGCCACCGACTGGTCGCCGGTGTTGATCTCGATCGGCCGCGCAGCGGAATTGCCGTCGCCGTTGGCCATGCGGAAGGTGAAGACATAGGTGCCCGCGACCGCCGCATCGAAGGTGAAGGATGCCTTGTCCTCCGGGCCGCCATTCGGATCGAGATAGGCGTCACCATCATAGTTGTCGTTGAGCCCGTCGCCGTTGGCATCGTTGGCGTTGGTGGTTTCATAGGTGGACGGATCGTTGATGTTCCGGATCACCGTCGCATCACTACCCGTCGCCGTGCTCAGCACCGTGAAGGCGGTCGCATCGAGGAAGGCGCCGGTCGAACCACCGGACCCCGGTGTCACGGAGGCGTCCGTCGACGCGGCATTGCCGTCGTCGTCGAAGACGTTCAGCGTCAGATCGACCTCCGCATCAAAGGCCGACAGGTCCAGCGTGAACCGTTTGTTGACGAGCGTGACCGATTGCGGCGCGCCCCCGTCTATGCTGACCGTGATCGCCTGGATGTCGTCATCGAGACCAAACACCTGAAGCACGACGGCCGAAGGATCGGAGGCATCAGCGGCAAACAGCGAGAGGTCGTTGCCTTCGTCCGCGGTGATGTCCTGCACGACGCCGCCCGGAGCCGGCGTCAGGAGAACGAGCTGGCTGGCGCCGGTGCCGCGGTTCAGTGTCATCAGGTAGAGCTGGCCCGTGACCGGATTCTCGATGATGTCCAGCGGATCGATATAGCTGTCGATCACGGACCCGTCGGGCCGGCGCAGAACGTCATCCTTGACCACATGTCCCGTTTCGTCGAACAGCACCATGCGCACGTTGTCGCCGACCGAGAACTGCGCAATGAGCATTGCGCCTTTCAGGTTCGAGCCGAAGGCATTGCCGGTGTACTCGACCGAACCGTTCGGCGACTTGTTGAGGCCGAGAGAATAGGACTCCTCAAGACGGTAGTTCGGATCGGGATCGGTGCCGGGCTGGTAGTAGCTATTGCCGCCAACCTCGTTCGGATCTGCCCCGCTCGTCGGATTGCCGCCGTTGAGGATGTATTCGCCGTGGAGCGGGTTCGGGTGACCGTAGTAGCCGCCCTCATCAACCCGGAACAGATAGTCGTTCTGGGTCGGCGAGTTGCTGGCGGACTCGTCCTGAGGAGTGGAGGGATCGTCCGGAGACTTGGCCCCGGACGCCGTTCCGTTGGCGGCCGAGTAGAGATAACCGTTGGAATGCCAGACCAGATCATAGGCGTTGCGAATGCCGGTCGCGTAGATCTTCAGAACCGCACCATCGTCGAAGGGGTTGTACATCCCCGGATAGGTGCCGTCTTCATTGAAGAGATCGTCGGGAAGGTCCGTGGTCGGATCGTCCGTCAGCGAGATCGGCTCCGTGCGCACATCGAAGCCGCCTTCAGGAACATCGTCGCGGGTCGGATCGATTTCCAGGATCGACGCGTTGAACAGGCGTTCCGGCCGATTGCCCCAGGCATTGTCCTTCTCACCGCCAGCCGAGTTCGAGCCCTGGACGACATAAAGGAGATGGTCGGGCGCACCGTCGACGCCCGCGTCGGGGTTCGCACGGAATTCGAGCGAGTTGGTGACATGATCCCCGCCGGAGCGCGGCAGGCCGGTGATGTAGGTTTCGACCGAGGCATTTTCCAGCGACCCGCCGGCACCTAGTGAGACCTTGGAGATCTGACCGCTGAATTCCGGCGTCTCGTAGGCCTTGCTCTCGCGCGGGATCGGCCAGTTGTCGGTGATCCAGATGGTGTTGGGATCGTCGGGATCGAATGTCAGCCCGATGATGCCGCGGCGGCCTTCGCCTTCGGCAGCCGCCTGAGGCGATGAGGCCTCGAACTGCTGGAAGTAGTCGGACGAAAGCACTTCCTGCGAACTCTTGTCCAGCGTGCCGTCTTCATTGACATCCCAGCGCATGATGTAGCCGGTGATGGTGGCGACATAGAGCTTGCCGTCCGGACCGAATTCGACGGACGTGAAGCCCCCGGCCCCGTCGGCAAAACCGTCCAGCTGGACATCTTCGGTAAAGGCCACCTCGCGGGCGACGTTTTCCGGCGCCTCGCCGGTCACGAACGTCGTCGTCAGATCGGCAATCTGGCGCAGCGGCGCCTGGGCGTCGGAGACATCCCCCAGATCGAGCACGTCTTCGACCTTCAAGGTGTAGGAGGTGTTGTCCTTCAGCGTCTGCAACGGACGAATGGTCAGCGAATCCGCGCCGCCCGTGATCTGCACGTAGACCGGGACTTCTTCCCCTGTCAGCGTCTCGATGAGCTTGATGCCGTCGACATGGGTGATATTCGGCCCCCGGTGCCCCGGCGCCTGCAGATCGACTCCGACGATCAGGCTCGATGTCGGATCGATACCGATCGGCACGGACCCGTCCTCGCCGATCGCAAGCGACACCTGTCCGTCTTCCAGCGACGCCGCACGCGGGTCGGTGAAGAAGGAATAGTCGAGATCGGCCGAGCGATCGTCATCCGGCGTAATATCCGGGATCTGCTCGACTTCGAGATACTGGATTTCCGTGTTGTAGCCGCCGATGGAGTCGATGGTCAGACGTCCATCCGTGACGGTGACAATGCCGGAGAGCAACGTCGACCGGTAGCCCTCCCCGTCAAAGGACGCATTGTAGTCGGGATTGCTGCCATAGCCGTGGGAGATCCCGTCATTCGCCACAGGCTCGAAGGCCGGAGCGAAGGCCTGGCCCTCGACATTGACGACATAGGTGGAGTCGTAGCGCCCACCGGTGTCGCCGATGGCGAGCTTGACCTGATAGGTGCCATCCTCCAGCTCGAGTTCGAACGCCCTCTCGTTGGTGGCTTCCGGTGCACCCGGGTACTCGAAATGCAGATAGGTCTTCTGCAGGTCACTCGCCTCGGGAACATCGTTCTTGTAGCGCGCCGATCCCGTAGGCTGGTCAAGCGGCGTGCCGGTGACGGCACCATTGTCCACGTCGACCCAGCCATAGCTGAAGCCGTTGCCGCGATTGCCGAAGGCGGCCCCCGTGTCGGACAGATATCCGTCGGGCGTCGTGTAACCGGCAGGTGCGTTGAAGCTGCCGTTGCCGGACGGTGGCGCCTCGAAGTTGATCTTCACCACCTCGGTGAACATCTGGGCATCGGAAGGCGTCCCGCCGCCGCCGCCCGAACCTTCGCGGCTGACGGTCACCTGGTCGATGTTCGGACCGTTCTGGATCGTGTTGGTGAAGGAGATCGTGTTGCTGCCGGCCTCCAGTTCGACATCCACGACGACCTCGGTCCAGTTCTGCCAGTGATCGAGATCCGCGCCGCCGGCCACCTGGGTCGACGCGAAGTCGACGGTCTGCTCGACACCATCCACCGACAGGGTCATGGGCCGGCCCGTATCCGAGCCGTTGGTATAGCGGATCGTCAGCTGATAGGTGCCGGCATCGGGAACGTCGACGCTGAAGGCAGCGCTGTCGCCGACATCATTGCCCAAGTCGAGATACCCGGCTCCCTCGTATCCGGGCCTGAGACCGGAGGCGTCATATTCGAGGCCCTCACCGCTGTTTCCGGCGTTGGCGCCCGGCTCCGGATTGGCGGCGGTCCTGGGAAGCGTATCGGCCGGCGTTGCGGCATTGGCTTCCACATCGGTGATGACGAAGTCTTCGCCCTGGAGCGTCACCGAGAAGGCCGGTACCTCGCCGCCCCCATCCGGCGGGGTAAAGGTGATCTGGTCGATGTTGGGACCACTGCTTGCGCCGGCCGGTATTTCGATCCGCACCGTATTGGTGCCCTGGACGAGATCCAGTTCGACCTCGAGATCAAGCCATGTTTCCCAATCCTGCTGATCGCTTCCGGTGACCGGGAAGGGCAGCGTCTCGACATTCGAGCCGTTCAGCGAAAGGAGCAACGGCCGCGCAGCATCGCCGCCCACGGCATAGCGGAACGCGACATTGTATTCGCCCGCGACCGGAGCGTCGAAGGTGATCTCGATCGCGTCGCCCGGGTTGCTGCCGAAATCGATGTAGGCGTCGCCGACCGCGCCCGCCCGGTAGTTCCCGAAGGCATCGACACGGTTCATGTTGACTTCACGGGTGAAGGACTGGTCGGTGTCCCCGGTGCCCGTGTCGTCAACCGTTACAAAGGTGGTGTCTTCCGCCTGAATGACGATGGGCTCGCTGCCGGAACCCGCAATGATGATATCGTGGCTCGAGCTTGCCTCGTTGCCGGCCGCATCGGTGACATAGGCGGTTACCGTGTATGTCCCGGCAGGAAGGTTGGCATCGGTGAAGGTGAAGTCGCCGTCCGCGTCCGGTTTGGCCGTGATGTCGGTTCGCGTCGCGCCGCCGTCGAACGAAATCTCGATCTTGACGATATCGCTGTCGATGCCGCTGAGGTTGAAGTTGATGGAGGCGGCACCGGTTTCGTTGAGCGGGTCTGTCGGGCCGGACAGATCCAGCGGAATTTCATCCGCATCGGCGGAGGTGTCCGGAACCGTTCCCGGCTTGCTGACGGTGATGGCATCGAGGTTCGGACCGGTATTCGTACCGGCCGGGATCGCGAAGGAGAAGGTGTTCTCGCCTGCGACAAGCTCCACGCTGACCGTCTCGATTTCCCAGTAATCGAAACCGTCCTCCGGACCGGCACCGTCCGGGTCGGTCGAGACGAAAGGCAACTGGACAGGCGCTGCGCCATTCAGGACGAAGTCAAGCGGCCGGTCGGTGCTGGTCGCGTAGCGGACCGCGATTTCATAGGTGCCGGCCTCCTGGACCGTCACACTGTAGGTAACCGTGTCTCCCGCGTCATTGCCGAAATCGAGATAGCCGTCACCGGTAAAGTCCGGACGCAGCCCGTTTGGCAGGCTGGAATTGGATTCAGGATTGCTCGGATCGCGCACCTGGGTCGAGCTTCCGTCAGGCGCGGCGGCAAGGGTAATTGCCCCTGCTTCGGCCTGGATCGTGACCGGCTCGAACACGCCCGGTTCGGTCACCGTCAGAGTGAACTGGACAGAGTCCGAGTCAAGATTGCCGTCTGAGGCAAAAACGGTGATGGCATAGATGCCGGCCGGCAGATCCTGACCGATGACGAGATCCGAACCGCTGAGCGACAGGCCAGTCGGCAGAGCCCCGTCCCCGGCAAGGGTCGCTTCGTAGGTGACCACGTCACCGTCGTCGGGATCGGTCGCACCGAGCGCTGCGGCAAGATCAAGGATTTCCCCGGCGCCCGCCTCGACCTGAAGGTCATCAATGGCCGCGCCACCGGCGAGTTCAGGTGCCTCGTTGACGTCACCCACATCGACCGTGAGGGTCGTTTGCGAAGACACTCCTTCCGGATCGGTTGCCGTCACCACGACATCGACGGTTTCACCGCTTTCGTGGTCGAGGCTGACACCGTCCTTCAGCTTGAGCTGACCATCGACGATTTCGAAATCACTTTCCCCTTCGATGGAGAAGGACACCGCCCCGCCTTCCGGATCGACCGCGCTCAGCGTGCCGACAACGGCCCCTTCGGCGTTTTCATCGATAGCGGTGGTGTCGAGCGACACGGTGCCCGGAGCAAGGTTCGGATCGTCCACCCGCGTGAAGGTGAACTTGTCCGTCCTCAGCAGCTCGCCGTTGGCCTGGCCCGAAAACGTCAGGAACGTTCCCGCCGTCACGAACACCGGCGTTTCGAAGGCGATCGTTTTCAGGTTGCCAGCCTGACCCGCTGCCCCGCGTGCGCCGCCATTGTCGAACGTCCCGCCGTCATCGAAAGCCGCATCGGAAGCCAGCACCGTGTCACCGATCTGCAGCGAGTAGCTCGCGCTGCCGTCGGTTTCGTCGTAGCGCGTCATGGCAACCGTGTACCAGCCTTCCAGCAGTCCGTTGGCCGAAAGGTCGGTCGTCACGACACTTGGAGAGCTGGTGTTGGATGCCCGCAGGATGCGGTCTTCCGAGGCACCGGCCTGGCCGGTGGCATAAAAGTTCTGCGCGTCGCCGAGGCCGGTGAAGTCCTCCGCCTCCACGATGGTGACATCGCCGGTTTCCGGTCCTTCGATGTTGAAGATCAGGTCGAGTGTCGCGGATTCGCCCGACGGGTCGGTCGCACGAACCGTCACGGTATAATCGCCACCGGACTGCGGCGTGCCGACGATCACCAGTTCCTCGTTCAGGCTCAGCCCGTCCGGCAGCCCCTCGACCGTGAACGTCAGCTCGTCGCCGTCCTCGTCCGAGAACAGACCCGTGAATTCGTTGATGTCGACGCCAAAGATCTCCGATCCCGCTTCAAAGAAGTAGGGTTCCAGAGCCGCATCCTCGACGACGGGCGCATCGTTGACAGAGTTGACTGTCATCACGAATTGCGTGGTCGTCGTCTCCGTTCCATCATCTGCCGTCAGTTCCACGGTGTAGACGCCGGGTAGTTCGGGCGCATCGCCTGACAGAACTCCGCCGTCCAGAGCAAGACCATGATCGGTGACCTCGACGCCATTGCTGTCCCGCACAACGAAGCTGAAGGTCATGGTGTCGCCGTCGTCGTCGACGAAGGGCAGATCGACCTCGACCCCTTCGCCTTCGTCCACGTCGAAATCGCTGACGCCGCCGCCAACGACACGCGGCGCCGCGTTGGTGCCCGTTCCGCCGTCGTCTTCACTGATCGTGACATTGGAAAAGGTGACCGAGCCTCGACCATTGCTGAAATTGTCGTCATCGGCGACCAGTGTCAGCGAACTGATCGACTTGTCCGCATGCGCGGACAGATCGATCGTGAACCGGAAGACACCGTTACCCAGATCCTCTCCCGTCCCGCGCAGATCGACGAACCCGCCCTGGGTCTGTGTCCCGGCAAGCTGGAAATTCGACTGATCGGACGCTTCGAACGGGCTGTTGTCGTCATCAAAGCCGAGGGAGACGATCTCCGGCACGAAGTCACCGATCGCCACATCGACGGTGATCGTCGTGTTGGACGTGATGCCGTAGTCGGCCCCGATCGTCGCCCGCTTCCAGAAGTTGCCGTCGAGCGTCAGCGCGGAACCATCGTCGGAAATATCGACACTGCTGCCCGAACCGCCGACGTCCTGCGCCCCGCCATAACTGCTGATCGTGGACGTGCCGAAATCGACCACAAGCCCATCATCCGAAGGGGCTTGAATGGTCGCTGTCGCACCGGCCGAGGCCGAATTGCCTGCTCCGTCCGTCACGTTCAGGACGATGGGAACATCACCCGGCTCATAGGCGGAAAGGTCGAGCGTGAAGGTATCTCCACCTGTCAGGGAAACCGCCTGCGGCGCTGCGCCGTCAATGGACACCTCCAGCGTGACGATATCCGCATCGAGGCCGCTGACCGTGAAGACCGCATTGGCCGGATCGGACAGGTCGCTGACGACGACCGCCAGGTCTCCACCTTCGTCGGCGGTCGTATCAGGCGTTCCCTCGTCGACGTCCTCGATCGTGACCGTCACCGTCTGGCTGGTCGTATCGACACCGTCACTCGCATCCACCGTGAAGGTGAAGCTGGTCTGGCCGGTCTCGAAATCGACCGGATCCTTGAGACTGATTGCGCCGGTCTCGGAGTCGATGGTGAAGAAGTCGCCGTCGCTGCCTGCGGCAATCGCATAGGTAACGTCGTCACCATCCAGGTCATCGGCAAGGACCGATCCGACCTCCGTCGTGTTTTCCGCAACGGTGAAGTCGACCGGGCCCTCGAAGGTCGGCGCTGAGTTTTCCGGCGCTTCCGTGACGTCGACGGTGACGACATGGGACGCCGTCAGAACGCCATCGCTCGCGACGATGGTAACGGAATAGGAATTGTCTCCAGCCGGCACGAACGCCGGCGCATCGAAGGTCAACTCGCCGCTGTCATCAATGGAAAACAGCCCCGAATCCGCCCCTTCAAGCGAGTAGGAAAGCGCATCGTTTTCAGCATCCGAGGCAGGGATCGTTCCAACGACGACGCTGCCGCTTTCCTGGGCCGTGGAGCTTGTCTCATCCTCCGCGAAGGTCGGTGCGGTGTTTGTTGCCGGGAAGTCCGGCGCTGCGGCGCCTGCGGTGGTGACAGCAACAGCGTCGACATTCGGGCCGTTGCTGAAGCCGTCCGGAATGGCCAATGTGAGTATATTCTCGCCCGCTTCCAGCAGCAGGGTTACGGGTGCACGCACCAGCCAGGTGGCAAAGCCCTGTCCAGGGAAGCCGAGTTCGGAGTGCTGCGCGGCGCCGTTGACGAGAATGTCGAGCGGCCGCAGGTCGGTTGCCGTCGCCGTTGAGGCATAGCGAATATGAAGGTCGTAGGCCCCGGCCTCTGCAACAGTCACTGTCCAGGAGATCGTCTCGTCGCCGTCGACACCGGCACCGCCGAAATCCGTATAGCCTGCACCGCTGTACCCGGCCCGCAGACCATAATCGTCGAGAGCCACACCATCCATGACGCTGCCGGGTTCACCTTCCCGTTCCGCATCAGGATCGCTCAGCGTCCCGGCCTGATCGCGGTGATATGTGGCGGCGTCACCGGGGATGGCGGCATCCTCCCCCTGCAGCACGATCGGATCGATGACCGGCGTCGGCACCTCCGGATCGTCCTGAACGGAGATTGCGATGTTCTTCGCGACCGTGGAAAATCCGTCCGAAACCTCGACCACGATGTCGAAGACATTGTCTGCGTCCGCGTCCGACGGCGCTTCGAAGTCGGGAGCGGAAACAAAGCTGAGAGCGCCCGTCGACGCATCAATTGTAACCTTGTCCGCGTCGGCGCCGCCGGCGATGGCGAACGTCAGCGGATTGCCATCGAGATCGGATGCGTCGATCGAGCCGATGTCGGTTGCGTTCTCGGAAACGTCGAACGTGTCGCTCGCGATGACCGGCGCCAGGAAGCTGATCTCTTCGCCCGGCATCGCAATCGCCAGGGCGTCCACGTTGGGCGCGTTCCCGTTGGGGCTGGGGATTTCAAGGACAACCGTGTTTTCTCCAACGACCGATGTGAAGTCGAAGGTAGCCAGTTGCCAGTGGTCGAAGCCCTCCTCCGGTCCAGCCCCGTCCGGATCCGTATCGGTGAAGGCACTCGTTCCCAGAGAGACGCCGTTGACGATGACATCAAGCGGACGATTGCCGTTGGTGGCGTAGCGGACGTAAAGCACCCGTGCACCGACTTCCGCATCGGTGAACGTGTAGGTGTAGTTGTCACCGCTCGTCGAGCCATAGTCGACATAGCCTGTGCCGCTGAACCCGGGACGAAGCCCGCTCGGCCCGACTGCACTGTTCGTTTCCGGATTTTCCGGATCCCGAACCTGGGTGGCTGAGCTGTTGCTCCCGCCGGCAACACCGTCTTCGGCCTGCAGATAGATCGTATCGAATGCCATGTCGGTCTCCTCCCCTGCCTCTGAATCGTCCGCAGCTGCCAGGAACACCGGTCCATTCCCCGGTGTCTGCAGCCCCGTTCCCCCACCCGCCTTGGACGCCGGTGCAACGGTCAGGCCGTTCAGATTTTTTTCGGAATTGAAAACTGCCAGATCCAGGGAACCGTCGACTTGCGGCGTGCCCTGGTCCGGAACCTCTTCGATGGGCTGCGAAATGCGCACCGGACTCGAGCCGGACCCTTGTGTGACCGGTCCGCCGGCGGCAGTTTCAAGATCGCCCATATCTTCGCCATTGCCATCGCTGTCTTCGAGCGGAGCCGGCATCTCGCCGCCATCAGTTTCCCCGGTCTCCGCCGGGGTTTCGATACTTTGAACCTCTTCTCCTTCAGGTCCGCCGCCCTCATTTGCCTCGGCCTTTCGCGTTCCAAGCTCACCAAGGACACCCAGTGCGGCAATGGCTCCGAGATTCTGGATCAGGACGAGGCCTGAAGGCTGGTTGTCGGCGGGAACGAGGTCGGTCACCATCCTGTCGAGTCGAATATCGCTGATCTTAGGCCCGCTTGCGTTCTCGGCCTCGAAAACGAAACGGTGCATACCCTTGTCGAGATTGAGCTTCAGAATGCGGGTATCCGGCGTGCTCCACGATCCCGTGGGTGGCAGAGCAAGTGTGCATTCGAATTTTTCGGAAACGGTCAAGGCGACATTGCGGGCCGTAGAAAAGCCATTGGCGAATTCGACCAGAACCTGGTGCTCACCGCCGCTTATTACATTGACTTCAAAGCTTGCCTCGATAAAAGACGAGCCAAAGCCGCCGGCAATACCATTGCCATCTTCGGTGAAATAGCGGTCCATTAGTGATCTCTATGTTTTAAGCGAAAGTTTTCTTGAAATCCGTGGGTCTGCACTTGCACGCGTTCAAATAGCGAATGCTGCCGGAGAAAAATGATGAACAAAAAGTTAAAAAATTAATATAAATTTACTGCTACCGCATCAACTCTTGGTATATAAACAAAACGCGCGTTTTGCAGCAGCGCAGAAAACAATTCATTGCACCTACTCCGTAGTTTTCCTGTCAGATCGCTGAATTAGACAGGGATGTTCATGGCAATTTCTGCATTTTCTAAACAAAACGAAAGGGCGCTCGAACTGAACGCGGTTTCATGTTTTGCATTTGCGGGCATTCTGACAGTCATGGAACCTGGATCTGACAAGCAGCTCTGAGGCGAAAAATCTCAACGTCCATATAGCTCGGGCCCGCGCCACGTGCTCTGCGACGCGCCGGTGAGAACTCTCCAGCCAAGCGCCCTCATGCTGCAGCGCGAAACTAAGTGAAGTGCTTATGTCGCTGAGACTTGTTCTGGGAAGAGTGACGCAGACGGAAAGGACAACGGTGTGTTGCAAAACACCGTATATTCCGCAGGGTTTCAAATATAATTATATTAAAATTCGAATTGATTCGAATATACATTGCTATATATTACAACCATTCCGCATAGTTTTTCATATGGCGCACGAGATTTCAATGACCCATGCTCATTCTGATTTAGCCATTGTTTCTCCAACATATTTCGTGCGCGAAGGCGTGCGGACGCAATTGTCCGATCTACGCAACAACATCATCAGCTTCCCCACGATGGACGAGCTCGAGAGGCACCTCGCATCCGCGCCATCGGCGAGAAGCGGCGACACCCTTCTGGCAATCGTCGACCTTGGCGCCCTTGATGAAAGCGCTTTTTCACAGCTGAGGGGAATGTGGACGGACCAAGGAGTTCGGTGCATCGTCCTGAGCGATGAAGAGAACTTTGCCGACCTTCGCGGGCAGTATTTCGAGGGCCTCCGCGCCATCGTCAGCCACGGTGTCGAACTTCAGAATTTCGCGGCGCTCATCGGCCTGATCGAGGCCGGTTACGTCATCCTGCCGGAAATGGTGGCAAAGAGCGCCCAGGTCGCGTCCATGGCCGGCTTCGGCCAGTCACAATTGGACGAAGACGGGGCCGACGAACTGGATCTCGAAACCATCCGAACCGGCCTCTACCAACTCACAGCACGCGAAACCCAGGTTCTCAAGCTGGTCGGCAAGGGCTTCGGCAACAAGCGGGTCGCGACGCAGCTCAACATCTCGGCGACCACCGTGCGCCTGCACTTGCGATCAATTCTCAGAAAGCTCGGAATCGAAAACCGCACACAGGCCGCGTTGATTGCAATCAACAATCTCGCGACCCTCAAGATGGATACGGCAATGCCCATCGGGTCCTGAGGATCGGGAAAAGAGCGTCGTCATTGACCTATCTGGTTTTCATCGGCGTCGCCTAATGCCGACGCCTTGCCCATTCGAGTGTCTCTCTGTCCGCACTGCGCCGATTTCGCCTCAGAGCCGCGAATGTCTTCCCGGCAGTTCGCAGGCAGTCGTGGCGTTGCGAAAGGCAGCGCTTCGCACAGGCGGCCTCGCGTCCGCTGCGCGCCACTTCGCATCACCGGCTTTGGGTCATTCAAACGCGCGTGCATCCACCGGGTTATATCCCTTCGGATCCATCACACATTTCTTCCGGCTCAGGCATTGATTGGTGTCCGCGCCTCTTCATGGGGCTTTGCCCGTGCTTGCTCGTCCCGCCCGCCTCGGATCGCCATCGTGAGGAACAAGCTTTCAAATGGTCCCCGTTGTTCTTAGTTTTATTTTGCGTTTTGGAGCGCAAAAAAGCCCCTGAGGTATGGACCATCAGGGGCTTTTTGATTTGGTTGCGGGAGCAGGATTTGAACCTGCGACCTTCAGGTTATGAGCCTGACGAGCTACCGGGCTGCTCCATCCCGCGTTGACCGGTTGTTTTTGCGAGCCATTTTGGCAAGCTGTAATTTGTTTTT
>VIRH01000030.1 GCA_008107755.1 Rhodobacterales bacterium
CTTGCTGGAGCCAATAGGAAACATCCCTCCGGCTGAAGCGGAAGAACAATACTACGCCTCGCTGGAACAACCAGCCGTGGCCGCATAACTTAAACCAAACAGCCTCCGGCAAACTCGGCGCGGTTCAAAGCTTCAAACTATCAACCTTTGACGTCATCCTTAGATTGGCGCTTCAAATCGTCGGCAACGGTAGTGACAATGATGACGCAGAACTTAAAAACAGGAGCTCACTTCAACAGCCAATCCTCCAACTTCCCTCGCACGCATGAGTAGGAACGTTCCAGTCTTTGGCTCGTTCTTAATCCTGGAGTGTACCGTTACAGGCATAGTCGGGTGACGGAATGCTGTTTTTGAAGGGATTGGTCAGATCGCCCGTATACTCCCCGCGCAGCAGCCGGTTGGGGGGGAGCAGATTGTTTCGGAAAAAGCGGCTGAAGGAAGCAATCTCACGGCCACGATCGGTGAGCATCACACAGCCGTTTTCGATCCGGACTGTGCCGGATTCCTCCTGCTCCGTCAGCCGAACATCCACCAGCCTCATCTCGTGCATGTATTCGTCGGTGAAAACATCTGCGAACCTGTTGGCCAGAATGGCGCCGCCGCGCTGATCCAGTTTTTCTAGGATGTAAAAGGACAGCGAGCGGTCGAGTACCGTCGGCACCGAAATCGCGAAGGCGTATCCACCCAGGAGCCAGGTGACCACCAGCAGGATCTTTTCGAAAACTCCTAGTGTCGGGGATTTGCGAGGCCAGAACAGGAAGACGGCAGCGATTAGGGTCGCGATCAGCGCGTCCAGCAGCGCGGAATACAAAATGACATCGACTTTGAAAAACCGAACGTGAAGGCAATAGGTGGCGAGCAGCAACAAAATGAATGCTGCTGTCGCAAGGACACTTGAGACGAATTTCACGGAATACCTTCCTCCGGTTGTGTTCCAGGGCCATCTGGCGACCGCAGCACGTCTCGTTTCAAAACCCAGTAGCACGCTTTCGGGCTAGGAGTCGGTATTGGCGTCTGGAATTTCGATGCCGCTGAACTGCACGCAGTCGATGAAGTCTCGGTAGTCGAGTTCCGACGTCACGGTTCCGCTTCTGACCACGCCAGTCAGCATCAGGGTCATGAGCGCCAGGACGCCTGTCTGCATGAACATCAGCACGAGGATGCCAAGGGCGACGGAGAACCAGCCCGGTGTCGAATAGCCGATGGTTTTTAATACAACCGCCGCCAGTCCGCCGATGACGGACAGGACCGCGACGAGCGCGGAAGCGATGCCGACGCGCACCAGAACGTCTTCGGCAAACACCATCATGCCCTTGAAACCGTGCAGGGCGAGACCGACGAAGTTCATTTTCGACTGGCCGGCATAGCGCGCGCCCCGATCGAGCGGGCATATCTGTAATCTCAGTTTCGAGGCTAACACCGCCGATGCGACATGAGTGGACAGCTCGGGCATTGCCGCAAGGCGTTTCACTGCGGTACTTTTCATCGCCATGAAATTGCCGAAGCTTATCGTGCGACCGGTTACGATCCGGAATATCCGCTTGTAGATTGCGTAAAAGATCTTGAACCGAAGGGTCTCGATCCGGCTTTTCCGGTGGGCCACGACGACATCGACCTCGTCGGAGGTCAGCGGCTTCATCAGTGTGCGGATCGAGGTTGGAATATCCTCTCCGTCGGAGTCCATCACCAACACGTCCTGATCGTCGTGCATATGGGTGGCGACGTAGCCGAGGCCAATGGCGATCGCCTTCTGGTGGCCGACATTCCGCCTGAGATTCAGCACTGCGCCTTGGGCTCCCGCAAGCTCGAGCCCGGACGTATCAAGAGGCTCCCTGACCGAGCCGTCGTCGACGGCGACGATAAAGACCTCGTCGCTGAACTCCGCAGTAAGCTCCTTGAAGAGCCGGCTGCTGGCTTCGTAATCCTCATAGACAGGGGTTACGACGACGATACGTGCGGTGGCGGGGATCATAACTGTTACAACGTTCTGAAATAGGCGACGGTTTTTTCCAAGCCTTCCTTGAGCTGGATTTTCGGTTCCCAGTCAAGATGCCGCTTCGCAAGCGAGACGTCCGGCTGGCGCTGCCTTGGATCGTCGTGGGGCAGTGGCTGGAAGACGATTTTTGAGGACCCTCCCACCATCTCCAGAACGGTCTCGGCCAGTTCGAAGATGGTGAATTCGCCGGGATTGCCGAGGTTGATCGGACGCGCTAGGCATTCATCTGCGGACATGAAGCGGACAAACCCCTCGATCAGGTCGTCGACAAAGCAGAAGCTGCGGGTCTGGCTGCCGTCGCCGTAAATGGTGATGTCTTTACCGCTGAGCGCCTGGACGATGAAATTGCTGACCACGCGGCCGTCGTTGGGGTGCATGCGCGGGCCGTAGGTGTTGAAGATCCGGGCAACCCTGATATCGACGCCGTGCTGGCGGTGATAGTCGAAAAACAGGGTTTCCGCGCAGCGCTTGCCTTCGTCATAGCAGGAGCGGATGCCGATCGGATTGACCTTACCCCAATAGGCTTCTGTCTGCGGGTGCACTTCCGGGTCGCCGTAAACTTCGCTTGTCGACGCCTGAAAGATGCGTGCCCCGGTCCGTTTAGCGAGACCAAGCATGTTGATCGCCCCGTGGACGCTAGTCTTCGTGGTCTGGACAGGATCGCGCTGGTAGTGAATGGGCGAGGCCGGGCATGCGAGATTGTAGATCTCATCAACCTCCAGGTAGACCGGAAAGGTCACGTCGTGCCGCTGGAATTCGAAGCGCGGATTGGTCAAAAGGGGTGCTATGTTGTCTTTTGTACCGCTGTAGAGATTGTCCAGGCAGAGCACGTCGTAACCATTGTCCAGCAAACGTTCGCAAAGGTGTGACCCAAGAAAACCAGCCCCTCCTGTCACTAGGGCGCGCCGCCTGTTCGAAATTTTCATGGTATGATTGCTCTTCCTTTGCGGCATTGAAAATGGATGTACAGGAGTGTTCTAGTCGCTTGGCATTTCAAAGAACAGGTAGTCGGACTTCGTGGTCGGCGTGGGTCTGTCATAGGGTGCGCAATGCGTCGCTGTCCAGCAGTCGCCGTCGCCGGATTCCGGCCGTGTGCCAAAATTGCTGTCGGGAACCGTGTCGACCGCCGGCACGTTCAGGGGTAGAAAACGGGAAAGACCCTTGAGGGAAAAGCCGCCCTGATTGTCTGCAAGCAATACGATAAGAGCAATGCTCAATATCAGGGTCCGCAGCTCGGGATCGAACTTCGGTGCGCCCAAAGCTGCAAGAGTAAATGCGGGCGCGGCGATCATGAACACACCGATCCCGAATCGGTCGGACGGCGCTCTCAGAAACCACAACGACAATGCCGCCATGGCGACAGCGACCAGCACCAGAGAATCCAGACTTGACATTCGCACTGTCGGCAAATTGCGGCGGTAGACGATTGCGACACAAATAACGGCAATTGCTGAAAGCGCTAGCCAGACAAGCAGAGGGGTGCTGGCTTCAAGCCAATAGTTTGCAATCCAGGTCCAACCCTCCAAGGAATATAAACCCGAATGAGGATGCCTTGCCCAGGCCGTAATCCATTGCGCCTGGGTGAGAGCTTCCTGTTCAGCACTCCAGGGAACGTCGAGACAGCTCCAAGATGCTGGAAACAGCACACATCCGCTGACGATCACACCTCGCAGTGTCCACAGCAAGGAAAAGATCGTGGGAAGCACGGTGATACTGACCACACGCCGGAGTGAAACTTTGTCCCGAATTGCGGAGGTGAAGAGGACATAAAGTGCCCAGACAGCAACAAGGACGCTACTGACCTTGAGCGCCACGCTCATCGTGGACACGATCAGAAACACTAGTAGCAGTCCGTTCTTTTGTCCGGGCGACTGATCCCTGTCCTCTAGGAGGAGAATGCCAACTGCCACAGAAAGTGCGAAAGCTATTCCAGCCGCGCTGTCAGCATATCCGTATCTCCACACGAAGTAACCGTCGAAGACCAGGACGTTCACCGCCATAAGGAGCGCGAACATGCGCGTGATCGTATGGCGGGAATTAATTGCGTAGTAAAGGTATGAAAGGAACGCGACGAAAAAGATCGCGGTCATATACGACAAAAGCTTGAATACCTCACCGATCCACAACAGCGAATTGATGTATTCGAGATAGGAACTAAACCCATAGCGTCCGTGAAGATTTGCAAGACCGAAAACGATGGCGTGGTCACGGATCCATTTCTGATGCGGCAGGTGGTAGAGCGCAGCGTCTGGTCCAGGCTGCATGTCAGCAGCAAGTGGCGTGCACAGCGCGGCAAGCAGACACAAGATAAAGAGGCCCCGGATGTCTTCTTTTCCTGCAGACACAAGCCCGTAGATCAGTATCGCTAATAATAGGCTATATGAAAACGATACTGCGACGCCGCTGACAAAATTCACCAACATCGCCACGAGCCCGAGCGTGAATGCCCCGAGAAGAGGAGTGATGAAAATCGGCAGCCCGCCTGGTGGGATGCAAGTCACCTTGCACATGAGGTTCCACAACCCCAATCCGATCAAACAAACCGAGAGTGTGAAAAGCGGGAAGAAAACTAGATCGATTATCATTGATCGGTCGATGGCAACTTGAAAATCTTTCTCTTTCGCCGCACTCCCCTTCAGTACATCTGAAGTCAAGCTTTAACGATCAGCCACGAAGGTATTCATGCCCAATTAACGTCTGTAACGACCGTATGCAATAGAAAACTGGCTAGACAGGGATACAACAGGCCCTGTTGACAAAGTGGCTATGCAAATCAGTTGAAGTTTGATTCATATGTGGACGCCCCCTATGGCAAGAGCTGTTTTTGTCTTGTTGCGGTGATCGGTTGCTTTCATATGTCCGGCCTGTTTGTGCGGCATACGTTACCGCTGGCCCTGATCAAGCTGGCGC
>VIRH01000036.1 GCA_008107755.1 Rhodobacterales bacterium
GAAAAGGGGTCTCCCCACGCTCCGCGGCTGCGCCTTGTGCGCGCGGGTGATGCCCCTCCCCTTTTCCTGTCCATGACGAGCCGTCCCCGTTTCCCACTACGGGGAAAATGAAACGAGCCAATCCGGCTCCGTCGAGGACACGGAAACTGACCATGACCACCATCACCGCCACCTACAGCCCCGAAGACAACAAGCTCCGGCTTTACGCCGATCGTCGGCTTGATACCGACACATACAATCGCGTCAAGGAAATGGGCTTCAAGTGGGCTCCGAAACAAAAGCTGTTCGTCGCGCCCCGCTGGACGCCCCAGCGCGAAGACCTCTGCAACGAGCTTGCCGGCGAGATCGAGTCGGAATTTACAACGCTCGCAGAACGGGCCGAGGCGAAGGCCGAGCGCCTGGACGCACTGGCCGACAAGAGACAGGCTCAGTCGAGTGCGTTCATGCGCGCCGCTGATGATCTGTCTCAAGCCTTCCACATGGGCCAGCCAATTCTTGTCGGCCATCACTCCGAGGCGAAGGCCCGCAAGACGCAAGAGCGGATGCACAACGCAATGGACAAGTCCGTCAGGGCCGCGAAGTCCGTTCAGTATTGGCAATGGAAAGCGGCAGGCGTTGAACGCTTCGCCAACATGAAGAACAACCCGCGCGTCCGCGCCAACCGGATCAAGACGCTTCTTGCCGAGCTGCGCGATCTTCAGCGGAGCGTCAATCATGCGGAACTGTGCCTGATGCTCTGGAACCAGGCGACCACCGAAGAGAAGATCAGGAAGCTCAGCGGTGCCTATGTGAACGGCAACGCTCTGGTAAATTGGGAGTTTGCACGAGAGCTTGCGGATGACAGGATCAGCCCGCAGGACTTCCGCGCTCGCTGCGTCGAGAGTGCAAAAAAGTCGATCAACAGCCCGCTGCGTAGCCGCTGGATCGAGCACATTCTCAACCGGCTTGCGTATGAGCGCGATCTTTTGGGGCCGGTTGCCCGATATGAAGGCGAACTGACGCCGGTCATTCTGCAAGCCTTTGCCCGTGAACATGGTGCCATGAAACCGACCGCGAAGGCCGTGCCGGAAGGCTTCGCCCTGGCAAGCTCCGTCACGCTGCCGCTTCACATCGCAAACGAAAAGACCGTGACGCTTTCGGCCGACGACTGGCGCGACCTGATGCAGTCGGTTGGTTACGCCGTGCCGGCGAAGAAAGATGCCAAACCGCCGATCCTGAATTTCCGGGCAGGAGAGCTTGTCGCCCCGAACCGCTACCATGCAGGTGAAACGCAGACTTTCCGGCAAATCGAATTGACCAAGGCCGAATATGCCAAGGTTCACGACGACCAGCGCGGAACCAGACCCAGCGTTTGCGGCACCTTCCGTTTCATGATCTGCCTCGATCCGACCAGCACGGAGGCTTACTTCTCGCGTCCCTGGGTGGCCGTGTTCCTGACGGATTCCAAAGAGCACCCGGCGCCGGAAGGCTTCAAGGCTCAGGCCGAAGCCGCTTGAACGACCGCTTACATGAGGGGGCTTGCCCCCTCAATTCTCCCCGCCCTTGTGAATTTGCAGGCCAGTCATGAAAAAGTCCGTCTATAGCCGCCCCAGGAAACCGATGTTCATCCCCGTACAGCATCGCGACAGCAAGCCACTTCCGGAAGTTCGGGCAATCGAGGAACCGCTTGTCATCGACCGGGCCAGCGAATGTCATGTGACGCCCGCTGATGTCGCGGCGCGAATGGTCGACTATCTCGGCCGACCGGGAGACTTCAACACGCTTGAACCGAGCGCCGGCACAGGTGCCCTCGTCACTGCCCTGCTTGCAAGTGGTCATAGTCCGAATGAGATTTGCGCGATCGAGCGTCATCACAAACTTGCCGGCGTCGTTCGCCGCCTTGGTGTTCCCGTTCTGCAGGACTGTTTTCTGGATTATGCCGCGCGGATCCGGGGACAGGTCGCGTTTCCGCGCATCATCATGAACCCTCCCTTTTCCCAGATGCGCAAGCACATCAAGGCCGCGCTTTCGCTTCTAGCACGGGACGGCCATGACGAGCCCGCAACCCTCGTGGCACTTGTCCCGATCACCTTTGAACATGAGGGAGCGGAAACGCTGGAGTTCCTTCCGGAGGACACGTTTACGACGTGCCGTGTGCGGACGAAGGTGATGCGGTTTAGGCCGTGAAGGGCGGGGGGAAAAGTTTTACTCTTTATGACCGGATCAGTTCTCTAGAGTTGTCGGCCGGCAACTATGCAAGAACGAGTATAAAAAACAGACACTTATCGAAAATATCCGCTGAGAAGTATCTCTCGTCTGTGTGCTCGGGTGACTCAAAGTCCTCCGTTAACTTCTTATTAACGAAAAACCGCTTGCCAGAATCGGTAACAGGTCAATAATGGCGATATTAACGGCGATATCGCGTTTTTGTCGCCAGAACGAGATTCGAGGATCCTTAGGTGAGTCAATTTGAACCCTTCGCGCTAGACGATAAGATTCTTGCGCATGGTGTAGAAATCTCCCAAACGCTGGATCAGCTGCGTCTTGAGGTCTTTCCACCTGATGCTCGCAAAACGCTTAAGCTGTTTCCGATACAAGAAGTTGCAACTTACGTTGGAACCAGCGCGAACAATTTGAAACGCCTCCATCTGGAAGGCAAGGGGCCTACGCCGGAAACATCATCTGGGGGGCGACGGTACTACACCGCGGGGCAGATCGAAGAAGTCAGGCAGTTTCTCGATAAGACCGGGAAGGCAACGTCCAAGCGTTATGTTCCACAAAGGCGCGATGGCGATAAGTTGCAAGTCTTAGCAGTTGTGAACTTCAAAGGTGGAAGTGGCAAAACTACGACCACAGCTCATTTGGCTCAACACCTATCCTTGACCGGGCATCGGGTCTTAGCAATCGATCTAGATCCCCAAGGTTCCCTATCCGCGTTGCATGGATTTCAGCCGGAGTTGGATAAAAATCTCTCGCTTTATGATGCAATCCGATACGACGATGAGCGCACGCCGGTGCGGGATACGATCCAGAAAACCAATTTCCCAATGCTGGACATCATTCCGGCGAACATTGAGCTGCAAGAGTTTGAGTATGACACTCCGGTAGCAATGCAAAATTCTAACGAGGGCAAGACATTCTTTGCTCGCATCTCGCGTGTCTTGGAGGAGGTAGATGATGACTATGACCTGGTCATCATCGACTGTCCCCCTCAGCTAGGTTATCTCACGCTAACCGCACTGTCTGCAGCAACTTCAATCCTAATAACGGTCCACCCGCAGATGCTGGATCTCATGTCCATGAGCCAGTTTTTGTTGATGCTTGGAAACATCACGAAAACGCTGAAAGGTGCTGGCGTTGCAGTGCAGATGGATTGGCTCCGTTATCTCATCACCAGATACAATCCCACAGATGTACCGCAGAGGCGCATGGTGGGTCTGATGGAAACCATACTCGCCCAAGACATTTTGGAAACTCCAATGCTGAACTCAACAGCGATTTCCGATGCGGGCTTAACAAAGCGATCTCTCTACGAGTTGGAAAAAGGCACGGTGAATCGTGGCACTTACGATCGCGCGTTGGACTGTATGCAAAAGGTGAATTTTGAGATCCAAGGTCTCATTCACCAGGCGTGGGGACGCTAAGTCGTAGTTGTCGGCAGGCAACTCGACTGGAAATAGCTTTGCAATCAGACAATTAGAGCAGACAAGCAGGACAAACGAGTGAGCAAGAAAAACCCACTAGAGGGCCTGATCGAAAAGAGAAAGGCAGGTTCGAGCGCCGGTAGCTCTAATTTCCCGATGATGGGCGCAGGGCGTTCGATCATGGGCTCGATAGACGAGCTCACAAAGCAGGCGAGTCTTGCCACGTCCGGGGACACTATCGTTGACATCCCCACTGCTGATATCGATCCCTCATTTATTCAAGATCGCCTTGATGATGGAGTGGATTTTGAGGATTTCGTTCGCTCGATCGAACTGGAGAAGCAGCAGCAACCAGCTCTTGTTCGGCCCCATCCCAAAGATCCGGGCCGCTACATGCTCGTGTTCGGCCGGAGGAGATGGCAGGCAGCGAAGCTACTGAATAGAAAGCTTCGCGCGGTCATTAAAGATATTTCCGATACCGAGCACGTAGTTCTGCAAGGGCGCGAGAACTCTGCGCGCGCGAATCTCTCATATCTGGAAAGGGCTGTTTACGCCCAGCATTTGTCAGATCTCGGGTATGACACCCCGACACTCCTGGCGGCGTTGTCCTGTGACAAAAGTAGTCTTTCCAAGCTTCTGTCCGTGGCTTCTATACCATCTGACATAATGGCAAGTTTTGGTGCAGGCCATGGTCTTGGCCGCGATCGGTTTTATGACTTGAAGAAACTGTTGGAGCGGCCAGGCAATGAAGACGTGGCTCGCGCTGAACTCGCAGAGCTGTCCGAGTTCGAACCGTCTGAAAAACTTGCCAAGCTGCTTCGAGCGTTGAAGTCTCGCAAGAAAGCTCGAAAGCCAACGTCTAAGACCGTAGTGGCGAAATGGACCTCCACAGACAACGCCGTTTCCGCCGAAACAGCAAAGAGCAAGCGCAGCTATTCTATCGCCTTGAGCGGAGTTTCGAGCGCAGACGTCACAGGCTTCGGTGATTTCCTTTCCGAACAACTGCCCACACTCTATGAGCAGTATTTAGCAAAGCCATCAGGAAAGGAGGAAAAATGACGAGCTCCTAAACAGAAGAACCCGCCACAAGGGCGGGTCCTAATTGAGATCGGCACACGTGCCTGAAATCCCTGTCTAGCAGCTAGGATTTTAGAATCACTTGTGACGCATGGCAAGTTCTGTCTTGTGGCAGAGCACGGATTATTGCGTCTTTTTGCCTGTCTCCCACCCGAATTTCATAGGTCCGGTCGCGTTGGGTC
>VIRH01000092.1 GCA_008107755.1 Rhodobacterales bacterium
AGGATGTTCGGCAGGCTCAAAGAGTTCCGCAGGATCGCCACACGCTATGACCGCAATGCCAGGAACTTTCTGTCGTCCCTCTGCCTCGCGGCAACCGTATGCTACTGGTTATGAGTCTGAAGCCTAGTAAATAATAAGAGGCGGTAATACTCGATACGCGATCGGCAGATGAGACCGCAAAGCCGAATTGACAAACCGCGGAATGTGAGTTTTTGCAGCGAAGCACCCGTTATGATGGTGGCGCGGTCGCCCCAGGACGGACCACGCACCACGAAATCCTCGGTTGCATTTTCACGACAGGGGGAAGTGAACTGAGTGGGGCTTAGGCGTTTAAGAAAGCGTCTCAATGAGTCCGTCCGGTGAAGGCGGTCTTCATGGTGGCGACGCGCTCTGTTACGCTGCTTTTGCAGCGTAACACCAAGGCATGAGTTCGTTGATGCGGTTGATCTTGTGGTAAGCGATTTGTGCCAGGACCCAGGTCTGCCAGGCTTGCGGGTCAATGTTGTTGAGTTTTGCGGTTTCGATCAGGATATAGGCGATAGCCGCGGATTTGCCGCCGCCTTCTGAGCCCATGAAGAGGTTCTTGAAGAGCTTCGAGGAAAAGACCTTCAAGGTTTCTTGCAGGAGGCCGGGCCGGGCTCCGGAAACGAGTGTCACGTCTATTGTGGGTTTGTCTGTCATCGGAACCTTGGCGGATCTCAGCATCATTGAGGGCCCTCTTTCCCAAGGCCTTCGATCGGAGCTTGTTATGCCAAACCGCGGTGGCTTTAGCCAGTTCATTGAAGTGGCAGTCTTGTGAAGCCGGCAGAAAAAGGCTGGGCGGAGCTTTTTTGCGTGCGAAGTGAAGCGGCATTGCTTTCAATTGAGAAGTAGAGACCTTATAAGGCGGCAAAATCGAAGTCCGTACCCAAGGTTCGCAATCGACTTTTCTGGGCCGCCATCATATAGCACCTTGAGCAATCGGACGGAACATTTTGACTGATGGAACTTGATTTGCTGCGCGGGCAGCGAAATGGTGTGGGAAAGATGCAGAAAACAGCCCTTATTACCGGCGTGACGGGACAAGACGGTGCCTATCTCGCACAACTACTTCTCGATAAAGGCTATATCGTCCACGGCTTGAAACGCAGATCGTCTTCCTTCAACACCGGCCGGATTGAAGAGATCTATCAGGACCCTCACGAAGAGAATGCCCGCTTCTTCCTCCATTACGGCGATATGACCGACGCGACCAACCTGATCCGCCTCGTGCAAGAAACACAGCCCGACGAGATCTATAACCTTGCCGCTCAAAGCCATGTTCAGGTCTCTTTCGAGACACCAGAATATACGGCCAATGCCGACGGCATCGGCACATTGCGGCTGCTTGAAGCCATCCGAATTCTCGGTATGGAAAAGAAGACACGCTTCTATCAGGCATCCACCTCGGAACTCTACGGTTTGGTGCAGGAAGTGCCGCAACGGGAAACAACGCCGTTTTATCCGCGAAGCCCGTATGCTGCTGCGAAACTTTATGCGTATTGGATCGTCGTCAATTACCGCGAGGCCTACGGCATGCATGCGTCGAACGGTATTCTTTTCAACCATGAAAGCCCGCTCCGGGGTGAAACCTTCGTCACCCGCAAGATCACCCGGGCTGCGGCAGCCATCAAGCTCGGCAAACAGAAGAACCTCTATCTCGGCAACCTCGGCGCCAAGCGCGACTGGGGCCACGCCCGCGAATATGTGCGCGGCATGTGGCTGATGCTTCAGCAGGACGAGCCAGACGACTACGTGCTGGCAACCGGTAAGACCACCTCCGTTCGCACCTTTGTTGAGTGGGCCTTCGCCGACGCCGGCTTCACGCTGGAATGGCAAGGCAACGGCGTCGAAGAAAAGGGCATCGACGTGGAAACCGGCAATGTCCTGGTCGAAGTCGACCCGCGCTATTTCCGCCCGACGGAGGTCGATCTGCTGATCGGCGACCCGGGAAAGGCGCACCAGAAGCTCGGTTGGCGGCACGAAACGTCGGTCCGGGAGCTGACGCGGGAGATGGTACTGGAAGATCTTCGCCTTATGAAACATGACGTCGTGGAGAAGGGCGTCTAACATGAGCCTCTATGATCTCAAGGGCAAGCGCGTCTGGGTCGCTGGCCACCGTGGAATGGTCGGCTCGGCAATCGTCCGACGGCTTGAACAGGAAGACTGCGAGATTCTGACGGTCGGCCGGGACCGGGTCGATCTTCGCGACCAAGCTGCGACGGCATCGTGGATAGCCCGAGAAAAGCCACAAGCGGTCTTTCTGGCTGCCGCAAAGGTCGGCGGCATTCTGGCCAATGATTCACGTCCGGCCGAATTCCTCTACGACAATCTGATGATGGAGGCCAACGTCATCGATGCCGCTTATCGCGCCAATGTGGAAAAGCTGCTCTTTCTTGGTTCCTCTTGCATCTATCCGAAACACGCCGAACAGCCGATGTCAGAGGAAGCCCTGCTCACCGGTCCGCTGGAGCCGACCAATCAGTGGTACGCGATCGCCAAAATCGCCGGCATCAAGATGTGCCAAGCGTACAGGAAACAATACGGCTGCAACTTCATCTCCGCCATGCCGACCAATCTATACGGCCCGGGCGACAATTTCGACCTCGATACCAGCCACGTTCTCCCGGCGCTGATGCGCAAGGCGCATGAGGCCAAGATGCGGGGCGACAAAGAAATGGTTATCTGGGGCACCGGGTCCCCCTTGCGCGAGTTCCTCCACGCCGACGACTGCGCGGATGCGCTGGTCTTTCTGATGAAGACCTATTCGAATGCCGAGCACGTCAACGTAGGCAGCGGGACGGATATCTCCATCCTCGAACTGGCGAAGCTGGTCTGCCGGGTGGTCGGCTTTGAAGGAGACATTAAGCACGATCTCAGCAAGCCGGATGGGACACCGCGGAAACTGATGAGCGGGGCGAAATTGAAGTCGTTGGCGTGGGAGCCGAGATCGGGATTGGAGGAGGGCGTTACGGAGACCTATAAGTGGTTCATAAGTGGTAGTAATAAGGTTTGAAGCACTCTTTAACGATTTCCTCTTTTTTTCTGATTTCGGTTAGCAATAAAGTTTACTACAACGATGATTAGCCGCTACAGGTAGAAATCTGAAGGTGCGATTAATAGCTAATAATTACTGTCTAACGCAAGGTGCGAGGTATATCCTGAGGTGGTAAGATCCTCTTGGGCTATTAGATTTGCGAGATTAAGTTACAATGGGCCCGCCGGACCCGCATTGAACCAATTGCTCGATCTGGAGAAAAGTATAAAAATGGCTCAGTAGGGGTGAAAAAAGATATTGCGGCTGAGTTTTCAAAGATTTGGAGCTCGTGACCTAGGCTTCAGACCCATAAAATGGCTATGCAAATCAGGGTTGATTTGATTCATATGTGGACGCCCCCTATGGCAAGAGCTGTTTTTGTCTTGTTGCGGTGATCGGTTGCTTTCATATGTCCGGCCTGTTTGTGCGGCATACGTTACCGCTGGCCCT
>VIRH01000111.1 GCA_008107755.1 Rhodobacterales bacterium
AAAAACAAATTACAGCTTGCCAAAATGGCTCGCAAAAACAACCGGTCAACGCGGGATGGAGCAGCCCGGTAGCTCGTCAGGCTCATAACCTGAAGGTCGCAGGTTCAAATCCTGCTCCCGCAACCAACTTGTCCTGCTGGTCTATGCCAGCATTGCTTTCCTCGGGTTTCTCTAACCCTAGCAAGGCCTTATGTCTGGCAAGTTCAGTCTCATCCACTTCGGATAGAGACTTCTTATCCGCCGAAATCGCAAGAATTCCAGCGAGGTCACCGTGAAGATCGGCGACCAGACGGTTTTCGCTTTCGTCCGGTGTAAGCACAATCTTCTCGATCAGTGATCTAATAACCTCCACAGCCTCAGAACGCGTTTCCTCGGCGTTCAGAGCTTGTATGAAAGTTTGAACCTGTGAATGGTATCGTTCGGCCATAGAAGGATGAATCATTGGCGAAGCGACCACAATATCCGTAAGCATGGATTCGAGGGCTACACGCCTGTTTTCTAATTCATGCATCTTGTCTTTGATGGGTGCCACAGGAGCACCGTCAGCAATGGCATCAACCATCTGGTCTAGACGCTTCCTAACCTGCTTGTGTTCGTTCTGATATCCAGCCAGAGCAGCATTATGGTTCCGGCGCAGCTCGTTCATATGGCGTGTATATTCTTCGCAGAACATCTCGCTCAATTTTGGATCCATGAGATGGGTGCGAAGTGCCTTGAGTACGTCTTCTTCCAGCTTTTCCCGCTTGATAGCCTTGCGGTTATCGCAGGTGCCTTTGTTCCGTGCGCTGGAAATCCAAGGTGGGTTTGTGAAATCATTGAGAAGCCGCCGCCACAGCACCCGCATTTTACTAAGCCAGAAAACAAATTTTTTGGGCGCTGTTTCGCCCATAGCGGCTTGTTATGTTTATTGATCGAACCTTGGCGGTTTTTGACCTGCTTCCATAGCTCTTCTTCCAAAATTCTCAGATCCGGTACGTCCTGAATGATCCAATCCTTTCATCATTCAGCTTTGAGACGCGTTTGCCTGTATTCGGATCTTTCAGATATCGCAAACGGTTCCAGACCAGTTTCCCGATATAGAGTTCGTTGTTCACGATTCCTGTACCGCGATTGCGGTTCCCGTTGATCGTACTCGGGCCCCAGCCATTGCCTGTCGGCCCCGCAATGCCCTCTTTGTTGAGTTGTTGAGCGATAGCCTTCGGAGACTTGCCTGTGGCGTATTCACGGCAAATGCGGACAACGATAGCGGCTTCCGCCTTGTTGATCGTGCGACCGCCCTTTTCGTCGCCTGGAATGATGTCGTAACCATAGCACTTGCCGCCACCGGACTTTCCTTGTTCCACCCGTCCGCGTAGACCGAGACGCGTCTTATCGGCCAGGTCTTTCAGGAAGAGGGCGTTCATCGTGCCTTTAAGCCCGATGTGAAGCTGCGAAATTTCACCTTCCGATAAGGTGGTAATCGCTACATCGGAGAACGACATGCGCTTGAAGATAGCTGCAATGTCTTCCTGATCACGGGACATACGGTCTAATGCTTCCGCATAGACCATCGTGAATTTACCCGCAGCAGCGTCCTGCATCATCATCTGAATGCCTGGGCGCATCATGGACGCGCCGGAGATGGCATGATCGGAGTAGCAGTTTATGACCGTGTAACCGTCCTTTTCAGCCCTTTCCTTACACATGCGGATTTGATCCTCGATAGAGGCATCGCTTTGCATGTCGGTGGAGTATCGGGCGTAGATAACGGCGTTGGTCATGATTACAGGTCTTTCTCTAAATTGTTTTCCTCAGACCCATTTTCAGCGGCTTCCTGATTGAAATCCGCCTCCGCTGCGTTTCTTGCCAGAAAACGTACCAAGCCTTCCAACTTGATGCGCTTTTCTGAATCGTCAATATCGCGCACGGCACGCAGCCAAATTTGATCTGATAGCTTATGCTTCATAATAGCCACCTTTCAGATCAAAATGAATATAAAAGTAAAATACGAATAAAATACCAACATAACCTATAGTAGCATTATGTAAATTTATAGTACAATCATAAAGTATAGTTCTGTACAAAAGATTAGTAGAGTCGTAAGCCATGAGCGCCTCCCTTGCGGTAGAGGTAATCTTAGCGGGGCTCTTGGTTCGTTGCGGTGTGTAACCGGGGGCATTTCAGGCTTGCGGCGACAATTCAAAATTCAATTGCAGTGCCAGATCACCCCCACCTCTCACATGTATGGAGCCGATACCGGAAATTTTTGGGAAACAACCTACAAGCTGTTTCACACAGTTTCGGAAAAAAATTCGGGCGGCGAAAAAAAGTTCAAAGAAATTTTTGATTCAGGATCAAAGACTTGTGTCCAACTGAATACGAAATCCGATTCACTGAACAGAATCATGGGCTTGATAACCTGTGGAAAAAAGTGCCACTCTCAAAATGTCGTCGGGAAAAAGTTAACAAATCCTTAACGTGGAGTACCCGTCGGTTTCTAAAACTGGTCATTTTGAGGCGCAACTATGACTCAGCACAATACCAAAGAACCGATCTTCGTCCTCTCCAACCATCAACTCGTCAATAAGGTAACCTATCGCAATCACGTCTGGGTGCCTGCCCTTCAAGCCCATGCAGAACTTCCGAGCAGAGCTGCATGGCTTGAAGCCTTGCCGTTGATCTATGAATACACGGATCGCTTTTTCTTCAAGAACGGGAAACGTTACATGCCGAGTGACATCGACACGATCTTCCGTGATCCGCAAAATCGTTGGATGTCCAATTTTCTGAAGGCGGATGGATCGGGGATGGCGCCTGCTAGCTACTCTCACCAATACGAACGCCTTCGGATGATTGAACTCTATTGCCGTCTTCGCGGTAATGATAATTGGCCTGTTGCGACCAACTCAAATCCGCCTTCTAGCGGGGGACTGCAGTTCGAATTGCCATTGTAATCAGTAATGCCGAGCCCGCCCAAAATTCAGGGCTCGGCAGGCCGAACCAGTAAGGTAGGCTGAAAACCCCAAGCCAAATCAACCAACCCAATACTCTCTCAAGTCCTGATCGATGATATCGCGATTGCTGGACAATCGCTTCTCCCCGAGCAAGCCGTGTTCCCAAACCAAGCTGCGATCTTGCACGAAGTTCGTTCATTTTGCGCCAGAACCTCACCTTGGAAAGTGAATAGATCGTCGTCACAAGTTGGATCGGTGGGGCAGCCAACCAGACGATCATGATCAGCGCATTGTGAAAAAGCGGCAATTCGATGCCGTAGTGCCGAGCGATAATCGCTAGGCTTCAGACTCATAACCAGTAGCATACGGTTGCCGCGAGGCAGAGGGACGACAGAAAGTTCCTGGCATTGCGGTCATAGCGTGTGGCGATCCTGCGGAACTCTTTGAGCCTGCCGAACATCCT
>VIRH01000098.1 GCA_008107755.1 Rhodobacterales bacterium
ATGACACTGGAAACCGTCGCCACCATTTGCGACAATACACCCATGGACCCGGCGACAATCGCCGCCCTGTAACAGCGGCCAGACCATGGTCCAAGAACAAAGTTACACCACGTCCAGGGACACCATCAAAGCATGTGCTTGAACAGGGAGAGTTCGCCGGATTAGGCATCAGAACAAGGCAGCAATATCAAAACCATATTGAAAGTGTTTTGAAAAATCCGAGCAGCGTTCGATACACATCGGATGGAAGAAGCTTCCATCTACAAGAATCCACAGGAACAGTAGTGGTTCGCAATCCAAACGCTCCAGATGGTGGCACAGCTTTCCAGCCACAGGATTGGAGCAAATTTGTATCTCGTTTGCCGACTAGAACGGAGCCGTATTGATGAACGACAATCTTCTTTTTCAGTCAATAAAAAAGGCGTTGCTCAATCTCGAAGAACGCGGAGACATTGTATTGTGTGCAAGTGATACTAATATTCCTGCCAAGCGCATTTATGAGACTGTAAGCGAATTGGTTCCGAATGAGCGGCTAACCACCGCAGAACTTTCTGGCCTTAGGGCATTGATTCTTCAAGCTGTGTCAGATGACCGTTTCTTTGACTGGGAAATGCCAACTTTGACAGGGTTAACATCTGATCAATTTAAAGAGGTTGCCAGAAAGCTTCCGAAGGGCTAGTGGCCAGAATACGCTTTTTTTTCGCTATATATCCCACTTATTCCTAGTATTTCTCTTCACAGTGTTTGGAAATGCTAGGGTCTGAGAAAGAGTTATTTCTCGGCTTATAATTCTGAATCTGTCTCTCAATTTCCCGATCTTGCGTTCACTACCCGCGCACCACCATTTATCAATGAAAATGTTGCGAGTACTGGCATCCATATTCACAAACGAAACCCAAGTGCCTTCGACTTCGCCAACCGGGTATATGAGGCGATGAACCCATGAACAAGAAATGGATAAAAGGCCGGGATATGTTTGGGGGAAAATCGTAAGCGCGAATTTTCCCGCACCTTTTGGCGTTGAGTGCTGTGATACATGAGGTGTCCACCAAAGATAGGTGGACACCATTTGATGGAAGAAGATCAGAAGCTGAATGTGAGGCTGGTGGGCCGTGACGGTCGGCGTTGGTGCGATCCGGCGTCGAAAGCGCGTCTTGTTGCGGCCTGCCATAAGCCCGGCGTGTAGGTATCGCGGCTTGCGCTTGAACACGGGATCAATGCGAACCTGCTGAGGAAATGGATCAAGGGTAATCATCCCATTTTTAGAGGGTTTTAAAACTGGACTTCAGGCCCCTGTTTTGAGTTTCTTCCCGAGGGTATCTCCGCCCCCTCCCCTATCTTAAGCCTTACGCCTTTCGTGACCTTCTGGCCGGCTTGGCGCGCTGCTGACCGAGGCCCATTTTCTTGGCGAGTTCGGAGCGGGCGGCGGCGTAGTTGGGCGCGACCATCGGGTAGTCCGCCGGCAGGTTCCACTTTGCGCGGTAATCTTCAGGGGTCAGGTCATAGTGGGTGCGCAGATGCCGCTTCAGTGATTTGAACTTCTTGCCGTCTTCCAGGCAGATTATGAAGTCGTCACCGACAGATTTCCTGATCGGGACCGCGGGAACGAGTTCCACGACTTCCGGCTCCTGGGCCTTTTTCGCGGTCGAGCTTAGCGCCGTATGGACAGAGGCAATCAAGCCCGGCAGTTCAGGCGCGGCGATCGTGTTGTTGGCGACATAGGCCGAAACGATATCGCTGGTCAGTTCAATCAAGGCTGCGTCCTGCGTGGCGTCGTTCTCTGGTGTATCGGTCATGTTGTTCCTTGGGAGCAAGTTGTCTATCCAGCGCGCTTTTCGAGTGTCTTTTTGGCAATATTTGGATGCGCTCAATTATTTCGCCGCTACTATTACCGCTCCCGCAGTCTTTATCAAACAGGATCGGCGGATTTTCCCGAGAGCGCGGCCCCAAAACTCCGGGCGCACTTGAACGCCGGGCCTCACTGAGCCAACCCATGCAGGGATTTATGGAGGTGCAATTTGCCCTCCCCTGCCCTGTCGATCATGGCGCGGAAGTATCCGCCAGGGGAAGAAATCTGCTGCGGATCGCGCAGGGCCTTTTCGGCGACAACGGCCAGGCACGCGGCGGCCAGATATCTCCCCTGTCGTTCGACTGCGAGCTGATAGCCTGCCTCGCTGAGGCCGATCAGGATCCGCAATTGATCGCTCGCGCCGCAGAGCGCCTGCCAATTGCCGAAGGAATAGCCGGTTTCTGCCTGAAGATGGGAACATGCGGCCTGGATCAGTCCGATGGAAACGCCATCGAGGCCGTTGCCCCCCTGATCTGCCTCCCTTGCCCTGTCCGCTTGCCTCTTGGGTCGTTGTGTTTCCGTGCGCCCGCCGCAAGGCTCTTTTTCAAGAGCCATTTCAACGGCGGAGCCGTTGTCAGAAGGAAATTCAGTGTCTTGCTCGTTAGAGCAAGTCCGTTCATCGTTACTTCTTTCAAAGTCTGGATGGGTTGTAATAGATAAAGGGATGACACCAATGTCACCCGCGCATGACATTTGCTCTTCATTGAGAGCCTGTTGGGCGGCAACTGCATCCAGATAAATCTGCTCGATTCGGCCAGCCCGATCGAAGACGCCAGCCTCGGTCCACTCCCGAACGGCCTCGATGCGTTTGAGGAAGGTTTCGAACTCGGACCCGAATGCGGTCACCATGTCGACCACGGCGCGGGAACAGCGCGTGATCGTGCGTTTGGCCTCTTGCTCGGCCTTGAGGCGCCGCTGAAACGTGTCTGCCTGCTGCTTGAAGGCTTCCAGATTGAAACAGGCGGGCGTGAAGTCCAGGCCGTAAGCCTGCTCTGCAACGCCGCCAGAACCGCGATAGACAAAGCGGCGGCCGGTCGGACTGTCGCGGTAAGCGAGAATGCCGGCCTCCACGAGCTTTTTCAGGCAGCGCGTGACCGTGCGTGTGGTCTTGCGGGTGTAATCCGCCAGTCTCTGGTT
Source organism: Rhodobacterales bacterium (assembly GCA_008107755.1). Classification (GTDB taxonomy): domain Bacteria; phylum Pseudomonadota; class Alphaproteobacteria; order Rhizobiales; family Stappiaceae; genus Roseibium. The sequence goes on from VIRH01000098.1 coordinate 2,987, forward strand.
GGAAATCGCGACAACCGGGCGCCGGCCGGCGTTGAAGTCGTCGCCCTGGACGAGGCCCAGGAGAA
>VIRH01000114.1 GCA_008107755.1 Rhodobacterales bacterium
AACTCAAGCCTTGAGGTCGCCTCGGGAGGCACAGTTGAGGCCAATGAGGACTTGACTGTTGGCAAAGACGCTGGTGCTGAGGGCACAGTGACCATCTCCGGAGCTGGCTCGACACTGACGGCAGGCGACGACATCTATGTTGGTTACGGCGGCACCGGCACGCTGACCATTTCCGATGGCGGCGCGGCCAGTGCCGGGGGCTACGTCAACATCGGCAAAGACGCTGGTGCTGAGGGCACAGTGACCATCTCCGGAGCTGGCTCGACACTGACGGCAGGCGACGCCTTCATTTTTGTTGGTCGAGGCACAGGCGGTTCCGGCGCGCTGACCATTTCCGATGGGGGCGAGGCCAGATCCGTCCAGAACGTCCTAATAGGGTTTTACTCGAGTTCTACCGGCACAGTGACCATCTCCGGAGCTGACTCGAAACTGACGGTAGACCGCTTCATCAATGTCGGTTACTTTGGCACCGGCACGCTGACCATTTCCGATGGGGGCGAGGCCACTGCCGTGGACGACGTCTTCATCGGCACCGTCTCAGGTTCCAGCGGCACGGTGACCATCTCCGGAGCTGGCTCGAAACTGACGGCAGGCGACGACATTCGTGTTGGTGACTATGGCGCCGGCACGCTGACCATTTCCGATGGGGGCGCGGCCACTGCCGGGGGCGACGTCTACATCGGCTATGACACAAGTTCTACCGGCGCAGTGACCATCTCCGGAGCTGGCTCGACACTGACGTCAGGCGTCCGCATTTATGTTGGTGCCTATGGCACCGGCACGCTGACCATTTCCGATGGGGGCGCGGCCACTGCCGTGGACGACGTCTACATCGGCACCTTCTCAGGTTCCAGCGGCACGGTGACCATCTCCGGAGCTGGCTCGACACTGACGGGAGGCGACGACATCAATGTTGGTGACGCCGGTTCCGGCACGCTGACCATTTCCGATGGGGGCGCGGCCACTGCCGTGGACGACGTCAACATCGGCGCCTTCTCAGGTTCCAGCGGCACAGTGACCATCTCCGGAGCTGGCTCGACACTGACGGCAGGCGACCGCATTTATGTTGGTGACGCCGGTTCCGGCACGCTGACCATTTCCGATGGGGGCGCGGCCAGTGCCGGGAACGACGTCAGCATCGGCGATAATGCTGGTGCTGAGGGCACAGTGACCATCTCCGGAGCTGGCTCGACACTGACGGCAGGCGACCGCATTTATGTTGGTGCCTATGGCACCGGCACGCTGACCATTTCCGATGGGGGCGCGGCCAGTGCCGTGGACGACGTCGGCATCGGCACCTTCTCAGGTGCCAGCGGCACAGTGACCATCTCCGGAGCTGGCTCGACACTGACGGCAGGCGGCGACATCTATGTCGGTAACGCCGGTTCCGGCACGCTGACCATCTCCGATGGGGGCGTGGCCAGTGCCGGGGACGACGTCCGAATAGGGTATTTCGAGGGTTCTACCAGCACGGTGACCATCTCCGGCACAGGCGCGACACTGACGGCAGGCAACTACATCTATGTCGGTAACGCCGGTTCCGGCACGCTGACCATTTCCGATGGGGGCGCGGCCACTGCCGCGGACGACGTCAACATCGGCTATAAGGCTGGTGCTGAGGGCACAGTGACCATCTCCGGAGCTGGCTCGACACTGACGGCAGGCGACCGCATCGATGTCGGTAAATCTGGCACCGGCACGCTGACCATCTCCGATGGGGGCGTGGCCAGTGCCGGGGACGACGTCCGAATAGGGTATTTCGAGGGTTCTACCAGCACGGTGACCATCTCCGGAGCTGGCTCGACACTGACGGCAGGCGACGACATCAATGTTGGTGTCATCGGCACCGGCACGCTGACCATTTCCGATAGGGGCGAGGCCAGATCCGTCGAGAACGTCCAAATAGGGCTTTACTCGAGTTCTACCGGCACAGTGACCATCTCCGGAGCTGACTCGAAACTGACGGTAGACCGCTTCATCGCTGTTGGTGTCAGCGGCACCGGCACGCTGACCATCTCCGATGGGGGCGTGGCCAGTGCCGTGGACGACGTCTACATCGGCACCGTCTCAGGTTCCAGCGGCACAGTGACCATCTCCGGAGCTGGCTCGACACTGACGGCAGGCGACGACATCTATGTTGGTAGCTATGGCACCGGCACGCTGACCGTCAGCGACAGCGGCGTTGCAGAAGCCGCCGGCGCCTTGACCATAGCACAGTTTTTGGATTCCACGGGAACGCTCAACATCGGCGCCGCATCCGGCGAGGCCGCGCAAGCGGCGGGTTTTGTCACCGGAGCCGACGGGGCGGCAGCCAACATCGTCTTCGGCGAAGGCACGGGCACGCTGGTCTTCAACCATATTGAACCGGAGCTGGATTTCGACGCCAGGGTTTCCGGCGCCGGCACTCTTGAGCATGAGGCGGGTACCACCAGTCTGACCGGCGATTTCTCCGGCTTTACAGGTGTTGGCAATGTGTCCGGCGGCCATCTGTCTGTCGACACCACCTTCGGCGGCGACGTGAATGTGCGGTCCGGCGGAACACTGACCGGCAACGGCACGGTCGGCGCTCTCGATTTCGCGGACGGTTCCTTCTATCAGGTCGACCTCGACGGCAACGACTTCATCAAAAGCACGGAGGCGCTCACCATCGCGACCGGCGCCCAGGTCAATGTTCTTTTCGACAACAAGGCCGATGTTCCGATCTGGGATCCGTTCGAGATCCTCACGGCCCAGACGGTGACCGGGGAATTCGGCGCCA
>VIRH01000076.1 GCA_008107755.1 Rhodobacterales bacterium
AACTCAAGCCTTGAGGTCGCCTCGGGAGGCACAGTTGAGGCCAATGAGGACTTGACTGTTGGCAAAGACGCTGGTGCTGAGGGCACAGTGACCATCTCCGGAGCTGGCTCGACACTGACGGCAGGCGACGACATCTATGTTGGTTTCGGCGGCACCGGCACGCTGACCATTTCCGATGGGGGCGAGGCCACTGCCGAGGACGACGTCAACATCGGCGATAATGCTGGTGCTGAGGGCACAGTGACCATCTCCGGAGCTGGCTCGACACTGACGGGAGGCGAGGTCATTCGTGTTGGTGACGCCGGTTCCGGCACGCTGACCATTTCCGATGGGGGCGCGGCCACTGCCGGGGGCTACGTCAACATCGGCAAAGACGCTGGTGCTGAGGGCACAGTGACCATCTCCGGAGCTGGCTCGACACTGACGGCAGACGGCGACATCTATGTTGGTTACGGCGGCACCGGCACGCTGACCATTTCCGATGGGGGCGCGGCCACTGCCGGGGGCTACGTCAACATCGGCACCGTCTCAGGTGCCAGCGGCGCAGTGACCATCTCCGGAGCTGGCTCGACACTGACGGCAGACGGCGACATCTATGTTGGTGTCAGCGGCACCGGCACGCTGACCATCTCCGATGGGGGCGTGGCCAGTGCCGGGGACGACGTCCGAATAGGGTATTTCGAGGGTTCTACCAGCACGGTGACCATCTCCGGAGCTGGCTCGACACTGACGGCAGGCGACGTCATCACTGTTGGTGCCTATGGCACCGGCACGCTGACCATTTCCGATGGGGGCGCGGCCAGTGCCGTGGACGACGTCGTCATCGGCACCGTCTCAGGTTCCAGCGGCACGGTGACCATCTCCGGAGCTGGCTCGACACTGACGGCGGGCCGCGCCATCTATGTTGGTGGCTATGGCGCCGGCACGCTGACCATCTCCGATGGGGGCGCGGCCACTGCCGTGGACGACGTCAACATCGGCTATGGCACAAGTTCTACCGGCGCAGTGACCATCTCCGGAGCTGGCTCGACACTGACGGCAGGCGACGACATTCGTGTTGGTGCCTATGGCACCGGCACGCTGACCATTTCCGATGGGGGCAAGGCCAGTGCCGTGAACGACGTAAACATCGGCAAAGACGCTGGTGCCAGCGGCACAGTGACCATCTCCGGAGCTGACTCGAAACTGACGGCAGGCCGCGTCATCTATGTTGGTGCCTATGGTACCGGCACGCTGACCATCTCCGATGGGGGCGCGGTCGATGCCGTGTACAACGTCAACATCGGCGATGCTGAGGGCACAGTGACCATCTCCGGAGCTGACTCGAAACTGACGGCAGGCCGCGCCATCACTGTTGGTCCAGGCGGTTCCGGCACGCTGACCATCTCCGATGGGGGCGTGGCCAGTGCCGGGGGCGACGTCCGAATAGGGCTTTTCCAGGGTACCGGCACGGTGACCATCTCCGGTACAGGCGCGACACTGACGGCAGGCGGCTACATTCGTGTTGGTCGAGACGATTCCGGCACGCTGACCATTTCCGATGGGGGCGCGGTCGATGCCGTGGACGACGTCAACATCGGCACCTTCTCAGCTGCCAGCGGCACCTTGACCATCTCCGGAGCTGGCTCGACACTGACGGCAGGCGGCGACATCTATGTTGGTGACGCCGGTTCCGGCACGCTGACCATTTCCGATGGGGGCGCGGCCACTGCCGTGGACGACGTCAACATCGGCAGCTTCTCAGGTTCCAGCGGCACAGTGACCATCTCCGGAGCTGGCTCGACACTGACGGCAGGCGACGTCATCACTGTTGGTGACGCCGGTTCCGGCACGCTGACCATTTCCGATGGGGGCGCGGCCACTGCCGTGGACGACGTCAACATCGGCTATGGCACAAGTTCTACCGGCGCAGTGACCATCTCCGGAGCTGGCTCGACACTGACGGCAGGCGACGACATCTATGTTGGTTACGGCGGCACCGGCACGCTGACCATCTCCGATGGGGGCGTGGCCAGTGCCGGGGGCGACGTCCAAATAGGGCTTTCGAATTCCACGGGAACGCTCAACATCGGCGCCGCATCCGGCGAGGCCGCGCAAGCGGCGGGTTTTGTCACCGGAGCCGACGGGGCGGCAGCCAACATCGTCTTCGGCGAAGGCACGGGCACGCTGGTCTTCAACCATATTGAACCGGAGCTGGATTTCGACGCCAGGGTTTCCGGCGCCGGCACTCTTGAGCATGAGGCGGGTACCACCAGTCTGACCGGCGATTTCTCCGGCTTTACAGGTGTTGGCAATGTGTCCGGCGGCCATCTGTCTGTCGACACCACCTTCGGCGGCGACGTGAATGTGCGGTCCGGCGGAACACTGACCGGCAACGGCACGGTCGGCGCTCTCGATTTCGCGGACGGTTCCTTCTATCAGGTCGACCTCGACGGCAACGACTTCATCGAAAGCACGGAGGCGCTCACCATCGCGACCGGCGCCCAGGTCAATGTTCTTTTCGACAACAAGGCCGATGTTCCGATCTGGGATCCGTTCGAGATCCTCACGGCCCAGACGGTGACCGGGGAATTCGGCTCGA
>VIRH01000115.1 GCA_008107755.1 Rhodobacterales bacterium
CAGTGACCATCTCCGGAGCTGGCTCGACACTGACGACAGACGGCGACATCTATGTTGGTGTCAGCGGCACCGGCACGCTGACCATCTCCGATGGGGGCGTGGCCAGTGCCGGGGACGACGTCCGAATAGGGTATTTCGAGGGTTCTACCAGCACGGTGACCATCTCCGGAGCTGGCTCGACACTGACGGCAGGCGACGAGATCACTGTTGGTCGCGTCGGTTCCGGCACGCTGACCATTTCCGATGGGGGCGCGGCCACTGCCGGGAACGACGTCAGCATCGGCGATAATGCTGGTGCTGAGGGCACAGTGACCATCTCCGGAGCTGGCTCGACACTGACGGCAGGCCTCGACATCTATGTTGGTGACTTTGGCACCGGCACGCTGACCATTTCCGATGGGGGCGCGGCCAGTGCCGTGGACGACGTCTTCATCGGCAGCTTCACAGGTTCCAGCGGCACAGTGACCATCTCCGGAGCTGGCTCGACACTGACGGCAGGCGACGACATCACTGTTGGTTTCGGCGGCACCGGCACGTTGACCATTTCCGATGGGGGCGCGGCCACTGCCGTGGACGACGTCAACATCGGCAGCTTCTCAGGTTCCAGCGGCACAGTGACCATCTCCGGAGCTGGCTCGACACTGACGGCAGGCGACGTCATCACTGTTGGTGACGCCGGTTCCGGCACGTTGACCATTTCCGATGGGGGCGCGGCCAGTGCCGTGGACGACGTCAACATCGGCAAAGACGCTGGTGCTGAGGGCACAGTGACCATCTCCGGAGCTGGCTCGACACTGACGGCAGACGGCGACATCTATGTCGGTAACGCCGGTTCCGGCACGCTGACCATTTCCGATGGGGGCGCGGCCACTGCCGGGGACGACGTCTACATCGGCGATAATGCTGGTGCTGAGGGCACAGTGACCATCTCCGGAGCTGGCTCGACACTGACGGCAGGCGACCGCATTTATGTTGGTGACGCCGGTTCCGGCACGCTGACCATTTCCGATGGGGGCGCGGTCGATGCCGTGGATTACGTCAACATCGGCGATAATGCTGGTGCCAGCGGCACAGTGACCATCTCCGGAGCTGGCTCGACACTGACGGCAGACTACGTCATCTATGTTGGTTTCGGCGGCACCGGCACGCTGACCATTTCCGATGGGGGCGCGGCCACTGCCGTGTTCGACGTCAGCATCGGCTATAATGCTGGTGCCAGCGGCACAGTGACCATCTCCGGAGCTGGCTCGACACTGACGTCACGCGACTACATCACTGTTGGTGACGCCGGTTCCGGCACGCTGACCATTTCCGATGGGGGCGCGGCCACTGCCGTGGACGACGTCTACATCGGCGATAATGCTGGTGCTGAGGGCACAGTGACCATCTCCGGAGCTGGCTCGAAACTGACGGCAGGCGACGACATCTATGTTGGTAACGCCGGTTCCGGCACGCTGACCATCTCCGATGGGGGCAAGGCCAGTGCCGTGAACGACGTAAACATCGGCAAAGACGCTGGTGCCAGCGGCACAGTGACCATCTCCGGAGCTGGCTCGACACTGACGGCAGGCGACGAGATTCGTGTTGGTGCCTATGGTACCGGCACGCTGACCATCTCCGATGGGGGCGCGGTCGATGCCGTGTACAACGTCAACATCGGCGATAATGCTGATGCTGAGGGCACAGTGACCATCTCCGGAGCTGGCTCGACACTGACGGCAGGCGGCTTCATCGATGTCGGTTACTTTGGCACCGGCACGCTGACCATTTCCGATGGGGGCGCGGTCGATGCCGTGTACAACGTCAGCATCGGCTATGGCACAAGTTCTACCGGCGCAGTGACCATCTCCGGAGCTGGCTCGAAACTGACGGCAGGCGACAACATCTATGTTGGTGACTTTGGCACCGGCACGCTGACCGTCAGCGACAGCGGCGTTGCAGAAGCCGCCGGCGCCTTGACCATAGCACAGTTTTTGGATTCCACGGGAACGCTCAACATCGGCGCCGCATCCGGCGAGGCCGCGCAAGCGGCGGGTTTTGTCACCGGAGCCGACGGGGCGGCAGCCAACATCGTCTTCGGCGAAGGCACGGGCACGCTGGTCTTCAACCATATTGAACCGGAGCTGGATTTCGACGCCAGGGTTTCCGGCGCCGGCACTCTTGAGCATGAGGCGGGTACCACCAGTCTGACCGGCGATTTCTCCGGCTTTACAGGTGTTGGCAATGTGTCCGGCGGCCATCTGTCTGTCGACACCACCTTCGGCGGCGACGTGAATGTGCGGTCCGGCGGAACACTGACCGGCAACGGCACGGTCGGCGCTCTCGATTTCGCGGACGGTTCCTTCTATCAGGTCGACCTCGACGGCAACGACTTCATCAAAAGCACGGAGGCGCTCACCATCGCGACCGGCGCCCAGGTCAATGTTCTTTTCGACAACAAGGCCGATGTTCCGATCTGGGATCCGTTCGAGATCCTCACGGCCCAGACGGTGACCGGGGAATTCGGCTCGA
>VIRH01000038.1 GCA_008107755.1 Rhodobacterales bacterium
AACTCAAGCCTTGAGGTCGCCTCGGGAGGCACAGTTGAGGCCAATGAGGACTTGACTGTTGGCAAAGACGCTGGTGCTGAGGGCACAGTGACCATCTCCGGAGCTGGCTCGACACTGACGGCAGGCGGCTTCATCGATGTCGGTTACTATGGCACCGGCACGCTGACCATCTCCGATGGGGGCGAGGCCACTGCCGTGGACGACGTCTACATCGGCACCTTCTCAGCTGCCAGCGGCACCTTGACCATCTCCGGAGCTGGCTCGACACTGACGGCAGGCGACGACATCAATGTTGGTGACGCCGGTTCCGGCACGCTGACCATTTCCGATGGCGGCGTGGTCGATGCCGTGTCCGACGTCAACATCGGCAGTGAGGCTGGTGCTGAGGGCACCTTGACCATCTCCGGAGCTGGCTCGAAACTGACGGCAGGCGACGACATCTATGTTGGTGACGCCGGTTCCGGCACGCTGACCATTTCCGATGGCGGCGAGGCCACTGCCGTGGACGACGTCAACATCGGCAAAGACGCTGGTGCCAGCGGCACGGTGACCATCTCCGGAGCTGGCTCGAAACTGACGGCAGGCGACGACATTCGTGTTGGTGACTATGGCGCCGGCACGCTGACCATTTCCGATGGGGGCGCGGCCACTGCCGTGGACGACGTCTACATCGGCTATGACACAAGTTCTACCGGCGCAGTGACCATCTCCGGAGCTGGCTCGACACTGACGTCAGGCGTCCGCATTCGTGTTGGTCGCGCCGGTTCCGGCACGCTGACCATTTCCGATGGGGGCGCGGCCACTGCCGTGGACGACGTCTACATCGGCACCTTCTCAGGTTCCAGCGGCACGGTGACCATCTCCGGAGCTGGCTCGACACTGACGGGAGGCGACGACATCAATGTTGGTGACGCCGGTTCCGGCACGCTGACCATTTCCGATGGGGGCGCGGCCACTGCCGTGGACGACGTCAACATCGGCGCCTTCTCAGGTTCCAGCGGCACAGTGACCATCTCCGGAGCTGGCTCGACACTGACGGCAGACGTCGACATCTATGTCGGTAACGCCGGTTCCGGCACGCTGACCATTTCCGATGGGGGCAAGGCCACTGCCGGGGACGACGTCTACATCGGCGATAATGCTGGTGCTGAGGGCACAGTGACCATCTCCGGAGCTGGCTCGACACTGACGGCAGGCGACCGCATTTATGTTGGTGACTTTGGCACCGGCACGCTGACCATTTCCGATGGGGGCGCGGCCACTGCCGGGGGCGACGTCTACATCGGCTATGGCACAAGTTCTACCGGCGCAGTGACCATCTCCGGAGCTGGCTCGAAACTGACGGCAGGCGACGACATCTATGTTGGTGCCTATGGTACCGGCACGCTGACCATCTCCGATGGGGGCGAGGCCACTGCCGAGGACGACGTCAACATCGGCACCTTCTCAGGTTCCAGCGGCACGGTGACCATCTCCGGAGCTGGCTCGACACTGACGTCACGCGACTACATCTATGTTGGTGACGCCGGTTCCGGCACGCTGACCATTTCCGATGGGGGCGCGGCCACTGCCGTGTTCGACGTCTACATCGGCAGCTTCTCAGGTTCCAGCGGCACGGTGACCATCTCCGGAGCTGGCTCGAAACTGACGGCAGGCGACGACATTCGTGTTGGTGACTATGGCGCCGGCACGCTGACCATTTCCGATGGGGGCGCGGCCACTGCCGGGGGCGACGTCTACATCGGCTATGACACAAGTTCTACCGGCACAGTGACCATCTCCGGAGCTGGCTCGACACTGACGGCAGACTACGTCATCTATGTTGGTGACTTTGGCACCGGCACGCTGACCGTCAGCGACAGCGGCGTTGCAGAAGCCGCCGGCGCCTTGACCATAGCACGGTTTTTGGATTCCACGGGAACGCTCAACATCGGCGCCGCATCCGGCGAGGCCGCGCAAGCGGCGGGTTTTGTCACCGGAGCCGACGGGGCGGCAGCCAACATCGTCTTCGGCGAAGGCACGGGCACGCTGGTCTTCAACCATATTGAACCGGAGCTGGATTTCGACGCCAGGGTTTCCGGCGCCGGCACTCTTGAGCATGAGGCGGGTACCACCAGTCTGACCGGCGATTTCTCCGGCTTTACAGGTGTTGGCAATGTGTCCGGCGGCCATCTGTCTGTCGACACCACCTTCGGCGGCGACGTGAATGTGCGGTCCGGCGGAACACTGACCGGCAACGGCACGGTCGGCGCTCTCGATTTCGCGGACGGTTCCTTCTATCAGGTCGACCTCGACGGCAACGACTTCATCAAAAGCACGGAGGCGCTCACCATCGCGACCGGCGCCCAGGTCAATGTTCTTTTCGACAACAAGGCCGATGTTCCGATCTGGGATCCGTTCGAGATCCTCACGGCCCAGACGGTGACCGGGGAATTCGGCTCGA
>VIRH01000116.1 GCA_008107755.1 Rhodobacterales bacterium
ATGAAGGTTGCCGGTATTGAGAGGTGACTGATCCTGTTCAACGAGCTGCGCAAGCAGATCCTGAACCAGCAGCACCTCCGGCGTGCCCTCCGGGTAGTCCCGGCGATAGGACAGGACGACCGCCGGCTCGATGCCCACCATCTTCACCCCCGTTGCCGCAATCTCGCGAAGCAGCTCGGACTGTTTGTCGGCCTGCCGCGCGAACCCGCGCATCCGCCCCAGAACCTTGCGCGCCTTGCCAGATGGCCGGTAGGGCGCAATGAGAAGACGCCGCCCCAGGGCCGACAGCACCGCACCAAGGTCTTCGGCGATCTGCGGTTCGAAGACATGTGTGAAGGCGTCGGGAACGAGAACCACATCGCGGGCCGCATCGAGTGTGGCAACGTCTGCGCGGCGCAGAACCGGCAAGGGCTTTGTGCCCTCCTGTCTTACCGTCGGCAGCGCGGTCAGCCCGACGCGGTGCAGCAGCGCTTCGCCAGGGCCCTGCACCATCAGATTGTAGAGCGTCGGCGCCTTGCGCACCAGCGGCAGCAGGCCTTCCAGATGGTTGAGCAGATGATCGCGCAGCCCCCGCTTGTGACGCTTGAAGTAGCTGTCGAGGAAGAGCGCCTTCATGTGCGGAATATCGACATGGATCGGACATTGGGAGGCACACGCGGAGCAGCTCAGGCAGCCGTCCATCGCTTGCTTGACTTCCCCTTCCAGCACCGGATCCGCCCTGCCCTCAAGACCGTCCTGCCGCAACCATTCGCGCAGCAGGGACGCCCGCCCCTTCGGCGAATGCCGCCGGTCCAGCGTCTGCTTGTAGGAGGGACACATGACGTCATTGGCCGCCCGGTTGAAACAGGCGCCGTTGCCGTTGCAGCCGAACGCGGGCGCGAAGGTCTGGCGGACCGACGGATCAACCTGCCGGTCGAATTGTCCCCTGAGGTCGATGTCGTCGATCCGGGTCAGAGGCTCGGCGCCCGGCGTTGCGATCTTGCCGGGATTGAACTGGTTGCGCGGATCGAACGCCGCCTTGATCGCCTGAAGGGACGGATAAAGCGGGCCGAACACCTCCGGCACGAATTCGGAGCGCACGCCCTTGCCATGCTCCCCCCACAGGAGGCCGCCGTAGCGTCTTGCCAGCGCCGCAACCTGTTCCGTCACCCGCCGGACAATTGTCTCCTGTTCGGGATCGGTCAGGTCCAGAGCCGGCCGTACGTGCAGCACCCCGGCATCCACATGCCCGAACATGCCGTAGTCGAGGTTCTCACCATCGAGAAGCTCCCGGAATTCGCGGATGAACGGTTCCAGGCTTTCCGGCGGAACGGCGCAGTCCTCGACGAAGGCAACCGGCCGGGTCTCGGTCGTGCTGCGGCCCAGAAGGCCGACCGAGGCCTTGCGCAGGTTCCACACCCGCTTGACCTCGGGGCCCGAGGCAAGCGTGCTGACCCGGCGGTTTGACCCGCGGTCGAGCAGCTCCTTGTGGGCCCGCACCTCCTGAAGCAGCGTGTCGGGATCATCTCCGGTGAACTCCACGATGTTCACGCCGGCTGACGCGGGGTCCGGGAACAGGTGTTCGACCGCGGGAAAGGATGCTTCCTGGCGGGCAAGCGCCAGGACCTTGCTGTCGATCGTTTCGACCGACGTTGCCCCGAGAGCGGCCAGATTGCCCGCATCCTTGAGCGCGTCCTGGAACCCGTCGTAGAAGATCAGCAGCAGGAGCGCGGATTTGGGGATCGGCAGAACGTTGAGCCGGGCTTCGGAGATCAGCCCCAGGGTTCCCTCAGAGCCGCACAGGACCGCTGCCGGATCGATCGTTTCGTCCTTGCGGATGTTCGCCAGATCATAGCCGGTCAGGGCCCGGTTCAGCTTCGGGAACCTGTCGCGGATGAGGTCCGCCTGCTCGCGCGAAATCCTGTCGAGCACCTCAAGGACTTCGCCAATGCGTCCGTCCGCCGGACTGTCAGACGGACTGTAGGTCTGCCGGCCTGTCTCAAGGACCTCGCCTCCCATCAAGGCGGTCCGCAGGGCAAGCACGTGATTGGAGGTCTTGCCATAGGCGCAGGACCCCTGCCCGCAGGCATCCGTCGAGATCATGCCGCCGATCGTGGCGCGGGACGAGGTCGACAGTTCTGGGGCGAAGAACAGTCCGTGAGGCGCCAGCGCCTCGTTCAACTGGTCCTTGATCACGCCCGGCTGCACCCGAACCCAGCGCTCCTCCGCGTTGATCTCCAGGATCGAGCACATGTAGCGGGAGGTATCGACAACCAGGCCTTCGCCCAGCGACTGACCGTTGGTCCCGGTTCCCCCGCCCCGCGGGCGGATGACGACGTCGTGGAACCTCGGGTCATCCAGAAGCGTCGCGATCCGCACCAGATCCGCTTCGTCGCGCGGATAGGC